>CAWJPV010000029.1:0-383526 GCA_963844785.1 uncultured Acidobacteriaceae bacterium | reverse complement strand
CCACGTTCACCGTGATCGAAGAGTGAACCAGCGAGGTAAATCCCTCTCTTGAGAACGTGATCTTGTAATCGCCGGCTACGATGGAATTTGTGTCGTAGATCCCAGCCGCATTGGTGGTGTAATCGTGGCTGACTCCGGTACCGTTGTTTACTACCGTGACGGTGGCGCCGGGTATGGCGGCCCCGGTTGTGTCGGTCACCGTGCCACTGACGTCACCGGCATTGGTGGCTTGCGCCATGGCAGCTTGAAAAGAGCCCAGGGCCAGAACAACTCCGGCCAGTACAGTCAATACCAATCCTCTTAACTTCATGGGTACTACCTCCAAAAATGTTGCCGATACATCGTCTTATTTCTGTTTCTCGTTCTACTTGCATCGCACACGTACAGGGACTTCCCGGGACAAACCACGATCATGCGCTCCGTCCTCCTTATTCGTGGAGCGGCTGTTGACATTCGTATAGTGGCTGTTGACGTCACACATCAAGGCTCCGCTGCGACATGCGAAGCAACTGGATACCGCCAGCAAGGGGGAGGAGGGGAACAAGCGGTGGCCGTCAGGCCGGGTCGCGCTTTCAAGTCATTTCGGTCTGCAAAAATACCCCCTGGTCACCCGAAACGCGCTCAATCTGGAAGAGATCTGCTAAGACAAACGTTTGTCTGAAAAAGCCAAAGCTCGCGCGCCAGCAATATAACAGGAAGCAATGTGACGTTGTCAAGAATTATCTTGCCCCCTTTGCAACCCCTTCTAGATGCAGAACAAGCGTGTGTCTTGCGGCTTCAAGCCGTCTCGTGTCATGCTCCGAGCCGGGGCGCGGCAGGCGCCGCGGCGGCCTTGAAATGGCCGCGGGGAAGTTAGCGGGTGGGGTGCCTTTCAAGCCTTTGTCTCCCATCTTGCTGGCGGGGTATCATTCGAAGGCGATGTGTGTAAAAAAAAACTCTGTACTCTCTTCCTGGTGTTCCTAGCCATCATTCCGCTCCGGGCCCAGGGGCCCCCGGGCGCCCAGGACCAGGCCGCGCAACATGCCAAGCTGGCGCAGCAATACCTGAACCAGCAGCGCCCTGATCTCGCCATTCCGGAATTGAACGCACTCGTTGCCCTCGAACCCCGGAATGTAGATGCGCAGGGCAATCTCGGAGTCTTGCTATTTTTTTCAGCGCGATTATGCCCAGGCTGCTCCTCATCTGCGAGCCGCACTTGAGCTGCAGCCGAACCTGCCCAAGATCCAGGCATTGCTGGGGATGGCCGAGAAGCGATCGGGAGATACAGCGCGCGCCGCCATCGACATGGAAGCCTCATTCGCCGCCACCACGGAGCCAAAGCTGAAGGTGCAGATCGGTATGGAGCTGGTCGAGCTCTACACCGCAACCCAGGATCTGGAAAAGGCCAGCTCGGTCGTAAATGCACTGCGCCGGGCGGACCCAGCCAACCCGGCAGTGCTCTATGCCGCGTATCGCGTCTACTCCGACCTGTCTGGCGAAGCCATGCTGAGCCTGGCCCTGGCCGCTCCCGACTCTGCGCAGATGCATCAGCTGATGGCCCATGAAGAGGCGAGACAGGGCAACACCGCCGGCGCCCAGCTGCAGTTCGAGAAAGCCCTCGCCATCGATCCCAAGCTTCCCGGCATTCATTTTGAGCTCGGTGAGTTGCTCAACATTTCTGAGGATGCCAAGACCAAGGCCGGAGCCGAAGCGCAGTACAAGGCGGCCCTTGCCGAGAACGGATCGGATGAAAAGGCGGAATCCAGGCTGGGAGATTTTTCCAGTCACCAAGGGGATTCTGCCCAGGCCCTGAAGGACTACGCCGCCGCCCTCCGCTTACAGCCCGATGATGCGGAGGCACAATTTGGCATGGCCAAGACCCTGATCGCCATGAATGAGCAGGCCAAGGCCCTGCCGATTCTCGAACGTGCAGTCCAACTGGAGCCGACCAACGCGGCCGCTCACTTCCGCCTCAGTACCCTTTATCGCGAAATGGGACGGACCGCCGATGCGCAAGAGCAGGTGGAAGAGTACAAGAGATACAAGGCAATGAAGGAAAAACTTGAGGCCATTTTCAAAGAGATGCAGTTACACCCAGCTGGGCTCACCAGCGAGCAGCCAGAGGAAAAATAGCGAACCTCGTCGTGATGCTGTGGGAAGGGAGCCCGCGACCTGGATGCGAGGCGCACGAATTCGCACAGCCGCTATGCTGTTATCGGCCGCGCTGGTAGTTTGCTGCCAACCGGAATCGAGCCCGGGTCAGGCCAACACCAAGCCACTGCAGCCGTCTTCTGCGCAACCACACTCCGAGCTTCCCCAGCTTGTCGACATCACACGCTCCACGAAAATCCAGTTTGATCATCTGTCTTCCCCAGCCAAGAAGTACATTGTGGAGTCGATGAGCGGCGGCGTCGCACTCATCGACTATGATCGCGACGGCTGGCCAGACATCTACTTTACCAATGCGCCCGCAATCGACATGGCGCTGGCCGGCAAAAAAGCACGCAGTGCTCTCTTCCATAACAACCACGATGGCACGTTTACCGATGTCACGGAGAAGGCCGGTGTGGGCTATCCCTGTTGGGCCATGGGGGCCTCCATTGGAGACTTTGATAATGACGGCTGGCCGGATCTATTGGTCACCTGTTTTGGCGGCATCGTTCTTTACCACAACAACCACGATGGCACCTTCAGCAACGTGACCACCCAGGCGGGGCTGGGCAGCGATTCTGGCTGGGCGACGGGTGCGGCTTTTGGTGACTACGACGGCGATGGCTGGTCTGACCTCTTTGTTGCCCATTACGTGGATTTAGACCTCAAGGACCTCCCGGAATTCGGCTCCAAGCCAACCTGTCAATACCATGGAATAAACGTGCAATGCGGCCCCCGAGGCCTGAAGGGCTCTCCGGACGCGCTCTATCACAATAACGGCAATGGAACCTTCACCGAGGTTTCAAAAGCGGCCGGGGTGGACGATGCCCAGAAGTTTTTTGGGCTCACAGCGCTCTGGTGTGATTTCAACAACGACGGGCTACTCGATCTCTTTGTCGCTAATGACGGCGAGCCCAACTACCTTTATCGCAACGACGGCAACGGCCACTTTACCGACGTAGCGCTGGACGCCGGGGTCGCCGTCAACGTCGATGGCAGCGAACAGGCCAACATGGGCGTAGCCCTGGGTGACTACGAACATAAGGGCCTGTTTTCGCTTGCCATCAGTCACTTCAGCGACGAGTACGCGGCATTGTTCCGCAACAATGGAGCCCTTAACTTTACCGATGTCTCGTATGCTTCCGGTATTGCGCGCAGCACCACACCCTATGTCGGATGGGGAGATGCTTTTTTCGATCTGGATAACGATGGTTGGCTTGATCTGATCATCGTCAACGGGCATGTCTATCCGCAGGTGGACACAAAGGACATCGGCACCAGCTTTCACGAGCCCAAGCTCCTCTATCTCAACCAGCACGACGGCACATTTCGTGACATAAGCAAGCTTGCCGGGCCTGCGATTCAGGTACCCCAGGTTAGCCGCGGGCTCGCCGTGGGCGATCTGTTCAACGACGGCCGCCTGGAAATCGTAGTGGAGAACCTGGAAGGCGAACCAATGATCCTGCAGACGCAGGGAGGACCTCGCAACCATTGGATCAGCTTCGAACTGGAGGGAGCGAAAGGCAATCGGCTCGCGCTCAACGCCCGGATACGCGCAACGGCAGGGGACCTGGTGCAGCTGGATCAGGTGCAGAGCGGGGGCAGCTACCTTTCGCAAAGCGATCTGAGGATCCACTTTGGCCTCGGCCCTCACGAGAAGGTCGATAAGCTGGAGGTCTTCTGGCCGTCGGGAAAAGTGGAGACGCTGAACAATGTGGGGGCCGATCACTTCTACATTCTGAAAGAGGGCGAGGGGATTCTTCCCGCGCGCAACGGAGCGGCAGGGAAGCCGGGGGGCCCAGGCGGCTTCTGACCCCGCTGGCGGGGCGGGTGGGTTCCGGCAAAGTATCTAGACAAACTATTGTTTAGAAGATATTTTATAGCCAATCCCCCGCTCTTGTACGAATGAGGTTTACGGCAGTCCGATGGGAAAGCGTACCCGCGACGATAGCCAGCCTGCTGGCCCCGTCAGTCTCAAGACCCTTGCGGCTTATCTCAATCTCGATCCGACGACCATATCGGTCGTTCTGAACGAGGTTCCAGGACGCTCCATTCCTGAAGCTACGCGGGAGCGAATCCGCAAGGCCGCGCGCAAATTCAACTATGAGCCCAGCTTCCTCGCCCGATCCTTGAGAAATCGCCGCACCATGACCATCGGCATTCTGGTTCCGGTCCTCGCCGACGGCTATCACGCGGAAGTGATGACCGGGATTGGAGACCGGCTTCTCGAGGAAAAATATTTCTACTTCATAGCCCACCACCGCCACCGGCCTGACCTGATCGAGCAGTACCCCCGGATGCTGATCAGCCGGGGCGCGGAGGGCCTGATTGCGATCGACACCAATTTAGTTCACAAGATTCCGCTGCCGGTGGTTGCGATTGCCGGCCACAAGCGTATGAGCGGAGTTACCAACGTCGTGCTCGACCATCGCCGCGCTGCCGAATTATCGCTTTGTCATCTTTACAACCTCGGGCATCGCACGATCGCCTTCATGCGAGGCCAGCCTTACAGCTCCGATTCCGACGCCAGGTGGCACGGTATCGTCCAGGTGGCGCAGGATCTCGGTCTCTCTATCCGGCCGGAATTAACCATCCAACTGGAAAAGGATTTGACCTCGCCTGAGCTGGGTTATCCCGTCGTTCAGCAGTTGCTCGCTCACCATCGCAGCTTTACCGCCGTACTGTCTTTCAACGACGTCGCCGCCATCGGTTGTATTCGTGCGCTCCATGATTCCGGGTTAAGGGTTCCTCAGGATGTGTCGGTAGTGGGCTTCGACGACATCAAGGAAGCCGCCTTTCAGACGCCAAGTCTGACCACGATTCGCCAGCCACTTCATCAGATGGGCGAACTGGCCGTCCAGTTATTGCTCCAACAACTGCGGCCCTCGGAGACCAAGCCCCCACCGCAGGTTGCAGTAGAGCCGGAACTCATCATCCGCGAATCGAGTGGTCCTGCGCGGCAGAGCCTGCAAAAAGCAGCCTCAACGCGATCGGCGAGGAAAACCGTCGAACGTCGTTAGAGGAGTCCAAAGCCCTTCCTTTTTCTTTTCCTGTAAGTAGGTGTAGACCGGTTGGGAAAGCATTGGAAAAAGGTCGTATTCAACCCATGTACGCGGAAGTTCGCGAACATGGGGCACCCGTCCAGGGGGCAAGGCTTGGCGAGAAAAGGAGAGATTTGTTGCGCAACCAAAGCCTCTCTTCAAGCGTACCCTCAGCCCGAGTTACTTCTTCTGAGCTAAGGCTTAGGGTCAGCAGCTGGAACGTTAACAGGAGTGTTGGCGGCCATCTTCTCGATGACCGACTCCTGTTCTTTTTGATGGAGCGCCTTGGTCTTGAGAAATTCCGCGTCCGCTCTCTGCTTTTGTCCTGAGGCCATATAGGCGCGCGCTAAGAGGTAATGTGCATCGGGCTCGGAGGGATCGAGACGCTCTGCCTCTTTGAAGGCCGCGATAGCGGCGGCGTTGTTGTTCTCGCGAGCATACACGGAACCCAGGTCGAGATAGGCCAACCGGATATTCGGCTGCAGTTCCACTGCCTTCGATAAGCTGATTCTTGCCTCTTCATTGTTGTTATTTCGAAGAGCTATGTCGCCAAGATAGGCATAGGACTGCGCGCTCCTGGGGTCGTGCTCTATTTCCTGTTTGAATTCCGGAGCCGCCTGGGCGTAGTCATGCTTTTTCCAGTAAAGATACCCAAGGCCAAAATGGACATTTGGCTGTGACGAATTGGCTGCTTCGGCAGCGGTAAATTCTGCGATCGCTTCCTCTTCCTTGTGGGTACCGTCGAGTGCTTCGCCCACGAGCATGTGGGCTTCCGCAGAGTTAGGACTTAGCTGGAGCAGCTTTTGCGACTCAGAGAGGGAACACTCCGGCTTCATACCATGAAGACATGACTCTGCCAAAACATAGTGCAACTCAGGGTTCGAAGGATCATTCCCGCTGGCAATGGTGAGATGTGGAATCGCTTTGGTATACAGTTTCTGCCCAAAGTAGCTCAGTCCGAGAAGCGTCTCGATCCGCGGGTCTGCAGTGCGCGTGGAGGCAACGGAACTGAAGGATGAGCTTGCGGCCGCAAAATTACCTTCTTTGAACTCCGCCAGGCCAAGATTCATCTCGACACTTGGTTCATGGGGATGCAAGGCCAGGGATTTGTGATATGCGGCAATCGCTTCCTTATATTCACCGAGTTGGGCGAGCACTAATCCAAGGTTTGCTTCGATCACATAGTCGTTGGGATCGTGCGCAGCCAGTTGTAACCAGGCCTCTTTTGCTTCCTGAAACTTTCCCTGCTGCGTCAGCAGCATCGCTTGCTGCTTGTTGAGTGTTTGCGCCGTCAAAAGTCTCGAAGGGAGAAGCGATACGGTGGTGATCAAAACCAGGAAACAAGGGGTATAAAGTCCACGCATGTTGCTGTCTAGGTTACAGTGAGCGTCTGGTGTAACGCTATCCCCGGCATAGTGTCTGAAGCCGTCACCATACCTCTACTGCCAGGATGTTTGCTGAGCCTGGTATGCCGTTCACCACGTCAGTTCCCAGCACGGCTTCAAAATCATGATCGCGGAATCCGGGCCCTACTTGTTTACGCAGTTCTTCCAGCCGATTCGGATCGACCATAAATTCGCCCGCCGCCGCTGTTCCGCTCATCCCGATGCCGGCGACAATTACCTCGACCTGCCCGGTCGAATCATCGTGCGCGCGTGCGATCAATGCAAAATCGCGCGTCACCGCGGGATATTGGGTTTTCAGATCGACCCCCCATTTCCTGCTCCCGGGGTTCTTGGTGTCGGTTATCCAATATTGCTCTTGATCTGTGCCTCGGAATTGGTAGCGCAAGTGTGCCAGGGTTCGCAAGGTCCACCCATTATCTAACCCGCCGATGAGTATGGTCGGCCCTTCCTGCAGATCGTCCAGTGTGGTCGAGTGAGCCAAACGCAGTTTTTGTTCACCGCCGCGCGTGGCGATCCAATTAGACATCCTCATGGTTGCCAGCACGTCTGAAAAAACGACGTTTTCACGGTTCTTCTCGAAATAAAGAAAGCTGGAGTTTGCTTTGTCGGCCGAACTGGCTACCGGCGCCGTGTCTTTAGATTTTGCGGGCTGGGAATAAGACAGGATCCCTGCCGCACCCGCGATCTGTAGACCTGCCGCATCACTGGGCAGACAAAATGTGATGGGGAGGTGAGGTCGTAACACTGGATTCCATAGCTGGTCGAGGGCAGAAGGCCGCTCCAGGCGCCACAGCAAAGCGCCTACGAGGGTAAGGCAAAGCACGCTCAGGGCGCCGACCCACCAACGAAAGAACGCAGGCCTGGCTTTGCCGGGTTCTTGTGCCGGAACATCGATTGGCGTCTCGGTAAGCGGGGCTGGCGTCACGGGAACCACATCGCCGGGTGGAGGCAACACCTTGATTTTCCGCGGGAAGAATTCAGGCTCATACCGCCCTGGCATCAACTCGATCCGCATTTCCGATTCGTGTGCTTCCTCGTGGTAATACTGCGCGATCCGTTTGCGGATCTCTGCAATGGTGACCCGGGCAATAGGATCGTCGGCCGTATCGTAGTCCGGAGGGCGGTTGAACACACGTATCCCAAGCAGGCGTTCTTTCAGAAATTCGCCTCGGCCTTCCAGCGTCTCTTCTACGATGAACCGAAACAGCGCGGGGTACCGCCGGCTGTTCTTGAAGTGAGTTGTTTCGAGCAGACGCTCCATCTGTCGTCTGACTTGGTCCTTTTCTTCTTCCGTTTTAGGGACCCACGAAGAGTGCACATCCATGCGTGCATCAGTGTATGCCAGCGTTACATTGTTGACAACCGCCCTTTACCTGTTTTTACCTATGCATTCAAGTCCTTACTTATCATCCATTTGAAGCATTTTACCTCCCGCTTATACCAGAAAGACCCTAGCCAACCATGGTGCTGGTCGCATAGTTTCCGGCTCGGTTACGGATGTCCATCCGTGGACGGTGTCCGGCGCTCGAAGCAAGAACATATAGATCCTGGAAACACCTTTAGGGAGACCAAAATGTTACAGAAGCAACCGCAGTTCACTTCCTCACCCTGCCTGTGCCCAACTTTTAATCTCCGCAACCAGCTTTTCGCCCTTTGGCCGGTATTGCTGCTGATCGCAATGTTTGGAGTTCTGCTCAGTGGTGGTGTCGCTCATGCGCAGAACGGGGGCGAGATTACAGGAACGGTTACCGATCCAACCGGTGCCGTGGTACCAAACGTAGATGTGAAGATCTCTTCCGTCCAAACCGGCAATTCCCGTTCCACTAAATCCAACGGGGCCGGCCTCTTCGACTTCCCCGGTTTGGACAATGGCGATTACAACCTAACCGCAGGCTCCACAGGCTTCGAGGCTTACAGGAAGGACGGGATCGTCCTGAACATCGCCCAAACGCTCCGGGCAGATATCACGTTGACCGTCGGCTCCTCGACCCAAATGGTGGTCGTACAATCAAACGCGCTTCAGGTTCAGTCCGAGACCAGTGAAGTCAGTACCCTGATCACTGGGCAACAGATCTCCCAGCTACTCACCAATGGCCGCAACATAACTTCCCTGGCCACAATGGGCACGGGTGTTTCCGGCAACCTGCCTTCGTTTAATGGTATTGCCGCACAAACCAGCACCGCGACCATCAGCTTCAACGGCACAAATCCGAATCACAACAATTGGCTCATTGACGGTGGCGAAGTGTATGACCGCGGTTCGGGCGGCAAGCTGGACGTTTTGCCGGCTCCCGACGTTATTGCAGAGTTCCAGGTGCTGGCCAGCAACTACCCGCCGGACTATGGCATTAACTCCGGCGGTACGATCGTGATGCAACTCAAAAGTGGCACCAAGGGCTTCCACGGCGGCCTTTGGGAGTTTGTCCGCAACGACGATCTGGATGCAGGCTATTACTTCAACAAGCAGGCAAACACTCCCAGCCCCGAGCTGCGGCTGAACATTTTCGGCGGCGATATCGGCGGCCCGGTCATCATTCCGCATCTTTACAATAGCTCCCGGCAGAAGACCTTCTTCTTCTGGTCGGAAGAGTGGCGTAAGTACATTCAGGGTGCGAACGCTTCTGCCCAAAACACTGTTCCGGCGGAAGACTTTCCCACTGCGGGATCAAATTTCACCTACACCCAATGGAATTGCGCTCCCAATTGTCCCGCTGTGCTCAACCCTGCTACCGGTGCCCCGTTCCCAATCGTGGGCGCTCCCGCTGCGGCCGGTCAACCGAACACCTACACCATCCCAGCCGGCTCTCTGGATCCCAATGCTGTGCTCTTTATGGGCACAGGCGCCATCCCGAAACCAAATATCGACCCAACCGGCAACGCACCTCAGTACATCGCCTCGCCCAAGCAGCCTACGGATGTCCGGGAAGATACCGTGCGTATCGACCACAACATCTCCGATAACCTTCACCTGATGGGAAGCTACATCCACGACCAGATGCAACAAACTTTATATCCCCCGATGTGGGGCGGCGATACCTACACCACGGTCGGCAACGAATTTGCCAATCCTTCCTGGGCTGCCGTAATCAAGTTGAGCCAGACAATTTCACCCACCATGCTCAACGAAGTCTGCCTTTGCGTAAACGGGAACACGATTTCTACCCAGCCTCTGGGCATCTTTGCGCAGCCTTCCGGTTGGAGCGCCGGCAGCTTTTTCACCGGGAACAATGCTCTGAACCGCCTGCCCCAAATCGCATTCTCCGGTGGCCAGCTGAACACCACCTGGGGAACCAACTACTGGCCCTGGCATAATTCGTATCTGAACTACCAGCTCCGCGACGACTTTTCCTGGACGAGGGGCCGGCACAGCATGAAGTTCGGCTTCTCCTATATGCGCTCGGATAAGAACCAGCAACAGCAGGCGGACACGCAAGGCGATTACACGTTCAACGGAGGTACGGGCGTCGCCTCCCAGGACCCCTATATCAACTTCCTGCTTGGCTACGCGAGCACCTTCCAGCAGCTCAACGACCTCAAAACCAACCACTGGCTCAACAACACGTACTCCGGCTATGCCATGGACAATTGGCATGTTTTGCCGCGGCTAACTCTGAATCTGGGGCTTCGCTACGACGGAATGCCGCGTGTCTACGAGAAGAATAACCAGGTGGCCAACTTCAATCCGGCTGCATTTTCGGCCGCGAATGAGCAGGCGCCGAATCCTGGAACCGGGAATCTGTCGCCAACCGGGCCTGGATTTTCACAACCTGCAGGGGCCAGCGCACCCTTTTATCTAAATGGTATTCAGCTTGCCGGGGTGAATGGGGTTTCCCGCGGCATGGTCAAGAACGACTATTTCACCTGGCAACCCCGTTTAGGCTTCGCCTATGACCTTTTTGGTGACGGCAAGACCATTCTGCGCGGTGGTGTTGGCGTATTCTACGAGCGAGTTCAGGGCAACGACATCTACGGCGCGGACACCAATCCTCCGTTCTCTTACCAACCGAAGGCCAGCAACGTTCGATTTTCCAGTCCCACTACCAGCTGGAGCGGGGTTGTTACGCCACCCACTTCACTGCCTGCCGCCCCCGCGGGTGTTAATTCCATCTCCTACTATTATCCAAATCCAGCAACCGCTCAATGGAGCTTAGGCGTCCAGCGGGAGTTGGCCCCCTCGATCGTTTTTGGCATGCAGTATGTCGGTACCGGTGCCTGGAGCCAGAACAGCAAGATCGAACAGAACGACCTGCCCCTTGCCGACCTTGCCAACCGCGAGACAGTCGCACAGGGTGGGAACGCAAACTTGTACCGGCCTTACCTGGGATTCTCTAACATCCTTCAATCCACAGATCCGGTGAATTCAAGCTACAACTCGTTACAGACCGCGCTTCGTATGGAAAAGAGGCACGGTTTGTCCCTGCAGGTGGCCTATACGTGGTCGCACGAGATCGATGGACAACAGCAGAGCCAGGATCTCAACACTGCCTCGGATCCCTACAACCTCCGCTACGATCGCGGTTCGGGAGCGTTTGACCGCCGTCACATCTTCAATGTGAACTACGTCTACGATCTTCCCTTCTTCGCCCATTCCGGTAGTTACCTGGAACGGGCGGTGGCTGGAGGCTGGCAGATATCGGGAGTCACGCAGGCTGAGACCGGCTCCAACCTTCAGGGGGGTGGGTCGAATCTTACCTACAATGGTCCCGATGTGATCGGGCTCGGCGGCAACACGACCAATCGGCCGGATATTGTTGCCCCCGTGACATATCCACACTCACAGAAAGCCTGGTTCAGCAAGGGTTCGTTCGCGGCGCCGGCCGCACCCTGGACCGCAGCTGGTGCGGGCGGCACAGGATTCGGCAATGCGGGTAAGGATGCGGTAGTCGGTCCCGGGCTCTTTAACTGGAACATTGCACTCTTCAAGGACGTCCCCATCCACGAGGCTATACATCTGCAGTTCCGCGCAGAGACGTTCAACACCTTCAACCACACGGAGTTCAACGAGGTGGATGGGGGCAGCAACGATGGCAACTTCGGTCAGGTGACCAGCACCGCCGATCCCCGTGTGTTCCAATTCGGCGCGAAATTCCTGTTCTAGATGTAACTCAATAAGGCCCAGAGGTTCATGCCTCTGGGCCTCACTTTTTGGAACTGTTTTTCCAGGATCAGTGAAGACAAGGATTTAGCAGCTCATGGGCAAGCGCAAGAGCGACGACAGCCGGCGTGACGCACCTGTAAGTCTCAAGACCCTTGCGGCTTATCTGAATCTCGATCCAACGACCATATCGGTCGTTCTGAACCAGGTCCCGGGGCGCTCTATTCCTGAAGCTACGCGGGAGCGTATCCGCAAGGCCGCGCTTAAATTCAACTATGAGCCCAGCTTCATTGCCCGGTCCTTGAGAAATCGCCGGACGATGACCATCGGCATCCTGGTTCCGGTCCTCGCCGACGGCTATCACGCGGAAGTGATGACCGGGATCGGAGACCGGCTTCTCGAGGAAAACTATTTCTACTTTATTGCCCACCATCGGCACCGGCCCGACCTGATCGAGCAGTACCCGCGCATGCTGATCAGCCGGGGTGCGGAGGGTCTGATCGCGATCGACACCAATTTACCGCACAAGCTCCCGTTGCCAGTGGTTGCCATTGCCGGGCAGAAGCATGTGAGCGGGGTTTCAAACGTGGTGCTCGATCATCGCCGGGCTGCGGAATTATCGCTTGGTCACCTGTACGATCTCGGGCACCGCAAGATTGCCTTCATGCGCGGGCAGCCATACAGTTCCGATTCCGACGCAAGGTGGCAAGCGAGCGTGCAGGTGGCGCAAGATCTCGGTCTCTCTATCCGGCCGGAATTGACCATCCAACTGGAAAAAGACTTGACCTCGCCGGAACTGGGTTATCCGGTGGTGGAGCAGCTACTGGCGCACCATCGCAGCTTCACCGCGGTTCTTTCGTTCAACGACGTGGCGGCGATAGGCTGTATCCGCGCACTCCACGACTTCGGGTCAAGGGTTCCTCGAGATGTATCGGTAGTGGGCTTCGACGACATCAAAGAGGCCGCGTTCCAGACACCCAGCCTGACCACGATTCGCCAACCGCTTCATCAGATGGGCGAACTCGCCGTGCAATTGCTACTGCAACAGTTGCGGTCTGGGGAGACCACAACTCCGCCCCAGGTAGCAATAGAACCGGAACTGATCGTTCGCGAATCGACCGGCCCTTCGCGGCAGAGGCTGCGCCAGGCGGGTTCAGCGCGATCAACCAGCAAATCCGCCTAACATCGTTAGAGGTGTTTCGTTTTGAGCGAGCCCGGCGGTCCGCAATGTTTTCATTCAAAGCACGCTCCCTTAGGGTGCGTTATGGCCGCAGCTTAGATGCCCATCCGTGGAATATCGGTTGCCGGCGGTTGTTCTTACAAGTACGGCCAGTTGCTTTCATGGCCCGGCCTTCGATCTGGTGAACAAGCCGGACTGGTGAGCAGGTCAAAATAATTAGTCATGCAGTGAAACTGCCCTGGACGAATTCGCAGCTTTCGCTTGTTTACGGTATTTTAAAACTTCTATGGTTTTATAGGGGTCATGTGCATTCCGTTTGGCCTGCTGCAGATGAGCATCGAATGAGTCTGATTTCTGCATGCACTCAAAGGCCGCGCGCGGGACACATTGGCCGGCAAAACAAGATAGCGAGATCGCGATCATCGTAGATGATCTTCCTCACCGTTGTGCAAGAAAAATTTAATCCGTACGGTTAAGAAAATCGCAACTGGAGAACCTTATTTCTAAAGGCCCGCGGAAGAAGCCTGGATACCGGTGTCTCTGTCCGAATTTGATTGCGATCGTCTGCCAGGGTAAGCACGCTCCATTTTCCACAAACCGTAGCGGCCGAGCTGCCAAAACCACCAGCGATCCATTTTGCTTTAAGGGAGGCATTTCCGATGCAAAGTTTCTATCTCACGCGCAGGGCTTGTACCCTCTTCCTGGCCGTCTGCCTGGCACTCGCAAGTCGGGCAAACGCCCAATCCGCAACCCAAGGAGCGGTTGGAGGAACAATCCTTGATATCAATGGCGCGGCCATACCGACGCGTCTGTAAGCATCGTGAACGATGGTACCGGAGCACAATTCCAGGTGAAATCCGACGCCAGCGGCTTTTTCAAGGCGCCGTTGCTCGAACCTGGGACCTATACGATTTCCATCGCCGCGCCCGGCTTCGCCGCCTTTCGTGAGAGCAACGTGATCGTCCAGGTGGGCCAGATTACCAACCTGGAACCGCATCTCTCCGTCGCCTCCTCGAATTCCACCGTCGAGGTCAGCGGAGAGCCCCCTGTGCTCAACTTCGATTCCCCTGACTTCACCAGCACACTAAACAGAACTGCACTGGACACCATTCCCATTAACAATCGCCGATGGTCGAGCTTGGCCATGACCACGCCCGGGGTCGTTTCGGACAGTAATGGCTACGGGCTGGTGAGCGTTCGGGGAATAAGCCCGATCTTGAATAATGTGGAGATCGACGGCGCAGACGACAACCAGGCCTATTACTCTGAGGAACGCGGCCGCACACGCGAAGCGTACTCAACCTCAGGCAGTGCCGTACGCGAGTTTGCCGTGAACACCGGCGTTTACGCCGCAGAGTATGGGCGCGCGGCCGGCGGCGTCATCAATTCTGTAACCAAGAGCGGCACGAATCAGCTGCATGGCGAAGCCTATTTCTATGATCGCGAGAGCAAGTGGGCTGCCTACAACGACTTC
This sequence comes from uncultured Acidobacteriaceae bacterium, assembly GCA_963844785.1. Taxonomy (GTDB): domain Bacteria; phylum Acidobacteriota; class Terriglobia; order Terriglobales; family Acidobacteriaceae; genus PALSA-350. Next base: position 369,200 of record CAWJPV010000029.1, on the reverse strand, counting down.
ACCAACAAAACGGTAGCTACCCAGAACCCGGCCACAGGCGCTTATACCTTTACCAGCACTCCCTTCAAACCCGAGGACTTGAGAAAAATTTACGGGTTTACGGTTGGGGGACCACTCATCAAGGACAAGCTGTTCTGGATTTACACCTTCGACACGCACGACCGCATTTTCCCGGGAACGGCGATTCCACATTCTGCAAGTTCTTTTTACGCGCAGCCGTCGCCTGCGTTGACAGGCACGAATACGTGTAATCTTGCCACCGGCTACCTGAGCAACGGCACCGGCGCGAACGCTGATCCCAACTACACCCTGGATAGCCAGGCGTGTACGTTGGCGGCTCGTCAGGGCTTAACCTATGCCGGAGGTGTCGCTGCCTATGACGCCGGGATTGCCGGCCTTCTGACCGATCTCGGAACCGTACCCCGCACCGGCTACCAGGAGATCAACACCCCCAAGCTGGACTATCAGATCAACCAAAGAGAACACCTCAGCTTGCTTTACCACCGTCTCCGCTGGGCCTCACCGGGCGGCGTGCAGACCACGGCCACCGACGACTACGGAGTCGATACCTGGGGCAATGACTACGTCAAGCTGGACTACGGCGTTGCCAAGCTTACCAGCCTGGTCAGAAGACAACATCAGCAATGAGCTGCTTTACCAGTATGGGCGGGAGCTGAACGACGAGAGCCAGCAACCCTACAGTGCCTACACCCAGGCTAACCTGGTCGGCACCGGCGGCAATGTGCCCGAGGTCGCGCTCGCCACATCGACCAGCGGCTTCTATCTGGGCTCTCCCTATTATTCCTACCGCAAAGCTCTGCCCGACGAGCGGAAGTGGCAGATCGGCGACACGCTTTACTTACAGCCGTGGCAACCACAGTTTTAAGTTCGGCGTCGACACCGTACACAACTACGACCTGATCAACAACACCTACGAAAGCAATGGTGACTACAGCTATACCTATTTGGGCAACTACATCAACGACCTGCTGAATAAGGGCAAGGCGAGTTCCACCTGTAATAGCAGCGCATCCGTCCGCCGCGACGGCCACCACCAGCGCCGTCGGCAAATATCCTTGTTATGCTGACTTCTACCAGGGCTTCGGGCCTCCCATCTTCGCCATATCGACGATGGACTATGGCTTCTTTGCCCAGGACAACTGGAAGTTGACCCCACGCCTTACACTGCAACTTGGCGTGCGCTATGACTACGAAGCGCTGCCCTCTCCGGTATCAAACCTCACCGCGGCAATTGGCAGTTTTACCCCTTACCCTGGGCTTGACCAACCATCCCAGCGATAAAAATAACGTCGGGCCGCGGATCGGCTTTGCCTACGACGTTTACGGCTCAGGCAAAACTGTATTGCGCGGTGGCTACGGCATGTATTACGGCAGGATCACCAACGGAGTTCTGCTCAATGTGCTGCTCAATACAGGTAGCCCAAACGGCCAGTACACCACGCAGTACAGGCCTACGACGGGTCCGCTGTTGCCCGACATCATTGGTGCTACGGGAACGCCGCCGACGCCGAGCTCCTACTTCCTCGCTCCCAACCTGCAAAACCCCATGGTGCATGAGTTCGATCTCATGGTTCAACAGGCCATCGGCCGGGGTACGGTTTTCCAGCTAAGCTATCTCGGGGCTTTGGGCCGCGACCTGCCGAACTTTCTGGACCTCAACCTCAATCCAGCGACGGTGAAAAACGTGCAGATTACCGTTGTCGATAGTACGCAGAAAGGTCCATTGCAGAACGGAACTGTCTACACCGTTCCCACCTACACCAGCTACGGCAACACCGGCCTTTTCGGCCCCGCGGCGGCCAACTATCAAAGCATCACGGAAGTGACTAGCAATATCACTTCGAACTACAACGCTTTCGTGGCGGAAATTCAAAACCACTCGCTGCACAGCATTCAGTTCGACGCCAACTATACGTGGTCGCACGCTCTTGACTTCGCGCAAAACGCGACCACTACCACTGCCACAAATAGTTGGTACGACCCCTTCGGGAATCCGCGCATCAACTACGGAAACTCCTCGTATAACGTTCCTAATCGGTTTGTGGCCTACGCCCTTTACAACTTTCCTAACCTCCACTCCGGAAGCTGGCTCAAATATCTGGCCAATGACTGGAGTCTCGATAACAGCTTCCAGATGCAAAATGGGCTGCCCTACACCCTCAGCGTGAGCAGCTACAATTCCGGCGACGCGATTCTCACCAACTGGAACGGAGCCGGCGGTGCTACTCCGCTTATTCCTGGGATTGGACCAAACACCAAACAATACCCCAGGCACATTGTTGACGATGTTCGCGCCCAGAAGGCATTCACCATCAAAGAGGGCTACCAGTTGCAGCTGTTGGCCAATGTCTTCAACATCGCCAATCACCAGAACATCGACGGCATCAACACTACCGCCTACCTGCTCTCCTCGACCGGCGCTTTGAGTGGTACCGCAACCTATCAATCGACGTATGGTCAATTCACCAGTTCCAACAACAGCGGCTTTCTCTACACTCCGCGTCAGATTGAAATTGCAGCGCGGTTTTCGTTCTAAAAAATCGTGGGGAAGAACTCGCTCAACGAAGGGCACGGCTTTAGCCGTGCCGTAAAAAGCTACAGCAATGAGGGCTTTAGCTGCGGCTACCGAGGGAAGAACAGATGTCTCTCCACGCGGTATCCGCTTAGCCCCTGAGGTACGTTTCTCCAAGCTTGTGCCTGCACGGAATTACTGTGAAAAGCGGTACCTCAGCGGCTAAAGCCGCGCCCCCGCGCAGTTCATTTACGGCACGGCTGAAGCCGGGCCCTTCGTACAAAGCGTTTACCGCAGCCTTTTCAGTCGGGCTGCTCACCACAGACTCTAAAGCCCCTGATGTAACGGTTTTCCGTGAAGTACGGCGAGGGTGCGCGTGCGGTCCTCGATCAAATGCGTGCTCTGAGAGACGAATAACGCGTATTCTGGATGCCCAAGGATGAAACGCCGAGGGAGAAGCCATGAACCTGACGGAAAAACCCCAAGTCGTAACCTGGCCTAAAACACATTACGTGTTCGTCGAGAGAGTAGGACCTTTCCAAACCAACGCTCCCCAAGCTTGGCAGACCCTGCATACATTCGTTGCCGGAATCACCCAGCACAATCAGATCACGGGATACATAAGCCTCTACAAAATGGGGCCGATGATATACCGGGCCGGGGTCTCGGTCGCCGCCCATCCCGCAGTGGTACCCGAAGGCCTCGGCTACACCGAATTCCGCGGGGGCAAGTTCAGCCGCTTTGTCTTGACTGGTCCGTACTCGGATCTGGGTGCGGCCACCGGCCGGGTGATGCAGATTATCTCCGACACCAAGCTCCCGGTGCGGGATGACTACTTTATGGAGAACTACGTGAACGATCCGAGAACGACGCCGGAAGCGGAATTGATCACCGAGATCCTGGTTCCCACGGCCTAGACCGCGAGCGTTGTTGCTGATCAAGAGCTGTGGCCGGCGCATCGCAGCACGCCAAGATATGCGCTCCACGGGCCCACGGCTTCGCGGTACTGATGGGCCATGACCCGTGAGATCTGGTGCAGATGAGTTAGATCATGCGTTGCCCAGGTGGCCAGCAGCTCTGACAGAGTAACCACGCCGAGGGCAGGATGTCGTCCACGGACTTGAAGGTCTGCTCCCTGCAACTTCAAGGCACGCAATTGATCCAGGTTCTCTGATCGCAAACGAGCGAATTCATCCAGCAACTGCCCCAGGGACTTACCCTGGGTTTCTCGTGCCATTCCCCAACGATCAAAAGGCGGAAACGGCTGGGCCTCGCCAGACTGCAATACGATTCTGACCCGCGGCATCCAATCCGTGCGTTCGGCGTGAATCAAATGGCCTATCACATCGAAGGCGCTCCAGGTGTTTTCCCCTTCATTTCGCAACGTCCACTTTTCCGGTAGTTCCCGCAGAAGCGCGTTGAGGGCGCCCGGGGTGCGGGCGAGAAGTGAAAGTGTGTCTTGCAAATCATGTTCCATTGCGGTCCTCGCAGCCACGGGCACGATCGGTTACTCCCGCGACACCATTCATTGGGACTATAAATGGAAGCGATCATCATTTCATTGTCATAACTCACTTGATTGTGGCACCAGCGTGTCATCAGAGGTAGCCGATGAAAAGAAGAGACTTGCTGCAAGGCCTCGCAGCCTTGGTCCCTGCGTCCTCTGTGTTGGGACACTACACCGCCCTTGCGGCTCCGTTGCGTAAGAAAGTGAAGATCACCGATTTAAAAGTGATGGTCGTTGGCAAGCCCGGAGGCAACACACTGGTTCGCATCGACACCGACGCCGGCGTCTCTGGATACGGTGAGGCCTACTGGGGTTTCGGGATCAAAGATGTGATGCTGGGATATCTGCGAGACACGGTCATGGGCCAGGACCCATTGGACATCGACCCGCTATACACCCAAATGATTCTGCGTACGGGTGGCGCCGGCGCGATAGGCGGTGTAACCATCACCGCGATCAGCGGGGTTGAGATTGCCCTTTGGGATCTCGCCGGCAAACTTCTCGGAGCGCCTGTCTGCAAGCTATTGGGTGGCCAATACCGCAGTGGAGTGCGGGCCTACCTTACCACCAGCCCGGCGGATTTTCTTGACCCTGCTTCCTGCCGTGAGTGGGCGGCGATGGTCAAGGAGCATCGCTATGGCTTTGAAGCGGTAAAGACCGACATCCGGCGGGCCGGGGATCCCTACGGCCTTGTCCCGGCAGACGCTCGCTTTAACAGCCGTCAGCTTAGCCTGCATGATTTGGAAATCAACGCCAAAGGTTTCGCCAACGTGCGTGAGGCGTTGGGCGACCGCTTCGAAATCGCAGTCCACTGCCACTGGGAGTTGGACATGTCGGATGCGCTCAACCTGGCGCGCGCGGTTGCGCCCATTCAGCCTATGTGGCTTGAGGATCCCATGGATCCCGACTTCTCCGAGTCCTGGGTCAAGCTCACGGAGGAGTCGCCTGTGCCGATCCTTACCGGCGAGAACCTCTACACGCGGCGCGGCTTTATGCCCTTCATCGTGCACCAGGGCTGCAAGATCGTACAGATCGATATACCAAAGTCCGGTGGATTACTGGAATCGAAGAAGATTGCGGATCTGGCCGACATCTTCAACATCCCCGTATCGGCGCACAACGCAATCGGTCCTCTGGGCGCCATCGCTTCAGCACATTGTGCAGCGGCCATCCGTGATTTCAAAGCACACGAGCTGGCACTTAGCCCCCCGCTGGGCCCCGCGGCTTCGAAGACTCACGAACTCCCCTGGGGCTTTTATCAGGGCGACCCGTCGCTAACCTGGGAAAAATTTGTTCTGCATGACGGACCCTTGGTCAAAGACGGCAGAATTCAAGTGCCGGACAAGCCAGGCCTGGGCGTGGAACCGAATCCCGACTATGTGCGCGCCCACCTCGCCCCGGGCGAGGTCTGGTGGGGCTAGGGACTTCTTTCCCCAAAGGGAACGGCCTTCAGGCTGTGCGTGAAAACTCAACCGAGCAGAAGTCAAATCTCCCAACAGAAGCAGTAGGAACTGGACGGGTGCCCCAGGTTCGCCAAAGCGTACCCCCGGATTTCCTGTCGAGCTTGCTCGCGTTGACACACCTCATGCGGCTTTCCTTAATGAAAGCCGCACACGCAGCCCTTGGCGGTGCCCTGTGCAGGAAATCCGGGCCCTGGGCCGAAAACGACGGGCGAAGCCCCACCAGAGCTTTTGCAAGATTGACCAGCAGATCCGGCAAGGATAGCAAAAGCAATCGAAACATATCATTTTCGGCCCACGTACGCTGAGGCGAACGTGGGGCACCCGTCCAGTTCCTACTGGGTAGAAACGTAACTGATTCCCTGGCTTCCGTTGCCGCTAGGCAAGAGATCTCAGTTGATATCGGTGCTGCAGCCATAGCAACACAAAACCAATTACAGGAATCAGGAAGTCCATATAGAGAATCACACCGGCATTTCCCGGCGCAAAGTTGTGAGCAGTGATGATCTGATAAACGTGACCGATACCCGCGCAAAAAAGAAACAACGCCGGTCCCGTGACTGCGGCAAGTCGAAGATCGAAGCTGCGTTTGAAAGCAAGAAAACCAACAACCGAGTATCCCAGGCTGGCGAAGCCGACCTCTTTTTGGAACGGGCTGTTCGCCCAACCGATAAAGCCTGCAGTCATCTGGCCCAAAAAACTATGCAGCACGAAGTTATAGAAAAGGCTAAACCCGATGGAGAAAAGCAAAAAATAGGCAAAGAGTGCCTCGACCACGACGGGCGTTGTCAAAGGTTTCGGCTTACGAAGCAGCGCCACCCCTGAGGCAATCAAACCAATCACGAGGAAGGTAAGTGTGAAATTTCCTAATACGAAGCGGATGATGTTCGCCATCGCACGACCTCGAATCTCTTTCTACGTAGCGGGGCCCGGAGCAGGTCTAGCGTACTTTGCCCGCGGAGTGCTCGAGAACGACATCGGAGAGCACAGCCGTATCCGTTGTAGCGGGTAAATGCGAGCAGAAGCCCACGCCCACATAAAAGGGCTGGTCAAAATGCAATTGGACTGGCGGGCCAAGCTGGTGCATGGGTTCGCCCTGCAGGCTGACGAAGATCGCGATGGAGTCGCCATGCTTTTCAATTCCAATGCGCTTCGCCTTGACCCCAGCAAGTGCGCCTCCGAAGCGATACTGCATATCCTTCATCATCGCGCCTTTGTCCGCACGCCACGCCAGGTGGATCATGCCCACCCCATGCTCGCCGATCATGGCCTCTTTGGAGTCGTCTTCGAGATTCTGCCGGATGACCAGGACCACTTTGCGATCGCCGTACCCCTTGGGGTCGGGGAAGGTAACGTCGGTTGCGAGCGAAACGTCACCGGACATTTTCTTCCACAAAAAACGGAACTCATCGCGCGAGTACCAGATGTTGTAGCCGGCAGAGGTGATGGTGTACTGCTTGGTCGCCGGGTCATAGCTGGCGCTGCCCGGCGCCACCGCGCTGCCAATGTCGGATTGGCCCTGAAATACCCCGATCGGTGTGTCGAAATTCGTACTCGGCCGATGAAAATCCGCCGGTGGTGGAACCTGGACATGTGTAGGGGAGCCCGGCTGCGCCCATTCCGGCACGGCGAGAGCTTGTGCCTGCAGTAGTTGGGTTGCGGCGCACAGCAGAAGGACGAAGATCGAGACTCGGCAAGAGCGCGTGCCGGCGAAACGGATGGAATGTTCCATAACAATGCACTCTAGCAGACCAGGAGTAGGCTTGCGCGATTTCGCTGATCAACTCTCACCATGCGGCACTCGGCTACCACCTCGGAACGAATGTTATTTCAGGAAGAGCCCTGTGGTTTGGGATGACGCCGCGCTGACCATCAATTCAGCGTGCTGAGCCCTATGTCGCTTCGGAATGGCCTTCAAGTATCTCAAGAATTTCAGGATGGTTCATTTTGCGTGCCCAAGCTTCGGGCGTCGCCCATGCCTCGGCATCTTTCTCTCGCACAGGCGCTCCGCGCCGGATGAGCAATTCGACCAATTCCCGTCGTCCCCACCGGCATGCCCATCCTAAGGGGGTCGATTTGAGAAGATCATCCCGCATGTCCAGTCCTGCACCATGATCGATTAGCATTGCGGCAAACCGTGCCCGGTCTTCTCCGGAAACTGCGCCGTGGTACGCTGCGGCAAAGTGAAGGGCCGTTTGACTAAAACGTGAGACGTTAGGATCGACACCATGGCAGAGAATAGCCTCCATGCTTCTGAAATGGCCGTTGTTCTGTAAGGAGTCAGTCCCCGCGCCCCGGATCGGTTGAATGATCAGCCAGTGCCACCAGCGCGAATCCTGTGCCGAAGGATCGAGTTGAGTCAGGGCAAGCTCAACGATCTCTGGGCATCCATGGTCTGCCGCCGACCATGCCAGCTCCCTCACCAGTTCCTCGCCCGGTGCATCGGCGAGGAGTCGTTTTGCCTCCCCTATGTCATGCATCTCTGCGACCATGTAAGGCTGTGGTTTTGCGCCTCGTTCCAGCAACAACTTCTTCACCGAATCGTCTTTGTGCCCCCAGGCATTGCGCAGCGGCCATCCGGATGCGTACACGTTCGCGTTGGGGTCAGCTCCTCGATCGAGCAGCAGTCTTGTCATTGCCAGGTCGCCCGCTAACGCTGCGTTCCACAAAGGCATACCCCAACTTTCCGTTGGCTCTTCGAGTGACTCAAGGAGAATTCGTTCGTCCACATCCGCTCCAAGATCGAGTAGCAGGTGAGCCACTTCAAGTTGGCGATGCTTGACAGCCAACGTCAGCAGTCCGGGGTCCTTGACTTCGCGCAGGAGACCCGGCTCGGCGGCGATCAGTTGTCGTACCCGAAGGCATTCCCCCATGGCGACGGCAGCGCGCAAGGTCAGTTCGGAGCCATGCTGCAGCAATATCACTGCTGCGCGCGGAAACCGCGGTGCGCGGTCATTGCGCGGATCAGCGCCTAACGCGGCGTGATCGAGCGGCGTGAGGCCATTCGGGTCCTTCTTGCGGACGTTGGCCCTTTTCGCCAAAAGCCATTCCATCAAGGCAATGCTGTTCACCCGTGCCGCCACATGGAGCGGCGTCAAGCCATCCCGATCACATGCCTGGATCAGGGTCCGATCTGCTTCGAGAAGCTGCATCGCTGTTTGATCGTCGCCGCGAGAAATGGCTGCACTGATCTGGTCCTGAATGGGAGAAACGGTAGCGTTAGGACAGCTCATCTCCTCCCTGCGCTGTCGCTCCTCTTCCTCGATCACGGCGACTACATCGCTGAATTCGCGTTCTCGCGCCAGAGCCAAAGCTGAGGTGGCATCGCGATGAGGGAAGATTCCCTTACGGGCGTCCGCACCCGCCTCCATGAGAAGGCGCACCATGGCCAGGTCGCGCCCAAGCACGGCGTAATGGAGTCCGCGATGCTCGTCGTTCTCGGCCGCGTCCATGGTGATCAATTCCGGCCGGCTTGCCAACATGGATCGGACTCGATCAAGGTCGCCCGCCTTTACAGCGTTGATGAAGCGCGCGATGGTGGCCCCATCGACAAAGGCTTTGAGCTTAGGCCAACTGGCAAAGCCGTAAGCGCGAGCGAGGACTCTCTGCGCATCACTCAGCCCGAAGGCTGCACGCTTCGGGTTGTGCTCGAACTGGCTCACTTCCGCGACGGCGGAGTCTATCCCTGACCGGTAATTCCGTAACAGGTCTTTTGCTTGTTTGCGAAGCTGTTCCAGGCTTGGCTGCTCGGGCAGGCGGCGCCCGGGAGCGAGAGAGGGACGTGTAGCGGACATGACGATCTCCTTTTGACCACTGCCCGCTGTCCGCGTTTCGGGCTAAAAGAAGATTCGCCTATAAATTTTCGGCAGTGCAGTCGGAGGGCTCGGCCCTGCCCGCGGACACGGAGGCGTCCGATACGCCGAGTCCAGTATAACGCGGCACACTGCATTGAGATTGTTCGGTCATTCGCTACTCCGTCCGTAGCGCCTGCATGGGATCGATGGATGCGGCGCGGCGGGCCGGGATCAGCGCGGCGGCCAGGCCGCACACAGCAAGCAGAATACAGACCAACAAAATCGTGGCTGGATCGTGTTCGCCGACACCAAAAAGAAAGGCTTTGATGGCCCGGGTCGCGATCCATGAGCAGGCAAGTCCAGAGACCAGGCCTAGCCCCAACAGGAGCGCGGCCCTCTTTAAGACCATCAGCATAACGTCCGTCCTCTGCGCACCGAGGGCCATACGAATGCCGAGTTCACGGGTACGCCGGCTCACGGAATAGGCCATGAGACCGTAGAGGCCAACCAGCGCCAGCAGCAGAGCGATGGCCGCAAAGACGGTGAGCAGCGAGGTTTGAAACCGGCGTCGCGCGGTTGCTTCGGATATCAGGTCGCCCATGGTCCGAACATCGCCAAATGGCAGGCCGGGATCGATAGCTTTTAGCGTTGATCGAAGTTCGGAAGCAATGGTGGAGCGTGGGAGCAGAGAGCGGACAGCGATGTATGCGCCGTTCAAATCGTAATTCGGGCTATACATCTGGGGCTGCGGGGTTTCTTCGAGGCTGGAATGGCGCACGTCGGCAACGACGCCGACAATGGTCTTCCATTAGAATGGTTGTCCTCCTGTCTGATCCGCCCTCCAAGAGGATTGCGATTGGCAAAATACACTTGGGCAAATCGTTGGTTGATGATGATCGGCTCTTCTGCTTTAGAGTCGTCATCCTCGGTGAAGTAGCGTCCGGCGATCAGCGGAATGCTCATTGCTGCAAAGTACTGGGGTGTGACCCCGCGCCCTTCTGCCATTTGGTCTTTGCTGTTTGCGAAGCCATCCACCCAGAAATAGCCGATGCTTTCCGAGTTGCTAAGCGGCAGGTAACTGACTGCTCCTACCGCGTTGACACCCGGAAGAGCAGCGACCTTGCCAATAAATTGCTTGAAAAATGCACGACGCTGCTGGGGTTGGCTATACCTCGGATCCAAACCGATATTCACGGTGACGGTGGAGGGCGAGAATCCCGTATCGACCGATTCGACGTTGATGTAACTGCGAATCAGCAGACCAGCACAGGCAAGCAGCACCACGACCAGCGCCGCTTCCACCACGATCAGGATGCTTTGCGAGCGGCCATGCACCCCTGCCACGTTGCCGCTGCTGCCGGCTGCGAGGACCACACCAGGACTGACTCGGGATACGGCCAATGCGGGCAGGATGCCGGTCAACACGCTGGTAAGCAGAGAGACAATGACCGTGAACAGCATCACCCGAATATCGAGCGACGCCTGATTGAGCCGCGGAATATTGCCAGGATCGAGGATGTGGCAGGAAGCGCAAGAAGATACCGGCGAGCCCAACACCGATGACTCCCGCGGCCACGCCGATCAAGAGCGATTCGGTCAGGAGTTGGCGAATGATGCGTCTGCGGCCCGCACCCAGGGCGACGCGCACGCCGAGCTCCCGCATTCGGTTCGAGGCCCTTGCCAGCAGCAGGTTGGCCGCATTTCCGCACGCGATCAGCAGTACGATGGTCACCGCACCAAGCAGCAAGCCACAGCAGGCGGCCTACCTGGCCGACAGCGTAGTCCATAAAACTTTTTACTAATGCACCCCAACCTCTCTCCGGAAACATCGCGACGCTGTGAAGCTTGTCCAGGCGGACCATGATTGTGCTCATCTCCGACTGCGCGTGGCTCATCGAAACCCCTGGGCGCAATCGCGCGATCGCCTGATCGTTTCCCGGTTCGCGCTCCGCTTTCTGTTTGGAGGTAAGCGCAAGCGGAATCCAGATGTGTGTCGCTTTCTCCACGTTTCCGTAAGGTAGGTCGGAGCTGAGCGGGTATTCGAACGCCGGCGGCATGACGCCAACGATCCTGTAGCTGACGCCATTCAGGGGCAGCGAGCGCGCCAGAACGTCCGTGCTGCCGCCAAACATGGATTGCCAAAGCGCATGGCTGATCACGGCCACCTTATCGTGGCCCGGCTGGTTGTCATCCGCGCCAATCGCGCGGCCAAATTCCGGCGCCGACTGCAGCGTGGTGAAGAAATTCTCGTCGACGCGAGCCGCGCCAACCCGCTCCACCGATCCGTGCGACGAGAGATTGAAGGCTGCCTGCTCAAAGACGCTCATGTTGCTATAGGAGTGGCTTTGTCGTTTTATGTCATAGAAATCCGCATAGCTCGGAGACATAACGTCGGGCGGGGCAGGGATGTGGGGATTGGGAGTGAATAGATAGACCAGCCGGTTCGGATCTCCATACGGCAACGACCGAATGAGGACCGCATTCACCAGGCTGAATATCGCCGTGCATGCGCCGATGCCGAGGGCAAGCGTGAGTACGGCGGTGATAGTGAAACCGGGGCTGCGCCGCAGGGTGCGCAGGCCATAGCGAGTGTCCTGGAGAAGGGAATCAAGCCAGGGAAGGGTGCGGCGTTCGCGATGAGCCTGGCGGGTTTGCTCCACGCCGCCCAGACGGATGAGGGCCTGGCGGCGGGCCTCCTCGGGCGTTAAGCCGGCGCGGATGCCGTCGTCGGTATGGAGAGCCACATGCGATTCGAGTTCGGCGGCGAAGTCGTCTTCCGGCCGGCGCGCGCGGAAGAAGCCGAGAAGACGAAGACCGAATGCTCGCAGTGTGCGCATGGTGCCTCCTTATGCTTCTCCCGTCGGAGTGAGGAAGCGCGCCAGGATCGCGGTCGTCTGCTCCCAATCCGCGGCGGCTTTCTTCAACTGGCGGTGGCCTGCTTTGGTGAGTTCGTAAAATTTCGCCTTGCGGTTATTTTCAGAGACGCCCCAGCGGGAGCGGATAAAGCCTTCCTGCTCGAGTTTGAGCAAGGCCGGATAAAGGGTGCCGTAGTTCAATTGCAGCAGATCGCCGCTGGTCTGCTCGATGCGGCGCGCCAGCCCGTAACCGTGCAGCGGACCGAGCGTTTCAAGCGTGCGCAACACCATCAGAGCGAGCGTGCCCTGCCAGACATCGGCCTTTTCGCCCATAGAACTCCTCCTATTGCCAAGCAATAGGAGAAATATACAGGCGCACCTATGGGAACGCAAGAGGGGCGCCTGGGATGCTATTCCGAACGCAGAATCTCGGCCGGCTCGATCCGCAATGCCCGCGAGATCGCGGGCAGAATGGCCACAACTGCGACGCTGAGAATCGCCAGAGCCGGTAGAGCAGCAATGTCCGGCTCTGCGGCCTTCACCTGGTACAACAGAGACTCGACATATCGCGCCGAGCCCATGCCAAGCACCCATCCCGCTGCGCCACCGGCGACCACCATTTGAAAAACGTCCGCAGTAACCAGCCAGGCGATGCGGCTATGCCGCGCCCCTACTGCCATGCGAATCCCAATTTCCCGCCGCCGCTGCAACACCGAGTAATTCAACACCCCATACAATCCAATCCCCGCCAACAAAAGCGCAATGCCGGCAAAGAAGGTTGCCAGCATGGCTAGCAGCCGCTCGCGCACCGTCTGTGCGTCCAGCAGTTCCTGCTGGGTTTGCACATTGCTGACCCGAAACCCCGCCCCGGTCTGAGCTACTTTCCTGCGCAACTCCGCCGCCAGCGCCATCGGATTGTCGCTCATGGTCCGCACTAGAAATGTTCCGCTCGATTCAGCCACGGCAGCGCCGTTCTCGTCCAGCGCGCGATAAGGGACGAAGGCCACCGGTAAGATCGGTTCACGCAAATAGCGATAAGGGGCATCTGAGACTACTCCCACAATCTGGCAACGCCTCCGTGAGCCGTCGGGGTCCACCTTCTCAATTGTCGTACCCACCGGTTGCATCCCTTTGAGATACCGCCTCACAAATGCTTCGTTCACGATGGCTGCGCCGGGGAATGAATCGCCGGGCCGGAAATCTCTCCCCGCGATCAAGCGCATTCTCATGGTTTCGAACCATCCAGGTGAGACGCTCAGAAAGGAGCCCCAATCGTTGCTTGGCGGGCCGCCGCTGACGGCAATCTCGCCAGTCCACGATTCCGTTGACAGCATAGGCCAACCGGATTCGGCCACCCCGCGCACCCCGGGCAGTGCACGCAGCGAATCGGCGACCTGCGCCCACGCCTCTGGCGGCCTTCCTTTGGGAGCCATAGTTTCCAGCAACATAAGACGCGTAGGGTCAAAACCGATAGGCCGATCAGCGAGGCGATGAAAGGTAGCGACGAACAGTCCCGCCACGAACACCACCAGAAAACAGAAGGCCACCTGGGCTGCGATCATCCCGTGCATCAAGCGTCGGCGCGCATGGGGATCATCCCCACCCTTGAGCGCGCTTACCGGCTTAACTGCCGAGGCTCGGACTGCCGGCACGAGGCCAAAGAGCAGCATCACGCCGGCAACCAGGGCCACGCCAAACCCAAGCACTCTCCAATCCGCCGGCAGTATCAAATGCGCGGGGTTATCGGGAGTACTGATCAGCCGCACCACCAACGGCGCCGACCACCACGCAAAGGCCGCGCCCAGGAGGGCGGCGGCAAGGGCCAGCATCGCGCTCTCCACCAGCACCATCTGCACCAGCCGCAACCGGCCTGCTCCAATCGAGACCCGCAGCGCCATCTCACGCGCGCGGGCCGCAGCCAGCGCCGTCATCAGGTTGGCTACGTTGGCGCAGGCAATCAGTAACACCAGCCCAACCAGGACTCCCAGCCAGGCCAGCGCGCGGCGATAGTCACCTTGCATGTTGGAAACACCCGACGCCGCGGGCTCCAGCAGCAATTTCTGGTTCAGGAAGTTGGCGATGCTTTGCTCCGACTCTCCCTTCCACGTCTTGGACCGTTCGGTCTCGAAGTTCAGGCTGATCGCGCTCAACTTCGCTCGCAGCGGTTCGAGCTCCGCTCCTGGTTTTATGACTGCCAGTGTGCGATGCCAACTGGCGTCCGAGCGCGTCACCGCCTGGTGCATCATCGTGGGGAGGAAAATTTCCGTAACAATTCCCGGCTCGGTGCCGGTGAACCTCTCCGGGCCCACTCCCACGATCTCGAACACCTGGTCGCCCATCCGCACGGTTCGCCCAATCACCTTCGGGTCTCGCCCGAACCGCCGCTTCCAGTAGTCGTAGGACAAGACGGCGTAAGGGTGGGCGCCGGGCACCTGGTCATCTTTTTCGGTGAAGAGCCTTCCCATAGCCGGCCGGAGGCCGAAGCTCGAGAACATCCAACCCGATACGTATTGGACGTACCCCTTTTCCATCTCTTCATCGGTGGCATAGGTCAGGTCCTTGCGTTCTGCATAGGAAACGGCAATCAACTCCGCATCTTTCTTCGCAGCGGCCCGCATGAGAGCGAAATCCGGGTACGCCCATGAATCAAAACTGTGTAGAGTGCCGCTCTCATCGAACACCTGCCGTGAGAGCGCGTACAGTCGCTCGGGGGCCGACACCGGCAGAGGCCGCAACAGCAGTGCGTCGATCAAACGAAAGGCAGAAACGCAGGCCCCCATCGCCAGCGCGAGTGACAACACTGCGACCGTGGATGTGATCAGATTCCGCCGTAGCTGCCGCCAGCCAAACAACGCATCGGCGCGCAGCCCATCGAGCCACCCAAGTACGCGGAACTCCCGGCTTGCTTCACGCTGGCGCAGCATTGGCCCAAACGCACTCCGCGCTTCCTCCGCATTGCGCCCATCCCCGACGGCGTCTGCAATGTGCGCCTCGTACTCCTCGTCCAGTTCGCGATTCAAGCGATCCCCACGGAAGACGTTGCCTATTCGCGTCCAAAGCCCCATATCCAGCCTCCGACTTGGTTGCTTCTTGCTCTCACGCTTCCAGCAGCACCCGGTTGATTGCCGAACTGACGAGTCGCCAGCGAACCTCTTCCGCTGCAAGCTGTTTCTTGCCCGCCGCGGTCAGCTGATAAATGCGTGCCCGGCGCCCGTTCTCTTTCGTTACCCAGTCGGCGTGAATCCAGCCTGTCTCCTCCATCCGGTGCAGCGCCGGATAGAGCGAACCCTCCTCCGCGTTCAGCACCTCGCCGGAGGTATCCTTAATAGCGGTCATGATGGCGTAGCCATGCAGCTTGGGACGCCGCGAAAGAATCTTCAACACCAACAGGTCCAGCGAACCTTGTAACGTATCTGGTTTTCTCATACTGAGACATCTAAATATATAGATGGCTTAGTATATGTCAAGAGGAAACTTGCCAAAAGGCTGCCTCCTTCGGAGGCCGGGTGGCTGGCGCGTGGAAGGAAGCTGTATGGCGTTGACCCAGCTAAAACCCCGGGGCGCGTGGGACCGTTTTTAAGCGCAGGCTCGATAGATGTAGCCAAGTTAGCCATACTTCGTAAAATGGCTCTATGAAGACCGTCAATATCGGAGTACTGAAGAACCAGCTCAGCGCTTATCTGCGATACGTCGGCAGTGGAGAAGAAGTGGCGGTGCGAGACCGCGGTATTCCCGTTGCTCGTATCCTCCCTCTGCACGGCACATCAGGATCCGATGAGGAGGCGCGATTGGTCGCGTCGGGAGCCATGAAACTGCCGCAGCAGGAGATGGACTGGAAGCTCTTCTTCTCCCGCCCCAAAGGAAATGTTTCCCGTAAGGTTGCTGTCAACGCCGCTGTCCAAAGCCGAGGCGACCGGTAGTGGAGCCTGCCTTTTGGGACTCAAGCGCCCTGGGGTCAACATCGGATGAATTGTTCTCATGCTTCGCCTGTGTGACCTGTGTGAATTGATGATGAGCATGCCGGAAAACTTGTGGTTTGATCTTGATCTTTCTACCCGCCCGCTCTACAGTGGACGGGTCGCGGTCAGGGGAAGCCAATACCAAGGTGACCCTCCCTCCCAGACCGTGGTCGGCTTAACTTATCTTTGATATTTCCCCTACGCCGCCGCGTAGCCGGGCGTGCCGGCGGCGGCATTTGGCATAACTCTGTCTTGGGAGAAGAACCTTGTTCGGTGATGGCGCAGGCCCTCGGCAAATGTCTTGGCGATCAGCGTGGGCGGCGTCGTTTCTCTCACCATCCAGAACGCAATGAATCCAGTTAAAGGAACGCCAGTGACTACACATCGTCTGATGCCCGTTGCCGGGCGGTTGTTGGGTGCACGTAAAACTGCCAGGGTAACGGTATCAGCCAACTCCCGGGCGCCTCGCCGGAGCGCAATCGCGCTGAGTGCGGTTTCGCTATTGTTGACCTTTTTGGGATCTGTTCCCAACTCTTATGCAAGTTCTCTGGTTGACCAGACGCTATTAGACGCGGCCTGCATCCCGATGTTTGCGGTCAGCCTACCGGTGTTCGGACCGGCCGGCTCGGTGCCGCGGGTAGATATGGCGGGCCATCCTTACCTGACGGTAACGATGAAGGAAATCAACCAGGCCGTGCTGCCGCAGACCGGTCCCAATCTATGTGGCATGAAGTTCCGCAAAACACGGGTCTGGGCCTACGAAAGTACCGATTCCAGGACTGGGGAAGTGCTTGGTCCGGCCAACTGGCCAGCGGTCACCCTGGTGGCCACGCGCGGCACACCGACGCGCGTGAAATACATTAACCAGTTGCCGAGTTTCAATCCGTCCTATCCGTGGGGCCCCGGACTGGTGGAGGGAGTGCTGCCCATCGATCAGACCATACACTGGGCCGATCCACTGCACAGCATGGGACATTCCATAGAACGTGCCCTGTCGAAAGGGTCTTCCACGCCATCGAGTGATGGTGATACCTCACAGCAGTACATCGGTCCAATTCCTACCACCGTACACCTCCATGGTGCTGAAATACCCTCCGCCTACGACGGCAATCCAGACTCGTGGTTCACGCCAGATGGTATGAAAGGTCCCGGTTACCAATCGGCCGGCAATCCAAAGCCGGGCGAGGCTATCTATGAGTACCCAAATGCGCAGGAGGCAGGGACGCTGTGGTTCCACGATCACGCTCTGGGTGTCACCCGCATCAATGTTTACGCAGGCCTCGCAGGCTTCTATTTTCTTCAAGATCCTGCTCGCGAGCCGAAGGGCTATCCGAGCGGTGCTTACGAGATCGAAATGGCAATACAGGACCGGGAGTTCGATACGAAAAGCCAGCTCTATTTCCAGCAGCAACTGAAAGTCGGTCATCCATTCTGGAGTCCATATTTCGAGGGAAATGTAGCTACCGTGAATGGAGCGGCCTTCCCTTATCTGAAGGTGGAGCCGCGGCGCTATCGCTTTCATCTCCTGAACGGCAGCAACCACCGGGACTATAAATTGTCCTTTGGCAACGCACCGGTTTACCAGATCGGGGCCGATGACAACTACTTTGACAAACCCGTTCCGCTTTTAGACGTAACTCTCTCGCCGGGCGAACGGGCCGACATCATCGTCGACTTCTCCAACTACGCAGGCCAGAAGATTACGGTTGGGAATACCGGCATCTTTGTGGCAACTCCTTTGCCGAAGATTATGCAATTCCAGGTGGCCTCCCGTTTGAAGACACCTGAGACGAGCTGTGACCCGACGCGTCCGGTGCCGTCCATTGGCCTCTGCGCGAGGAAAGACCCCCTCGTTCGCCTGACCGATGGCAATGGCAATGTGTTGCCAGGCGTGAAGATCGACAAGACCCGGCAGATGCTCTTTTACGATTCCACCATGACGTTGGCGGATGTCAAAGAATTCGTCAATAACACGGATTGGAATGGCTTGGAGTCGCCCGGCATTGCCAGGGATTTTCCCAGCGATGGCATCAGCGAACTGCCACGCGTGGGGTCGATTGAAAAGTGGCAGATCCTTTACGTCGCTACTATGCCAGGTGAACATCCGTTCCACATTCACCTGGCACAATTCCAGGTTCTCAAGCGCGAACCGTTAAATACAAAATTGGAAACTCCCTATTTGTCGGCGTGGAGGAGCGCATTCGGCACAATTTATCCAGAGCTTCTGCCGGCGGGATGTTCGCCGGGGACCTATTGCGCGGACTATGGGCCTCCACTGGACTATTTATCTCCCAATGCAGATGGCGCGCTTGGCGGCAATCCTGCCTTCAGCGATTACATTGCAAAAGACTGTCAAACCGATCCGACAGACTGCCCTACTCCGCCAGAGCCTGGCGAATCGGGTTGGAAGGACACGGTGAATATGCCATCCGGCCAAGTCACTACAGTCCTGGTGCGGTGGACGCCATCGGATGTTGCCCAGATTGCCAATCGTTCCTATACAGGAAGGAATCTTTACAAGTTCGATCCGACACAGGGAACTTATGTCTGGCACTGCCATATCATCGACCATGAAGACAATGAGATGATGCGGCCGTACCGGGTGACGTGGTAGAAGCAAACGCTGACGAGCCCCTGCGTGAGAACCTGCCGATTCGGTCGGCGGTCTCACGTGGACTCACAAAGCTTCGGGGTGCCTCAGTTACGCTACTTGGTGAAGATACCGTGCTCGCTGTCGTAGCTTTTTTCGGACTTTCCGGCTTTTTCGGCAGCCCGGTCGGCCACGCGATCTATTGCTTTTTCTTCGTCGGTCTCTGGGGTGTGAAGGTCCAGAGTCGCTGGTTTTTCAGTCTTTCCCAGGTTTGGAGCAGCTTGATTTGGCATAGTCGTTTCTCCTGACCTACATAGATGCACCATTTTCCCCAGGGGTCTTCTCCCGCGCAGCTTTATTCCATCTCAAACGCGACGTACTGCAGAACGGCCTGCCTTTCCACTTCCAGCACCACCGCATCGCCGGTTTTCAAGCCGGCGAGCGTCTTCCGCAACTCCTGCGTATCCTCCAACGGCTTCCCGTTGATAGCGCGGATCACGTCACCCACCGCAAGATCGGCTGCTGTGGCCGGCTCCCCCGAGAGCAGACCAGCCACCAGGACTCCGCTCTGGGAACGGAGACTCAGCGCCGCCCCCAGCGAGGAGGCTTTGAGGTCAATCACGAAAACTCCCAAGGAAGCAATCAGATCCTTCTTGGGATCAATCAGGTCGGATAAGTTATCCAATACCGGCGGAGCAGCGACCGGGGTGACCGAGACCGTGAGTGGTTTTCCATCGCGCAGCACTTCGATTCTCAAGGGCGTGTTGCGCTTATGCACGTAGAGGAAAGCGGTGTACTTCGGCAGCGAATCAATTCTTCCGCCGTCAATTGCCATCACCACGTCCTTCTGTCGCAAGCCCGCTGCCGCGGCCGGGCCGCCCGCGTCGATGTCGGAAAGGATAACGCCCCAATCCTGTGGCAGCTTGAGGCCGGCTGCCAAGGCAGGCGTGATGGTCTGCGCGTGGGCGCCAATCGTCACAGTGGAAACGATTCCATGGGCCTTGAGTTCGCTGTAAGCAAAGCGCACAATCGGTTCCGGAATGGCGAACCCAAGACCCTCGTTGCCTCCGCCAGACGTAACAATATATGTGTTGATCCCCACCAGGTTGCCATTCCGGTCGATCAACGGACCGCCGCTGTTCCCGGGATTGATGGGGGCATCGGTTTGCACATAAACCATTGGCCGGTCAACCTCGGGTTGCCTGCCTACGGCGCTGATAATTCCTTTGGTCACCGTATGGTCCAGGCCTTCGGGCGCGCCGATGGCAACCACGGTTTGCCCCAAGCGAAACCGGATTAGCGCGGGCAGGGGAATGTATGGGAGACCCTTTTCTTCAATCTTGAGCAAGGCTAAATCCGCATATCGTGTGCTTCCAATCAGCTTCGCTTCATACACCCGCTGCGGGTTGTGAAGATTGGTGTTTCCCGTTACCAACTCCACCGTGGCCGGGGCGATGATCACGCGGATACGCACTGCGCCGGCAACCACGTGATTGTTGGTGATGATGTATCCATCGGGATCGACAATCACTCCTGAACCGATGGAGCGCTGCCGTTCCCATGCTTGCTGGGACTGCTGCTGCTGCACCTGGTCCAACCCCATCGTCTTGTCGCTCTCCGGGACCCCGTAACCGGTAACTTCAATCTTCACCACCGACTGCATCGCGCGCTCGGCAACCTGATCGATCTCCTGGTCGTATTGCTGGAGAATCGGAGTCTGGGCAGCGGCGCCCTGGTCCGCAGTCCCAGGCGCAGTCTGCCCGTAGAGGGCTGGCAGTAAGGCAGGAGCTAGGAATGTGAGCGCAAAGCTTTTCACGATGGACATGAATTTCTCTAGGTAAATGTAGGTTTGGGGATCCCTGGCGCGTTCCCTGAAGCAGAATACTCAGCCTCAGGGCTCTCCCATTTCAGAATCTTGAAATCGAGGACAAAGATGGCATACATCACCGGTACTTGCAACTTGGTCACGACAGTCGCCACCAGCAGGCCGCCGATCTGCGCGTAACAGAGCGGCTTCCACAGGGGTCCGCCGTGCAGTGCGAGTGGCAAAAGCGCGAGCACGGTGGCGAAGACCGTGATCAGAACCGGGCGCAGGCGCAGGATACCGGCATCGATCAGCGCAAGCTCGAAGTCATCTCCCGCAATATGCCGCTCTTCAATGAAGTCGAAGAGCACAATGGAATGGCTCACGATCACACCGATCAGACTGGCCACCCCCAGGAAAGCCATGAACCCGAACGGCTCGCCCATAATCCACAACGCGGCAAACGCACCCATCATGCCGTAGGGCGCAGCCGCCAAAACAAGCAGCGGCTTGATGGCATTCTTGAATTGAAAGAGCAGGGCAAGGTAAATGGCGACAGTTGAAATCATCATCACCATTGCCAGGTTCTTAAAGCCATTCTTGGTCTTGTCATACTCCCCGCCGATCTTCATTTCGTAGCCGGGAGGAAGATCGGCCTGCAATTGCTGCAGGCGCGGCAGCGCCTGTTTTAGAACCTCGGAGCTCAAGCGCCCCGCCACCGGGAAAGTACGCACATTGATGGTGCGGAATTGTTCCAGGCGCACAATACGGCCGGTTACCAGGTCGTGATCGATATTGGAAATCTGCACCAGGGGAATCTTGTTATTGTCCTGCGAGCCGTAAACATACAAATTCTGGATGTCGGAGAGCTGCGATCGCTCATCCATGCGCAGCCGGGCTACAATCGGGATCTGCTTCTGGCCCTCCTGCAAGACGCTGACCGTGCTTCCACTCATGCCTGCCGTGGAGGAATTGGCCACATCCATATTCGTGATGCCGGCCAGGTTGGCGCGATCCGGATCGACGGTTAACGCAACCTGCGTATTCTCGTCCCCCCATTCATTGCGGGTGCGCTCAGCGAGCGGAATAGAGCGGAAGATATCCTCCACCTTGGCGGCGATGCTGCGCAGCCCACGAATATCCGCTGCCTCGTCTTTGGCGTTCACGTCAGCCGTGCTGGAGATGCGAATCTCGATGGGATAGTCGATGGGATTGGTGAGCAGCTGGCGAGCATCCATGCGCGCCCCCGGGATGGATGCAGTCAGCACCGGCTGCAGCTCCTTAATGAACTGCGGAGTGATCTCCTTATCCTTGACCTCGATCAATACCTGCGCGTAGTTCAACTGTTGCAGCTGTGGCGAGGCCGAGAACCAGAAACGCGGCCCACCTCCGCCTACGAAGGAGGTGACGTAACGCAATACATCCCCTTGATGTCCGTCCTGGGCGTGTTCCTTCGAAAACCGCTCCGCTTGCTCGCGAACAATCTGTTCCACCTGGCGTGCCGTCTGATTCGTAGCTTCCAGGGTGGCGTCGTTGGGCAGCCACACATCGACGTAAGACCAATATTGGACGTCCTCAGGGAAGAACGCGGAGTTCAAACGGGAAAAAATGAAAACCCCCAAGGCGAGGAAGGCCAGGGAAGCGATAAAAAACTTCCAACGGTGTTCGATGGAATACTTTGCCGCCCGCGCATACAAGCCGAAAAATCCGCTGTTGCGCCGCTCCTCGAGCGTTTTCTCCACCTTCTTCTCCGGACGCAGAAGGTAGTAGCCAAGCAGAGGAAGAAAGGTCATCGAAACCAGGCGGGAGGCCACCAGCGCCACCGTCATCACGATAGGCAGGCTGTGCAGAAACTCTCCCGTGCTACCGGTCACCAATAGGAACGGCAGATACGCCACGATATTGGTAACCGTGGCATACATGATCGCGGTTGCCAGCTTAGTAGGACCTAACCATGCAGCAACGATGTTGGGATGGCCCTCGGCCAGCGCGCGCTTGATAGAATCGCCGGCGATCACCGGGTCGTCCACCAGCAAACCGAGGGCAATGATCAGGGTGGCGACGGAAACCTGCTGGATATCGATGCCCAGGAGATACATCGCGCCAAAAGTCATGGCCAGGGTGATGGGGATGGAGAGGGCCATCAGCACAGCGGATCGCCACTCCCAGAAACCGATCCACGACACCAGCACCACCAACGCGATCGCCTCGTAGAGCGCGTCCATGAACAGGCTGAGGTTCTCTTTCACCTGCAGCGGTTGGTCAGAAGTGCGCGCGATGATCAGGTCCTCAGGAAGATATTGCTTCACCGCCGCAAGCTTGGCGTCGACGCTTCGGCCGAAGGCGTCAATCTGCTCCCCATCCTTCATCTGTACGGCAAGCGTTACCGCACGGCTGCGGCGCCAATGACCGTCCTTGTCTGCCCAGGTGAGGTAGTTCAAATATTTTGCCGGGCTCTGGTAGCCACGGGAAATGTCTACCAGGTCGCGCAGATACACCGGGCTCTGCGCCGCCGATGAGGAAGACCCGATGATGACGTCACCGATCTGCTGCGGATTGGTGAACTTGCCGGAAGGGTCAATCAGAATGTTTTGTGGGCCGACCTCCAACTGGCCGCCGGGCAGGGTGCTGTTGCGGGCGCCCAGGATGTCCTTCAGATTAGAAGGCGTCATGCCGTATTCGGCCAGCCGTTGTTGCGAGTAATCCAGGTAGATCTGCTCCGGCAGCACGCCCTTGCGGTCAATCTTGGCCACTTCCGGAGCGCCCTGGATGGTTCGTCCCATCAGGTCGGTGAAGTCGTCCAGCTCTCTATAGGAGTACTTATCCCCCGCGACCGCGGCCAGGCGAGCCTCGGTGTCTGCTGGATTGCGGATGAACGCGGCCGGCCAACTATCGGGGTGAATCTCGGATTGATGCAGCTTCTCTATCATCAGGCGATTGCCCAGAGTCCGCAGCTCATCATCGCTCAAAGGTGAGCTCACATCGGCTCCAATGAAGCCACTGCCGGAAAAGAAGTGCGGGTCGGAGACATACTTGTTTTGGCTGCCCGCCTGCAAGACAGAAACAAAGGCGTCGCGCACCAGGTCAGGGGAGACAGATAGCGGAAAGGCGTAAACAATACTGACCCGCGGCTGCGGAGACCGTGCCGGTTCTGCCGCGCGTGTTGTTTCAATCGCGTTACGGATAGACCGGGCGCGCAACGCAATATCGACGTCGCTTGCCCGAGGGCTGGCTATGGTCAGCATCAACGCTGCGGTATCGCCAAAATCGCTATTGAACTGAATTGGACCCGCGCCCTGGGGAAGCCTGCTATTCAGCGCGTTCAGTTTGAGGTTGATATCTGAGAATTGCTTCTTCGGGTCGCTTACCGTGTCGTCCAGTTGCACGTAGACCAAAGAGAGCCCGGGAAAGCTCAGCGAGCGGATACCAAAGTCGGAGGCCAGAGGAGGTTTGATGAACGCGTTTTGCGCCATCGTCTGCTCCACTGGCCGGCTTACCAGCTGCTCCACCTCCTGCGCCGTTGCCCCGGGCCAGTTCGTGGAAGCGACGGCCACCCGCACCGGGATACTCGGGTCTTTACGCTTGGGCATGTGCATGTAGCCATACCAGCCCCATACGCAGACCGCGATGAGCAGCACCATCGAGACCTGGCGATGCTCGGTGAAGAAACGCGCTGTATTATGCGTTTTTTCGATGTATTCGGCTTCGGATTTATGGCTCATCGTATTGGCTCATCGCAGTTCTGCACTCAGGGCATGACGCGAACCTTATCGCCGTTCTTGACCAGGCTGACGCCGGTAGTGATGACCTGTTCTCCAGATGCCAGGCCGCCTTTAGCGGCAATCATATTGCCGTAGGTGTCGCCCAGTTCGACGGCGCGCAATCGCGCTGTCGCAGAATCTCCACCGCCCTCCGGAATCATGACTGCGAAACTGTCCACCCGAGCCGGATCGCGAATGACCGCCGACAGGGGAACAGCGAGCACCGACTGTGGCAGTTGCACACCGTTCAGCGCGAGCGAAGCAATCATTCCCGATTTCAACTGATTCTTCGGATTGGGAATCGTCACTTCCACGGAGAAGACGCGGCTCTTGGGATCGGCCGCCGGAGAGATGGCACTTACTCGTCCGGCAAACTGCTGCGGCAGCGCATCCGTGGAGATGGCAAGATGCTGGCCCAGCCGCACGCGGCTGATGGAGGTATCGGGCACACCGAAGACGGCCTTGACCGATTCCGTGTCCGCCAGGGTAAAGCCGTTGGTTGCCGGTCCTACCAGGCTGCCAAGATCGATATTGCGTTTGACCACCCAGCCACTAAACGGAGCCCGCAACTCGCAATAAGCGAGTGCGACGTTGGCCTCGCTGACCGACGCCTTGGCGCCGGAAACAGAGGCCGTGGTGCTGGCCAGCTGCGCGGTCGCGGAGTCGTAGTCCGGCTTGGTTGCGCTGTGCGATCCATACAAGGCCGACGTTCGATCGAAGGTAAGCTTGGCCTTGTCGTATTCTGCCTGGGCGCGCGCCAGCTGCGCATTGGCTTGTTGCAGCTTGTCTTGGTAATCCTGTTGCCGCACCACCGCCAGCACAGTCCCTTTTTGTACCCAGTCTCCCTGATCAATGTTGCGCATGCCTCCGCTCGGGCTCTTGACCTGGCGGATGCGGTCGACATAGCCCCCCGACTGGAAGGCAAGATCAACTTGAGCATAAGGAACGATGCTGGCTGAGTACTTGGCCCCGTTGCCGATGGCGATGGTTTGTACCGTCGCCGTGTGTACGGGCAATGGCAGGGTCTCAGGTGAGTTCTGCTGTTTGCATGCGCTTGCGCCTAGCACGATCGCGGTCCCGAGCGCGGTGAGCCATAGTTTAACGACGGTGGGATTCATCGCATCACTCTTCCCCAAGAGCCTTTTCAAATGCAGCTTTTGCATTCCAGAAGGAAAGCAGGCTTTGTTCATATTCGTGGTCGGCGTTGGCGACCGAGGCTTGCTGTTGCAGCAGATCGCGCAGCAGCACAGCGGAGTGTTTGAATTGATCGCTCACTTCGCGCAGCTTCTCATCGGCTGCGTCGCGGCCCGCCTCGGCTACCTCGAGCAAAGTACGGCTCTCCTCCAGCTTGCGGAAGGTGTTGTCGACATCGAGCAACACCTGGGCCTGCGTCTCCTGCAGCTGATAGTGGCTCTGCTGAACGCCCACATCTTTTTGCCGCACTTCGTCTCTGCGCCCTCCCCAATCGAAGGGGTCCCACTTCAATTCCAGCCCGGCGGAGAGAATATTCTGCGGCAGAATCTCGGTGTTGATGGGCTCGAGATAGTGGATGGCTGCGCCCACGTCGGGAATGTACTTGGCCTTGGCCAGTTTGCGGTCATAATCGGCGCGGCTCACATCGATCACGGCTTCCTTTACCTCGGGTCGCTGCGCCAATGCCGTTTGCCGGGCGACCTTCATGTCCATTTCCGCCGGGGTAATCGGAGGCACGGGCTCGGTGCGAAAAGGTATATCGAGATCGCGTCCCAGAAGTTCGTTTATCTGCTCCTTCTGGGTCTCCAGTGTGTCGTGCAACTGGATAATCTGATAGCGCCCCTGGGCCAGCTGGGCTTTCGCCTGCAGACTGTCAGACTTGAGCACAGCCTCCTGGGAGAGGTAGTCGCGCGCCACCCTGTCCGTCTCCTCATACTGCTTGACCAGTGCCTGCGCAGCGTCCAGGGCGCTCTCCGTCTGCAGTGCGGCGTAATAGGCCTGCTTCACATTCGCCGCCAAAGACTGCCTCTTGCCCTGGTATTGTTCGCTGGAGAGATCGGCCGACAACTGCTGCAGCCGGACCGCAAGATTGATCTGGTATAGCTGCGAGAGGGGTTGCGCTATCTGCACCGATGCATTGCCGGTAATTCCGTGGGAAAGGGCGAAGCTCGTGGGCAAACCGGGGCCGAAGCTCCCTGGGGGAAAATTGAATGTGGGCGAGGTGATATTTCCCGAGGCGAACAGGTAAGTGGTGATCGCGGGAAAGCGCTTGGTCTTGGTTTGCGCAACCTCCCAATTCGATTTGGTTATGTCGAGTTTGGCAATATTCACCGGTCGATTATTCTCGAGAGCAATCTCCACCGCCCGCGAAAGCGAGAGGACCGGGGCATCGCCTGAGGTCTCTTCCCCAGGCGATAACATCCCGGCCATCAACGCAGTCCCGGCAATCGCCCAGGCCAGCTGCTTGGTGTACTTCGTAAGCATCATCGTCGATCGACCGTTCAAGAACATGGCCCGATGAAAACCGCCGCAAAGAAGAAGGGAACCATGGGAGGGGACGTAGTGAATGATCGTTCCCGGCGGGCGGTTCGGTCAAGAGAGGAGTGTTAAGATCACGCCTGCGGCAAGACCTGGTCGGCGGCCGCAGGCGTGGTCGAAATCAAGCGCAGTGGTTCACTTCGGGATCAACGCCGTCTGCCCCAAGTGGAAGGAAATATGAGTTGTCCGGTTCAGCAAGATGGAGTAGCGATTGCGCAGCGGATCTTTGGCGAAGTCTTCATCGGAAACAGAAGCGTGCTTTTCCAGCCACGCTGGGCCAGAAAGGCTTTCAAAGCCGGCCAGTAACCTGTCGTTCACGTCGTCCCAGGCTTTCTTTATCTCCGGGGCCGCCGGCAGCGTGGGCGCCGCCTTATCGGGATTGGTCAGGAACAGGGCATCGTATTCCGGGTAGACGCGCGGCCCTAACACCAACAGCGGCAGCATGCGATCATGAACCGCCGTCAGGTGCCCCCAAAGATAGATCAGCCGGTTCTTCCCCGGCGCCACCTCTTTAAGAAGCTGTTCTTCGGTAAGAGGGGAAAATAGCTTGTTCGCTCTCTCGATGTTCAATTTCCAGGAGTTCACCGCTGCTGCAACCAACGCTTGCTCAGACATTAATACGGTCCTTTCTTCTGCTCTTGCATTATTCTCCATGAGAATAATGTGTATGACGAAAGTTTCCCAATCCACCGGAGAAAGGCTCTATGACCATACATGCCCATGGGACGTTTGACGTGAAGCTGACCCTGCAGCTGCCGGAGGACAAAAGCGAAGGATTGACGCTCGGCCGCATGTTGATCGACAAGCAGTTCCACGGCGACCTGGAAGCGGTAAGCAAAGGGCAAATGCTCACTGGCATGACTGCAGTGCAAGGTTCGGGCGCTTATGTCGCCATCGAGCGCGTAACGGGAACGCTCAACGGCCACCGGGGTAGCTTTATCCTGCACCACTTGGGAATCATGCTGCGAGGCGCCCCGCAGCTGACCGTTACCGTGGTGCCGGATTCGGGCACAGATGAGTTGGTGGGGATCGCGGGCACCGTGACCATCATCATCGCCGAGGGCAAGCATTCGTACGACTTCGCCTATACACTCCCCTGAAACCCATTAAAGCAGTTTCGCAATTATTGTGGCCTGATAAAGATCGCGAGGTGTGGTTTTCCTTGGAAGAAAACCACGAAAAGGCCTATCGCTTCGGTCTACACCAATTGCGAAACTGCTATGGCGCCAACGGTCTCAGCTTTGCCCCGTCTCGAACATGGCGGCGATCTCTCGCCCGCTGGGGACTTCTTCCGCGAAGGTGAAGGTTCCATCGTTTCGCATTTCTCGCGCGGCGCGCAGAAAGGCGTCAAGGGCGGTGCGCGCCAGGGCACTGCCGACGCTGACCCGTCTGACTCCCATCGCCGAGAGCGCTGCCAGGCTCAGCGTAGACCCTGGAATTCCCATGAGCACGTTGACCGGGCGGTCCACCGAGCGGACTAAGGTGGCAATCTCGTCTGCGCTGGTAAGGCCTGGAGCGTAGAGAACATCGGCGCCCGCCTCCTGGTAGGCCTGGAGCCGCTGGATGGTGTCTTTCAAATCACGCCGTCCGTGGAGGTAATTCTCCGCCCGCGCCGTGAGTGTGAAGGGGAACCCCAGGGCACGCGCACTCTCGGCCGCCGCGCGTACTCGCTCCGCCGCCAGGGCTGGTTCATAGATCGGGTCTTCCGCGCGCCCGGTCGCATCTTCGATCGAGCCCCCAACCACTCCCGCGGCTGCTGCGAGGCTGATGGTTTTCGCCACTATCCCAGGCGCGTCAGCAAAGCCATTCTCAAGATCGGCGCTGACCGGCAGGCTGGTGGCGGAGGCCAGCGCCGCTACATGCGCGATCATGGCCTCACGGCCGACCGCATAATCCCGCACGCCCATGGAACTGGCATAACCGCCGCTGGTGCTGGCCAACGCCTCAAAGCCCAGGTGGGCCAGCAGCCGCGCCGTGCCGGCGTCCCACGGGTTGGGGATGATGAATGCGTGATCGCGCTGGTGAAGAGCGCGAAAGGCTTGTCCTTTTTCAGCTTGTGTCGTCATGGTTAGGTCACGCTGGTTTCGAAGCAAGGCCAAAGGTACCATCGACCACCTCCACAAAGTTTCTCTCTTCGCGAAGGATCAGCCGCATGCTCTGCGCCATGGCAAAATTATCGCGTGCCTCCGGATCCGACTTCAACCGGGCCCGGTAATTTTCATAGGAGGCCAGGCTGTCGAAGGCAATCAGCCCCCAGGCCACGTCATTCGTTCCTTCATAAGGTAGAAAATAGCCGACAAGGTGGCCGCCGCACCGGGGAATAATGCGGCCCCAATTCTCGGCGTACTTCTTAAACCCCTCTCGCTGGAAGGGATCGATCTGGTAGCGGATCACGCAGGTAATAGGCATGGTTTTCCTCCTCGTCGCCAGTGCGCCTGGCGCATTGCAAAAAAAAGTGAATGCCGCACCCGTCCCGGCGAGGGCCACCATCGCTTCGCGCCGATTCATCTGTCTGGGCTTTGCGGGCTGCATAGTTGGTAGTATGCTGGCTATCTGACATCGACAATTCGTCGGCCAGCGAACTATGAATGTTAAGCATCACCAGGTAGCCTCGGGAATCGCAGCAGCTATCGGCGAGCCCGCCAGAGCGCGCATTCTCTACAGCCTCATGGATGGCCGTGCGCGTACCAGCACTGAGCTCGCAGTGGTGGCGGAAGTGAGTCCTTCTACCGCAAGCGCGCACCTGAATCGGTTGAAGGCGGCGGACCTGGTCGGAGTCCTGGTGCAGGGAAAGCATCGCTATTACAGCCTGCAGGGCCCCGATGTCGCCCACCTGCTGGAAGGCTTGAGCGTCGTCGCCGGAGCTGCTCGGGAAAAATTCGTGCCCACGACTCCAAGCCGGCTATGTGCCGCGCGGACCTGCTACGACCACATGGCAGGCAGCGTAGCCGTGGCCCTGCACGATCGCTTCCAGGCGCTGGGTTGGCTCTCAGCTGGCTCCGAGAGCGCCGAGCACGCCTACGAGCTTACGTCGGCTGGAACCAGGGCGATTGAAGCTCTTGGCATCGATCTCGAAGCAACCCGCAGGCTGCGG
Organism: uncultured Acidobacteriaceae bacterium; assembly: GCA_963844785.1. Classification (GTDB taxonomy): domain Bacteria; phylum Acidobacteriota; class Terriglobia; order Terriglobales; family Acidobacteriaceae; genus PALSA-350. The sequence goes on along the minus strand of CAWJPV010000029.1, from coordinate 339,332 downwards.
CGGCGCTTTGCCTGCGCCTGTCTTGACTGGAGCGAACGGCGCCCACATGTCGGCGGGGCACTGGGGGCAGCCCTGCTGAAACTGGCATTAAAGCAAAAGTGGGTCACCCAGGATCTTGATGGCAGGGCCCTTGCCATCACCAGTCGAGGACGGCGCGAGATGCAGATTCGTTTTGGCCTCAACCCTTGAGAATCGGTCAACCATTATTTTGCTAGAAACAGGAGAGGCTTATTCTCCGTTTGCGCATCCCACCAAGGAGGATTTTATGTCTACAATCTTGAATGCCGGCGCCAAGGCTCCGGATTTTAGTCTGAGCGTGAACCCCGATGAGAAGATCACGCTCAGCGAACTGCGCGGAAAGCCGGTGGTTCTCGCCTTCTATCCCGCTGACTGGAGCCCCGTCTGTGGTGATCAAATGGCTCTCTACAACGAGGTCCTGCCGGAGTTCCAGAAATTCGGGGCAGAACTAATCGGTGTTTCCGTCGACGGCGCCTGGTGCCACGCCGCGTATGCCAAGGAACACAATCTCCATTTTCCTCTGGCCGCCGACTTCGAACCCAAGGGTGCGGTCGCCCGAGCCTACGGGGTCTACCGTGACAAGGAAGGATTCTGCGAACGTGCGCTCTTCGTCATCGACAAAAACGGCGTGATCACCTGGAGCTACTGCTCGCCGATCCTGGTCAATCCTGGTGCAGACGGAATACTGCAAGCGTTGGAAGCGCTGTAAGAAGAGAGGTCAGGTATGACGAAGCTCGCAGTCGCGGTCAGTGCCAAGGATCATCAACAGGGAGATAAGGATGCGCCCTGCACGCTGGTAGAGTATGGCGACTACCAGTGCCCGTCGTGCGGGCAGGCCTATCCCATCGTTAAGCGTCTGCAGAAGCATTTTGGCAAGCGCCTGTCGTTTATCTTTCGCAACTTTCCTTTGACCCAGATACATCCATATGCGGAGCCTGCTGCCGAAACCGCGGAATTTGCCGCCGCTCACGAAAAATTCTGGCAAATGCATGATCTGCTTTATGAGAATCAGGGCCGTCTCGACGATGATCTCCTGGTGGAGCTATCTCAGGCGCTACGGCTTGCCCCCGCTCAGCTGCTTCAGGCGCTGGAGACGAAGGAGTTCCAGCCCCGTGTGCGCGCCGATTTCACCGGAGGAGTGCGCAGCGGCGTCAACGGAACCCCGACCTTTTTCATCAACGGGCAAAGGCACGATGGCTCGTATGACTTTGCTTCGCTGGTGGAGGCGATTGACCTGGTGTTGGAGTAGGCCCTCACTTTTCAGCATCGGTATGCCAACCGGGATTGGTCCATTTGCCATCGTGCAACACGAAGATTTCGGTTGCCCGTCCTGAACTGATGGAACGTTTGCCGTGTATCTCCGTTTCAACCCTATACTCGCTATATAGAATTGCCACTTCGCCAAATTGCTGAATCTCTGTGCGGGGGAACTCGAGTCGGATCAGCTTGCCTCCCCGGGCGCGAAATTCGGCAGCAGATTGGAGCACAGCAGCCTGGTGTTTCCACTGCCTTTCGCCGGCGCTGATGACGATGGTCTCTGGTGGCACAAGTTCTCTGAGTGTCTTGGCATCGTTATCGAACCACGATCGCCAGACTGCCTCCCGCACGCGGAGCAGATTAGAGCTTTCGTCTGGGTTGGCGGCGATGCCGGTACTACTCCATCCAGCCACGATTACAGCGGTAATGGTTAAGAATCTGCGAAGCATATTTCCTCCAAGGCTCCAACCTGTTAAGCAAAGCGTTCGACCGTCAGAGTCCGCCCCCTAGCAAAATAAAATAGAAACAGGACGGGTGCTCCAGGTTCGCCAAAGCGTACCTGGGCCGAAAATGAAGGGCGAAGCCCCACCATAGCTTTTGCAATATCGACCCGCATATCTGCTCCAAGTTAAGAAAAAGCAATCGAAACATATCATTTTCGGCCCACGTACGCTGAGGCGAACGTGGGGCACCCGTCCAGTTCCTACTGCGTTTCTGTTAGGAGACTGACTCCTACGGGCTGAGTTCTCACGCAGACACTGAAGCCCGTACGTAGCCTACTTCTTTCCGCTGCGTGCTAGAGCTGCCTATCTGCCGCGCGGCCTTCATTAAGTGCAAGCAAAACCGCTGTTGCGGAAGCAGAGAAAACCGAGTAATCCAGAGGCGACTTGAGCCCGAAAGAAATAGCCATGGCGGTTCCGAAAAGTATCAACAGAAGCGCACTAGCGAGAGCCGTCCAGCGCAGCCACACCCCAGCTAACAGAAAGATACCCAGAACCAACTCCGCAATCGTCGCAGCCCACGCGAGAAACGGAATCGAAGACGGCGGCATGAATGAGTTCACCTTGGCGGTGTAACGAATGAAACCGTCAAAGTTTCCGTACCCAACATTCCTGCCTCGCCACAGTCCGAATCGGTCAGCGATACCAGACAGGAATGCGATGCCCAGCGTGGTCCGAGCGTACACAAAAGCCCAGTCGACCAGACCACGGCGTTGACGGTTGTTCATGGTTGACCCTCTTTTTTCAATGGAGTCGCTGGCACTTTGGCAGAGAGAGGAGCGGAATGATCGCAAATGAAATAAGCCAGGAACGTTGCCGCTTCCTTTGCGCTTACGTTCTCTGAAATCAGATGAATGCCATTGGGCGCTTCGTAGAAACTCTCTCCCGCCGTATAGGTGGCAGGCGCACCACCTTTCACCTGCATGCGCACTGCGCCCTTGAGAACATAGCCAATCACCGGGCATGGATGACTGTGAGGTGCTGACGAACCGCCCGGTGGATAGGTCACCTCGACCGTTGTTACCTGTAACCGGCTGCCATGCAGCCGAGGCAAAGCTTGTGAGAATACAGTTCGTGAGTGCGTCGCGGTCTGCGCGCTAACCAGCACAGGCCGACACAGCAAGGCGAGCAGCAAGCTGAGAATCAGGAATGGTCTCCACATGCCCCCAAGTTAAACAATAAGTGGTACTGTCGAGTAGTGCCACTCGCCGTAGTTGTGGCTGTACCACTTTTGATTCGCTATGGCTAAGCGCAGTCCTCCATTCAACCTTATCCTGCCGTCGAGGGACGCCAAGACCCCCGCATTCCGCTGGCTTTACGCGGCTTTGCGTGGGGACATTCTGGCCGGCCGTTTGCGGCCCGGCTCGAGGTTACCCGCCACGCGCGATTTGGCGGCGCAATATGGGCTTTCTCGCGGAACCGTAGTCAGCGCGTTCGAAGAGTTGAAGTCGGAGGGATATCTGCATGGAAGCAGAGGATCCGGTACATATGTAAGCAGCGTCTTACCGGAAAACCTGCTCCAGGTGGCGCCAGAGCCGAGACAGAGACTCTCCGTGAGCAAGCAACCGCCGCGCCGGCTTTCCCGCTATGGACTGCGCGTCCAGCCGTTTTCAAGCCTCGAGAGCCGGCCCACCCGGGCCTTCCGCGCTAACCTGCCCGCTCTCGATCTATTCCCCACGCAGATCTGGACGCGCTTAGCGGAGCGGCGCTTACGGCGCCTATCCATACCTCAACTGCTGGGCTGTGACACCATGGGCTATTTGCCTTTACGTACGGCCGTTGCCGACTATCTAAACACCTCGCGTGGAACTCGATGTACTCCCCAACAAGTAATGATTGTTTCCGGAATGCAGGAGGCGCTCGATTTGGCGGGGCGGCTGATTCTGAATCCTGGCGATCAGGTGTGTTTGGAAGAGCCGGGGTATCCCGGCGCTGCCACGGCTTTCGAGGCCCTGGGGGCGAAGATACGTGCGGCGCCGGTGGATAGCGAAGGAATCGAGTTGCCTCGGCTGCGGGCGCGAAAGGCCAAGCTGGTCTACGTGACGCCGGGGCACCAATTTCCTGTGGGCATGACCATGAGCCTGCCGCGGCGCCTGCAACTGCTGGAATGGGCTCGCCGGTCTCGCTCCTTGATATTCGAGGATGATTACGATAGCGAGTTTCGCTACGCCGGGCGGCCAATACCCGCATTGCAGGGTTTGGATCAGCACGGTCTGGTGCTCTTTGCCGGCAGCTTCAGCAAGGTGCTCTTTCCTTCGTTGCGTCTCGGCTATCTCGTGCTTCCGCCGGATCTCGTCGACTCCTTCGCGGCGGCGAAATCTGTCCTCAATCGGCATGCTGCGCCTTTTGAACAGACGGTGCTCTGCGACTTTATCAACGAGGGCCACTTCGCGCGGCACCTGCGGCGGATGCGTGAAGTGTATGCCGAGCGGCTTTCGATCTTGATGGAAAGCGCGCGCAAGAAACTCACCGGGTTGCTGGAGCTCTCGAGCGTCGAAGCAGGCCTGCAAACTGTGGGCTGGCTGTGCCCGGCGATCGATAGCGCTGCGGCCACGCGGGCTGCGCAAGCTCGCAAGGTGGAAGTGACCCCACTCAGTATTTACAGCCGCGGCCCGCTGCGCCGCGAAGGATTACAGCTGGGCTTCGCTGCCGTGAACGGACAGGAAATCCGTCGCGGTGTCCACCAACTTGCCATCGCACTTGAACAACTTGCCTCTCCGCAACTATGATGTACCCTCATGTCTGACCAGATAGCCCACCTGTTCCTTAGCGCCTCGGTAAAGACAGTGCAGCGCTCCGAAGACGACATCAACCGCTGTATCGATAAGTTGTCTGATGAGCAAATGTGGCACCGTGGAGCCGACCACGAAAACTCCATCGCCAATCTTCTGCTTCATCTTGAAGGCAATCTGCGGCAGTGGTTCCTGCATGGAATCGACGGCCAGCCGGACGTGCGCAAAAGAGACTCAGAGTTCGCGCTCTCGCCGTCGCAGCGATGCGCAGAGATTCGTAGCCGCTTTGCCGCAACCCTCGCAGAGTGCCGCAACGTGCTCGGGTCGCTTCCACCAGAGCGCCTGCTCGAAGTCATCAACCCTCAGCCAACGGGGATTTGGCCGCCCGCGACCATCCTCGAAGCGATTTACCGCGTGACTGGCCATCTGCAGTCGCACCAGGGGCAGATCATCCTGCTGACCAAGCACCTCACAGGCGCTGATCTGGACCTGTCCGTTCCGCGGAAGCGATAGCGCTCAGTCTCGCGCGCAGGGGCGGGCAGGAAAAGAGAAATCCCATCTAAAGCCTGCGCCGTTTCAACCGATAATATCTCTGTCCGATGTAGCTTCGGGCGAATTGTGCCCATTTCAAAACCAGGACTCTTGCGGAGCAGTTGCCCGAGGCTACCACTTGGGACATCCCCCATCGCGAAAACTCCGATCAACTGGTGCCGGCAATGGCATTTGGCGGCAGTTACCGGGTATCGCAAATCGAGCCCGCACGGTCAAGAATGGGAACCGGCCAAATGAGTAGCAACCCTCCCGGGCGTGAAACGCCGCCTTTTTCCCAGATCGATGTCCTTTGGATTACGGCAGGCCTGGGCTGCGATGGGGATACGATCTCAATGACCGCGGCAACCCAGCCCAGTCTCGAAGATATTCTTCTGGGGGGCATACCCTGGATTCCCAAAGTGAATTTCCACAATCCATGTCTCGCCTATGCAAATGGCGAAGACTTCTTGAAGCCCTTCCATCGCGCCGCCCAAGGCGACCTATCTCCGTTCATTCTGGTTATCGAAGGATCGATTCCCAACGAACACAACAAAGCCGAAGGGTACTGGGCGGCATTCGGCACGGATCAGAAAACCGGCCAGCCCATCCTCACCTGCGATTGGATCGATCGCTTGGCGCCCAAGGCCTGGGCCGTCGTCGCTGCCGGCACCTGCGCCACCTATGGCGGAATCCATGCCATGGAGGGCAATCCCACCGGATGCATGGGGCTCGCCGACTACTTAGGTTGGAAATGGAGATCGACGGCCGGGATTCCCATTGTGTGCGTGCCCGGTTGCCCGGTTCAACCCGATAACTTCATGGAGACGTTACTCTACTTGCTTCATATGGCCACCGGACGGGCTCCCATGATCCCCCTGGACGAATGCCTTCGCCCTACTTGGCTGTTTGGTCAAACCGTCCATGAAGGATGTGACCGGGGTGGCTACTACGAGCAGGCCGAATTCGCGGCCAAGTACGGGGATATTCAATGCATCGTCAAACTGGGCTGCTGGGGACCGGTGGTCCAGTGTAACGTCGGCAAACGTGGCTGGATGGCCGGCATAGGCGGGTGCCCCAATATTGGCGGCATCTGTATCGGCTGCACCATGCCCGGCTTTCCCGACAAATTCATGCCCTTCATGAACCAGCCCCCTGGCTCCTTGCTTTCCGCCAGCGCGGTGGCCTCCTACGGAAAAGCCATTCACGCACTTCGCAGGTTTACTCAGTCTTCGCTCAACAAAGAGCCGGGTTGGCGACACAGATGAATGGCGATATGAGCATAACGTAGTATCCGGCGCGGCCATGAGTTGGGAAACTGCGATGCCTGAAGGTTCAACAAAACTTGACTTGCAGCAAGAGCTTGATGCGCTACCGCAGTCGGCCCAATCGACTATCGATCTGGTCAGTGCTGAGGCCACTCTCCAAGCGCTGGCTGAGGTGTTCAGCCTCCACCATCCACCAGGTCCGCATGCCCTCCCTGAGCCGTCGGAATCCTTTCCTCCATTCACCGAGGAACTCAAATACCGCTCGCTTGTAGACCGGCTGCCTGCGGTCGTCTTCATGGCCTCTCTGGATGGCGGCATAGGGGATGCCTACGTCAGTCCGCAAATCGAAGCAGCGCTTGGATTCTCGCAAAACGAATGGCTGCAGGACCCCATACGCTGGTACCAGCACATACATCCAGACGACAAGGAAAGATGGAGCATCGAAGCGGCGGAGATGTTTCTTTCCGGCAAGCCCCTCAAATCTGTCTACCGGATCATCTCGCGTGACGGCAGGGTGGTGTGGTTTCAATGCGAAGCCAGCATGCTCCGCAGGCAAGACGGCAGGCCGTGGGCCATTCACGGAGTGGGTTTTGACATCACCAGCCTGAAAGAAAGTGAACACACCCTATACGAAAAGAATAAGCAGCTCGAGTTGCTGAAGGACGTAGCCACAACCGCCAACCAGGCCACTACCGTGGCACAGGCAATGCAGTTCGCAGTGGAGCGAGTGTGTGCCTTTACCAGTTGGCCGCTGGGGCACGCCTGTATGCCCGCCTTAGGTCAAACCCATCCGCTTTCTTCCCACATCTGGAGTGGGATGCAAGAGCGCCGCTTCCATGCATTCCAGATGGCGTCTGAGGTAAGCGGATTTTCTCTAGCAGCGGATCTACCCGCTGAAGTCATTACCAGCGCTCGGCCGATTTGGGTCCGAGACGTGTCCAATGATCCCCACTTCGCTCGCCAGTCAGTAGCCCAACAAGCAGGCATAAAATCAGCATTCGCTTTTCCTGTGCTAAGCGGAAGTGAGGTCATCGCTGTCTTGGAGTTTTTTGCCCTTGCCCAGTTCGACCAGGATGATGCGCTCCTGGAAGTAATGATGCTGGTCGGCAATCAGCTGGGACAAGTGGTTGACCGTACCAAGAGGCTGGCTACGGAGGGGACGTTCCGAGAGCTACTGGAAGCGGCGCCAGACGCCATGGTGGTGGTGGATCGGCAGGGCAAGATTGTTTTAGTCAATGCTCAAATGAAGAGCATATTCGGTTATGCGCGAGAAGAACTGCTAGGACACGCGATGGAAATGTTGATGCCGCAACGCTTCCAGGGCGCGCACCCCGGGCACCGGGCGGGATTTTTCGCCGATCCACGGGTGCGGCCCATGGGGGCTGGTGCAGAACTCTACGGGCTGCGAAAAGACGGTAGCGAGTTTCCCATCGAAATCAGCCTTAGCCCATTGGAAACCGATGAGGGAACCCTGGTGGTTTCCGCCGTGCGCGACATCACCCAACGGAAGCAATTTGAGCGGCGCCTTGAAATCGCAGCAGCCGAGGCTGAGGCTGCCAGCCGGGCTAAGAGTGTATTTCTGTCTACCGTCTCCCATGAAATACGTACCCCGATGAACGCCATCCTTGGTTACGCGCAGCTCATGTCACACGATCCGGAATTAGGCACGAGCGCGAAAGCCAATCTCAAGATCATCTGCCAAAGCGGAGAGCATCTAATAGCCCTCATCACCGACATATTAGACATGTCGAAGATCGAGGCCGGCCGTACCGAACTCAATACGGTCAGTTTCAACTTCCCTCGGCTGGTAGACGATCTCGCATCGATGTTCAGGTTATTCGCCCAGGCGAAGGCGCTGCGATTCGATGTATTAGTCGATGGGGAATCAGTGGAGCACGTGATCGCAGACCAAGGCAAGCTGCGCCAGGTACTGATCAACCTTCTGGGCAACGCAATCAAATTTACCACCCACGGCCAAATCAAGCTGCACCTCACTCTGTACCGAAGAAGTGCCAATCAGCTATGGATGTCAGCTCAAATTGAGGACACCGGTCCGGGCATTACGAATGAGGAGCAAGCAAAATTATTCCAGCCGTTTAGTCAAATGAAGCGTGGTCTCAAGGCTCAGGAGGGAACGGGTTTGGGGTTGGCGATTGGCCGCAGTTACGCGCGCTTGATGGGAGGGGATATTACGGTGACGAGCATCCCGGGCCAAGGTTCAATATTTCGCCTCGACATCCCAATAACGTCTCAAGATATCGAAATCGGCGCAGAGCAGGGTTCCTTGACCAATGCAATTGACCTGGGCACTGAAACCACGCCCTCTGGGATCTTAGCTATCGGCCGTCCGCTGGGCACATCGCAGCTTATGGAACTGCCGGTGGAATTAATAAATCAATTGCGTGATGCGGTTCAGCAAGGCGATAAGGACCGTTTGGACCAACTGATAAGAACCATAAGCGATTCGGACGGGCAACTGGCCGGGGCTTTAAACGAACTAGCGGAAAATTACGAGTACGATGCCTTGACCTGTCTGTTGCAAGATACAAAACGAGAACTACTCCCATGAAGCACAACCAATGATGCCTAGCAAGAATGCCGACATCATGGTCGTGGATGACCAACCCGCCAATCTAAAGCTATTGGAGGACATGCTGAAAGTGGATGGCTATAAGGTGCGGTCTTTTCCCAGGGGGCGGCTGGCACTGGCGGCCGCTGTCCAACATCCTCCGGATCTGTTTCTGCTTGATATCAACATGCCGGAAATGAATGGCTACGAATTGTGCGAGCAGTTGAAGTCTAATCCAGAGCTTGCGGCGGCGCCCGTCATTTTCCTCAGCGCGCTGAGCGCGACGGAAGATAAGATAAAAGGATTTCAGGTAGGCGGTGCCGATTACATAACCAAACCGTTCCAGTTGGAAGAAGTGAAGGCCCGTGTCCACACCCATCTAAAACTCCACCAACTCCAGCGAACACTGCAGCAGCAGAATGATCAGTTGGAAGAAGCAGTGAACGATAGAACGAAGCAGCTGCAGGCGGCGACCGACCATGCCAGGCAGATGGCTGCGGAGGCTGCCGCGGCAAACGCCGCGAAGAGTCAGTTCCTGGCCAATATGAGTCATGAAATTCGCACACCGCTCAACGGCGTGATCGGTATGACCGACCTGGTACTGGACACAGAAATGTCTGTCGACCAGCGGGAGTGCCTGGAGACCGTGAAATTGTCAGCCAATTCCCTCCTCACGGTGGTGAATGACATCCTTGATTTTTCCAAGATTGAGGCGGGAAAGCTCGACCTCGAAACCATCGAATTCAATCTGCGCGATTGCATGGAAGAGGCTTTGAAGACCTTCGCCGCGCAGGCTGATGAAAAGGGGTTGGAACTTCTGTGTGAGATCGCCTCCGATGTGCCGGAGCTCTTAGCGGGCGATCCCGGACGGCTACGCCAGATCATCTGCAATCTCGTCAGCAACGCGATTAAATTCACCCCTCAGGGTGAAGTTGTGTTGCGGGCAGAACTCGAAAGCGAAGATCACGGCCCTGTATCCCTGCGGTTTACTGTAGCCGACACCGGCGTTGGTATCCCAGCCGACAAACAACAGTCTATCTTCGCCCCGTTCACCCAAGCGGACTCATCGACCACACGCAAGTATGGCGGTACCGGTCTAGGCTTGACGATTTCCGCTAGTCTGGCGTCGATGATGGGAGGAAGAATGTGGCTTGAAAGCAAGCTTGGGGAGGGAGCGCGATTCTGCTTTACTGCGCGATTTACCGTGCTGAAAAAGAGCACAGAATTCGAAAATCTCGGCCCGCAGGCTGACGGGCTGCGAGACCTAAAGATACTGGTGGTCGATGACAATGGGACGAATAGGCGGATATTGCAAAGGACGCTCCAACTGTGGGGCGCGCAGGTAAGTTCTGCCGCGGGTGCCGAACAGGCGCTGGCAAATTTGATTCTCGCCAGCGAAAGCAGCCAGCCTTATCAGGTCGTCGTAACGGATGGGCACATGCCGGAAATGGACGGATTCGATCTCGTGGAATCAATTCGGAGCAGGCCCGCAATCGCTGGAATCGGGGTCGTTATGCTCACCTCCGGGGGCGGGATGGATGAACTCGAGCGGAGCCGAAAAATGGACATCAAATGCTATGCCCATAAACCTATTCGCAGGAGAGAGTTATTTTCAGCCATCGTCAGGGCCTCCGGACACCTGCCGGTGGCGGGTCCCGCCACTGTTGCTGCCTGGAGGGCGCCGGCCAGACGGCTGCATATTCTTCTCGCCGAAGACAGTCGCATCAACCAGGCGATTGCAAGTCGCATCTTGCAAAAGTTAGGACACACGCTGGAAATCGCCAACAATGGCAAAGAAGCCTTATCACGGCTAGCGCTACAAACCTTCGACCTGGTGCTGATGGATGTTCAGATGCCCGAGATGGACGGCCTGATCGCGACCGCGAGTATTCGCCAGCGCGAGTCCTCCACTCAAACCCATATACCGATCATTGCCATGACCGCCCACGCCATGAGGGGAGACCGGGAACGCTGTATAGACGCAGGAATGGATGGATATGTCTCCAAGCCGATCAACGTTCCTGACCTGGAGACAGCGATTGCGGCCGCGCTCCCGGCAATGGGAGCAGGTCGTGGGGCTTGAGTAGGGATACCACAGCACTCGACGATCTTGCGTTGGTGGCGAAACGGAACCCGGAGGCAATTCGGGTCTTGCGCGCACAGGCGAGAAAGATACATGGAGCACCGGGAGGGAATTGAACCCTCGAATACTGGTTTTGCAGACCAGCGCGTTAGCCACTTCGCCACCGGTGCTCATTGGATCGCTGCAGGCAGTCTAATCCCAAGACTGCCCGCAGCGATTCGCTACTTGCCCTGGGTGGCAAGATCCTTCTTCGCCAGGTACCAGGTTTCTACTGTCAGCCCCGCTCCGCCTCCGTTGGTGCGCTTGCGGGCGTCTTCCACCGTAGCCGGCGCGGGCACAATGACCGGCTCTCCCAACTTCCAATTCGCCGGGACTGAAACGCCGTTGCCGTCAATCGTCTGCAACCCTTGGAAGATGCGAATCAACTCATCTACATTACGCCCCAATTGCATCGGGTAATAGACAATTGCGCGGATATTCTGCTTCGGATCGATGGCGAACACCGCGCGCACCGTGGCCGTATCAGAGGCCGCTTCATGCACCAGGCCGTAGGCCTGCGATACCTTCTGGTCGAGGTCGGCAACCACGGGAAACTTTATCTCCACACCCGCATTGCGCTCAATGTCACGCACCCACGCGATATGAGAATAGACGCTGTCGATTGAGACCCCAATCAACTGCACATTCAACTTCTCAAAATCAGCCCAGCAGCGCGCAAACTCGATGAACTCCGTTGTGCACACGGGGGTGAAATCGGAGGGATGGGAGAACAGCAGTACGTACTTGCCTTTGGCTGTGTAATCGCTTAGCTGGATCACGCCATGCGTGCTCTTCGCCTGGAAGTCGGGCGCCTGTTCAAGAATGCGTGGGATGCGTGCTTCGGTGGTTGTGCTCATGTCGGTTTCCTCGTCGAGACTTGGTTGGGAGTCGGCCTTTTGCGCGTCGTTTCCAGGCTTGATTCCAAGCACGAGGGAACCCGCGGCGGAAGCCAGCTGCGGGTGGATGAGTGTTCGTAGTTCAGGATTCGAAGCTAGTCGATCTGGGAACACACCCGCAGCGTGCAGCAGCGACAGCAACTGCAACAGAGGGAGCCGGGGTGGTGAGAGGTGAGCGCCATTGCTTAGATAGTCATAAACGCTTCGACTGCTACAAGCATAGAGCCCACGGAAAGTCGTGTCAAACTTTGGCACTAAGGATGAGCAAGACAGCTCTTCATGAATGGAACCCGGTACCAACCTGCGAGAGCACGCTGAAACACGCGAGAAAACTCAAACGGCTTAGAAGCTCGCGTGGATATGCTGTGATTTATTTTTTGCAGCAGCACTGATCCTGCTGCAAAAGAGCAGCTTTTCCTTGAACGATTCACATGCTTTCAACAGGGCTAACAGCGCCCATAAGCAACACTGGCAACAGGACGCCGTCACGCGGTGGAACTTTTGCAAAAAAGCAAGCCGCACTTCGCTTGATCTTCTCCGTTTACACATCGCTTTCCTCTTCGTACTCTGTCCAAGCGTTTCCGAGCAGGTAACGCAACTGTCGGCCATTAAATCTGACAACTGAATTCAGACCGGACGCGTTTGGATGCGCGCTGTTGCTGAGCAGAGACCTGCGGTCATCTCATTGTTGGTGACCGCGAGGGAACTCCTGTTTCGCTGCTGCCGCAGGCCATCCATGCGCGACTTATTCCGTTCTCCCCCAACCCAGCGGACACGCACAAAGCTAATGTGCGCCCGCGTTTCACCGCTCCTTGGAAAGGAGAATTTTAGGACCCATGAGGCCGAAGAAAACTATTTTGTGTGTTGACGACAATGAACAAGCTCTTTCCGTTCGCAAATTCATGCTGGAGACGAGGGGTTACCGCGTGCTGACCGCGGTAGGCAGTGAAAAAGCCTTGGAGATTTTTCGTGAAGGGGGAATCGACCTGGTTCTGAGCGACCTGATCATGCCCTACATGGATGGGAACGAGCTCATCCGCCGTATGAAGGAGTTGGCCCCCGAAGTGCCGGCGATCCTCATCAGCGGGAGCGTGAAGGCGTTCGACCGTGCCAATCGTGCCGACGCCTTTTTACCCAAGGGCGCCTGCTCGCCGGTTGAGATGCTGGAGCGCATTCGCGTGATGGTAGCCCGCAAGCGCGGCCCCAAGAAGGGGCACGGCCTGCGTCCGCTGGTTACCCAGGAGGTGGCGCACCACGAGGTGGAGGCTGGAGAAGAGGTGGTAGTCGGCGTTTAAGGGGCCAGCTACAATCGACACGTGCAGCCCATTATTGTGGCAAAGAATCTAAGCAAGATTTACCGGGCGGGTAAGGTAGACGTTCGGGCTTTGACCGACGTCTCATTTGTGGTGCCGCCGGGTGAGTTTGTCAGCATCGTCGGCCCTTCGGGTAGCGGCAAATCGACCCTCTTCTATATTCTTGGTGGTCTGACGCGGGCAACCACAGGAAGCGTCTTGATCGATGGCATCGATTTCGCCCAGCTAACGGACTCCCGCCGCACCGCATTGCGTAAAACAAAGATCGGCTTCGTATTTCAGAAGTTCAATCTGCTGCCTACACTCACGGCGCGCGGCAACATCGAAATCGCGCGGGAAATAGCGGGCAGCCAGAGCCCGCAGGACAAAGAATTGCTGCATCACCTAACCGATATGCTGGGCATTGCAGACCGTCTGGATCATCGTCCGGCGGAGCTTTCCGGTGGAGAGCAGCAGCGCGTCGCCATTGCCCGCGCGCTCATTACCCGCCCCGCCATTATCCTTGCCGATGAGCCGACCGGCAATCTCGACACCGCCAACTCCGATGCGGTGCTGAAGATGCTGCGAAGCTCGACCCAGGAGTTCAAGCAAACGGTATTGATGATTACGCACAACCCTGAAGCGGCTGCCATTGGAGACCGCATCCTGCACATGCGTGACGGCCGGCTGTTGGACGAATAGGCGGCCCCTTGCCTGCAGAATCGACCACCTGGGTAATCTTTGCCGGCCTGCCTGGGACGGGCAAGAGCACCCTTGCCAGGGCCCTGGCAGAGCGCCAGGGAGCGGCCATTCTCGATAAGGATCGTATCCGTGGCGCGCTCTTTCCCGACCCGCTGACCGACTACAGCCCCGAACAGGATCAATTGTGCATGCGCGCCATGCTGGAGGCGGCGGCTTATCTGACCGAGCGTAGGCGGGTGAAATTCGTCTTTTTTGACGGACGGACCTTCTCCACGCAGGGTCAGATTGAGGAAGTTTTGCTGGCGGCGAAGCAGGCCGGCGCACGTTGGCGCATTCTGTACCTGACCTGTGCGGATGCGGTGGCGGAAGAGCGCCTGGCCCGCAGCGATCCTGGTCATCCGGCAAAAAATCGCGATCCGGCACTCTACCGCAGGATCAAGCAGCACTTTGAGCCCATTCTGCACCCCAAGCTGGAGGTCGATACGACGGCTGGCATTGACCGGGACCTGGCGGTGGTGGAAGCCTATCTTGCCGGCACGGAATAGGGAGTTGCGTTGACCTGGCGGGGAGCCGCCCGATATACTGCCTGAGGACGTATGCGGGAGTAGCTCAGTGGTAGAGCATCGCCTTGCCAAGGCGAGGGTCGCGGGTTCAAGTCCCGTCTCCCGCTCCAGATGGCTACCTTCCGAGCCTGCCTGATATTGCCGGATTTCCTGAAGGATTCAAGCGAAAAGTCGTTGCGGCGCAGGTGGCATGGTGAAAATCCCGGTTTTTGCATGAGATGCGAGCCGAGGTAATCGGAAAGTCGCAGATGCCAGACTGGGGTTCCATCCAGCCGGGCGGTACAATGTTCAAGATGGCGCGGTACCCAAGCGGTAAGGGAGAGGTCTGCAAAACCTTTATGCGTCGGTTCGATTCCGACCCGCGCCTCCAACTTTTAGCGGTTCTAAAAAAGTGACATCGCTCACTGCAATAGTGAGCCAAATCATCGCACAACCAGGTCAATACCCTCAGTCGTAACCCAGACGCTTGCTGTCACGAACTGTGATGCCTTGCATTCGGCGACGCGGTGGGGACACTCGACGCAAATGGACGGCGCTGCGCCTGTCTGGAAAAGCTAGGGGGAATCGAATGAGCTGGTGCGCCTGGCATCGCAATTTGCGTTGACGGGACCCGAACTCAGGCATAATTATTCACGCACTGAGCCATCCCAAACTCGTAATGAATGGAGGGAGAATGTTTATGCGTTACCCGTTTTCGCTGATCGTCCTCGGGTCCGCGCTGGCCTTCGCTCAAACGCCGTCCACCGGTAAATCCGCCGTCTACCTTGACCAACAAAATCCCTTTACGCCCGACTTCACCGCCGCACTTATGGCGAAAAGCGTGCCGGTCGTCGTCACTACGGACCCCGCAAACGCTCGCTACGCGGTTACGTTTACCTTGGACCGAAACAATGGTTCTGTCTTTCAGGGCATCACGAGCGCCATCAACAATGGCAGCTATGATCCTGGTGGATTTGACCGCGCCACCATGCAGGTAGTCGATAACCAGACTAAGATCGTTACCTTTAGCTACACTTGCAAGAAAGACAGGAACGCCTCCGGAGATCCCATGAAGTCCGCCGCTGAATGTCTCGCTAAACACTGGAAATCGAACTTGCAGAAGTAGCGCACTCGAGTTCGATCACCGGTGTGGCTCACCTCGTCTAGGCGGCTCCCATGAAACGCCTGGGACGCAAAGTGACTGCGGTCCGAAGGGCAAATCAGAGCAGGGAACTCCCCTTAGGTGGAGCATCGGTAACTATCCGCTCCTTAAGAGTCTTCTGCGGGAATATCGAAGTTAACCAGTTCCGCCTTGAATCCCCTTGTTCGGATAGCGCCGTAGGCAATACCTGCGATCATCCAAACAGCGCCAAGTATCAGCGCGGGACGGCTCAGATTGAGCCAGATAAACCCACAGATCAGGAAGCCCAGGACCGGCACTAAGAAGCCGCTAAGGGTTCGTACTTTTCCGTGGAGCCAATAGTGGACAAAGGCCGCTGCATTGACTCCCATGAAGGCGATGAAGGCGCCGAAGTTCAGCGCCTGCGCCCCTATCTCGTAAGCTCCGCCACCCAGCTTGTTGGCAAAAAATTCGAGCACGCCGGCGCCCACCAGAGCAAATGCCCCGACAATCAGTATGTTGTTTCGCGGAATCCGTCGTTTTGGCTCAATGGCGCCAAAAAATGATTTGGGAATTGCGTCGCTTCGTCCCATTCCATAGAGCAAACGTCCTGCGGCAAGCTGGGAGCCCATGCCCGATCCCATATTGGCCACCAGCAAAGTGAAATTAATCAACTGGAAGAGAACTACCCCGCCAGCCTGTCGCGCAATGATGGCAAAAGCCGATTCTACGCGGTCGCCTGGGAAAGGCTTGGAGCCCCAGACCAGTTGAGCCGCGTAGACTTCCAAGCCCGACAGGAGCCCCGCGATGAGACAAACTAATACGGTCGCCAGCAGAATGTTGCGGCGCGGATTCTCCGCTTCTTCTGAGAGAGTGGATAAGGCGTCGAAGCCTATGTAGGTGAGCACCGCCACTGAGGTGCCGGCAAAAATGCTGGATGGATGAAATGTTGCCGGATTGTAGAAAGGGCGTATGAAAAAGCCCGGGTCGTGCTGCGCATGCCATAGCAGACGAACCACGCTGGCAAGGAAGAAGAAGACCACGATGACCATGCCGACGCAAAGAACCTCATTCATGCGTGCCGAGGTCTTTACGCCGCGCAGGTTGACCCAAGTGAAGAAAGCGGCGAATAGAAGAATCCACACGTAATAGGAGAGTCCAGGAAGGATATTCATCGCCGCTTTGGCGCAAAAGGCAGTGCAGATCAGTGGATTCAGCAAGTAATCCATGACCATGCCCCAACCGACGATGTAGCCCAAAGAGGAATGGATCTCCTGGCCGACATAGGTATATGCCGAGCCGGCACTCGGATAGACGCGTGCCATTCGACCGTAACTGATAGCAGTAAGCAGCATGGCCACCATGGCGATCAGGATGGTCGTAACGACGTGGCCTTGAGCCTTATTGCTGATAACGCCATAGATGCCCATCGGCGCCGTCGGCTGAATAATCACCATGCCGATGATGATCAGGTTCCATAGGCCAAGAGTGCGATTCAGACGAACTGACCCCGACGGGGAGGAACTTGCGACAGCCGTCGAATCTTCCTTGCTCATGATGGAACTCCAATCTCAGACTGCAATGAATTATCTCGCGGTTCACCGGAGTTGGCCGAGATGGCGCTCGGCGAGTCACGCCGGCTCGGTTATCGCGGCGAACTCTCCTCCGAGTGAAAGCCTGGCAGCATATGCGCACTCCCGCGAAACGTGTGGTAGTCACCGAAGTCGAACACGTTTATCTGCGTCGTGTATGGGCCCCACATCCA
The DNA here is from genome assembly GCA_963844785.1 of uncultured Acidobacteriaceae bacterium. Classification (GTDB taxonomy): domain Bacteria; phylum Acidobacteriota; class Terriglobia; order Terriglobales; family Acidobacteriaceae; genus PALSA-350. Next base: position 322,021 of record CAWJPV010000029.1, on the reverse strand, counting down.
GAAGCTCTCGTACCAATTATTTTCAAGCCGCATAAGGGACCGCTGGCTTCCTACATTCACGCTGTGCAACGGAAGAATATAACTTTTTCCGGCAATCGTAACCGGGCCATAGTCAATGACCATCTCCGATCGGTCTACCGGCAGAAAATCCTGCTGATCTGACTGGACGGTCAGCCGTAGAATCGCGCCACTTGACGGATCGATAGCGATCTCTCCCCGATTCGCAGCCATGATCGCAAACGCCTCCGTGCCGTTAAGATTCGGTGTACAGCATCCATGGACCAGGTAATGCGCTTTGCTGGCTGGAACCTCAAAACTAAAAACCGCCCTCCGTCCGCCGGCCCATGACTCCCATCGACTCCACTGCACCCCTCCGGTCAGTGCCTGCGCCGCAGTGCGTAGAAGCGGCCCAAAGGTGCCATAAGTTTCCAGATTGGGCTGGCCAGCCTCTCCTCGCTTGTTTTCCTCTGCGCTCACAATCTCTCGGCCGTTTCGGTAGACCACGCTAGCCCTGGACTGCCCTACCACGCGCAGTGGCATAGACTTTACAAAGTCGAACCCGTCCCATAGATGTCCCTCGCTATACCGCACCAAGGTGCGTGTTGCGAAAAAGTCCGGCAGACGGGGCATCGTTTGGCTCAGGTATCTCGCGGCCATATCCACGAGCTGCCGCTGCTCGTCCAGAGTCGGCCGCGCGGTCGTAGGGATTTCGTCCGGGGAGGGTGCCAGAAACTCCGACAAATTTGCCGCCGCCGTCAGTGCCTCGCGCGACCTCTTCCCCGGCAGGTCCTTCAGAAACGCCGCCAGATCCTGCGTCGGCAGCCGCTGATTCAGCCCCATTCCTTCCAGTTCTGCGGTGACGTCGCGATCCGCCCGGCCGTGCGCTTGCTCAACGAATCGTCGCAACTGCGCCACAGTCACCTGACGTATTTCCGCGTCAGGAGTGTTGTGATAGAAGGGCTGGTCGTAGTACTCCATGGTCGTACGCACAGCGCGTCCTGAACCCGGCACCGAGATGCGTAAGGAATGAAGCGCATTGACCCTGTTGGCAGGCGCCGGATCGAACGTCAGATGATAGAAGTCTTCCGCTTCTCCGGCGCTCCTGGAGATTTGCATCTCCAAATCTCGCTCCGCCGGCAGAACCACGCCTCCGCTTCTCACCGCCAGCGTTCCCTTGGAGAGCGCCAGGATATCCGCCTCCTTTTCGGAGCCAACCGCCGCCCCCGGTCCTGCCAGGACGTTCGTTTGCAGGTGCGGTCCGACACTCAATATGGTCAACGCCAGCCGCGCCTCGCGAAGGACTGTCTCGTACCATCGGATTGATAGAAAGAGATTCTTCTGATCGATTCCCGAATTGATCGGATCTTTCCCTGTGCCGGTTCGGAATCCAGGCCCCACCCACAGGAGCACCTTCCGCCCGGGTTGCGTGCGGGCCTGCGCTGCAATCCATCCCAGCGCAAAAATACCGAGATTTGCGTCCGGTGCGTGAATTGCTGGCCCATGCCCTCCCCCATGGAGCCCAAGGGATCCGGGAGGTCCATTCACTGCGAAGGCCCCGCCAGACAAAAGATTGTCACCCGCCATCCTGTTCTGCTCCAGAGCCGAAGCCAGAGCAGCGCCGTCCAGCGAGGGCCCAGCCACCCGCCAGAACTTCAGTCCCGCGAGCGCGTAGACTGTTGTCGGCATTTCCAACTGGCCGTTGTGTTCCCGCAGAAATTTCTCCGTTGCGCTTCGCTCCTGTTCCGCCACCTCGTTCGTTTCGCCGAACGTATCTACCAGCAGGATCAGTTGCACCTGTGAATCCGAGTTCGCCGAGCCCCCGTCGTGTGCGGAGAAGGACACGAGCGGCCTGGGAATTCCGTCATCCAGAACAGCAAAATCGTCGCGTCGTAAACCCGCCACCGGCTGACCAGTTGCGTCCACGACGACCACGTCCAGACCAATCAACCCTTCCGAATTTACACCGGCTGCCGCATCCGTCGCGGTCGTCTGTCCGGCCGACGCCATCCCGGCCATTAGCCCCCACACCAACAAACGCAGCAACCCAGCACCTCCTCATAAGTTTGTCGACTTGACTATGCACAGAGCAATTGCGATTCCCGAAGGAGCCGCATGGGAAAGAGATTAGCAGACCTACGAATGAATACGGACTCGACTGCTCCAGCGCTTTGGATGTCATAAAGTCGATTGCCGAGCGGAAAACGGGGTTATAGATAAATTGCCTGACTGATACCCTCCCGCCTAATGGAAGTTATCGAAAATCAGACTTTTCAAGCACTGCCGTCACGAGCACCACCTCGCTCGATCAGGGCATCGGCGATCTGCCATCAGCCCAGAATCGATCCTAGAGAAAAGAGCTTTTGTCGGTACTGATTTGCCCACAGACGAGTTTGGGTTTGCAGCTCACCGATCATCACGGTTGATTCATAGTCAGAGGGCCATCAAGAATTCTTCCGGGCGGACGCAGTCTCGGACCGTCTACCATTGTAGAAGAGCAGGCTGCGGCACTGAAAGGCAGAACCGGCAGACGATCGTGACAACCAATCCGCATATGGAGCATTCCCTGCAAGAGGAACAAATAGCTGCGAGCTGTTCGAAGGTTCTTGCTGTCGCTCTTCTTCTTATCGCTTTTGTTGCAGCCGCGCACGCTCAAAGCGCTCCGGCGATTGCATCCGGGGATCAGCGTTTTCACTTCACTGAAAAGTCCGGACCGGATGCCGTGGGACTGAAGGTTGTGGAGCAGTATGATTTCTCGCGCAGCTATCGCCCTGTCACCGATGAATTGGGCAAGCCGTATCAGGGAGAGCGCGCGCGTCCGTTGCAGACGCTGATCTGGTATCCCGCGCAAAAGAGCAGTGGCAAACCGATGACGGTCGGAGATTACGGCAATCTGCTCGCTACGGAGACCAGCTTTGGGAGACCTGAACTTTCGCCCGATTGGAAGCAGTGGCTCGACAGCATGAAGCCTACACTGAAGGATTCGATGTGGGCGGTGCGCAATGCTCCGCTACTGCCGGGACGGTTTCCGGTGGTGATCTATGCGCCGAGTTTTTCCTCGATGTCTTGGGAGAATGCAGACTTGTGCGAGTACCTAGCGAGCCACGGCTACGTGGTGGTGGCGAGCCCCGACATGGGCGCGAAGTCACGGAATATGACTAGCGACCTCGCCGGTATCGATGCGCAGGCGCAGGACATCTCGTTTCTGATTGGGTACGCGCAGACGCTGCCGAATACAGAGATGTCGGAGATTGCAGTGGCGGGGTTTAGCTGGGGTGGGATCTCAAATCTGTTTGCGGCGGCGCGCGACAACCGAATACGACGCGCTGGTGGCGCTCGACGGCAGCATGCGGTATTTCCCGGGGCTAGTGAAGGCGGCGACCGATGTGCATCCGGAGCAGATGACGATACCGATGCTGTTCTTTACGCAGGGACCGACCTCGCTGGAGAAGCTGGCGCGACACTCCACCAGCAAAGACACCGACGGGCCCAACGTGCTTAATGCGTGGACGCACGGTGATCTGATTACAGTTGACGACATGGCGCTGGTGCACGTGGAGCACAGCTCGATGTACCAGCGAAATGAGGACATATGGAAAGACTATCCGAGCAGTCGCAAAGCGGATTACTCGCGGGCGGATGGAATTGTTGGCTATGCCTGGGTCACGCGCTACACGCTGGAGTTCCTGGATGCGTATCTCAAGCATGATGCGCAGGCGATGGCGTTTCTGAAGAAGACACCTGCGGAGGTTGGCGTTCCGCCGCACATGATGACGGTGGACTTTCGCGCGGGCAAAGGGATACCGGCTACTCTCGAAGCGTTCCGTGCGGAACTAGGACAGCAGGGCTTCGATCATGCTCCGGCGATCTATGCGGCGATGCTGAAGGACCAGCCGGATTTCAAGCTGGATGAGGCGGCCGTGGATGAGTGGGCGAACGACCTGATGGAGGAGAACCACCTGCCTGAGGCGACCGACCTGTTCAAGTTGAACGTGCAGGTGTTTCCGGGTTCGTGGAATGCCTATGACAGCCTGGGCGAGGCGTACATGAAGGCCGGGCAGAAGCAGTTGGCGATCGACAACTACAAGAAGTCGCTGGAGCTGAACCCAGCGAATGACAATGCCAAAGAGAAGCTGAAGGTGCTGGAGACGGCACCTGCGCGCTGACCATTTCCAAATGGTAGAAACCTAGGGTGACAGTAGAACGTGGCTTCCACTTGCCCAGAAGTTGGACCGAATGACTAGGTCGGGAGATCGCAAAGATCCGAAGCCTCCTACGATTGAAAGCAACCTTGAGCTGATAGGATGTTTGCCTTCGAAAAGGTCAAGGCCCCAAGACTGAACCCAGCGGGCGAAAATATGCCAGGTTTCCGTCGGACCTAGCAATCGAGCAGCCCACATCGTAAGGACAATTTGTGAACTTCCCCAAATGGTCGCGGGGTGAATTCGGTGTGTTGTCCATAGGTCATAGATTGCTATCAGTCCCAGAAGCAGATAGATGACGTATAGCCACTGGGTCTGTATCAAGGCAGAAGGCCAACGGGCAAGAGCTGCACCCATTAGCCCAATCGTTGCCAGCAGTACCAGCCTTTTGTGCGCGGCAGCTTTTCTGCGTAGTGCGAAAGCCAAACCAGCGAGCACAGCAAAGTTAAATAACTCCGCGAATTCCGGGGCAGTGAAGGTCAGTATCGCGTCCTTTGCGTAGGCAAAGCGAGTCAGCTGAGTTGCTACCGCCAGGATCCCTAACACCACCACCAGGCAGGCCAGCACAAAGCCCGCAATCCCTAGCCTACGATGCAAATCTATACGTCGCGCGGAAATGAGAGCGGTCTGGGTAAGAAGCAGGAGCATCCAGCAGCTGTATGCTGCTCAGTGAATCTGAAGGATAGGACTCTTTAAGGGCGCGCGAAGGATACCCGCCAGATAATAACTGTGAGCGAAACCTAGGAACACGATTCCAATCAGGAGCAGGATGATGCCGGTGAAAAATAGGTGGTCAAACCGACGCCCCGGCACGGGTTTGGACAATTGAGCAGAGATCGGCGGGGTATTTGCCATGGAACTCCTATTCGAATTGCTGACTTCGTTGTCACCTGCCAGGGAATCAGGCTGGAGTATACCTGCAAACTTCAATGCAGGGGTATGTGCGACCTCCAGTTGACGAATGACACACGATCTACGGAGCAGCGGCTGGTTTTGGCGGCTATTCAGAAATGACTTGACTTGAAGCTTCACTTGCGGCCCCGAACATCCCGGAAAACGGATTCTCAGTAACTTCACCTGTCTACTAGACCATCGTCAGGCAAGTTACCGATAATCCGACTTTGCGGGAGCCGTGATCCCGTCCGCTAGAGCGCGAGTTTAAATGAGCAAAGAGTGCCCCGCCATACACCCACACGTAATCTGCGTCTTCTAAGCTGAATTTATGAAGGCAGTCTAGGATTCACGATGGCTTGTTCTTAGCTTTCGGATTATCGCGAAAACATCTTTGAACCAAAGGAGGCCATTCAGGAACAGGAACGTCACAACGAGCAAACCAATGAACGCCGCCACGGCGTTGAAGTTCTGCGACGATACTGCCGGAGCATCCATTGTTGAAGCGTGGTAGCGGCGGGGCATGCCGAGATAACCAAGGAAGAACTGTTGTGGGAAACTCCCATCGTAGATGCTGGGAAGCAGAAGGAGTCCGGTCATGCAGACCAAGCCAAACGTTGTCTCTACAGCTAACCGGATGACAAGCCAGGCCTTTTTCATCTGACCATCGTCTCAGGCATGACAGCGATCGGCAAACTGCGCTTCAGCTATCTTGGTCTGCTTCGCCTGCTTCCGAACCGTTTCGATGGTCCCGTTCTCGCGGAAAACGGGGTAACTTCATCTGTTTACCAGAAGGCTATGGGAATTTACCGATAACGAGACTTCGCAGGCAAAATAAGATGCACGGTCAGCCGCAGGGGGATGAGCCGGAAGAAACATTGCCCTTAGATCGTCAGCTAGTTCCGCTTGATGTTGGGCCGGAAGTGATAAACCACACCAGCATCGAGAAAGCCGACTTCGCTGGCAACTCCCGTGCTCGAATAGCCGGCAGCCGCGCCCCACTCGACGGCACGAATATCGACCGAATCAGTCATGCGAATGTCGAGACCGCCGAGCAGCTCCAGTGCTCCGTTTGTCACGCGCGCTGGGTCAAATCCAGGATTAAGGACCGAAGTAACCAAGCCGCCGCCGATGGCAAGGTAAGGACGCAGGCGATTCACTTTTGGGACAAAGCCAATGCGCAATGCGGCACCAGCCGTTGTTCCGCCATACGATCCAGGCCCGTAAAGAACGCGGCCATCGATGCCCACCGTCACCCGGCTCCGGATGGGAAAGTCGTAAAAAGCTCCTCCACCAAAACCAGCTGTATCGTAGTAAAAGCTTGGGGAATTGCCCCTATACGAGAAGCCATAGCCATTCACGCCTACCACTCCGTAAGCTGATACCTGCGCATTAGCAATAGAGGCGGTTGCACCTAATGTAAGAAGACAGAATGCAGGGAGACGAAGAAAAACACCAACGCGGAGCCGTTATGCGATCGGGCATGGTAATTCAATATAGGCCAACGGCAATACCGGATTGTACTGACCTAAAGTGCTAGATATTCTGCTTCCATCGTTTGCTGATCCTGCTGGGTTCACTCCGCACTAAACGCTTTCTCCGGCTTTTTTAAAGAGCACCAGGAAGCGGCCTAGCATTTCCATGAAAACGACGTTCTCGATAACTTCATCTTTTTGCCAGCCGATCACTGCGGGAACATACCGAAAACCAGACTTCGCAGGCACTTGCTGACGACCTGTCTCGCACCTGTAGCAGTCATCAGTGAAACCTTGAATCGATTCATAGTTTTCAGGCTGGCGTATAAAACCGTGCAATATCACGGAGCTTGCGCTGCCGAACGGCAACCAGCGTTTCTGGAGTTGCAACCGTGAGTTGAGACAGATTGTTCTTGAGTGCACCCTTCAACAGTTGAATGGCAGCCGCGGGATCCGTATGCGCGCCGCTCGGGGGCTCAAGAACAATCTCGTCCACGCATCCCAGCTCAAGAACTTCAGATGCCGAAACGCGCATGGCTGTGGCGGCCAGATGCTTCTGTTCCGGATTTCTCCATGTGAGGCTTGCTGCAAACTCCGGGGGAGCCACAAAGTACACAGCATTTTCAAGCATAAGCACTCGATCCGCGACAGCTAAAGCCAGCGCACCACCCGATCCCCCCTCGCCGCTGATGACCGAGATGGTGGGCACTCGTAAGCGCGACATCTCGCGAAGATTGCGGGCGATGGCCTCGGCTTGACCGCGCTCCTCGGCACCTGGACCGGGATACGCAGCGGTCACGTCAACGATGCATATAACAGGGCGGCCAAATTTCTCCGCAATCTTCATGCATCGCAGTGCCTTACGGTAGCCCTCAGGATGCGGCATGCCGAAGTTGGTCTTAATGCGTTCCTTCAGGGTAGCGCCCTTTCGAATGCCGATGACCATGACCTGATCGCTGTCTAGTCGAGCCATGCCGCAGACCACCGCTTCATCGTCCCCGAAGGTGCGATCTCCGTGAATCTCGCTGAAATCAGCGAAAATCCCCGCAATGAAGTCCATGGGGGATGGCCGGTTAGGATGCCTCGCTTGCTGAACCTTGAGCCATGCCGGAGAAATTGCCTGCTCCTGCTTGAAGTTCGGCGTTTCCTGTTTGCTCATCGTTACCTAATCTGGGTATGCCTTCGTCGCCCGGCGACCTAGCCTCATTCTACAAGGCGCTATCGGATGATCTGGGGCTTGGGATGCGAGTAGCCAAGAGCACAGTTTGGCACCCGAAATCCGAGCGTCAAATCACGGGCATTCGGAACGGCGATCTCTGATTGTGCCCGCAAAAGGGGTTCGCGGTAACTTCCACCCCCGTGGACCTCTCTTTCGGGCGAATATACTTCCTGGTGATACCGCTCGATAGATGAGGTTCGATAAATGTTTGCACGAATGCGCTGCCCGTTGGTCGCTGTTTGCGTAATGCAGGTTGCCCTCGCCACTGCGCAGGTGAGTCCGCCGGAGGCCAAGAGCGATATCGTTCCAGGCACAGAGTGGCAGGTTGCCAAACCGGAATCGGTTGGGTTCTCGAGTTCGAGACTCGAGGGCCTGCGGGGCTGGGTGAAGACAGAGGACACCTCGTCCATGATGGTGGTTGTTCGCGGAAGAGCAATTTTCACCTATGGCGATGTGAGCCACTCACGTAGAGTGTTCTCCGTCCGCAAAAGCGTTCTTGGGATGCTCTACGGCAACTATGTGGCGAGTGGCAAGATCGACTTGGCGAAGACCGTCAAGGAAATAGGAATCACCGACAAGCAACCGCTGCTCCCCATCGAAGAGACCGCCACCTTGCAGCAATTATTGGCGTCGCGTTCCGGCATTTATCATCCGACCGGCAGCACGGGCCAGGCAGACTATATGCCTAAGCGCGGAACGCAGGATCCTGGTCACTACTACGTTTACAACAACTGGGACTTCGACGCTGCAGGAGTCGCCTTTGAGAAGCTGACCGGGAAGGGCATCTATGAGGCCATCCAGACGGACCTTGCGTCTCCCTTGGGAATGCAGGACTACCACGCGAATCAGCAGGAAAAGGCGCTCATGATCACCAGTCTTCTTTTTTTCTTGGCGCCGGCTTTCGCGCAAACACCCGCACAACCAGACTTTGAAGTCGCATCCGTCAAAAGAAATCTTTCGGGAAGTCGCCCGTGGTTGGTACCGCCGGTAGGAGGACGATTTACGGCAACCAACGTCCCGCTGAGGCTTCTCATTGGCGTCGGTTGGCCGCAAAAAGTTTCAGGCGGCCCGTCATGGGTTGTTACAGACGGTTATGATGTCTCGGCCGTAGCGCCGGAACCCAACGTAAGCTCCGATGACTTTTCGTTAATGATGCAGAACCTGTTGAAGGACAGATTCGCCATTAGGGTTCACACCGAAACGCACGATGCGCGAGTTTACGTTCTGCTGCCAGCGAAGAACGGACTGAAGCTACCGGATGCGAGACCCGAACCATGCATCTACGGCAAGAGAGCCCCGGACACCAATCCGCAAGCTGGATGCGCGGGGATGAACGTGACGCCCGAGTCAATCGTGAATGAAAAAGTTTCGATGCAGTGGTTCGCGCGTGTTCTTGCAGGCGTGCTCGGGCGGCCAGTGCTTGACAGGACAGGTTTCACGGGTTCTTTCAAGGTTCGTCTGGAGTTCGCTCCGGTAGCTCCGGGCGGCGATACCGACAACACAAAACCTTCCATATTCACGGCACTCGAGGAACAACTGGGACTTAGACTTGAGTCCCAGAAAGGCTCCGAGGAGGTTCTCGTCATAGATCATGTTGAGAGGCCTACAGAGAATTAGCGGTTGTGAAACTCCCGCGGTCATGGGCGAATTACCGATAACCCGACCCTCAGGAAGATCATGGCCATCTTGCTAGACAAGAGGCTGGTAATAGCCAATCTCGGCGGGCATCAGCCAAATGGGTTCGTGGAAGCCAGTCAATCGCAGGAGGTCCGAAAGCTCCTGCCGTTTCACGCATCGGTACTCCGAAATGAAGTGATACGTCTTCCACTGCTGACCGGCCTGGATCGTGATGTACAGGTGGAGCTTGTATTTTGCCGCTTCAATCCAGTCCCAAATCTGGTGATAGATCCTTCGGGTTCCTTCGATTCCGAAGAAAGCGGGCTCCTGCATGGCTGGCCGTTGCTGAACTAACAGGTCGTAGTCCCGGATGCTCGCAATGAACAGGCCCCCGGAGTTCAGCCTGGATGCAATCGCCTTAATCGCCTGAGCTAGCTGGCCGGGTGTCAGGTGTGGGAGCGCATTATCTAAGGCCGCCACAACATCAAAATGGGTGTCAGGAATCTCTCTCAAATCTGTCATGTCGGATACGTAAAACTTGATGTTTAGCGAGCGAATCCGGGCTTCCTTTTCGGCCCTCCGCACTGCCGTTGCGCTCAGATCGGAGGCAATGACGTGGTGCCCCAACGAGGCGAATCCTAAAGCCTGAGTGCCTATCCCGCAGGCACAGTCTTCAAAGGCCGCCCGGGTAGCTCGCGGGAGATTAGCAAGTCCAAGACCTTTGCCTGCCAGTGAATCGACCGATCCCAATCTTCAAAGATCAGGTGGTAGTAGTCTGCCAGCGATTCATAGAAGTCAAGGATCATGCGTCATCGACTTGAGGCCTGCTCTCTCCTGCAGGGTACCAGTAACGAAGGAGCGGAATTTGCACTCCCCAAAACGGGATTTGGAGCAAATTCATCGGTTTACGAGGCGAATATCGGGCAAGTTACTCAAAATCAGACTTTAGGGGCACTTTGAGGATTGCGCTCGGTTTGCCGGTTACAGAGGTACGCCTGGGAAATGGTTATCAGCGCCATCGACGAGGTCCGGACCATCCTCGTAAACTTAGGGCCGGTGCTTTTGGTGCGGAGCTTGCATTTCGAAAGTCGCTGTGTTGGTGCGGAGCCAAGTTCCCGACTCCTCTCGGACTTCCAAGTAGATTGTGTACTTGCCAGGAATGCCGAGATCGTAGAAAGCCGATAACAAAAACGTTCTATCGGCAGACCTTCCCGGAAGAATATCCCGAGGGAACGCGGGTACCGTTTCCTCAAGAGGTTCTAGGCCCGGTTCCCCCAGCAGCCGCCGGTGCCACAGCGTCTTGGGAGGCTCACCCATTTCTCCCTCAACATGAAGGCGGTAGTTACGTGTGTCACCAGCCTCAATCGCGACGCGACTTCCAATATTATTCATCGTCAAAATTGCCTTAACCTCTTGTCCAACAGAAAGACGGTTGTTCTCCATCGCGACACTTACGGCAATCGAAGCAGATTGGCTGACTGGTAAAGCAACCTGGGCCCCAGAGAGATGCAGCTTGTGGCAATCACCACGATCATTGTCACGGTAAGAACAAGACCACGAATCCCTGTCATCTCGTCGCCTCATTTGGGAGGTGCTTGCAGACAATTTTACGCACCCGATCCTTCGATCTGCGGTTTGTTGCCAACTCGGATACTATCGTCGCAGCAATTCCAACGAAAATTCAAGTGCTCGAAAAACGAGATTATTGGTAACTTAGCCTGCCCGTGGGCCGTCTCTGGGGAATTTACGAAAATGCGACGTTCCGTGCACTACGCAGGCTTGTTTTCGGTAGCCGGCAGTCGCCGACCACTCGAATTGAGCAGCGATCAGGGCCTCTTGACTTGCGGCGCAGGCGTAAGAAAATTCGTATCATCGGACCGGAAAAGTTGTGACGGCTGAAAAAAGCTACGAGGCCTAGATCCGAGGCGAGGATCTGCCGGCAACCGATCACTCGACAAGCCGACTTGCCAGGATTTATCTCTTGCCGGGATCGCGGGTTACATTTATTGCAGGACGTACATCTAAATATTTATGTCAATCCAAACCGTAACGCGATCCGCCGAATCTGATTTAGAACCTGGCAAGCTTTACAACGTTCTCGCGGAGGCCAGCAACATTCCAAAGTGGGCCCCTGTCTTCGCCGACGCCATTGACCGCATCGACCACGTGCACCATCGCGTTACAAGGAATGGCGAGGTCTTCAATCTCGAAGTCTCGCTGCATCCGTCTGCTGTTGCCATCGACTATACACGCGAAATGCCCAACGGCAAGCGGGGCGGTGCTTACATCCGCGTAACGCCCCGTCCTCTCGGCGGCAGCACTATCACCATGACTGTGCCGATCGGCCCAAATACGACCGAATCCGACGTTGCCAAGGTCCTTGAACAGGAACTCGCCGACCTTATTCAACTCTCTCAATTCTGATCACATATTACTTGCCAGTTGCAGAACCCTCTAGGGCGTCGGGAAGTTACCGATAACGACTTTTCAGGAGGCTTTGTATTTCAGAGTTAGACTCAAGCGAATGGGGGGCTCCGATGGCCGGGCGAGAGCTGTGTGCCGAGATCGTCAAGTCAGGAACTTGGCTGTATGACGGATTGTCCCATCCGAAGTGTGGATAGTGAAGCAGAACTTCGAATATCACTACGAAGAGGGGTACTCAACGAAACGGCACCAAGATCGGACGTGGTTCGGAGGAAATGACGCTTGCCAAGGCCATCGCCGCCGCCGAACGAGCAATCCCGGGATTGACCTGGGACGACCATTTGCTCCAAAAACTGTATGGCGGTCGGTGGCATTCTCGGACGCCCATTGCGTCAGAGAAATAGCGGTTAACTTCCTTGAAAGCGGATCTCGGTAACTTGCCTCCCAGGCCGCCCCGGTGTTCACGGCTAAAATAGTGGGCAGATGGTTAAAAACGTTGCTCTGGTTCTCGGTGGTGGTGGGTCCGCCGGACATGCGTGGACGATCGGTGTCATCGCAGGACTGGCCGAAGCTGGCATCGATATGACCGAGGCCGCCGATCTGGTGATCGGCACGTCGTCCGGGGCCACCGCGGCAGCGCAGGTGCGCAGCGGCATACCGCCAGCCGAACTGTTGGCTTCGATTCTGTCTGAGCCGGTTCCACCGGTCGGACAGAACCGGCCGCCTCCACCGGGCCCGCCGATGGCCGCGGTGTTCGAGCGGATGAGGGCCATCGGCGCTGCCGCCATCTCGGCAGCCGATCTGCAACGTGCGATGGGCGCGTTCGGCTTGGAGAGCGACGCCACCCTCGGACCCGCGGCGGCGGAACAGCGGCGCGCGATGGTCGCCGCCAGGTTGCCTCGCCAGCAATGGCCGGACAGGCCGATGATCGTGGCGGCAGTCAACGCGCATACCGGCGAGCTGGCTGCGTTCGACCGCGATTCCGGCGTTGACCTGGTGGACGCAGTCACCGCGGGCACCGCGCTGCCTGGCGTGGTCCCCACACACAGCATCAACGGCACGCGCTATATCAACGGTGGCGTGCGCTCCGCCGAAAACGCCGACCTTGCCTGGGGCTATGCGAACGTCGTGGTGCTCTCGCCGTTTGGCGGACGGACCGGGACACTACCGGCAGGCCAGTTCGAGGGTCTGCGCAGATCCCCGGAAGCGCGGACCTGGCGAGCCAGGTCGAGGCCCTGCGCAAGCAGGGCAGCCGCGTCGAGGTGATCACACCGGACGCCGATTCCCGAGCCGCAATGGGCACGAACCAGATGGATCCGGCGACCCGCATCCCCGCCGCCCGTGCCGGTTTCACCCAAGGCAAGCAGGAAGCGACCCGCCTGGCGTTCCTCTGACGATTGCACGCCGACTGCGGATAATTCCCGCTCCCGCCTCCGCACGCGGGTTAGTACGGCGGCGATCCCAAGCTGGTCGTCCGGGAGCCGCCGACGAAGGCAGGCCGCCGGCAATCGGCCCGGCTGAGTCGTGACGGCCGCATTATTGGCGATCTGGCCCTTCCTGCTAGGCGATTGCGCTTTAGTAAGTGAGGGCTGTTGGTGAGACGCCTTCCACAAGGAGAAATGTACACATGAACGCGCTCGCTGTCGCCACAGGGGAGCAGGTCTTGGAATTCTTTGCCTTCGATGCGTCTTACGTCGAGAAACTTCGAGCGGGAGATGCGCATATAGAGGGACACTTCGTGAACTACTTCAGCGAGCTGATCCGTCTCAAGCTACGCTCGCGCTTGAATTCCAAGGAAGCCATTGAAGATGTCAGGCAGGAAACCTTCATGCGCGTACTGGCACTGTTGCGCGGCAAAGGTGGCCTGCGGCAGCCGGATCGATTCGGACCCTTCGTCAATTCGGTTTGCAACCATGTCTTGTTCGAGCACTATCGTTCGCAAAAAAGAACGGAGGCGACGATCGACGACGAAGTGGAGGCTGCCATTACTGGCCGCGAACCAAGTGCGTTGAGTCTGCTGGAAGCCAAGGACACCGAGCGAGTGGTTCGCCAGATTCTCAACCAGTTGCCTGAACGCGACCGGCGTCTGCTTCAGTCGGTGTTGCTCGAAGAACGCAACAAAGATGAGGTTTGTGCCGAGTTCGGCATCACCCGCGAATATTTAAGAGTGTTGTTACACCGTGCCAAGCAGTCGTTCAAGTCGTGTTATACACGCCGGTTAGGTGCGAGTTAAGAGGCACCGGCAAGGCGCTGGAGTTTCGCGATGGGTGCAAGTGCAGGGGGGGCCAGAATTGATTCACTAATGTCCAGTTCCTTTGCCAGGCCTTTGACGAGGGCCTTGCATGGTGGAGCTTGGCCGTTGCATTGCTGCATCAGGTCGTGAACGCGACGCTAAGCAACTGGTAATTTTGACAGTGGCGAAATCTGCTTCCAGCCGAGTAGGCTCAAGCCAATGACCGACAAAGCATGTCTAGTCCGGTTCAAACCCCGGGAGATTGGCCTCCAAATCGTGATCGCCGCGAGAGCGGAATTCCACGGTGAGTATATTGCGCTGGTCGACTCCAAGGGCAAGCTGGCTGCTCTCTTCTTAATGGAGACGGTGGAGAGTTGGAGCGTTCTAGGAAACATCGCCTGAATAGTGTTCGAACTGATGCGGGACGTTACCTCATCCAAGTCGCAAAATTTTGCGCCTTTTTGTCATGTAATGCAGATGTGGAGACCACGGGGTCCATTTCATCTTGTCCCCGAAACTCTGGAGGGAATAACAGTTCAACTCGGGTGTTGCTTTTCGCATGACGGCTCCCGCTCTCAAACCCGAACCCACGGCTTCCGGCTGCGTAGACAATGCAGTCAAACGACGTCATCACTTCTGGACGGTGTTGGCGGCTTCCTATATCGCAGAGTTCATCTGCGTCATGTCCCATGAGGTTATCGGTCACGGCGGTACCGCCTACTTCTGGGGAGTAAGAGACTTTCACCTCTATTCGACATATATCGATTTCGATTACAAGGGCCCATCCATCGGCAATAGATGGATTCTCGCGGCGGGGGCTTTGGTAAACCTGTTTCTAGGCGGCATCGGCTGGTTGGTTCTGCGTCGAAGCCGATCGAGCAGCGCCAGGATGCATTATTTCTGGCTTCTGTTCACGGCCTTCAATCTCTTCGCCGCCGCCATCTATCCGCTTTACTCGGCAATCGTTCGCGGCCTCGACTGGCAGGGGGTCATCGCGGGCTTGCCGCACGAAGGCCTGCTCCGTTTGTTGATGGGGTCGGTTGGAGCAGCGCTCTATCTTCTTTTCACGTGGCTCTGCGCATCCGAACTTCGCTTCTTCAACCAGAACTGGTGGACGCTGACCCTCGTTCCCTATTTCGGCACAATGTTCCTTAGTTGTCTCGCCAGCTACCTCGGCCCACTCGGTATGAGGATGGTGTGGGAGTCCGGGCTGCCGGCTATCGCCGTCGGATACGTCGGCCTGCTTCTCATGCCTCTATTAGCGTTATTTCTGAAACGCATCCCGGAAACAACTCTATGGGTCACGACAGGCCCCCTTTTGATCGTCGGGGGATTTCTGCTGGGAATTCTCCTCTGCTCCATCGGACGCAACGGCATCAGGTGGAATATGTAAGCTTCCCGAGATTCATTGACGATTGGATTTGAACCGAGGCGGGACAAACCGAGGCTGGATAGACGGGAGGTTATCTCATCCAAGTCGCAGAAGTGCTCATGTTTCTGAAGGTACGGCCTTCAGGCCGTAGGTACGTAGATGCTTTGCAATGAATTCGGCTTTCGCCGCTGAGGGACGATTCCGCTCGAAGCAGCACTTTTTCCGCAAGCTGTTTAGCCGTGCCGTAAAAGCCACAGCGACGAGGGCGACCTCACCGCCTTAGCCCCTGAGGTGCATACGTCTATCTCGCGAGCACTCTTCGACCCGATCATTCCTGTATTCTGCTTCTTGAATGGAATGCGAAGAACCTCCAACGGGGCGCTCCTGCGGGTTGCGGTCGTTCGACGCCACCCCAGGGCCGGATGAGCGTGCAATGCATTGGGTAACCGAGATCAGCCAGGCAACGAGGCTGCGGGCGAGCGAAGCCGCCCAGGGAAAATGTCCCTTCGACACGGTCCTCACAGGTGGCACGCTGGTGGATGTGGTGACGGGTGAACTTCGGCCGGCAGATGTCGGCATCGTCGGCGAGATGATCGCCAGTGTTCACTCCACAGGCTCGCGCAAGGACGCATCGTATGTGCTGGACGTAAGCGGGCAATACATCTGTCCTGGTTTCATCGACACGCATGTTCACTTTGAGAGTTCTCATCTGTTGCCCGTCAACTACGCATCCCAGGTCGTTCCTCAAGGGACAACCACCATCTTTTACGATCCGCATGAACTGGCGAACGTTCTCGGCCTGCCTGGCGTAATGTATGCCATTGAGGCCTCCCGTAATCTGCCTCTCCGCTTTCTCTGCGCTGCCCCGTCGGCGGTTCCTTCAGCCGATGATCTCGAGGTCTCGGGAGCGGTCTTCGACGGTGAGGCGATGCGCGAGATGCTGTCCCTGGCCGAAGTGGCGGGTGTCGCCGAGATGATGGACATGCGCGGAGTCCTGGCCGCTACTCCGCGCATGCACGCTATTTTGCAAGCCGGCCTGCGCTCCGGCAAGTTGATCGAAGGACACGCGCGCGGCCTTGCCGGGGCTCAACTGCAGGCCTATCTTGCCGCCGGAATCACCTCGGATCACGAGATTACTTCCGGAGACGATGCGGTGGAAAAGCTGCGCGCGGGTCTTACGGTGGAGATAAGAGGATCTCATGATCACCTGCTGCCGGGCGTGGTAAAGGCTCTGCAGAACCTGCCGCACCTGTCTTCTCAACTATGCATCTGCACCGACGATGTACCTCCCGACCTGCTGGTGGAGAAAGGGGGCATCTGTGATGTTGTGCGCCGGCTGATCCGCTACGGGATGAAGGCGACGGACGCGATCCGCTGCGCCACCTTCCATGGCGCCCTGCGGCTGCGCAGGCCTGACCTGGGCGCGATATGCGCCGGTCGCCTCGCGGACATTGTGATCCTGAGCCATCTTGAAGACGTGCAGGTATCCGCGGTTTTTGTTTCAGGACATCACGCCGCCCAGGACGGCCGGTTGCGGGAGCCGATCGCGGCGCCGCGATCCGCTGCTCCCTACGGTCACACCGTGAAGATCGAACAGCTGTCACCTCGGGACTTCCTGATACCGACGGTGGGCAACAGCTCCGGCAGAGCACGCGTCCGCGCGATCAAGGGCATGCGCTTCACGGAGTGGCAGGAATTCGATGTGGAGGTTCGGGATGGACATATCGTTGTGCCGCCCGGAGCCAGCCTTATCTATGTTCAGCATCGCCACGGGCGACACCAGGCCAAACCCCAGTGTGCCCTGCAGACCGGGATCGGAGAAATGACTGGAGCCATCGCGACCACCTACTCGCACGATGCGCACAATCTGGTTGTCCTGGGGAGGAACATCGATGATATGCAGTTGGCGGCGAATAGCGTCATCCGCTCGGGCGGGGGGATGGCGGTCACCAAGAACGGCGAAGTGCTCGCTGCCGTAGAGCTGCCGATTGCCGGTATCTTATCCGATCTTGCGCCAGAAGGGCTGGCCGAGAAATTCCGCCGCCTGCGGCACGCCGCCGGCCAAGTGACCGAGTGGATCCCGCCCTACTGGGTCTTCAAGGCTATCGAGGGCACCTGCCTGGCTTGCAATCCCGGCCCTCATCTCACCGATCTCGGACTGACTGACGGCGCCACGCGCGAGATTCTGCAAACAGAAATCGCCGCCGGGTAACGCTCTTGGTCGGTTCCGTCCTCCGCTTTCCCGGCTTTCCACCAAGCCTTGCTCCCTGGACGGGTGCCCCATGTTCGCGAACTTTCGCGTACATGGGTTGAACCAGATGGGCGAAGCCCCGCCTTTTTCTTTTCTTTTTAGGTAGGTCTAGACCGATGGTGAAGGCATTGGAAAAACTTCGTCTTCAACCCATGTACGCGGAAGTCCGCGAACATGGGGCACCCGTCCAGGAGGCAAGGCTTGTCAGGAAGCGAGAGATTTGTCGCCCAACCAACGCATCTCGCGCCAATGGGATCCTCTATGATCCTGCAGCCTTTTTGTACGATCCGGACAATCGGGGGATGAGCAGGTCAAAAAACAGCTCCGAGCTCACTTCCGTTGCGACCCTAGCATTCGGTGTGAACGCATCCTGCCGTGCGACGTTGGAATCATCGGAATATTGCATCGGGGCCGATCCGCGGGCCGGATTGTGCTTGTAGCCATAGCTCGCTCCCGCGGAGTAAAGGCCGGCCGATTCTATTTTTATGAGGTAGTCCTGAAGGGTAAGTATTCTGGGGTCGAGCAAGCTGCTGAGGGCCAGAGGATCATGCATGTTGAATCCGGTCCGTCCGCGTTTAGCGGCATTTTCCATCACCTTGCGGCCAATCAGGGCGGCCGCTTTGCTGATTGGACTGGAGCCTGCTTCCAGCGCCGCGAGGTGGCTTGCGCTAAAAGATACTTTTTCGGTTACATCCAGCCCCACCATGGTAATCGGAATGCCGGAGTTGAAAACGATGCTTGCCGCCTCCGGATCGACGTAGAAGTTAAACTCTGCCGCCGGGCTCACGTTACCTCCCGATAGCGATCCACCCATCATCACGATGCTTTGGATTTGGCCGCCGAGCGAGGCATCCGATTGGAGAGCCAGCGCAACGTTGGTCAACGGGCCAAAAGCGACCAGGGTGATCTGCTGCGGGCTCTGTTTTACAATCCTGTGGATCAGATCGACCGCATGCTCAGCTACCGGTTGGAGCGTGGGCTCGGGGAATTCCGCGCCGGCGAGTCCATTTTCGCCATGAGCATAGGTCGCGGTCACCAGTCTCCGCACCAGCGGTCCAGAAGCTCCAGCGGCCACCGGAACATCCCGCCGAGCGGCAATCTCGACCAGGCGAAGCGCATTCGGCAGGGTGAGTGAGAGAGGCACATTGCCGGCCACGGCGGTGATCGCCTCGACTTTTACTTCGGGTGAAGTGAAGGCCAGAAAAAGCGCAAACGAGTCGTCGACCCCGGGATCGGTATCGATGATGATCCGTCGTGGCTTTGCAATCTGGCCCGTGGACGCAGCTTGGCCGGCCGCCTCCAGTGGATTGAGGAGCGGGATAGTCGTGGCGCCCAGGGACAAGCAGCCTTTCGATACAAAGTCGCGACGATTCATAGGACCCTTGCTGTGAAGCGGTAAAGAAGTGGTTATGACGGTACTCGAAATGGAAGGGCTTAGTTGGTTTATGATCTTTTCAC
The DNA here is from genome assembly GCA_963844785.1 of uncultured Acidobacteriaceae bacterium. Taxonomy (GTDB): domain Bacteria; phylum Acidobacteriota; class Terriglobia; order Terriglobales; family Acidobacteriaceae; genus PALSA-350. The sequence continues at coordinate 302,882 of CAWJPV010000029.1, read as the reverse complement.
TCGTACTCTCTTCCATAGACGTGTGCAGCGCGGTCGCAAGGCATACAGCAAGATTAATCCATCCCCCGGGAGATTTGATGGCAAGCTCGCACAAAGCGGTTCCGCATTCGTTCAGCGAAGAAGCACTTACCAGGCAGCGGCTGGTGGCTGTCGCACTCGGGCAGCATGAGGCCGACCTGGTACTGACCGGAGCCACGCTGTTAAATGCTCATTCCCTTTGCTGGAAGACGGATTGGGACATCGTCATCAGCGGCCAGCGCATTGCATGGACGGGGCCGTCGGGCCAGTGGAGCGGCCACGCGCGCAAGCAAGTTTCGGTCAAAGGATTATGGGCAGTCCCCGGCTTCGGCGAGGCGCACAAGCATATCGAGAGCACCATGTTGAGCCCGGAATATGAGGCAGATCTTGTCTTGCGTTATGGGACCACGTGGAACGTCGAAGCGTCGCATGAGTTCTCCAACGTGAACGGCGAGCGCAACGTTGAGTTCTGGAAGATCGCGCGGGAGCATGGCAGTCCACTTAAAAATTTTTCCATCGCTCGGCTCCGCGACTCCGCCGACTGGTTGGGAAGAGTCAGGCGGCTACTACGGATACCGCGAGATCCGCGATCTCATCGACCAGAATCTGTGGGTCACCGGCCTGGATGAGGTCATGGACTGGTCGGCGGTCGTAAATCCGTCGAATCCGGGCTACCAGCGGCTCTGGGAGAATATCCAGGCTACGCTCGATGCGCGGGGTGTGGTGGAAGGGCATGGCGCCGGACTGACCACCGCAGGCGACATTTGTGCCTTCGCTGCCGCCGGTATCAGCTCCGATCACGAGATGCGCGAGAACCAGGAGGCATGGGACAAACTGGAACGAGGCATCTTCATAGAGGCGCGGCCCAACTCAAGCCATATCCTCAAGCACTTCGTGGAAAAGGGCTTGCAGGACTGGTCGAATGTCTGCGTTACCACGGACGATCGCAACGCGGAATCCACCCTGCGGCGCGGGGCGATGGACTTTAACATCCGCGTAGCCATTGAGGCTGGCGTCCCACCTCTCATCGCGTACACACTCGGCAGTTACAATACAGCGCGCCACTTTCGCATCGACCACATTGTCGGCTCGCTCGCTCCCGGACGTTATGCCGACGTCGTGTTGCTTTCCGATGTCGAGCAAGTACGCATCGATCAGGTCTATGCCGACGGCATCCTGGTGGCGAAGAATTACAAGCCCCTCCTGCCGGTTCCGCAGATTGACTGGCCCACGTGGGCGACCAAGACTGTCAACCTCGGTGGAACCATTACCGCCGGACATTTCGTAGTGAAAGCGCCGCCGGGGCGCGCTAGCGTGACCGCGGCCATTCTTTCGCCCTTTTATCATGAGCCGGAGTTTATGACGGCGACCTTGCCGGTGCAGGATGGTGTTGTGCTGCGCGACGACGCGCAGTCTATTACCAAGGTTGCGCTGCTGGATCGCTACTCCGGCAAGACGCGCGTCTCCCGCATGTTCTGGAAGGATGTCGGCATGAAGACTGTCGATTCGGCAATGTGCTGCTCTATCGTGCATGACAATCACAATGCCTGGGTGGTGGGCAGCAGCGACTCTGCCATGGCCACGGCGGTCAACGCCATGGCTGAGATGGATGGTGGATTCGTGCTGGTGCGGGGCGGGGAAGTCGTGGCCCGCGTTCGGCTGGAGGTTGGGGGCCTGATGACAGCTCGCCCGGCGGAGGCCTTCGCTCAGGATCTGCTCGCCATGCGAGCCGAGATGGACAAGATGGAGTGGCTGGAAAAGCCGATCCTCCGGATACAAACCTTCCTGGGCGTGGACCATGTGACCGAGGCGCTATGCTACGGCTTTCTGACCTGCCCGCCCTGGGTCTGGACGTTCATTCCCCCAACGGATGTGGTGCCGGAAGGCCTGATCAATATTCGCAGTGGCGCAACGCATTCCGTCGTGTGGTAGGGCCGCAACCCGAACCGTATCTGTAACTGTATTGTTGATCTTAAACTCTGCGCCCCAAGGAGAAGCCCCACTTTCCGTATGTCGAGTTCCATTGAGCCAGCGCCGCAGGTCACTCGACAAAACGCGGCTGTGCGCGCGCTTGATCGCATCTTTGCCTTTTCCAGCCGGGGCTCGAACGTTCAAACCGAGATTCTCGCGGGCTTAACCACTTTCAGCACCTTGTCCTATGTGCTGGTTGTGCACCCGCTGATTCTCTACCAGGCGGGCATGGATCGCGGCGCCCTGATCACCGTCACGGCTTTGGTGTCCGTCATCTTCACCGTGGTTATGGGTTTGCGCACGAACTATCCGCTGGCCATGGCACCCGGCATGGGCGTGAATGCATACCTCGCTGTGCAGGTCTGCCAGGGAATGCATATTCCGTGGCAGGCGGCCCTGGGGATGGTCTTCTACAGCGGCATCTTGTTCATGATCGTTTCGCTGACCGGCATACGGCGGAAAATTCTGGAATCGTTTCCCGACAATTTCAAGAAGACTGTGGGTGCGGGAATCGGTTTTTTCATCGCCTTTCTGGGGTTCAAGAACGCCCGCATCATCGTGCCCAACCCTCACTCGATCGTTGCTCTCGGGCAATTTTCATCGCCCACCGTGCTGCTCGGTTTTGCCGGGATTCTGCTGGCCATCGTACTGGTCTATCGCCGCGTGCCGGGGGCGCTGGTCATTTCCATCCTGGTGTTGACCGCGGTTGGATTTTTTCTGCCCGGAACTGCCCCTGGCTCCAGGATCACGGAGCTGCCGCATTCGATCCTGTCGCTGCCCAACTCCATCGCGCCGGTCTTTCTTAAACTGGACTTCCGGTACGTCTGGCAACATCCGGCGCAGTGTCTTCCGATTGTCCTCGCGTTGCTCTTCTCCGACTTATTTTCGGCCATGGCGGTGTTGCTCGCCATTGGCGCGGCCGCCCATCTCAACGACGAGCACGGCAACCTGCCAAAGTTGAAGGAAGCCCTGTCGGCGGACGCAGCCGCGGCTTCCGTCGGCGCGTTGTTGGGCACCACCACGACCATCATTTACGTAGAGTCGGCAGCCGGCGTAGAACAAGGTGGCCGCACCGGCCTGACAAGTATTTCGACCGCAGTTTGCTTCCTGGCCGCACTCTTCCTTTCGCCGCTGATTGCCATCATTCCATCTGTAGCGACCACTCCGGCTCTGGTAATGGTCGGCATCTTCATGATGCAGAGCTTCAACGAGCTTGACCTGCGCGACGTTGTGATTGCCTCAACCGCGCTGGTCACCATCCTGTTGACGGTACTGGCATCGGCCAGCGACGGCCTGGCGCTGGGCTTTATTACCAACATCCTGGTGCTGGCTCTGGTAGGCAAGCATCGGCATATCAAGCCGGTCGCCTATGTGCTCGTGGTGCTATTCCTGATCCATTACATCGTGAATTGACGCGGGTATACACCGGACATCCCCCTGTAAACCAGTGACGTTGTTGTTAATGGTCCCACAGCATTGTCATCTCGAGAGGCTGTGACTTTATTGGTTTGGCGCAAAAACCGACGTCGGCATTTACAGTATCCGAAAAATCCTGCCGTGTGAGCGGCGGCTCGCTGTAGCCGTAGATCGACCAGCTCACGTTGGCATTCGAGAGCGCGCCGAAGATCGATGGGCAGGTATACTGCGTCGCCTTGTCGTCCATGTGGCCCTGCGATGTCGCCGCGCAGGCAAAGGCGCGATTGGGCAGCGTCTCGGTGGGAACCGAGCAAAACCACTGGTCGCAGACCGCAAAGCCTGTCGCCAGGCCTGAAAGCATGGGAAGCATCGCCGGCGTAAACACGTTCATGATGTCGTTCGCCGTCGTGCCCGGTAATATCGACCACTTCTCCGTAGCCTCTCACCCCAACGTACACATCATCGCTTACGCGAAGATTACGGTTTTGGAAAACAGGACACTAACTAATTTGGACAAATCTGATGCCATTCAGGCAATGACAACTCGGACATCGGAACGCCTTAGCGCGTCGATCGCCTCTTCTCCGATCCCATCATCGGTGATCAAAATGTCGATGGATGCCGGCGGACAAACTACCGCCGGACTAACCATGCCCACCTTACTCGAATCAGCCACAACGATAACTTCTTTGGCCCTGCGGCTCATGGCGCGAAACACCGCTGCTTCATCGGACTGGATGACGGTCGCGCCGTATCGGGCATCGATGCCGCAGACGCCGAGGAACAGTCTATCCATGACCACCGTATTCAGGGATTCAAGGGCGGTAGGCCCAACCAGGGAGAAAGCCCCCGGCCAACGCATGCAGCCGCCTATGAGGGTGGTGTCCGGCCCCTCGCTGGAAGTCAGTTCGATGCCGATGTTCACCGCATTGGTAATCACACTTAGCCCGCTGCGCAAGCGCAAGCACCGCCCGACCAGCGTGGTCGTGGTTCCCGCGGTAAGGCCTACGGTTTCATTCTCGCCCACGAGAGCGGCTGCAGCGGCGGCGATCCGCTGCTTCTCCTGGGTGAAGCGCTCCTCCCGCACCTGGAAAGAGGCGTCGAAACGAAATGGTTCGTAGATCTGGCCGGCTAACATGGCCCCCCCGTGGGTGCGATGCACCAGGCCGCTCTCTTCCAGCCTGACCAAGTCACGCCGGATGCTGGCCGGTGAAGTCCGGAACTCCTCGGTAAGTTCCTCAACCGAGGCCTTACCGTGGTTCAGCAGCAGCCGAAGAATTTCTTTTGCGCGTTTCTCGGTTTTTGAAGACATGGGTTCGCTGATACGTTTCTCCCACCGGCATACTGGGAGGGACGTCCACTCAGTGTACGAATTCACTCATTGTACGGGTTGTTATACGAAACCAGGTTTTTCCCTGCTTGCCGCTACGATGACTTCCTGCAGAGCCCGCACATCTTCCACCCGCACTCCACTGCGAACATAATTGTCCACGCCGGGATCGCCCAAATGTACCGTGCGCACCTGGTGTTTCACCGGACTGGGTGTGGTCTGGCGCAGGGAAGCATGAAACTCCCGAACGCCACTGGTGTACGCGATCTCCGCGGCGTTGCTCGCGCGCACCCCGCCGCCGGCTATAATCCGGATCCTGCCGTTGGAAGCCCGCACCAGGTCACGTATGCGATGCCGTCCTGAGTGTGCGTCCGGCTCCCCGCCCGAGGTCAGCACGCGGTCCGCGCCGGTACAAACCACGTCTTCCAAGGCTGCTCCAAGATCACGGGTCATGTCGATCGCTCGATGAAATGTCACTTCCATCGGACGAGCTAGTTCGACCAGTCGCCGGGTGCCATCCACGTCCACATCTGCTTCGGCAGTCAGCAGCCCGAAGACGACACCGTCGCTGCCGCATTCCGCGGCCAGCGTGATGTCTTCGGACATGACCGCCAGCTCGTCTTGGGAATAGAGAAAGTCACCGCCACGGGGGCGAATCATCACGTGGACCGACCCTTTGAAATGCGCTCGCACGACACGCATCAAGCCCAGGCTGGGTGTAAGGCCGCCTTCCATCAATGCACTGCACAACTCAATGCGCTGCGCCCCGCCCGCGTCTGCTGCCCGGGCCGCCTCCACTGAATCGACGCAGATCTCAAGAATGGACACGGATTCGCTCCTGCCCGGTTGCCCCTTCCTATCCCGGAGGAGGGGGACGTCTTTCCTCCGCGGTTCACGGGCTGACATTCGAACTAGCTTCGAGCAGATTTTCGACCAAACTGCGCCAGCGCCGGTACGGGAAAGGCCCAGGCAATCATAAATCGAGTCTCCTAGAAGGAATAGTGGGCCGCAAACTGAATGGTACGAGGCCCGCTGCGCGTGCTTGTTATCTGGCCAAAATTCGTATCGTTGACGTTGTTGTCGGGGTTGGCGTAGCTGGCAAAGTTAAATACATTGAAGCCATCCACGCGGAAGCTTATCGTCTGCCGTTCGGTGATATGGAAGTCTTTGAACAGCGAGCTATCAATCTGTTCGAATCCAGGCGCGCGCTGGCTACCGACCCCATCCGAACCATAGGTGAATGGTGCGGCCGGTCCATAAGCGCAGCTGCCATTATCCGGGCCACTGCAGGGAACGGCGGAGGGGCCGGTACCGAACCAGTGAGCAACGCCCTGGTGTTCGATCTGGAGCTTGCGATACTGATTGGCGCGCGATCCTCCGGAGGAACCGGCGTACGAGTTGGTCCCGGCATTGAAGGGCCCGAAGATGGTAACCGGCAGACCCGAATAGACAATGGCTGTGGAAGAAAGAGTCCACCCGCCCACGAACATGTCGAGCGCGCGGTTGACGTGGCCGCCGAAGGCTTGCCCTTTGCCGAACGGCAGCAGATACGATCCGTTCGCGGATAGGTTGTGCCGGATGTCCTGGTCGCTGGGCCCGTAGTCGCCGGCCAGGTCGAAGCCGTTTTGGGTGGCGGTTGGCCCGGCCACGCTCGCCCCGCCGTAGTTGCCCTGGCTATCGGTCAGAGAATGCGAATAGGTGTAATTCACGGTTGCCTGAAAGCCCCGGCTCACCCGGTGACGCACAGTCACCTGGGCTGCGTTGTAGTTGGAGTACCCTTCTGACTCGATGGTAAAGAGCGCATTGCCGGGGCCGACCAAACTGTCGAAAGGTCCGGCTGCGCCGGCCACTGCCTGCGGCAGCGTCAGCTGATTTGAGTTGTAGTAATCAATCAGATGATGTCCCACCTCTCCGATGTAGCCGACCTGGAAGGAGGTGCTGTTATTCAGTTCATACTCCGTCGTAAGGTTGAATTCCTGAATGTAAGCCGGCTGAATGTGCTGTGGATACGCAGTGTAGCCCGCGGTGACGATCGAGCTGTTGTTGATGGCGAAGCCATTTTGCACCGCGAACGGAGCCCCGCCGCTGGTCGCAGTGGGACTGGGCGCAGTCAGCGAGGAGGCGTTGGCGAAGGGAGGATTATTGACCAGCCGTTCCCCGGTGGAGTTCCCTTCCAGGAAACTGGTGGTCCCATATCCACCGCGGACCACAAGCCGCGGACTGACCTGGTAGGCAAAGCCAAAGCGGGGCTGAAACTGGTCGTAGGTGGGCTGGTAGCAACTCGCGTTGCCGCATACGATTGACCCCGGCCGCGCTCCGGCCGGCACATGGCCCGCATACTCCACCGTCCCAGCCAGCGGCCCGTTCAGAAACACATTCGCGGTCTTGTTGTTTACCTCCGCATAGGGTTGGTCGTACTCGTAGCGCAACCCAAGGTTAAGCGTGAGCTTGTCCGTGATCTTCCAGTCATCCTGGATAAAACCGGCCACCCGGTATTGCCGCTGCCCGAAGTCCCCATTCGACAAGCTAATCTGCTGGCTCGACGAGCGGTCCAGTACGAAGTCCGCTCCCCCATAACCGGTGCCACCCGGCAGAGCAGTATAGTTGCCGTTAAAGCTGAAGGTCCCAAGCGCTCCTCCATTGCCAATCAGGGCGAAGTTCTGCTGGTAGCGCAATAACTGCGCCCCGACGCTCAGTAAGTGTTTTCCCCGCTGGATGGTCAGGTTATCGCCATAGGTGAAGGTGTTATCGCGCAGAATCTGTGCCTGTGCCGGCACACCGAGGCCGGTGAGAGTCGACCCGCCGATGCTCTGATAGGAGAACCCGTCATATTGTTGCTGACCAAACGGTATACCGACGATGGAATCCCCATTCAGCCCGAATGCGCCGGTCGTATCGCTGGGGATGTTGCTATCCCAACGGATACGGGTGAAGCCGATCCGCGCCTCGTTCACCATGGTGGGAGAGATCGTGTGTACCCAGGTGGCGCCACCCAGATGATCTGGATAGGTGTCCTTATTAGGGAAGGTGATGGCGAGCGCCGCGACGTTTCCGTCGAACGCCCGGCCTTCCGAATAAAAGGCGGTGATCTTATCTGCGGCGCGTGGATCAGCCTCTATCTTGATATCGCCTTGATCGTTTTGCACGAATGAGCTCGCAGGCCCGATGAAATTGTTTTGCACCAGCCCGTCGGTCGGCGCTTTATTAGGCAGAGGGTAATACTGGGGATTCGCAATCAGGTAGCGAGCGACCGGATTAAGGATCGGCACACCCTGATTGTTCAGGTAAGGCGCAAAGCCGTTCTGCGTGTCATAAAGCTGGAACGGCAGCGCGGAAAAGTTGCCCTGGCGCATGGCAGCCGACAGAACACTCGCTGTGCCCTCGCCTCCCTGGTGTTTGCGTGCGGCCTCATAGTCGGCGAAGAAGAACAGCTTGTTCTTGAGAATCGGGCCGCCGATGGTGCCACCGAAAATGGATTGGGTGAACGGGTTCTGAGGTACACCTGCGAAATTGTTGGCCCAGGTATTGGCGGTCAGATTCTGATTTTCCACCATTCCAAACGCGCTGCCGTGAACTGTGTTGGTACCGCTCTTGAGAATCGTAACTATATCGCCGCCGTTTACGTTGCCATAGGTGGCCGGCGCATTGGCCTGAATCACACGCAACTCCTGAATGGCGTCTGGCGCAGGATTGTAGCCGATCAGGTTGTTCTGGGTTTCGTTTATGTCGGTGCCGTCGAGGGTGTAGTTGTTGGCCTGGGCGCGGTTGCCGTTAATCGTGACTACGTCGCTGTTGAATGTACTGCGCTCAATGGCATTGTTGCCGGTCAACCCGGTGGGAGCGGTTGCCACCGCGCCTGGCTGGAACAGGGTTACCGAGGAAAAATTCTGTCCATTGAGCGGTATTTTTGAAATATCCTCCGAACTGACCGAGAGCCCTAGCGAGCCATCCGCTGTATCCAGAATCGGGGCGATCCCTCCGTTGACAGTCACAGAGTTGGTGTCCGAACCAACGCTCAGGCGCGCGTCCAGGTTGGCAGTCTGGCCAATTTCAAGTTTGAACTGTGGCAGTGTGACCTTGTTGAAGCCCTGGGCAGTCACCTGTACCTGGTAATTGCCAATGGGTAGAAAACGGATGGAATAGACACCGCCGCTGTTGGTCTTGTCCGCAGTCTGTACGCCGGTCGCCATGTTGATCGCGACTACGGTCGCCCCTGGAATCACAGCCCCCGAAGGGTCGGTCACCGTGCCAGTCACCGCTCCAGTCACGGTCTGGGCCGCCCCAGTGGCAACGCAGAGCAGTACGGCAATTAATGATCCTACCCACATCCGTATGAAACTCATCTTCATTGCGCTCCAACCCTCTTGGTTCCGCAGCCGGAATACGGGCTGGGATATTCGTGTTATTTCCGCAACGATAAGCTCGCAGTGGCTTAACCGTCTAGTCATAAATGATTGTTTTGGTCGTAATATCAAAAAATATTGATTAAAAAAATCACTTAATTGAGGAATAAAATCATTTATCTCAAATAGTGATTGAATTCTTCTATTTGCGTGCAACTTCTCAGCCCGGCGCGCATCGGCCTTTTGCCAGCTATGGCCCAAGGCCACGTCAGCGGGCCTTGGGCAAACTCGGCCAGATGGCCGGATCCTCATATCCCAGGACCCAGGAGCAAATGCCTTGCAAGCGATGTTGTTGAGCGAGGTCGTAGCGGTCCATGAAGGCGCGCTGATTGGTGTAGAAGACCCATTCGCGCATGTCGTCGCGGTAGAAGTAGAACCAGGGGGCGTGGTCGATCGCATCCCATTGCTCCTTTCCTTGGTAGGTGTCGCGGAGATAGACCGCAGTCGGCTGGGAGATGAACTCCGCGGTCACGTTCGCCGCCTTGTCCTTTTTGTTCACGCCCGGATCGCCGGTGTACCAGTGGTATCCATAGGCGGCGATACCGAGCGAAAGCTTCTGTGCCGGTACAAACCTGAGGGCGTATTCGAGATTCTTGCTGGTCCAATCCCAACCGCCGACCGGCCCCGGCGTAGTCCAGTGGGTGCTCTGGTCGTAGGTCATGAGGCAAAGTATGTCGACTGCTTCGCCCAGTGCCTGCAGATCATAGGCGCCGCGCCACTCGGCGAAGATCCACTTGGAAAAGTCGGTTTCTCCGGCGTGCCCCGGAGCGCCAGGAACTACATCGATGGTGACTAGCAGATGCTGCTGGTGCAGCACCTCCGCGGTTTTCTTCACCATCGCGGCCAGTCCATCGCGATCGGTCCACATCACGTTTTCAATGTCGTAGTTGATCCCGTCGTAGCCGTTTTCTTTGCATTCCCGCACAAAGGCCCGGTTCATCTCATCCTGGGCCTTCTGGTTGTTGATCAGCTGGTGAGCCTTTTCCGGACTGAAGAGGGCAAACAGGGGCAGCAACGTCACGTGCGCCTCTTTCGCTGCCTTCAGCACCACCGGCTGCGGCTCTCCAGAAACCAAACCGTTTTCGTCAATCTGGTACCAGGTGGGGGACAGGATCCCAATTTTGTCTTTGTGGGCCAGGAAGGAATCGACCGAGGAGGGCTGATTATTCATCCAAAACAGCGTCACCGGTTTGGCTGAAGAGGTCGCCGCATTTGTCTGCGCCAACAGCGCCGATTGGTTCGTCAGCAACATCAAAAGGAAGATTGCAAGAACGTTTTTCACCAGCAGGACCCGCACAAAATGAAGAATTCTATCAACTAAAATGAATAAATCGCTCATAATCTAAGAATGATTATGCAAGAAAACGCAAGCAAGTACCTAAAATCACCACAATTCATTTCTTGATGAAATGAGGAATCATTTGCTTACCGCCAGGTTGGATTTCCGCAGCATTGCCTTTGCCTTCGCCGCCTTCTGCCCCATCGCTCTCCATGCCCAGCTATTCGATTCCCAACATCCCCACTCGGTGCCCATTCAGTTATCGGCTCGTGAACAAACCACGCTCGACAAACTGAACGCACTGCGGACTCTGCCCGATGGTCCCTGGCGCTTTCATGTTGGCGACATCGCGCACGGCGAGTCGGTGACTTTAGACGACAGCTCGTGGCAGGTGGTAACAGCCAAGTCGAAGGCGCCCAAAGAAGCTGTCTGGTTTCGCCGCGTGATCGAGGTCCCAAAGACGCTCGACGGTTACGATCTCACCGGCACCAGTATTAACTTTCGATTCGCGGCTTACGCGAATGGACCCATCCCGCAGATCCTTTATTTCAATGGCCGCCGCGTGGCCATGGGCGACGATCTCGAAGCCGTCGAGTTGTTCGCGAACGCCAAGCCCGGGGAAAAGACCCTGGTCGCGGTCAAACTGCAGCCCACTGTTGATGTGAAGCAGTTTGATCACGTCGAACTCAACATTAGCTTCGCTCCTTCTCGCCCCAATCCTGAAGATCTCCGCGAGGAGCTGGTCAGTGCCGCCACCCTGATTCCTTCGCTCGCCCCTGGCTCTGAGGCCGATCGTAAGGTGGTGACCGACAGCATCAACCAGGTCGACTCTTCAGCGCTCGAGCACGGCAGCCAGAGCGCGTTTGATGCGTCTCTTCGCCGCTCCCAAACCACGCTGTCTGCTTTGCGTCCCATTCTGCGCGAGGCAAATTATCATCTGACCGGAAACTCCCACATCGATGCTGCGTGGCTGTGGCCGTGGACCGAAACCGTCGACACCGTCAAGCACACCTTCGGAACCGCGGTCCAACTGATGAGCGAGTACCCGACGTATACCTATACGCAATCCGCCGCGGTCTATAACCAGTGGATGGCGGATGATTATCCGGACCTGAACGCCCAAATCGCGGCGCGGATCAAGGACGGGCGGTGGGAGTTGGTGGGCGGCATGTGGCTCGAGCCCGATCTCAATATGCCCGACGGCGAGTCCCTGGTGCGGCAAATATTGATTGGCCAACAGACTTTCCAAAAGCTTTATGGCGTGACCACCCGCATTGGCTGGAATCCTGACTCCTTCGGCTACAACTGGCAGCTGCCGCAGATCTACAAGCGCAGTGGTATCGATTATTTCGTCACCCAAAAAATGACCTGGAACGACACCAATCAGCTGCCGCTTAAGCTCTTCTGGTGGGAGTCGCCCGACGGCAGCAAGGTTCTCACTTACTTCCCCAACGGATATGCCAACAACAATCTCGAACCCACGCGCCTGGCCCCAGATCTCGCCGTTGCCCGCGATCGAAGCCCCGGCCTGACCAACATGATGGATCTGTTTGGCGTCGGCGATCATGGCGGCGGCCCCACCCGCGCCATGCTCGACCAGGGCCTGCATTGGATGGAGCCGAACAAGATCGTTCCACGCGAAGAGTTCGGCACCGCACAGTCCTACTTCAACGCAGTAGAGAACAGTCTTAGTGGCAATTCACCCACCTGGAATTACGCCGCCCTGGCCAAGGGGGACAATGCGTTGCCCGCGCCCGCCGCAGGCCAGATCGCCATTCCCACCTGGGACGACGAGCTTTACCTGGAATACCACCGCGGCGTGTTTACCACCCAGGCCAATCACAAGCGCAACATGCGCGACAGCGAAGAGTGGATGCTCAATGCGGAGAAGTATGCGTCGCTGGCGTGGCTGGACGGCAAGAGCTATCCTGCTGAGCAGCTCAGCAACGCATGGAAGCTGGTCCTTTTCAATCAATTCCACGATCTCGCCGCGGGCTCTGGGATCGGCGTTATCTACAAAGAAGCGCAACAGCAGTACAATCAGGTCCACTGGTCAGCCGATCAGGTGACTGCGGGTTCGCTTGCCGCGATTAGCGCCGGAATCAACACTCGGGTCAAAGAAGGGCTTCCTGTCGTGGTGTTCAATCCACTGGCCTGGCAGCGCGGAGGCGCAGTTGAGGTCTCGGTGCAGCTTCCGTCCGGCTCAGCGGATAAGCTCACCGTGCTCGATGACAAGAACAGTGTTGTTCCCTCGGAGATCCTTACCCACGATCCGAACACGCACACCGCGCGCCTGCTTCTCCATCTTGGCCAGGTGCCTTCGTTGGGCTACCAGGTGCTGCACGTGGTCGAGTCGAACCAGCCCTTCCCGTCCGACCTTACGAGTAAGGGAACGACGCTCGAGAACGCGAACCTGCGGGTGGTGATTGACCCGCAGACCGGTTGCATCACCTCACTCTTTGACAAGCGCACGCAGTTCGAAACCCTGGCCCCGGGCGGCTGCGGCAATGAACTACAGGCCTTCAAAGACACACCTAAGGACTACGACGCCTGGAACATCGACCCCGGCACGCTGGACGTGGCTCCTACCCTCATCCACAATGTCGATTCGGTGCAGATGATCGAGAACACGCCTCTTCGGTCCACCATCCGGGTGGCCAGAACATGGCAGAACTCGAAGTTCGTTCAGGAGCTCACGCTTTTCGCGGGGAGTGATGAGGTGCTGGTCACCAACGATATTGACTGGCACGAAACCCATGTCTTGTTGAAGGCCGCTTTTCCCCTCGCCGCCTCCAGCGGCAATGCTACGTACGAGATTCCCTATGGAACGATTGAGCGGCCGACTACGCGCAATAACAGCTTCGAAAAAGCGCGCTTTGAAGTGCCCGCTATGCGCTGGGCCGACTTGGGCGATGGCCAGCACGGTTTCAGCCTCATCAACACCTCCAAATACGGGTACGACGCGGTTGGCAATTTGCTCCGGCTGACTCTTTTGCGATCGCCCGTCTGGCCTGACCCGGATGCGGATCGGGGACCGCATCACTTTATCTACGTCCTTTATCCCCACGCTTCAAGCTGGCAGCAAGCACTGACGGAGGAACGCGGATACGATGCCAATTATTCGCTCCAGGCGATGCAGGTTGAGCCGCACGAAGGTTTGCTCCCGACGGAACACTCTTTCCTGGCAGTAGATAACGACCATGTGGTGGTTACGGCGATGAAGAAAGCGGAAGATGGGGACGCCTTGATCATCCGCTTCTATGAATGGGCGGGCAAGGCGGGACGTGTCAAGCTCACCGTGCCTCCCGGCGCAACTGCGGCCTCGGTTGTCAACCTGATGGAGAAACCCGAAGGAGCGCCACTGCCGATCACATCGGATTCAGTCTCGGTAGATGTTACACCCTACGAGATTCAAACCGTTCGCATCGCGTACAAGCCGGCGCGCGACGGCCTTGATGTCGCAAATGCGAGTCGCTGAACCAAATACCTCTCTCGACCGGTAACCAATGACGGGTGCCCCACATCTGCCCGGTTTTGGCAGATGTGGGGCACCCGTCATTGGTTACCGGTAAAACCCCCTGGTTTCAACCGTTTACTGTTTGTCGCGTTTGTTTGGCAGCGGCCCTGGCGCTGGTTCTCTGATGGCCCCCAGAACGCGATCCCGCAAAGCAGTCGGAGCTGCATAAAGAGGCTGGGATCGATGCAGAAGACGGGACAACTCCTCTTCCGCCTCAATCTCCTGCGTACACCCTGCGCATTCCACTAAGTGGGTGCGGAATTGGAGAAGCTCCTGACCATCCAATTCCTGGTCGAGATAGCGCAATATGCTCTGGCTACCCCCATCGCATCCCTTCACTTTGCTGTTCCCACTGTCATGACCCTGATTTCATCAATTTGGCCGAAAGCAGTATGCGAAGCTCCGAGCGCGCTTTTCCCAATCGGGACACCACGGCTCCGGCCGCACAGCCTACAATGCTTCCGATCTCTTCATATGATAGCTGTTCGTATTCTCGCAGCACAATGATTTCGCGAAATGCAACGGGCAGCATATGGATGGCTGCTCGTACCCGCTCCCCCTCGATCTTGCTCACGGGGAGATCGTAAGAGCTTCCATTTGCAGGACCCTCATCCAGGTTGTGGAGGCCGCTTCGCCCCTTTCTCAACTGGTCGAGCCAGATATTCCGTAGGACTGTGAAGAAGCACCTCTTCATGTTGCTGTCCGCTCGGAGCCCGTACATCGCCCGCGCGGCGCGAACGTATGTCTCCTGTACCAGGTCCTCTGCCTCCGCCTGGTTGCGGCTCAGCACAAGCGCGTAACTATACAAGCCATCAAGATACTCCATGCCAATCGCATCCACCTGGTACGCGTCGTTTTTTTCACGGAACATGAGTTTCACTCCTATCAAAATACAAATGGTCTTGCGAAAGCTTATGGAGAATCATTCGTAGCGCAGCGCGGTGACGGGGTCCACACTCATTGCCTTTCGCGCAGGCACATAGCAAGCCAGAAGCGCAACGACTACTTCGAGGAAAGAGACGGCAGCGAACGTGATGGGGTCCGTGGGCTGAACTCCATACAGGAAGTGTGTCATCAGCCGGGTAGTTGCCAACGCGGCAATCAGGCCAATCGCTATTCCGGTACATACAACGCCGCTGCCTTGCCTGAGAATCAAGACAAGGATCTGCGCGCGTCCTGCGCCAAGTGCGATACGAATACCAATTTCTGGTGTTCGCTGCATGACTGAATAGGAGATGACGCCGTACATGCCGATAGACGCTAGGATGAGCGCCAGCCCTCCAAATGCGCCGAATAGGAGCATCAAGAAGCGGTCAGAGGCCAGGGAATTGTCGACCAGCGTTGTGAGCATGGCGAAGTTTGCAAGGGGAAGATCCGGCTCCACGGTATGGACCGCCAGGCGCAGACTCTCAGAAACGGATGCGGGTTCCCCCACGGTACGGACGGCATACTGCATGGACCGGATCGTATTGGATTCGATACCGGACCCAATCTGTGTATAGGGCTCGAACATCTTCGGAGCTGGTTCTTCGCGAAGTGAGGTCTGTTTGATATCTCCGACCACACCCACAACCGTTCTGAGCGGAGCCCCCGTTGAGTCAACGCTCACCTGCTTGCCGATTGGATCTTCGCCCGGCCAGTATTTCCTGGCCATCTCAGAATTGATGATCGCCACCGGCATAGTAGAGAGGTCGTCCGCATCGGTGATGTCTCGCCCGCGCAGTAAAGGTGCACCGATGGCCCTGAAGTATCCAGGAGAAATAAGCGCAAAGTTCGCGGCATCACTCGCCCCGGGATGCTCCTGAATTCGAATCATTGCCACATCTGACGAACCACCCATCGGAACCAGGGAAGCGAACCCGGCGGACCGTACGCCGGGGACACGTTGCAACTGCTCTAGTACTCGTTTGTATAGCCCGACCAAGCGAGACTGATCGCCATATTTTGCACTCGGCACAGGCAACTCGAAGGTGACCACACGACTGGCATCGAATCCGGCATCCGCGTAGAGCATGTGCTGAAAGCTTCGAACCAGCAACCCTGCTGCGATGACCAGCACCAATGCCAGCGCCACCTGGGCACTGAGCAGAGCATTACGAATCCTGGGCACGGTGATGATTGCGCCTGGCGTCTGACCTCCTCCTTTCAAGGTCTCGACCACCTTGATACCGGTGGCCCCGAAAGCCGCCGGCAATCCGAAGATCACGACGCTCATGAGCGTCGCACCGAACGCCCAAGTGATTACTCGAGCGTTGAGTTCGGTTTCGTGCAAATGGGGAATGCTGCTTGGACCAAAGTGTTTCACAACGGAGAGACCGACCTCACCAAGTGCAATGCCGAGCAGTCCACCCATCAGGGCCAACAGCAGGCTTTCGGTCAGAAGCTGGCGGATCAAGCGAGGGCGGCTTGCGCCCAAGGCTCCGCGCAAGGTCAACTCCCGGCGCCGTCCGAGCGACCGGCTGAGCATCAAGCCTGCGACATTGGAGCATGCGATGAGTAGAACCGCGCTTACCGCACCGAGGAGCAAATACAAAGGACGCCGCAAGTTCATCACCGTCTGCTGCGCGAGCGGAACCACCCGCACAAACCCACCTTTGTCCCGCGGCACCTGCTCTCCTAAACGTTGATCGAAAACCCTCATTTCCTGCTCCAGCTGAGCCGTGCTCATGCCTGCTTTGAGCTCTCCGATCACCCCCAGCTCAGCTGTCTCGGCCACAGTCGCGGAAGGCGTCAGGGGCACCCAGTACAGGGGCTCTTTAGGCATCTCGACGATGGGCGGCATACCTTCCTCATTGGGAAAGGCGAAGCTTGCAGGCATTACTCCGATCACGGTGTACGGATCGCCGTCCAGTTTTATGGTCTTGCCCACGATGTGCGCATCGCCACCGAAGCTGGACTTCCACAAGCGGCTGCTCAGGACCACCACATTCCCGCAGCCTGGCTGTTCTTCCGACGCATTGAAGGTACGCCCCAGTAGCGGCGAAACACCGAGGGTAGGGAAGAACCCGGCGGAAACCCGGGCGCCTTCGAGACGTTCGGGAGGGTCCACGCCGGTGAGATTAAAGGATTGTTTCTTGAACGCACCCAGGTTTTGAAATGCCGCCGATGTTTTAGCCAACAGGCGAAACTCCGATGGCTCCCAAGGGATGCTCTCCGTTCCGAAGATCGATCCGACCGGCGCAACTTGCCACAGCGTCGCAACCCGGCTGGCGTTTGGATACGGCAACGGTCGCAGCAGAATTGTATCCACAAGACTATAGATAATCGCGCTCGCTCCAACACCGAGAGAAAGTGTCAGCGCAGCAATGATGGAGAAGCCGGGGTTCTTGCCCAGGAAGCGAAGAGCGTAGCGTAGATCATGCAAGCATGATTCAAGAAGACTTGTGCCGTGCGCTTCGCGGCAGTCCTCCTTGATTTGGTCGTGGCCGCCAAATGAAAGTCGCGCGCGACGCCGCGCCTCCTCGGGTGTAATGCCCCTGCTTTTGTGCTTCTCGACCTCATTCTCGAAATGGAAACGAAGTTCCTCATCCAGCTCCGCTTCCACAGCTCTACGCCGGAACAACGCACGAAGACGAAAGAGCAAATCATTCAGCATGGCGTAGTCTCACGCCCCTTCCAAAATCTGAGCGACGGCACTTGTCAGCTTCATCCAGGCCACTGTTTCTACTTCGAGCTGCTTCTTGCCACTGCTTGTAAGCTCGTAATATTTTGCGCGGCGATTATTTTCAGATGCGCCCCACTCCGATTTGATCCAACCACGTCGTTCGAGCCGGTGAAGAGCGGGATACAACGACCCCTGCTGAATCTGGAGCACATCGCTCGAGACCTGCTGAACGCGCTCGGAAATCGCCCAGCCATGTTGCGGACCCAGGGCCAACGTCCTAAGAATGAGCAGGTCCAGCGTGCCTTGTGGAAGATCGATGCGTTGGTCCGTCATTGCATTACCCCTTTTCCTTCTACAAAAGGTAAACGATCTCCTGTAGAAGTGCAAGAGGTAGCCCGCGGAACTCAAGTCGTTCGACACGCAACGAAGGCTGGGTGCCCCATTCAAGCCGTACTTTGGCTTGAGTGGGATTCCACGGACCTCGACCGCTGACTGTACAGGGTGTAGATGATCATGGATCTGGGGATCTGTTGCAGTATAGAAAGCTGCCGGTCCTGTAACTGCGGTGGTATTTGGTGCGCAATGAGTCCGTCAGGACCGCAGTATCTCCCCGGCTAGAGCATCCGTGTTCGACTGACGCTTGAGAGCCACCAAGCGGGCTATCGTCACATCGCGCCGAGAGCATCTCAGAAGATGCGCGCATTCTTCATCGGACTGCTCTTCCAGAATAGACATGACGAAAACAAAGCGGTCAAATGCATCCAGTAAAAGGATTGCGCCAAAGGGATCGTTTTCTGCCGACATTCCCGGTCTCGCGAAGCTCATCAGCGATACGCTATCCGTGTACTGCGGTGTAGGCATGATCATCTGTATAGCGTGTTTGAGAACCGCGCCCCGAGTCCAGGAACGCGCCCAGTCCATGAAAACACCGATCCCCTCCACGCATTCTCCCATCGCCGATACCAGACACTGCTCGGCTTTATCATGGTCTGCTGTTAGCAGAAACGCGAGTAGGTACAGGCTGTGCATCTCTTCGTTAAAGGCCCTGAAAAAGTCAGTCACAGTCGGGTATGACGTGACTCTCTCGTCAACGGAATTCATCGGCAGCAGCATATTTCACCTCTTTGGTTTCAATCCACGGATTGCTCTTGGTCTTCATAGATCGGACTTTGGGGTCCATGCGGCGCCTAAAGCATGCAGGATAAGCTGATCTCCAGGGCTCAAATGACCTGGGTCTAAGAGGGCCTGATAGGCATACTGAATGCTGGCGTTTTGGGTTATGCACCAGGACTGGTGACGAATAACTCCCTCACAGTGCCCACATGCTGAATCCGCGGTGTATTGGTTACTGTGACTCAAGGGGAAGTGGCTTTGTACCGGCATTGGTTACTCCTGCGGCGATGGTTGATAAGCCGTTCCTTGCTTTGCATCAGCCTTATCGCCCGATTCGACATCGGTTCTGACATACGTAATTGCACTTTCAGGGCCAATCCGAATTCGCGAGTGATGATCGCCATTTCCTGGTCTTCCGCGGTTTCGATACCCATGGATATCCAAGCCATCCCTGTCAATCAAAGAAACAGTTCCGCAGCCGGCACTTGTCAGGAAAAATTTTGGAAACCAGAACGTCGTGACGAGTGTCAAAGTTCTGACAGCTGTCGATCAGTTCGCGCCATAGTCTTGGCGTTCTGTCGCAGCACCGGAAGGACTGCCAATGTCGAAGCGTTCCCTGAGAAACAAAGATTTCCGCTCCCGCATTTCTTTGTCCCTCTTCCTAGTCGCCGTCATTGCCATTCCACTCGCAGGGCGGAGCGTCAGCTCCACGCTGCCGGCGGACCTGGCACTCCGTATTCGCCTCGATGACACGCTGACCAGCACCGACTCCCAGGTTGGCGATCCGTTCAGCGCAACCGTTGTTGATCGAGGCCCGTACCGCAACGCTCGGGTCTACGGACACGTCAGCAACATTACCACCTCGGGCAGACTGAAGGGCAACACGACCATGATGCTGCGCTTCGATCGGCTGGTTATGCCAGATGGACATCGCGTACCCATCCACGCGGAGCTGGTCGAGCTTTACGATGCGCCGTCTGGGGAGAAAGTCGACGTCGAAGGGGCGATCCAATCTGGCGGCAGAGGTAGAACCAGCGCTGTTCACACCGCGATTGGAGCAGGGGCTGGCGCGCTCCTGGGCGGCATCTTCGGTGGGGGCAAGGGGGCCGGCATCGGCTCCATCGTTGGTGGCGCTGGTGGG
Organism: uncultured Acidobacteriaceae bacterium; assembly: GCA_963844785.1. Taxonomy (GTDB): domain Bacteria; phylum Acidobacteriota; class Terriglobia; order Terriglobales; family Acidobacteriaceae; genus PALSA-350. Next base: position 283,090 of record CAWJPV010000029.1, on the reverse strand, counting down.
CTCGGAACCACGGCGTTTCACGGCCACCAAAAAATCAGCTTGAACAGCGGACTGGAAATGCTGATTCGCACCACCGGCTGAATTGTCAGTGGAGGCCGGCTCTAGTGGACAACGCGTTCCGGCATCAGGTGACGACGGCATGTCTTGCATTGTTCCTGATGAATGAGCAGTCGACTCTTGGCAGCGTTTCTGTCAGCTATGACCTTTAGCCGAACTTCATCCGTAAGGAACGTTGTTTGACCAAACAATTGTGAAGACGCCGCAATCTGCGCCCAGCGTCGAAGTGAAACCTCATAGAGTTGTTGCAGTCTAAGTCTCTCAGGACACGCCATAGGTGATTGCTCGCTCCGCTTGAGATATTCAAGCATCGGCTCGAACCAGCAAAAAGAGCCAGCGACATATTGCGCCACCGAGGGAGGTATTTCAAAAGTCAGCGACCTTGGCGATGCTGACCTGGCGTCCAGGTCTCCATATGGTGTTTACGTCACAACACGTCGAGGCGCAGCCGCGCACCTGGGGCTTCTGACACAGGTTTTCTCCAAACAAAGGCCCGGCCGTTTCAAATAGCGGTCCCCACCTGGCCCTTACCGCTCCAGACGTCAGCCCACCATGCAAATTCTTCTATGGAATGGCCTCACTGGGGCCGGAATCGGTTGCCCGCCTTGACACGTGAATTAAGATCGGAATCGACAAAAAACGGCAAATATACGCAAGGAAGGTTCACTCGCCATGGATGTGCTTTTGCCTTGTTCCGGCAATGCTTTTCTTGCATATTCTGCAACCTTTACCGTCGTGGGCGGCACATTGTGGCCGAAAGCGCTAACATGATCGCAACCTACTCGTTTTTTAGCGTTAGAAAACCTACGGATGAGTTTCGTGCCGCCTGCGTTCTCGCCCCGTAAGCTCGTCCATCGCATAGTAGCCAGGGCCCCCGTAGAGCCGTGGATCAAGCATCGCCTGAGTTGGGCACACTAAACAAGTTTTCACGGCTGCTTCGGAAAGTACGCCCTGCCTGGGAAGAATATGAACGTTCTTTCGAAGTACAAACTCTGGGTAGGCGGCGCGCTTTGCCTGCTCGTCATCGGCCTGATCATTGGAGCGATCTACCCCAAGCACGTATCCGGAGCAAAACCCGACAGTCCACTGAACGTGGAGGTGGTGCAGGTTGAGCAGAAGGATGTCCCGGTTTTTGGCGAGTGGATCGGCACCCTCGACGGATACACCAATGCGGATGTCCGGGCGCAGGTGACAGGCTACCTGCTGAAGCAGGGTTATCAGGAAGGGGCTTTCGTCAGGAAGGGCCAGTTGCTCTTCGAGATTGATCCCCGGCCCTTCCAGGCGGCCCTCGACCAGGCCCAAGGACAGTTAGCACAGGCCAAAGCGCAGCTGGCTAACGACGTAGCTGTTCAGGGAAGAACTCAGCTGGACGTAGAAAAGTACGAACCCCTGGCCAAAGAACAGGCAGCGAGCCAGCAGGACCTCGACAACGCCGTGCAGAATAACCTGGCCGCCAAGGCCACGGTGCAGACCGCCGAGGCGCAGATCAAAACCGCCGAGGCTGCGGTCGAAACCGCCAAAATCAACCTGGAGTTCACCCGCCTCGTAGCCCCCATCGACGGCATCGCCGGGCAGGCTCAGCTTCAGGTCGGCGCATTAGTCAATCTAGGTAGCGGGCCTGTGACCTCCGTGTCCACAGTCGACCCCATCAAGGTTTTCTTCACGGTTGGCGAACCCCAATACCTTGCCTGGAGCCAACGCTTTCCAACCGAGGTTACTCGACAAGCCGCCAATAAGAATCTGCGCCTCGAACTAATTTTGGCCGATGGTTCCACCTATGCGCACCCGGGCACGTACTTCTTTGCCGATCGCCAGGTCAATGAAAGTACCGGGGCCATTCGAATCGCCGGGTTGTTTCCTAATCCCGGAAATATTCTGCGTCCCGGCGGCTACGGCAAAGTGCGCGCGGTGGTCCGCATACAGCACGGCGCGTTGCTGGTGCCGCAGCGTGCCGTCTCCGAGCTGCAGGGCGGCTATCAAGTTGCGATCGTAGATGGCGACAACAAGGTCAACATCCGGCCCGTAACAGTGGGCGATCGTATCGGTAACCAGTGGGTCATTGCCGAAGGACTAACGCCGGGCGAACGCGTGGTCGCCGAGGGCGTGCAGAAGGTGCGTCCGGGACTGCAAGTGAACCCCAGGCCATTTGCCGGGGACACTGCGGGAAGGTAATTCCATGTCCAAGTTCTTTATCAACCGCCCCATCGTCGCCATGGTGATCTCGATCGTCATGGTGCTGGTTGGCGGCCTCACCATGCTCACTTTGCCGGTCGCGCAATTCCCCAACCTCACCCCGCCCGAGATCCAGATCCTTGCCACCTATGTCGGCGCGGACGCGCAAACCCTGGAGCAAGCCGTTGCCACGCCCATCGAACAGCAGATGAATGGCGTAGACAACATGAACTACATGTATTCGGTGAACGCCACCGCGAACTCCACCACCACCCTGATCACGGACTTCGACGTAAAGACCGATCCCAACACCGACTACATTCTTGCGCAAAGCCGTGAAACGCAGGCCGCCTCTCAGCTGCCCACGGACGTTACCAACTACGGAATCACGGTTCGAAAATCGGTCACCGCTCCGCTCATGTGGGTGGCCCTTTATTCGCCCCACGGAACCTATAACGCCAGGTTTCTCGCCAATTACGCGTACATCAATCTGGTTGACCCCATTCTGCGTTCGACCGGCGTCGGCAACGTGAACGTGTTCGGCTCCGGCCAATATGCGATGCGCTTATGGGTAAAACCCGACACCTTGGCCAAGTTGGGCGTCACCGTTCCGGAGATCGTCAGCGCCGTTCAAGCGCAAAACACCGTGAACCCGACAGGGAAGGCAGGAGGTGAGCCTGCTCCCAAAGGTCAGGAATTCACCTATTCGGTTCTCGCCCAAGGCCGTCTCATTTCGCCGGAAGAATTCGGAGCGATCGTCGTGCGCGAGACTCCCGACGGCGGGACCGTCCGGGTACGCGATGTCGCGCGCATCGAGCTGGGTTCGCAGGACTATACCGTCGCTGGACGTTTCAATGGAGAGCCCAGCGCTATCCTCTCCATCTACCAATTGCCCGGCTCCAACGCGGTCGATGCCGCCGCAGGCATCAACAAATTGATGTCGCAAATGAAACAGCGCTTTCCCGCGGACATGGATTTCAAGATTGCGCTGGATACCACTCTTTCGGTGACAGAAGGCATCAAGGAAATCGTTAAGACGCTGGCCATCGCACTTGTCCTGGTGATCCTGGTCGTCTATCTGTTCCTTCAGAGTTGGCGCTCCACCTTGATTCCGCTCCTGGCCGTGCCTGTTTCGCTGGTGGGCACGTTCGCCATCTTTCCACTGTTCGGTTTCTCCATCAACACACTTTCGCTCTTTGGTCTGGTGCTGGCGATCGGTCTGGTGGTCGATGACGCCATCGTCGTGGTCGAGGGCGTAGAGCGGCACATTGAGGAGGGGCTCACCCCGAAGGCTGCTGCGTTAAAAGCGATGGAAGAACTTTCCGGGCCAGTAATTGGCATCGCCTTGGTTCTCTCCGCCGTTTTTGTTCCCACCGCCTTCATCCCCGGGATCACCGGAAGACTCTATCAGCAGTTTGCCGTAACCATTGCTATCTCCGTCGTTCTCTCCGCGTTCAACGCGCTTACCCTTAGTCCCGCGCTTTCTGCGCTGCTTCTTCGCCCCCGGCAACCGAGCCGCGGCCTGTTGAGAAGGTTCTTCGATTGGTTCAACGGCCGTTTCGGGCAAGCGACAGAGATCTACGTCCGTTGGAGTGGGGTGCTGCTCACGAAATCCGCGGTGGTGCTGGTACTGCTGGTGGCCTGCGGCGTAGCGGCGGCTTTTTTTGCCTCCCGTGTGCCCTCGAGCTTCCTCCCCGATGAGGACCAGGGTTATGCCTACATCAATCTGCAGTTGCCGGACGGCGCCTCGATGGAACGCACAACCGCCATGGCCGCCCAAGTTGAAAAAGTCATCCTCAATACCCCGGGGGTGAAATACGCAACCAGCGTTGTGGGCTTCAGTTTGCTTAGTTATGTGCGCACCAGCTATAGCGCGTTCTTCTCTGTGGCCCTCCAGCCCTGGGATCAGCGAACCTCGAGGGAGGAGCAATTTCAATCGATCAAGGCGCACCTCAACCGCGAGTTGAGCAAGTTGCCTGCGGGAGTTGCCTTCAGTTTTTCCCCGCCTGCCATTCCCGGCGTCGGCACCTCCGGTGGTTTCACCTTCATGCTCGAGGACCGTTCCGGAGGCGACGTCCAGTTCCTCGCCAGAAATCTCAACCTCTTTCTTGCCGCCGCTCGAAAGCGCCCGGAAATCGCCAGTCTTAGCACTACTTTTTTGCCCAATGTTCCCCAGGAATTTATCCAGGTAGATCGCGACAAGGTGCTGAAGCAAGGGGTGAGTCTCAGCGATGTCTACCGCACCATCCAGGCATTCATGGGCGGTTATTTCATCAACTACTTCAATCGCTTCGGGCGCCAGTGGCAGGTCTATATCGAAGCCGAAGGTGAGGACCGCGCCAGGATAGAAAACGTTGGCCAGTTCTATGTCCGCAACGGCAGGGGAGAGAATGTCCCCCTCTCCACCCTTACGACACTCAAGCCGCGCCTCGGCCCGGAATTTACTTTGCGTTACAACGAATATCGTTCCGCGCAAATTAACGGTAGCGCTGCGCCCGGCTATAGCGCCGAGCAGGCTACGAATGCCATGGAAGAGGTTTTCAAACAGACCATGCCCAGCGAGATGGGCTTCGACTACCTGGGTATTTCCTTTCTGGAGCAGAAGGCGCGGCAGGGAGTGCCGCCTGCGGTCATCTTCTCGCTTTCTCTGCTCTTCGTCTTTCTTGTTCTTGCCGCGTTGTATGAAAGCTGGTCGCTGCCCTTCAGCGTGCTGCTCAGCACGCCCGTAGCGATTTTTGGGGCCTTTGGCTTCCTGTGGGCGCGGCGCGTCCTGCTGCAAATTTTCCTGCCCCCGTACTTGGTCCAGATGGAGACCGATGTCTATTCGCAAATCGGGCTGGTCATGCTCATCGGCCTCGCGGCCAAGAATGCGATTCTGATCGTAGAGTTCGCTAAAGAGCAATACGAGAGTGGTAAACCCCTTCCGGATGCCGCGCTCGAAGGAGCCAGGCTACGTCTGCGGCCGATCTTGATGACCTCGTTCGCCTTCATCCTTGGTTGCGTTCCGCTTTGGATGGCTACCGGAGCCGGGTCTGTTGCTCGCCAGATCATGGGCACGACGGTGATCGGTGGCATGCTCACTGCCAGCTTGATCGGAATCTTCTTCGTGCCTGCGATTTTCTACATGGTGGAGAAGTGGTCAGGCGCCGGCAAGCACTCGGCTTCCGCCGCACTGCGGGAAACGACTGTGGCGTCGGAGGGAGATTGAGCAAGCGATGAAAACATGCGCGATCTTCGCTGCCATCTCGGCCTCGACGCTAATGATCGGCTGCATGGTTGGTCCGAATTATCACCGGCCCGCCGTTGCCACTCCAGGCGTGTACCGTGACCTCAGCGATAACTCGCAGTCCCAAGTCCAGGCAGCGTCCTTTGCCGACCTTCACTGGTGGCAAGTCTTCCAGGACCCGCAACTGCAAGAGCTGATCCGCACCGCGCTGAAAGAGAATTACGACCTTCAATTGGCGACCGAGCGCATTGTTGCTGCGCGTGCTCAGGTCACCATCACGCGGTCCAGTCTATTTCCGCAGGTGCAAGCGAACAGTAACTTCCAGGGCGGGAAAGATCCGACCAGCCAATCTACGTACAACATTCTGGCGCTCACCGCCGATGCGGCATTTCAGTTGGATCTCTTCGGTCGTTTGCGGCGTGCCACCGAGGCGTCGCGCGCCCAGCTCCTGGCTACCGAGGATGCGCGGGATACTGTCGTACTTACCGTTGTCAGCGATGTGGCGAGCGACTACTTCGCGCTGTTGGAGCTCTATCTCGAACTTCAAATCACGCGCGACACGGTGAAGAGCCAGGAGGATTCCGTCAAACTGACCAAGTTGCGGCTCGACCACGGTCTCGCCACCAAGCTGGATGTGCTGCAAGCGCAGCAGGTACTGGACATCGCCAATGCGGCGGTGCCGGACCTGGAGCGACAAATCGGTCAAGAGGAAGACGCGATCAGTGTTCTCCTGGGCCATTATCCTGAGAGCATACGGCGTGGGCTGCCATTAGCCCAGCAGCCGCTTCCTCCGGAAGTGCCACCGGGAATGCCTTCGACATTGCTCGAACGGCGGCCGGACATTCGCCAGGTCGAGCAGGACCTGATCACCGCCAACGCCGAGATCGGCGTCGCCAGGGCTGCGTTTTTCCCCCAGATTTCGCTTACCGGCTCCGGCGGGGGCGCATTTGGTCGAAGCACTGTCTTCACTGGCCTTATGAGTTCACAAGCCGGAATTTGGTCCTACGGCGTCCAGGCCAGTCAACCGATTTTCACCGGGGGCGCCCTGCGCGGGAACCTGAGACTGGCAGAGTCCGAACAACGCCAGGAACTGATCGCTTATAAGCAGGTTATCCAGTTATCCTTCCGCGACGTCTCCGATGCTCTGATCGGTTATCAGAAACTACATCAAGTCCGGGTCGCGCAGGAGATCACGGTCAAGGACCTGCAGGATTCAGTCGATACCTCTCTGCGGCGTTATCGGGGAGGCATTACAACGTATCTCGAAGTTCTCGAAGGCCAGCAATCGCTATTTACCGCCGAGCTAACGCTCGCCCAGGCTCGAGGCAACGAGTACCAAAGCCTGGTGCAACTTTACAAAGCCCTCGGCGGTGGCTGGCAGTAAGTAGTCAGACCAAACTTCCTGCCATACTTTGTCCGCAATTTAAGTACAACAGTAGTCTTAAATCGAGACAAATACTTGAAAACACGAAGGCGTCCGTCCGCGATTTCTGTACAGCGCGACACCCGGAGTTTGGTTGCTCGATCGCGCTAGAAAAACCCGTTGCATCTCCCCGCGGGTCCGGCGAAGCCGGGGGCAACTCAACTGCGTGTCCTTTTGCAATCCAGGACGTTTCTAGTTTTGTCCGTTGCGGCGCCGTTGTTGCTCATATCGCGAGCTTGGTGCAGTTAAGACCTCACCCTCAACCGCATACTTGACTGTTTGTCGAAGCGCTTAGCATAATGATTGCGACCACTGTTCCAGAAATATCCTCGCACCGGACGCCATCAGTGTGTGTGCCAGAGTGCAGGCGCTGGCAGCAAACTTAGGAGTCGAGTCGACATGCAAGAAAGTGAGTCCGTCATCGCGGGTCCAGGATACGACATTTACTATCTGAACTTTCTTGCTGGATCTTCGCGCGCGATGGCGGTGACGGAAGATCCGCAGCACGTATGGATTCGATCCTCGTGGAGAGAGACTGACCCGCGGCTTCCACTGGTGTAACGGGACGAGTGTTTGGCGGCAGCGACAGGTTGCAACTGGTTCCAGAGCATTTTGTTTCCATCGTTTACTGGCAAGATTAGTGGGGTGGGCCTTTTTGAGGAACCGTCCCGGCTGGCCTTGCGACCTTGTCTACAGCGAAGTAAAAATGCATCCGACGGGCTGAACAAAGCAAGTCAGCACTCATCTCATGAGTATCCGGGGCTAAGGTGCAACCAGCGATTGGTGGGACGACGGCCGAGACTCCTCCCAGGTTGAAGCGAGTGCTGGGGCTTTGGGACCTGGTCTACTACGGCGTGATTTTGACGTCGCCCATCGCGGTTGTTCCCATGTTCGGCGAGGCTCAGGTCCTTTCCCGGGGGCACGCTGTGATCACGGTCCTGGCCGCCATGGTGGCCATGACTGCTACGGCGGTCAGCTTTGGACGAATGGCGACTGTCTTTCCGTCTGCAGGCTCGGCCTATACCTATGTGACCCGCGGATTCAATCCGACATGGGGCTTCGTGGTCGGCTGGGCGATGTTCCTGGAGTACCTGTTTCAGCCTTTGCAGAACAGCCTTTACGCTGCCCTGACGATTCAAAGACTGCTGCCGCATGTTCCGTTGGCACTTCTATCAGCTTCGGCCGTGGGACTCATGACGCTGCTTTGTTGGTTCGGCATTCGCACCACGGCGCGGGTGAACGAAATCCTGCTCGGCCTGATGTGCATCGTGATGTTGGCTTTCATCGTCGAAGCGATCCGGTACATCATCGCGCAGCACCACGTGATAGGACTGATTTCAACTCAGCCTATCTACGACGCGAAAACTTTCAGCGTTCGCGCGATTGCGGCTGGCACGGCGTTGGCGGCCACTACCTTTATCGGGTTTGATGGGGTGAGCATCCTGGCCGAAGAGGTTGAGAATCCCAAGCGAAATGTATTGCTCGCCTCGGTGCTGGTGTGTGTCTTCACCGGGCTGTTCGCAGCGTTCCAGGTTTACCTGGCGGTTCGGGTGTCGCCGGATTACCACACGCTGGTGAATGCCGAAACCGCCTTCATGGATGTTGCAAGCGTGGTTGGCGGTTACCGGCTGTTTGTCGGCTTTGCTGCGGTGCTTTTCATTTCCAGCATGGCTTGTGGGCTAGCCGGCCTGCTGGGCGCCGTGCGTCTGCTCTACAGCATGGGCCGCGACAGTGTGCTGCCGCGCAAGATCTTCGGCCATCTGAATGCCCAGAGCGGCAATCCTTCGTACAACGTGCTGATCGGGGGAGCACTGGCCTATATAGGCACGTTAACCATGAGCTGGGAGCGGTCGATTGAAATTCTGAACTTCGGCGCGCTGCTGACCTTTATGGCGGTCAACCTGGCCGCGGTGAAGCATTTTGGCTTTAACCCAGGAATAGCGCACAAGCGGAAATTGTTCCTCGACGTCATCGTCCCTGGTCTCGGCTTTGCTTTTTGCCTGGTAATTTTTCTGGGACTGCAAGGATCGACCCTGGTTGTCGGCACGGTGTGGCTGGCAATGGGCGGGCTCTACGTGATGCTTAAGACGAAGATTATGGGGCAGCCGGTGGTTATCGACTTTGGCGAACCATAATGGGGATCCGATCACTGACACATAGCTACCTTCACACTGAACTCACCCGGCTCCCTGCAGGCCGGAAAAACATTAAGCGAGAGAAACGTCAATGCGCAAGTTAGGGATCGGTGTACTCGGAGTGGGTGCGATGGGCAAGCGACACGCGGAGAATATTCGTTGCTTTGTCCCCGAGGCCCGACTCGTTGCCGTGGCTGACCCGGCACCGGGTCGCGCTTCGCAGCTGGCCACAGAGCTTGAAATCGAGCATGGCTTTTTGAGCCTGGACGACATGTTGGAGATGAAAGACATTCAGTGTGTTGTGATCGCGACACCGGACAAGTTCCATCCTCAGTCCGTCCGCGCGGCGGCTGCGGCGGGAAAGCAAATTTTTTGTGAGAAGCCGCTGGCATTAAGCCTCCCCGACGCGCGTGCCGCCCTGGAGGTGGTTGCCGCGGCCGGTGTGCATCTGCAGATGGGTTTCATGCGCCGTTACGACCCTGGATATGCCGCGGCCATGAAGCGTATTAATGCCGGGGAGATTGGCGAGCCCGTGATCTTCAAGTCCATAGGCCGTGACAAGACTGCCCCACCCATCTCCGAGTATCAGTCTCAGTTGAACGGTATGCTGTTTTACAACAACACCATCCACGATTTTGACCTGGCCCGATGGCTGATGCGGGATGAAATCGCAGCGGTCCAGGCGTACGCAACGGTGGCAATTCGTCCCGAGGTGGCGGACTACGGCGACATTGTCGCCGGAGTGGTTAACCTGAAGTACAGTCGCGGTGCGATTGGCAATATCGAGTCCTATGTGCAAGCGGTGTATGGCCACGATATTCGAACTGAGATTGCTGGATCAAAAGGGACCATTTTAGTGGGAAGTATCGAACACCATCCCGTCACCTTTCTGTCCAGTGAGGGCAGCTCGCAAAAACTTGCCGACCATTTCTTGACCAGGTTCGAGGATGCCTACGTAGCGGAAATGCGTGACTTTGTACAAAACATGCTGCAGGATCGCGCTCCATGGGTTACAGGGGAAGATGGGCTGCGGGCACTGGAGATCGCTGTCGCCGCCGAAAGCTCTTATCTGCAATCCAAGGTGATCAGCGTGGCACAGTCAGAAGGACGCCCTGCCCGCGCAGGCGGGAGCCATGCACAAGGCACGTAATTATTCGGTCGCCGGGCCCGGCGATCTGGGTTTCACAAGCGCACTTAGTTCGAATATGGGGGTTGCTACTTGGCGAGTTCAAAGTCGATTGGATATGCAGTTGTCGGCCTCGGTTTCATCTCAGAGACTGCGGTCCTGCCCGCTTTTCGTGACAGCAAGAAGTGCAGGCTCGTTGCCCTGGTCAGCAACGATGTCAAGAGGGCTGAAGAGCTGGGCGCTAAATTCGGCGTCAAGGATTGCTACGGTTATGAAAACTACGACGCGTGCTTGAAGCATCCTGAGGTCGACGCGGTTTTCGTTGCTTCGATCAACGGCCTGCATGCCGAACAGACGATACGCGCGGCCGGGGCGGGGAAGCATGTGCTTTGTGAGAAGCCCCTCGCCAACACGGTAGAGCAATGCCAGCGCATGGTGGAGGCATGCAAGGAGAACAACGTCTACCTGATGACCGCTTATCGCAAATATCTGGAGCCCGGAAGCGTGGCCCTGAAGAAGTTGATTACCACCGGCCAATTGGGGCGGTTGCGGCATATCTTCTCCACCTATACCGAAATCGTTGATCCGGCGAAGACCCACTGGCAGCTCGACCCGCGGCTAGCCGGAGGCGGTTCGCTGGTCGACCTCGGGATCTATTGCGTGAACACCATGCGGTGGCTTGCCGGCAGTTCGCCGCTCGATGCGACGGCGCATGCCTGGACCGACGACCCGCAACGCTTCGGCGCAGTGGAAGACAGCATTGCCTTCCTATTGCGGCACCCTGGAGGCCTGGTGTGCCAGGGTACATCGAGCTTCAGCGCCAAAGCAGCATCCTTTGTACAGGTGCACGGTGATGTGGGATGGGCTGCCTTGAACCCGGCGTTTGCTTTTGAAGAGGAGCGACGTCTGTTCGGTAAGATCGACGGCAAATGGTTCGAGAAAAAATTCAAAGTGATAGATGAGTTTGCTCCGCAGCTCTCTTATTTTGCCGATTGCATCTTGCAGGGGCGCTCCCCCGAGCCTGATGGTATGGAAGGGCTTCGCGACCTTGCCACGGTTGAGGCCATTTATCAGTCGGTTCGCGAGAACCGGACGGTGACTCTTTCGGGCCACGCGGGCTGATGCGGAATTGCTAACGGGAGAGTTCTGCTAACCGCCACTGATTCCCCAGGAGCTGCAATTCACAAGGTATGCGCCCGATTGAGCTGTTGACGACAGGTTAAAAACGTGGAAGAGTATAAGCGATTAGTCCCTACAAGCTAGGCCCCAATAGACCCATACAAACTAGGCCCAAAGAGAACATAAGCGCTGCATTGCTTTTCTGGGGAGAGGTGTATGAATTTGCGAATGGGTTTGGCGCAGAGGTGTCTTCGCTGGACTGCTGATTCTTTGTTGCACGCAAGCGGTACTGGCTCAATTAACCACCGGCGGCATCGTCGGTTCGGTCACAGACCCATCGGGTTCAAGAGTTCCCGGAGTTACGGTTACGGCTACCGAAGTCGAAACTTCGACCCCAACCTCGGTCACCACTGACTCGAGTGGAAATTACCGAATTTCGCCTTTGAAAATTGGCAACTATGCGGTTAGTTTCCAGGCCACGGGATTTGAGCGTGTGGTCCAATCCAACGTGACCATCGAAATCGGCCAAATCGCCCGCATTGATGCAACCCTGACCGTCGGCGCCACCACGCAGACCGTGATCGCCTCAGCCGTCGAACCGCTGCTCCAGACTGAGACCTCCTCTCTGGGAACCGTTGAGACTGAGAAGCGCATTGTCGAACTTCCCTTGAATGGCAGAAATTTCTTCGAGCTCGCCTATCTTGGGCCGGGAGCAAATCAAGGATCGACAGGGACCAGCGCCGGGGCAGGATCGACCGACAATAACCGCCCAGGTATTTCTCTGGCCGTGAACGGCCTCAGGATTTTTGACAACAACTATCTCCTCGATGGCTTTGACAACAACGAATTCGGGAACGGGACGGTTGTTATTCAGCCTCCGCCTGATTCCCTTGCGGAGTTTCGCGTGGAAGAGAACTCCATGGGCGCTGAGTTTGGACGTGGCGGCGCCATGGTTAACCTGGAGCTCCGATCCGGAACCAACCAGCTCCACGGTGTTGCGTGGGAGTTCTTTCGCAACAATCATCTTGACGCTCTGAATTATTTTGCAGCCGAACCGACGCCCTTCCAGAGAAACCAGTTTGGCGGCCAGCTTGGCGGTCCCATCATAAAAGATAAGATGTTCATCTTCGGTTCGGTCGAGCGATCCAGCACTCGTGAGGTGATTCCGTATGTCAGCACGGTTCCCACGATGAGCATGAGAAACGGAGATTTCTCTGAATTGGGAGATGTTTCCCTCAACGACCCCGCGAACCCGGGAACGACGCTCAATCCCGCGGATCCTGCCGTGATTCCAGCGAACCGAATCAACCCCGTGGGGCAGAACATTGTCGATCTGTTTCCGCTGCCGGATGCCGGAACCGGTCTCACCAATAACTTCACCTACAACGCCAAGTACAAGTTCGACCAGACGGCGTTCGAGACCCGGTTCGACTACAACATCTCGGACAAAGACCGGCTCTTCGCCCACTATGCAATCGCAAACCCGGTAGCCACTAATCCGTCGGTTCTACCGAAGGTCGATGCAGGGGCTGGTTCGGGGGTGGCCAGCACTTTATCGGATAGGATCCAGAGCGTTGGTATCGACTGGACGCGCATTGCTCGTTCCAACTTTATCAATGATGCTCGTTTCGGCTTTGTGCGCTACCGTGACAACACTCTGCCCATCGATTATGGTGACAATACGTCCGAGTCCCTGGGCATTCCCAATGCCAACCGCGGCGGCAATAGTTCCGGACTCTCAAAAATTCAGATTTCTGGTTATCAGCAACTGGGAGACTCGCTGTGGGTACCGGAGACGATTGTCGAGAACGTGTATCAGCTCGCGGATACCGTAACCTGGACCCACGGCAGGCAGAATCTGAAGTTCGGTGTGGACTTCCGGCGCCAACAGAGGAACTTCTTTCAGCAGACGGCTCCCTCCGGCTGGTTCCAGTTCAGTGGCAATTATTCGGGCCAGCCACTGGCTGACACTTTGCTGGGCGTTCCCCAATTCTCCGAACAGGATCACCTGATCTCAGAAGACCCAACCCGCTATTGGGACATCTCGGAGTTCGTCCAGGACGACGTGAGGGTGACCCCCAACCTGACCTTGAATGCGGGCCTCAGGTACGAGATCAACTCCCCGGCCAGCGGGACGTATGTCGGCAACTTTAACCAAACGACCGCCGTAGTGGATACGACCCCTACACACGGAGGAGTTGGCTACGATCTTACGAACTGGGCACCCAGGATTGGGGGAGCCTATACGTGGCGCCACAACACTGTGGTGCGCTCTGCCTTCGGCATCTTCTACGCTGCGGAAGGCAACATCTTTGATGACTTGGGCTTGAATCCACCGAACCTTGTAGTTCTCTCGCAAAACTTCAACCCTGCCCAGGCTCCCGCACCCAGCCAATATGTCTCAGCCGGATTTCCAGCAGTTTTTCCCACGGTAGATCCTGCGAACCCCGTTGGAACCGTGCGAACCACCGGGCCGGTGAGAAGAATTCCCCGAATCTTCGAATGGAACCTGGCCATCCAGCAGCAGCTTCCTTCGCACTGGGTGGTTGAAACCGCTTACGTGGGAACAAAGAGTACGAACCTCTACGACCACGAATCCTCCAATCTGAACCAGCCGTATCAGCCTCTGGATACAAACTTTTCAGATTCCACAGGAAACTACGGGCGTCCATATTTCAGCGTCCGCCCGGGCCTGGTCACGGTTCTGCCCCTTGATGTTGCACGCCTCAGCATGTTCTACAACGCCTTCCAGATTTCAGCACAGCATCCGTTTTCCAACGGCTTCAATATCCTTACCGCCTACACCCTGGCGAAATCGGTCGGCACAGCCGACGGTAACGTGCAGCAATGCGACGTCCAGAATGCTCACAACATAGCCGCGGAGAAGGGTCCTAATACTCCCGATTTCCGCCACCGGCTCACTGTCAGCTACGTCTATGATCTGCCCTACGGCAAAGATAGGCATTACGGCGCCACGGCCAACAAAGTAGTGCAAGCGGTAGCCGGCGACTGGCAGGTCAGCGGGGTGACTACCGTGCACAGCGGCGAGGCCTTTGACGCCCTGCTGGGTAGCGACGTTACGAACACCGGATCTTTTAGCGCTCGTCCGGACCAGATCCACAACCCTAAGGACTTTTCCTTCAACACTGCAGGTCAGGCGGCGATGGGCTGCCCTGGGCATCAGACGCTCGGCTGCTGGTTCAACCAGGCCGCTCTCGCTGTTCCTGCTCTTGCCCCGGGCCAGCTTAGCGCTCACGATTTTGGGGATGTAGAACGCGCGGCTCTTCGAGGCCCTGACTTGATTGACTTTGATTTCGCGGCGTATAAGACGTTCCAGCTCACGGAACGATTCGGACTCATCTTCCGATCCGAATTCTTCAATATCTTCAACCATCCTAACTTCAACCTGCCCAACGTCGGATCAGGCGGAGGCAGCAGCGGAGCTGGATATGCCAATGTCCCCGGAGGCGCGGCCATTACCCAGACCATCCCGGACGGCCAGAGAGAAATTCAATTTGGAGTCAAAGTGCTGTTCTGAGTTAGTCTGTGGCAACCCTCAGGTTGTGCCATCGTCGTTTCGCGAATGACCGGACAGGCGATGAGCCGGCCTTGGCAGGGAGAAGCCTCTCCTGCTGGGTGAGAAGGTGTAGGAATGGCCTTTCGAGTTGCGAATGCTCCGATCAGCTGGGGCGTGATGGAGCATGTTGAGCTTCCCGCTGATTACTCTTACGGGCGGGTTTTGGACGAGATCAAGGCTGCCGGATATACCGGCACCGAACTTGGTCCCTATGGATTTCTTCCTACCGATGCAGCCGCGCTGCGCAAAGAGCTGGAGACGCGCTCTCTCACCCTGTGCTCGGCCTTTGTCGACATCGAACTGGGCAACGCCGGCGCGCACGCTGAGGGATTAGCCTTTGTGGCGCAGTCGGCTCGGCTGATCAGCGATGCGGGCGCGCAACTGCTGATTCTTTCCGATAAGGTGTTGCCGGCAAGAAATGCCGTCGCGGGGCGCCGTGGCGAAGCAAATGAGCTCTCCTGGAGCGAGGCAGAGTGGCGGGCAGCGGCCAACGCAATCAGTGAGGTCATTACGCTGTGCAGGACACTCGGCCTGAGAGTCGCCTTTCATCATCATGCAGGAAGCCATGTAGAGACACCGGAGGAAGTGGATCGGCTCTTCTCCCTGTTTCCCGCCGATGAGCTGGGGCTATGCCTCGACACCGGGCACTACGCCTATTGTGGCGGAGACACCGTGGCTTTTCTGAAGAAGCACGTACCCCGGGTGTGGTGTGTACACATGAAGGATGTAAGTGAAACCAGGGCAGCGGAAGCGCGTAAGAGTCGAATGAACTTTCACGCCGCAGTCCGGCATGGAATTTTTCCCCCATTGGGAACGGGGAGCATCGACTTCCCCGAGGTGTTGGCCCTGCTGCGGGGCGGGCACTTTGATGGCTGGCTGGTGGTCGAGGCGGATGTGCTGCCGGGCGGCGCCGGGGCAGATGCTCCGCTTCCTAACGCTATCGCCGGCCGCGAGTATCTTCGCCGTCTGGGAGTGTGAACAGACTCGAGGCGGAACGGTCACTCGACCGGTTTCGCTTTCCCCTTCTACCCCGGCTTTAGAATCCAAGTATGAACCGTAGACAGTGCCTCAAGAATCTGACCGCGGCCGGGGCGGGTTACCTGCTTAGACCGTTTCATGGCAGAGCTTTCTCGGCGGCCACTCCACCTGTCTACTTTCCGAAGTATGTCGACGTCGGGAAAGAAGCCGGACTTCTTGCCAAGACGGTTCTGGCCGGCGACGAGAATAAGGACTTTCTGCTTTCGACGACCGGCGGAGGCATAGCCCTCTTCGATTACGACAATGACGGTTGGCTGGATATTTTTGTGGTCAACGGCTGGGGGCTTAAGGAGTTCCCAAAAGGCGAAGAACCCACCAACCATCTTTATCGCAACAATCGCAACGGAACGTTCACCGACGTGACCGAAAAAGCAGGGCTGGTGCGGCATGGGTGGGGACAGGGCGTTTGCGTAGGCGATTACGATAACGACGGCCACCTGGACCTGTTCGTCACTTATTTTGGCGCCAACGTTTTGTATCACAATAATGGCGATGGCACTTTTACCGACGTGACCCGCGAAGCCGGCCTGCTGCAGAACGAACCGCGCTGGAACACCGGCGCTGCCTTTGTCGATTACAACCGCGATGGCCACCTGGACCTCTTCGTCTGCAACTATGTTGACCACCAGTATGGCCTGCTGCTTTTTGATAGCAATCCTGCCCTGATGGGTCAGCAATCGCCAGTGCTCTACGGAGTGGCGGGGCTGAAGGGCACAAAGAGCTTTCTCTATCGCAACAACGGCAACGGCACCTTTCGCGATGTGTCGGAAGAAGCGGGGCTGCACAAGGCTGAGCCTACGTTTGGTTTCACCCCCTGTGTTGGGGACTATGACAACGACGGCTGGCCAGACATCTATGTTGCCGACGATTCAACTCCGAGCCTGCTCTTCATGAACAATCGCGATGGAACGTTTCGCGAGGTCGGCATGCTGGCCGGCGTGGCTTACGACGCCAACGGCCGAACGCAGGGCGGGATGGGTGCCGACTCGGTGGACTATGACGGCGACGGGCTACCCGATATCGTGAAGACGAATTTCTCTGAAGAGATGCCAAGCCTCTACCACAACATGGGCAAGGGCCTCTTTGAGGACGTGACCGTTCCCAGCGGGCTAGGGCGTGAAACTACCTCGGTGAAGTGGGGCACGGGTCTTATCGATTTCGACGATAACGGTTTTCCGGATCTGATGATTGTCGGCGGGTCTATCTACCCGCCGGGAACGGGGTTGCATCATCTCCTGCCCAAGACCGAGAGCAAGCTTATTCTAATGCGCAACCTCGATGGGAGCCGCTTCGTGGATATTTCGCAAGAGGCAGGTCCGGCGTTTGCCGAGTCACGCTGCGGGCGAGGCGCAGTCTTTGGAGATATCTTTAACAGCGGACGAATCGATGTCGTGGTCAACAACCTGAATGATTACCCTTCACTGCTGCGGAACCAGCGGCCCCCCGGCACCTCCTGGCTACTGGTGAAGCTAATTGGCACCACTACCAATCGGGCGGCTATTGGTTCTCGGGTTTCGGTGAATGCAAACCAGCGCCGCCAGGTGCAGGAGGTTCGAAGCGGCGGAAGCTTTTGCTCGCAGAACGATCTGCGCCTTCATTTTGGTTTGGGAACAGCCAAAGACGCGCGGGTGCAGGTGCGCTGGCTAGGAGGCGCGGAGGAAACATTTGAGCACGTAACCGCTAATCGGCTGATAGTGATCCAGGAAGGCAAAGGGATCCTTTCACAGGACTCGTTTTGATTGTGAAAGGTTACGTGACGGCGGCTGCACTTGTTGCTGTGACGGTTTGCGTCTTTGCTACTGCCGGCGCTGTGTGGGCTCAATCCTCCAATGCTGGTGGGACAGGCCAGACTGGTCAAGCAACCGGCCAGGCTATGGTTCAAGAGACCTACGACCAGGCGCTGCCTCTTCTTCAGCAGGGCAAGAGTGCCGAGGCTTTGACATTGATCGATGCGGCGATTGCAGCGGGAGCGCGTGATCCGTCTATTTATAACTTAAAAGGATTCGCGGCAAGTGACCTGGGGCGTTATGCGGAAGCGGAGGAGAGCTTTCGCATCGTAACCCGTCTCTCCCCAAACGCTGCGATGGGATATGACAACCTCGGAGTGCTGCTCTCAAAGCTTGGCCGGTACCAGGAAGCAGCCGCGAACTTCCGCGAGGCGTATGCGCGCGAACCACAGAACTTTACCGCACTGCTGGGATTGGGAACATCGCTTGCGGCGCTGCACAAGTATGAAGAAGCGGCGAATTATCTCGAGAAGGCATGGGATGCCCGTCCTGGGGATTTCCAGGCGGGATATGAATGGGCACACGCGCTCTTCGAGGCCAAGCGGCCGGCAGAGGCGCAGAAGACACTGAGCCAGATCTCAGTGCCGCAGGAGTCCGCCCCAGCCGCGAAGTACTACGGGTTGACCGGAGCCGTCGCGCAGGCTCTACACCAGGCCGCGGCGGCTATGCAGGCATACCGTCAAGCTTATGCGCTGAGCCCCGGCTCCTTTGACATCTACCTGGCGCTGGTCGAAACTGCTCTCTCCTCTCCAACAGGGTCACCTCGCGAGGAGCTGCCCGCTCCGCCGGCGAACCTCTCTGCAGAGCAGGATTCGTCGCTCGGCCTGCTCTTTCTGTCGCACGATGACTTTCCGAATGCGATTCCGCCACTGGAAAGAGCTGTCGCGTTAGATGGCTCCAATGAGTCCGCATTTCTGAATCTCGCAATTGCGTACAAGAACGCCGGCAAGTCCACCGCGGCAATCGAGCTGGTGCGCGGGGCCGTCGAAAAGACGCCTACTGCAGCGTTGTACAGCATGCTGGCTGAGCTCGAGGAGGGATCGGGACAGTACCTGGACGCCGTTCAAAATTATCAGCGCGCGGTGGAACTCGAACCCGGCAATGAGACCTACTATTTTGATCTCGGCATGGAGTATCTTTCCCACTTCACGTTTGGGCCGGCGCTTGAAGTCTTTCGTGTGGGCACACAGAAATTTCCTGACTCATCGCGCCAATATCTCGGTCTGGCATTCAGCCACTACGCGCTGCGGGAGTATGCAGCAGCGGCGGATGCTTTTACCAAGGCGCTTGAAATCGAACCGGATTCTCCGGCTGCCGTGAAGGCATGGAATACGGTGCTCAGTTTTATGTCACCGGAAGATTGGAAGGCAATTCTGCCCCGGATGGGCAGTCTGGCGGCCGCCCATCCGCAAGACGCCGATCTCGCTTTCTGTTATGGGGCGGCATTATTTCGCTCGGAACTCGCAAAGGGGGCGGAGGGCGCTCTGCTCCGGGCGCAGAGCTTTCTGGAGAAGTCAGTTGCTTTGCGACCGGACTTCCCGGCGGCGCGATTGGAGTTAGGGGATTTGTATGCGGCGCAGAAACAGGATCAAAAGGCGGTCAATGAGTATCTCGAGGCTATTCGCGAGGATCCTAAGTCAGATACCGCTCACTATCGACTGGGGCTGATCTATCGCCGGATGAATGAGCTGGATCTGGCGACGCAAGAGCTTGCCCGCTACCAGGAGCTATCTCGCCTCCACCAGGAGGAGATGAAGCGAAACCGCAGTGCGATCCAGCAATTTGTACTCTCGCAGCCGGCGAAAGGCAGCAACTGATTCTTGCCGAAAGCCGCGAGGGGATTCGTCAGGATGGCAAAGGGGTGCGGAGGCGATTCTGTACGGCGACAACTCGACCTTCGCGATAGGAGCGCTCCGCTGCCGCTGCCACGGCAACTGCCTGGCGACCGTCGAGCGCGTCCACTTTCGGTGCGCGGTCGGCAAGGATGGTTTGAACGAAATCGCGCATCTGGTGGAGGTAGCCATCGGCGAAGCGAACCAGGAAGTGGTCGACGATATCCGTTCGGCTTCCCGCCGAAGTGAGCACAACTTCTGCAGTCTGCTGCAGATATCCGGTGATGATCGTGCCCTTCGAGCCGACGATCTCGGTGCGAACATCGTAGCCATAACCAGACTGCATGTAGTTCTCAACCGCTCCGAGCGTGCCTCGTGAGAACTTCATCGTGAGCAGTGCGGTGTCGATGTCGTTGAACTGCGCGATCTCAGGAAAGACAAGGACCGCGCCATATGCGTGGATCTCGGAAATCTCGTCGTTCATGATCCACCGTCCTAGATCAAACTCGTGAACGGTTGAATCCTGAAAGAACATTCCATTGACGCCGCTGGCCAGGTAGCTGACCGGCGGGGGCTCGGGGTCGCGCGCCACAGACTTGAAGATGACGGGATCGCCAATTTCTCCGGCCTCGATGCGGGCCTTGGCCCGCACATTCGGCGGATCGTAGCGGCGAACATGGCCAACCTGAACTCGTACCCCGGCCTTCTGGGTTGCGTCGAGAACTTCATCGGCTTCCTCGACCGTGAGGGTGAAAGGCTTCTCGCAGAAAATGTCTTTACCCGCGGCAGCGCACGCCTTCATGGCCGCACCATGGAACTTTGCCGGCGTAACGACAACGATGGCTTGCACATCCTTGCGCTCAGCCATGGCTTCCACGCTGTTGTAATAGTGATCGATCTCCAGCTCAGCAGCAACCTGCTTCGCGCGCTCGAGATTGGTGTCGGCGACGGCAATCAATCGCGCCTCCGGGATCAGGTGCCGGAGGTTGAAGGCATGCTGCCTGCCCATCGTGCCTACGCCAAGAACTCCCACTCCCAGCTTCGCCATTGCGTGTCCTCTCACTGCTTATTAATCAGCATCCAGTGCTGACCGAGCCGATCAATAATCGATGGTTACGGAGCAATTTTGCTTCACCGCGCGGTAGATCGCTTCAATGATGATAATGTCGCGAAGGCCTTGTTCGCCGCTAGGTTCGGGCTCTCGGCCCTCGCGGATGCAAGCCGCAAATGCGTCCAACTCCAGAACAAACTCGTCCATTGGCTTGAAAGTTCTGGCGAACCACTTGCCGCCCACTTTGCCGCTGATACGCCTTTCTTCCTCAAAAGCGAACGCCGGAGCGAGTTCCGCCCAGCCCTTTTCGCCGTGGACGTGAACGAAAGATGAGAAGGCGGCGCTGTAGGCGGCGGTTCCCTGGAGAACGAGCCCGCTGGCAAAACCGAGCTGGAACGCGACGCCCTCTTCCACGTTCTTAAAGCGTCTTTTATCGCGAACCCAGCTCATGCCCGTGGCGGTGACCGGGTCTTCATCGACCAGCCAGCGGGATGTATTGATGCAGTAGACGCCGAGGTCCGTGAGCGGACCTCCTCCGCACAACTTACGCGAGAACAACCATGCAGGTGAGTTGTCCCCCAGGGGACGATGCTCAGTGAAGAGCGTATGGATCACGTCGATCCGGCCCAGATCTCCGGACTTGATCATTTTCTTAAGCAGCAGACTGCTGGGCTCAAAATACTTGCGATAGGCGGTCATGAACAGAACGTGATTGTGGCGGCAAGTGTTGACCATGTTGCGAGCCTGTCGAACGGTGGCCGCCAATGGCTTTTCACAGAGCACGTGCTTGCCGGCTCTTGCCGCGGCAACCACATATTTCTCGTGTTCTCCTGGCGGAGTCGCGATGTAGACCGCCTCAACGCTGGGATCGTCGAGGCAGAGGTGAAACTCGTCGTAGCTGTAAGCGTGGCTGGCATGGAAGTCCTTTGCGAACCGATTGGCCTTCTGCTTGTCACCACTTACGACCGCAACCAGTGTGGCTTTCTTGCTGTGTGCGAACGCCGGCAGCACTGCGTCTCGAGCAATACTCCCCAGGCCCACGACCGCGAACCCGATTGATTTCGCTGCTGCCACGAATGCTTTCCTCCGGCTGGTTTTTCGGCTAAAGCATTAAACGCAGGGTGAGCAATCAAGCCGCGGCCTTCCCTCAGGAAAGGCCGCACTTCAGTGGACAGTCGAAGCGGCGGTGCTTCAGGATTCCCGATCGGCGCGGCTGAGACCCTGGTTCTTGATGGCGGGGTGTTCCAGGCCGCGAAGTTCCTCAATGTTGTGCAGAACTTTCAAGATGGCATCCACAATGGCGTCGACATTTTCCTTGCCGCCGAGGAAGAGATGATGCGAAAACCAGATTGCTTCATGATAGGCCGCACGTTCGGCAACCGGGCACTTGTACATCGTGCGCAAGTTGAGGGGCTCGGAGCGTCCCCAACTGAGCGCCGGATAATCTGTAGGATCGAGAGGGAAGAGCGAGCTGCAGTAGACGGGCTCGTAGAAGAGGCCGTCGCAGGGAATCCCCTCTAGCTGAAGCGCCGCGACAAAGGCCGCTCGCGGAATGTCCTTTGCCTGCTCGGCAAAGTACTTCAGGGTGTATCCGTACGGGGCCAGGCGGGTGATGCGCGGCTCCGGTTTCAGCAAGCCAATGCCGGCGGTGCCGGCCAGGCGCGACTCAAAGTATTCCATGTTTGCCTGGCGGATTTTAGCCTGCTCCGGAAGCCGATCCAACTGCGCGCCCAACACCGCGGCCTGGAATTCTCCCAGCCGGTAGTTGAACCCGATGAAACGGTGGTGAAACTCATCGGTAACGCTTCTACGGCCGGCGTTGATGTACGTCTGCACCCGCTCGAAGTATTCCAGATTGTTGGTGATGACCGCACCACCTTCGCCGCAGGTCATCAGCTTGCTTGATTGAAAGCTGAAGGCGCCGAGGTCGCCGATGGAGCCTGCCCCCTTGCCGCGCCACATACCACCATGGGCGTGCGCGCAGTCTTCAATGACCTTGATGCCGTGCTTTGCGGCCAGCGGGATAAGGATATCGAGATCCGCAAACCTCATGCCGAGGTGAACGGGAAGAAAGGCACGCGTCTTGGGAGTAATGGCCTGCTCGACCAGCGTGGCGTCGAGGCAGTATGTATTCGGATCGACATCGACGAAAACCGGCACGGCATTCATCAATAGCACCGGTCCCACCGTCCCCTCCCAGGTGTAAGCCGGAACGATGACTTCATCCCCGGGCCGGATATCGATGGCCTTGAGAGCGGCCTGAATCGCCACCGTGCCTGTATTGACAGCCTGGCCATACTTGGCGGTATGTACCGCGGCAAATTTCTTGCCGAAAGCATCCCCATGTTTGCCTGGAAACGGCTGGCCGCCCCAATTGCGATTGGTCAACACATCTTCGAGCGCCTGCCGTTCAGCGTCGGTGTAATAGGGCCAAGGCTCAAAGCGATTTTTCCGGCTTGCCTTGCCGCCGGTAATTGCCAGATTTCCCACGAGCGTTCTCCTTAGCAACAGCTGTTGTAACTCCAGGCTCGATAGCCAGGTTTATTGTCAAATCCACTCAATTCCAGGGGGTGACTACGACTTTCATAGAATCCGGGGCGACCGATTTGTGAACTGCCTCTTCCACATCACGAAGCCCATAGTGGTGCGAGACAAACTCGCGCAGAGGATAGTGTTCCATGTACCTGGCCATCTGCCGCATGCTCGGCCCGTAAGCGGCAGGCTCCTCTCCGCCGACACCCAGTATGCGTGCACTCTTGGCGCAGATGTGGCGATGGGGGCTGACGGGGACCTCGCCCAGGTCTGAGAAGTTGCCGGCTTCCACCAGCATCCCCCCCAGCCTCATGAGTTCCAGGCTTTCAGTGAAGGCTTGCGGCACCCCCGCGGTCTCAATGACCAGATCGGCGCCTCGCCCCTGGGTTAAGCCACGGACAAAATCCAATCGGTCGGCGAGCGTGGTAGCGGCTGCATTCAGTGTGTAGTCGGCTCCCAGGCGCCGGGCAAACTGCAAGCGGTAATCAGAAAGATCGACGGCAATGATGGTTCCGGCTCCGAGCATGCGCGCTTTCATCAGGAAGCACATGCCGAGCGGGCCAACGCCCACCACCACAACGGTGTCATCGAAGAGGAAAGCGTCCGTGGGAAATGCGGACATCTGCTTGGCGCGGTCCAGGCCTACAGCCACCGCCATGATCTCAGTCAGAACGGCAACCTCCGAGGGCAGATCATCGGGAACGCGCACCAGAAAGCTTCCCGGCACAATGTACATATACTGAGACCATCCGCCAAAAAGGTGGGGCGGATCGGCGGCGCTCAGATTGTTGCCGTAGTCCGTCATATTTTCACAAAGGTAGTAGGGAAAGTCGTGGCGGCAGTAGTAGCAGTTGCCGCAGGAGACGTTGGCGCCGACCACAACGCGATCTCCAACCTTAAGCGGGACGCCTTCGAAGTCAGCATAACGGCCGTCTCCGCCAATGGCCGCCACAGTGCCCACGTTTTCGTGACCCTGGATAATGGGGAAACGGATCTGCTTGCCGCCCCCTGCGCCTGCATATTGCGTGGTGAATCCCTGGTAGGTGTGTTTGTCGGTGCCACAGATGCCAGACATTTCCATTTTGACGAGCACGCAGCCTGGTGCGGGTTCCGGCAGCGGGTACCCACGCAACTCGTACCTTCCGGGCTCAACTAACGTGGCGGCGAGAACGCTCTGATCGGGCATGGGTTGTTGACCTCGACAACGGCTGCGATCACTTCAGACAAGGCCCACGCATCATATAATAAGCGCTTAGAACAATTTCACGATAGACACGGAAGAATCGGTTGTCAAGCCCGTTGTCCAGCGTCCAGCTTATCAGTTGATCGAATCGAGCCTGTTCATCTTCTGCTCGCGGGCGGCACTCTTCTGCTTCAGTTCCAGGAAGATTTTCAGTTCCTTGCGCGCTGCCTCCATCTGCCCGCGTTCCTTGTAAAGTTCGAAGAGCAGATAATGCGCGTCCTGCCGGCTGGGGTCGGAGGCGACCACAGACTGAAGAAGTTTGACTGCGTCGTCGGTCTGGGCCTGGGCATGGTAGACCTTGGCCAGGTCGAGTTGCGCGTCGGCGAGCCCCGGGGAGAGCTCGAGCGCCTTGGTAAGGTATTGCTGCGCTTCGTCCAGGTGGTTCTGCCGCAGATCGACATCCCCGATAAGATAGTCGGTCATGGCATCATTCGGCGAAATCTTCAGCTCCTGATTGAACTCGGCAAGCGCCTCCTCAAGCCGGCCCGCGTCGAGATAAAGCGTCCCCAGAGCGTAATGAAGGCCGGCAGCATCAGGCTTCTGCGCGATGGCTTTCTGGTATTCGCTGATGGCGGCCGGCGTAAGGTTCTGCTGGCGAAGCATCTCAGCCCGCAGCTGGAACATGCGGTACGAATCCGGTGCCAGCTTTGACAGCCGGTCGAACGAGTCCGAGGCTACGTACACCGACGCCTTGCCCTTGAAGTAGAGCGCGTCAGGACTAGTGGGCTCAAGCTCGGCCCAGCGACTGAGCATGTCGAGAGCCTGGTCGTCCTTGTTCTGCCGCAGATACGCGAGGCCCAGATGCGCGACCACGACTGGATCGTCCTTGCGGGTGAGGTATGCCTTCTCCAGCAAGGGCACGGCGCGTTCGATATCGCCGCTATCGAAGTAAGCCAACGCCAGCAGTACCTGGGTGCGATCCAGATGTGGGTCGAGTTCGAGAGCTCTGAGGAACTGCGCGATGGCGGGCAGGTAGCTGCCGATCATATACAGGGCGAAGCCGAGATTCGAATGCGCTTCCGCCGAGCGCGGATCGAGCTTGACTACCTGCTCATAAATGCCGCGCGCCCGGTCAAACTGCTGGTCGCGCAGCGCGGCTCTGCCTTGCTGGGAAAGTTCGGCGAGATTTTGAGATTGCGCCCTTGAGGGCAGTGTCGAGAGGCAGGCGCAAAGAACGATGACGGTGGCGCGACGCACAAGGCTTCGCCTCGAGATTGCTGGGGCGGGGAGGCGGCTTTGGCTGGTCATGGAAGATCACCATCAATCGTCGCGAAGAGCATGCCCTTGAGAGAGCATGCATTATGACAGAGCTTACGTCCCTAACTTATATCTGCACCGTAACCCTGACTCGATGTGCAGTGTTCAGCTCGTACTCGTCCAGTCGATCCGGATCGCGCACCAGGGGTTGTGCATTGCCCTGGTCGTCGGTAGCGCGAACCTCAATGGTATATTGACCGGCGCGGGGCACGTTCCATTCGTAGGTCCAGGATGTCCAAACCATGGGAACCTGGGATGTGGGCAAGACCGCCGGCTGCCACGCTCCATCGCTGGCGAAGCGCAATTCAACCTTGAAGATCTTGCGGTCTCCTGCCCAGGCGACGCCCTCGATGCGGTAGGACTTGCCATGAATCCCCTCATTTTCCAAGGGGCGAATAAATCTGGAGTTCACGCGCATGCCGGTGATAGGCCGGCGGTCGCCTTTGGACGTGGTGGCGACGTAGCTTTGTTGCTGAAAGTAGCCTTGAAACGGCCCCTGCGAAACCTCGACACGCGTGAGCCATTTCACCGAGTCCATTCCATACCAGCCGGCTACCAGGGCGCGGAGCGGAAAACCGTGCTCCGGTGGTAGAGGTGCGCCGTTCATTTCGTAGGCCAGCAGCGTGGTTGGGTTGGTTGCCTTCTCGATCGGAATGGCGCGTGCATAATGTGTGCCCGGTGGCAGGCCCTCGGCCACTCCGGAGTCGGCGCCGTGAAAGATTACAGTGGTTGCACCGGGTTGCAGGCCAGCCTGCTTGAGCAGTTCCGTCAATGGCACTCCTGACCAGACGGCGGTGCTGGCGCCGTGGCCACCGGCGGGGTTGCCGGCACATTCCAGGGTAAGCGGGCGACGAATCGATGAGCCCAGCAAAAGATCGGAGTAGGAGAGCTTGAGCGGTGTGGTCACCGCGCCGCTTATCTCCAGATTCCAGTTCTCTTCGCTGATGACCGGAGCGGTGAAGTGGTTCCGGATGAAGAAGTCGAGTGTTCGGCGTCACCAGGCTGGGAAGTATTTCGCTCGAGCTGGCTGTGTCCACAGCAGGGCGAACAGGTGGACATGGATGGCAGAGGAATTTGGCAGCGCCCTCGCATATTTCGAAGCCAGGCCGCTCACAGCGGCCGCGCCGAGCAGGAATTCACGCCGCGCCATTGCCTTTGGGGTGCGAATTTTCTCGGGGTCGGCTGAGAACGTCATTAGAAAAAGGTTGATCAGGTCTGGAGTGAGCAAATTATACCCCATCGTTTTCGCCGGATGGCGTGAAGACGGTGTACATGCTGCCAGCTTAGGCGAGGCTGCCGGAGCGAGCGCGTAGCTCGTACTACGCTCCGTGATTTGGTCCGTTGAGCGACGCACGCGCTCACCCGTCAACCTATAACTGGGTGTTGCCAGGCATTTTGACGGAGCAGTTGCGCTAGTGGACGAAGGGCAGGCCCCTGAGGAATTGTGCAGAGAAACGTTAGGCTTTTCAGCAAATGCGAATCGCATGGTTGATACCAATACAGTTACGATGAGGACTTGTTAAATCGAATGTGCATAGTCCTATTCGTCGATCGTTACCCATGTTGATGGCGTAGTAACCGCGGATGTGTCATCAGAGTGTCTGATCCAACACCTTTCGGAAGGCAGCTATGATGTCGTCTTCATCTCGAGTTGTCAGGCAGGATGGTATTGGCAACAAAATGCTACGATCGAACAGGTCATCAGCCACTGGACAGCTTCCTTTTGCATAGTTATGTTGTAACGTTGCGTTCTCGACCAGCTTCCACGGAAAACCGCCTGGATCAACACTGGCCTTCTCCAGCAGGCTCTTGTTCCGGTAATAAATATGCAGACCCCACTCCGTCAGAAGAATGTTCGAAATGCCTTGATCTGAAGTGATGATGCCCTCCTCGCGAAGAGCCACGTTGACTCGCTTCGCTGTCCGCGGATCGTGAAGCGTTAGTATAAGAAATGCCCCGGTGTCCCCCTCCGGATCGAGGATTTTTCTTAGTCGCACCGTCGGGTACTCTTCGAGCACACGACGGATACGGTATTTGCTGTTTCTCATCGACTGCGTGATCTGTGTCAACTTTCTCAATTGGACGCGCAGCACTGCTCCCCTCACTTCGTCCAGCCGATACCCGCGGCCCCATAGACAAAGATCGAGATCGTCAAGGACTAACCGTCCATCTTCGTTACGCGCGTACCCCAGGTCGTGACTTGCAAAGGCCCGCTTATGAAGTCGGTCATCGTTGGTGGTAACACAGCCACCCTCACCCGCCGATATAGTCTTGTTCTGTTGGAAGCTAAAGATCGCCATGTCGCCATAGGTGCCTACCTTGCGACCATGGATGCTTCCGCCGTTGCATTGCGCACAATCCTCGAGCAGCCAGAGATTTCGTTTATCGGCGATAGCGCGTATTGACTCGGCGTCTCCAGGTGCACCGCTCATATGTACCAGGACGATCCCGACCGTTTTGCTTGTGATGCGCCGCTCAACCTCGCCGGGATCAAGGCAAAAGGTTTCATCGATATCAGCCAAAACCGGAATGGCGCCATGGTTTACCACTGCGGCTAAAACCGAGACCCACAAATAGGCCGGGACAATCACTTCCTGGCCTGGGCCGATACCGAGCGCGGAAAGGGCGGTGTGCAGCGCTCCGGTGCCGCTGCTGACGGCGATGGCATGCTTTACCCCCAAATATTGAGCGAATTCCTCTTCAAACTGCTCCACCTCTTTCTGGAGGTCCACGCCATAGTAGCGAAAGAGCGAACGGCTCTTGAGAACTCTAATCGCCGCCTCGACTTCCTCATCGCCCATATGATGAACACCAGGAAATTCGAGAGGAAGAGGCTCGCTTCGGACGGGAGTACCTCCGTCAATTGCCAGAGTCTGATCGCTTCCTTTAGCCTCGTACTTGACCATTTCTCTCTGTTCCATGCAGTTATCCTCACACCTGGTAATTAATGTAGAAATGTAATAAAGCTGTCTAATTTCTGTCTTTTAATTTCATAATGTCAAGTAGTATCTGATTTGAAGTTCTGGCTGCTCCGGAGGGTCCCCCGGCGCGCTCATTCTAACTAACCCACATAGGCCATGCACGCTCTTCATAGGCCGCTTGGCGTTCAGAGCGTGGGTACTGGGATCACCTCGAATTTTCTGCCGACCGCAACTCTCCTGAATTCGTCCGTCAGGTCCGTTGTCCCTCGGCTGAATTCGTTCCAAACAACCATCGCCAACGCGCGGCAGCCGGTCGTCGATGCCCACCCCGCGGCCTCGTCTATGATTTTTGCGTTCGCGGTTGCATAGGCCTCATTGTTGCCGCCCTGAAGATTCAACTCCAGAATGTCTTTACTCTGCATCTGCTGCAGGATCGCGTCAAAGCGGCGCCCCCATTCTTCACCACGATCAGCAACAGAAGTTGCGCGAAATTGCTGCCTCGAAAACGGAAGCACCACACGCTGCCCCAACCCTAGTTGCGCTGCACCTTCGAGGGCAAGAATATCCGCTCCGCTGGCAGCCGAACACACCACTGCCTGGCTCGCGGCGGAAACCATCATGTTACGGATGCGGACCGCGACCAGGGCTTCATTCTCGGGAGGAAATCTACGTTCTTCCGCGCCTGGGGCGTCGATTCGTCTGCCCGCCAGGGCGAGGACTGTTCCGTTAGGGTCCAGTAACCGCTGCAATCCTCCGAGTACTGTAGCCAACGCTGAGCTGGTCCTGACATCGTTGAGAAGCGACAGCGATCTTCGCAAATCAGGCATGTTTGCCGGAAGCATATCGAGAGCTGGAGTGGCCAGCGCCTGCATCTCCCCCAGCAACTTCTCGGCGCGCAAAATATCGCCCGCGTCAAACGCGGCGCCAAATAGCATGCCCGCCGTCGCGGGATCGGCAGGGTTGCGCTTACGCCAACGTTCACAGGCCAGCAGGGCAACGCTAGCTGCGCTTACGGCCCTCATCTCGTCGCCGTCCCACTGCCTCTCCCGGTACAGCCGGGGCAAGTGGCAGGGCGGCAGATAGTCATTCGCATCGAGCATCATCGCTCGCTCAAAAGAGAAGATGGCCTTATTCAGAAAAACAGATCTGGCTTCTTCATCGAGGGTGTCTTCGTACAGGTCTTTATATCGTCCGCCCAGCAGGCCACTGCGTTCCGAAGTATCTCCGTCGCCAAGAATGAGAGCCTCAAGTTCGAGGATCGTCTGCTTGTGCTGGTCAGTGGTCTCAGGCATGAGGGGCACGCTGTTCCCGTTTAAATCGGCATCTTGAGTACTGTGGCCCAATTCCGGACATCGCGCATCCAGCGTTTTTCCCCAACAGCATGCCAATGTCTTCGGCCTTGCTGTATAGGAGGCTGGTGGTTGTACCAATGCAGGTATCTTACCCGGCCCGGTGCACTGGGCGTAAACTCAACCAAGATTCCAGTATGAGGGGGACTTACACCCCAGGAGTTCTGTTCTGCAGACTATTTTCATCAGCTATCGCCGCGATGATTCTGAGGGTGAGGCTGGGCGCCTTTCCGACGACCTGGCACAGACCTTCCAGGAGGGATCTGTGTTCATGGATGTGAATGCGATCCAGCCCGGCCGTGATTTCCGTAAAGCGATTGACGAGTCCATCCACAAATGCAGTGTGCTGCTGGCGGTCGTAGGGCGGGACTGGCTGGAGTCGAAGAACGCATCAGGCCAGAGACGTCTCGATGATGAAACTGACTTTGTTCGGCTGGAGATTGCATCGGCGCTGAAACTGGATATTCCTGTAGTACCGGTCCTGGTTCGCGGCGCCAGAATGCCAAGTGCCGACCAGCTTCCCGCCGACTTACGGGAACTGGCATACAGAAACGCGGTTGAGTTAACCCATGCGCGCTGGAAGTCCGACGTCCGGGTGTTGATCCAGGCATTGCGGCCTTATATGGGAGGCTCCGGGGAAGAGCTTCCCCTGCAAACCTCCTCTTCCGGTACCACCCCGCTGCCGGGCGGTCTGACGCAGAAGCCTATTGTCGAAGCCGAGCCGGCTGCGGGGGCAACCGGGATCGAGAGAGCTATCCTCGAACGAGTCGGCCGCGAGCTTGCAGGCTACATCGGTCCTATCGCCGAAATTGTGGTTAAGCGGGCCGCCAAGCGATGCGCGTCTGTGACCGATCTCTGTGTCCTGGTTGCGCAGGAGATTGATTCGACCGCGGACCGGGCCAAGTTCCTGGCTTCCTGCCGGAGGTAGAATCAACTCTCTTCA
Organism: uncultured Acidobacteriaceae bacterium; assembly: GCA_963844785.1. Taxonomy (GTDB): domain Bacteria; phylum Acidobacteriota; class Terriglobia; order Terriglobales; family Acidobacteriaceae; genus PALSA-350. Next base: position 252,302 of record CAWJPV010000029.1, on the reverse strand, counting down.
AGCATGGCCAGGGCCTTGGTGAGGCTAACCCGCATGCGATTGAAGGATTCGATCACACTGGCGATCTCATCCTTTCCTGAAACCACCAGTGGGGGTACGTTCTTATCACCTTTGCTGATGCGGTCTCCACTCTCAGAAACAATCCTGAGCGGACGAATAACCAACCAGTAAACACCTGCATCGAGCGCGAGAATGGCCAGCAGCAAGGTGAGCAGGAGCGCCACCACCAGGCTGCGAAAAGCCTGGTTTGCAATCGCGACTGGCACCGACATGGGTACGGAAATGATCTGCGCGCCCACGATCTCGTTTGGCTTCCAGCCGAAGCCATTGGCAGAACCATAGACGGCGAGCATAGCGTGCGGTGCGGCCGTGGGAACGCTGTGACATTCCATGCACGGAGGATCCACTTTAATTGGGTGGGCCAAAAAAAGTGCCTGGCCGGTGGGGGTGTCACGTTCGCCCACCATCTGTTGCTGCTCAGGATGATCGCGCAGCCCACGAATGACATCGGCCTCCCAATCGGAGGCGCGGTCTTCGAGGTTTGTTGGGTTAAGAGTAGCTTCTTTGTAGGAGTACTCCGGATAGCTCTTGCGCACCTTGTTGAACGTGGTTGTGGCGGCGAAGAAGGGGATAGTCTCGGCCAGGAACCTTACTTTATGGCGCGGATTCTGCTGCAGCAGCGGTGAGAGATCATCCGCCGTGTAATCGCGCACCGCCTTGGTCCCGGCCATCATTAGTTCAGCTTGGGCAAGAACTTCGCGCCGGGCGTTGCGGATCAGAAAGGTGTAAGCGAACTGGCAGATAAGCAGCCCGCCTGCCCCGAAAATAACCAGTAGGATGAGATTGAACTTGGCCAACAGCTTCATTAGGGGTGTCTCCCGCTCCGTTCTCTTCCGACCGAGAGTACCACCACGGCACAAGGACGCGGGCTTCAGCATTTGTGTGGGAACTCCCGCGGCTAGTAGGTCTTGGCTAAACAGGCTGTACGAAGGGCACGGCTTCCACGGCACGCCGGGACAGGTCAGCCGTGCCACACTGGGCGGCGACTGAGGGCTTTAGCCCCTGAGGTACGGCTTTCCAATAATTCGGGGCGAATGCGACTGCCAAAGCGGGGTGATTTCGGCCTACGCGTGTTGAAAAGCGTACCTCAGCGGCTAAAGCCGGGTCTTGCATTTGGCTTTTACGGCACGGCTGACCTGTCCCGGCGTGCCGTGGAAGCCGTGCCCTTCGTAGAGAGTTTTCCCGCAGCCTCTTCAGTGGGTGCCGTAAGAGAATTGGGCTGAAGACCGGACTAACCAACGGCGGAATTCACACCCACCTCAACCCTTCGCAGCGGTTGCAGCTGGCGGAGATATCAGCAGGAACACGCACCCGGTGGCAACGATCGGGAGCAGCCCGGCGACCAGGAATGCGGGCGTGTAAGAAAACCGATCCACCAGGAATCCCACCGCGAAGGTGAAAACCGCGCTCATCATGCCCGCCGCAAATCCGCTTAGACCGGTAACCGTGGCCACCACATCCTGGGGAAAAAGATCCGAGGGCAAGGTCAGCCCCATCGTGGACCAACTCGCATACCCCCACAGAGCCACGCAAATCAGCGCCAGGGCGGAGTACGCGCTGTGCACGCGAGCCGCGGGAATGCCGGCGAGGATGGGCAGGCAGCTGATGGCGCACACCCACATGCGAGCCCGGATCACTGGAATCCCGCGCCGGATGCAATAGCCCGAGATGAAGCCTGCCGTAAAGTTACCCACGTCGGCGGCCACAAAGGGTATCCATGCGAATAGCGCGATTCTCTTCAGGCTGAATCCCCGGGCATCACTCAAGTACTGGGGCAGCCAGAAAATGTAGAACCACCAGATCGGATCGGTCAGTCCGCGGCCCAGCACGATGGCCCAAACATTCGAATTCTTGAGCAACTCGAGCCATCGTGCAGCGCCTCCACTCTTGAATGTGAGGGTCGGCTCCTGGCCGGCGCGAATTAGAGCCACCTCCTCCGGGCTGACTCTGGGATGACGATCCAGCGGATGGTAGACACGCAACCACATCGCCAGCCAAACGAACCCCAGCGCTCCGGAAAACACAAAAGACCAGCGCCAGCCAAAGGCTATGGCAATCCAGGGGATCACCAGTGCAGCCAGGGCGCCGCCTACGCTCGAGCCGCTGTCGAAAATAGCCACAGCCATGCTGCGCTCCTGGCTGGGAAACCATTCCGCAACCGTCTTGCTGGCGCCCGGCCAGTTGAGTCCTTCTCCCATCCCCAGCAGAAATCGAAATGCGGCAAAACCAGACACAGAATTGGCGAACCCAGTGAAGATGTTCACCACCGACCAGAAGCTTACCGCCAGAGCCAGGCCAAGCCGGGTGCCCACGGCGTCCAGGAAGATCCCTCCCAGCAACCACATAATCGCGTAGGAGATCTGAAATACACCGAGAATCCTGCCCAGATCTGAATGACTGAAGTGGTACTGGCTGACCAGCATGGGGGCCAGCACGGAGAAGGTCTGCCGGCTGATGTAATTGGTGACGGTCGAAAAGAAGAGCGTCCAGACAATCCACCAACGCGTTCCGCCGGAAGTCCGAACTCCCGGCGGGGCTAAGTCTATCCCCCGTTGCATTCCCTTCATCTCATCCATTTGGCTCGCTATCTAGCCGGTCTCTGAGCGCCGCTCTCGCTTTTCTATACGGGTGGAATGCCGCCAAGGCTGGTCTCGCTCAGTGCGATGGCGCCAATCCGTTCAAGGCAGACGCGGAGTCCTCGTCCAGGTAAATAGTCACGTCCGGATGAGTGCGCAGGATGGTAGCCGGGCAAGCGGTCGATATCGGATCCTCGAGCGTACGCCGGACAATCTCGGCCTTGCGCCGCCCTGGAACCGAAACAATGAGCTTGGGCACCCGGAACAATGCCGGAATCGTCAGTGTCAGCGCCTGCTCCGGAACATCTTCAAACGTGACAAACCAGCCTTCCGCAAGTTGCTGCCGCCGGCATGCCGTATCCAGCGTGACCACCTTCATAGCCTCAGGATCATCGAAGTTTGCTTCGGCGGGATCGTTGAATGCCAGGTGCCCGTTTTCGCCGATCCCCAACAAGCAGACCTGTGGATTGGCCTTACGCAACCGTTGAACATAATCTTGTCGCACCCGATCGGAATCGGGCGAACTTCCATCGATCTCAAAAAATTCTGCCATGTCCACACGCTGGGTCAGGTTTTCGCGCAGATAGCGGCGGAAGGAAGCGGGATGATTCTCATCGATCCCTACGTACTCATCCAGATGAAAACCATGAACTTTCTTCCAGGGCAGATCAGGCATGGAGGTCAACGCGTGTAACGTTTCCAGCTGCGAAGCGCCGGTCGCAAAGATAACGCCTATCGCACCACGGGTCTCGTCCAGTTGCTTGAGTGCCTGTGCGGCAGACCGCGCAGCCGCTTCACCCGCAGCTTTTTTACTGGCGTGGATCTCCAACTTCATGTGTCCCACTTCAAAGTGCTTCATTTCCATTACTTCGATCCTCATAGGTTTTCGCTTATCTGGAACAAGGGTTTCATGCAGACTGCTGGCTCTTGATGCCGCCGGCGACCCTTACGCATGTGTGCCAAAGAAGTTTTAGATCATTTGATCCTGGCTCGCCGTGTGGCCTTGCCGGCAGTCTTGGTACGAGAAGCACGAGGCGGCCCGCACGAGTCTCTCTTGATGGCATCCGATTGGGGCGGAAAGTTTGTCCGCGCCAAGGCAACGAAAACAAAGTGTATCAAGGAAATGCGCAAATCGATTTTAGGGAGCTAGAATCTTCCCAGGCGCGGTCAAGCTCACGTTCTAACCAGTCGCTCGGGCGTCAGCAACATAACGGTGAATGAGTACGAAAGTCAGGGTACAACCATGAAGAGAATTATTTCTTTGCTCTTGTTTGCTTCACTGCCCGCATGGGCTGATGACGTTTCTGGCGTGTGGAAGGTTGACGGCTTGATCGCCGACCACCCGATTGCTCCAACCTGCACGCTGAAGCAGACGGACAAGCAGATCTCCGGAAGCTGTCAAATCGACGCTGATCACGCTCCAAACGTCGAGGGAAGCGTAAAGGAAAAGCAAGTGACCTGGAAGTACGATCAGGAGTATGAGGGTACCGTTTATACCCTTACGTACACAGGAACGCTGGACTCTAATACATCGATCAAAGGCACAGTGACAGCAGACCCGTCGGATACGTCGGGAGACTTCACGGCTAAAAAGCAGTGATTCATCGAGCTTGTGTGAGTCTGCCGGTACCGGAGGACAGGATGACAGACCAGGAGAACCTGGGAATCGATAGGCGAACATTCGTTAAACAGGCGGCGGGAGCGCTGCTGGCTACGGGAATGGACGCCCGCTCCTATGCGCGGGTGCTGGGAGCGAACGACCGCATCCGTATAGGTCAGCTGGGCTGCGGAGACCGTAGTCAAGGCCACGTCCACATGGTCCACTTGGCGGCCAAGCAGATGCCGGTGGAGACGGTTGCCGTTTGTGACCTCTGGAGTTTGGCTCGGGAGCACCGCGCCGCGCAGGTAAAACGTGCCTTCAACCTCGAGCCACAAATCTATAAGTATGCGGAAGAGATGCTGGCTCTGAAGGATATCGACGGCGTGATGATTGCGACCGGCGATTTTCAGCATGCCAAACTCTGCATACAAGTGGTACAGGCGGGCAAGGATTGCTATGTGGAGAAACCGTTTGCCAATGTGCTCTCGGAGGCTATCGAGGCGCGCGATGTTGTGAAGCAGTCCAAGCAAATCGTGCAGGTGGGCACGCAGCATCGCAGCCAACCCTACCCGCTGGCCATACGCGACGTCATCCGTTCCGGGCGAATCGGCAAAGTCGTCCACATCGAGCAGGAATGGAATGTGAATGAAGGGCGTTGGAGGTTCACTCCGGAGGATACCGGCCAAACCCGCGAGATGCTGATGGATGTCAACCTGGAGTGGAAGCAATGGCTCTATGGGCGAAAATCAAAGCTCCGCGAAGAAGACACCGATTGGAACCGTTGGCTCATGGGAAAACCAGATCGTCCCTTCGACCCTCACGTGTATCTGGAGTTCCGGCTTTATAAGGATTTTTCTTCGGGAATCTTTGATCAGTGGTTAAGCCATGGTAGCGACCTGGTCCATCTCTGGACGGATGAGGCGTATCCAACCAGCGTGATGGCTACCGGCGGCATCTTCACCTGGCCGGATGGCCGCGAGAATCCCGATACCGCCGTTGCGGCAGTCACCTACCCAAAGGGATTTCTCTATACCTATAAGACGATCTTTGGCAACAGCTATCGCAGCTTTGCCCGCATTCAAGGCCGCGATGGCACGATCGACAACTTCGGGGGCGAAGGTGCGTCTTTGTTCACTGTCACCAGGGAAGGAGGCAGGAACGAATTTGATCCGTTCGATGTAGGTCCGGTTTACTCCAAACTGCCTATCGTTGGACCGTCCTCCGACGGCGAAGAGATTGTCCGCGTTCCCAACGCACCGGCCCCTAATTCGGTTGGTCCAGACGATGACGATGTTACGCACCTGGTGAACTGGCTGCAATCGATGCAGGCGCGCAAACAGCCGAATGCAACCGTGGACAATGGTTTCTCTCACGCCATCGTGTGCATCATGGCCGCCCAGTCTTACTGGCGTGGCAGGAAGTTGTACTGGGACCCGACGCGCGAGCAGATTACCGATCAGCCCGTCTGATTCAGAGCAGCTGCCTAGCGAGGCGGCCCGTCTAGCGCGATGCGGAAAGCATAAGCATAGCCTTCCGCCGGTTGCGACGGAAGCTCGATATGCAGCCCGTCTGCACGCAGATTATAGGTGAGCTGAGCATCGGAACCGAGCAGCGCGATACTGCGGATCTGCTTGCCCTTGAGCGCGCCTTCGGTCAGGGAATGAATCACTGCTTCCTTGCCTGAGGGCCACGCCAGCTCGATGGCATAAAGATTATTGTCCTTGGTTGTGAAGCGGAAATCCTCCGCCGTATACTCCTGCGTCTTCGTGTCCTGGAAGGATCCCGCCGCGACCTTGGTCGGCCCTTCCCCATAGCTCACCCAGGGCCGGGTTCCGTAGATCGCTTCGCCATTGACCTTCAGCCAGCCACCTACCGCCAGCAACACCTGCTGTACTTCGTCCGGAATAGTCCCGTCGGAACGGGGCCCGATATTCAACAGAAGGTTGCCATTCTTGCTCACCACGTCGGCGAGTTGGTGCACGATGAATGCCGGTGTCTTGAAGGTGTCGTGCTCTATGTATCCCCACGACTTGTTGCTGACCGAGGTGTCGGTTTGCCAAACGCGGTCGAGCGTCTGGTCCAGCTGGCCGCGTTCGATATCGAGCACACCCGAATCCTTCTGCATATCCACCCATTTGTAAGTGATGATGCCGACCGGCCCACGCTGGCTCGATTCGTTGTAATAGTAAGCAGCAAACTTGGCTAGATATCGACGAACATCTGGTTGTCCAATCCACCAATCGAAAAAGATGATGTCGGGGTGGTATTTCTGGACAATCTCCGCATCCCGGGCAAGCCAATCGTTGGCATAGGCGGGGCTGACATAGGTCCAGTCCTCCTGCAGATTGCTTCCTCCCGGTTTGTCTTCCAGCTGTTTCTGGGCCGGTCCGTACAAGGAGGCGTATTGCGGATCATTCACGTCGGAGGGAATGGTGCGTCCGCCATCCATAAACCAATCATGCTCGATGCGATGCGACGAAGCTCCAAAGTGAAGACCCTCGGCGCGGGTTGCCTTCTCCAGATCGCCCACCAGGTCACGGTGCGGCCCCATCTTCACCGCCGTCCAGTCGGAAAGATTGCTGTCGTACATCTGAAATCCGTCATGGTGTTCAAAGACCGGGACCACGTATCGTGCGCCGGACTCCTTGAAAAGGTGCGCCCAGGCCTGCGGATCATAATGCTGGGCCTTGAACATGGGGATAAAGTCCTTGTACCCAAACTTCGTCACCGGACCATAGACGCTCACCTGGTGCTGGTTCTCCGCCGATCCTGCCAGATACATCTGGCGCGGATACCATTCGCTCCCGAACGCAGGAACGGAATACACGCCCCAATGAATGAAGATTCCGAACTTCGCATCCCGGTACCAGTCAGGGACTCGGTATTGCGACAGTGAGTTCCAGTCCGGACGAAACGGTCCCTGGTTGGCCCCTCGCTCCACGTCCGCAAGGATTGCGTTGCGCGGGGCATCGTACTTTGCGCTCGCCTTTTGCCAGACCTCGGCCAGCGACTCGGGGCTGTTCGCTACTGTTGGCGCGGTGGGCGTCTGCGCGATTGCGGGCAACGGCAAGAATGCGCTACTGCCCAGGCCGGCGAGCAAGGCAAAGGAGCTTAGAGCACGTTGAAGATGCATATGGTTCACCATCGTACACAAATTTGCCCCTGGTGGAACAAATCACGATGGCAGTCAGCAATAAAAGTCACACGCCGCAGCTTCACTGTTTCGTGTCTAAAGGCTTACTCGATTTCTCAAAGAACTCTTGTTGCAATTGAGGCGCCACGGTATCTGCTTTTACAAAGGCGATAGCTTTCCGAATCCCATCCGCGCTCATTTCTCGCAGGGCGGCGCCCCGGGCCGCTGTTGCGCCAGCCGCGTCGCCGGCATAGTGGTTAGGATAGCTGGCATACCACCAGATGCCCGTGCTGAGTCCCGGAGGCATCGCCAATCGCTTTTGATCCGCCCCGGATTCTTCCCCCGCTCTCTCCGGATGGGCCAGGCCCGGTGCGTTGGCCATAATACCCGCGATTTCTACTTCCCCTGCATGGCCATCGACACCCGGTTTCGACGGAGCCGCCGCTGCGGGTATCGTCTCGCCACTCCGCGGCCCAACCCCGCCGTAGATGTAGACCACGTAATCCTTTTTCGAGTCCAGTTGTAGCTGGATAAAATACTGCAGCAGGGCGGTGTTGCCGCCATGGCCATTCACGATCAACACTTTGTGGCAGCCATTGCGCGCCATCTCATCGGTGGTTGCCTGCAAGAGCGCCAGCTGCAGATCGGAACGGTAGGCAACGGTTCCTGGCTGGTGGCGCGCTTCGGCAATTTGGCCGAAATAATACTCCGGAAAGACAATGGCATATTGCTGCTTCACGGCCTCAAGAGTAGCGCCCCGCACATTGATCAGATCCGTACCCAGGGGGCCGGAAGGTCCGTGCTTCTCGATAACCCCGAAAGGCAGAAGACAAACGCCGGAAGACGACTGCAATGCCTTTACGAAATCCTCTGCGGTCAATTCCTCCCACTTGGGAGATAACTGTTGTGCGGACCCTAAAGCCGAGGGAAGCAGGCAAAGCAGCAACGCATTCATAGCCAACTTCGGAAACATAGGTCCTCCTGAACAAATCATCAGAGCGAAGCGTGAAGGGAACTGATGAGCTTATCGCGTGTGTCCAGAATAGTACCGGAACCGCAAATAACTTATCCGTACGCCCCAGTTCCGTAATGAACTATCAGGACGATTGAGCATTTCGCCGAGAGGCCAATCCACCAGCTGCAACGTCAAACCAGCTAACCAGCTTGTAATGTTACTAAGAGACATGTTCTGCTCGGTGGAGGCACGATGGGCTTGACACGTAGGACGCTGCTTTCTCTTCCTGTTGCTATCCCTTTATTAAACCTGGCAGCGCGCACTGCCGTAGGCGACGATCTCTACTTTCCTCCGCCCGACGCCCAGGGCGGTTGGCGGACGTTGAGCCAGCCCTCCGAAATCCGCACCCTTACCGGCATAGAAATAAACAGGCTCGATGAAGCCTTCCAATATACCCAGACCACCAGTCAGCACGGAGGTTTATTGGTTCTCCGCCATGGATACCTGGTCTACGAGAAATACTTCGGCAGAGCAAACCGGCAAGCCAATCCCAACATGTATTCCATCGCCAAGATGTTTACCAGTGCATCATGCGGCATAATGCTGTCGGAGCATAGCAGCCGCTTTCCCGAAGGATTGTCGCAGAAGGTCTTCACCCAGGAGTATCTGCCGCAGGCCTTTCCATTGAGCTACCCGGAGATGGCAGACATTCGTCTCGGCCACCTGCTCACCATGACCTCCGGCCTTCAGAACTCACGAGTTGCCCCTCCAGCCGCGCTCGCGAACCCCGGGCACCTCACCGGAATCATCCACGGCGAGAACGTGAATATACCTTACTGGACCTCACCCGACCCGGTGCTCGATCAGGACGGCAGCGCGCTTCACGGAAAGATGTGGGCACTGCCCGGAGGCGGATATCTTTACGATCTGGATCCGCACATAGCCTCCATCGTTCTGCGCGGGGTGGTGGGTATGGAGCTGCAGGAATACATCAAGCAAAAACTGGCGGCACCGATGGGTTGGGGCACGTGGGGATATGCGTTGCATCATAATGGTGAGACTCTGCCTCACACTCCTGGTGCGGCCGGCATTGCTCTGCACTCCACGGATGCCCTGCGCTTCGGTTATCTGCTGCTCAAGCAAGGCAAGTGGAAGAACCAGCAACTGGTGCCGCGGCAGTATGTCGAATTGCTGAGCAGGCCCTCGCCCTTCAATCCACACTCGCCCTTTAGCCTGCAACACGAGGTGAACGCGGACGGCCACGTAGCCGGCGCGCCGCGTGATGCGTTCTTCAAGTCGGGCGCGGGCGGCTTTGGCCTCTACATTATTCCGTCACTAGACATGGTGATTTACAAGATGTCCAGCCTAAATGCCGAGACCTACGATCCTGCAGCCACCGGCCTGCCTTTGACCTACACGCCGGATACCTCGCGCGACGATTGGAAGCCGCATCCCTTTAATCAATTTGTCGATGGTCCGACCGACGGAGATACCGGCGTGCGCAGAACCCTCGAGATGGTAGTGGCAGCGACGGTGGCGTAATAAGCAGGTAGGCGCGTTTATCTCTCCGGCTTTTGTACCCTTTTCCGGCAGAGCCGTCGACGGCCGTTGGGAAAGCGCTATTATGCATAGTGTCGAGCAAAGAGGTACGGCAATTGGCCTTGTATCAGGGCACGGCTTCAGCCGCGCCGCACATGCTGGGCTGATGAGGGCTTTAGCCCCTGAGGTACGTTCTTGTGTATTAAAGGACAGGTGACATGGGAAACAAGGAAAACGATCAGAGAACGTCGGACCTGGCGAGTGCTGTATTTACCCCCGACCGAAGAGAGTTCGTCAAGCTGGCAGTCGGCGGCGCCCTCGGTGCCGCCGGAGTTTTTGCCTCGTCACGCCCCGCCTCGGCGACCGTGCATCAGAGTGCCCCGGGCATCAAATTATGCGCACAAACTTCGGCCAAACCCAGCGACGATGATCTGCTTTTTCTCAAGCAGATGGGCGCTGAGTACGTCAGCGTAGCCTCCACCCCCGACCTGCGGACCGCGGAAGGCTTCATGCAGATCAAGAAGCGCTACGCGGATGCGGGCATCACGGTATGGAACATCGGCAACGCAGATGTGCACAACATGCCTGAGGTCACCCTCAATCTGCCCGGCCGCGACCAGAAGATCGAGGAATACAAGCAATACCTTCGCAACCTGGGCCAGGCCGGTATTTACTACACCACCTACGCTCACATGGGCAACGGCATCTGGAGTAGCGGCAGAGCCACCATCCGCGGCGCCTCCGCTAGAGAATTTGACATGGCCAGTCCCAACAAAGTGGGCGTTTGGGGAGATAAGAAGTATTATGAGCCCCTCTCCCACGGCCGCGTCTTTTCCAAAGAAGAGATTTGGGAAAATTTCACCTACTTCATCAAGCAGGTTGCGCCGGTCGCTGAAGAGAACAGCGTCCGCATCGGCATCCACCCGGATGATCCACCGGAGCCCATACTGGCAGGGGTTCCACGCTGCATCTTCGCCAACTTCGAAGGCTATAAGCGAGCCATGGAGATCGCCAACAGCCCCAACGTCGGCATCTGTCTCTGTTGCGGATGCTGGAACGAAGGCGGCCCTGCGCTCATGCATAAGGACCCGGCGGAGATGATCCGCTATTTCGGGCCGGAGAAAATCTGGAAAATCCACTTCCGCAACGTCAGCGCACCGCTGCCGCACTTCGTCGAAACCTTCATGGACAATGGATATTACGATATGTCCAAGATCATGACCGCCCTGGTCGAAGTAAAGTTTGACGGCATCCTGATCCTCGACCACACACCTGAAGTTGTAGGCGGCCATTTTCCTGAACAGGCCTACGGCTTTGCGTACATGAAAGCATTGAAGAATCGGGCGCAAGCGGAATCCAGGGCGTAGGTCCATACGGGAGCATGAGCAAAAAACGGGTAGTCGCGGCGATCGCGTTGGGCTTGGGCGTTTGCATCTCTGGTCCTCGGAATCTACTCGGTGCAGCAGCAGCTGCGCCTGCACAGCAAGCTGACTGGCCCGTGTACGGCGGGCAGGACGCGCAAGATCACTACTCCACCCTGGCGCAGATCAATCGCAGCAATGTGAAAGATCTGGTCGTCGCGTGGAAGTACGATACCGGAGAACAGGGCGGAGACCTTGAATCACAACCCATCATTGTGGGCAAGGTTCTCTACACCTGTACGCCGTCGCACGGGGTCATTGCGCTCGATGCAGCATCGGGCAAACTGCTCTGGAAGTGGGATGCGACGGTTCCAGGTTTTGCCCGATCGCGCGGCGTCTCCTACTGGACCGATGGCCATGACAGCCGCATCTTCGTGCCGGTGCGCAACTTTCTCTTTGCCCTGGACGCGGCCACCGGCAAACTGATTCCAACCTTCGGCGACAACGGCTCCATCGATCTACGTAAAGGCCTGCGCGAACCCTACCAGGAGCAGTCCGTCTCGCTCACCACGCCGGGAACGGTTTACAAAGACCTGATCATCGTGGGCGGACAAAATCCTGAAACCCACCCCGCGCCCCCGGGTGACATTCGCGCCTACGATGTGCGCACCGGCGCTGTACGCTGGACCTTTCACACCATCCCCCATCCCGGCGAGTTCGGCTACGACACCTGGCCCAAAGACGCCTGGAAGAGTGCCGGCGCCGCAAACAATTGGGCCGGCATGACGGTCGATACCAAACGCGGCATCGTGTATGTGCCCACCGGCTCTGCCGTCTTTGACTTCTATGGCGGCGATCGCGTCGGTGACGATCTCTTTGCCGATACGCTGCTTGCGCTCGATGCTGAGACCGGCAAACGCATCTGGCATTTTCAAGGAGTGCACCACGATCTTTGGGACCGCGACTTTCCTGCGCCCCCAGCGCTGCTGACGGTCACGCGAGATGGCAAGCGCGTCGATGCCATTGCCCAGACCACTAAGTCGGGTTTTGTCTTTCTCCTCGATCGCACGACAGGGAAGCCGCTCTTCCCGCTCAAGGAGTCGGCCTATCCGGCGAGTAATGTCCCAGGCGAGGTTACATCGCCCAAGCAATGGCTACCTACCTTGCCGGAGCCGTACACCCACCAGAGCGTCACCGAAGACACCCTGACCAACCGCACGCCGGAAGCCCACGCCTGGGCGCTCAAGCAGTTCAAAACATTTATTGCCGGCGGGCAGTTCATTCCTCCCAGCGTGGACAAGCTGACCATCGACATGCCGGGATTTGCCGGCGGCGGCGAATGGGGCGGGCCCGCCGTCGATCCAACAACCGGAGTCTTTTACGTCAATGCCAACGACACAGCATGGCTGGTTGGTCTGACCGTTCCTCCGCCGCCTGGGAGTCTGGGTGAAAAGATCTATCAGAACCAATGCAGCATGTGTCACGGCATCAACCGGGCCGGCTCCCCGCCCTCCGTTCCTGCCTTGCGTGGCATCGAGGGTATCCTCACTGACCAGGAGATCGCCGCCACCATCCGTTCCGGTAAAGGCCGCATGCCGCCCTTCAATAGCCTGAGCAACGAGCAGGTCGAGGCCCTTGTGCACTACCTGACCAGGGCTCCGCAGCAACAGCAGCGCCGTCCCTCTGCTGAGCCAGTCGCCGCGGAGGGAGCTGACAGCAGCGCCAAGAACGACATGCCCTATAAGACGATTGCCTTTCGTCGATTTCTTGATCCCGAAGATTATCCGGCAACCGCGCCCCCCTGGGGAACACTCAGCGCGATCGACATGAACACCGGCAAGTATCTATGGAAGATTCCATTCGGTGAATACCCTGAGCTGGTCGCTAAAGGAATGGGTAACACCGGCTCGGATAATTACGGTGGCCCGGTCGTCACCGCGGGAGGCCTGTTGTTTATTGGGGCTACTGTTTTCGACGAGAAATTTCGCGCCTACGACAGCCACACGGGAAAGCTGCTATGGGAAACGCAACTACCTTTTGCCGGCCTGGCGACCCCTGCAACCTACATGGTCAACGGCAAACAGTATGTTGTCATCGCCGCCAGTGGAGGGCAAACCAGCAAGAAGCCCTCCGGTGGCGTCTACGTAGCCTTTGCGCTCCCTAGCAGAACCCAGTAGGAACTGGACGGGTGCCCCACGTTCGCCTCAGCGTACGTGGGCCGAATAAGACGGGCGAAGCCCACCACAGCTTTTTTCGAAATCGAGGGAGATTGCATTGCATAACAAAAGGTCTTTGCTCCTGGCCGCCCTGCTCTTTTCCGTGGTTGCACTTCCAGCGGCAGAAGCCCAGGTTGCTAAAGACTCTTCTTCCCCCTGCGCCTCTATCATCAACAACGATTTTCCCAAAGCCGTCCTATCCAACGGATCGGTCCAGGCAGTCGTTTATCTGCCCGATGCCCAGAAGGGCTACTACCGCTCGACGCGCTTCGATTGGTCGGGCGTCGTTCCTTGCCTCACTTACAAAGGCCACACCTATTTTGGAGTTTGGTTCAATCACTACGATCCATTGATCAACGATGCCATCACCGGCCCGGTAGAAGAGTTTCGCTCCAGCGACGGCCTCAGCTCCATCAACTACAACGAAGCAAAACCGGGCGAACTCTTCCTCAAGCCGGGAGTCGGTGTCCTGCGCAAGGTCGATGATTCCCCGTACAAGTTTGGTTTCCGCTACCCCATCGTGGATCTGGGCAAATGGAAGGTTCGCGTCAAGAAGGACCAGGTGACCTTCACCCAAACTCTGCAATCCCCGCTGGGCTACGCCTATGTCTATGAGAAGACACTCAAGCTCGACAAACACCAGCCGATACTCATACTCGAGCACCACATCAAGAACACCGGCACCAAGGCAATCGACACACAAGTCTACGACCACGACTTCTTCATGATCGACGGCACCCCGACCGGCCCCGGAATGGCCGTCCATTTCCCCTTTGAGCCTCAGGCAAAACGGCCCCTGGAGCCGCGCGGCAAAATCGACGGCAAAGACATTGTCTACGTGCAGGAAGTGGGTACTGGCCCAGGACAGGCCGTTTCCAGCTATCTGACCGGTTATTCAAACAGCCCGGCCGATTACGATTTCACGGTTGAGAATCGAAATACCGGGGTTGGGGTCGAGCAAACCTCCGACTCTCCCATCGCGCAGCTGAATTTCTGGTCCATCCACACCACCATTTGCCCGGAAGCTTACATTCATGTGAATGTCCAACCCGGCGAGACCGGACACTGGAATATCCGCTACCGTTTCTTCGCCAAATAAAACATTAGTTAGCCTTCGCTCTCATCCAAAATAAGCGTCTAAATCGTTGAGATTCGTGAGACTTGGGTTTATAGGCCCAGGAAACTTACGGCGCGGCCGGTGCGTCCATGTCATAAAGCTGGGTGACGCCGTTTGTCGGAATCTCCCCGGTTCACCTCCAAGCAATGATGAAACCTACAAAGTGCTTGTTGATCTTGATCGTGTCCCTGCTGGGTGCCCTCGCCGCGCCGAAGATCCTTTTCGGTCAAGGGGCAACCGGCGGACTCCAGGGCCGGGTTTTGGATCCAAGCGGCGCAGTCATCCCCCAGGCACAGGTCTCTGTCACTTCGCCTTCTGGAAAAAGCGCGAGCGCAGTGTCGGATGCCACCGGTTCCTACCAGGTAAAGGGTCTGCCTGCCGGCGCTTACACCGTGAATGCCACTACCGCGGGATTTGCCCCCTTCACCTCCACCGTCACTGTCACCGCCGGGCAGACGAAGACGCTGAACATCGCGATGCAAATCCAGATGGAGCAGCAGCAGGTGCAGGTCGAGGCCGACACACCGACGGTCGATACCAGCCCGGATCAAAACGCCAACGCGGTGGTGCTCAAGGGTAAAGACCTCGATGCACTCTCCGACGATCCTGATGAACTGGAGAGCCAACTGCAGGCTCTGGCTGGACCGGCTGCTGGTCCCAACGGGGGCGAGATCTACATCGACGGGTTTACCGGGGGACAGATGCCACCCAAATCTTCCATCCGTGAGATCCGTATCAACCAGAACCCATTTTCCGCCGAGTTTGATCGCCTCGGTTACGGACGAATAGAGATCCTCACCAAGCCCGGCACGGATAAGCTGCACGGCCAGATCGAAGCCCGCGGCAACGACTCCTCCTTCAACTCGCGCAACCCGATCCTGCAGACGCCGGAACCGTCCTATTATTCCTATAACCTGCAAGGCAGCGTAGGCGGTCCCATTTCCAAGACGGCCTCGTACTACGTCAGTGCATTCGGGCGCAACAATCAGAACGTGAGTGTGATCGATGCCGCCAATCCGGACGATCCCACCGGACCTTACTTGAATGAAGCCTACCCCAACCCGAGTTCGCGCATCGACATCAGTCCCCGTTTGGACCTGCAGCTCGGCCAAAAGAACACCTTGACCCTTCGTTACGATTTCTACCGCGCGGTTACCACCAACGGAGGCGTAGGTCCCCTTGCCCTTCCCTCCCAGGCCACCAACACCGAAAGCATGGAGAATACCTTGCAGGCGAGTGACAGCCTGGTGCTGAGCAAGAACATCGTCGACGACATTCGTTTTCAATACCGCCACTTCCACTATCAGAACATTGCGCAAAATGTTTCACCCACGATCACGGTGCAGGGCTCCTTTGTGAATGGCGGCAACAACGGCGGAACTGTACGTGACGACCCAGAACCTATACGAATTGCAGAACTACTTCGCCGCCGCTGAGGGCAATCATTCCTTAAATTTTGGCGCCCGCCTGCGCGCCGATAGCGATTCGAACTACACCAATGGGGGCACCAACGGCGAGTACATCTTTCAGTCCTTGCCCGATTATGAGAGCCAGACCCCGCAGACCTACCAGGTGACAATCGTCAATCAATACACTGCGCGCGCGATTCTGTTCGATGCCGCGCTCTTTTATCAGGATGACTGGAAAGTAAACCAACGCTTTACCTTCAGCTACGGATTGCGTTGGGAAACGCAAAACCGCATCAACGATAAGAGCGACTGGGCGCCACGCTTATCGTTTGCCTATGCCCTGGGGCACGGCGATGCTAAGCACCCGCCAAAGACGGTGTTGCGCGCAGGGTATGGCTGGTTCTACCAGCGCTTCACCGTGCCCAACAGCTTCGGCTCCAACGCAGGCACGCCCTATATCATCCAGGCGATCCATCAGAATGGGATCAACCAGAAGGTTTCCACCATCACGGATCCAACGTATCCCGTCAATCCGGTTGCGGTAGCGAATGCCAACACAGCGCAGACGCTCTACACCATCGACCCGCATTTCCATGCGGCCACAGACCTGCAGTTAGCCGTGGGCCTCGATCGTCAGGTGGCCAAGAGAATCACCGGGAATGTGACTTATCTTTACGGACGAGGTGTGCACCAATACCTAACCAACAATATCGGAGCTCCGGAGTTTGCCACCGCAGATCTCGGCATCTATCCCGCCACCCCGCTCCCGGCCGCGCAAGAGAACAACCTGCAATACCAGTCCGGAGGCGTCTACCGGCAACACCAAATCATCGTTTCCGGGCGGGCCAGTTACCCGCGATTCAGCTTCTTCACCTTCTATACCTACACCACCGCGAAAGCCGATACCAATGGAGTAACCTACACTCCTTCCGTCGCTCAGAATCCAGGGCTTGACTATGGACGAAGCAGCTTCGATGTTCACAACCGCTTCGTGATCCTGGGGAACTTCTCCGCGCCCTACGGTGTGTCGCTGACTCCCTTTTTCGCCTACAACTCCGGAACCCCTTACAACGTGACCACTGGCAGCGATCTGACCAGGAACAACCAGTTCAACGCCCGGCCGACGTTTGCGGCGAGCTGCAGCGAAGCAGACGTCATGAACACGCAGTATGGCTGCCTGGATACGAACCCCTTCGGCACCAACGAAAAGATCATTCCCTTTGGTATCGGCACTGGTCCTACGAATGTCAGCTTGAACATGCGCGTAAGTAAAGTGATCGGCATTGGCCCCAAAGTAGAAGGTAGTCGCGCTGCAAGAGCGGCGGTGGAGGCGGAGGCGGGGGTGGGAGGCCGCGGCGGAGGCGGCGGAATCGGCCCCGGTGGCTTGAGTGGAAGCCGTGGGGGACCAGGGCGTCTGGACCAGGCGACTTCGCGCAGGTACAACCTGACCCTCACCGCGTACTCGACCAACGTGTTAAACCATCAGAACCTCGGAATTCCGAACGGAACGCTTTCGTCGACGCAGTTCTTCGGCAAATCGCAGTCCCTGGCGGGCGGAGGATTCTTTGGAGCCTCCACGGCCGGGAACCGCAGCGTCTTTCTTCAGGCCATCTTCAACTTCTAAACTGGCAGTCTGCGGAAAAACTGACTGTACGAAGGGCACGGCTTTCAGCCGTGCCGTAGAGTATGGCGACTCGGAGAGGGCTACGCGTGTCTGCGTGAGAACCACATTGAGTCCCGTAGGGACGGCCACACTCTCTAAGGCCGTACATAATCGGCTGCTAAGCCCAACTACTTGAGATGGATGGTGATGCCGGTAGAGATCCGCAGCAAATTCTGGTCGTTGCCGGCAAGGTTCGGCAGCCGGGTATATCCGTAGTCGACCTGGATCAGGCGGAAGGATAGATGTCGCCGGTACTTGTAATCGACCCCGATGCCCGCGAGCAACGCAAAGGAATTAGCCGTGGGCACAATGAATCCTGACTTGGTGGGGAAAGCCGAATCGAAGCCATGGGCAAAACCCGCCAACGCTTGTACGAACGGCTTGACGTTGTGGTATGAATCCCATCCATCGGGCCGCTGGTGGCCCAATCTGAAATTGAGGCGCATTCCCCCGGTCGCCATGATCATCGAAAAAGGCTGACCTGTGTTATTGATTTGCCCGGTATGCGTCGCGGTTACATCCACCACGGTGGTATATGCGCGATAGGTGCGAAAATTACCCTCGGCGCTGACTCCGTTCATGAAAAAGCAACCGCATTGGCCGGGCCCAGCATTCACTTCCGTCGGACTGTAGGCCAGCGAGACCTCCGCGCGCGGCAAAGAAAAATCTCTTCCCCCTGGCGCGATCTGGCCATGAAGGCCGGGCGCAAGGCCCAGTATCGTAGCCATCAAAGGTAAGAACCTACGCATACTTTTTCCCACAACGCGTGCCGCACTCTGCCTACTGGATCGCAAGGGGCACCTCGACTGTGCGTTGAACTGTTCCTTCGGTGGCCGTAACCGTGATGGAGTAGGGAACTTTTTTTGCCGCGAAAAGCCCCGCACCCGAACACCCGCTCAGGCCCGCAACTGCTGCCAGGCTGAGCATTGCAAACAGCGACACTCCCAGGTAAGGAGGAATCTGCCGCAACCGCCTGCGCACCGCTCTGGTGCCCAAGAGGGGAAGCAGGATTCCCAGCGCGAGCGGCAGCCGCTCGAAGGGAGACGGTGGTGGCTCGTTCATGGCAGTCGTTGCTGTCTTGACCGTCATGGTGATATTCGTCATGGACCCGCCCGCCGCCAGCGTTGCGGGAGAGAAGGTCGCCGTCGCGCCCGCAGGCAGACCAGTCGCCGCGAAGCTCACGTTGTACAGGAATGTCGTTGCCACCTGGGGCTGCACCTCGATCGTATACACCACCGTGGTGCCGGGCAGAATGGTCGTGTTGTTGTTTCCTACCCGAAGCAGGCGCAACTCGTCGATTTTGACCGATACTGCATTCGAGCTGCTGGGCGGGAAGATGGGATCTCCGCCATAGCTTGCGGTAATGCTATGGACTCCGGGGCCCATGCTGCTGATGGTCAAAAGCGCCTGCCCGTTCGCGTTCACCGGCGCGGTCCCAAGCTGTACGCCGACACTCTGATCAACGAAGGTGATCGTTCCAGTCGGAGCTACGGATGCAGCTGGACCCAGCTGCGCCGTAAGCGTTACCGGCATGGTTATCATTTGCTCGATGGGGTTGGCGCTGAGCGTCAATGTGGTTGAAATGACCAAACCCTGCAGGTCGATAGTAGCGGAGCTGGGCGCGAACTCGGTATTCCCCGGGTAAGTGGCCTGTACGACGTGGGTGCCGGCGCCGATAAGGACGACGTTGGGCACCGCCGCGGTAGCCGTCTGGGTGGCAGTAGAAGTATTCAGCACTATGGTTGTGGTGCCGGGGGTTTGCGGGTTGTAGGGAACGGGTTCGAACGAATTGGGAATCGCCAGGTCAGGCTTGCCATCTCGGTTGAAGTCTGCTGCGACTACGTCGTTAGGAAGTTGCCCCACAGTGATCGGCGCCAGAGGTTGCGAGAAGGAGCCATCACCGTTCCCTATCAACAGCGTCACCGTGCCGGCCGGTGGTGGTGGAACCGGGTTGTCGTTGTAGAGGGTTGGGGCGTAGTTGGCAACGACCAGGTCGGTAATGCCGTCGCCGTTGTAGTCCAGGGCGGCCATGGCAAATGGGCTCGGTCCCACGCTTATCGGAGATTGGGCGGAGGGCGTGGTGAATGCACCCTGATTGTTCAAAAAGATGTCCACGTTGTTGGCATCGAAGTTGCCAACCGCGAGGTCAACCCAACCATCGCCATTGAAATCTGCTGCCACGATGGGACTGGCCCCGCCACCGGCGGGTAAGAGGATCGGAGAGCCGGCGAACGGCTTAAACGTTCCATCTCCATTGCCCTCGAGGAGGGTCAACGTGTAATCTCGGCCGTTGACCACAGCCAGGTCGGCATTGCCATCTTTGTTAAAATCCGCAACCGCCAGGAAAAATGGAAAGTTGCCGATGCCGGCACTTATCGGCGAGCCGTTGGCTGCAGTAAACGTACCGTCTCCAACGCCCAACAGGATACTGATCGTATTATCGTTAGAGTTGGCAACAGCCAGATCCAGAACCCCGTCGTTGTTGAAATCCCCGATTTTCAAAGCTTCCGGAAAGGTCCCAACGTTAATCGGGGAGCCGGGAAACGGAACGAACCCGCCCTTCCCATTGCCTTCCAGAACGACCACCGTATTGTCGTTGTCACTGGTGACAGCCAGGTCAGCGTGCCCATCATCGTTAAAATCTCCCACGACAATCGCGCAATTCGACTGAAAGTCGATGTTTTCGCAAGGAGGGGTTTTTCCAAAGGCGGGTATCACTGCAGGCGGTTGGAATGTGCCGTCGCCGTTGCCCAGCAGGATGCTGATCGTTTCATCTCCGGCGTTCACGATCGCCAGATCCGGTATTCCATCCTCGTTAAAGTCCCCCACCCCCGCGTTGGAAGGAGCGTTGCCGGTCTGGACCGGCGAACCCGGCGCCGCGCTGAGAGTTTGGGCCAGGACCGGTGTACCCAGGAGCACGGTTTGCCGCAGGTCGTTGATATTGGTTGTGTCTTGAAAAGTTACACTTCCGGCCAATATCGGCGGTTGGCCGGCGAAGCCGACGACAGTTGCCGTCAGATCGTAACCACTTGGGTTACCGGTGTAAGTTAGCGCAGTGGTTGTGGGATAGAGGTCAGCCAGAGTCTGCGTCGCCGAAGTACTCGCTGCGGCAGCCGTCGTGCCATTGAACATCGCCGTATAGTTATGGGGTCCCGGCCCAGGGAAATATTTAAGCGTTGCCGTCGCCGGTATTCCGTTCAACTGTGCCCTGCCCACCACAGCCGCGTCTTCGCAGCGAGTGTAGGGGCCTGATAAATCGCAAAAGGTGATCGAGCCGGTTGTGACCGCAGCACCGCCGGCTGTTACCGAAGCCGTCAAAATCACTTGCGTGTGCGACGCCACCGTGGACGAAGAGAGCGTCAGCGTCGTCGTAGACACCGGAGCTGCTTGCGCGGCCGTCGCCACGCCACAGGCAGCCATTAGCAACAGCCTGCAGATTACGCGGCGGAGCGGAACGATTCGTCTACAGGCAGAAGAAGATACATTCCCCATTTAAACAATCCTTGATAAGCACTTCACGAGCTTCCAGAGCCTTTCTTACGTGTGAAACGCAGCCTCATACTCAGCACGAACGTAGAATAGCTACCCAATCGGGCGCCATCCTAAAGATATCGGTTAGCTGCCGGGTAACATTACGCAGCAAGTGCCCGAGGTGGCATCACACCATTTGCAACCCACACTGTTTTCGCGAAACTGGGGTGCCCGTCAAGCAGCACAGATATCTCGCCACCAGCGCCTAATCGTCACAATCGCTGTGGGTTAGGAAGGTTTTGCTTGCGTTCACCCTGATCTTAACAGGCGGAAGTCCTATCCCACTTCTAACTGAGTCGAAAGTAGCATTCAGCCAGAGCACTCACCAGATGTGCGCATCTACAACTTTCGTGTTGGACAAGAGGGATAGATGCGGCCTGCCGTGAAAAACATGAGGAACAATCAGGAATACAGCCACTGTACGGATCAAGTTTGTAACTAGGTTGATCTACTCCTCAACGGAGCTATCGGCTGTGGGCCCAGGACCGTGAGCTTGCCTTGTTGCTGCTTGAGGACCTGGAAAAGATCTGCACCGCTCCCGCTCAGAGCAGGGTGATTTTTCCGCTGCCGACATCGTACATGGCTGCGCGGATGGCCAGCTTCTTCTGCTTTACCAGGTCGCTTAGAACCGGTGAGGTCTCACGTAACACCGACGCTTGCAGATTCGCGTTTTGCCGGCTGGCGGTGGTCAGGTCGCCGTTGGCCCCGGCGATCGCGGGATGGATGTATTGATAAAGCGTGCTGATCTGTCCCGGCACCGCCTTGCCCGCCAGGGTAGCCTTTACGGCGCCGCAATTGGTGTGTCCGAGCGCCAGAATCGCTTTTACTCCCAACACCGCCGCACCATATTCCAGGCTCGCGATGGTATCCGGTGTGGCCACATTGCCGGCCACCCGAACCACGAAGACATGACCAATGCTCTGGTCGAAAACCAACTCCACAGGTACGCGCGAGTCGGCGCAGGAAAGCACCGCAGCGAACGGCTCCTGGTGCTCCTCAGAGTGCGCTTTGAGAATGTCCAGATCCTCACGGAACGAGACCAGGTTCTGGGCCACGAAACGCTGGTTGCCCTGGACCAGCAGATCGATCGCATGCTCTGGTGTATCCGGCCGCTGGATGGTCTCCCGCTGCACCTGGTACAGACCGCGCGCAGATGGAACGGTGACTCCCGCCACGCTGAGTGCCGCCAGCTTGAGAAACTCTCTACGCCCGTTACCCGCTCTCCAGAACATCGGTCCTCCTGGCAGTCTCAAATCTGCCTATGAGTATCCTCTTCCGGCCCTGCGAAGAAAACCGATTTTTTCGACAGCCTCTTACTTACCAACGCCACACACGTTACAGCGACCGTAAAAAATTCAGCAAGTCCTGTTGCTGCTGAGCGCTCAATTGCTGAAACAGGTTGACTACGTGGTTAGCCTCTGAACCGGAACCAGCATGGTCCTCAATAGCCTTGAGCAGGCCGCCATTGGAGGAGTCCGCACGCCCATCGTGGAGAAAGAACAGACGCTGCCCCACTCCCCACAAAGGGGCGGTGCGGAACTCATCCGGGCCCGCCGTGCCCTGAGAGATGTTGTCAGCCAGCCCGGATCCCATGTGGTGTACCAGTAGATCGGAATAGAGCGCCGCGCTTTGATTGCTCAAACCTGCAGCGAAGGATGAGGCCCCCGTCTGCAGAGTGGGGGTATGGCACAGGCTGCAGTGGACACGGTTGAACAAGGACTGGCCGTTGGCGATGGATTGAGCCGGAGGATTGCCGGGGATGCCTTGCAGAGACGGCGCTGCCGGCGCCAGGAAACGCATGAAATTAGAAAAGGCCACGATATCGCTCAGGATCTCCGCGCCGGAAGCGGGGAAGTTGGTCGTATCTTCCGGCGTCGGGTTGAAGAGGCATGAGGCGGGGGGCAGGGAACGCTCTTGCGGAAATAGTTCGTTGGTCACGCCCATTTCCACGTTATAGGCCTCTCCCGCAAATATCTCGACCGACTTGTTTTGCGCTTTCCATCCGAAGCGCATGACCGTCCCATCATTGCCGCTAATGTTGGGATGGCCCGAAATTCCCAGACTCTGCTTGAGCGGCGCATTCGCCGCCATGTTGGCATAAATGGCGGCATCCGGAATATTCTCGATCAACCCCGCGCCATACAGCGGCGTCGGCATGCGAAAGACCAGGTTTCCCAGTTCCTGCATTTGGGCAAAGTCAGGCTGCGTCATGTTGCAGCCGGGTGCGTCCGTCCGCCCGGCGATGGTGAAGAGATCGTGAACGCCACCATCCGGAGTTCGACTCAAGGCGCCGTTGGAGCCCAGCAGGAAGGGGAACCGTACCTCGCGCACTGGCCCTTCGGCAGAGAGGAAGTCCGGGATCGAGTTAGTTGCGCCATTCGCGGTAGCCGCTGCAATCTGAGGATTCGTGCTCGGGCTCGTCCCGCCGGTCGCTGGCTGCGCATGGCAGCTCCCGCAGCTATTCGCATTGTAAGCCGGTCCGAGTCCAGAGTCGGTTTCGCCCGGAATGGCTCCGCCGACAGAATCTATCGCCTCAAAACGAGACAGGCCGTCCTGAAAGTAGGCCAACTGCTCTGCGCTGAGACTCGAAAGGGGAGCGCCGGCGCCCGCGCTGGCCGCACGAACCCCGGGGTCTTTGGCCGCCGGGCTGCTGGCCGCGGCTGCATTTGCCGGGAGGCCGATGGACATCAGTAATGCCAGACCGGCCGACGCTCCTGCACATAAAAGTGAAGTTTCCCTGCTCATACCCGCCCGTAACCGTCATCGGAAAAGTAGAGGGCAGGCAAGAGCAGTGTGGAAAAGAGTGCATCCGCCGAGTTACCGGCAACGTCGTCACCCGGCCAGCCAGATGGCTTCCAGGTAAGCTAGAGCTTTTTTCGAGGGCGATGTGCTTAGGTACTCCATTTCGGTTACTAATGGCAACGACGCCGGAACAAATGGTGTAGTTTTGCACATCACAATCGATCTAAAGTTACCTCACACCAAAGCAACTGACTGCCGGTAAAGCGGGCAGTCACTTCAGAATGGCGCGGAACCCAAGCGGTCAGGGGAAGGTCTGCAAAGCCTTTTAATGCTGGTTCGATTCCGGCCCGCGCCTCCACCTTCCTGGTACAACTCTCCGAGTAGCGATATCCTTTCCGTCGGCGGCCTCAGTGGCCCCCGGCGAGGGAACGGCGTGGAGAAGAGGTTGTTGGTAGTCGGCAGCATCAATATCGACCTGGTGGCGTGCGCGAACCGCCTCCCGGCCCCGGGCGAGACCATTCTCGGGAGCAGCTTCGATGTATTCAACGGGGGCAAAGGCGCCAACCAGGCGGTAGCCATCGCCAAGCTGGGTGCCCCGGTGGACATGATTGCCTCTCTCGGCACGGACCTTTTCACCGAGAGGCTGCTCTCCGGCCTGAACACCGCCGGCGTCGGCACCCACGCGGTTCAGATGGCAGCCGGACCCTGCGGAGTGGCCCACATCTCGCGGGCGGACAATGGGGAGAACTCCATCATTGTGGTCTCAGGCGCGAACCATTTGCTTTCCGCCGCCTATATCGACACCCACCTGGAGATGGTGCAGCAAGCCGAAATGATCCTGGTGCAGTTGGAGACCCCGCTGGAAGCGGTCATCCGCCTGGCGGAACAGGCTGCGGAGACGAAGACTCCTTTGATGCTGGACCCTGCTCCGGCCATACCCTTGCCGGAAGCCTTGCTCAGCCGCACCACCTGGTTAACGCCCAACGAGACCGAGGCGCAAATCCTGTTGGGGCGGGTCGGTATCGATCCCCCTGCCGCCGCCGAAAAACTGCTGGCGATGGGGGTGCGGAATGTAGCGCTCAAGCTCGGCTCGCAGGGAGTCTTTCTGGCTGGACGCGATTGCCCTGCACAGCAGATCCCTGCCTTCAAAGTGAACGTGGTCGACACCACGGCGGCCGGTGACTGCTTCAACGCCGCCTTCGCGGTTGCCCTCACCCGGGGAAAGCCACCTGCTGACGCCGCCCGTTACGCGGCCGCCGCCGCAGCCATCTCCGTAACCCGAGCCGGCGCCCAACCCTCGCTACCCTCAGCCGCTGAAGTCGAAGCCTTTCTGGCTAAAGTGTGACCGATTCGAACGTTCTGTTGCCCGCCGTGACGTGGAGTGCGAGGCCCGGAGGGCCGGCCGCCAAACATCAGCCCAGCCCGGGAGGGCTGGGAGACGGATCGCCAAGACTGTGGAGCGCTGGAGGCGCGGCACTACCTACATTCGGGGTGCCGCGCCTCTGGCGCTCGGACGATGTTGCGGAATCGATGTCCCAGCCCTCCCGGGCTGGGCTGGAGTTTGGCTAGCGGCCCTACGGGCCTAGGTCCGATTCGAGGTCTATTTTCGAGTTCTCACGCAGACTCGAAGGCTTGAAATCTCAGATGTTAAAAAATGGTGGGTGCCCCTTGCCCCGATTTCCTGCGGAGGGTTGTGGCGTTGATTCACTCCACGCGCCTTTCCTTGATGAAAGGCGCACACGCGGACCTCTCTAGCACAGCGTGGCAGGAAATCGGGGTCAAGCCGTTCTTTGGCTTGAGTGGGCGAGCGAAGCTCCATCTGGGTTTCTTCAGATTCACGCGACGCCCCGGGCATGCCGCGGAAGGCCAGCCTGGAACACCACCAAATCCTCTGCAAGCGTCTCCATGACAAACTGCGTACCGCAGGGCACGAAAGCGATCGATCCCCGCTCCAGCGATAAGCATTGGCCGCCCGCAGACACCCTGGCCGAGCCCTGCAATACCAGCAACGCCTTAGGCCCGTAAGGCGCGTCGCCGGCATATCGGCTATGCGCTGCAAGCCCAATGCGGCTTAACTCAAATTCCTCCGCTGGGGTTCGATAGACGCGTTCCTGGCTGCTCGCCAACTCCCCTCCGAAGACATTGGGAGTACCACCCTCGAAGGTAAGGATACGAAGCAGTTCCGGAACGTCGACATGCTTGGTCGTCAACCCTCCGCGCAGTACATTGTCGGAGTTGGCCATCAGCTCAACATTGACCCCTTCCAGATACGCATGCAGAACTCCCGCGGGCTGGAAGGTGCCTTGCCCAGGCAGCAAATGCACCAGGTTCAGCAGGTAGACGCTGAAGATCCCGCGATCGCGGTGTCCATCCGGCAAGGGAAAATTCTCCGCCGCCCGCAACGCCCAGTAATCCGCGCTGTTCTTATCCGCGGGTGGGTCTGCCTGCAGCCGGGCCAGCAGCCGATTGAGCAACCCATCCACCTGCTCCTGGGGCATGGTCATGACGGTGCTGTAGAGTTCGCGCAGCAATCCACGGCGGGCCTCATGACCTTGGTGGCCGGCCTGCGCCAGCCGCTGCGCAAAGTCAGGCATCAGCGCACCCAGCTCAGGAGTTTCACGAAAGGTCTCCGCAATTTGCTCCAGAGGCCGAAAACCGTGCAGCATCCAGAACTCGGTCAGCGCCACCCCGATCTCCGGCTTGTGGTTATCGTCTTTGTAGTTCCTACTGCCGGCGTCCAGGCCAATGCCCTCGGCATTCTCGCGCGCAAACCCGCGCCGCGCCTGCTCCAGCGTAGGATGCGCCTGAATCGAGAGCATCTTGCGCACGTCGAGAATCTTGAAAAGATACGGCAGCCGGCCCCCGAAACGTGCCTTCGCAGCCTGCCCCAGGATGCCGTCAGGCGCCTCGGCGATCACCTGATCGAGAGGTTCGAGCGTCCCCCCAACACCGGCCAGGGAAGGCGCCTTCGCATGGGCGCCGATCCACAATTCGGCAAACGGCCGTCGCGTCGCGTTTTCCATGCCCAGCAGATCGGGGATGAAGTTGTAGCCGCCCCAATCATAGTGCTGCACCACGCCCTGCAACGTCAGTACTTCAATCATCAACGGCCTTCTCCATCGTGCGCAGGATACCCGCGGGCTCGGCCACTCCCATGGCGGCGATCTCGTCGGCCCGGCTCTGCGTATCCGCGACCGCGTAGATGCGCAACTCGTCTGCGTTCCCAGAGGGCCGCACATGCGCTACCTCGCCGTTGGCGAAAAGGATGCGCACCCCGTCTGTGTAGTCCACGTGGCTGATATCGGCAAAACCCAATGCCGTCGTGAAAAACTGCGCCAGATCTTTTTGGATCGCTTCTGCATCGCCGTTCGGCGCAGAGAATCGATCCACGATCTTCAACGCAATCGCCCGCGGGAACTGCTTCAGCAGGGCAGCGCGGCTGAAGCGCTTGGGCAGCCGGGCAAACAGATCCACCAGCGAGAGCCCATCCTGCTGAGCGGCAAAAAGCACGCCCAGGATAGGCAAGCCCGCGTCCCGCGTCAGCAGTGGCTGCAGGATAGCGCCATTGCGGGCAATGGGCGAGCCGGTCAGGAACCCGCCATTCGGCTCCCATCCGCAGACCCGCTTTTTGCCTTTAGCGAGTGCGGCCTCCATACCGGCGATTACGAAGGGCGAGCCGATGCGCGTCTTCGGCTCTACCACAGCTGCGAGCTTCCCCCGGTCGATGGCGTCGTTGCAACTGATGGGAACCACGACTGCATCCGCCTGCAGGTACTCAGCCACCACCATGCCCACCAGGTCACCGCCGAAGAAATGTACCTGGCCAGTGAGCGGGTCCACCCCCAGTACCAGCGGACGATCGCTATCGCCATCGGTCGAGACCACGGCGTAGAGCGGCCCGTTGCTGGCATCGGCCAGCCCCTGAATCACCGCCAGCTGGGCCGCATCGATATTCTCCGTGTCGATGGGAACAAAGGTATCGCTGCGTCCGCTCTTCACCACCTGCGCGCCCAGCCGCTCCAGAATCTCCACCAGCAAATCCCGCCCCACCGCCGAATGTTGGTAAACGAGTATGCGCTTGCCCTCGAGCCTAGAACCCTGGAAAAAATTGGTGAAGCGTTCGATATACGCCGCGCGCGCTACGCCATGCTCTGCCGGAAGGTCCTGATGGCCGGACTTAAGCATCCCGCGTTCATCAAATAAGGATTGCCCCCAGGGCTGCTCGTACAGCCTTTCCCGTACCTGCCTCACCCGCTCGTTGATCGGTGCTTCCTGTTGCTTGAGCAGTTCGCCCTGGCTGCTATTGGTTTTGTAACCGTTGCGTTCGAAGGGAATGTGGCTGCCCGTCACCATGATGCTCCCCTTGTTATGCGACAAAGCGTAGCTGGCCAGCGCGGGCGTGGGTATGCGGCCCAGGTTCACTGCCTGCATGCCTGCATCGGTGATGGCCTGAACGATGGCCTGGGCAATCTCCCCCCGGCCTTCTTCTTGCGCAACGAACTCGGTCGAGCTAGGGCGCAGATCACAGGCGAAATAAAATTCCTCACCCTGCCGAATGCCGCCCTCGGTGAGCGGCAACGACTGCAGGTACTCGAGCTCCGCCAGCGCGTTGAGATAGATCTCCAGTTGCGTGAGGTCCACCACCTTGCCCCGGCGGCCGCTGGTTCCAAATCCCAGCACTTGCGGCTCGTACTTCAGCCGCGATCGCAGCGAATCAACCTTTGTGACCACACTCATGCTTTGTTCCTATTCCGCATCACCTCTCATCATATCCGCTGCCTTGCATCGTTTCGGTATCCCGTAACCGTCGTATAAACGTCCGGCTTAGATGCGCCCAGGCAAATCTTTGCTGCTCCCCGACTCCCGAAAATCAGCCGGGGCGCCTGGCGAGTTCAGCGGGCAAAAATTTGCTGTTTTTCTGTAAATCAAACTCCATCCAGTTGCGTCCTTAGAGGAGACGGTTCCCACGGCAAGGTCAGGGGCTGTTTGATCGCGCAAGACATCGTTGCGAACTCTGACAAGGCTGTGGGCTATGCGGATTTCCTCACGCTTCAAAATATTCATCACCATGTATTTCTTAGTCTGTGCCGGCCTCTTCCTTCTTGGCACCGCCCACTGGAAGCAGGTCAACGACCCGGCACAGCTGAGTTACCTCTGCTTCCTGATGGATCACGGAATGGCGCCCTACCGCGATCTGCTCGAGATCAACATGCCGGGCATCTACCTTGCGAACTGGAGCGTGATGCATGTGCTTGGCGAGGGTTCCTTAGCGTGGCGAATCTTCGACTTCAGTCTCATGGGTGCCGCCGCCTGGGCCATGATCGTCATCGCGCGGCCTTATGATTGGCTCGCCGGAGTTTTGGGCGCGACGCTCTTTGCTCTATTCCACGGCAGGGATGGAGCCGGGCAGGCAGGCCAGCGGGACTTCATTATCGCCGTGCTGCTCTTGTGTGCCTATGCCTTCCTCTTTGAATTCTTTCGCCATCGCCGCGAGTGGACCATCTTCGCTTTTGGCCTGTGCGCCGGCATGGCGGCAACCATCAAGCCGACGCCCTTGCCTTTCGTCTTCCTTATCCTGGTCTTGGCCGCGATGCGGTGGAAGCGAACCGGCGAGCCAATCCTGAGGCCTTCGCTTTACGCCTTGCTGGGCTTACTGGTTCCGTTTGCGATCGTCGGCGCCTTTCTCGTCTCCAAACATTCTGTTGGCTCTTTCTGGTATCTCTTGCGCGTGGAGTTGCCGTTTTACAAGAGCCTCGGACGTCTTTCTTTTCCAGTGCTGATGACGCTGGCCGCATCGCCGTCCGTGCGCGCCCTGGCGCTGATCGCTTTGGCAATTGCGCTGTTGAAGCGGCATGGGTGGAATTGGGAAAACAAATTGCTGGTCGCCGGAATTATCTTCGGCCTCGCGTCATTCGTCGGGCAAGGAAAGGGCTTTCCTTACCATCGCTATCCGCTGTTGGCCTTTCTCTTCCTGTGGGTGGGATTGCAAATCGTCACCGGTTTACGCGAACGCGGAGTGGTTGGCATGCTGGCTGCGACCGGATTTACCTTCGCGCTGATCCTTCTACCTTTGTATGTGAGGGAAGCGGATCGCAAGGTGTGGGATCCGCAATTCACCGACTCCCTCGCTGCTGATCTGAACCATCTGGGTGGTCACCAACTCTCCGGTCATGTGCAGTGCATCTATATGCCGGCGGACTGTGACGATACCCTTTACCGCATGCGCCTGGTGCAATCCACCGGACTGTTCTACGACTTCCTGATCTTTGGATCGCCCCAGCAACAAGTCATCCGCGACACGCGCCAACAATTCTGGCAACAATTTCAAAAGAACACTCCGCGGGTGGTGGTGGTTGGCAGCGGGTTGTTCCCGGGTGGCTTTGGTTATGGAAAGCTGGCTTCGTGGCCGCTCTTTCAGCAGGAACTCGCCACCCATTATTTCTTGTATGACGATCGATGGTTTCCTCCCGCGGAATCGGGGGAAAGGGCCTATCGGATTTATGTCGAGAAGAACACCCTGCTTGCATCCGACCGTCACTAACCCATCCATTCCTGATGGGGTTCTGCCAGGAGACTGACACGCCGCCGGGTTCAGCAGGCCATATCTCAGCACCTCAGCGATCGGGTCCTTCACGATGAACCAATACGACAGCGCGCCCAGCGAAGTGGCCAAAGCGCAAATCATCAACGCAATATGGAAGGAATGGGTGTGGTCGAGCAGCCATCCGGTAATGATCGGCGCCAGCGAGGCGCAGACAAAGCTGCCGAAGTTTTGAATCGCGCTGACCGAGGCCACCATGTGCACGGGCGACATTGCCTGCGCCAGCCCCCATCCCGCGTTGCCGCCAAAATAGATGAAGAAAATCGCCATGCTGACGCAGATCACCGCGCCCGTGGCCGTGGCCGTGTAAGCCACCCCCAGTGTGCTCAGCGCCGAGCAAAACATTCCGCCCACGATAAGAATCTTGCTCGCAGCAATCGGAGCGATACCGCGGCGGATCAACCGGTTCGACGCTCCTCCACTGACAATCGAGCCCACGGTGCCAAAGAGGTAGGGAATGATCGCGACCCAGCCGGTCCTGGCGATGGTCAGATGCCGTTCCGCCTGCAGGTAGCCGGGCAGCCACGACAGGTAGAGCCAGGTGGTGTAGTTGACCCCGCCGAAACCCAGCATCATGCCCCAGATGGTGCGCAAGCGAAATAGCCGCCTCCATACGCGCAGCGACATTTCTGTCCGCGGCTGCTCCGGCTCGAGGCCCAGCGATTCTGCCTCGGCAGAAGTCAAGGCCACCCGCTCGCGATCGCGATAGAGCGGGTACCAGGCGAGAGAGAGCAGCAGGCTAAAGATTCCTACGCTCACAAACATTGTCCGCCAGCCAAAGGCCAGCATGATCACGGTCAGCACCGGAGGCGCGAGGGTGACGCCCAGGGTGTTCGAAGCTGTCAGCAGTCCCGTCGGCAGTCCGCGATCGCGGACCCCGAACCAATCATTCATCACCTTCACGCCACAAGGCATCATCGGCGCTTCCCCCGCGCCCAGCGAAATGCGGGTCGCCATAAAGCCGCCGAAGCTGCTGACCAGGCCAGTAGCCATCTGCGCCAGTGACCAGACAAACATGCCCGCGGCCAGAATCACCCGTGAGCCCAGGCGATCGAGCATCAGTCCGATGGGCAGCTGGGCTATTCCGTAGGCCAACGAAAAGGCGGAGAGCAGCGCTCCGATCCGGGTGCCGGAGAGGCCCAGGTCGGCTCGTATGCTGGTATTTGCAATGGAGAACGATGTGCGGTCGAGATAGTTGACGATGCCGGCAACAAACAGGAAGGAGACGGCAAAAAAGCGCATCCGGCGGACACGGGACGGCCTGGGACGCGCAACTTGAGAAGCCATTGTCTGCCACCCCCCAGCCCGCTATGATCGCAGACAAGGAGCCGAATGGTCTATTTCATTACCACCGCAAGTTTGATGATTACGGTGGCCCTGTGTGTTCTGGTGGGCCGCGAGGCCTGTCTTCCTTTGGCTGGAAGCAGTGGGCCCTGCGCGTGGTTGCGGCGCTGCCGTTGCTGGCCTCCGGACCGCTTCACTTTATCCGTACCGCTCTACTGGCGACCATCATTCCGCCCTTTTTCCCTTACCGCCCGCAGCTTGTTTTGTTCACCGGGGTGCTGGAACTAGCCGGAGCGATTGGCCTCTTATTGCCCAGGTTCACGCGCCTCGCCTCCGCCTGTCTTGCCGTCTTAATGATCGCGATCTTCCCTGCAAATGTGTATGGCGCCAATCAGACCGTGGGCGGCTTGCACCTGCCCAGCGTACCGGTTCGCTTAGCCATGCAGGTCCTCTACATCGTGCTCCTGCTAATGGCCGGCTGGGGAATCCCGCGAACCCAAAAACCTTAATAGGAAAGGACGGGTGCCCCAGGTTCGCACCAGCGTACCTGGGCCGAAAAAGAAATGTTTCGAATGCTTTCTCTCAAGATATAACGAATGCTGGGTGCCCCCTTGCCCCGATTTCCTGCGGAGGCTTGTGGCGTTGATACACTTCATGCGCCTTTCCTTAATGAAAGGCGCACACGCGGACCTCTCTAGCACAGCGTGGCAGGAAATCGGGGTCAAGCCTTTTGGGGCTTGAGTGGGATAACGCAGCTCCTCCCTCTAACTTCCCTTGGGCATGAACTGCACAGTGTAAGCAATCGCCGGATCAAACGGCTTCGAGATCACCTTCAGTTCCAGAAGTTGCTGGTACATACTTGTCCACCGCGCCGGATCGAACCGGCCCAAGTCAGCTCCGTTAGGACCCTCGCCGGCGATGAAGTGTTGATCCCGCAGCGCCTCATAGCTGAACTTCATCTGTGGCACGCTCATCGCCGGGTTGAGCTTGGCAATCGCCGCATTGATGTCATCCGGATTTTTCAGATAATCGCGCCACCCCCGCACCGAAGCACGCACGAACTTAGCCACCGTGTCCGGATGCTGTTGCAGAAAAGCGCGCGAAGTATCCACCACGCGGTAAGGGTTGTATCCCGTCTCGCTGATGAGCATGGTGCGCACCGGCACGCCCGCCTGGCGCGCGAAGAAAGGCTCAGAGGTGACGAAGATCTGTTGGATATACCCGGGATCCTGGAGAAAGTTGGCGACGCTATAGGTCGCCGGAATCTCCCGCACATTTTTCAGCTGGTACCGCTTGACCAGATACTCAAACCAGGTCGACACACCAAGCCGGATCGCCACCGCGTGACCATCGAGATCTTTGAAGGTATGCACGGGAGAATCCTGATGCACCATCACCGCCTGCGGATCGTGTTGCATCGTCGCCATCACCGCTACCAACGGGACATCATTGCCCACGGACTGCAGAACATAATCCGAAGAACCCATGGCGAACTGCACTGCGTTCACCGAGACTTCCTGGCTGGAGTTCACATAAGGGCCACCGGGAAGAATGGTCACGTCCAGGCCTTCGTCTTTGTAGTAGCCACGAATCTGGGCGTCGTAAAAACCGCCATGCTCCGGCTGGGGATACCAGTCCGTTTGCAGTTTGACCGGCGTGAGCCCGTTCGAGGCCTGCTGCCTGCAGCCCCCAAGCACCAGGCAGATGCCCAGCAAGCACAAGCTAACTCGTAAAGGCATCCTCATGCATTGCAGCGTAGCACCCCCGTCTTCATTGCCGGAGAGCAATTTTCTCGCCCAGGCTGGCTGCGAAAGCGAGCAACCGCGCATCGTTGCCCCGCGCCGCAACCAACTGCACTCCGCCGCCCTTAGCCGGCAGCGTGACCGCGGGCATACCGGCCAAACTGACCGGCGTGGTGTAGCGCAAGATCTTCAGCCGCGTGGCCGAGTGGTCCGCGCCTACTGCCAGTGTGGTCATGGGCGCACACGGCAGCATGAGAAAGTCATGCTGCTCCAGCAACCGATCCATGAGCCCGCGAAACACCACGTGGCGCTTGCGCAAATCCTCGATGGTGGCGTCGGAGAGCGATGCGCCCCAGGCCAGCCGATCCCTGATCGCGGGTTCAAAGTGCTCGAAGTATCCGCGATGCACCGCGGCCGCCTCGTGTGCCTGGATGCCCGCAAAGATCTCCCGCGAATCGCTCCAGAAATCGGGCTCGAAGACGCGGATCTGGGCGCCGTTCCGCCCGTAGCTCCGTCTGCCAGCCGCGGTACATCTCCAACACCGCCGGTTCACAGTCGTGCACGTAAGCCTCGCCCACGGCAGCGATGGTCACGCCTTGCGGCGCCGCGACCACCGGCACATCGAGCAGCGCGGCGGCCAGCGCCGGCCCGTCGCGCAGATCGCGGAAAAGCCATCCCAGGGTGTCGAAGGAGACAGCCAGATGGAACCCGCCCTCCCATGCCTTAGCGCCGCCGAGCCCCAGCGAAGAGCGATAGCCGGCTAACCCGCAGAGAGCCGCCGGCACGCGAATGGATCCTCCCGTATCCGTGCCGATGGAGGCAACCGCCGAGCCCTCCTGCACGCTGGCAGAGCTTCCGCTGGACGAGCCTCCGGTGAGCGCCTGCGGATTCTCAGGCTGCACGCAATCGCCGTACTCGCTGTTCTCGCCGGTGATGCCGTAAGCCAGCTGATGCAGATGGGTCTTGCCCATGATCACGGCGCCGGCCTGCCGCAGCCGCGCAGCCACGGCGGAGTCGGCCGCTGCGATGCCGTTCTTTTCCGCATAGAAATGGGAGCCGCAAGTGGTAGGATAGCCCGCGACATCGAAGCAATCTTTAACCCCGACGGGAACGCCGAACAGCGGCGGCCGCTGCGCCGGCTCGGGAAAGCGGGCAGTGAGCGCCTCTGCTTCCGCCAGTACGCGTTCGCGATCCATCGCGAGATACACATTCCGGCCGGCGTTGCTGTTGGCGCGCGCCAGCGCTTCCTGCGCCTGTACGGCCGGCTCGTTGCGAAGACAAGGCTGTTTGCAGTGGGGTCAAGAGAGACATATCGGTTTGTGTATACCATGCCCTGCCTGCACCCGATCGCCGGAAAATGATTTAAACTTCCCCATGACCGTTGAGATCGCTGAACAATCCTCCGCCCGTGACGCCACCGCGGCGGATGAAGCCCACCTCAAAGCACTGGTCAAATTCACTGCTCTTAGTTTCAAGACCCCGCGCCCGGTGCCCTTTGGCGCCCTGATCGTCGACAGCCAAAGCGGAGAGACGCTGATGCGTGCCCGCAATGCGGTGGCCATAGAAAACGACCCCTCCGCGCACGCAGAGCTGCGCACCGTGCGCCTGGCCTGCAAAAAACGCAAGAGCTACTCGCTCCAGGGCTATACACTTTATTCCACCTGCGAGCCTTGCCCCATGTGCATGGCCAATGCTCTCTGGGCAGGACTCGATCGCGTGGTCTACGGCGCCACCATCGAGGATGCCAACCGGCATTGCCGCCAGATTCAGATTCCAGCCGCCGAGCTTGCCCGGCGCAGCGACATGCAATGCGTCGTAACCGGGCCCATCCTGCGAGAACTTTGCTATACCCTATTTACCCACCCGCGGATGCTGGAGGCCTTCGCCACCTGGAGCACTCGTAAGGCATAAGAGAGGAAAGGAGCAGCCACATGACAACGCCGCTGGAAGTGTCTCTGGCCACCATCCTGGGCGACCCTGCGCGGGTCTCGACCGTTCCCCAAGTGGTCAATCGCCTGTCGCGCGACTTCTACTGGTACTCTCCCGTGCTGCGCAAGCGGCTGGATGGCAAGGTCGCCGACGTGGTCGTTCATCCGCTGAACGTCACGGAAATTCAGGATGTCCTTCGCTACTGCTATGCCAACGACATTCCGGTCACGCCGCGGGGCGCGGGGACGGGCAACTATGGCCAGGCGGTGCCGCTGCACGGCGGCGTGCTGCTCGACCTCTCGCGCATGGACCAGATCGAATCCATCGCCGCCCGATGGGGTCGCGGTTTGCCAGCCGGGCGTGCGCCTGGGCGTGCTGGAAGCAGAGGCGCGCAAGGTGGGATGGGAGCTTCGTTGCTATCCCTCCACAGTAGTCAAGGCCTCGGTGGGAGGCTTCCTGGCCGGCGGCTCGGGAGGCATCGGCTCGGTGGCGCATGGCGGCCTGCGAGACTTCGCCACCGTGCGCGCCATCGACGTGGTCACCATGGAAGAGGAACCCCGCCTCGTCCATCATGAAGGAGAAGCCATTCACGAGATCCTGCACGCCTGGGGCACCAATGGCATCATTACCCGCATATGGCTGGCGCTGGCTCCGAGTGTCGAGTGGGGGCAATGTGCCGTGGCCTTCGATACCTTCGACCAGGCATTTGATTTCAGTGAGCGCGTGGCCACCTCAGACGATTGGACCAAGCGCCTGGTCACCACCTTCGAGTGGCCCATCCCTTCGTTCTTCACCCCGGTAAGCACACTGGCCCCCGAGGGCAAGGCGCTGATTTTTTTCCTGATCGCGGAAGCTCAGCGCGCGAGCCTGGAAGCGGCCGCCCGCGAGGCCGGAGGCGTGATGACTTTCTCCGCGCCCTACAACGGTCTGCGCACCGTGCCCCTGCTCTCCGACTACACCTGGAACCACACCACGCTCTGGGCCATGAAGGCCGACCCTGCGTACACCTACCTGCAATGCGCCTTTGACGCGGTGGCCGCCCGCAGCCAGTTTGCCCGGCTCAAGCAGCGCTTCGGCGACGAATTTTTATTCCATCTCGAATTCATGAAGAACGCCCAGGGCGTGGTTTTTCCCGGCTCCATTCCCGTAGTCCGCTTTACCACCGAGGAGCGATTGAACGAAATGATCGACTACTGCCGCGAGATCGGAGTCAGCGTCGCCAACCCCCACGTGAACAACGTCGAGGGCGGAGGCCGCTATCGCAGCGACAACGTGCAGCTGCTGGCCAAGTACAAGTACGACACCAAGGGACTTTTAAACCCGGGCAAGATGGTCACCTTCGAAAAGGCCCCCGCCGGAGCCTCCATCGCATGAAGAGCTGGATTCCCGACAGCCGCAACTTCGCCTATCTCACCTGGAAGCAGGTCGACGCTCTACCCCGCGATAAGACGCTGCTGGTACTGCCCACGGCGGCCATCGAGCAGCATGGCCCACACCTTCCGCTGGCCACCGACACGCTCATCAACAGCATTCTTCTCGGCGCCGCGTTGGCGCGGCTGCCGCAGGAGATATCGGTCTACGCGCTACCCGCGGTCTGTTACGGCAAGAGCAACGAGCACATTGGCTTTCCCGGAACGCTCTCCGTATCTTCGACGACCTTCATGGCCGTGTTGCGCGATTTGGGAGCCAGCATAGCCGCCTCCGGTTTCAAAAAACTAGTCCTCTTCAACACCCATGGGGGCAACTCGTCCTTGGTCGACGTGATGGCGCGCGATCTGCGGGCAGAGTTCGGGCTGCGTCTCTTCTCGCTCTTCGGCTCCGGCGGCGCAGCCTTCACCGGGCTAGGCGCACAGGAGCGGGCCTACGGCTTCCACGCCGGCGAAGTAGAAACCTCATTCCTGCTCAGCGCCATACCAGAGCTGGTACACACCGACGAGTACACCGTGAACTACATTGCGGATATTGAAAAACCCGAGTTGCTGCGTCCGGAGAATTCGCCCGCGAACTTCGCCTGGCTCACCCGGGACATTGCGCCCAGCGGAGTGATGGGTGATCCCAATCCCGCGACAGCAGAGAAGGGCACGCTCTGGATCGAGGAAGCAGCCACCAGAATCGCGGCAGCCCTGACCGCCATGGCCGCCTACGAGAACTGGCACAAGCCCTGAACCTCGCGTACGTAAGTAGTTGAGTGCATACAGAGTCCCGTAGGGACGGCTGAAAGTAGCCCAGGACGGCAGTCCTGGGTATCTCGACCGAATGACGATCAGTCCCGAAGGGACGGCTGAAAATGTCCCAGGATGGATATCCTGGGCTTCCTGGAGCGCGACTCACGAGTGAGGGCCAATAAACAATGATCGACTGCGGCTCCGGAGTTCGTCTCGAACGCGCCCAGCATTGCACCATGTCGGACGGAGTCGTACTGGTCTCCGATCACTACTACCCACCCGCGCCCGGACCGCACCCAACCCTGCTCATGCGCCAACCCTACGGCAGGGATATCGCCTCGACCGTGGTCTACGCCCACCCGGTCTGGTTCGCCGCCCACGGCTACAACGTCGTCATCCAGGATGTGCGCGGCCGCGGCGATTCCGAAGGCGACTTCTATCCCTTCCGCACCGAAGGCCGTGACGGAGCGGACACCATCCGCTGGCTCCGCACGCGCAGCGAATCGAACGGCAAGGTAGGCATGTACGGCTTCTCCTACCAGGGCCTCACCCAGTTATTAGCCGCAGCCGAGCAGCCGGAAGGACTGATCTGCATCGCCCCCGCGCAGACCGCCTGCGATCTCTATCACGGCTGGTTCTATCGCCAGGGAGCTCTGCGCTTGGCCTCGAGCCTGGGCTGGGGTCTACAGATGTTGAAGGCAGATGCCCGCCGCCGCAAACTCCGCACCGCCAGCGACGGCCTGGAAAAGGCATGGACCGACCTGCGCACCCAGCCCCTGGTCACGCCCTACGGCTTACATCCACAACTGCAACACCAGGGCCTGCCCACCTACGTGCACGACTGGATCACCCACGACACTCCCGGCCCTTACTGGTCCGCCCTCGATGTGAGCGAATCCCTCGATCGGATCGCGATCCCCGCACTCCACCTCTCCGGCTGGTTCGACACCTACCTGGGCGGCAGCGTAGATGGCTTTCGAGCCCTGTCCGCGCGTCCGGATCAATATCTGGTAGCCGGTCCCTGGCTGCACATCCCGTGGGGAGAAATGATCGGCGAGCACAACCTCGGTCCCGAGGCACTGCTCGATACCGATGCGCTGCTGCTGCGTTGGTTCAATCACTGGCTTAAAGACAGCGGGGAATTCGCCCATGAACCGCGCATTCGCCACTTCGCCCTGGGCGCCAATCGCTGGTGCGATGCCGAGAGCTTTCCCCCAACCAGTCTCTCGCTCTATCTGCACAGCGCAGGCCGCGCCGACTCGCGCAAAGGAGACGGCGCACTCTCGACCACACCACCCGCCTCTGACCGAGCCGCGCGACATTTTCATCTACGATCCTGAAGTCCCGGTACTCGCCCCAGGAGGTGCGCCAGCGCTGCCCGGTCCCATCAATCAAGCCCAGATGGAATTAGGCAACAACCTCCTGGTCTACACCGGTCCTCCCCTGGCCGAACCAATCCACATATTCGGATCGCCGCAACTCAAGCTCTACGCAGTCACCTCTGCCGGCCACGCCGACTTCACCGGGAAACTCGTGCGCCTGCGCCCCAACGGTCAAGCTGATTTTGTCTGCATCGGCATCGCGCGCTCTTCGTATCTTTTTCGCGAGCAAGGCTACACCGCGGATGCCATTCACTACTGGCAAATCGAGCTCGAGCCCACCTCCTGTGTCTTTGCCGCCGGCGATGCCATCCGGCTGGAAATAGCCGAGCAGCGCCTTTCCCTTGTACGACCGCAATCCATCCACCGACGTGAAGCCCTGGCTTGCGGATTCGTGGAACTGGCAGCGCTCCACCCAGATGGTGCTGCATGACGCGGAGCATCCCTCCCGGCTGGAACTGCCATTGGCGGCAACCTCATGAGTACGGAATTGCGAGTACCGCAAGTCGAACTCTCCGGCGTAAGCAAGACGCTACGGCAGCAATCCGCCGGTGCTGCAACAAATCGATCTCACCATTGCCAAGGGAGAATTTGTCAGCCTCATCGGCCCCTCCGGCTGCGGCAAGTCTACCTTGCTCAAGCTGATCTCCGGCCTTACCAACGCGACCTCCGGCAGCATCCTGGTCGACGGCATGACCCCAGTGAATGCCCGCGAGACCATCTCCTACATCTTTCAAGACGCCACCCTCTTGCCCTGGAGAACCGTAACCAGCAATGTAGGCCTGGGGCTGGAGCTGGAGCACGTCGCCCGCGAAGTCCGCAAAGCAAAAAGTGGACTCGCTGCTGGAGCTGGTAGGTCTAACCCACGTGGCGCGCGCCTACCCGCGGCAGCTCTCGGGCGGAATGAAGATGCGCGTTTCCGTCGCCCGCGCCCTCGCCACCAGGCCGCGCCTGCTGCTGATGGATGAGCCCTTCGGCGCGCTCGACGAGATGACCCGCGATCGTCTCAACGAAGAGCTGCTGCGCCTGCGAGCGGAACAAAACTGGACCGCCGTCTTCGTCACCCATTCTGTCGCCGAGGCTGTTTTTCTTTCCACCCGCATCATTGTGCTGGCGCCATCGCCGGGCCGCATCGCGCAAGAAATAAAAATCAATCTCCCCTTTCCCCGCACCAGCGTCACGCGAGAGAGTCCGGAGTTTGAATCCTACGTGACCCAAGTCTCCCGGGCGCTTCGCGGAGTGCGCAGCGCATGAAGAAGTACGCCGTCACGCTGCTCAACGCGCTGGCCGTCTTTGCCGGGCTTCTGCTGCTTTGGCAGGGCCTGGACATGCTCTTGCATCTGCCGCCCTACATGCTGCCCCCGCCGCTGGCCGTGGGCAGGGCAGTCGTCGACCGTTTCCCCTCGCTGGTGGCCTCGCTGGCCATCACCTCAGAGGAGGCGGCAGGAGGCCTGGTAGCCAGCATCGTTGTCGGCGTACTGATCGCGTTGCTCTTCGCCCAATCCCGCTGGATACGGCGCATGCTTTACCCCTACACCATCCTGTTGCAGACCGTGCCCATCGTCGCCGTGGCGCCGCTGATTTTGATGTGGGTAGGTCCGGGCACATTGTCGGTAACGCTGGTGGCCTTTATCATCTGCCTGGCGCCGATCATCGCCAACACCACTCAGGGACTGATCAGCGTAGAGCCGAATCTCATCCATCTCTTCCTCATGCACAATGCTTCGCGCTTACAGATCCTCACCCGGCTGCGTCTGCCCCATGCCGTGCCCTCGCTCTTTGTGGGGATCCGCATAGCCGCCGGCATCTCTGTGATCGGCGCGATTACAGGAGAGCTCTTTGCCGGTTCCAGCAGAGTAGGCGAGGGTGGTCTGGGCTACTCTATCCTGTACGCCAGCGCCCAGCTGCAAACGGATTACCTTTTTGCCCTGGTGCTGGCCGCAACCGTGCTGGGCTTTGCCTTCTTCTTCCTGGTCATGTTTCTGGAATGGTATTTTCTGCACAACTGGCATGAATCCGCGCGCACCATGACGGATGAATAGCTATCTGACGAAGGGCACGGCTTCAGCCGTGCCGTCCTGAGGTACTTTTGGTTGAATGGCGGGCTAAGGAGGGCGTGAGTACCAGCGAAAGAAAACCGTATTCCCTCCAAGAATGACAATTCTGTTGTGTCCGCAGGAGCTTTGTCATCCCGGCCGGAGCGAAGCGTAGTGGAGGGACCTGCGGTTTCGCTCTCCCCCTTGCAACTCTGAAGGGTATGGGCTTCAGCCCATACGTAAGTGTGTTCGTGAACAGGTCCGGCTTTAGCCGCTGAGGGAGAAACGATGCTTCGTCTGGAATCTGAAACCGGCTGGTGGTTGGTAACCCACGTAGACCATGCGCACCTGGCGGGAGCCTTCGCCGAGAAGTGGGGTAACGACCTCTTCCTCGCCCCTGAGCCGCGCGAGCAGGTGTTGCGCGGCGTCACCGTCCACGACGACGGCTGGGCCGCGCGCGATCAACAACCGCAAATTACCCGCCAGGGAAAGCCCAGCGCATTTTCCGTCGAGCTGGTAGGCAAATACTCTGCCTTTGAAGAAATAGACCTGGCCGACTATCTCGCCGTGCGCGAGCGCGCCGTCCGCATGGTAGCCGACAGGATCCCTATGCCGCCCTGCTGGTGTCCATGCACACCTACAATCTGCTGACAGCCCGAGCCGATCGCACCACGATCCAACCGGAACAGCTCCCGCTGCTCGATGCATTTCTCGCCCGCCAGGCGCAATTTCAAGACGAGCTGCGAGCTCGCCTGGCCGCGGACAAGCAGCTAACCCCGGAAGAGACTTCGCCCGAAGCGGATTGAGAATCACTTCCGCCTGCTGCAAGCCTGCGACAACCTCTCGCTGCTGAGTTGCGTCGACTACCCGAAACCGGGGGATCTGCTGCATGCGCTGCCTCAGCACGAAGGCGGCGAGAGCAGGATCGCGGTCGAGCGGCTGGGCGAGCGTCACTTCCGCCTCGCCCCTTATCCTTTCGCCGAGTCGCCGCTGGTCTTCGACCTGCCCGCGCGCCACGTGGAAGGCAAACACTTTGACAGCGTTGAGGAACTCCAGGAAAAGTTTTACGCCGCCGCCCCGGTGCAGCTGCCGGTCACGATCACGCGCTAACCGCAAAGAGGGAAGAAAGTGAAGCGAACGAAGAACTTCTTGTTAGCAGCCATGCTACTCACGACAGCACTCGGGCTATCCCAGCAAACTGCAGCCCGGCAGCTGGTAGAACGTCAGGCAAGAGCCTGGGAGAAACAGGACTTCACCCTGGCCGCCTCCGACTGGCTGCCAACCGCGGTATTGATGTCCCCCGAAGGAAACACGCCCGCCCCCCAAATGGCCGCCTCCATGAAGGACTACTTCAAAGACTTCAGCGATCTGCACGTCACAATCAAAAATGTCTTCGCCTCCCCCGACGGCAAGAAGTTAGCCATTGAGTGGGACTGGGCGATCACCCGAAAAAAAGACGGCAAGCGCGGTGTCTCGCACGACGCCATCATCGTAGACTTGCAGGGCGGTAAGATCGCCTCCTGGCGCGAATACTACGACCCCGCCGCCTCGGGCGAAGCGAATCCGTAAGGTTGGGGGGAACATGCCCGTTTCACCGGGACCCTAAATTTCAAGGAACCTTTCCAAGATCACCTCCGTATCACCCTGCCATGAAGACGAAATATGCTGTGGCACTGGCCGGGCTCGCCATTCTCTCCTCGTTGACCGCCCTCGCGCAGGATCCCGATCACTCCTGGTCCAAGACCTATCCGGTTACTGGCAAGCCCACGCTTACCCTCGAAACCTCGGACGCCGGCGTTGAATTTCATTCCTGCGGGGACTGCCATGAAATCCGGATCCATATCCAAGTGGAGGGGCGGAAGCTGACCGACTATCGTCTGGAAGAGGGCCAAAGCGGCGATCAGGTTCACTTTCTCTTCAAAGAGCTGCCGCACATTGGCGCGCACGTCACCTGGCACCGGGAAACTCGGGTGATCGTCGAAAGCCCCGCCCAGCTCACACTGCAAGCCAAAACCTCTGACGGAAAT
This sequence comes from uncultured Acidobacteriaceae bacterium, assembly GCA_963844785.1. Lineage (GTDB taxonomy): Bacteria > Acidobacteriota > Terriglobia > Terriglobales > Acidobacteriaceae > PALSA-350. Next base: position 209,237 of record CAWJPV010000029.1, on the reverse strand, counting down.
GTAACTCTCTCCGGGTTGCAGGGCGACCTGAATTTGACCACCGGCGACGGAAACCTGACCCTCGATCACGTCTCCGGCAGCCTGCGCATCAAGTCCGGTGACGGCCACGTGAGGGTCACTGACGCCGATGGCGCAATCGACGCCCACACCGGCGACGGCAACCTCAGCGTCGACGGCCTGTTCCACACGCTTGCCCTTCACACCAGCGACGGTACTCTGGATCTCAACTTACGCGAGGGAACCAAGCTCACTGGCGCCTCGACCATTCAATCGTCTGATGGCTCGATGACCATTCGCGTCCCCCAGAGCTTCGCCGCCGACCTCAGCGTGCATACCAGCGACGGCCATGTCGATTGCACTCTTCCCCTCACCATGGACCATTACCAGTCCGGCGGAGAGGGCCATGAGTTGCACGGAAAACTAAATGGCGGAGGCACGCCGCTCACCATCAACACATCCGACGGTAACGTAAAGATCGAACAGCTCTAGGATTGCAGACTGTTCTCACTGTGGGACTGCTTGCGCTTGCATGACGGCCTCTCTCGTCATCTCGCCATCCACCATGCGCCAGATATGGAGAGGATTTTCGTTTCTCAACTCCGCAGGTAGCGCAGCGTCAGGAAAATTCTGGTAACAGATGAGCCGTGTGAAACGGAAGATCGCCTGGCTGCCCACCGAGGTGGAACGCCCATCGGAAGTTGATGGGTAGGGTCCGCCATGCACCATGGCATGGGAAACCTCTACTCCAGTTGGAAAACCATTGATCAAAAGCCTGCCCGCTTTGTTCTCCAGGATCGCAATCAAATCGCCAAAGCTGCGCAGGTCCTCCTCGGTGCCGTGGATGGTTGCGGTGAGGTGGCCTTCAAAATTACGTGCCGCCTCCAGCATTTGTTCGCGGTTGGCGTGGCGGACTAACAACGTTGCCGGGCCAAAAATCTCCTCCTCGAGTTCCCCGTCTTTCAGAAAAGTCTGGCCATCTGTTTCGAACAGCGCTGCGCCGACCCCGAGTTCCCGGCCATTACTGGCGATGGACTTCTCGGCCACCACACTCACACCATGCCGTCTCTTGCGATCGGCAACGCTGCTTTGATAAGCCGAACGTATGCCACCGGTGAGCAAGTAGAATGGCGCCGACTCATCCACCGACTGCCGCAGTTGGTCGACGAACTTCGGAGCGTCGGCCCCTTCGGGCAAAAATACCATTCCGGGTTTGGTGCAAAACTGACCCGCTCCGAGGGTGAAGGAAGCATGCAATCCGCTGGCGATGGCGGCAGCACGTTCCTTCAACGCACCGGGAAGGATGAACACCGGGTTGGTGCTGCTCATCTCGGCATAAAACGGGATTGGCTCCGGCCGCGCGGCCGCCGTATCCATTAATTGCCTGCCGGCCCCCCGTGATCCAGTAAACCCGCCGGCTTTCACCAGGGGATGTTTCATCAAGGCGACACCAATTTGCGCACCGCGGCCAAACAGAAGCGAGAAAACACCTTCGGGCAAATTGCATTGCCTTACGGCTTGCTGCACGGCTTGACCCACCAGTTCGCTGGTGCCGGGATGAGCCGAATGGGCTTTGACGATGACCGGACATCCCGCCGCCAAGGCGGACGCGGTATCCCCTCCGGCCACGGAAAAAGCCAGGGGAAAGTTACTCGCGCCGAAGACCACGACCGGGCCCAGGGGACGCAGCATGGAGCGCAGGTCCGGCTTGGGAGCAGGTTTACGCTCTGCATCGGGCCGGTCGACGCGAGCGTTGACCCAGGAGCCTTCCTCAGCGACCTGGGCAAACAAGCGAAGCTGGCCGCAGGTACGCGCAGTTTCACCCTGTAAGCGGGCTTTGGGGAGGGCCGTTTCCTGTTCCGCACGTTCGATCAATTCGGGAGCGATCGATTCGATATTGGCGGCGATGGCGCGTAAGAGCGCCGCTTTCTCGCGGCCGGTCGTTCGACTGTAAACAGCAAAAGCTCTCGTCCGCCAGAACCGCGGCCGCGTCTACTTCTTCTGCTGTCGCAGAGAAAAAGTCCGTCTCCAGCCGCTCCCCGGTGCGGGCATTCGTAGCATGGAAGACTTCTTTGGTCACCGAGCCTGCACGGAAACCAAGTATAGATAGTCCTGTCAATTTCATGGTTGCGCTCCGAAGACAAGTCGATGCCTGCGCTCTCCGCTGGTAGCCGCGTAGCGCCGACACTGTCCGCAAGTATAGTCCCGCCAGTAGGCAGACAGAACGTGAACTCACCGCGTTATTCCGTTATATTCGCTCTGTCTGCCGATGAAAAAGTACAGAAACACCTTGGAGAGGCTCCTCGTCAGAGGACCTGCGCACGCTCCCCGCAAAGACCTTGCGCGCAAATTCCTCTACCTTGTTCTCGCAATCTCCGCCATGACTGCCTTTTCCGATGAGTGGCGTCCTCGTCATGCGCTCGTCCCGCCAACCGGAGTGCTAAATCTCACCCAGCCGGCCGGCCCCGCGGACGTATTGCTTCCCGGGCCCGAAAATCCCGCAGCGGCGGATGCCTGGCGCGCGCAAATGAAAGCGTGGCGGCAAGAACGGCTCCAGCGTTTACGCTATCAGGGCACGGAGTACGACCGGCCCCAGCTTGCCTGGACGCAGCACGTGTATGCGCAAGTCCAACTGCTGATCTGGGACCGCACATTCTTCGATCCGGACAAGAATCAATACACGGTTGACCGCTTTCTCGCCGACGTCGAAGGCCGCCTCGGCCCCATCGACGCCGTGCTCATCTGGCCGCTCTATCCCAATCTCGGAGTAGACGACCGCAACCAGTTCGAACTCATTCGCGACCTGCCCGGCGGAGTTTCCGGCGTTCGCCACATGATCGACCAATTCCACGCGCGCGGCGTGCGCGTCTTCTTCCCCACTCTCGCCTGGGACAACGGCACGCGCGAATCGGCCGCACCCACCGCCACGACGCTCGCCGAGTTGATGGCGCAAATCGGTGCCGACGGCGTAAATTTCGATACCCTCGAAGATGTCCCCGCCGCTTTTCACGCGGCCGCCGATGCCGCCCACCATCCCCTCGCGCTCGAACCACAATTTTCCATTCGCGACGAGTCGCTGGCATGGAGCACCATCAGTTGGAACGACTGGGTAACGTGGGAAGACACGCCCTATCCGTTCGTGCCCATGGTCAACCAGGCGAAATGGCTCGAGCCGCGGCACACCATCAATGTCACAGATCGCTTCACTCGCGATAAAACCAACAGTCTGCAGCACGCTTTCTTCAACGGCATCGGTTATGTGTCGGCAGAAAATCTGTGGGGCTTTTGGTATGGCACTACTCCACACGATGCCGAAGCCGTGCTGCGATTCACCCGCATCGAACGGGCCTTCGGACCGACCCTGCAAAGCCCGGATTGGGAGCCCTACACGGCGACCCTGCAGTCCGGCGTTTTCGCGAGCAAATTCACCAGCGGAAACGCAACCCTATGGACCATGGTCAATCGCAACGAATACGACGTCTCGGGTGAGGAGCTGAGCATAGCGCACAGCAACGGGATGCATTACTACGACCTGTGGCACGGTGTCGAGCTGACTCCCAACGTCGCCGGGGGAAGCGATTCGCTGCGATTTCCCATCGAAGGCCTTGGCTTTGGCGCGGTGCTGATGACTCCAGCGCTCACCGGCGAATGGAAAGACCTGCTTGCGTTTATGGCCGAGCGCGCCAAACGCCCTCTCAGCGGGTACTCGCGCGAATGGAAGTATCTGCCGCAAACCATGGTTGAGATGGCGGCGACCAAGCCAGCCGTCTCCGCGCCCCAGGGCATGGTTCGTATTTCAGGCGGCGATTTTGATTTTGCCGTACGTGGCATTGAAATCGAAGGCGGCAACGACCCTGGCGTCGACGTGCAATATCCGTGGGAAGATGCGCCGCGCCGATTTCATCGCCAAAGGCTGCAGATCAAGGCATTTTATATGGATCGAACGCCGGTCACCAATGCCGAGTTCAAGGAGTTCATCGACGCCGCGCATTACCACCCCGCGGACGACCACAATTTTCTGCGCCACTGGTCCAACGGAACCTTTCCCGCGGATGCGGCGAACCAGCCGGTGATCTGGGTCTCCATCGAAGATGCACGCGCGTATGCGGCGTGGGCCGGAAAGCGGCTACCGCACGATTGGGAGTGGCAATATGCCGCGCAGGGCTCCGAGGAGCGCCTCTATCCCTGGGGGAATGATTGGAATGATGGAGCGCTTCCTCCCCCCGACCACGGGCGAGTGATGCGCGCACCAACCAATGTGGATGCATTTCCGGCAGGGGCCAGTGCCTTCGGCGTGCTCGACATGACCGGAAATATTTCCCAGTGGACCGACGAGTTTCGCGACCAGCACACGCGCGCGGCGATTCTGCGCGGCGGTGCGTATTATCAGCCACGAGGATCGATCTGGTATTTTCCCCAGACCTACCGGCTTGACGAACACCAGAAGTTCCTGCTGATGTCCCCGGGGCGGGATCGTGCCGCGACGATCGGATTTCGATGTGTGGTAGATGCTCCGTGACCCGGCCGCACAATTGGCCGGCTTGACAGCGGCAATCCCAGCACATCACTCATAAATTTTCTACGGTAATCAAATCATTCTTCAGGGCCCAGATGACGATGCGCACTCGATTGGGTGCTCCCGTCTTCATCATGATGTGAGCTACAGAGTTTTTTACACTCTGCTCGGTAATTCCTCCCATCATCGCTGCTATTTCTTTGTTGGTCATTCCATGAGCGACAAGTGTTGCCACTTGCCTTTCGCGTGGAGAAAGGGGGCGATTCAACATCGGCTTTCTTAAGTGATGAGTAAATCGTGGCTTCTCGTGGCCTGTGCTCACGCGCCCCGGCGATGAGCTGTGCTTCTGATCAAGAATACTGCCTTTCACTGCCTACTACTCCTTGGGTTCCCGATGATTGCGTACGGCGTGCTGTCGAAAGCGCGGCGGACTCAGCCGATGCTGCAGCTAAGGTGGGTGCAGCATGAGCGCCGCGTTCCGGAAACTGTATTTGAGGAAAATAAATAATACATGATTCCAAAGTGTAGGCTGGCATCAACGGGACAAAACTTATCTATGCGATCGAGCACTACCAGCCTTCTCCCGATTATAGTATGCGCACTCAGCTCAGCAGCCCTTGAAGCCCGTGTTATGTAGCCCGTCCAGACGATTTCCTGCTTTTGGCAACGACACCTTTACGTGGTTCAGGTGGATTTACCCTTTGGAAACTACTGAAACAAAGTAGTCCCAGTTCGAGTAGTCATCGTTGACGGACCGCAATCTTCCGGGGTAACGGTGATCGACTCAGTAACATTTTTGCGTATGCTATAGTCTGAGCGAAATGCCGCGAGAGGAACAAGCCCTGATGGGTGAGACTCACCTGGACGTGTCGGAATACGCCGCCCTCGTTGGCAAGGAACTGCCTCAGCCTGAACAATTTAACTACGACGTCACCCGGGATGGCATTCGTCACTTTGCCTACTGCATTCCCGACCCCAATGCTCTTTACCTGGACCCCGAATACGCCGCGACCACGCGCTGGTGCGGCATCATTGCGCCGCCCGGTTATCTCTATGCCCACGGCTCGCCCGCTTGGTTAGGCAGGATGCCGGGCATAAGGGATGACGCCGGCAGGGAACTGGAAGGCAACGACAACGCCACCGAGGCCTGGGAGTTCTTTCACCCCGTGCGTCCCGGCGATACCGTCTTTTCTTATGGCCGGATTGCCGGCATCGAGCCCAAGAAGTCGCGCAAACTCGGCGCTGCCGTTCTGGTCAATGAAGAAATGCGCTTCACCAATCAAAGGGGAGAGGTCGTTGCGCGTTTGAACTCGTACACCTTCCGCTTTGATGCCAAGCGTGTGGAAGATGCGGGCACCATCGCGCAGACGTATCCGCCGCTTGAGCCGGGCCAGTTCACGCGCAATGTATCCACGCCGCCGCTGCTGCCTGGCACCTTTCCCACGCCCGTTCGCCGCTATGGCGCACCGCGATATTTCGAAGACATCACCGAGCATGAAGAGCTTCCACCGTGGGAGCTGGGGCCGTTGATGGCTTTTGATATTGGGCGCTTCAATGCGGTCACCATCGGCACCGGCTTCGACCGTATCGGCCGCACCGGGCATGTCCCCGATGCATTTGCCCCCGGCGTCCTCCGCATCCAGTGGTTCGGAGCCATGCTCACCCGCTGGGCCGGCCCCAACGCATTCGTCACCAGGATCGTTCAGCGCAATGAGGAATGGGTGTTGATAGGCTTCAAGATCATCTGCACTGGGCGAGTCACGCGCAGATCCATCGTGGACGGTCGCTGTCTCGTCGATCTCGAAATCGCTTGCCACAGCGAGTTAGGCTTTCGCACCAACAGCGGAACCGCTCAGGTGGAATTCCAAAGCCGGGAAAGTCGGCGGCCGTGACCACTAGCCCGGCCGAGCCTGGCCTCAGCAGCAACTGGACCCCGCGTCTCAGCCGCGCAGGTTGGCTAGCGATCTCGAACCCGCGCAGCATTGCTCTCGTGGGCGCGAGCGGACGCGAGAGCAGCGTGAGCTTCACCAGTCGTTTTCTGCAGACCAACCATGAGCTCGGTTTTACGGGGGAAATTTTTCTCATCAATCCCACTCGATCCGAAATCATGGGCCGCAAATGTTGGCCGAATCTTGCCGCATTGCCCGAGCCCGCTGACATGGTTGCCATCAATCTTCCCGGCGAAAAAGTTCTGCCTGCGGTGGAGGAGGCAATTGCGCATGGCGCCCGCGCGCTCATGATTCATTCCGGTGGCTTCCTCGAGCGAGGCTCGGCCGGCGCGGAACGTCAGCAGCGCCTGCAGCGCCTGTGCGCGGACGCGCGCGTTCCAGCGCTCGGTCCTAACTGTCTTGGCTTTCTCAGTTTCACCAATCGCGTCTCGATTTCGAGCTTCAAAATCTCCGCCGTCACCACCGCGGGTTCGGTCGCGGCCATCAGCCAAAGCGGGTCGGTCGCCTCGCTATTGCAGGCCATCGCGGGCCGTCACGGCCTTTCCTTCCTAGCCTCCACCGGCAACGAAGCGGTTACCAGCGTCGAAGACTTGATCGCCTACGCGATTGAAGATCCAGCCACCCGGCTGATCGTGGCCTTCGTTGAACAGTTCCGCAATCCCCCCGCGTTATTCGATTTGGCGGAACGCGCGCACGCCGCCGAAAAGCCCGTCATCTTGCTCAAAGCCGGACTAACCCAGGAGGGTGGTGCGGTCTCGCGCGGGCACACTGGTGCGATGGTCGGGTCGGGAGCCGCCTACCGGCAGGCTCTGAGCCAGGCTAATTTCATACTCGTCGACGATTTCGACGAGTTGGCCCAGACCGTGGAACTGGCGGCGTCGTGGGCTGTGCGGCCGGCGTCATTCCGGGTGGGCATGTTGGGTACGTCGGGCGGGGAACTCAGCAACGTAACCGACCAGTGTGTCGAGCACGGCGTGAATTTGCCGCCACTCTCCACGGAAACGCTGGCCGCCTTGCAAGACGATCTGCATCTCCCAGCAGACGTGTGGCCGCGTAATCCCGTCGATGTCGGAACTGGCTTCAATGTTCCCGGCAGCTATCACGACCGCATGCGCCGCGCCATCCGGACCGTTGCCGCCGATCCTTCCGTCGACGTCGTCGCGGTTCACCAGGGCTTTCATCGCGATAGCCCAGACATCGCTTATTCGCATAACCACGAGATTTTGGCCGCCGCCGCAAAGGAATCCGCGCACATCGGAAAACCCATTCTGGTGATGGCAAGCCGGGCTGGCTCCGTCGATGACGAGGTGATGGCAGAAGTCAGGGGCGCCAGCATCCCTGCGCTCGAGGGAAGCCGCGAAGCCTTGCGTGCTATCCGTCACCTCGCAACCTATGTGCAGCGGCGGGCAAGCCGCAAAGCCTACGTTCGTCCGGATTTGCCCCAGCCTGCCGAGGTCATTTCGGCCATCCTCGCGAGCACAGAAACCGCAGTTGGGCAAGCCGATCTGTTTCCATATCTGGCCGAAGCGGGATTGCCGGCCCCGCCCATGCGCCGTGTTCGAAGCGCCGCGGAAGCCGAGCAGGCGGCCCGCGATCTCGGACCACAGGTCGTCATGAAAATCGATACCGCACGCGTCGTCCACAAGAGCGACGTAGGCGGCGTTGCGCTCGGCGTCACCGCGGAGACGGCGGTGCAGACCTACGAGCAGCTCCGCGTCTGTCTCCAACCGCCGTTAGGAACCTATCCCCGTGAAGGGGTAGTCGTTGCCCCACAAATAGAAAGCGGCATCGAAATCTTCATCGGTGCGAAGCCAGACGAGAGCTTCGGCTTCGTGGTCGTCTTCGGTCTTGGTGGGCGGCTGCTTGAGATTCTCGATCGCAGCGCGATGCTCGTGCCGCCCTTCGACCACATGGATGCTCTTGAACTGATAGAACGCAGCGGCCTTCGTCCTCTGCTGGACGGCTTTCGCGGTGGCCCCAAAGCCGACTTCGATCAACTCGCCCAGTTAATTCTGAGCGTCGGCCAACTTGCGGCCGCCATCGGCAACCGCCTCGAGGTTCTCGAGCTGAACCCGGTCATCGTCAACGCCCGGCACCCCGGCGGCATCATCGCCGACGCCCGTCTTCTGCTCTTCCCGGGAGCGAAATGACCCAGCTCACCCTTCCACCCTCCATCGCCAACGATCGAATGAACGACTCTAACTCTGTTTGGTGGTTGGCTGTCATTCCGTCCTCCGCTTTCCCGGCTTGCCCCCAAGCCTTGCCCCCTGGACGGGTGCCCCATGTTCGCGGACTTTCGCGTACATGGGTTGAACATGAGCTTTTTCCATTGCTTTCACCGTCGGTCTACACCTACCTGCAGGAAAGGAAAAAGGAGGGGCTTTTCCCGGATTTCCTGTGGAGTTTGGTGGCGTTGGCGAACCTCATGCGGCTTTCCTTACTGAAAGCCGCACAAGCGGCCCTTGGTGAGTGCCACGTGGCAGGAAATCCGGGTTGCCCATCTTCTTCAACCCATGTACGCGAAAGTCCGCGAACATGGGGTACCCGTCCAGGGGGCAAGGCTTGTGAGCAAGCGAGTAATTTGTCGCTCAACCAACGCAGGACGCTTACCTCGCTTGGGTTGCCAAACCGGTTGTTCATCCCGAGGCCGCAACCATGAGCTCTTCACCCCTTATTCACTGCAACACCGCGGAGGCCGTCGCCACGCTGACCATCGCGCGTCCGCACAAGCTCAACGCGTTGACCGACGGAGTAATGAAAGAACTGGTCGCGACCCTTGATCGAATCGCAACGGACGACTCCATCCGCGTCGTCGTCCTGACCGGCGAAGGCCGCGCCTTCTCCGCCGGCTTTGACGTGAGCATCGACAAGGACATGCCTGAGCGGACCCCCGCGGGCTGGGCCGACCATTTCCGTCTCGCCTACTCAGGTCTCGAACGTCTGTGGTCGTTGCCCCAGCCGGTGGTGGCAAAAATTCGTGGCGCCTGTCTGGGCGGCGGACTCGCCTTGAGTCTTTCCTGCGATCTGGCCTATGCCAGCGAAGACGCCTTTTTCGGCGAGCCGGAAGCGAAGTTCGGCGGCAGCACCATGTCTCCCATTCTGGCCTGGGCATTGCCCCCGCGCCACTTCAAGGAGTTGCTCCTCACCGGTCGCCGTCTCGATGCCAAACAGGCCGAAGCGTGGGGCCTGATCAACGAGGCGGTGAGCGCCGACGCGCTCGATGCGCGCGTCTATCAGGTGGTGCGCCACATGTGTCTCCTGCCGCCCGGCACACTCACCAGAAACAAGAGCCTTCTCAATCGCTTTTATGAAGTCATGGGCTACGCCACCCTGCTCGACATTGCAGAGGACCGCTCCATCATGGGTCTCAGTGCAGCCCCTGCCAACGAGTTCACGCGCATCGCGAAGGAGCAGGGAGTTTCCGCAGCCCTCGCCTGGCAAAAAAAGCGCTTTGCCGAAGTAGGAGCGTTCCCCTCGTGAGTGCCCGCTGGTACAGAAAGGCAACGCGCTTCGCAGCATGGCTCCTGAGCGCAATCGTGCTGGTTTGTTTTTGGCAGTGGTACACCAAAAAGTTCGATGTCTCGCCCGCCATCTTTCCCAGTCCTCTTGAGGTCTGGCAATCCCTAAGGGCGAACCTCGCCGATGGCACCTTCACTAAAGATCTCGTGGTGACCCTGCGTGAGGTCCTGATCGGCTTCTTTGGCGGCAGCTTCGTGGGCTTCTTTCTGGCCCTGGTCATCTCTGAATTTCGTCCCGTGCGCACCATTGTGTATCCGTATGTGATCGGCCTTCAATCGGTACCCAAGACGGCGCTGGCGCCAATGTTCTTGATATGGTTTGGTTTCGGCATACAGTCGAAGGTAGCGCTGGTCGTATCCACGGTGTTCTTTCCTGTTCTCATCAACACCCTGTCGGGGCTCGAGCGCACGGACCCGGATCAACTCGACATGCTGCGCGCTTACTGCGGGCGGCGCTGGCGTGTTTTCATGCGAGTCAAGCTTCCCAGCGCCTTGCCCGCTTTATTCGCCGGCCTCGAGCTAGCCATCGTGTTGGCCATCATTGCGGCCGTGGTGTCTGAGTTCCTCGGTGCGGTGGGCGGGCTTGGCTACCGCATCCTCACCTACAACACCAATCTCGACATGGCGGGCGAGTTCGCCGCGCTGGCAGTGTTATCGCTCACAGGATTCGTATTGCACGCCATGGTTCGTCTCCTCGGTCAGCGCCTGGTCTTCTGGGGGCATCAACCCGACGGAGCCCGCGGCGCCTGAGGGGGCACGTCATCTCTTCAGGGGAAAGTGAGGTCGCTCTGTATCCAAATCGCTCATCCCGTCGCAGCTTCTTGAGCCGCCTCGGCATCCTCGCTGCATCGAGTGCCTTAGCCCAGGCCGCGCCGCTGTTGGCCTTCGATGGCCCGCTAAGAAAAATCACCTATGCGGTCGCCACCGCCGATCTGAATGTCGGTTATCCCTACGCGACCCTCCCCAAGGCCCTTGGCTATTACCAGCAGGAAGGGCTCGACGTTGCGGTTGTGCCCGGCCAATCCTCCGCGTCCGTCGCGCAATTGCTTCTTTCCGGGCGAGCCGATGTGGGGCTTGCTCAGCCCGACCCCATCGTGATTCAGCGCATCAAGCTCAAAATTCCGCTCGTCTCTTTCTACGCCGTCTGCCGGCGCGCCACCAACCGCATCGTCGTCAACCCGGATTCGCCCATCCAATCGGTGCGCGATCTCAGGGGCAAGCGGGTCGGCGTGAACGATCTCGGCAGCGGTGGCGTCACCTATCTGCGGGCCAGCCTCAAACAGGCCGGCATGAGTATCAACGATGTGCAACTGCTCAGTGTCGGTTACGGAACGCCCTCCTTCGAAGCGTTAAAGAACAAAAGCGTGGATGCTGAGGTCAGTTTCACGGGAGGCGTCGCGCGCGAGCGGATCGCCGGATACGCAGTGCGCGTGCTGCCAGTCCCGCCTGACGAGATGGACCAGTACAGTTTCAATTTGTTCGCGACCCAATCCTTCCTCGCCAAAAACTCCGATGTCCTCGCGAAGGTGGGGCGGGCCACGGCGAAGGCCACCGTCTTTCTCAAGACCAACCCCGAGGCCGCCGTTCGTGCTTTCTGGAAGCAATATCCCGATCGCGCACCCAAAGATAGGAATGATCCAAAGGCTCTCGCCACCGATCTGGCCATCATCAAGGCACAGATGGGCGACATGGGGGCGGATCAACTCCCGGTAGATTTTCAGTGGGGCAGCCAGCAGGCTGCGATCTTTGAAAAGATCGAGAACTACCTGGTCAATGCCGGACAGATTTCCGCGCCCATCGCCCCCACCGACCTATTCACCGACGCCTTTGCTGCCCAGTACAATCAGTTTGACCATTCCATCATCGTCAACCAGGCGCGAAACTGGAAATAACGTGACCACAAGCCCTACCCGGTCTTCGTCCGCTGACGGCATCACCTTCGTAGATGTCGGCCACCAGTTTGAAACCCGCGAGGGGCGGCAGCTCACCGCGTTGGCCGGCGTTCACCTCGACATAAAGCCTGGTGAATTCGTCTCCCTGCTGGGCCCCAGCGGCTGCGGCAAGACCACGCTGCTGCGTATGGTAGCCGGGCTGCTGTCCCCGAGCTCGGGCAAGGTCCTGGTGGGCGGTATGGATGTGCGCGCGCCGCGGCCGGATGTCGGGCTGGTATTCCAGCAGGCTTTGCTGCTGCCCTGGCTCTCGGTCATGCGCAACGTGCTCCTGCCTGTGGACGTGCAGGGGAGGCCGATTGCCGACTATCAGGATCGTGCCCGCGAGCTCATCCGTATGGTGGGACTCGGCGATTTCGAGAAGCGGCTGCCCAACGAGCTTTCGGGTGGAATGCAGCAGCGTGTCGCGCTGGCGCGAGCCCTGGTGCACGATCCAAAAATATTGCTGATGGACGAACCCTTTGCGGCGTTGGACGCCATGACGCGGGAGACGATGAACGTCGAGCTTCAGCGCATCTGGTCCGCGCAGCACAAGACGGTATTGTTTGTAACCCACGGTATTACAGAATCGGTCTTTCTGAGTGATCGCGTGGTGGTTCTGACACCGCGTCCCGGCCGTGTCGCGGCGGTCATCGACATCCCTTTCGCCCGTCCCCGATCCGCTCAACTGCTCGGCAACGCGGAGTTCGCCGCACTGGCAGCGAAAATTCGCAGCGTATTTGATGGTTCGGGCTCAAGCCTGGCACAGGAAGTTAAGGGCACGGGCTATCGAAGAGACACACAGAGCCTTCCTGCTACTTAGCGGGAGAAATCACATTAGCGGTTCGACCCTACACGACGGAATAAGTTAGCCGCTTGCACGTTACAGTCGGTCAGTTTGTAGTGCCAGACTTCGTGATGGCTCTCGCGGTTGATCTCGACTTGCTCAGGTAATTGAAATCCGCCAACGCTCTGATAGGTATAGGTGAGGATTATCCGCTTGCCCGGACTGAAATCTCCATCCTCGCCTAGCCTGAAAGAGGTCATGAGAAAGCCCTGTGGGCTGGGACGGAAGTCCGTTTCCCGGCGATCGGAGGCAGATCCCTTTGCCGCTTCGCTCTGGAGACTCATGTCGCGCGTGAGCAACATCTCGACATCAAAAGATTGGATCTTGAGTTCGAGCTTGTAGCCTGACGTGGACGGCTCAACGTGGACGGGCGTGCCTACCGGCGGAAGCATTGCGTTATTGCTGGCAGCCAACCAGTTATTCAAGCTGAACTGCACAGCGTGTTCGAGGAGACCTTCCGCCATGCCTCCATGGGGAAGCTTGTTTACTTCACCCTCGGTCATTCCCGGTGACACTGCAACGTTCTGACGAGTGACAGTGACTCGATTGCGAATGGGCTGAATGAGTTTGGCGATCTCCTCGTCCGTTCCTTCGTCGCCGAGGCGGACGGCCTCGGTGAAGTGCTGCTTCCAACTGAACTCTACAGCGCAGTTGAAGGATTGGAGGTTCCTTTCAAAGGGAGCGTCATACTTCGCACGGGCCTGCTTTAGGAACGTTGCATCATCGGTTGCTGTCTGTGCGTGACAAAACGCTGCGCAAAGGCTAAACACCAGGGTTGAGTAGAAAAATCGCATAATGCATCGTAGATCACGAGCTAACCCGGTTCGATTTCTTGGGATAGAGAGACTGACCATTTTGAAAGTCTCCCGCTAGAGGTCGGACGCCGCGAGGACGCGGTCTATTTGAGCGGGCGTGAGCCTGCGATAAGGATGTCTACCAGTCTCCGGGCGCTTTGCTGCCAATCAGCGCCGGAGCCCACATGCGAGACGCCGATCAGCGCTCGAAGCAGGTCGAATGCATCCAGATCTCTTCGCAGATCGCCACTCCTCTTAGCGCGCTTCACTAGCTCATCGATCGCGCCCTGGATCATGCTGCGTGAACCTTCATAGAGCCTTGATGGGCCTCCAACTATGCTGTTGAGTGCGGGCGCAATGATGTGCTTTGCTGCGATGTAATCGACCAGCAGCAGCATCCAGGCCCGAAGCGCTTCGATCGGAGACATCTTCTCGGCGAAGCGGCTCGCGGCCGCCGCGAGTTTCTCCACCTCGTTCCGGTAAACACCCTCGATCAGCGCATCCCGCGTAGGAAAATGGCGATACAGGGTACCAGTTCCAACACCCGCGTGCTTCGCGATTTCCTCCAGACTGGCATTGGCGCCTTTTCGGGTAAAGGCTGCCTTCGCGACTTCAAGAATGCGCTCGCGGTTGCGCAGCGCGTCTGTGCGCGGTTTACGGGCGGTCGTCAAACGGTTCTTCATCATCTCCAAAATTCTTGCAACCGGAGGCTACCTCCGATTATCTATTTATTCGGAGGCTGTGTCCGTTTTAGTGGACGCGGCAGCCTTTCGTCAATCTTGGCTCGAATCAGATCAGGGAGGCACAGATGCGTGTATTCGTTACCGGCGCTACCGGATTCATCGGTTCCGCCATCGTGAAAGAACTCGTCGGCACGGGCCACCACGTCCTTGGAATGGCGCGGTCGGACTCGGGCGCAAAGTCGCTGGAAGCCGCAGGCGCCCAGGCGCATCGAGGCGATCTGGAGGACATGGAAAGCCTGCGCAGCGGAGCAGCCGCGACCGATGCCGTCATCCACAGCGCTTTCCAGCTGACTGGTCGAGGTTTGCGGAGAGCTGCGAGCTGGACAAGCGCGCCATCGAGACCATCGGCGCCGTGCTCCAGGGTTCAAGCCGTCCGTTCATCGTCAGCTCCGGAGTAGGAGTGGCCCAGGGCCGCGCAGCCACCGAGGACGATCCGCCGCTTTCTTCCCCGTCCCTTCCTCGGGTATCAGAGGTGACCGCTGTCGCACTGATGGATCGCGGAATCCACGCAATTGTGATGCGCTTGCCGCAGGTCCACGACACCGTAAAGCAGGGCCTCATCACCCCCCTGATTGCGATTGCACGCGCAAAGGGAGTCTCGGCGTACATCGGCGAAGGTCAAAACCACTGGCCCGCCGCGCATGTGACGGATGTTGCCCGCCTCTACCTGCTTGCTCTGGAGAAGGGCACAGCGGGAGCCCGTTACCACGCCGTCGCCGAAGAGGGTGTGGCGCTCAAAGACATTGCCACCGCGATCGGCCGGGGCCTGAATGTGCCCGTCATTTCCATCTCGCAGGAACAGGCCCAGGAACATTTCGGCTTCCTCGGGTTCTTCGTCGGGAGGGACCCTCTGACCTCCAGTGCGCAGACCCGTGCAAAGCTCGGGTGGAACCCCACAGGCCCCTCCCTTCTCACTGATCTCGGGAACATGCGCTATTCCGAGGTCTGAACCTAGCCCCACAATCACGGAGAAATCGACATGAAAAAGACATGGTTCATCACCGGTGCCTCGCGCGGCTTCGGCCGCATCTGGGCCGAGGCCGCTCTTAAACGCGGTGATCGGGTCACAGCGACCGCCCGCAAACTGGCAGACGTAGCCGATCTCGCGGAACGTTTTGGCGACACGGTGCTGCCCCTCGCCCTCGACGTCACCGACTCCGCCCAGGTGCACCAGGGGGTTCATCAGGCATACGCTCACTTCGGTAGGTTGGACGTCCTTGTTAACAATGCCGGCACCAGCCTGTTCGCGGCTACAGAGGAAGCGAGCGACGAGCAGATCCGCGAGCTCTTCGATGCCAACTACCTCGGCATGGTCCGAGTCCTCAGAGCGGCTCTGCCTTTGCTGCGGAAACAAGGGAGCGGTCACATTCTGGGCGTCTCGAGCGGGCTGGGGATAACGGCATTGCCGCTCATCGGCTTTTATTGCGCCACCAAATGGGCAGTCGAAGCGCTCCACGAATCCCTCGCGCAGGAGGTGAGGGCGTTCGGGTTGAAGGTGACACTTGTTGAACCCGGAGCCTACGCAACCGACTTCGGAAAGTCCTCGCAAATCGCGGATGTTCTGCAACCATACGCGGAGTTCCGGAAACAGTTTCTTGCCCGCTTGGCCGAGGTTGAACGCGGCGATCCAGATGCGACCGCAGAAGCCATCCTGAAGCTCGTGGACGCGGAAAATGCGCCGATGCGATTGGGGCTAGGCACTTCGATTCTGCCCCGGGCCCGCTCCGCGTATGCGGAGCGGCTGGAGACATGGGAAGCGTGGGAGGACGTGTCGAATGCGGCGATGGGCGAGCCGAAGAAAACGATGACAGCATGGCTCGAGCAACTGGCCCATGGGACTCCGGACCAGGCATAAGGATGGGATCTGGGGAAAAGATGGGGATCGAATTGCGGGCTTTTCTCCCCTCTTCGGAACCTCCAAACAGCAAGCCATGAACATGAGAAAGTATGGAGGAAGAGAAGAGCAGTCGAATCCGCCCAAAGGAGTCTTCCGGGTGCCTGAGTCACGGGAGAACTACAAGTATTTCCAGCCGGTCCCTACTCGCTGGAACGACAATGATGTGTACGGTCATGTCAACAACGTTCAGTACTACAGCTACTTCGACACCGTCATCAGCACTTATCTGGTCAAAGAGGGAGGGCTGGACTTTCTCGCCGGCCCGATCATCGGCGTATGCGCCGAGTCGCACTGCCGATTTCTGCGTGAGTTCACATTTCCTGAGATGGTCGAGGCAGGCTTGCGTGTGGAGCGTATCGGCAGATCGAGTGTGCGTTACGGAATAGGTCTGTTTCGTAGCGAGGCCAGCTTGGCGGCAGAGGGTTGGTTTGTGCACGTGTTTGTAGATCGTGTCACACGGCGGCCAACCTCGCTGCCGGCCCCACTGCGTGCAGCCCTTGAGCTGCTCCTCACCGAGGTTAAACCGTGAGCTCAGCTGCACAGGTGTGGCATTTGATAACACACCTGTGATATGATTCAACGTGGCTAAGCGAGTACGAACCCGCAAAGCTGTTGACGACATCGATCAGGTATGCTGCAAATCCGGAAGCTATGGCATCATCCGCGAAGAGGTATATGTAAACGACGCCGCGGCGGTGGCGAAATACAATCTGGTCTTCATTCACCATGGTTTATGCCAGCAGGACAATGGCAGGGTACTCGGTTACGACAACGCTCACGGACGCCATGAACGTCATTGGATGGGAAGCGCGCAACCAGTAGGCTTTATCAGCTATGAACGAACCCTGCGTCGTTTCCTCGACGAGGTGGAAGCCCTGAAGGAGAAGGCATGAAAACAAAAATCGGTACAAAGAGCTTTGCTGAATTGAGAGAGCACAAGCTGGCTCGCGCACGCAAACTGGACCGTAAGGAGCACATACCTTCAGAGAAGCGCATTACTTTCGCCACTGCGGATGAGATGCTGTCGCACATCACCCCCAAACGCGTCCGTCTCTGTGAGGTGGCAAGGGAGAAACCTCGTTCCATCACAGAATTGGCAGCGGTGCTTCAGCGCGATCGGAAAGCGGTGCACCGCGATGTCCAGGCCCTACATTCAGTAGGGATGTTGCTCCTGCAAAAGAAATCGAACCCAGGTCACGGTCAAGTGCAGGTAGTAACAGCGGCAGCCAGCCGATTTCAACTGGTGGCAGAGGTCTGACGAACGAGGAAAAACCGGAAGTTAGGTGAGGACGGGTCCGCATTTATTCCATTAGCCCCTTTTGTAATCACAAATGATTACTGTGAGGTCATCATTTTGGCTTGAGGACCAACCGCTCACAGTATTCACAATCAGGTCAGCGGCCTCTTCGACAGCCATCTTTGCGCTGGCCTGCAGAAGATTACCGACGCGTTCGTACCCGAACTCTTCTCCGCCGGCATTCTCCGCCTCGATGATTCCGTCGGTATAGAGCAGGAGGCGATCCCCGCGAAGAAGTGGCTGTTTCGTCGATGCGTAGACCGCGGAGGATAAAATCGCCAGGAGGAGCCCATTCTCTTCTATGCGGATCACCTGCTCATCTCGCAGCAGAAGCATGGGAGGATGTCCGGCAGCCGCGTAGCAGAACTTGCCGCAGCTTGCATCCAGGTGGACATAGGCTGCCGTGACAAACTGATTCTGCGTGTTCCCGCAAAGGGCTTCATTAACACCCGCGAGCAAGCGCTCAGGGTTCGTAGCATGGTCCCGCTGTGAAGTGATTGCGACCTTCATCATCGAAGCTATCAGTGCCGCCGGTACGCCATGCCCCGATACATCCGCGACCAGTAATCCTACCGTCCCGTTCCCGGTGTAAATGAACTCATAGAAGTCGCCTGCGACCGCGGTCATGGGCACAAACCTTGCCGCCACCGTGAAGTGCTCCGAGGCCGCAAAGGCTCCCGGAAGAATAGAAAGTTGAATCCGTCGCGCGACTTCAAGTTCCTGTTGAATGGAGTTCAGCTGCTGGTCGCGGTCGAGCGCCCGCCTCGCTGCCACATATCCGAGACAGCACAGCAACACCGCGAAACCATAAGACTCAATCGTTGATTCATGATGGAGAAGCGTTTCTATATTTGACCAGAGGACAAAACCGACAAAGGTAACCAGGCCGGCCCGAAACACCACCTCGTCCTGTGTGGCCATCGGCCGGCGGAAAGTCAGGATGGTGAGCGAAACCGAACCAACGATAATGGCAACGCTGTTCAATTGATCAAGAGGGGTCATCGGCAATCCCAGAAAGATTGCAGCTATGAGACACATCTCGAAGATGCATACGACATAAGCGATCACCCGGCCTGTGCGGCCGATCAAACCGGTTGCCGCAAAAAACTGAAGCGCTGGGACGGGTATGAAGAAGTTGAGTGCCATCCGGACCTTCTCCAGGAATAGAGAGGGGGGCTGCATCAAGCGGAGGATGTCCGATTTCATCCATAACCGGGCGCCATACAGAACCGCGAACCACGCGAAGAAGGAAAGCAGCCGGTCGAATCTTCTGCGGATTAAGGAGAACCCTATCGCTACCAGACCGACCGTGATCGATGCCGCGGCGATAAACAACCGCGGTTCATCCATACGAAAGGTTCGTAATACGTCCTCGGCGGTAGGCTGCATCTCTGGGTATGGTAACCAATGGGAAAACCAAACAGACGGAAATGACAAAACGGGGCACTGAGATCGAGCGGAAATCGCTAATGGTTGAAAGAGCTGTACGCGAAGCGAGCGGAACATTCGATCCACGTCACCACTGTGAAGGAAAGAACAAACCTAAGCTTTGTTGTCCGCACTCCCCGGCTGTCCCGGCTATTCCGTGGAGTCTGCCACGGAGCGGGCCCCTGGGAAACTTGCCATGGGGGCGGCCCGTGGGAGCATCCAATCTGCTGTGACCGGTTGAGAAAGAAATGAAACTACAAAATCGATGCGAGGCCCGGAGGGCCGGCCGTCCAAACCGAGCCCAATCCGGAAGGGTTGGGGATCAATCCCGAAGATGGTGGGAGCGCCGTAGGCGCGGCACTAAACCAGGGCCCGTTCCCACCTGCGTCATTAGGGATAAGTCTGCGTAACGATTATCGAGCGGGTAGGAAAACCTACTAATGAAACGACGGAAAATCGCTGATACTGCCAAGTTTCAACGGAACCTCATTAATAAAGGCTTCCCCGTGATGGACGCTAATCAGCGAACCGAAAAATCGGTCGCGAGATTCAAGCCCGAACAGGTAGTCGTTCATTCCCAGCGGCAAAACCCCGAAGCCCTCAGCGGTTTTTGCAAACTGCGAAGCGTGCATCCGAAGCAGTTCGAGTTTGCCCTGATAGACGTTGGAAATGTCGACGACCAAGCTGGGATGCTTGAAGTGGTGCAACAGGTAATACAGGTAGGCCAAAGGTTTGTGTGGTGGATTCGGGTCGTTCGATTTTCTCAATGTGCAGTGGATGGCGGCATTTCGAATCAGTTGCCCCGTTGCCGCATGGTCAGGGTGGCGGTCTTCCCAATAGGGCGCCAGTACCAGCTTCGGACGGTATCGCCGGATAACGCTCGCAATCCGTTGCCGGTTCTCTACCGAATCAATGACTCCGCAATCAGGCAGGCCAAGGTTTTCACGAAACCGGGCGCCCATCCAGGATGCGGCGTCCTGCGCCTCGTTGTCGCGCTCCTCGCTCGTGCCTCTCGATCCCATTTCCCCCCGGGTGAGATCCACAACCCCGAATGAGGTGCCCTTCGCTCTTAACGTCAGTATGGTTCCGCCGGCCCCCCATTCGACATCATCAGGATGCGCCCCGAAGAGGAGAACGTCTATCATCCCGTCACCGCGGTGTGGGTTCTGTTTGTTACCTGTCATCTCGTTTCGATGTTACCTCTCGGCCTCGCGATAGCGCAGCGAAACCCGTTATGGAAGGAATCTTACCGGCGTACCGCCCTGGCCAATGCTCAAATATTGACCCCGCTCTTCCCGCTATGCTAGCGTCAAACTATGGCGTTTCACCTGCTTCGTTGTTGTCGCTGCGACCACCCTTTCGTTGGGTGAGCAGCGGCGTTCTCAGATCTTCCCTCTCCAAAGCTCATTCGAAGTGCTCCATCATTCGTCCATAGTGATTGTCGACACGTCGGCATTCGTGCCGGGGCTTGTTTGCGCCGATTTAGCTATGGAGAGAACCTATGCAATTCGCTCTCTTCACTAAGCACCTTCTTATCACGCCGGTCTGGCCCTGCCGAATGGACGGGGCCGCAAATGCCGGCTACCCAGGGGATATGCCATGACAATAAAGGAACAACTTGCGCGTGAGGCCGGCACCACACTGATAGCAACGAACGACCTATCCGGCGCGGTCCCGAGAACGCCTCAGGAACTCGCCAACATCGTCTCGCTGTTCGCCGCGTCTGATGGATGGATGGATAAAGTACGGTTGCGGCCCCAACGGCGTTGGTATGAGCGCCTGTATCACGGTCCGGACTATGACATATGGGTCCTCAGCTGGCTGCCCGGGCAATCCACCGGCTTCCACGACCACGGTGCGTCCTCGGGAGCCTTCGTCGTAGCGACCGGGATTCTTGAGGAGCATCGTCCTGGTGAGCGGATGCACGCGATGCATCCGGGCAAGCCGCGCGCATTCGGTCCCGATTACACGCACGACGTCCGTAACCTCTCGCTCGCGCCTGCCATCAGCATTCACGCGTATTCTCCTCCCCTTAGCGAGATGAACGAGTACGAGCTTGATGGGAGTGAACTGATTCCGCGCGAAGGCTCGTCTTGGCAGGTTGAGACGCTCGATCAGCAGGGGCGGGTGCAGAGGCAAAAATCCGTAGGCCGCACCGGCGTCTGGAGCATTGAGCAGGTGCTCGCAGCGGCACGTGCCCGGCTGCGACGGCTATCTTCGGAGGAGGTCTATGAGGCGATGACCCTGACAGAGGCGATACTCGTCGATATTCGTCCCGAAAGCCAGCGTGCGATCGAGGGCGGTATTGCCGGCGCGTTGGTTGTCGAACGTAATGTGCTCGAGTGGCGCTTCGACCCGGCCTCCAGTTCGCGGTTGCCGATCGCGACCGATTACGACCTGCAGGTAATCGTCTTCTGTTCCGAAGGCTATACCTCAAGCCTGGCGGCTGCATCCCTGCAGGATCTTGGACTCTACCGCGCTACGGACCTGGTTGGTGGATTTCACGCCTGGCGCGCAGCAGGTCTGCCGATTGTGCCGCCAGGCAAGGCGGGGAAGTAAAAACCCTGCCAGTGTTACCTGGCAGGGCGAAGGTAATGCAACATTAGAGTGATTCAGGGTCTAACAAGATCGGAAAGCCTAAACAAGAAAAACCATGGCAGATGCAATTTACTCATGTGCTGCGAACGGCAAGTAAGGCTACTTCTTCTATTACAGCGATTCTCCTTATTCCCTCACCGAACCCATCCCCCGAAAGGATCGCTGATATAACTTGGAGAATCGCCGCTTGAAAAGAGCATAGCGTTTCTATTGAAATCCACCATGCGCCTTGGGTAGCAAAGGCAGAGATCGTAGTTGTAGCCGTACACCTCGCTGGTGTACGTCACGTTACCAGAAACCTCGTTTTGGGTGGGAGCCCCCGCATTTATGCGGGGGCTCCCTCCGGAATCGTCGCCTGCAGGCAAAGCCGCAGATAACGCATCAGTGCCCGATCGTCCAAACCATCCGGATCAAACAAATGACCCAACGCAAGTCCGTCCATCACCCCGCAAATGGCAAGGCAGTCGGTAAGCTTTGCGCTGGTCGTTCGCCCATCTAATTGGGGAAGCAATCGGCTGATCTCAGGGATCGACGTGCGCAGACGCATGGCCCGCAGCAGGTCAGCCAGCCGCTTGCGCTTATGAGGATGCCGCACCGCGTAAAGTTTGAATTCCACGTTTAGCAGCATGCGCTCAACATCTTTGCTCAAACGCGCTAGATACTGGGCCAGAGCATCCATACGTTCCTTGATGGTGGGCAAAGCAAGCAACAGCGGACTGAGCTCGGTCAAATCACGAGCCATATCCTCCTCAAAGATCGCGAGAAACACATCCTCTTTGTCTTTGAAGTTGTCGTAAAAAGCGCCACGTGTTTTCCGTGCGCGCAAAGCAATGTCTTCGATGCGCGCATGTTCGAAGCCGTCTCGCGCAAAAATATGTCTCGCGGCGCGAATCAGGTGACTGCGGGTCACGATGCCGCGGCGCTGCCTTTGGATTCGCCCTTTTTCAGGCTTGACCTCTCTTTTTGCATCCCTCATACGCTTCCCTGAGTCTGATCATAGAACATACATGCACGAATGTTTTAAAACCATGCATCCTGCGTCCTTTAAGGGGAAACCGGTAATGATCCAGTGGCTTAGATCCGCGGCAGAAGCAACTGGCCGCAACAAAATGAATTGTATTCCCGCGGCAAGTATGCTGGTGCTCGCGGGCGCGCTCGTCGCCGGCTGTGGAAAGGGATCCGCGGCCCCAGGGGCGCCGCCGCCCCTGCCTGTCTCTGTGGTTCAGATCGAGCCGTCCGACGTGCCCGTTTCCAATGAGTGGGTCGGCACGCTCGACGGTTATGTCAACGCGCAGATCCAGCCCCAGGCGAACGGTTATTTGATCAAACAGAATTATCGAGAAGGCGCCCAGGTGGCCAAAGGCCAGATCCTGTTCGAGATCGATCCTCGGCCGTTCCAGGCAGCGCTCGATCAGGCCAAAGGCCAGCTGGCCCAGGCCCAGGGGCAAGTGCTACAGGCTCAAGCGCAACTCGGCCTGGCCGAGATCAACGTCAAGCGCGATACCCCGCTCGCCCAGGCACGCGCCATCTCTCAGAGCCAACTCGACAATGATGTTCAGCAGAAGGCGCAGACTGAGGCCTCCGTGCAATCCGCAAAGGCTTCTGTAGCCGCCGCTGAAGCTGCGGTCGAAAACGCTCAGCTGAACCTCGGCTTCACCCATGTGCGGTCGCTGATTACCGGCGTCGCCGGCCAAGCCACCACGCAGGTCGGCAATCTCGTGAACACCCAGTCGGTGCTGACTGCCGTATCCCAGCTCAACCCCATCAAAGTCTACTTTTCCATTAGCGACGCAGAATATCTGGCCCTGATCCAACGGGCTCGTGGCGCGGGCGGCGACCTGCTCAAAAGTGAGACCGCCATTCCCCTCACGTTGTCGCTCGCCAACGGCGAGGTCTACCCCCTGAAGGGTCACATCGAGTTTGTCGATCGCCAGATGAACGCACAGACGGGCGCCATCCGCATCGCTGCCGTCTTTCCTAACCCCAATAACATTCTCCGCCCCGGCCAGTACGGCCGTGTGCGCGGCGAGACGCAACTGCGCCACAATGCCTTGCTCATCCCCCAGGTTGCGGTGCAGGATCTGCAGGGATTGCAACAGGTCTATGTCGCGGGCACTGACAATAAAGCTCATCTCACCACCGTAGAACTTGGGCCACAAATCGGCGCCAACTGGCTGGTGGAAGGAGGGATTGCTCCCGGGGCGCAAGTCATCGTCGACAACCTGCAAAAACTTCGCGAGGGCGCTCCCGTCACTCCGCACCCGGCTCCGGCCACCGTCGCCTCGGCGCCCAACCCGGCGGGGAGATAACTGATGTCAAAGTTTTTTATTCGCCGCCCTATTGTCGCCATCGTTATTGCCATCGTGACCGTGATCCTGGGCACGGTCTCGCTGGTAAGCCTCCCTACTTCGCAATATCCTGATATCGTTCCGCCGGAAATTCTGGTGACCGCCACCTACCCGGGCGCGGACTCGAAGACGGTCTCCCAAGCGGTCTCTACGCCGATCGAGCAGCAGATGAACGGCGTCGACAACATGATCTACATGGACTCGGTCAGCGCCAACAACGGCGTCGTCCAGCTCTTCGTCGATTTCGATGTCAAGACCGATCCCAACATCGACCAGGTGCTCGCACAGTTGCGTGTCGACCAGGCACAGTCACAGTTGCCGGCACAGGTCACCACCGCCGGCCTCACGGTGCAGAAGGCGCTCACCTCGCCGCTGATGCTCGTCGCCATCAACTCGCCCGGCGGCAAACTGAGCCAGGAGTTCCTCACCAACTACGCCATCATCAACCTGCAAGACCAGCTCGCCCGCGTGAAAGGTGTGTCGCGCGTTCAGGTGTTCGGCGGCCAGTATGCCATGCGTGTTTGGGTACAACCCGACCAGATGGCCAAGCTGGGCATTACCGCGCCAGACGTCATCCAGGCTATCCAGACCCAGAACAACGTGAACCCGGCCGGCCAGATCGGTGCTGAGCCGATCCCGCAGGGCCAGCAATTTACCTACACCGTGCAGACGCAGGGCCGCCTCGTCAAGCCCGAGGAGTTTGGCGCCATCGTCATCCGCTCCAACCCCGATGGCTCCATCGTGCGCCTCCGTGACATTGCCCGTGTCGAGCTGGGCCAGCAAGCGTACGCCATCTCTGCCCGCTACAACCAGGCGCCGTCCGGCGTGATGGCCATCTATCAGCTACCCGGCTCCAACGCCGTCGCGACCGCCGCCGCCGTCAATGCCCGCATGAAAGAACTCTCGGCCACCTTTCCTGCCGGCATCACCTACGATGTGCCCCTGGACACGACCAAGGCTGTGACCGCTGGTATCCACGAGATCGTGCTTACGCTGCTGGAAGCACTCGGCCTGGTCGTAATTGTCGTCTTCATCTTCCTCCAGGGGTGGCGCGCTACACTGATTCCTTTGCTCGCCGTTCCCGTCTCGCTGGTCGGAACCTTCATCATCTTTCCCGCGCTCGGTTTCTCCATCAATACCCTTTCGCTCTTCGGCCTGGTGCTTGCCATCGGCCTGGTGGTCGATGACGCCATCATCGTGGTCGAGGCGGTGGAGCATCACATCGAGGAGGGCATGGATCCCACCGCCGCGACCATCAAGGCCATGGAAGAGGTGGGTGGTCCGGTAGTCGCCATCGCCCTCATCCTCGCCGCCGTGTTCATCCCAACTGCATTCATCCCCGGCATCACCGGGCGCATGTATCAACAGTTTGCCGTCACCATCGCGATCTCGGTGCTGATCTCTGCGTTCAACGCGCTGACCCTTTCGCCCGCGCTCGCCTCCCTGCTGCTCAAGCCCAAGGATGAAGAACGGAAGACCGGCCTGCTCGGCAGGGGCTTTGGGCTGTTCAACAAATTCTTCGGCCGCACCACCGACAGCTTTGTCCACACTTCGGATGTGCTCATCCATAAGTCCGCCATCGCCATGGTCGCTCTCGTCCTGGTCGCGCTGCTTGGCGGCTATCTTGGCACCAGTCTTCCCGGCGGCTTCATCCCCACGGAAGACCAAGGCTACATGTTCCTCGCCCTGCAGTTGCCGGACGCCGCATCGGCCCAACGCACCGACCTTGCCGAACAAAAGATCACCGATGCATTGCTCAAAACCGATGGCGTACAGGGCGTCATCGCCGTGAACGATTT
The DNA here is from genome assembly GCA_963844785.1 of uncultured Acidobacteriaceae bacterium. GTDB lineage: Bacteria > Acidobacteriota > Terriglobia > Terriglobales > Acidobacteriaceae > PALSA-350. Next base: position 183,578 of record CAWJPV010000029.1, on the reverse strand, counting down.
CTCCCTCCTCACCCAGGTGCAAAGCACCAACGCCGGCTTCTTCTTCGTGGCCCTCAAACCATGGGATCAGCGCAAAACCAAACAGCAGCAAATCGATTACATTCAGAGCCATCTGCAAAGGCAGCTGATGGCCAATCCCGCAGGCATCGCGTTTGCTTTTCCGCCGCCATCGATCCCCGGTATTGGAACTTCGGGCGGCGTGACCATGATCCTCGAAGATCGTTCCGGCGGCGACGATCCCATGGTCCTTGCCAAGAACGTTTTTGCCTTCCTCGGTGCGGCGAGCAAGCGGCCTGAGGTGGCGGCCGTCATCCCTTCTTATCAGCCCGCAGTACCCCAGCTCTACGCCGATGTCGATAAGGCAAAGGCGCTGCAACAACAGGTACAGCTCTCTGATGTCTACACCACTATGTCGACCTTCATGGGTGGTTACCTGGTTAACTACTTCAATCGCTTCGGCCGTCAGTGGCAAACCTATGTCGAAGCCGAAGGCACCTCGCGCCAGAACATTGCAAACATTAGTCAGTTCTATGTTCGCAGTGCGAACGGTGGCCAGGTTCCGCTTTCCTCGCTGGTAAAGGTATCGCCAATCACCGGCCCCGAATTCATCTACCGCTTCAACGAGTACAACGCAGCGCAGTTGAATATCACAGGCAGTCCCGGTTACAGTTCCGGCCAGGTCAGACACGCTCTTGAAGAGGTCTTCGCGCAGACCATGCCGGCGGGCGCCGGCTTCGATTACTCGGGTATGTCTTATCAGGAACAGCAGGCCGAGAAAGGTGTGCCATCGTGGGCAGTTTTTGGCCTGTCGCTGCTCTTCGTCTTCCTCATCCTGGCTGCTTTGTATGAAAGCTGGACGCTCCCATTCAGCGTGCTGCTGAGCACTCCGGTCGCCATTCTCGGCGGCTACCTGGCCCTGCACGTTCGCTCGTTTGAAAATGACATTTTTGCCACCATTGGTCTGGTCATGCTGATCGGTCTCTCGGCCAAGAATGCCATCCTCATCGTCGAATTCGCGAAGACCAACTACGAGTCGGGTCAGAGCATTGCGCAGGCAGCGCTCGGCGCTGCCCGGTTGCGCTTCCGCCCCATCGTAATGACGGCGCTTGCCTTCGTCTTCGGCTGCCTTCCGCTGTGGTTCGCCTCCGGCGCCGGCGGCGCTTCACGCCGTATCCTCGGCACCGTGGTCGTCGGCGGTATGTTCCTTTCCACCGCCATCGGCCTCATCTTCATTCCCGTGACCTTCTCTGTCGTCGAGTACCTGTCGCATCGCTACGCGCGCGGAGGAAAAGGCACAACCATGGATTCCAAAGCAAATCTGGATCCCGTGGCCCTGGGCGCGGCCGCCGGCGGCGGTCCGACCCGCGGAGGTCAGGCATGAGCAACTCTCCGGTTTGGTTCAAGCGCGCGTACACCATCGTCTTCACTGCTTTATTGTTAGCGGCGGCAGCCGGGTGCACAGTAGGGCCCAAGTACAAGCGGCCCACGTACCCCACGCCGCCCGCATTCCGCGGGGCGGACGATGCCGCGGTCATCAGCGACGCGCAGGGCTCTCTCGGCGATCAACAATGGGCGCAGGTATTCCGCGAGCCTGAGCTGCAGGATCTGATTCGTAAGGCGCTCACCAACAATTATGATCTCCGCATAGCGGCTCAACGCATCCTCGAGCAACAGGCGCAGGTACAGATTACCCGGTCGCAGCAATTTCCTACGCTCAGCGTCGGCGGCACCGGCGCGGGTGTCGACATTCCCGGCATTAGCAGCTACACGGGTGGTGGGGCCAATTCGATTAGCAGCCCGATCGTCGTTGGTGACTTTAGTCTCTCCGCTGCGTGGAACCCGGATTTCTGGGGCCTTTATCGCAAGCAGACGGAAGCTGCCCGGGCCACGCTCCTCGCTCAAACCTGGGCCCAGCGCGCGGTGCGCCTGACGCTGGTGCAGCAGGTCGCGACAACCTACATTCAGCTGCGTGCACTCGATCGTGAAGTCGAGGTCACCCAGCAAACACTAAAGGCCAGGCAGGATTCGGTCGACCTGACCAGGCGGTTAGAGAGCGGCGGCTCCGTTCCGCTCTCGGATCTACGACAGGCCGAGCAGCTGCTTTACACAGCCACGTCGCAACTGCCGCAATTGGAGCAGCAGGTGCAGCAGCAGGAGAACGCGCTCCGTCTCTTACTAGGAGAAAATCCGGGTCCGGTAGCCCACACGGATCCAACCGCGCTCACGCCCCCACCGCAGGATTTGCCAACCGGCATCCCTTCGCAATTATTGGAACGCCGGCCGGATATCCAGCAATCGGAGGCGCAGCTCAAAGCGGCCAACGCGAACATTGGCGTGGCGCGTGCGCAGTTCTTTCCCCAGCTATCGATCAGTGCTTCCGCCGGCATCGGGGGAGACAATTTCTCCAACATCTTCGACAGCAACTCTCGGACCATTTACGGAATCGGCTCGTTGACCCAGCCGCTTTTTGAAGGCGGCAAGCTGCGGGGCCAACTGAATCAGGCCAAAGCCACAGATCAGGAGCTGGTGATCACTTATCAGAAAACCATCGCTGGGGCATTTCGCGACGTATCGAATGCCTTGATCGCGCTGAACAAGCAGCGCGTCTACCGCGAGCAGCAGGAGAAGCTCGTGGCAGCTGCCCAGGACTCCGCTCGTCTAGCCCGCCTCCGCTATGAGGGTGGATCGACGGCATACCTCGAGGTCCTCACCAACGACACCAACCTTTTCTCCGCACAGCTGAACTTGGTAACCGCGCAGCAAGGAGAAGCTCTCACCCTGGTACAGCTCTACAGTGCACTCGGAGGGGGCTGGCAGTAATCCATCGTTAAAGTGACTCAGCGCATAACGAGCCGGTTCTGACAAGGACTCATAACGTCCTGTGCCGGGAGCAAACCTCAGGCGTGGAACCCGCATCGCATACTGGTAGCGATTTTACGAGGACACTGCATGAGAATGATTTACAGGATTCTAGCCGTCACCACTCTAGGCGCGAGTCTCTTAGGCCCTGCGTCGTTTGCCCAGGATCATCCCGACGATCATCATGACGCCTACGTTCGTCATGATGAATGGAAGAAGGGCTACCACATGAAACAGGAAGACTGGAACAGGGCGCGGCCGGTTGACTACCGGCAATATCATCTAAACCCTCCGCCGCACGGCTATGAGTGGCGGTCGGTCGATGGCAACTATGTTCTCGCTGCTGCCGCCACAGGCGTCATTGCCTCTGTCATCGTCGCCTCGACGGTTCACTAGTCGTCGAATCGATACAACGGAGGTGGGACAGGAGCTGGAGCGAATCCTGGTCCACTTCTCACGTCTGATCAAATGCGGATAACTCCGCGCAACACAATGATGCCTGCGCCGGATAATTCTGGATCGGGCGTGATGCGAACTCGCAATATGCTTCGGCGGCCCATTTTTGTGCCTTGCTCGATGGCCAGCTCGTTGTTCTTGAGCCGGCCATCGCTTGCGAGATAGGCCGCTAGTGGCCCGGCTGCGGTTCCTGTCGCCGCATCCTCCCACAGGCCGACAGTGGGGTTGAAAAATCGAGCGAAGGCCGTTTCAGGCGCATGCTCATCGAAGGCATAAATGTAGCAGCCTTCCGCCTGCGCATGTTTCAGAACGGCAAGCAATCTGTCAGCCTGGGGGCGTGCCTTATCCACCGTGCCGGCGTTTAGAACCCGCACCATCAAGTGAGCGGCCCCGGTGTAGGCGGTACGCGGCTTGGGTTCGGAGAGAATGTCATTCTCGTCGAGTCCGAGGGTTTGCGCCACCGAGGTCACCTCTTCCAGAGGATCGAACAAACGCAATGGTGACTGGCGCATCCGGCCATATACGCGGCCATCGACTTTTTCCATCTCGATAGGCAAAACATCCCCGCCGATTTCCTGAGAAAAAGACCGCGGGATTTCAAGTGGGCCAAGATCGCCTTGTTCCCCCAGCCAGAGCCATGCGCCGAGAGCATTGTGTCCGGCACCGAAGACCTCCGCGCCGCTCGCGGTGAACGAACGTAGTTTTCGATCTGCGCGCGTGCTTTGCAGGATGAACGTCGTCTCAGCCTGATTGAACTCTCCGGCGATCCGCCGCATCTGCTCGCTGCTCAGCCCGTCCGCGTTTTGCACTACTGCGAGCGGGTTACCCGTCAATGGCGCGTCGGCAAAAACATCGATGAGACCAGCAATCAGTTCGGCCACTCCGCTACGCCCTCGTCACAGAGGCACTCGACCAGGTCTTGACGAATTCTCCCAGCCGGCCCAGCGCGCCAGGGAATTTATCGCTTACGGCGGCGAAGCCAAGGCGGAAATGGGGAGGTGCATCGAAGCAGTCTCCAGGCGCGAGCAGGATGCCCTGCTCCGCCGCCCCCTTGCAGAAGGCGCGGCTGTCTTCTCCGCTCACCAGCCAGGGAAACGCAGTCATTCCGCCGCGGGGAGCAACCCAGCCGATAGTCTCCTGATGCTCGGACATGAAACGGCCAAGCTGCCGAAGATTTTCACTGGCTACTTTCTGCGTTCTCCCGAGCACGGCACCGCGGTGGCGCATGGCGAGCTCCGCCAGAAATTCGCCCGCGCTATTGTTTGTGATGGAAAAATAACAGCGCGCTGTCCAGTACTCCTTGCGGCGTTTTGCATCGTGCTCGATCATCCACCCGGCCCGGACTCCCGACAGAGGAAATGCCTTCGAAAAATCATGGATCACCGTGGCATGGGGCAGACGGGAAGCTGACTTGGTCGGCTGTCCATGAAAGATAGGATAGTAGACCTCGTCGCTGACCAGTTGAATTCCACGGGATGATGTGAACTCGTGCAGGCTGTCCAGCTCCGCATCGCTGATGGTGGCGCCGCTGGGATTGTGCGGGCTGTTAACCAGGATCAGTTTGGTATTCCGGTCCGCGAGTTTCTTCACTTCTTCCACATCGATGCGGAACTCGTTCTCCTTTCGAAGTGTGTAGAAGCGGGTCTCAAGCCGCAGCGACTCAGGCAAGGCCGAAAATGTGGTGAAGCCCGGCTGGGGCAGAATGACGTTTGCCCCCGGCTCCGCAGCCAGCCACATGAGGATCAGCAGGGCTTCTGAGGCACCCGTAACGACCTGTACAGCTTCTGCGTCCACGCCGTGCATCTCGGCGATTGCCGAACGTAAACCATTCGCGCCGGCGGGCCGGCTATAAACAACCTTGTGATTCAAAAAGCGCTCGCGCTCCTCGTCTTTGGCGAGGTTTAGAATCTCGTTCAAGGTCCAGGACGGGCCGGTACTGGCAGCCAGATTGAATTCGATGTCGTGTTCATAGGTATCCAGCCACATATCCAGCAGGAAGGGTTTGAGTTGCATGCCTCACCTCGGCGAATTGGATGGACTGGTATTCAGGATAGCTTCAAAAGAATTTCGTAAGCTCAGACCCACTATGACTTTTCTTGAATCCATAGGTGTGCGCGAGCACTCAAAAATTTGCTGGCACCTCTGACAAGAAGAGAAGGAGCAATCCAAATGAACGTCGTTCTTTATGGAGCCACAGGCAACTCCGGCAGGAGCATTTTGCAGGAACTCGTAACCCGCGGGCATCGGGTAACCGCAGTCGCCCGTGATACCTCCAGGCTGCCCCCAACCGTGACTGCTGTCCAGGATGACCTAAGCAGTGCTGAAAAGATTGCTTCCATCATCGCCGGGGCGGACGTTGTGATCAGCGCCTATGCACCTCCGGCGGCAGATCCCGACGCTCTCCTTGGCGTCACCGAGCGAGAGATTCAAGCGGTCAAAGCGGCCGGCAAGGCTCGCCTGATCGTCGTTGGGGGCGCAGGGCTGCTTGAAGTGGCCCCTGGGGTAAGCCTGATTGCGTCTGGCCATTTGCCCAAGCAATACCTTCCCATCGCCAAGGCGCATCAGAAAGCTCTTGAGATCCTGAAGAAGTCGAATGTGAACTGGACCTATTTCAGCCCTGGCGCCTACTTTGTCTCGGGCGAGCGGACGGGCAAATTTCGCATAGGCACCACCGGCCTGATCGCCGACGCCAAGGGGGAGAGCCGCATCTCCTTCGCGGACTATGCCATCGCCTTGGTCGATGAGATAGAGAAGCCGGCGCATGAACGAGGCCAAATGTCCATTGGGTACTGAGCGCAAGTTTGCAACGGGCTCTCGATGTTAGAGGGAGAGCGTTTGCCCGAAGTTCCCAACATCCTCTAAAGGAAGGCCGGCTGCGCAAAGCGGACAGTCTGAGGGACTCCAGATGTTGTTGGGTGCATGGCCAAGTGTTTTGAGGGAAACATTCTTCTCAGCCGCAAATTGGGAAGCCGCGGTACCCAGGACAAGCAGAGCTCCGATAGCGACTACCTCCGCACCACATAATTTCACATCCTCAAAAGTGCCGCGCACTGCCGAGCCGGCATTAATAACATCATCGACGATTGCTAGACGCTTGCCTCGTAAGTGAGCTCGTAGGGAACCAGGAACACGATATCCAGCAGGGAAGAGGTCCCCACCGGTTGATCGCGCAAAGCGCTCGGAATACGCGAATGGGACTTCAAGCCTCAACGCCACCATCAAACCTACCAAGGCCCCTTCGACAAGTGGTGCGCAGACCATTTCGATATTCGCCTCGGAAAGCGCGGCGCTCAAGCTATTGGCAAGCGCATCTATCCGCTCCGGTTTAAGACACAAGGTTTCAAGGTCGAGCCAAAGACTGCCATGGTGGCCTGATTCCAGGAGAAAGTGCCCATCTCTGGCCGGCAACGAATCTAAGATGTTCCCGTGCATTAGCCCCTCCTGACGCAAAATCTAAAAAATGGATCCGGATGCTATGAAGCGTCGCGACCGCTCGTAGCTTTCCGGCATCTTGATTGGTGGTGGAGATCGAGCCTATGTCACTTCGCGACAACCTTCGATCCAACAATCAGCACTCTCAGGGGTCCCGTGTTCCTCGTGTGGCGATCGTTGGAACAGGCTTTGTGGGATCGACCACAGCCTATGCACTCTTGCTCTCCCAAATCCCGGCCGAAATTGTGCTCATCGATCGAGATCACCGCAGAGCCGACGGTCATGTCCAGGATCTGCGAGACGCTGAAGTATTTACTCACACCACCAAAATCGTCGCCGGCCACTTTGTAGATTGCTGCACAGCCGATGTGGTCATTATTACGGTAGGTGCAAGCCAGTCTGGCCGCACCTCACGACTGGACAGTATGCATGAGACCGCGGCGATATTGAAAGATCTCGTTTTGAACGTCGCGCGGCACAACCCTCATGGCATATTGCTGATCGCATCGAATCCTGTTGATGTGCTCACCTATGCTGCCTGGAAATGGTGCGGCCTTCCGCCGGGCCGCGTTATCGGTTCCGGCACGTCTCTGGATACTTCCCGTTTGCGCAGGCGGCTCGCTGAGCGCTACGGCGTTGCTTCGGGCAATGTGCACGCATACGTCATCGGTGAGCATGGAGAGAGCCAGGTCGCTCTGCTGTCGTCTGCCCGGGTCGCGGGCATGCCACTGGAAAGCTTTTGCAGAGAACTGGAGCTACCCTGCGATGAAGGTGCGCTAAGAGAAATCGCCGAGGAAACACGAGCTGCCGGACTCAAAATCATCCATGCAAAGGGAGCCACGTACTATGGTATTGGAGCGGCGCTGGCGCGCATCGCCTGCGCCGTCTTGCGCGATGAACATGCGGTACTGACTGTGTCCAGCCTGGCGCCGGAGTCGATGGGACTCGGCGAAGTGTCCCTGTCCCTCCCCACAGTCATTAGTCGCGATGGTGTTGCGCGCGTGCTCTCCGTTCCAATGAGTGTGACCGAAAGAGAAGCGCTTGAAGTATCGGCAGAGACCCTGAAACACCACATCGCCGCATTGAACACATCGGAGACCGCTCTCGTTTAGAAAGCCTATGCGGGTTCCATCTTGCAAGGTGTAGCATAAGGCAAGGTAGGGGGTATCCTCATGAATCTCCTCAACAAGGCACTTGACAGGGTTGTGCGCCGCCAGAAAACGCCCCCCGGAAGACGACCCCTACTCATACGTCATGGCGCCTAAGAAACCGCGACCGCCTTACCGGAGCGCTGCTGCCGTCGCCGAACCACCCGAATAGTGCAACTCACAAGGCTGGCTGATTGCGTCTTGCCTGAGGCTGTTGCACCCGTCTCGCGCGCCAATGTAAGCAAACGGCTTCACAGGCTGCGGAGAAACTCTTGTTTTGTTTCAGGGCACGACTTGGAGCCTGCGGAAAAACGCTTTGTACGAAGGGCCGGCTTCCACGGCACGCCGGGACAGGTTAGCCGTGCCGTAAAAAGCCACAACAATGAGGGCTTAAGCCCCTGAGGTACGTTCTTCTTTCGGCACTATGTGCGGCACCTTACTGTACAGCAGCGAGAACACTCGTCCGCGTAATTTGCCTGCTGACCCGTGCCCGCACTCCCGCGTCTGAGGCATTCTCTTTCGCCGCAACTTCCATGGAATCCGAAGTGATCCCGGCGAGATACACCAGCAGATCGTTGCTCTCGCGGAAAATATTAGCTCCTTCATGTCGGCCTTCGGTGGCTGCGACAAATATGCCAATGTGCCTCGCGGGATTGAGCGCGATATAGGTGGTGAAGCCCGCGCCGCCGCCGGTTTTCTCAATGATCATCGTTGCATCATCTGGTTGGTTGATGTGCACCCACCCCAGGCCAATGCCGGTGGGAACACCAGCGTGTGCCAGGCCCTGAGTCCAGCGGAGCTGCGCTGCCTGGATATACGTCGCAGTGGCTGCGGGATCCTGGTGCATGGGAACTCCGGGTAGATCGAGCAGGTATTGCAGCCAACGCGTCATGTCGTTCGCGGTCGAGTACATGCCTCCAGACCCGGCAGCCGCCGTCGTATCGCTGCACGGACCCTCATTCCGGGCCCCGATGAGCAGCCGAGCGCACTCGCCCGCAGTCGGGCTCAGCGTCGTATCCCGCAGCCCAAGGGGTTTAGCGACTCGGTCGGCAAAGAGCTGCGGGTAGGGTTTGCCGGCAGCCGCTGACAATGCGTCCGCCAGCAGGTCGAACCCAATGTTGGAATAGTGTGCGGCCGTTCCGGGCTGAAAGCGCAAACGATAACTGGGGAGCCACTGCCAGCGAAAGTTATAGTCGGGAAACGTGAAGTGGCCGGCATCGCCCGCTGGATAAGCGATTTCGCGCGGGAGGCCCGACGTGTGCGTAGCCAGATCGCGCAGGGTGATGGGGCGGTCGCTTAGGCCACGCACTGTGCGCACCGGAACGGTGACATTGGGCGGTGCGAACTTCTGCAGGGGGTCGGAAAGTGAGACGTGTCCATCGGCCACCAGTTTCACCAGCAGGTCCGTCGTCATGATCTTTGACAGCGAGCAAAGACGGACGAGCGATTCAGCGTTCGGCTTCTGGTGGGAGCCGGGATAAGTCTGACCATAGCTTTGCATCCACGTCTCATTCCCGCGGACAACCACGACCACCATCCCAGTGGAGCCGCTTCGCCGGAACAGGTCCGCAACGAAGGGATCGGCGGATTGGAGCTGAGGGAGGGCTGCGCTCTGGGCCTGCACCCGATGCACGCAGAGGGGCAGGAAGAGGATGAGGGCTACGAGCAAGCGAACGAACAGCATCCGTCGGTCCTGGTCTGCGGGTCTTATCAATGAAATCATGATTGCCAAAAGCTTCCCTCGTATATGAGAAACATGACGTCGGCTAGGAGTCCAGAAGATTCCACCAAGAAGCGACCCAATCGGGCTAAACGGTCCAAGGGCGCGACACCAACGTTACTCAATGATAAACGGGAGCAGGATACCAAAATGATGGGGGTTAACTTTTCCAACATCGCCCACGGATGCGCAACTCCCGCAAGTGCCGCGCAATGCAAAAGCCGCGTGGGCTAAAGTGTCTGAGTGAGAGCTCAACCCGGTAGGAGTCGGTCTCCTAACAGACCCCAATAGGAACTGGACGGGTGCCCCAGGTTCGCCAAAGCGTACCTGGGCCGAAGATGGGATGTTTCGATTGCTTTCAGCTGGACGGCTCAGCAGCCCCGAATGGATTCAGGTTGACGGACAGTTTAAACCGATCGTTGGGCTTCCCGGAGTACGCTGAGGCGAACGTGGGGCACCGACTCCTGCCGGGTTGAGCTCTAACGCACTCCACGGACGGAGAAGGGTTGATTTGGAGAGAGAAGCTACTCCAGCACCTCGGAGAGCATGCCGCGATAAAACTCATCGAGCCGTTGATGTCTTTCCCTCGCCAGCTCCTGGCCTTTAGGTGTCTTGAAGCTTCCCTCTAAAGTCAACAGCTTCTTGGGAAAGTGATCCAACGCGTTTCGGCCATCATCCAGCGACCGTGTCTTTGCCCCTGGATCAGCCATGTCATACAGTCGTGAGCCCAAGCGGCCCGCGGTATAGAAACATCGCGCGATGCCACAAAAACCGATGGCGTCCAAACGATCGGCGTCTTGCAGAATGCACCCTTCGATACTCGTCGGGGCGACCCCGGCAGAGAAGCTGTGGCTCTCGATTGCGCCTGCAACCGTGTCGATGCGGCCTGGCTCCCACCCAAGTGCTTCCAGGCGAACACGCGCCTCGTTCGCCGCCAGCGCTGACGCCTTGCTACGCAAAGGAGAATCCTTCGCAACCTGAACACAGTCATGTAGCAGGACAGCCGCCGCCAGCACCTCGAGGTCACCACCCTCCTCCCGCCGGATCAACTTCGCGTTGCGCCACACGCGCACTATGTGAGCTAGATCGTGCGCCCCGTCTTCATCCTCTCTGGAGAGATCCAGGAGCTTCACTGCAAGCTGATCGAAAGGATGGAACATCTGCAAGGTCATGCTTTTAGTATGCAGTCTGGGCATTTGCGTATCCACCAGATTGCAGCCGGAAGCATGAATCCCACATAATACGGCGATGCGAATCCTGGTAATCGGCGCTGGCGCTGTCGGTGGCTACTTTGGCGGCCGCCTGGCTGAGGCTGGCCGGGATGTTACCTTCCTCGCACGCGCCCGACAGGCAGAGCTCATACGCGAACATGGTTTGCGCATTGTAAGTCCCCATGGAAATGGAACGCTTCATCCTAAGCTCATCCTGGCCGATGAGATCGCCGGCTCTTACGACCTGATCATCCTTGGTGTCAAAGCGTACTCTCTGCAGGCGGCGATCAACGACTTTGCCCCCGCAGTGGGGCCGGGCACCATCATTCTTCCCTTATTAAACGGAATGCGTCACCTGGAGCTACTGGCGAACCAATTTGGAGAAGACAGCGTGATCGGCGGAGTTTGCCTCATTGCCGCGGAGCTCGATAAGGATGGCCGCATCGTCCAACTGACGGATGTTCACCGTCTGGTCTATGGAGAGCGCACAGCGGGCAACTCCGCGCGCATGAATGCCCTCGACCAGGTCATGCAGGGGGCGGCGTTTAAGGCCGGAACATCAGACAATATCCTTCAGGAAATGTGGGAGAAATGGGTAATGCTCGCTAGTCTGGGCGCCGCGACCTGCCTCATGCGCGCCAACATCGGAGAGATCGAAGCCGTACCCGGCGGTGCAGAGCTCGCTCGCGCGATTCTTGACGAATGCAGCGCAATCTCTACCGCGTGTGGCTACGCACCAGGCGTTGCCTTCCTGGCCCGGACACAGAAGCTCCTCACTGCTCAAGGGTCGACCCTGACGTCATCCATGTATCGCGATTTGAGCAAGAACGCCCCAGTGGAGGTGGATCAAATCCTCGGCGACCTGCTTGAGCGAGGACGCAAATTTGGCCTCGCCACGCCATTGCTTGAGTCCGCCTGCGTGAACCTGCGCATCTATGAGGCTCGGCGACTCACAACCAGCGCAGATTGAATCAGGCGGACAAGGGTAACAAAACAAAAGCCGGATGGCGTCCCTCTGCCGTCCGGCTTTCTTATGCATCACTGAATTTGCTCTAGAACGTCAGTGCCAGCGACATCTGTATCTGCCGCGGGGAGCCGATGGTATGGGTTACATAGCCAAGGCCGGCGGGGCAGTTATAGAAGCTGCTGTTCGTCTGTTCGCCTTCGGAGTTGCATCCAGTGGGTAAAGCCGTTTGGCCCACGGACGGAAATTGGTTGAAATATTGATTCTGAAAAACCTCATTGCCCGGTACGTCGAAGCTGGTGGTATTGGTAAGGTTGTACACGTCGAAGGTGTACTTCAGGCTGAAGCGTTCGGTGATGCTCGTCATTTTGACCAGCGAGATATCCGCCCGCTTTTGCGCTGCCTGGCGGAAGATATTGCGCTGACCAGTGGTGAAGCTGGTCTCGACCGTATCTCCTGCGGGCACCGCGGAAGCCAGAGGGCTTGATGAGGTCACCAGCGGGACAGTAAAGCATTGTGGATTGAGGGCGGGAAGATAATTGACTCCAAACGCCCCGGAGTGCCCGGTCTCAGCCTTCTTCGGTGAACAAGCGGCGTAGTTCAGCGGCACGATGGGATTGGTGACACCGTCGTACACACTGTAGTAGAGGCTGCCAACGCCGCCGCTAAAATCAACTACGCTGTAAGGCTGTCCGCTCTGCAGAATGGTCGCGCCTACCAACGACCATCCGTCGGTAGCGCGGCCGACCCACGTATTCTTGCCATAGAAGTCGGGCAGGCTGTAAAGGTAGTTGAAGTTGAAAACATGCGTGCGGTCGAAGTCCGAGGAGGCATAACCGTCGCGCAGATTGAGCGGATTATTGCCGTTGTAGAACAGGCCCAGCGCGCTCTGCTCATCCAGGGCATGGGAGTAGGTATAGGAGGCGCCCACCTGCAGTCCGTGGCTCATTCGCTTGTCGACATGGACCTGTAGAGCATTGTAGGCCGAAACGCCCGCTGCTTTATAACCGAGGGACTCGGCAGCGTAGCCGATGTAGGGAACGCGAAGGTCGATATTGCCGCCTTCATAATTCAGCAGCGCAGTCGTGCCGTCCCCCAGTTGAAGATAGCTGCCATCGGGGTTTGTTGGCGTGTAACCGTAGGAGTAATTCTGCGAGTGAACCGCGACGTGGGTGAGGCGATGTTGGGCTGGTTGAACGGGACCGGGACCACCTGATGGCGGCCCAGGTTGCCCACGTAGCCGAAATCGAAGGCGAGATCGTTGCGCGGCTGCCATTGGATATCGAGCGTGTAGTTAATCGAGTAAGGCAACTTGTTTTGCCGGTCATACACGCCCAGCGAGACCGGCGCAGCTCCGTCCATTATGGAGGTCGCGTTGGGTAGATATTTGGCGAAATCCGAGGCCTTGGGGTTGGTAGGTGCAGGACTCAGGACATTGGTGTACGGATATTCCAGGGAGCCTGTCGTGCCCCCGCCGCAAGTTGGGATATACCCCTCATAGTAGCTTGAGACCGGGCAGGTTTGCGTAGTAACGAAGGGAACCTGCTGATTGACGCCGAACGGTCCTCCGGTGACCAGCCCGATGGCATAGCCAGGCGAGAAGTAACTGAAAAGTTCTCCGCGGTCGTAGTAAATGCCCATTCCTGTACGGACAACGACCTTGTTGTTAAATCTGGTCGGCTCCCACGCCGCGCCGATACGAGGAGCGAATCCCCACTGGCGGCCGGTCAGCGTAGTTTTGCTAACCCCTGCGGTTCCATTTTTGTTGTTGCCGGCGATGATGAAGCCGCTCTGATCGGGCCCCAGGGTTCCGGCCGTCTCCCCACCTGGCAAGGGACCGGTAGGCGAGACGTAGCTGTAGAGGGAGGGATCGAAGTTGAAGATGTTTCCGTACTTCTCCGTCAATCCGCCGTCCCAGTCGTAGCGCAGGCCGGCAGTGAGCGAGAGGTTAGGCTTGATCTGGAACTTGTCCTGCACGAAGAACCCCAAGCTGATTGGCCCGGTAGTAGCGGTTCGCATTGCCCTGCATGAATGTGGTGACGTTATAGTCGTCGTTGGGAGTGACCAATCCGTTCATGAACTGGCCAAGGTCCGCGCTGGCAACGCCGCTGCCTATGCCTGTGCGGCGATCCCTGATGTTGAGCTGGGTGAAGCTATAGCTACCGCCGAAACCAATGCTGTGTTTTCCTTTTACCCAAATGGCGTTTGCGGAGGGCATAAGCCGGTTCTGGAAGACCCCGGTGAATGATCCCTGGTCGCCCGCGCCGGGACCGATATTCAGCGTGTCGCCGATGCCCGATACTTTACTGTCGCCAAGTACATGAATGATGGAAACCCCAGGGAAGTAACTTGACCCGAAGGTGTCAATCGAAGCAGATGGATAGCTTCCGCTAGGGATATTCGACGGCCCGAAGGCCTGGTCATTGGTGTTGTAAAGTTTTTCCCGTATGAAGCCCAGGGTCTGCTGGGTGCTTAAGTTGGACCCGATCAGATAGGTGTTGTTGACGGAAAAGACCTGCGTCCCAGCGTCCAGCTTTTGCGTGAAACCGGGAACGTTGGAGTAGGCGAAAGGCGCGACCGTGGGGTCGTGCTGATAGTAGTACTTGAGCGCCAGGGTGTCTTTGCTGGTGGCGTTGTAGTCGAGGTTGGCTACCGCTTGGTCGCCGGTGAAGTAGGCCGTTCCGGGGATGAACGCATTGAAAATATGAGTGGGATCCAGCGTGACGTTTTGCGCATTGGGGATGAGCCACTTACCTTGTTCGCCCTTCACCGAAGGAGCATTGAACAAAGCCAGCGCGACCGGGTCGATGGCGCCGGGCACCGATCCCGCGCCGAAGGAGCTATTAGTAATGGCCGCCAGCGTCTGCGGGCTGCGATCGTCCGTCAGCCCCACCGGCACGTCCAGGAAGCCGTCGCCGATCTCAGCATCGCTGACATGAAGATGCTGGTAGGCCAGGTAGCCGAAGAGCTTGTCTTTGATGATGGGGCCGCCCACTCCTCCGCCCAGGGTGTAGCGGTGCAGTTGCGGATTCTTGTCGTTCGCAGGGACAGCCTGGTCCTGATTGAAGAAGAAGGGCGCGGCATTCAGCCAGTTGGTGGCGCGATGCAGATAGAGCGTTCCGTGGTAATCGTTGGTGCCGGAGGTGGTGCTCAGGTCGATGTGCGCGCCGCTGGTTGCACCCTGTTGGGCGTCATACATCGACGCATTGACGCGGACTTCCTGGATGGTCTCAGGGGCCGGCGAAGGGAGCGCATTGCCGATCGAGAGATACACCGAAGCGCTGGACTGAATGACGCCGCCGCCACCTGTGTTGCCCACGCCGGTGCTGGGGCTCACACGATACGAGGCTACCTGGCTGGTGCTCTTGCCGTTGAATAGGTTGCTGGCGTCGACGCCGTTCAACAGGAAGCTGTTGCTGGTGTCGCGCTCGCCGTTGGCCCAGATAGGAGCGTTGCCCAGGCCGGAGTTGACGCCGGTCCCGCCAGGCAGTTCGGCATTGACGCCGGGGGTGAAGATAGCCACGCCGGTAAAGCTGCCGGTGGGCAGCGGGATGGCCTCGATCTGCGCTCTATCCATGACATAGCCGTTGGTGGTGTCGACGGCGTTGAGCAAGGGATTGACATCGACCTCAACCGAGTCGGCTACCGTGCCCACTTTCAGCTGCGCCTGCAGCTGCACGGTGCGGTCAGCCTGCACCACGATGCCCGGATAGCGCTCCGTCGAGAAGCCGTCCTTGGTAAACGTCACCGTGTATTTGCCGATGGGGAGATCGTTGAATACGTAGCTACCTTGCGCGTTGCTCTGCGCCGTGCGCTCCAGCTTTGTATCTTCCGATGTGGCCTTGACCTCGGCGCCGGGAACGGAGCTCCCGGAAGGGTCAACCACCGTTCCTGTGATTCCACCCAGGGTTTGCTGTGCCTGCATTGCGTAGGGCTGTAAGAGGACGAGTGAGACCAACAGGAGCGCTGTCGAAAACAACTTTCTGTACTTCAAATACATGTAGATATGCCTCGCATGAGAGAGAAGCTGGGACTAGACTCTGAATTTTTTCTTTATGCGACTACGAGGTCGGTGTAACCAGAAAGGTCACGACAGGGTGACGGCCCAAACTCAACCGGTGGCTTCGAGGACTGAGTTGAGCATAGCCCAAAGTGGTTAGCGGAGCCAAGCAAAATTGCATCGCTCGCGATGACCTGAAACCGGACACTTATCGCACCGGAAAGATGCAGGGCCAAAACGCGGTTTCACCCGGCATTCCTTAAGAAAGTAACTCAAGGAAGTAACGATACGTGGGCAAACACAATCCGCCACCCCTCTGGAAGGCGAACCCACGTCTGGCTCTGGCGCCCGCGTGTGATCCGGCCTTCGATTTCCCGCTCAAAGGCCAGCGTGATACTGGCGAAGTCTTTGCCAAAAGCGACAATATCCAGCCGTTTGATGGTTCGCTCAAGGTTGGCTGGGGAGCGTCCTTTGCGAAAGGCCTCAATCTCGCTGATGCCGTACAGGCTCTCAGTGGGACCGAAGCGCGCCACGTAGGGCGAGGACCAGAACATGCTCATCAGGGTCTCCACGTCGTTCGAGACCAGGGCCTGCTCATAGCGAGGATATAGTTCGCGCAACTCGGCAACAGTCGATGGGTCGTTGATCAGCATAGATCTTAGAACATCTTCCTTGAGGGCAACACGCATTTGGGCATCGCTGCGCTCACCGTGATCATGGGTTCGTTGACCACCTGGCTAAGCCGCAGTTTCATAGCCACGCTGCACAGCAGATACGCGTGGAGGGGAGAAAACGACCACCGGGCGACCAGCAGTTCCACCATGCGCAAGGTGGCGGAGCGCGCCGCCTGCAAGGCGTCTGTATCCGACTCGACCACGATCCACGCATCGGAGGGCGCGTCCGGAGAACGCGACTCGGCGGACTCGACCAACGGTCCGGAGAGTGTTTGGTGCCGATGCACGCGGAAGCGTAGAGTCACGTCCGCCGGGCACTCGATGCCGTTGATGCAGACTTCGCCATCGCCCTGGGCAGCGTGCGCGTCCCCGGCGGAAAAGAGCGCGCCCGCGTTCAGCACCGGCAGATACAGCGTGGCTCCGGTACAAAGCTCGCGCACATCCATGTTGCCCCCGAAGCGGCCCGGGGGACGAGTCCGGAACTCGCCCTCTTCAGCCGGCGCAACGCCCATCACTCCGCAGAAGGGACGCAGCGGGACAATGGCCGGCCCCAGCGAAAGACTTACCTGGGGGTCGAGCGCCCAGTGAAAGAGAAAGGGCTCACGAAACTGCTCTTTTAAAAAACCCAGGCCGGGAATCACGCTCGACCAACCCCAGCCGCGGTGCTCCACCTGCAGCACGTCAATCTGCAGCACATCGCCGGGCTCCGCGCCGTCGATGCGGATGGGTCCGGTCAAGGCATGAATCCTGCCCCGGTCGATAGCCAGAAAATCTTCCACGCTCGAGTCCGGCGTCACCTGGCCGCCACTCGCGTCGAGGCAACTCATGTGCACCGTATCTCCAGATGCGATGGTGAGTCGCGGCTCCAGCGCTCGGTTCCAGCGCGAATGAGTGGGCTCAGCGGTTAACCGGTGTTCGGCCATGGGCTCCTTATACCGCCACGATCATCTGCAACTCAACCAGCGCGTTGCGAGGAAGAGCGCTCACCCCGATGGCGGCGCGTACGTGGCGCCCTTGGTCTCCGAAAACGGCCACCAAAAGATCCGAAGCGCCGTTGATGACTGCGGGCGAATCCGGAAAACCGGCAACGGCGTTTACGTAGCCGTTCACGCTGACTATTTCACCCACCTTATCCAGCGAACCCAACGTGTGCTTCAGCACCGCAAGTTGGGTCAAGGCACAGGCGCGGGCCGCGGCGTAGCCCTCGGCGATGCTACGATCGGCGCCGGCCGTGCCGCTGATCACACCCTCCGGCCCGATGGAGATTACACCCGCCAGATAGAGCAGATTTCCAACCACCTTTGCGGAAAGATAATTGCCTCCTGGCGCAGGTCCCTCCGGCAAGACAACACCGAGCTCCAGCAATCGCTTCTCAGCACTCATGTATTCGTAATCTATATCATTTCGTCTCTTTCCTTTTTCCCGTTTTCCTTAGAGAATGAAGCTCCTTATTTGAGGAGCCTATGAAAGCATTTATTACCAGCGATACGCCTGTTACCCAGGAGGTTCTGAACACCATTGCCCATCTCCCCACCAGGAGCCTGATAACGATCGTAGAAGACGGATTCTTCAGCAAACTTACCGACCAGGATTTCATGCGCATCGCGGTCCTGCTGGCGCGCAAAGGGTATGAAGAAGGCGGCTGTCCGATTGGGGGCGTGATCATTGACGATGAAACCCGCAGGATCGTGGGCAAGGGGCATAACACATTGGTTCAGGAAAACCATCCTTATAACCACGGTGAGACTTCCGCAGCGCGGGATGCCGGGCGTTTGGACTTCGGCAAGACCACGATATTTACCACCCTTACTCCCTGTGAAATCTGTGCCACGCTGATCCACATGAGGCAGTTCAGGAGAGTGGTCATTGGCGACGTCACCAATGCTTCCGGGACCGAGCAGATGATGCGTGACAAGGGCGTTCAGGTAGACATTCTTGAGGATCCTGAAGGCATTGCGCTCTATGCCAAATACCGGAAAGAAAAACCGAATCAGGATCTGGAAGATTGGAGAGGCGTTGCCGCCGTGCGCAAAGGGGAGACGCCCAACACTACGCCGGCGGTTTCCAAATAGGCCGGGTCTCTATCGCATGGTTTTTCCGTCTGTTTGAAAAAAATGCATTAGCATAGGCCAATGAAAAGAGTGGTTGCTGCCCTGATCGTTGCCGCCACGCTGTTACTTTCCGCCCAAACCGCACCCCATCTCCACGCAACCCGGCAGGCTCCGACAGACCTCGAGGTCGGCGGAGCGATCTCAGGTGCGGGCCAATTTATCTCCTACCAGGACCTGCTGCAACTACCACAGGTCAGCTTCACCACTCCCAGTGATGCGAACTTTCCCGTCCCGGCTCGAGTCAGCGGCGTCGCTCTCGAGCAGGTGCGGCATTTGTTGGGTGCGGATGCGGATATGGTGTTGGCGATATGCAAAGACGGGTATCGCAGCCCCTATACGGCCGCTTATCTCGCAGCCCACCATCCAGTGCTGGTGTTGACAGTGAATGGCAAATCACAGGAGGGCTGGCCCAAGGCGGAGAACGACCTTGAGCTGGGACCTTATGTGATCGAGAACCCCAGCTTTACTCCGTCCTTCAAAGTACTTTCCCACAGCGACGAAGCGCAGATTCCTTTTGAGGTCGTGCGTCTCGACTTTCGCCGCGAGAGCGAGGTTTTGGGCGCCATTGCGCCGCGCGGTGATTTCGCGCCCGGCTCGCCAGTGATGGACGGCTACCGGATTGCGCAACAGAATTGCTATCGCTGCCACAACATGGGTGCCGAGGGGGGCCGAATGGCATCTGTCCCCTGGCCAGTGGTCGCAGCGATGGCCCAGGGAAATCCGGAATTTTTTGCCAAGTACGTCCGCAATCCGCAGGCCCTGAACCCACACAGCAGAATGGCCGCCAGCCCCGGGTATGATGACCAGACCATCGCTGCGCTGCGCGCCTACTTCGTGACCTTCGCACCAGGAGAACAGAAATGACGATTCGTGCCTCCAAGGCGCTGCTTCTCTTTGCCCTCGGCTTCTACTACACCATGGTGGTGTTTAACAACACGAACGACTACAACTCCAACCTGAACTACGTGCGCCACGTCCTGCTGATGGACACCACCTATCCGGGAAACCACGGTATGTGGCGTTCCATTCACTCGCCCATCGTTCCCTGGCTCTTTTTCGTGTCTATCGTTTGCTGGGAGATTGTGACCGGTCTGCTCTTATATTTGGCAGGATTCCTTCTATTCCGCAATCTGCGATCGAGCACAGCCACCTTCAATGCCGCCAAGAGGCTTGGAGTTGTGGCGCTCACGCTCAGCTTGCTGATGTGGCTGACGGCCTTTTTGAGTGTCGGCAACGAGTGGTTTCTGATGTGGCAGTCAAAGGACTGGAGCGGCGAATCCGCTGCCGGCCGCATGTTCGCGATTGTAGGGATTATTTTGCTCTACCTCGTCCTGCCTGACGTAGAGGGCCAAGCCTAGAGAGAGGCAGGTCTGTGCTAGAGAGAAACCTCAGCTCTCCACTTGTGACAACTTGGCCAGGGTGCCTGCCAGCACCTTGGCGCCGTTCTCGATCTCCTGCGGCGCGGAGTACTCGTCGGGGCGATGACTTACTCCCCCACGGCAAGGAATGAACACCATCCCCACCGGCGCGATGCGGGCCATGAACAGTGAGTCGTGGTAGGCGCGGCTGACCATCTTTTTGTAGGCGAGCCCATTCTCCGCCGCAGCCTGTGTCACGGCATCGATGATCTGTGGAGCGCAGGTGGCCGGAGCATCCGCATTGATAGGCGTAACCTGCACCTGAACATTCCGCTTGCCCGCTATCCGCGTGCAGGCCTGCTCGATTTCACGCAGCACCTGGTTTCTGCGCTGTTCGTTGGTGTCGCGGATATCGGCTTCCATCTCTACCCGGCTGGGAATGCTGTTCACCGCCCCTGGATATACGTGGCACTTGCCCACCGTAGCGCAGGTATCTACGGAGCCGGTAGCAAGCGCGCGTTCTTCGATGGCCAGCACGATCTCCGCCGCGGCGCAAAAGGCGTCCTTGCGGTCATGCATCAGCACGCCTCCGGCATGGCCACCTTCGCCCTCCACGCGGATGCGCAGAGCCGCGGGCGCAGCAATGCTGGTGACGACACCCACCGCCAAGCCTTCCTTCTCCAGCAGCGGACCCTGCTCAATGTGCAATTCGACAAACGCGGCATAGTAGCCATCGTGCAGGCGTACCTCGTCGAGTGACCCATGGAAGCCGGCAGCCGCGCGCAGCTGGGCCAGCGTGTTGCCATCGGAGTCTTTCAGGCGCGCGTCGGCGGCGCTGTCCAGGCCGCCGCCCAACATCCGGCTGCCCAGGCATCCCAGACCGAAGCGCGTAGGCTCCTCGGCGGTAAAGAGCAACAGCTCGATGGAGCGTTGTGGTTGGAATCCGCTCTGCCGCAAAGCACGGATCGCCTCCAGGCCGCCCAGCACGCCCACTGTGCCGTCAAACTTTCCCGAGTGGGGAATGGCGTCGATATGAGAGCCGGTGCCGACAGCCCCAAGCTCAGGCCGGGCGCCAGTCCAGCGGGCAAACATATTGCCCACCGCATCTTCGCGCACCGACAAGCCGGCGTCGCGGCATTGCGCCTTGAGCCAGATGCGTGCCTCCTGGTCTGGGTCGGAAAAGACCAGCCGCGAGATACCAGGCGGCGTGTCATCTGAAAACGAGGCCAGCATCTCAATGTCGGAGAGCAATCGATCTCGATCTATTCGTACTTGCATGTTCATTTACCGTCCAGGGATCGGGTGACGATTCCAGTCTTTGTAAATCAGGTATTTTGCCGGAGTCTTGCCCAGCGCGCCGAACCACTGCGGGCAGTAGGGCGCCATCCAGATAAAATCTCCGGTCTGCACCGGGTACCAGGAATTCCCGAGGCGATAGATACCGCCGCCCTCCAGCATCAGCAGCCCGTGCTCCATCACGTGGATTTCCACCTGGGCCAGCGCAGCGCCGGGTTGGTAAGTCATGGTGTTCACCGCGTAGTCTAGGCCCGGCGTGGTAGGCAGCAACTGCTTTACCAGGAGCGCTTCGTCTCCGCCCAGGGGCTGCGAGGCGACGGCGTTCTCGCTCCCGAAAAGAGCGGGCCCGGGGGCCTCATCGAGCAGCGATATGGCCGGCTTCTCGATCACCGCGAGGCGGCTTCGCGTCGACGCCTTAACCGTGTGCGGCTGGTTGGCCGGCAGATGGGCAAATCCCCCCGGCGCAAGCTGCTGCGTCTTACCGCCCACAACCACCGATACCGCCCCCTCCAGCACATAGAGAAAGCGTTGACCATGGGCCGGCCCCAGCGACCCTCCGGGCTCGAACTCCGCCGTGTACCAGGTGAAAGCGGCTCCGATGGCAGGCGCTGTGTGCACAATAACGGTTACAGAATCGAAACCAGGCAGGGGGATGCCCACAAACGTATCCGGTGTTTGCAGCAGGTGCGTGGGCTGGCGGTCGCTGCGGGTATGTCCCAGGTTATACATGCGGAGTACTTTGCTCCTTATCGATGGGTAGTGCACCGCAACTGTCAAAGTTGCGCAAAAATGCCAGTCCGGCGGCAAGTGCATTTTCTACATCCTCAGGACGAACGGACTCGTCGGGATGGTGGCTGATACCGCCCGGGCTGCGTAGAAAGATCATTGTGCTGGGAACCCGCTCCGCCAAAATCATGGCATCGTGGCCGGCCCCGCTCACCATGGAGACCGGTTCGATTCCAATGCCGCGGATCGCGTCCGTCGCCAGCGCGCACAAGCGAGCGTCCATGGTCACCGCAGGCTGGTCCATCAGCATTTTACTCAGCGTCGTGAGGCCGCGCCGTTTGGCGATCGACGCCGCCTGGGCGAGCAGGTGGTCCACCGCCTGGTGGCGAACGGCATCCTCACCATGGCGTACATCGAGGCTGGCCCGCAACTGCCCGGCAACGACATTCCCCGCTCCCGGGTAGGTGCGTAGATCGCCGACGGTGGCCACCATGCCGGGCGTTCGCAGGGCAACGCGCTCCACTTCGCTGATCCACTCCGCCGCCCCCGCGACGGCGTCGTTGCGCAGCCGCATCGGTGTTGTGCCTGCATGGCGGGCCCGGCCGGTAAAGGTGATTTCCGCGCGACTCTGCCCGGCAATGGCCTGCACTACCCCGAGCGACCTATCTTCGCTTTCCAGCAGCACGCCCTGCTCGATGTGGAACTCAAGGTAGGCTGCCACATCATCGCCTAAGACGCACTGGTTGAGTTTTGAAGGATCCAGTCCGAAGGACGTCAGGGCGCGAGAGAGCGAAATCCCATCGCCGTCCTTGGTCTCCAGCAGTTCCGCACCCAATCGCCCAACCAGAGCCCGGCTGCCGATAAAGGGAAGGCTGTAGCGTACACCCTCTTCCTCCGAGAAGCCGACGAGTGCGATGGCAAAGGGCAGTTTCTCCCGCTCCAGGGCCTCGATCAGTGCCAACCCCATCATCACGCCCAGCACGCCGTCAAAGGCGCCGCTATTGGGCACCGTGTCGAGATGCGAACCGATCATCAAAGACGAGCTCGAGGCGCCGGGATATCGTCCGCGGAGATTGCCGGCTGCATCGGTGACGACCTGCATGCCCGCAGCTTCCATCCAGCCCTGCACGGCCTGCATGCACTCGCGCATCGCAGGGGAGAGAAAGGTGCGCTTGATCTGGCCCGGCTCTTCGGTGAATTGGGCGAGGTAGCGGCAGCGGGCAATGACCTTCTCCGCCTGCTCTCGCAATTCAACTGGCATTCATACCCCTTGGAGAACGATGTCCCAACCACAAGTCGCGGAGATTTAGCCGCAATATTAGACTAACCCGTCCATTCCCTTAGCATTGGTTAGGCCGGAACAATACAAGTCACTCTCTGCAGATACGGGCCACGATATTGCCATAGGGCTCATCCGTGGGCACGAAGATCTGGTTGGGATTCGTCTGCCCGAAGCGCGAGAGATCGACCAGCAGACAATGCTTGTTAGGCATGGCCAGCTCCACATCCAAAATCTCCGGTACGGCACTAAGCGCGGCCTGGGCCATGGCATAGAGAGTGTGTTGCACCGATTTGCTGTCGTGCTCGGCGAACGCCCGGATCAGCGTCTCGCGCAGCTTGCTGCGCAGCTGCTCAAACGGCAAAACCGCTGACTGATATTTCCATTGCGCACGCATCGAGGTACCAAAGAGGCGGTCCGCCGTCTCCGGCAAGGTGGTCAGCGAGTCTTTCAGATATCCCTCGAAGCCCGAGTTGGCAGTTTTGAGCACCACCAACCCATCAAGGCCCGAGGTGACAGAGACCCCTCCACCCTGTACATAAGTAACTGTCGTGGTCTGGGTCTCGCCGCTGCCGCGAACAAAGGTGGAGGGATGCGGTTTCCCTTCCACCACAGCGTGATCCCAGGCCGTACTGGCAATGTTGATGGCGACCCCTTCCACCTGCGGGTTGCGAGCCAGAAAAAACTCAGCCAGCTCCCTGGCAAAGTCCTCCATACACTCGGCCGTGCTTTCGCGGGCGCGCGAATACACAGTGTTCTTCATCGTGTCCGTGGGCAGGATCTCGCTGTTATCGCCCACGGTGAAGCAGCTTTCGAAGTCACCGGAGAGCAGTACTTCGACTTTCCACTCCTTCACGGTATGCAACGGACCATCGCGCTGCACCTTCATCACGCGCACGCTCGATTTTCCGTAAGAATTCTCTGCCAGAGCAATCACCGGCTAGCTCCCTCTATAGGTGGTATAGCCATTCGGACTCAAGAGTAACGGAACGTGCAAATGGGTGTCCTCCGGGCGCACGGTCACGATGATCTCAACCGTGACGTAAAGCCCCTTGACCCCTTGTGCAGCGTGATAGGTCCCAGTCTCGAAGCGCAGCCGGTATTGCCCTGGCCGTAAAGCTGCCTCTTGGGGTAGAAGGTTAGGGCAGCGGCCATCGCCGTCAGTCTGGTGCGCGCCCAGGTTTTCCCATGGACCAGAGGGGCCGGCGTATTCCAGGTGCACCATCATGCCGGCAGCGGGTCGGCCGAGCGCTGTATCCAGTACATGGGTGGAGATGCGGCTCAAGCAGCCCCCGGTCCAGCCAGCCACTTACGCAGCCTTAGCTGCATGATCTGCTGTTGTTGCGCGGCCGATTCAAGTAACTCCTCCGCGGGATCATTGCCCAGGCGTTGCTCCAGCATCTGCAGCATTTCCGCCGGCTGTTTCCCGCTGGCGCACACGATAAAGATTCGCCCAAAACGCTCCTCGTACTCGCGATGACCTTGTTGCATCCGCAGTAGGATAGCAGCATCGGCTGCTATCATCTGGCTCTGTTCTGCGCTTGACCACGCGGCGGAGGCAGCCGTGGTCTTAGTCTGCGCATGCTTTTCTCCAATGCGCGGATGGCTGCGGAACGCCTCCAGCCAATCCGCTTCGGGCAGATCCTGCCAGCAGCGGTCCGCGGCGGCGAAAAGACTCGGTTCGTCCACAAATGGGCGCATCGCCGCCAACCGCGCAGCCCAGGCTCGGGAACCGCAGCAAGAGAGGATTTCTTGCGCCGCTTCCTCGCGAGGCAGCGCATGCCAGCGCACCAACACCAGGTTCATCGGAAGAGACCCTCGAGAAACTCCTGTAACAGATTGCCCGCCACATGCAGCCGGTAATCTGCGCTGGAGCGAATGTCATCGATCGGAGCGACTTCCGTTTCCAGCGCCTGCCGCGCTTCGCCAACCAAAGCTGGATTCCACGCCCGGCCAAGCAGTAACTCTTCCGTCCGCCGCAGCCGCAACGGCGTGACCGCCATACTGCCGATGGCCAGCCGCACGTCCTCGATTTTGTTGCCGGAGACTCTGCCCAGCCCAGCCACGCAGAGCTTGGCGATGGCTTGTGCGTTGCGCGTGCCAACTTTGCGGGAATAACCGTAGTAGGCGGCGAATCGCGGTTGCAGCGCAATGCCGGAGATGATTTCGTCGGGCGCCAGCCTGGTCTGCTTGTAACCGGTATGGAAATCGATATAGGGGATACGCCGCGGGCCGCGAGCAGAAATCAAAAGCAGTTCAGCGTCATAGACCAGCAAAGCGGGAAGGGAATCGGCGGCGGGAGAGGCGTTCACGATGTTGCCCCCGAGCGTGCCGCGGTTCTGGTTGGCAATGCTACCGGTCCAGGAGGCCGCGCGCGCGAGCAAGGGGAACTGCTGCGCAACCACGGGATGGTTTCTCAAATCGCTGTAGGTGCATCCCGCGCCGATGATCAGCTCCTGCTCGGTGCGTTCGATGTGCCGCAACTCCGGCAGTCCCCACAGGCTGACCAGCTTGCGCGCTCCGAGCCTGCCTGCGCCGTACTGCACCATCACTTCGGTGCCGCCGGCAATCGGCAGCCATACTCCAGGCTCGCGCGCCAGCAGTTCGAGTACTTCGGATAGTTTGCCGGGCGCTACCAGCTCGTACTCCGAAGGCTGGGCCCTCATGTCTCCAGGCCTGTCTGTGCCGCCTCTAAGACTGCTTCAAAAATCCGCGTATAGCCAGTGCAGCGGCACAAGTTTCCGCCCAGTCCTTCGCGAACCTGGTCCAGCGTTGGCGAAGGATTGCTGCGCAGAAGATGAACCGTCGCCATCACCATGCCCGGCGTACAGATGCCGCACTGCGCGCCTCCACATTTAAGAAACGCCTTCTGGACCGGGTGTAGAACCCCGTCCTGAGCAAGCCCCTCGATGGTGCATAGCGTAGCTCCCTGGGCCTGGAGCACAGGAACCAGGCAGCTATTCACCAGTTCACCATTCATCAGCACGGAGCAGGAACCGCACTCTCCTTCGCCGCAACCCTCCTTGGCTCCGGTAAGGCGCAGCTCCGTGCGCAAGACGTCGAGCAGCCGCTCCATGGGATAAACCGACACCGTATGCGCGTCGCCATTCACGGTGAACGAAACTTCGCATTGGCTGGCGCTCATTGGCTGCCCTCCGCCGCCAGCGCGTTCGCCAAAGATTCCTCCGGGCGCTCGGGTTCAGCCGTCAGGCCGCGATAGATATCTTCCGGCAGCAATGGGATCGAGTTGAAGTTGACGCCGGTCGCGTGGACGATGGCATTCACGATCGCGGGCGCGGGCCCGTCCATGGGTAACTCTCCGATGCCTTTGGCGCCATAGGCTCCGTACTGGTAAGGCACTTCCTCGAAGAACACGCGAATGGGTGGTATATCTTCCGCGGTGGGCATGATGTAGTTGGTCATCTGGTTGTTGATCATCCGCCCATCTTTCCACTGCACCTTCTCATAGAGCGCGTAGCCGATGCCCTGGGCGACGCCGCCTTCAATTTGCCCGGCGGCGAGAACCGGATGCAGCACCTTGCCAATTTCCTGCAGGGCAACGAAGTCATCAATGGTGACGCCATAAGTCAAAGTATCGACCGTGACCTCAGCCACGTAGACTGCCCAGCCATAGGCCCCGTATGCCTCGCCACTATACAGCTCATCATTCCAGAAAATATTCGGCGCTGCCTCATAGCGGCTGAAAGACTGCAGCTCGCCAAATTGCTTGCGGTAAGCCTGGCAAGCGGCAAGGAACTGCTCGCGTCCGGCGTCAGTCTCAAGCAACCCGCTATCGATCAACGTTTGCCGCATCTTCAACGCCGCGGTCTGCACAATCTTGCCAATGATCATCGCCGTGCGCGAAGCCACCGTCGGCCCGCTATTGGGGCTGATGCTGGTGTCGACGGGAGCCATGCTGATGTCGTCGTACTCCAACCCCAGCGTCTCCGCGGCAATCTGGCAGAGAATGGTGTTGGTTCCCTGGCCGAACTCGGTACTCGACACCAGCACGCGCACGCCGCCTGCTGATGTCGCTTCCACGCCCGCCAGCGCATTGAGATAGCGCTCCCCCGACCCGGTAAAGCCGGCGCCGTGCAAAAACGCCGCGATGCCGATGCCTTTTTTCTTCGTGCTGCCAGGGTTGCGCGCGGCAAACTGCTCCACCTTGGCGTGATAATCGGTGAGTTTGAGGGCGCGTTCGAGCATCTGGTCGAGCACGATCGGGTCATGGATCACTTGATTGGTCGAGGTCGTCATCCCCTGGTGCAACAGGTTGCGCCGGCGGAATTCGTCGGGAGCCATGCCGATAGTCTTCGCCACATGGTCCATGTGCCGCTCCAGGGCAAACAGGCTCTGCGGAGCGCCGAAGCCGCGGAAGGCGCCGTGCGGCGGTGTGTTGGTGGCATACGACTTGGCGTGGACGCGGATGTTGGGCCAGAAGTACGAGCCGCCTGCATGGATGGTGCCGCGCGACAAAACCGTCGAGGATAGGGTTGCGTAGGCGCCGCCATCGGTGACGAATTCGATCTCGGCGGCCAGCAGTTTACCGTCGGCGCTGACCGCGGTGCGATGCCGGGTGCGCGAGGGATGCCGCTTGGTAGTGGCCGCCATGTCTTCCATGCGGTCATAGATGATCTTCACCGGGCGTTTTGATTTCATGGCCAGCAGTGAGGCATGGCAGGCGAGCATCGAGGGATATTCTTCTTTGCCGCCAAACGCTCCGCCGGTTTCCGTCTGTATCACGCGCACGTTTTCCGTGGGTAAGCCGGTGAGCGCCACCAGGGCTTTGTGTACATAAAACGGGCATTGCATTGAACCCCAGATGGTCAGTCCTCCCGTGTCGCCTGCCTGTGCGATCACCCCGTTGGGTTCAATGTAGAGTTGCTCCTGCGCCCCGGTGCTGTATTCTCCTTCGACGATCCAGGCCGCGTCTTTCCAGGCTTGGTCCACATCTCCCTTTTGCATCAGGTAGCTTTTGAAGATGTTGTCCTTGCCCCAGATGACGTGCTCGCGGCGCTCGCTTTCTTCAATGGTATGAATCGACGGTGAAGGCTTATAGCAAATCTTCACTGCCGCCACGGCGGCTGCCACGGCGTGGCGATCGGGGTGCGCAAGCAGAAGGATCGGCTCTTCGGGATGATTGACCACTCCATCCGCCAGGCAGGGCTGGTCGTCCACGATCAGCGAAACTATATTGCGGCCAGGAATGTCCTTGGCGGTGACGATGGTGAACTCGTGCCAGGCGATGCCCTCGCCGAACTCGATCGTTTCAATCGCGCCGCGGGCAATCGTACTGCGCACCGTGGCGCCAAAAATCATGCCCGGCAGCGAGAGGTCGTCGATATAGCGAGCTTGGCCGGTTAACTTGGGGACGCCCTCTTTGCGGGGAACAGAAACGCCCACTACGCGGGTTTGCAAATAGGACCTCCTTTCCCTCTTTCAGCCTAAACCTTTAATTCTTAACCTGTGATCACGCCGGCGCAAGTTTTTCCTGGGGACGCTGCTCCCTGCCGATGGGGGGATCGGGGAATGCACCGTCCTCAAATACGGCGACACCTCTGACGAATGTCGCCCGCGCCTTGCCTTGCAATCGCTCCCCAAGGTACGGAGAGACAGGGTGCCGGTAATGCAGGTCCGCCGTGGTCAAGGTGAACTCGGCATCCGCATCGAAGACCACCAGGTCCGCGTCGTATCCCGCGGCGATCGCTCCTTTGCGCCCCTCCAGCCCAGCGAGTTTCGCCGGTTGAGCCGACATCCAGCGCGCCAACTCCTGGATGGGGAGACCCCGCATGCGCATCTCCGTCCAAATGACGGAGATAGCCACACTGAGGCTGGCAATCCCTCCCCACGCGCGGCGAAAGTCTCCTTCCTTCATATGCGGCGGGCAAGGGGAGTGATCGGTGGCGATCAGATCGATGATGCCATCGCGCAGTCCCTGCCACAGCGCTTCGCGATTGGCGCGCGAGCGGATGGGCGGCGCGCACTTGTAGAGCGTGCCCCCAGCGGGAATCTCTTCGGCGACAAAGTGCAGGTAATGAGGGCACGTCTCCGCGGTAACCGGCAGGCCCTCAGCGCGAGCCTGCCGCAGATCTTCGAGCGCCAGCGCCGAGGCTACATGCACAATGTGCAGGCGAAACCGGTACTTGCGGCACAGCCCGATGAGCATACGGATCGCGGCCAACTCCGACTCATCCGGGCGCGAATGCAGCCAGGTCGCGTACTGCCGCCAGTCATCCTTGTCTCCACCTGGGTAGAGATATTCCGCCAACTCCGCGTGCACCAGCAAGGGCAAGCCGCTACGGGCGAGGGCAGGCGCCGCGGCCTCGAGTTCCTGTGGTTCGATCAAGGCCAGGCCTGCAATGCCGGGATCAACCAGAAAGCATTTGAATCCGGCCACACCTGCTGCCGCCAAGGGAGCGATGTGTTCCTGGTTTTGCCCCGTCAATCCACCCCAGGCCATCCAATCCACGCGGCATTGCCCGGCGGCCGCATCCCGTTTGGCTTTGAGTGCAGAAACCATAGTGGTCTCGGGCAGGCAATTGAGCGGCATATCGACCAGCGTGGTGTAGCCTCCGGCCGCGGCGGCCCGGGTGGCGGTGGCGAAGCCTTCCCATTCCGTCCGCCCCGGTTCGTTCACGTGCACATGCGAATCCACCAGGCCGGGCAGCAGCACCAGGTCGCCGAATGAATGCAGTAGCGCCGAGCGGGGCACATCGCCGGGCTCGCGCACTGCCTGAATGCGTCCCTCTTCTACGATCACTGCTGCCGGCCGCACGCCCTCGGGTGTCACCACGCGGCTGGAGACAAAGGCCTGTGTCATATACTTCGGATATTCGGACAGCCCTGTGGAGAGTGCAAGCGAAATCGCCGACGAGGATGAACATGCAGAGTGAGAATGACTTCATGCAATTGGCCATCCGGCTGGCCACGGAAAATGTGCGCAGCGGAGAGGGTGGCCCTTTTGGAGCGGTCGTAGTCAGGGACGGGGAAGTCCTCGCCACCGGAGTCAACCGGGTGACCTCGGCCAATGATCCAACCGCTCACGCCGAGGTGAACGCCATCCGCGCCGCGTGCCAGGCGCTCGGAACCTTTCAGTTACCGGGCTGCGTGCTTTACACCAGTTGTGAGCCCTGTCCCATGTGCCTGGGCGCGATCTACTGGGTTCGGCTGGACTCGGTGGTCTACGGCAATACCTGTCATGACGCGGCTGAAGTCGGATTCGACGACCACTTTATCTATGAGGAACTTAGCGTGCCGCCTGGTAAACGCAAGTTACCCATGGTGCGCTTGTTACCGGAACTCGCGATCGAGAGCTTTCGCGCCTGGCAGGAACACCAGTCGAAAATCGCGTACTAGGCTGCGGAAGTTTTTCTATTGGTCCGCGGCCCGACTTCCGTCTATGCTCCCGTATGAGCACTCGATTAGTGGCCCTGCTGGTTTGCATCTTGTCTGCCGCCAGCGCATTTGCGGCGGTTCCGGCGCCAATTCCCGTCAAGGTAGTGGTCATTTCGCTCTTTGAGCCAGGAGCAGACAAGGGCGACACTCCAGGCGAGTACCAGTACTGGGTCGAACGCGAACACCTCGACCACGTCTTTCCTTTTCCCCAAGGCTTTCACGACCTGCGCATGAACGACCAAGGTGTCCTGGGAGTGTTGGCCGGGGTGGGCACGGCGAGAGCGGCCGCCTCTATCATGGCCCTCGGCCTTGATCCTCGTTTCGACTTCAGCAAGGCCTATTGGCTGGTCGCCGGCATTTCAGGCGGTGACCCTGAAGATGTTTCGCTGGGCTCCGCTGTCTGGGCAGAGTGGGTTGTGGATGGCGATCTGGCCCACGAGATCGACAGCCGCGAGATTCCGCCGCAATGGACCACCGGATATGTTCCGCTGAACAAGACGAAGCCTTACCAGCAGCCGCGTAACGAAGATAACTTCGCCATGTTTCATCTCAACCCGGGGCTGAGGGAATGGGCTTACCAGCAAACGAAATCGGTCAAGCTCGACGATTCGCCCCAGTTGGAAGCGGCCCGCGCGCACTTTGCGGGCAGCGAACGCCCACCGCCCGCCGTTCGTGCTTAAGGGCGATACCCTTTCCGCCTCCACCTTCTGGCACGGAAAGCTGCTCGATCAATGGGCGAATCAATGGGTCAGCTACCATACCGATGGCAAGGGCAATTTTGTTACTTCCGCCATGGAAGATACCGGCGTTTTGCAATCGCTGAGCTTTCTTCATCACGCCGGGCGGGTTGATCTGGATCGGGTAATGGTGCTGCGCACCGTAAGCAACTTCGATCAGCCGCCAACGGGGATGACGGCTGCTGAAAGCCTGGCCGCTAACGAGCTGCACCACTACAGCGCTTACCTGCCGGCGCTCGAGGCAGCATATCGCGTGGGCAATCTCGTCGTCTCAGAGATTGTTACGAATTGGGACCGCTACCAGGATCGCATTCCGGGCTCGCAGCTAAAGGAGAAACCATGAGCACGACGGTGCCGGGACACAGCACGCGAACGCTGAACTACTTCGAGCGAACCTTCCATATCCAGGAACGCGGATCGAGTTGGCGCACGGAGATTCTCGCCGGGGCGACTACGTTTCTCACCATGGCGTACATCGTATTTGTGAACCCGGGCATCCTGAGCGAGGCCGGAATGCCTGTGCCCGCGGTTGCCGCCGCCACCTGCCTGTCGGCGGCCATCGGCTGCATCCTGATGGGGCTTATTGCCAACTACCCCATCGCCCTGGCGCCAGGAATGGGCCTGAACGCGTACTTTGCTTTTACCGTCGTCAAGGGAATGGGCGTTCCCTGGCGGACCGCGCTGGGCTGCGTGTTCATCTCCGGCTGCGTTTTTTTGTTGTTGACGGCGGCTGGCATTCGCCAGTTGATCGTGAACGCCATACCGCGGGAGCTATTCGCGTCGGTGGCTGCGGGGGTAGGGCTGTTCGTTGCCTTTGTTGGCCTGCGCGACGCCGGCATCATTGTGCCCAACGCCGCGACCCTTGTGGGCATGGGCAATCTGCGCGCGCCGCAGACCGCCCTGGCATGCGTCTGCCTGCTCACCATTGCCGTGCTGCAGGCGTGGCGGGTGCGCACCGCCATGCTGCTGGGCATTCTGGGCACTACGGCCGCCGGCTTCGCGTTGGGTATCGTCAAGTGGCATCCGGTCCATTACCGCATGCAGGACCTGACCGCGACCGCATTCCAACTCGACATCCGCGGCGCTCTGCACTTGGGAGGAAGCTTCGGTGCCGGGCTACTGGAAGTTGTTTTCGTGTTTCTGTTCGTCGACCTGTTTGACAATGTGGGCACGCTGGTGGCGGTCACCAAGAAGGCAGGACTGGTAAACCCGGACGGCGAGATTCCGCGCCTGAACCGTATTCTCTTTGCCGACGCCACCGCGACGCTGGCCGGTTCGATGGCCGGTACCAGTACTGTAGTTAGCTACATCGAGAGCGCGGCGGGAGTCGCTGTTGGCGGCAGGACCGGCATCGCCTCGATTGTCACCGGGCTGTTCTTCCTGATGGCTCTGTTCGTGGCCCCGCTGGTGGCCAGCATTCCTATCGCGGCCACCGCGCCGGCGTTGATCCTGGTGGGCGCCTTGATGATCTCCGCCGTCACCGAGATCGAATGGGCGGACCCCATGGTAGCGGTGCCCGCATTTCTTACCCTGATCACCATTCCCCTGACGTTTTCGATTGCCAATGGCTTGGCCTTCGGAATCACGTCCTTCGCCGTGCTGCGGCTATTGCGAGGACAGGCGACGCGTAAGGACTGGATGCTGTTTGTCCTGGCGGCTCTGTTTATCCTGCGCTTCATCTACATGGCAAAGGCCAACTAGCACTAGATGCTGCTAGTTCCTGACTGTTTCCCGTCAGTTTGTGGAAGGGGAAGTTCAGTGGGCTAGTGGATGGTTTTCATCTTGCGTGACATGTAATCCATCAGCAAATATTCGCCCAGCGTGTCCGGAGTGGTGAAGTACGCCTTGCCGCGGCACATCTTGGTCATCTTCTGCACGAACTGCACCAGCCCAAGGTCCGACGCCAGCATAAACGTATTGATCATGATGTTAGAGCGCTTGCACCGAGCAACTTCCTCCAGCGTCTCACTCACCACCAGGGGATCCAGCCCGAACGCATTCTTGTAAATCCGCCCATCCGGCAGGGTAAGTGCGGAGGGCTTGCCATCGGTGATCATTACAATCTGCTTCATGTCTTTCCGCTGCCGCTCCAGAATCCGCTGCGCCACGCGCAGCCCCTCGCGGGTATTGGTGTAGTGCGGTCCAACCTTGACCCGCGCGATCTGCGAGATCGGCACTTCCTCCGCCGAATCATGAAACAGCACCAGCGAAAGCGAGTCGCCAGGATATTGCGTGCGAATCAAGTGCGAGAGCGCCATTGCCACCTTCTTGGCCGGCGTGAAGCGGTCCTCCCCGTACAGAATCATGGAGTGGGAACAGTCCAGCATCACCACCGTGGCGCAGGAGCTCTGATACTCGCATTGGTGCACGTGCAGATCGGAGTACTCGAGGTTAAGCGGCATGGAGATGCCTTCCCGGGCAATCGCCGAGCTCAGAGTAGTGGTCGTGTCCAGGTTGAGCACGTCGCCGAACTCATACATCTTGGAGGCGCCGCTGGCCTCAATGCCGGTGGCAAAGTGCCTGGTATCGTGGCGCCCAAAGCTTGACTTGCCCAGCGAGCCAAGCAGATCGCGCAACGTCTTGAAGCCCAAAAAGTCCAGACTCTTATCGGTCACCTCGAAGCGCACTTGACCCTCGGCCATCCCGGCCTGGCCGCCCGCCGATTGCGGATTCGGATCCTGCCGCCCCTGGGTGGAGATGTAGTTCTCCTGCTCCATGCGCTGGATGATTTTCTCGATGAGCTGGTCCAGTTCGCCGTTCTCGACCATCTCGTCGATGCGCTGCTGCATTTCGCCATCGAAAAGATCACCTGCTTCCAGGGCCTGTCGCAAGGCTTCACGCAGGTTGTCCATCGTGTGCTCGCCGTCGAGCTCGGCGAAGCGCGACCACGGATCCTGAAAACCGGAATCGAGCAGATATTCCGATAGCGCCTTGAGCATGTCTTCCATGCTCATCTCCGAGGCCGGATCGCCGGTGTACTTGGTGTAGCGAATTCGTTTCATCCACAGATCCTCGAAGAACGGCGGGGAGAAGAGTGTCTAGTTAAAACCGCGACGGCTTCGCCGCTGTTCCTGGAACTCGTCGTAATCGCGATCCTGCTCCACCCGCTCCTGCTTGCGCGAGGCCTTCTCCTGCGCGCTGAAGCCGCGCTCTTCACTCCGGCTGAGGCGCTTGTGGGCGTACATGCCCTCGAGCAGGAATTCCGCCCCACTCACCGCAATTTCCGGCCCATCGGAGACCTTAACCGAGATCGGCGATAGCTGCGGAAACAGCCCCTGAATCTGCTTCAGTTCTTCCAGGATCGCCTGCGACGGCTGATCGTCATCGATGCGAACCGCGCCCCCCAGGTTGAACCACTGCTCGATCTGCTGCGTGTTGGTGCCGGAGAAATACTTGTCGAAGATCTTGCCGATCGCCGTGCGAATCAGATCCCGCACCACCACATCGGCGCCGCGCATCTCGCCCTCGTATTCCAGCTCGAGCTTTCCCGTGATGCCCGGCATGGCGGCGTAGATATCGCTCATACGCGGCACTACCAGCTTTTCCCCATGCAGCAGCGCGCGCCGCTCGGCGTTGGAAACCACCAGCTCCATGGTCGAGATAGGCAGCCGCTGGCTCACGCCGCTGCGCTTATCCACCTTTTTGTCTTCGCGGGCGGAGAAGGCCACCTGCTCGATCACCTCGCGCATGTACTGCGGTATGGTCACCTTGGTCGTGCCCCGCTCGCTCCAGGCTTCCTGGGAGGTAATAGCGATGCCTTCTTCGATCGTCTCGGGATAGTGGGTGCGGATCTCCGAACCAATACGATCCTTGAGCGGAGTGACGATCTTACCTCGGGCGGTGTAGTCCTCGGGGTTGGCGCTGAAGGTAAGAACGACATCCAGTTCCAGGCGGACGGGATATCCCTTAATCTGCACATCGCCTTCCTGCATGATGTTGAAGAGCGCCACCTGGATCTTCCCCGCCAGATCAGGAAGTTCGTTGATGGCGAAGATCCCGCGATTGGCCCGGGGCAGCAGGCCGTAGTGCATGGTCAGCTCATTAGACAAGTCCTGGCCCCCACGCGCCGCTTTGATGGGATCAAGATCGCCTACCAAATCAGCCACCGTCACATCGGGTGTCGCCAGCTTTTCTACGTAGCGGTCCTTGCGCGGCAGCCAGGCGATCGGCGTGGACGCGCCCTGGGTAGCGACCAGATCGCGACACCGCTTGCACAAGGGGTGATAAGGATTGTCCCGGATCTCGCAGCCAGCGATGTAGGGCATCTGCTCGTCCAACAGCTCGGTCAGCCCGCGCAGTATCCGGCTCTTCGCCTGCCCGCGCAGGCCGAGCAGAATGAAATTCTGTTTGGACAAGACCGCATTCACGATTTGCGGGACAACGGTATCTTCATAGCCGACGATACCGGGGAAGATCGGCTGCCGGCTCTTCAAGCGGGCAATCAGATTCTCACGCAACTCATCTTTCACGCTGCGCTTCTGAACGCGGGCTTCGTAGAATTCTTTGCTGGACTGTAGCTCAGCCAGAGTCTGGGGAAGACGGCTCGACGAGGACATTATTTTGCTCCTTAGAGCGAATTTCCTGTTGCGATGTACCAAGGAGAGTGCGAGTACACCTCACCTGAACGAAACGCAAGCCCTGCTGTCACCTTACACCAAGAGTGGGTTAGGTCTCATGGCCAGATTTCCTGTTGCGGGAAACTATCGATAGCCAATTGTGAGTCCCATGTGCGCGCCTCTCCCGTGTACCACCTACATGACATGCCCGTTACGACCCGCGGTGGCACTCGCTTGCACGCCCCGGCGCAACTTTGGCAGCATCGCGGTATAGAAGGCGATTAGCCGTTCCGTGCGCTCGCCATCCGATCGCATCGCCAACAACTCGATGCGGAAGGCAAGGTCGGTGGGCGACGCCCACGCCAGGCGAAAGGCAACTGGCTCGTCGAGGTCGAAAGCCCGCTGCGTCTTTTCCCCGCCCATCAACTCCAGTACTTCGAAATGCAGTGCCATGCACTCCTCCCGCATCGCGCGGGAAGCGGGCAGGCCCTCGTCTGCAAAGAAATCGACTTCGGCCTGCAGAAAACTGCGGGAGTTATCCAGGTTCTCAATCTCAAAACGCTTCGCTCCCTGGCACAGGATGTCCATCCGCCCATCGGGATACTGTTCTAGAACGCGAACAATCTCCGCCGTGCAACCGACCACGGCCAGGCCTTCGCGCTGGGCGCAGACTACTCCGAAAGCGATCTTCTCTGCCAGGCAAACGCCGATCATCTCTTTATACCGGTCTTCGAAAATGTGGAGCGGCAGTGCTGCTTCTGGAAACAGCACTACTTCCAGGGGAAATAAAGGTATCTTCATTCTGCTGCTATTATGCTCGTCTTTCTCGTGCTGCGGCCCGTTGTCAAGGCCCTGGTTTTGATCCCCTGCGAATCCGAAAAAAGGCTTGGGAACCCATCCTTCACCCCAATTCTTCCAGCAATGCCTGCATCTCACCCAGCGCGTGGGCATTGCCAGTCCGTTGCGCACTGGCAACGCCCTGAGCGAGACGAGCCTTGGCCTCCTCCGTGCGCCCCGCCTTCACCAGCGTCTGCGCCGCCATGAAGTACCCCGCGGTGTAGTCGGGATGGGTTGCGAGCAGCCGGTCGAACTCTGCCAGGGAGGCCACCGTCTGCCCCTGGTTCGCATGTTCCATCGCTAACCCATAGCGGGCAAAGGCATCACCAGGGTTTTGTGTCAGGATCTCGGTAAGCATAGCTATCTTGTCCATAGGTTTCTTTCTACTTTACAAGCTTCGTCGCGACCGTCGTGACTGGCAGTCATTTGCATTCATGGGCGCAATTGTCGAGACTAAAGTTAGACCGTCGTACTCGGCAATACGTTTCACGAGGCACAAACCCTATGGCCGATCCTCTGCTTCCGCCGCGCAAGATTGCGGATTCACGGTCCGAGATGACCGAACTGATCCTGCCCAACGACGCCAATACGCTGGGCAACCTGCTGGGCGGCCGGCTCATGCATTACATCGACCTGGTGGGAGCGATGGCCGCCTACCGCCACGCCCGGTCGTACGTGGTCACCGCTTCGATGGACCACATCGACTTTATTGCGCCCGTGCACGTCGGGGATCTGCTGATTCTGAAATCCTCTCTCAATCGCGCCTTCCGCACCTCTATGGAGGTGGGCGTCAAGGTGTGGGTGGAACACACCATTGACGGTACCTTGCGTCACGTCGCGTCGGCGTATCTCACCTTTGTCGCCGTCGACCAACAGGGTGGCCGGGTGAGGGTGCCGGCATTGGAGCTCGAGACGGAAGACGACCAACGCCGCTACCATGATGCAGGGCGTCGTCGCGAACAAAGCGAACTCGAGCGAGAACGCAAGCGTAGCGCGCGTGCGGAGACTTTGGCTGCTGCTGGTCACGAGCACACACGTACTTAAAGGAGTTTTATATGGCACACATGCAAACCCCGCCGGCGCCGCAAACCCTTCCCGGAGTATCGAACATCATCGCCGTCGGTTCGGGCAAAGGCGGAGTGGGCAAGACTACGCTCGCGGTGAACCTGGCTACGGCACTGGTCAAGTTGGGCTTTCGCGTCGGCCTCATCGACGCTGATATCTACGGTCCCAACGTTCCTCTCATGATGGGCATCGGCCAGCAGCCGCGCGTGCTCCCAAACAACCAGATCGAACCTCTGGTCGCCCATGGCGTCAAACTTATTTCCGTGGGCTTTATCTCCCCCGGCGACAAGCCGCTGGTGATGCGCGGCCCCATGTTGCACCAGATCATTCGCCAGTTTCTGCAACAGGTGCAGTGGGGAGAACTCGATTTTCTTCTCGTCGATCTTCCGCCGGGCACCGGGGATGTTGTGATCTCGCTGGTGCAGACGGTTCCCCTCACCGGGGCGGTCGTCATTTCCACACCATCGGATGTTGCGCTGCAGGATGCGCGCAAGGCTCTGGAGATGTTCCACCAGGTCAATGTCGAAGTGCTGGGCCTGGTCGAAAACATGAGTCACTTCACCTGTCCCCACTGCAACCAGGTGATCGACATCTTCTCCCGCGGCGGCGCGGAGCGGTTAGCCAAGCAAGCCAACCTGGCATTCCTGGGCTCCATCGATTTGGACCCGGAGATACGCCATGGAGGTGACCACGGGCTGCCCATTGTCCTGGCGGGAGAAGGGAACGCGCACGCGCGGCAATTCATGGAGGTAGCGCGCAAGGTTGCAGAACGCGCCCTCGCCGTCTCGGCAAAAGACGAGAACATCTTGGAGATAACTTAGTCCCTGGCTTGAGCTTGAAGGGTACGGGCTTCAGCCCGTACGTAAACCAAGCAGAAGTATCGGGCTTTAGCCCCTGAGGGATTCTTTCAGTGCATTTGGGCGAACGACTACCTCAGGGGCTAGACAGGCTGCGGAAAATTGCTGTTTGGAGCGGAAGGCGTCCCTCAGCGGCTAAAGCCAAGTTCATTGCAAAGCATTTACGTACGGCCTAAAGGCCGTACCCTTCAGGAAGATGAGTTTTCGGCAGCCTGTGAAGCCCGTATCCTTCATCCGAGCTCAACAAACGCGCACCCGCCCAGCCCGCGACGATCTTGACAGTGCAACACTCAAGCTTCTAGAATCCATATTGGCGAGTCTGCGCTGTTGATTGATTTAAACCAGTGTGGAATGAGCGCATTAGGGCAGGTGGACAATGTCTTCCGACCTTCGGATCAGCCCTCGCGACCGGCTGGTTCTGAACGCGATCATCGAACTTTATATCGCGACTGGGGAACCCGTCGCCTCCCAGACCGTAGCACGCCAATTAGACAATAAGGATGGAATGAGCGCGGCGACGATTCGCAACGTAATGGCGGCGTTGGGAGAAGCAGGTCTGTTAGAGCAACCTCATACCTCCGCCGGTCGTTGTCCGACCGCTCGCGCATTTCGCTTATATGTCGAGCAGCTTCATGGAGGCACGAGAATTTTTCCCAGCGCACTCACCCAGGAGCGCAGGGATCAGATTGAAGATAGCTTTGCCGGCGTGAGCAGCCCGCAGCAGTTTTTGGAAAGAACATCGCACGTGCTGTCATTGATTTCCAGCGGCGTCGGCGTGGCCATGGCGGCACAAGCGGAGACTTACTGGTTGGACCATATTCATTTTTCGAGAATCTCCACCGGCCGCGTGCTCGCAGTGGTGGTTACCAAGTCCGGAATGGTTCTTGATCGCATCCTTACCCTGGACCGCGACCTTTCCCTTGCTGAACTGGAGGGCGCGGCGGCATTTCTCAACCAGAACTTCCGCGGCTGGTCGATCGAGCGCATTCGCGCCGAGTTGGCCCGCCGCCTGGAGCAGGAACGCAGCGAATATGACCAGCTCATGCGTTCCCTCGACGAGCTTTGCCGGAAAGGTGCACTGGAACAGGAAAGCGCAGTGCAATCCATCTTTATTGTGGGAGTTGCCAACCTGGTTGCAGGCGAGGCGGACGCCGAACAGCTGCGCCAATTGCTCAACGCTCTCGAAACCAAGCGGCGTCTGATCGAGCTGCTGGATGCGTACGTCGACGCCCGGCAGCAGTCGGTGCGCGTGGTGGTTGGTTTGGAGGAAACCATCCCGGAGATGCGAAACCTGGTTCTTATCGGCGCCCCGGCGCGGTTGGGCACGCAGAGCCTGGGCACAGTGGCGGTGATTGGTTCCACCCGCATCGCCTATCAGGAGACGATCAACGCAGTGTCT
The DNA here is from genome assembly GCA_963844785.1 of uncultured Acidobacteriaceae bacterium. Lineage (GTDB taxonomy): Bacteria > Acidobacteriota > Terriglobia > Terriglobales > Acidobacteriaceae > PALSA-350. The sequence goes on along the minus strand of CAWJPV010000029.1, from coordinate 143,498 downwards.
TTCATCGCGCAGCTCTCGGATCGTATACTGCCGACGCAGTAGCGCACTTCCCCTTTGAGGTGCAGAGCCCCCTGCGGAGCACTCTGCATCGTGATTCACGATTCTGCATCAAGTTATGCGAAAGGTTTTTCACTCAATCCACTATGGGAACAGCACGCAAGGCCACTGATCCGGTCAATGAAGGGCAACCAAACAACGATCCAATTGCAGCTTCCGTCGAGGCGGCAAGCGAAGGCGAGACCAACAGCGGAGAGGCCGTTGCGACCCATCTCCAGGGCGAGATCGATCGCCTTAAGGGCGAACGTGATCAGCTGGTCGACCGCCTGGCGCGCCTGCAGGCTGAGTTTGAGAATGCGCGCAAGCGGGAAGCGCGCGAACGCGCCGACTTCCGCGACTTTGCTGTCTCTGGTGCGGTGGAGCAATTTCTTCCCGTGCTGGACAATTTTCAGCTCGCTCTCGGTTCTGCCGGCTCGCTGGAACAATTGCGTGCCGGCATCGAGCTGATTGTGAAGCAAATGGAAGATGTTCTGCGCACCCTCAACGTGCAGCCGGTGGAGTCCGTCGGCGTCCGCTTCGATCCCCGCGTGCATGAGGCGCTGGAGAGTGTCGACCGCAATGATTTACCCGACCACCAGGTCCTGGAAGAGGTTCGCCGGGGATACCGCATCCGCGACCGGCTGCTTCGTCCTGCCCTGGTTCGTATCGTCAATAATCCGCAACAGAAAGAAGCATGAGTAGCGCATCCAACGTGACCAAAGTCGAATACTACGAATTTCTCGGCGTCTCCCGCGACTGCAGTGAGCAGGAGCTTAAGACCGCCTACCGCCGTCTGGCCATGCAATATCATCCCGACCGCAACCCGTCCCCGGAAGCGGAGGATAAGTTCAAGACGGCCAGCGAAGCGTATCAGGTGCTATCCGACCCGCAGAAGCGCGCTGCCTACGATCGCTACGGGCATGCGGGAGTGAGCGGCGCCGGTCCATCAGGCTTCGAGGGCTTCACTAACGCCGATGTGGGTGATATCTTCGGCGACTTCTTCGGGGAGATGTTCAACATGGGTGGGGGGCGTCGCAATGGACGCGGCCAGCGTGGCCGCGACATTCGCTACGATCTCCAGCTCGAGTTCGAAGAGGCGGTTTTCGGCAAGCAGGTAGAAATCCAATTCCGCCGGGCGGAGCTCTGCGCCGATTGCCGCGGAACGGGCGCACCTGCGGGACGGGGCCCGGAAACCTGTAAGCAATGCGCCGGCCGTGGGCAAGTTCGTTACCAGCAGGGATTCTTCTCCATCGCCCGCACCTGCCCAATTTGTAACGGTAGCGGGCAAGTGATTACCGACCCCTGTCTCCAGTGCAACGGTGCCGGGCTGACCGACCGGCGCCACTCGATCAGTGTCACCGTGCCAGCTGGAGTGGAAGATGGAACCCGTATTCGCTATCAGGGCGAAGGCGACGCGGGGCGTTCCGGCGGTGGTAAGGGTGACCTTTACGTCGTCCTCTCGGTCAAGCCGCACGAGTTTTTCGAGCGCGATGGTAATGACCTTCATTGCGTCATCTTCGTCTCCTTCCCCCAGGTTGCGTTGGGCGACGAGATCCAAGTGCCGACGCTTGAAGGAGACACCGCCCTGCGCATCCATGAGGGCACGCAGACCGGCAAGGAATTCCGGCTGCGTGGCAAGGGTGTGCCTCATCTCAACGAGCACGGTCGGGGAGACCTGGTAGTGCAGATTGTGGTGCAGACGCCGAAGAGGTTCAACAAGGCGCAGCGCGATCTCCTTCGCCAGCTGGGCGAAAGCATGCACATTGAGAACAAGCCCACCTCGCGCAGCCTGCTCGGCAAAATGAAGGATCTGTTCAGCTGATCCCTCGGCTACGCGCTTTTCTTTTGTCATTAGGAGCGTAGCCGAGAGCCTGCCCTGAGCGAAGTCGAACGGGGATCTGCAGTTCTACACCAACCTCACCTCAACCCAGCATCGCGGCAACCACCGCCATCGCGGTAATGCCTGCCGTCTCGGCGCGCAAGATGCGCGGACCCAAACTCACCGGCTGCCAACCTTCCGCAGCGAAGAGCGTTTCTTCCTCCGCGGTCCACCCGCCTTCCGGTCCCACTGCGAGGTTCACCGCCGGTCTCTCCATGGCCGGTTGATTCACCGCCGCTTGCACCGTTGCATACAAGGTGATCGAACGTTCCTGCTCCGCCAGCAACAGGCTCAACCCGGGAGCGGCAGGCTTGATGTGCACCGCCGACTTCAGCGACACCAGATCTTCCACCACTGGCACATCGGAGCGGCGCGATTGCTTGGCCGCCTCGCGTGCAATCCGTCGCCAGCGCTCCACGCGAGCCGGTGCGGCCTGGACCAGATGCTTCTCGCTGCGCCGCGCACTCATGGGGATAAACCTCTCGGCTCCCAGCTCCGTCGCTTTCTCGATGATCCACTCCATGCGGTCGAACTTGAACACCGAGAGCAATAACGTTACCGGCAGTGCCGGATCTGCTTTTACCTCAGAGAGCAGCGCAAAGCGCACCGCATCACCTGTGACCCCGGAAATGACCGCACGCCACACCCGGTCCCCCGCAACCATCTCGCACTCCATCCCGGTTTGCGCGCGCAGCACACGAATCAAATGCGCCGCCTGCTCACCCTTGAGGGAAGCGCTGGCCTCGTCCCATTCGTCGGCGATCCATCGTCTTCGCGTCATGGCGCGACCGTCTCCTCAAAAGGTGGCATGGTCTGGTACCACTTTGGTAAGCATAAGCGCCCTCCGGGTCCCCCGGATTTCCTGTCGAGCTTGTTGCCGCTGGCGAACTTCATGCGGCTTTCCTTACTGAAAGCCGCACGCGCGAACTTCTTTGGAGCCTCGTGCAGGAAATCCGGGTCCGGTGCGCTTCGCTTCTTTCCCTCCAGAATCGGCAGCGCCAAACTCCCGAAGTCCCTTCTCTCCACCCCGCCGTCACCCACCGCTCCGGTGAGAGGGACGCCTCGCGGCCCGGTACAACTGCAAAACCCGAATCTTGGAACTTCGTTGTGAATGGACGCCGAAGCCGCATAAACACTGGTGATTCAGCGTTGCGCAAAAACACATCGGGGGACGCTTTTGGCGTCCCCCGATTGTGTTGCCTGTTACGTTGCCTGCTTACTTCTTTTTTGCGGTTTTCTTGGCTGCCTTCTTCGCTGGCTTCTTTGCTACTGCTTTCTTGGTTGCCATTTTTTCTATTCTCCCTTTGTCGAGTCGACATCGAACACTGCAAGAGATACTTTGCAGTTAACGAATGTATAGAATCCAGAAAAAATAGTGTCAAGAAAAAAATAGCATTTGGTGAAGATCAATTCACCAATCGGAATCGCTGAAGCCAACCGTCCACTTTCCCACGCGCTCATTTTCCTGCTGCGTGGAGACCATAATGTCGCAACAACACCAGCGCAAGACCGCTGATGGAATCGTGCCAGGCGTGCGCGATCATTCCTGTCCGCAGTCCTCTGCGCGACAGCGCGAGCACGCCGAACATAGCGCCATACGCGGCGATCAGCAACATTCCCGCAATTCCTTCATAACCATGCGCGCCGCCAAACACCAACGCGGAGAGCACCACGCCGGCCCAGATTCTCCGCCCCATGCGAGCGAACTGCTGTTGCAAGTAGCCGCGGAAGACCAATTCTTCGCAGAAGCCGGCGGAGATGCTCAGTACCAGGAACAGCATCATCTCCAGGCCGGTAACCGGCGCGAGTTTCTGGGTCACGTCACCGATCTTCTGCGGATCGATGTGCGATCCGGAGATCTTTACCAGCGTTTCGCCCAGCACCGCGAGCACCATCAGCGCACCCACCCAGTAGCCCAGCGCCACACCGATATCGCCCCACCACCCCCGGGCGCCGGGTCGAAGCTCGCCGAGAAGTTGCCGCAGCGGGACCTTGCGCATATGTATGCCCCACAGTGCCAGGGCGGCCAGAATCCACTCATACGCGATGGTCAGACTGTAATTCGCCACCAGGTGTAAAGGCTTATCACCAAAGCTCCGCAGTTGCCTTACTCCGGCCACGGATAGCCCGATGATCAGCAATACCATCAGTGCGGTGTGCCACCAGGGCGCCAGCAGGCCGCCCTTCTCATCTGCGTGCCCGCTTGCCGCCTGCGGAGGTTCGATCGTCGTCATACCCTGCTTTCATCTCCTGCGCTTCTCCGCTCGGGCCTGCATCCGATACGCATTGCCTGTGCCAGGCAGCTCTTGCTATCGTGTTGCGTTGCTTCGGCATCTAAAAAGTGAGGCCGCCCGTTATGGAAGACGTAGTCATTGTCGCCGGAGTGCGCACCCCGGTTGGAAAATTTCAGGGTGCACTGTCCAGTTTTTCTGCTGTGCAACTGGGTTCGCTGGTCGTCCGTGAAGCCCTGAGCCGCGCGCGGCTCAATCCCGATCAGGTCGACGAGTGCATCATGGGCAACGTCGTCTCCGCGGGCTTGGGGCAGAATCCAGCGCGTCAGGCGGCGATCCACGGCGGCCTTTCTCCATCAGTCAGCGCCATGACCATCAACAAGGTCTGCGGCTCCGGCCTGAAGGCGGTGAGTCTGGCGGCGCAGGCCATCCAGACGGGCAATGCGGAGATCGTGATCGCCGGCGGCATGGAATCGATGACCAACGCTCCTTACCTCCTTCCTCAGGGTCGCAACGGCTTCCGCATGGGCAATGCGACTGTCGTCGACTCTATGATTCACGACGGGCTGTGGGAGATCTACAACGACTACCACATGGGCATCACCGGGGAACATGTCGCCGAGAAACACGGCATCACGCGCGAGGAGCAGGATCAGTTCGCGCTCGACTCACACCGCAAGGCTGCCGCTGCCTGGCACGCCTGCTACTTGCGATCGCAGATTCTGCCCATCGAAATCCCCTCCAGGAAGAAGGGCGAGGCGGCGACCTGGTTCGAGCGCGACGAATCCGTCCGCGAGGATGCGACGCTGGAGGCGCTGCGCGCGCTGAAGCCCGCCTTCAAGAAAGATGGAACCGTTACCGCCGGCAACGCGCCCGGGGTAAACGATGGCGCGGCCGCGGTGGTGGTGATGTCGGCGGCGAAAGCGGCATCGTTGGGGTTGGAGCCGATGGTTCACATCCGCGCCCAGGCCACCAGCGGCATCGATCCTAAGTGGGTGATGCTCGCTCCTGTTTTGGGAATCCAACGAGTGCTGGCCAAAGCGGGCTGGTCAAAAGAAGAGCCGGATCTTTACGAATTGAACGAGGCATTTTCCGTACAGGCTCTGGGTGTGATGAAGGAAGTCGGCCTGGATGCGGCAAAAGTAAATGTGAACGGTGGAGCGGTCGCCATCGGGCATCCCATCGGCGCCAGCGGCGCGCGCGTTCTGGTGGCGTTGATCTATGAGATGATCCGCCGCGATGTGCACAAGGGAGTCGCAGCCCTCTGTCTCGGAGGTGGTAATTCCGTCGCCATGGCGGTCGAACGGTAGCGAAGCCCGGATTTCCTGTACGCTGCGCTGGAGACAACCGCGTGTGCGGCTTTCATCAAGGAAAGCCGCATGAACTTCGCCAACGCCAACAATCTTCATAGGAAATCCGGGCAAGCCATTATAAGCAGGACTTAATGTTCCGCATGGGCAATGCGACCGTTCAGCCTTGCTATACTCGCGGCACCGGATCTACTGGAGCCGCGATGCTTTTCAAGGCACTGAGTGCGGCGGTCTACGGGATCGATGCTCACATCATCGATGTAGAAGTCGACTATTCCGGCGTCAGGACGAAGGACGACTGGTTTCATACCGTGGGGTTGCCGGACGCTGCGGTGCGTGAAAGCCGCGATCGCGTTCGCGCCGCCATCAAGAACTCCGGCTTCAATGTTCCCCCGACGGATATTACGATCAACCTGGCTCCCGCCGATCTGAAGAAAGAAGGATCGGGTTTTGACCTGCCGATGGCCATTGGCATTCTCGGCGCTTACGGAGCGCTGGATCTGAAGGACCTCGGACAATTCATGCTGGTGGGTGAACTGGGGCTCGATGGGGCACTGCGCGGCGTTCCTGGTGTGCTGCCCATTGCGGTGGCCGCGCGTGGGCGCGGCATCGCCAATCTTCTTGTCCCGGAGCGCAATGCTGCTGAGGCCGCGGTGGTTGAGGGATTAAACGTCTACCCCGTTCGTACTCTGATCCAGGTCCGTGAACTGCTGAACGCAGCCGCCAACGGCGGCATCCATACCCAGCCGCTTCGTGTGGACTCGCATCATCTTCTCAGTGCGCAGCATAACTTTGCCCTCGACTTCAAAGATGTTCGCGGGCAACAGACCGCCAAACGCGCCCTGGAGGTTTCCGCTGCCGGCGGTCACAACATCCTCATGATCGGTCCGCCCGGCTCTGGTAAAACTATGTTGGCCAAGCGGCTACCCTCGATCCTCGCGCCGCTGCGCCTGGAGGAGGCGCTCGAGACTACCAAGATTCATTCCGTCGCCGGCGTGCTCGACGCCGACGCGGGATTGGTTACGCAAAGACCCTTTCGCTCGCCGCACCACTCCATCTCCGACGCCGGGCTCATCGGTGGCGGAAGCATTCCACGTCCGGGCGAAGTATCGCTGGCGCATAATGGCGTGTTGTTCCTGGATGAGCTTCCCGAATTTCCCCGCAACGTGCTGGAAGTGATGCGCCAACCACTCGAAGATGGAACGGTCACCATCTCCCGTGCTGCGATGTCGCTCAGCTTTCCGGCACGCTTTATGCTTGCGGCAGCGATGAATCCCTGCCCTTGCGGTTACTTCAACGACAAATCGCACGAGTGTCTGTGTACGCCGCCCATGATGCAGCGCTACATCTCAAAGATCTCCGGCCCGTTGCTGGACCGCATCGACATCCACATTGAGGTTCCTGCGGTGCAGTACCGCGAGCTTCGTTCCGGCGCTGCGAGCGAGGGTTCGGGGGAAATCCGCACCCGCGTGCTGGCGGCGCGGGAGAGGCAGCATCAGCGTTTCAAGGCTGACCGCATTTACACCAATGCGCAGATGAACACCCGCCAGATCCGCACATACTGTGAGCTCTCAGCGGAGGCGGAGCGCCTGCTGGAACGCGCCATGCAACAGCAGGGCCTGAGCGCCCGCGCCCACGACCGGATACTGAAGGTCGCCCGCACCATCGCAGATCTTGACGCAAGGCCAGAGATCACTGTGGGCCATATTGCAGAAGCCATCCAGTACCGCACTCTCGACCGCAGTTTCTGGAGTTAAGAGAGCGTCAGAACTCTCGATCCAAGCTCTGTTTGGGGCGGCCTCATTTCGTTCACCGCTTTGCGGGCTTCCCTGGACGGGTGCCCCATGTTCGCGTTTTTGCGTACATGGGTTGAAGACGAACTTTTTCCAATGCTTTCACCATCGGTGTCCACCTACTTACAGGAAAAGAAAAAAGGAAGGGCTTCCCCCAAATTTCCTGTGGAGTTTGATGGCGTTGGCGAACCACATGCGGCTTTCCTTACTGAAAGCCGCACACGCCGTCATGTCCGGTGCAGCGTACAGGAAATCCGGGCCGCCCATCTTCTTCAACCCATGTACGCGAAAGTCCGCGAACATGGGGCACCCGTCCAGGGGGCTAGGCTTGCGAAGAAGCGAGAGATTTGTCCCACAACGCACCCTGCTTACGAGTTTTCTTTTCCAGATATCCACAGCCTACTCAACGCACCCGCTAGTCCGCTGACCGGGTCTGATGCAGGGAAGGGAAGTTGCTTCATGCGCGCCAGCGCGGCGGGCGAAGGCTCGCTGCGGCAGATATCCCATGTCTGATTCGGAGGGTACGCGCCGACAACAAGAAAATCGGAGCTGGCCTCCAGCCGGCAGTGCCCGGTTCCAGTTGGCAGAAGGGCGACATCTCCGGCCTGCACAAACACTTCATGGCCGTTCTCGCCGCCGAGCATCAGCCGAGCGTGACCGCCGGCGAAGCCGAGCACCTCGTGGGCCGTCGAATGGTAATGATGAAAGTCATACACACCATTCCGCCACTGCGAGGGCCAGCCATTCTGACGGAATTCGGTCTCCATTTGCGAAGCCAATTGTTCGGCAGGTCCCTCGGCCACTGCGCGATAAATCAGAACCGGTAGATCCGGATTATTAGGCATCCAGCCATTACGTGATAGCCGCAGTATTTCTGGCGCTGGACTCGATTTGTCTTTCCCGGTCATGGCTGCAAATAAAGATCCAGCGGGCGTCAAGCTCAGTGCGCTCACCATGGCGTTGAAACGCCGGCGATCGATAGTACCCATGACATTTAGATGCTCATGCTTGAGGAACGATACTCAGACTCGAGTCAGCTCTTCAATGAGTTTTCGGTGCTGCGGATAGGCAGCTACGAGTTCCGGCCGCACAGCCAACTCGAAATCATCAAAATCGAATCCCGGTGCAACAGTGCAACCGACCAGCGCAAACCCCGCGGCATCTTTCACCCGCGAGGCGAACCAGCATCCTGCTTGCACCACCGCCTGAAACACCTCATCCGAACCATCACCCAGGTGCAATTCGGAATAATCCCCTTCAGGATCGATGACGTAAACCACCAACGAACTCCCGGCATAAAAATGCCACAGTTCGTCGGATGCAATGCGATGAAAAGCAGAAAAATCCCGCCCATCCAGCAGAAAGTAAATCGCCGTCGATGCCGACCGATCTCCCTGGTAGCTGGAGGGCAGAGCACTGCGAGCAATGGCGAGCTCCGACTTGTAAGTAACCCGGTAGTAGCCGCCCTCAGGGTGAGGGCTCAGGCCAAGATGGTTGATCCAGTACTGCGCATCCTTGTCCAAAGAGGAATCCTAATGCCGCGCCGGTTCCGCGGCCGATGTCTCCGCCCGTTGCCGCAAAGCGTGGACCACGACGCGCAGCATCTCTTCCTCCGGAGCCCGTTTGCCGGTCCAGATTTCAAACTGGCGCGCGCCCTGCTGCACAAACATCTCCACCCCAGTCACTGCGGGTATTCCTTTTTGCCGGGCCATGCGCAGGAATGGAGTATCCACCGGGTTATAAACCAGGTCGAAGACCAAACGCGCGTTGATCTCTTTGGCTTCCAGGATGTGCTGCGGCTTAACCCCGTGCATGCCGACTGCGGTCGCATTCACGATCACGTCGAAGCTGGTCTTGGCGACCAGCTCGCGGCGAATGGTTTTTGCTTTAGCTTCGCGTGCCAGCTTCTGCGCCGTCTGCGGAGTACGATTCAGAATCAGAACCTCGGCTCCTTTATTCGCCAGGCCGAACACCGCCGCCCTGGCTGCGCCACCCGCCCCTAATACCAGGATCTTTGCCCCGGCCAGCGAAATCCTCTTTTCCAGCGGGCGCAGGATGCCACCCACATCGGTGTTGAAGCCGTAAAGCTTTCCATCATGCGCGCGGACGATGGTGTTGCAGGCGCCAATCTGCGCCGAGACAGGGTCCATGTTCTCCAGATGCTTCAGCACCTCCTGCTTCAGCGGCATGGTCACGCTCAAGCCGGAGAGCGGCAGCTCGCGGACCAGCGTAAGCAAATCACTCAGCTTGCTGGTTTGCAGGGCAAGGTAAACCGCGTTCACCGTCTCCCGGTGAAAGGCCGTGTTCATCATGAGCGGGGAGAGCGAGTGCTTGATGGGGTTGCCCGCGACGCCGTAGACCCGGGTCGCCGCATCGATCTGCGCGATCCGATATGTATCGGTCAGTGTGCGCGCCGCAATCTGCCCCGGAGCCGTCTCTTCGCCCTCGCTGGCGGCGGCAAAGGTAAAGACGCTGCCCGCGCGAATAGCCAGCACCCGGCTGATGATTCCCTGGTCGCCCATGCACAGGCCGACCATGTTGGCCATATCGCCGGTGCGTTCGAGAAAGTGCATCATGACCACGTTGTCGGCCAGCGACTTGGCGGTGGACACAATCTTTATAAATTCCGGTTCGTAGGGCCGGATACGTTCGAAGATGCCATCCAGATCCTTGGTGGACTGGTAGTCGTGGTACGAGATCATGAGAGCCACGCCGTGGGTGCGCAGCTTTTCCAGGTCCGAAGCCTTGATGGCTTCGGCCGTCTCCAACTCCAGATCCATCAGGTGGAAGCCCGAAGCGCCGGCCTTCTGCAGCACCTCCAGCTCAGCGGCAATCGCGCCCTTGAACTTCCCCCCGTTGGGAGCGCGCCGGCAGGTGGCGATGGCCGTTACCACGGTGTTCTCGGACAGGAACTCCTTCAACTTCGGTAACGCAAGCAGAGGCTTTTCCAGGTAATCCAGACGGAATTCCAAAAACGGGCTATCGCGCATAGCCTCGGTGGCGCGATCGACCATCTCTCCGGCGGTGGAGCCGATGATCGCCACGCACACTTTCCCCATACGAGAGCGCAAGTAGTGCTGTGATAGAGATGGAGCGGCAGAATTCATGATGACAATCTGCACATCTTAATGCTTTTCACTTCTACCCTGCACAGGTAAGTGTCACCATGGCGTCTTTTTATTGACCAAAAGCCGCGTTTCAGTCCCTGGAATAGGTGACAAGGCTGGGTTACCCTTGGGATGGTAAGGAGCAACCTTGAATCATCTATCAACTGAAGAAACGGCCCGGTTACATCCCGCCTCCTTGGAGCCAAGGTGGAGAAGTCGACGCAGCTGGGCTGGAAAGCTGGGTCCAGGGCCGCCTGGCCTGGCAGCGCCAGCAGATCGATCGTCTCCTGGCCGTGGAGGGCCAGAAGACCCTGGATAATACCCTTCGTCCCTACGACGACGTCGTGGCCACTCTGAGCGCGGCGGGCTCCCTGGCCTCACTGCTGGATAGTGTGTACCCGGACAAAGCAGTGCGCGACAAAGCCCGGGAACTGACGCAAACGGTAGCCGAAGCGGCCACCGCCCTTTCGCTCAATCAGGAAGTCTACCGCGCCCTGGTGGCCGTCGATATGACCACCGCCGACCCGGCGACCGCGCACTACGTAAGCCAGACGCTCTTGAACTACCGCTTGGCCGGCGTAGATAAGGATGACGCCACGCGCGCCCACCTGCGCCAGCTCTCCGACCAGGCAACCGAGATATCCCTCACCTTTGCCAAGCATGTGCAGGAGAACGTCAACAGGGTGGAGGTGCGGGACCCCTCCGAACTCGACGGCCTGCCCGAAGATTACATCCGTAACCATCCTGCGGACGACCAGGGCGTCATCACGCTCACCACCGACTATCCCGATATGCAGCCGGTGATGACCTTTGCCCGCAGCGCGGATTTGCGCCTGCGCATGTTCCGCGCCTACAACACCCGCGCCTACCCGGCTAACCGGCCGCTCCTGCTTGACCTGCTGGCGGTGCGGCAGCAGATTGCCTCCATCCTTGGCTTTGCCTCCTGGGCCGATCTGGCCACCGCGAACCAGATGATGGGATCAGCCGCCAACCTGAAGAAGTTCATCGGCGAGCTGGAGCAGGCTTCGCGCGCCGGAGCCGAGCGGGAATACCAGATGGTGCTGGCGTTTGCTCGCAAGCAGCAACCCGGACTAGCAGCGCTCAAGAGCAGCGACCGCGGTTATTGGTATGAGCAGTACCGCCGCGAGGCCTTCGACTTCGACTCCCAGTCGGTACGTCCTTACTTTCCTTATGCCGCGGTAGAGAAGGGCATCCTGGAAACCGCAGCGCGGCTCTTCCACGTCACTTTCCAAAGGAACCACGATGCCGGCGTCTGGCACCCCCACGTAAGCGCCTGGGACGTCTATGACCGGGGGCGGCTGTGTGGCCGTTTCTACCTCGACATGCATCCCCGCGAGGGCAAAGACAAGTGGTTCAGTGCCGCGCCGCTGATTCCTGGAATTGAGGGCCGTCAGCTTCCCGAGGCCGCGCTGATCTGCAATTTCCCCGGCGGTAGCGATCGCACGGATGACCCAGGCCTGCTGCAATACAGCGATGTGGTCACCTTCTTCCATGAATTTGGCCACCTGATGCACGCCATTCTCGGCGGCCATCAGAAATGGGCGGGCGTGAGCGGCATCGCCACCGAAGGCGACTTTGTCGAAGTGCCCTCGCAGATGCTGGAGGAATTTTTCCACGACCCCAAACTTCTCGCCTCCTTCGCCCGCCACTACCAGACCGGCGAGCCGATCCCCGAGGCTCTGGTGGAACGGATGAATCGGGCCAGCGCCTTTGGCAGAGCCGATGGAGTCCGCACCCAGCTCTTCTACACCAGCTACTCCCTCGATGTGCACAACCTGCCGGCCCAGGATCTGGATCCGGATGCCATGCTCGAGCAGGGCTACAAGCGCATGTTGCCCTATGAGTGGGTCGACGGCAATCGCATGTATGCCAGCTTTACCCACCTCATCGGATACACCTCGAACTACTACACCTACATGTTCGACAAGGTGATTGCGCTCGACTTCTTCGGCCAGTTCGATCACGCCAATCTGCTCGAGGGACCTACGGCGATGCGCTACCGGCAGGCCATTCTCGAGCCGGGCGGATCCAAGCCGGGCACCCAGCTGATCGAGGATTTTCTCGGCCGGCAACAAAAGATGGATGCCTTTGCCCAGTGGGTGGGCGAGGAATTCGCCGGCTCCCCCACCGATCATTAGAGGAGAAGAGGGCAAGCGATGGCGTCGGCGATTGTGCGTAAGGCATGGCAGGGCAAGTGGGCGGTGGTTACGGGCGCCAGCGCCGGGATCGGCGAAGCAATTGCGGTCGAGCTGGCGGAGGCCGGGGTGAACCTGGTGCTGACCGCCCGCCGCCGCGAACGGCTCGACCTGCTGGCGGAGCGGCTACGTACCCGCAATGGGATTCAGGCGCAGGTGATCGTTGCCGACCTTACCCTGCCCGAGGCGCCGCAGCAGATCTACGATGCCACCGAGGGAGCCGGCCTGAGGTGGATGTTCTGGTCAACAATGCCGGCTTCGGGGAGTACGGCGAGTTTCTGCGCTCCCATCTGGAGATGCAGGTGAGCATGGTCCAGGTGAACTGCACGGCTGTGGTCCATCTCACCCGGCTCTTCCTGCCCGCGATGGTGGAGCGCCGGCGGGGCTGGGTGATGATTGTGGCCTCGACCGCGTCCTACCAGCCTGTGCCGTACCTGGCGACCTATGGAGCGACCAAGGCCTTCGACCGCATGCTGGCAGAAGCCCTGGCCGAAGAAATGAAACGCCATGGAGTGCTCGTGAGCGCACTCTGTCCCGGGCCGACGGAATCTGAGTTCACCCAGGTAGCCGGCACGCGCACCGGGGACATGCGAAAAAGTCAATCGGCGGCGGAGGTGGCGCGGCGCGGGTTGGAGGGGCTGGTCGGGGGGAAGCATTGGGTCATCCCCTACCTCGCAGGCCGGTTGCAGGTTTTTGCCCAGCGATTCGTTCCACGACGGGTGGTGACTGGTGCCGTCGAGCGCATGTTCCGGCCGGCAAGCCTCAAATAAATCCAGGGCAGCCGATTTTTTTCAACAACACAACTTTTTTTCTCCCACAGCATCTTAGTAGGTAATTACAGAGGCTACTTCAGACTTTTCCAACCTAGGCAGTTGATCATCCCCATTGAAGCTCCGCCTCGGCGAGCTCTCCTCAAGTAAATCCCTGAATCCCTCCTTACATGCCTCTTGAACGGGCCCGCCGGAAGGCGGGCCCATGTGTTCTGACCGGCTGGAAACAGGGAAGGCCAAGCGGCCGCTGGGGGTTCGTGGCCTCTCTTTAATTGCGCTTCTGCTCTAAGTCGCGTACTCGGGATTCAAGGGATGCCATCCGCTCATTGGGGCCGAAACTAAGCGTCTCATTGACCCGGATGCGGGTCTCGGTTATTTGCGCCCATTTGTGAAATTCCTTGAGCAAGGTGGTCTCCACCTTTTCCAACCGCTCCAAAAGGCGTGTTTCCGATTGCTGGATCTCCTGGGCTAAATCCGCTTTGGTGGCCAATTCGTCGCTCATTTTGAAGGCTCAACCTAAGATGATACATCGCGACTCATCCCCCGGGCCCGGGACGGCATAATATAGCGAGGATGGCATCTTCCCGCTCCCACCCTCGTGCGCTTAAGGATCAGCCGCCTCAAGCCGCCGGAGTTTATCCGCGTACCAGACTGGTCAGCACACAAGCATCCGAGCTTGGCTTGGCTCATGCATGGGTTTAGTACCCGAATCGGCGGGAAAACGACCGTCTATCACCCCGGCGAACCCGGGAAATTCGATCTCAATCTGGGTTTTACCGATTCCGATGACCGGAAGATCGTGGCGGTCAATCGCGAGCTGTTGGTCAACGCCGTTACTGAAGGCAAGGACATCCTGGGATTGGTTACGCTGCGCCAGATTCATTCCTCGCTGATCCGCAGGGTCCAGGCAAAAGACGTCCAAGGATTCGAGATGCCTGCGGTGCTGAAGGGCGATGGCCTGATGACCGACGAGCCGGGGGTACTACTGGGTATCCAAACCGCGGATTGCATCCCGGTGCTGGTGGCAGACCGGAAGCAGCGGGCCGTCGCCGCCTTTCATGCCGGCTGGCGCGGCACCCTGGCGCGCATCGTAGAAAACGGAGTGGGGCGCATGCGGCTGGAGTTTGGCTCCCGGCCAGAAGATTTGGTCGCCTCCATCGGACCGGGCATTGGGCAGTGCTGCTACGCCGTCGGGGAGGAAGTGCAGCAGGAATTCGAGTCGCAATTCACCTACGCCTCCGAGCTCTTCCGCGAGGTGTACGACTCCGACCAGATCAGGAATAAATACCCCATGCTCTTTCTCACCGCCCGAGCTCCTGGGCATAGCTCAATCGGCCCCGCCATGCATCTGGATCTGGCACAGGCCAACCGGCGCCAGCTGCTCGCCGCCGGGCTCAAGGAGCAAGCCATATTCATGACCGGGGAGTGCACTGGCTGCCACACGGATCGCTTCTTCTCTCACCGCGTAGAGCGGGGATTTACCGGGCGGATGATGAGCGTGATTGGCATCGCCCGTGGCGGGTCTAAAAGGACAAGCTAGGCGGCGGAGTGTCCTTCCCCGCTGCCGGGCTTGGTCTCATCCGGTTCCGGCGATGCTCCCTTGGGGTTTACCAGGTCGCGCAATTCCTTGCTGGGTTTGAAGTAGGGAACTCGCTTGGCGGGGACGTCCACCTTGGCCCCGGTCTTGGGATTGCGCCCGGTCCTGGGCTTGCGCTGGCGGATACGGAAGCTGCCGAAACCGCGGATTTCGATCTTGTCGCCGGTACGCAACGCGTGAATCACGGAATCGAAAATGGTATCCACGATCATTTCCCCATCGCGGCGCGTCAGGTCGCCCAGCTGGGTCACTTCCTCTACGAGGTCTGCTTTGGTCATGGTCCTATCTTCCTCAAAGTATAAGGTAACCCGTGTCAGCTATTGTAGATGCAGCACCTTGATGGTACATCGGAAACAGTTGCAACTACGCTTTGCCTGTGGATCGCACCTGTCTGGTATCCAATTTCATCAAAATCTGGTTGGCTCGATGAAATTTCGTCCCGATCCGGGCGCTATTCTTTAGTTGGGTTACAGATGCGCCAGGAGGCGCAGAGTAGCGTAGAAATCACGCAGCAATGGAAAGCGCCGGTGGCCCCGGCGTTTCGGGTTTTGATCCCCGAACCGAAGTTGAAGATGCTGGGGCCCAGAGGAGAGGACGTACATCCGGCCGGCAGCTGGGTCGAGTTCACGACCGGGGGCACGGTCGTAAAGATAAAGGGCCGTTCTCTGAAGCCTTATAGCACGAGAATTTCCGCTGTGTCCGCCACTTTCTGCGTCTTTACAGCAACGCGAATTTGCATTTCGTTGGTTTGCTCCATCACCATCGTTTCCGAACAGGATCCGCACAACCAGAAGTGCTGCAGACGGTGGCCGCGCCCTCCTGCAGCAGGCTTGGGCGGGTTTGGATCCGGCAGATCAAAGACGAATATTCTTCCCTCACGAAGATAATGAAGCGGCTTGCCACAACTTGGATTAGCACATTGATTAACCATGAAACTCCCCATAGGTAAGAGCAACAAAACGAGCAAAGGGTTTCCTCCTCATAGCGAGAACCCTGTGTGCGAAAATAAGCAGTTCCGATGCCCATACTGCGTTCGATTCTGATCGCTCTTTCTCGCAATTCGCCCTTACGCAACTTCGCCGAGAATTCTACTCTCGGTGGGCGGATGTCTGCTCGCTTCGTAGCCGGCAGGAGTGTCGAAGAAGTACTGACCGCGGCTACGGCGGTGAACAGCCACGGGATGTCGGCCACCCTCGATAGCCTGGGAGAAAACGCGCATTCTACCCAGCAGGCGAGGCAGGCGGCCGATGTGTATCACCGCCTGCTCGACGCCATCGAGCAGCGCGGCCTGGATGCCAATGTCAGCGTGAAGCTCACCCAGATGGGCATGGATCTCGACCCGGAACTGGCCTTTGCAACGGTCGCCGCCCTGGTCAAACATGCGGTGGCTGCCGGCACCTTCGTACGCATCGACATGGAGGGATCGGAATACACCCAGGCCACCATCGACCTGGTAAACAAGCTGCATGCCATGGAAGAAAACCGCGGCCGCCTGGGGGTGGTTATTCAGGCTTACCTCTACCGCAGTGGAGCGGACATCGACCGCTTGCTGGCCCAGGGGATTCGCATACGGTTATGCAAGGGAGCCTACCAGGAGCCGCCCAACGTGGCCTTTCCTGACAAAGCCGATGTCGACCGGAACTTCGTAAGGCTGATGCAGGTTCTGCTCCCCAGCGGGGTGTACCACGGCATCGCCACCCACGACGAAACGATGGTCGAGGCCACCTGCCGCTTCGCCGAGGCGCGCGGCATCGCGCCGGACGAGTTTGAATTCCAGATGCTGTACGGCGTGCGCCGCGATTTGCAACGGTCTTTGGTGGCGCGGGGCTATCGCGTTCGGGTTTATATTCCTTTTGGGACCGAGTGGTATCCCTATTTCATGCGCCGCCTGGCGGAACGGCCGGCGAACCTGCTGTTCATGGCCCGCAATTTCTTCCGCAACTAACCGCATTGTGACGAGTGCGCAGCCGAATGGAAAGAGGAGAGCAACTTGAAGACCAAGAACGCACTGAAACAGGCGGAACTCATTCTCAAACTGTATGAGATTCGCCGCGAGACGGCGCTGCGTGCGGCGCGCGATTATGTTGGGGGTGAGTTCCAGCCCAGGTCGGTGGATGATTTTGTCAGCCTGGTAAAGGATGGCGGCAAGCCGAGCGGGCACATCCTTCAGGTCTACGGATATTGGGACATGGTCGCCGCCTTCGTGGCGCACGGGGCGCTGGACGAAGAGCTGATCTTTGACACCTGCCAGGAGATGTATTTCCAGTTCGAAAAAATCCAGCCCTACCTTGTGGGCTTTCGGCAAAAGATGAACCTGCCGGAGTTTCTCAAGAGCATGGAAGCCGTAGTCGCGGGCGCTCAGGAAAGACGCGCGCGAGCCACCATCAAAACTAAGAGTCCAAAGCAGACAGGGAAGGCCAGTAAGCAGGGCAGTGAATCTGAGGATGCCGCGCTAGCCGCCGCCGAACCTTCCGCTGGCGGGCGATGACGCGAATTTGTCTCAGTGACTGTTTTCCAGTGCCAGCACCGCGAATCCAGTGGCGGCATCGCTCATAAAGCGGCCGATATCTGTCGCAGGATCGCGCTTCTTGTTCAGCGACCAGGCAGACCAGTTCCCCTGATCCTGGCTCTGATTCTGTGTTAGCCAGACCAGCCCCCGCTTCGCTGGGGCATGTCCTACCCCTGACTGTTCCAGCGCCAGGACAGTCAAGCCGGTAGCCAGTCCGTCGCTCTTCGTTTCCTCGGGAGTATCATCTTTTCTTTTCCAGGTACCCATGTCGCTCAGGCTCCAACCCCCGTCAGGCTGCTGCTTGGAAACGAGGTCCACCACCAGGGCGGAACGCTCCTTCTCGTTCAACAACCCAGGCAGCCTGGCGGAAGCCCACAACAGATAGACCTTGTTCAGCAAGGGCTGCGAAGCATACTCCCGGCGCAGAAAGCCGCGCAGCAACCGCAGATTCTCCTGGATTTTTTGATCGTTGCGGTAATCATCCGGAGCTCGCCCCACCGCGATTGCCGCCAATGTGGCGCCACAGTACTGGGACTCACTCGATTCCCAGGGAGCCAAGTGGAAGTTCTGCCAGCCCCAGGCGCCGGCCAACTCGCCGGATTTGATCTGCAGGGCCCACATATTGTCGAAGGCGCTGCGCGTGATCTCGGTTAGATGGTTCTTTCGTTGGTCGTAAGAGGCCAAAATAAGCGTGTTAATGACCGACTCGGTAGACCGTGAGTCCGCTGCCAACGTGGGGCCGGTTTTGCTATTGGGATAAAAGGGCTGAACCTGGTTCCACAAGGTGACCCGCCGAAGCACATTGTTTAGCAGGATTTGCTCCTGCGCGGTGGGCTTATCTTCGCCCAACGCGGGCCGCAGGCTGGATCGGGAAAGCGCGTAGGGCACGACGGTGTGGCACGAAACACAAACCGTCTTGTGATCTCGCTCTGCCGAAGGCCAACTTTGCCACCACACCTCGCGGCTATCAAGGTAGTGAGCTGCGGCTGCCTGGTTCCATGTCGTGGGCGATGAGGTAGCTGTGTCGTTGGCAGCACTGGCAGGTGAGGCGGCGTAGGCGGTTATGCCTGGAAAGGAAGCGGCAAAGACGATGGCGAACAGGCGGACAGATTTCACGCGAGCACATCTCCTTCAGGCTGCTGAAGCTAAATAGAGCATCCCCCCAACAATGAAGAGAAACTGCACCGGAACGCACCAGGGATTTATAAAGGAGAGATACTTTAGCAGTAGCGTACCACAAGGCTTTAGCGCATCAGCGCCAGACTCAACCTTCGCTCGGGCCCCGCCGGGACTCAATCTCTTCCATCAGTTCGGCAACCTCAGTCTTGCGCTCCTTGCCGAGTCCGCGCAGTCCCTCGATAACCCCCAGCCTGTCTTCCACGGCGCGGTTCTGGTTGAACTTCTGCTTGCCTTCGAGGCGAAGGATGCGAAATTCAAAGCCGACAATCGCCTTGAGCTGCGAGTCAATATACACAGCGGGTGCATCCGTAACCTTCCAGGGAGCAGGGAACGAGCCCTCATGCCGCTTGGTCAACTCGGTGACCATAGTCCTCAGCCACTCCGGATCTTCAAAGAAGGTTAAGCGGCCGTAGGCATGAATGGCGGCATAATTCCACGTTGGCACCACTCTGCCATTCTCCTGCTTCGCCGGGTACCAGTTAGGAGACACATAGGTATCCAGACCGAGGAAGATGATGAGCGCCTCGGCATTGGGGTCGCTTTCGCGCCACTGCAGGTTGGCGCGCGACACATGTCCGGTGATGGTCCCGTATTCACCCTTGCTCTCATCCAGCAGCAGCGGGAGATGGGTGGCCACCAGCCCCTGGGTGGTCATGGCGACCAGGGTCGCCAGTTCGCTTTGCTTCATGGCCGCATGAAGCTGAGCGAGGTCGGTTACCTCAAAGGCTTTGGGAGTGTACATGCGCGCCTCCGCTTACTTGTCTTATACCATTTAGACTTTCTCCAGGGGGCGTCATGGCTACGTCATCGAGCAACAAGCATGCGGCTACGGGAGCAACAAGCACCCAACCGCCCATTCCTGAACCATCGTTCGCGGAACGCGCGCGCACGCTCTTGCACCTGGGCCGTGTCGGCAGTCTTTCCACCCTTTCCCGCAAGCGGCCCGGCTTTCCCTTCGGCTCGTTGATGCCCTTTGCCCTGGACGGCGCGGGACGGCCAATCTTCCTGATCAGCACCATGGCCATGCACACGCAAAACCTGCAGCAGGATGGACGCGCCAGCTTGCTGGGGACGCAGCCGGAAGCAAGCGGTGATCCGCTCGGGGCTGCGCGAGTCACGCTGGTCGGCAACGTCTCAGTGGTCGCTGCGGCCGAGGTGGGAGAAGCGCGAAGGCTCTATCTGGAACGCCACGAAAACAGTAAGTATTGGGTCGATTTCGACGATTTTTCCTTCTTCGCCATGGACGTGGTCGATGTTTACTACGTCGGCGGCTTCGGAGTGATGGGATGGGTCACGGCGCAGGACTATATCCAGGCCCAGCCAGACCCGCTGGCCGATGCGGCTGCCGGAATCCTGCAACACATGAATGCCGATCATCAGGACGCGCTTATCCTGCTGGCGCGCGTCTTTGCCGGGACTGAAGCCCAGGAGGCGGTGATGACGTCCGTGGATCGCCTCGGTTTTCACGTGCGCATGAAGACCGAAGAGGGCATGAAGGGCGCCCGCGTGGCCTTCCCTAGCGAAGTGAACACCCCGCTCGAAACCAGGAAGGTGCTCGTCGAAATGGTGCAGCAGGCGCGCCGCTCGTGAGCACACTCTATCGTCCGGACCTGCTCTATTCGCAGGGAGAGTTCGCTTCCGGGCAGGGGCTCTTAGTGAGTCCAACTGGGAGTGTCTTAGCGGCAGGTACGAACGCCCCCGCAACGGCTATCGATCTGCCCGGGAAAGCGCTATTTCCCGGCTTTGTGAATGCTCATTCTCATTCCTTTCAGCGCCTGATCCGGGGCAAGTCGGAGTCCAGGGTGACCAGCGGCCGCGACTTCTGGTCATGGCGTGGGACCATGTACCACGCCGCCGCACAGCTCGACCCGCAGGACGTCTACGACGTAGCCCGCATGGCCTTCCTGGAAATGCTGCTGAGTGGAACCACTACCGTGGGCGAATTCCACTACCTGCACAATGCTCCGGGCGGCCGTCCTTATGACGATCCAAACCTGTTGAGTAAGCAGATCATCGCGGCCGCCCAGTCCGTAGGGATACGGATCGTCTTATTGCGGTCAGCCTACCTCCGCTCAGGATATGAACTACCGTCGGACCCAGGCCAGATCCGGTTCTTCGAGTCTGCCTCGCAGTTCCTCGACAACACGGAGGCGCTCAGCAAAGAGTATCCCGCCGATTCGACGGAAGTCCGCTTGGGTGTAGCACCCCACAGCCTGCGCGCCGTGCCCCTGCGCGACCTCAAAGAGATTGCTGCTTGGACAAGAAAGCGGAAGCTGCCGCTCCACATGCACGTCGCGGAGCAGCTCGGAGAAAATGAAGCCTGCCTGAAGGAATATGGTCTGACGCCGGTTGCGCTGCTGGGTAAGGAAGGTCTTCTTGCACCCGACTTCACCGCCGTGCACGCGATCCATATCACCGCGGATGAGATTGAGCTGCTTGCCAAGGCCAACGCAACCGTGTGTTCGTGTCCCACGACCGAGCGCAACCTTGGGGATGGTGCGCTCGCTGCCGACCAGGTGATGCGCGAGGGCATCCGGATTGCATTCGGCTCAGATAGCCAGGCGCAAATTGATCCGCTGGAGGATGCGCGTGAGCTGGAGTACCACTTGCGGCTGGAGCGGCAACAACGCGCCATCCTAGACCAGATCGGAGACCAAACCCTGGCCTCGCGCCTGTTTGATTGCGCCACGGTTCACGGCGCCCGTGCGCTTGGCGTTCCAACCGGCGGATTGACTGTAGGCTCGTCGGCCGACTTCTTCACCGTGGATCTGGATGATGTGTCCATCGCCGGCAACTCCGGCAACGATCTACTGCCATTGTCCGTCTTCTCACTCAGCCGGTCGGCCATTCGCGATGTGGTGGTCAATGGCCGCTGGGTAGTCCGCGATCAGCGACACCCACTGCAGGAAGAGATCGTCGCCCGCTTCAAAGAGCTACACTGCAAACTCTGGGGAGGCAGCTAAACTGATCCTTACCTTCGTTGAAAGGACAAAGGTGGAGCGCTGGCTGCATAAAATCTTCCTCTCGTTGGCGCTCGTCCTCTGCCTGCTGCGTTTCGCTTATCTGCGGGCTGACTTTCCCAACCACTCACCGTGGATGATGGACCAGTCGAAATTCACCGATGAAGGTTGGTGGGCGAACGCGGCAGTTCGGCATTTTCTCATCGGGCACTGGCAGGTTGCAGGTGACTACAATCCCGCGGCTGCGGTTCCAGTATGGCCCGTCTTGCTCACCATGGTCTTTCACTTCACCGGCGTCGGTATCGTGGCGGCGCGTGCAGTGAATGTGTTTTTCTCGATTGCGACCGTTGGTCTCGTGTACCTTCTCGTTCGCCGCTATGCCTCGGAGACAACAGCCGCGATAGCAGCGTTGCTATTGGCGGCCAGTCCCTTCGCCTTCGCTTTTAGCCGGCTGGCCACGTTAGACACCATGGTGGACTTCGAGTTCTGCCTGCTGCTCTGGATCGCATCCTACGCCAACCCGCGGCGCATCTGGCCGTCGATCCTGCTTGGCTTCCTTGTCCCCATCTTGCTGTTGACCAAGACCACGGCAGCTGTCTTAGCGCCGGCGGTTCTATGGCTGCTGTGGATGGCAACCAGGAAAAGATTCCCGCTGGCGACCCTATGGGTGGGTGCCCTGGCAGCCGCAGGGACAGGTATTTATCTTTTCGCCGTCCTACACTCCAGTTACGCGGATGACTATCACTACTTTTTTGACATCAATGCGCTGGCGGACGTGGACTGGGGACACACGGCGTTCCTCTTCCGGCAGTTATTGCATCACTGCATGTGGATCGACCCCATTTTGTATCCAGCCGCGCTGACGGTTCTGCTGCTGTCGCTGGTCTGGCTGCGGCGGCTATGGAGAAACCCGCTGTTCACCGCATCCTGGATCGCTTTTGCGGGCGACGCCGTTTATATCCTTCGCCGCCAGGATGATTACGCCCCCAGATATTTCCTGGCCATGCTGGTACCCGTGATCCTGGTCCTGGTGCTCGTCCTGCAGGAACTTAAGGTTCGCAACCGTAGTCTGGCGTCACTGCTGGCGGCCACGCTTGCGCTCGCCGTGGTGTTCGATACGGCACGGGTTCTAGGGTTCCTGAGCCATCGCCAATACCAGTTCTACAATGCGGCCGAATCCATTAAGGCAATCGTGAATGCAGACCCGAACGCACACCGCCTGCTGCTTGGTTCGAGTGGCGACCAGTTATCGCTGATGACCGGTCTTCCCTCGATCAATGACGGATACAGCAGCGAAGACCTGGCCCAAAAACTCTCTCGCTATCAGCCCGGCTGGTATGTAGGGTGGAATGAGCTCGATCAGGACATCGTTAGCTCTCTGTCCGCTTTCCGCCTGGACAAGGTTGCGACCTTTCGCGTCTTTGACCATGATGAGAGAGACTTATTGACGCTCTACCGCATGGTTCCTGTAAAGCCCTCTGGAGGCTATTGAATGATGAAGATTGTTCTGGCGGTTTTGCTGACTTTGGCGATGGCTGCTCCCGCGTCGGCAGCGCCGCCGCTGCACGTGATCTTTGACACCGATATGGGCAACGACGTGGACGACGCGCTGGCGCTGGCGATGCTGCATGCCTTTGCTTCGCGGGGCGAAGTGAAACTGCTGGCCGTCACCGTAAGCAAAGACAATCCCTGGGCCGCCGAATACGTCCGTTTGGTCGACGAGTACTACGGCCGGGGGGCGATCCCGGTCGGCATCGTCCACGACGGCAAGACAAAGGATGACGGCTTGTACGTCCGGCAAGTGTGTGAACTCCATGGGCGCCACCCCAATGCGGCGGCCGTGGAAGATGCGGTGGGGTTGCTGAGAAAGACGCTGGCCGGCGAAAGCGATGGTGCGGTGACCATGATCCAGGTGGGCTTCTCAACCAACCTGGCGCGGCTGCTTGAGTCTGCGCCCGATCGCTACAGCAATCTCAACGGGACGGAGCTGGTAAAGAAAAAAGTTCGCTTGCTCACCATAATGGGGGGGAACTTCGCCGAGGCGAAACCCGAGTACAACATAATGATCGATATTCCGGCCGCGACCAAACTCTTTGCCACCTGGCCCACTGACATCTACATAAGCGGTTACGAAGTTGGAGCGGCCATTTTGTATCCCGCGTCCAGCATTGAGAACGATTTTCCCCAGGGCAATCCTGTCGCGGAGGCATACCGGTCCTACGCCAAGATGCCTTACGACCGCCCCAGCTGGGACCTGACCACAGTCCTCTACGACCTACGGCCCGATCGCGGATACTTTGACGTATCACCGCCAGGCGATGTCCAGGTTGCGGCGAATGGTTCCACCACCTTCCAACCCAGCGCGCAAGGCAAGCGGTTCGTTCTACGGGTTGACTCGACACAAGCCGCAAGGATTCGAGAAGCCTGCATTTGGCTCGCTACGCAACCTGTAGCAGGTTCGAGATAGGCCACAGGGGTAAAGGCAACAGTCAGTTTCCTAACAGAACCCGTCCAGTTCCTGGTGGGTTCTGTTAGGAAACCGACTCACGCTGGTTGAGCTCTCACGCAGACGCTTCAGACATCCGCTGGTATACTAGCTGGATACGAGAAGTATCTTGGTGTCCACTCCATGTGCGGAATCCTGGGTTACTTTCACAAAGGCGCGGGTACTGACCACCAGCTGGGAGCCACCGTGCTCAGCATGCTCGAAGCGCTAGGCCGCCGCGGCCCTGATTCAGCAGGCGTGGCCCTGGTCGGCCCTGCGCACCGGGCCAGCTATATCGTCCGCGTCCAAGCGGGCGACCAACTGGAGATGACCGAGCTCGCCATCGAGGCCAACCGGGGAGCGATCCACAATTTCGCCCGCACGCTCAACGGCGCTTACGATCTCTCCAGCAGTGGAGTCTATGTGCGCTTTGTGCTCGCAGGAGAGGTCGACCTTTCCGCGCTGACCACGGCGATCGAGTCTCTGGGCGAAGGCATCGAAGTGCTCAGCATCGGCCACGCGATGGAGCTCTCGAAGGAAGTGGGAACGCCGCATCTGCTCGAAGGCAAGCAC
Organism: uncultured Acidobacteriaceae bacterium; assembly: GCA_963844785.1. Lineage (GTDB taxonomy): Bacteria > Acidobacteriota > Terriglobia > Terriglobales > Acidobacteriaceae > PALSA-350. Next base: position 118,853 of record CAWJPV010000029.1, on the reverse strand, counting down.
CACATCTCCGCCTTTGCCGGCTCCCACGGCATCGGACATACTCGTCTCTGTACCGAATCAATCGTGGATCTGAGCCACTCGCAACCCTTCTGGGGGCGCGGGGCCGCGGATGTGGCGATCGTCCACAATGGACACATCACCAATTACCATCAGTTACGGCGCAAGTATGAGCAGCGCGGCGTGCGCTTTGTTACCGAAAACGATTCCGAAGTGCTCGCGGTCTATTTGGCTGAGGCGCTGAATCATGGCGCCACGCTGCGCCAGGGTCTGGACGGGGTTCTCCGGGATATGGATGGCGCCTTCTCCTGCCTGGCCGTGACGGCGACCGAGATGGGCTTCGTCAAAGATCCCTACGCCTTCAAGCCGTTGGTGGTTGCCGAGACCGACGATTTCGTTGCCGTGGCGACCGAGGAGATTGCCATCCGCTCGGCCATTCCGGGAGAATATAAAGTTTCCGAAGCCCAGGTGGAGGAGGTGCGCGTGTGGTCGAGATAGCAGCTGTCGCCATCGATGCCGCAGCGCTTTCCACCCGGGAAATCAACGCGCTGATCCGAACCGGCCTACAGAGCGGTGTGGCGGACATATGCGTGACCCACCCCAATGCCCGTCACAACCTGGCGGTCGCCCTGCTGCAACCGGGACGAGTGCGCTTTCAGGGCAGCGTGGGCTACTACTGCGGCGGGCTCATCGATGGTGCCGAGATTCACGTGGAGGGGAGTGCGGGCTGGGGTTTGGCGGAATCGATGAACCATGGCCACGTAGTGGTCCATGGAGGAGCGGGCAACGGAGCAGCCGCGGCCATTCGCGGAGGCACAGTGGTGATCCACGGCGATGCGGCCGCACGGCTTGGTGTCTCGATGAAGGGCGGCCTGGTACTGGTCGGCGGCGACTGCGGTTACATGGCAGGCTTCATGGGGCAGAAGGGAACACTGGTGGTATGCGGCAACACCGGCCACGCCTTTGCTGACTCCATGTATGCCACCACCTGTTACGTCGGTGGCGCCATCGGCGGCCTGGGTACGGATGCCGTGGTAGAGCCGCTCTCACCAGAAGAGGCGGAGTTGCTCGACCGTTTGCTGGCGGAACATCTTCCGCCCGCCGCGCGCGCGCAGAAGCCGGCAGGGCGCGACTTCACCAGGGTGGTCGCCGGACGGAAACTCTGGAACTTTGACAAGCACAATTGGAAAGACTGGCAGGATGCGCTTTGAATAACCCAGACCCTACGCATCCACTGCTCAAAACCAGCGGTACGTATTCGCCGGATGTGATGCAGGGCATCCACACCAAGGCGGAGACCGGCATCTATGAAATTCGTGGCTACGGCACACTGCGCCAGCGGCGTTGGGCCACTTTCGACGACCTGACCTTCCTGCCCTGTGGGCTTACGCGCATCCCGCTCGAGGGATACCGCGAGAAGTGCTCCACCAAAACAGTTCTGGGCGGACGCTTCGCCACCCGGCCCCTGGAACTGGAAATCCCCATCATGATTACCGGCATGAGCTGGGGCGCGCTCTCCTACAACGCCAAAGCAGCCTTGGCCAAGGCCGCGGCCAAGGCGGGCACTTCGAATACCACTGGCGATGGCGGCCTCTCGCCTGCTGAGCGTGAGTTTGCCAAGGATTACGTGTACGAAGTGCTTCCCTCGCGCTACGGAATCGACGTGCACGATATGCGCGCAGCGAGCGCGATTGAATTGACCATCGGCCAGGGAGCGAAGCCCGGAACCGGCGGGCTGCTGCTAGGCTCAAAGATCTCCGAGACCATTGCCCATCAACGCGATCTACCAGTAGGGGTCGACCAGCGCAGTCCGGCCCGGCACCCTGACATGCTCGGACCCGATGACATGGTGATCAAGATTGAAGAGCTGCGCGAGGCGACCGACGGGCAAGTGCCCATCTTCGTGAAGCTGGGCGCCAGCCGCACCTTCGACGACGTCAAGCTGGCGGCCAAGGCCGGCGCCGACGTGGTAGTGGTGGACGGCATGGAGGGGGGCACCGGCGCGTCGCCGGCTATCCTGCAGGAGCACACCGGCATCCCCACACTGGCTGCGGTCTGCGAGGCGCGCGCGGCCCTGGAAGACTGCGGGCTCTATGGCGAGGTGCAGCTGATCATTGCCGGCGGCATCCGCGACGGCGTGGACGCAGCCAAAGCGATGGCCCTGGGCGCCGACGCGGTCTACATCGGCACCGCGGCCTTGATCAGCCTCAACTGCAACAAGCCGCTGTATGTCGAGGACTACCACAGACTGGGCACCGAGCCCTACCATTGCCATCACTGCCACACCGGGCGCTGTCCCGTAGGCATCACCACGCAGGATCCGGAGTTGATGAAGCGGCTCGATATCGAGCAGGGAGCAGAGCGCGCGCTGAATCTTTTGCGAGCCATGACCCTCGAAATCCAGATGTTGGCGCGGGCCTGCGGCAAGTCGGACGTGCACCACCTGGAGCCGGAAGACATGGCGGCCTTGACCATGGAAGCGTCGATCATCTGCGGCGTTCCTTTGGCCGGCACACGCAAGGTCTTCGGAAGATAGAGCGGATGTCTTTTCTACTGAAGTGCCCAAACTGCGGCGAGCGAAGCGTCTATGAGTTTCGCTTCGGCGGAGAAGTCCGGCAAAGACCTTCTCCCCAAGCCGATCCCGAGGCCTTTGTGACCTACGCGCTCTATAAGCGGAACATCGCTGGAGTGCAGTGGGAGTGGTGGTACCACCGCGGCGGTTGTGGCGAGTGGTTCAAGGCCAATCGGAATACGCTAACCAACCAGGTCCATCAAACGCTGCTGCCGCAGGACGAGGAGCAGCGCGGATAATGGATCAGCCGGAGATCCTCTTTGCGTGGAACGGCAACACCGTAACGGCAAAGCCCGGCGACACTGTCGCCTCCGCCTTGTATCGTTCCGGGGTGCGCACCTTTACCTGGAGCTATCAATACGGTCGTCCACGCGGCCTGCTCTGCCTCACCGGCTCTTGCCCCAATTGCATGGTGAACATCGACGGCGTGCCCAACGTGCGCAGTTGCATTACGCCGGCACGTAATGGCCTATCGGTGCTAGCCCAGAACCAGAATGTTTATCGCGGCCTCGATTCGCCCGCCGTCAAACGCTTTCCGCCGGCGCCGCCACTATCGGAGTCAGAACAGCATTACCAGCATGCCTACCTCCAATTCGATGTAGTCGTGGTTGGCGGCGGTCCACGTGGGTTAGAAGCTGCTTTGGCATCCGCTGAACGAGGCATGCAGGTGGCCTTGCTGGAAAAGCAGCCGGCTCTTGGCGGAGACTCTGTGCTGGTGGAAGAAGTCCGGGTTCACCCATTGGTCACAACATTTGTAAACTGCAGTTGCTTTGGACTGTATGAAGGCAATCTGCTGGGCGCGGTGCAAATCGACTATGACCGGCCCCATGCGGAGACGCTGCTGCATCTGCGCGCCGGCAGCGTGGTCGTCGCTACAGGCGCTTACGAGACGCAATTTCTCTTTGCCAACAATGATCTGCCGGGAGTGATGCTTTCGACCGCCGTGCTGCGGTTACTTCATCAACACGGAATCGCTCCCGGCAAACGAGCCGTGCTGATCGGCGACACAGCCAGATGCTCGCCGCTGCAAACCGAGCTAGAGGCGGCGGGTGTGGCAGTCGTGGCGAGCCTGCCCATCGGCTCCGTAGTGAGTGCCCTGGGCGACGATCATGTTACAGGAGTGGCAACCGAAACAGTTACCTATGACGCGGATCTGGTAGTGATGTGCGGACCCCTGATTCCGGACCTGGGCTTTCTCGCCGGGACCTCGCTGGAGTCTGTGAGCCTGGTGGGAGCTGTCGCCGGGGACGGCTGGGCCAACCAAGCCTATATTCCCCCGCACTCCGCGCAATCCACGGATGCCATAGCCTGTCTTTGCATGGACGTCTCCGGCCATGACGTGGCGGAGACCATTGAGGCCGGCATGGGCCACATCGAATTAATCAAGCGCTTTACCAAGCTGGGCAAGAGCGCCTGCCAGGGCCGCATGTGTCAGACAGCAGCTGTGAGTCTCTGTTCGCAAATCAGCGGGCAAACCATCGCGCAAGTGGGGACAACCGTGGCCCGTCCCCCGGCCCCTCCAGTAACGCTCGGCGTGCTCGCCGGCATGAGACATCATCCCGTGCGCCGCACGCCGATGCACTATCAGCACGACCAGCAGGGCGCAGTGTGGATGGACATGGGCGACTGGAAGCGGCCACGCTACTACGACCCCGCCGGTACCGGAAATCAAGAGCAGTGCGTCGAACAGGAATACCGCGCTGTGCGCGAGCGGGCCGGCATCATCGACGTCAGCACCCTGGGAAAGATCGAAGTGAAAGGCAGCGATGCCGGCCGCCTGCTCGATCTGGTCTTTACCCACAAATTTTCCACGCTGCACTCCGGCCGTGTGCGCTACTCGGTACTCTGCGATGAGATGGGAACTATCGTCGATGACGGAACCATCTCGCGCATGGATGAGCAGCGCTACTTTATAACCACCACCACCGGCAACGCGGACTTCGTCCAGCAATGGCTGGAATGGTGGGCGGCTGCAGCGGGCATGAAGGTCAACATTATTAATCTGACCGCCGGGCTCGCCTCCATGAACCTGGCCGGCCCGCTGGCACGCGGTGTGCTGGCCCAGCTGACGGATTGCGATCTATCCTCGCCCGCATTCCCGTACATGGACTGGCGGCAAGCCACGGTCGCCGGCGTGCCGGCAACCATGATGCGCATCGGCTTTGTGGGCGAGGTGGGCTGGGAGATTGTGGTGGCGGCCGAGTACGGAAGCCATCTCTGGGAACAGGTGCTGCACGCAGGCGCATCCGTCAATCTTCAGCCCTTTGGGGTAGAAACCCAGCGCCTGCTGCGCCTGGAAAAGAAGCACATCATAGTCGGCGTGGATACCGACGCTCTCAGCAACCCCTACGAAGCCGGCATTGCTTGGGTGGCCAAACTTGATAAACCAGACTTCATCGGCCGCGCCGCGCTGGCGCGCATGAAGCAAAGCCCACTGGAGCGCAAGCTCGTAGGGTTTGAATTGAACGGAGCGATCGCGCCTTCCGACGGTTCTCCGGTATTGGTCGACGGCAAACCAGTTGGTTGGGCCACCAGTGTTCGCTTCTCCTGGGAGAAGAAGAAAGTGATCGGCATGGCGTGGGTCACGCCGGCGGAAGCCAAGCCGGGCGCACGCATTACCCTGCGCTCTGACGATGTGGACTACACCGCGCATGTGGTGGAAGAAGTCTTTTACGACCCTACGGGTCAGCGGTTAAAGATGTGATGGAACGGCAATCGGCATTGCATCATTGTCATCTCGAGGCGCACGCTCAACTCAAGACCTTCTCGGGTTGGCAGCTCCCTGCCTGGTATACGGATCCATCCAACGAACTCGAGCAGCTACGCGCCTCCGTCGGCATTTCCGATGTGAGTTATCTCTCCAAGCTCGACCTCCGCGGTCCAGCGGCTGAGTTCCCCACGCCCGCCCGGCTGTGGAAGCTTACCCCTACACATGCGCTGGTTACGTCCCCGCTGCCCATATCCTTCGTCCCCTCCTCATACGTCACCGACGTTACTTCTATCTACAGCGCGATTCTGCTGGCCGGTCCAAAGTCACGGGAAGTACTGCAGAAGCTGACCACGCTCAACGTGAGCGACCGAGCTATGCCCGAAGGCGCCGCCCGGCAGACGCGCCTGGCCCACGTAAACGCCACCATCCTGCGCAGTGAAGGCTGGGTCATATTGAACACCCGCGACGTGGCAGCGTATGTGTGGGAGACGTTGCTGCATGTAGGCGCACACCCCTTCGGTATGGTGGCACAGCAGCAGTGGATGGGCAGTCATGAAAGTGCATAGCCGGGCAGCCGTGATTTGGGGCAGGCACGCCCTCAAGCCCACCTACGACGTGGCCATCATCGGCGCCGGCGTGCATGGGCTCGCCGCGGCGTACTACCTGGGAAAAATCCACGGCATCCGCAAAGTAGCGCTGCTCGAGAAGGGCTACATCGGCTGTGGAAACAGCACCCGCAACACAGCCATCTTGCGTTCGAACTACCGCACCTATCCGGGCATCGCTTTCTACGACGCCTCGCTCCGCCTCTACGAAGGCCTCGCCCAGGACCTGGATTGGGAACTGTATTTCAACCAGAGCGGGCACTTCACGCTGGCGCACACTGACTCCGCCATCACCGGCCTGCGCATCCGAGCAGAGAACAACCGGCTGATGGGCGTTGACAGCCGAATGGTCGACCGGGGCGAGTTGCGGCGGATGGTGCCTGCGATGGATATGTCCGACCGGCCGCGATTCCCCATATTGGCGGCGCTCTATCATCCACCGGGTGGGACCATCGGGCATGACGAAGTGGTGCAGGGTTACGGCCACGCCTGCGATGCCATGGGCATTGAGGTGCATCAGTTCACCGCGGTCACGGGGCTTGAAGTAGAGGGCCGCAGGGTGGTCCGCATACGAACCGCGAAGGGTGACTTATCCGCGGGTGCGGTCCTGAACGCCACGGCTGGTTGGGCCACGACCGTCTCTGACATGGCGGGCGTCCCGCTACCCATTGTGAGCCAGCCTCTGCAGGCCTGTGTCACCGAGCTGATCGAGCCTTTTCTGGACTACGTGATCGTTTCCTCGAATCTGCATGTGTACGTGAGCCAGACGGCTAAAGGTGAACTGGTCATTGGTTCGGAGGTCGATCCTTACCAGACTTACTGCACCCGATCCACGCTGCCCACCCTGGAGCAAATGGCCACTTATACCCTGGAGTTGTTTCCCCAGCTCCACGGCTTAAAGGTTCTTCGCCAGTGGGCCGGGGTCTGTGACATGACGCCGGATTATGCTCCTATCATGGGAGCGGCCGGCGAGCTCGACAACTTCTTTATGGATGTGGGTTGGGGTACCTGGGGCTTCAAGGCCGGTCCGATCGCCGGCAAATGCCTGGCCGAAACGATTGCCACTGGCAAGGCCGCGACGCTGATGGAGCCGTTTTCGCCCCGCCGATTTGCAACCGGCAAGCTGCTGGGCGAAAAAGCTGCCGCTGCGGTCTCGCAGTAAATTCACCACGGAGGCACAAAGTTGACCGAAGATCTCAAGGCACTCGTGAAGCAAAAAGGAATCGAATATTTCCTCTGCTCCTTCGTTGAAATGGGTGGCATTCCCAAGGCCAAGCTTGTCCCCGCCAGCGCGCTGGACGATATGGTGAGCGAAGGCGCCGGATTTGCCGGCTTTGCCGCGGGAGATGTGGGGCAAGGCCCTCACGACCCAGACCTGGTCGCTATCCCGGATATGCAAGCCATGATCGTGCTGCCTTGGCGGAAGAACATAGCCTGGGTTCCGGGCATGCTCCAGGTCGAGAACCAGCCCTCCAAGTTCTGTCCCCGCAGAATCCTCGCCCACCAACTCGAAATTGGTCGCCAACGCGGTTACGAATTGATGGTGGGCGCAGAGCCGGAGTTCATGCTACTGAAGCGCAACCAGGATGGCGCCTGCGTGCCCTGGGATGCAATGGATAATGCGGCCAAGCCCTGTTACGATATGCGCGCGCTGCACCGCAACCTGGATCTTCTGACCAAGTTATTAGGTTACATGCAGGAGCTGGGCTGGGAGCCGTACGCAGCGGATCATGAAGACGCCAACTGTCAATTTGAAATCAACTGGAAGTATGCCGATGCGCTCACCAGCTGCGACCGGCAGATCTTCTTCAAATGGATGGTCAAGATTGTCGCCGAAGAGCATGGCCACCTGGCGACCTTTATGCCCAAGCCGTTTGCCAATCTCACGGGCAATGGTTCACATTGCCATCTGAGCCTCGCGGATCCTGGAAGCAAAAAAAACCTTTTCGACAGCAAGGACGATCCTCTCGGTCTCTCGCCCGAGGGCCGCTGGTTCATGGGCGGCATCCTGAAGCATGCGCCGGCCCTCAGTGCGATTCTGGCGCCGACGGTGAATAGCTACAAGCGCCTTATCCGCAGGGGACCGCGTTCCGGCGCCACTTGGGCGCCTGTCTACATCACCTATGGCAGCGCGAATCGGACGCAGATGATCCGCGTGCCCGGACCGGGGCGCATTGAAAACCGCATGGTGGATGCCGCGGCAAATCCTTACCTCGCCTGTACGGCAATGCTCGCGGCTGGGCTGGACGGCATCGATCACCGCATCGATCCCGGAGCGCCGAGCCATGACAACCTGTACGAAGTCGCATGGGGCGAGTTGCAAGCGAGGGGCATCGGCCATCTTCCATCGACACTGCAGGCGGCGGTCGAAGCTTTATCGAAGGACGATGTGGTGCGCAACTCACTAGGTGCGGAGTACGCGGATTACTACATCCAGGTGAAGACCGAGGAGTGGGAGAGCTATCACAACAGCATCAGCCAGTGGGAGCTGGACCGTTACCTCAACGTCCACTGAATGGCCGATGGCGAGTTAAAAGAGAAATGAGGGGGTGGCGATCATTTCGTCCACTGCTTTCCCGGTTTGCCACCAAGCCTTTCCCCCTGGACGGGTGCCCCATGTTCGCGAACTTCCGCGTACATGGGTTGAAGACGAGCTTTTTCCAATTCTTTCACCACCGGTCTACACCTACTTACAGGAAAAGAAAAAGGAAGGGCTTCCCCCGGATTTCCTGTGGAGTTTGGTGGCGTTGGCGGGCCTCTTGCGGCTTTCCTTACTGAAAGCCGCACACGCGGTCATGTCCGGTGCAGCGTACAGGAAATCCAGGTCACCCATCGTCTTCAACCCATGTACGCAAAAACGCGAACATGGGGCACCCGTCCAGGGGGCTAGGCCTTGTGAGGTAGCGAGAGGTTTGTTGCGCAACGGAAGCGCAGGGATCTGCAGTTCGCTTTCCCCGCCCACAACGACTCCTGGCCTTAACCTTTCGCGAGCTGCACCTGTTCCGCCGTAACCGGTTCCGTTTTCTCAGCCGGCGCCGGCCAGAAATAACGCTCCTTCTTGATCGCCTCAATATAGGCCGCCCGCGCCTCGCGCACAGCTTGGCTTTCCGACACCTCTGCTACCGGAACATCCCACCACGAGTTATAGCCAGGCACGCGATCGTTGTAATCCGTCTCAACCACAACCACAGAAGTACGAGTCTGCTTCTTCGCTTCCGCCAGAGCCGCGCCCAGCTGCTCATAGGTGCGTGCGCTCAGAGCATAAGCGCCCAGGCTTGCCGCGTTGGCCGCAAAATCGATAGGGATCACAGGACCAGTAAGGCCCTCTTCTCTATACCGATACTCCGTGCCAAAACCTCCGCTGCCGACCGCCCGGCTTAAACCACCAATGCTCGAAAATCCATGGTTATCGAAGAGCACGATATTGAGTTTGATTTTTTCCTGCAGGCTGGTGACGATCTCCTGGGCCATCATGAGATACGAACCGTCCCCGACCAACACATACACTTCGCGGCTGGGATCCGCCATTTTAACGCCCAAGCCCCCGGCAACTTCGTACCCCATGCAGGAATAGCCATAATCCATGTGATAGCCCTTGGGGTCGCGCGTACGCCAGAGTTTGTGCAGATCTCCCGGCAGACTCCCTGCGGCGTTCACGATGATGTCACGCGGTTCCAGGGTGGTATTCAGCAAACCGACCACCTCGCCCTGGCTAAGCGGCGGACCATGCCTACGGGCGTAGATCCGATCGACTTCCTGGTCCCAAGCAGCGCGCAGACGGACGATCTCACGTTGATACGTTTGCGGAACTTGCCACGACGACAGCCCACTGCCCAATTCTTCTAGCGTCTGCAGAGCATCCGCCGTCAGAGGCAGCGCAGCATGTTTGAATGCGTCGAACTCGGCAACGTTGATATTCACAAACCGCACCGCCGGGTTCTGGAAGGCGGTCTTCGAAGCAGTCGTGAAATCACTGAGCCGGGTGCCGATAGCGATGACCAAATCCGCGTCTGTGGCCAGCAGATTTGCCGCCGAAGTACCAGTAACTCCCATAGCTCCGACGGATTGCGGATGATCAGAGTGGAGCGACCCTTTACCCCCGTGGGTCTCCGCTACGGGAATGCCGGTTCGGCTGGCGAAGCGGGACAATTCACCAGTAGCCTCGGAATAGATGACGCCGCCACCGGCGATAATCAGTGGGCGTTGCGAAGAGCGTATCCACTCGGCAGCCTGCTTAAGCAATCCACTATCGGCGCGCGCGCGCGCGACCGTCCAAACACGGTGTTCGAAAAACTCTTCCGGATAGTCATACGCTTCGGTCTGCACGTCCTGCGGCAGAGCCAGCGTCACGGCGCCTGTCTCCGCCGGCGAAGTCAGTACCCGCATCGCCTCTGGCAGCGCAGTAAGAATCTGTTCCGGCCGGTTGATACGATCCCAGTAACGAGAGACGGGGCGGAAGCAGTCATTGACGGAAACATCCTGGCTCGCAGTCGATTCCAACTGCTGCAACACCGGCGCAACGTTGCGTCGGGCAAAGATGTCGCCGGGCAGCAGCAGCACCGGGATCCGGTTGATAGTAGCCAAGGCCGCGCCGGTGACCATGTTGGTCGCCCCGGGGCCGATCGAAGAAGTGCAGACCAGGGTGCGCAGGCGATTGCTCATTTTGGCAAAACCCGTGGCCGCGTGAACCATGGCCTGCTCATTGCGGAACAGGTAGTAAGGGAAATCCGGGTTTTGCTGCAGGGCTTGTCCGATGCCGGCCACATTGCCATGGCCAAATATCCCCAGGCATCCGCCAAAAAACGTCTGCTCCCGGCCGTCCCGTGCGACGGATTGGGACTTGAGAAACTGAATAATGGCCTGTGCCATGGTCAGTCTGCGCGTCATAATTTCCCCCTCCGGAGGTCGCTACCATCCTACTGCACGATAACCGCTTAGCGCATTTTTCCTAAGGGTGTAGACGGATAACTGCACATGACGCGGCCATTCCGTCAAGAATGGCCGCACATAACCGAACTCGCCAGATCACCGTAGTTGGAAAAATGCATTAGCCAACGTCCGGCCCACCCTCCCCCCGGAGTGCCTGGTCCAGGTCGGCAATAATATCCTCCGCCCCCTCCAGCCCCACCGAGAACCGGAGCAGCGACTCCGGCGACCGTGAAAAAACGCCCTCGATGGAAGCACGATGTTCGATCAAGCTATGCGTACCCCCCAGGCTGGTGGCGCGCACGACTAACTTCAGCCGCGAAGCGAAGGCAAACGCCTCCTCCCGGCCGCCATGCACCTCGAAGGAGAGCATTCCACCAAAATCCCGCATCTGTCGGCTGGCAATCTCGTGCCCCGCGTCGCCGGGCAGGCCAGGATAATGCACAACCGAAACAGCCGGATGAGTGGAAAGGAATTCCGCCACCCGGCGGGCATTCTCGCAATGCAAGCGCACGCGGGGAACCAGCGTCTGCAGCCCACGCAGAATGAGCCAGCAGTCGAAAGGAGAAAGGACCGCGCCACCCACCCGCTGGAACGTTTTAATGCTGGTTGCCAGCTCGGATTTCTGTTTGAAGATTACCGCTCCGCCCAGCGCATCGCTGTGCCCCGAAAGATATTTGGTGAGGGCATGAACAACCAGATCCGCGCCCAGCTCCAGCGGGCGTTGCAGCACTGGAGTGGCAAAGGTATTTTCACAGGCAAGAGGCACCCCGAGGCTGCGCGCGCACTCCGCCACGGGCCGTATATCAACCACTTCAATCAGGGGGTTGGTCGGGGTCTCCAGCCACAACAGCTTGGTCTCCGGCCGGCAGGCCTTGCGGGTTTCCTCGATATTCCGCATATCCACAAATGAATGTTTCAACCCCCATCGGGAGAAGGTTCCGGTGACCAGCTCGCGCACCCCGAAATATAAGTCGCGGTGGAGAACCACATGGTCTCCCGGCGCCAGGGCCTGAAATACGGCCAGGCTCGCCGCCATGCCGGTACTGAAGCACACCGCCTCGACGCCTCCCTCGAGATCAGCCAGGCACTCTTCAAGCGACTTCCGATTCGGGTTATCAATCCGGCTATAGAAAAAGTGCCTCGAGAATCCTCCATCGGGATCGCGCTCAAAAGTTGTAGAGGTGTAGAGAGGCGTTGTGACCGCGCCGGTAGCGGGGTCCACCTGCCGCCCGGAATGGATGCTAAGTGTTTGAAGCTGCTGCGTCGGATCCGGCTTCGATGTCATACCCAGAGTTTATTACGTGGCCCAGTTGACCAAGCCGCCATTGTCACTCGAGCAAACAGAAGCTTATCCCTTAGACAACTATCCGCGCCTTTCCCGTATCTGAACGGAGACTGCTGTTTTCCCCCGCAAGCTTTCCGCTCATGGAGCGTAGTTCGATGTCCAAGCTGTCTGTGGTTGCAATACCAGTCCGGGATGAGGCGGAGCGGATTGGCGGCTGCCTCACTGCGCTTGCGCGTCAATCTGTTCCAGCGGACCACATTGTTTTGCTATTGAACAACTGTACTGATCGCACAGCCGACCTGCTTAGAGCATTACCCAAGGCGCACCATCGCCTCCACATCATCGAATGCAACCTGGATGAGCCCCTGGCCAGTGCCGGCTTCGCGCGCGCACTGGCGATGAAACACGCTGCTTCACTGGCCGCTTCTTCGCCCAACCAGGAAGCTGTCATCCTAACCACCGATGCGGATGCCGAGGTTCCAGAGAACTGGGTGGAAGCAAATTTGCAAGCCATCGACCAGGGCGCGGACGCGGTTTGCGGCATGGCGGTGATCGACCCGCTCGAAGCTCTGTTCATCCCGCGGCATTTGCACGAAGATGACGCGCGAGAGGTGGCCTATGCACGGCTCCTCGACGAAATTGCCTCCATGATCCTGCCGGATCCCGCGGACCCATGGCCTCGGCACACCGAAGACTCCGGCGCCAGCATCGCGATTCGAGCCTCCATGCTGCGCCGTGTTGGTGGCATGCCCTGTCTGCCTACGGGAGAAGACCGGGCTCTGATCGGAAGGCTTCGCCTGATCGACGCTCGGGTGCGCCACGATCCCCGCATCAGCGTCGTCGTTTCAGGACGCATCGAAGGCCGCGCTCAAGGGGGCATGGCCGACACCATGCGCAGGCGCATCGTGAAGCAGGACGAATTCCTAGACGACCGTATTGAGCCGGCCTGGGCCGCTTTCTACCGCCTCCGGATGAAGCGGCGGATCAGTCTTTTATGGCAAGGGCCAACCGACGTGCGGCTCTATCAACTAGCAAGACTTCTCGCGATCGCGCCGAAGGTGCTCAAAGAGGCGGCGAGCACCCCCTTCTTCGGTCTGGCCTGGTCAAGGATCGAACGGGCGTCACCGCTTTTGTCACAACGGCGAGTTCGTTTTGTAGATCTACCGCGCGAAACGGCAATCGCACGAGGCCTCTATCGCCGATTGTCAACTGAATATGCCGCGGAACTTACTGCGGCTTAGGCCTGAGGTTTATTGGATGAACGTCGTAGAGACACAACCATCGGAAAGAACGGCGGAGCTCTTCGCCACCATCAATGCGCTCGTTTCTGAATTAGCCCAGGACGCTGCAAGCTCCGACAGCGCTGCATGTTTCCCCTTCGCCAGTATGGCGAGGCTGCGCGATGCTGGTACGTTGATGGCGCCGGTGCCGGTGGAATTCGGAGGATTCGGCCTCCATGGCAAGGGGGATTCAGCATCCCTATTCCAGTTACTTCACCTGTTAGGGTACGCCGACCTTTCGCTGGGGCGGATAGTTGAAGCGCACGTCAACGCCTTCGAGCTTATACAAAACTATGGCACACCCCGCCAGATAGAGGCTGCGGCACTGGCAGCGCAAGCCGGGGACCTGTTTGCGCTCTGGGTGACGGACCCTGCGAAGCAGGCGGTGTGCTTGTCCCCCGACTTTACCTTGACAGGAGAAAAATGGTTCTGCTCCGCCGCGAGCGCGGCGAAGCAGGCTCTCATGACTGCTCAGAGCGAAGCCGGCAGCCAAATGGTGCTGGTACCGCTTACCTCGAACATCACGGTAACCGCGAGAGGTGTAAAGCTGGCAGGCATGCGAGCCGCCGCAACCGGGAGTGTCGACTTTACCGGCGTGGTGGTCGAGGCCGAGGCGTTGATTGGAGAGCCGGGTGACTATCTGCGCGAGCCGCTATTTTCTACTGGAGCCTGGCGCAGCTCCGCCGTTGCACTCGGTGGTCTGGCTGCGCTGATCGATACGGCAAAGAATGAGTTGTGCGCGCGAGACCGCGCAGATAACCCATTCCAACGAATGCGTTTTGGGCAGAGCGTCATCGCCCATGAGACCGGGCGGCTCTGGATGTTGGAAGCGGTCAAGCGAGTCGACGCTGCCAGGGGTCGCCGGCGACGAAGCCGTGGCCTACGTTAACCTGGCCCGCACTGCGGTAGAAACTGCGTGCCTTGATGCACTGCGCCACATCCAGCGCAGCCTGGGCCTCTCCGCATTCATGCAAGGCAGCAGAGCCGAGCGAATCGCGCGCGATCTCGCAACCTATCTGCGCCAGCCGGCGCCGGATGAGGCGCTGGTCGAGGCGGCCGGGTATTTCATCCACCACGGTGGTCGAGAACCTATGACCGCAAGCGATGTGATCGCTTGCCATGGAGACCCTGCCGGATGCGGAGATTGACACCATACTCGGCAGACGAGCGGCCGTTGATTCTAGCTCCCCACGCAGATGACGAGAGCTTAGGCTGCGGCGGCCTGATCGCCGCGTGCTGCGAACGCGGACAGCAGCCGGTCGTGGCTCATACTCACAGACGGTGCTGCGTCCCATCCGGGGTCAAAGCAATATCCGCCGGAGCGGTTGCGGCAACTTCGCGCAGAAGAAGCGCGGCAGGCGGTGGCAGCGTTAGGCCTGGCAGTCGGAGAACCTGGTGTTTTTCAATTATCCCGATACCGCATTACCAAGCAGCCGAGCAGTAAGTGAGCGGGTGGCCATCCTGGCTCGAGATCGAGGCTGCACCGTTATGCTCGCGCCATGGCTTTATGACCCACACTGCGATCACGAAGCAGCGGCCATCCTGGCGCGAGAAGCTGCCCGGCGCGCTCGCTGCAGATTGTTGTCGTATCCCGTATGGGGCTGGCTCCTGCCCCCCGATCACCCACTACCCGTGACCCAAGTAGCCGGCTACAAGCTGCCCATTGCCGCGCATCTTCAGGCGAAGCGAAGCGCCGTTGCTGCGCATGCTTCGCAATACTCCACGCTCATCGGCGATTCGCCAAATGGATTCCGCCTGCCACCAGAACTTCTTTCCGTCTTCGAACGCCCCTATGAAGTATTCCTCGCCCATGAATAAGGAATCACGCCCGGCGAAGCATTTCGAACGTCTCTATCGCGCGGACCCTGATCCATGGAGCTTTGCCAACAGCCCCTACGAGCAGCAGAAGTATGAAGCGACTCTGGCGGTACTGGGTACGAGGCATTTTCAGTCGGCTTTGGAGGTAGGTTGCTCGATCGGCATTCTCACCAGCCGATTAGCCTCGCGGTGCGACCAACTGGTCGGCCTGGATTTCGCCCCTTCCGCGGTGAAAGCGGCGCGTGCCCGTTGCGCCCCCTATCCGGGTGTGCGGATCGAGCAGATGCAGGTGCCCCGCGCAGTGGCCTGATGGCTTCTTTGACTTGATCCTCTTCTCCGAGGTTTTGTATTTCCTCGACGAGGGCGATTTGTTAGACACCTGTGCCCACGCCTTGCGCTCACTGCTGCCGGGGGGGCTGGTACTTCTGGTGAACTACACCGAAGAGACCGACGATCCGCTCAGCGGGGATACAGCCGCCTCTTTCTTTATCAAAGCAGCGGCGCCCACCTTGCAGCCTATATATCAAACACGGGAGCCACATTATCGTCTCGACCTGCTTGAGTTTCGGAGCTAGCCGCTTGGTTGCGGTCCAGCATCCTAATTAGTAAGGAAGGGGAGGAATTATGCCGGAAAAAGAAGTAGTCGAGCGGGCAGAAGAAGATCTGAAGGAAGGGAAGTCGCCGTCCACGGCGGCGGGAGAATTTGTCCACGAAGAGATCGAACACGTACGGGAAGGGAAGCACGGCGCACGCTCGCCACAGCAGGCGATCGCAATCGGGCTAAGCAAGGCCCGCCGGGCCGGTATCCCGCTGGCTCCTCCCAGGCCGGAAAAACCAAAAAGTCGACGCAAGAGAGCGCGGAGCGAGATTACCGCAAAGGACAATCCCGGGACAAAAACCAAGACCTCGGCGAAACGGTCGCGCGCCAGCGAGGGCGCTCTGAAAAAGGAGCCGCGCTCGACGGTCTCGCATAAGGCGCTTTCCGCCCATGCCAAGAAGGCGGCGAAGGCGCGCTAAGGATTCACAGGCGCCCCGAGTGGGGCGCCTTCATTCTGCCCTACCGTCTACGTAGGTACGACCTCCATCGATGGAGTGACATAGCCATGGGCAGCCAGGTGCTCACCCATGCTAGAGTACATTTCCGGGTCTCGCGGTTGCCACGTACCCAGCCCATCCACATAGCGGTTGTACATACAAAAGGCAGCGGCGATCAGCACCGTATCGTGGATTTCGAGATCGGTGGCCCCATGCTTCCGAGCATTCTCCACGCTTTCCGCCGTGACCTGTTTGCCGCCCTGTTGCACCTGGCCGGCGATGACCAACAGCGCCTTGAGCTTGTCGGAGATGGGTGATTGGAGGAAGTCACGCTTGATCTGGTCGACCAGACCTGAGTCTTTGCCCAGGTGAGCCGCGGCAGCGGCGCCATGGCTTGTCTGGCAAAAGTAACAGTCATTCTGGCTAGAGACGTAAGTAGCAATCAGCTCGCGCTCGCCGGGACTCAACGTGCTGGGCCCATGGAGGAGCACATGTGCCAGTTCGCGCATCGGCTTAGCAGTTTCGGGGCGAAAAGCAAAACCGGCAGTGATGCCCGGCAATCCTTCAGGAAGAGCGATGTGAGCCATAGTAGTTTCTCCTTAGTTTGTTCTCCAACAGGTCCCATAGCAAAGCTGATAGGAACTGGACGGGTGCCCCAGTTTCGCCTCAGCGTACTCCGGGCGTAGCCCTCGATAGCTTTATGCCATATAGATCAGTAAATCCGGGGCTGGAACAGGAAAAGCAATCGGAAAATATCACTTTCGCAGTTTGGGCGAAAATCTCGACGAAGGGCACGGCTTTAGCCGTGCCGCTTCGATTCCTTGCTGTGAGGGCTTTAGCCCCTGAGGTACGGCTTCTCCGTTCTGCCTATTAGCCCGTAGTTTTGCCCGCAGCCCACCTATACAGTCACCGGTAAATATTCCTTGCTGACACTAACGTACCCGTCGCGGGCAACGCGCTTGCCACGTTCCCGGTACATGGCTTCATCCCGCGGCTGCCACGTGCCCAGGCCATCGACATACCGGTTGTACATGCAGAATGCAGCCGCAATCAGCACCGTATCGTGGATCTCCATATCGGTAGCGCCCTGCGCCCGCGCCTTCGCGACATCTTCGGCGGTCACGTGCTTGCCACCCTTTTGCACCTGTCCGGCGATGACCAGCAGCGCCTTCAACTTGGGCGAGATATCCGCATTCTGAAAGTCGAGCTTCACTTTCTTCACCAGCGCCTCGTCATCATTCAGGCTGGCCGCTGCGATCGCGCCATGGATGGTCTGACAGTAATAACAGTCATTCTCTGAGGAGACATAGGTCGCAATCAGCTCGCGCTCCCCTGGAGTAAGCGAGTTAGGGCCGTGCAGCAGGATCTCGACCAATTCGTTAAGAGGTTTCGCAGTCTCCGGCCGAAAAGCCATAGCGCCGCGAATTCCGGGAAGACCCTCGGGTAGTTGAATGTGAGCCATGATGGAGTAAGTCCTTTCAGGAAGTGATTCCATTGAGGACAACATCCTACCCGCGCTGGTATGTGTTAAGCATCGACCAAAGGGTGGAGATCCTACTTGGTCGCCGCCCCCGCCTTTTTCGCCCCTTCCACCTCGACCAACTCGCCGGTGGATGCTAAAGGGTAGCTGCCACCTGCGGCTGCCGCGCCCGCGCGAGTTGAGCATGCAGCAAGTCAAAAACAGCTTGCATTCCGACACCCGTCTTGGCGGACACTTCAAAGATCTGCATTCCAGGACGAACACTCTCAATATTGCGGCGAGCCGCCGGAAGATCAAACTCTGCTGCCTCTGCCAGGTCCATCTTGGTAATAATCGCGACGTCGGAACTATTGAAGATGGTGGGATATTTGATCGGCTTGTCTTCGCCCTCGGTGGCAGAGAGCAGGACGAATCGTAATTCTTCTCCCAGATCGTAGCTGGAGGGGCAAACGAGGTTCCCCACATTCTCGATGAACAGAAAATCGATTCGGTCCAGCTGCCACGACTCCAGCGCCTTCTCCACCATTTGCGCATCCAGGTGGCAGACGGTTCCAGTGTTGATCTGTCTCACGTTTGGCGTTGCACGTCGTAGCCGTGCGGCATCATTCTCTGTGGCCAGGTCCCCCACCAGCGCAGCCACACGAGAATCCTGAGCTAACCCCGCGAGCAGCTTTTCCAGGAAGGCTGTCTTTCCCGAGCCCGGGCTTGAGACCAGGCCTACGACGCAGGTACCCTCTCGACGAAAGCGATCGCGCAGAGCGCGGGCGAGGAGATCGTTCTGCTTGAGTACCTTGGCCCGGACTTCCACCATGCGGGTGCTCATGCCGCAATCTCCAACGAGGCCACTTCGATCTCGCGTCCGGAGACGATCTTCTGCCCCGGGCTTCCACACTCCGGGCAACTGAGCTGATAGAGCGAGGGAGGGACCCGGTCTTTCTGACACGTAGCGCAGTAAATGACCAACGGAATGGTCTCGATCACCAGCCGCGATCCCTCCAGCAACGAGCCTTCACAGGCCAGCTCGTAGGCGAAGAGCAGAGCCTCTTTATTCACTCCGGAAAAGGCCCCCAGCTTCAGGTGCACAGCCTCGACATCCAGCCCACCGCGGCTCTCCGACTCCTCCGTGATCTGGTCGATCATGCTGATGGCGATCGAGAGTTCGTGCATGTTTCCTCCTCACGATTACATCGAACGGATTCTGAGGTAGCGGCGCAGGTCCGGAGCGACCGTAACCGCCAGACCAATGAGTACCAAACCGAGTGCGCCTAAGACTAGTTTTGCGTTCATGTATCACCTCTCCATTTCTGTCACTACACTAAGCTCACTTGCTTGCTGGTGGCAATGTGGGCGGCCAGCTCCACCACCATCTTTGCCGCTTCTTCCACCGCAGCCTGCACCGGCGCTGATAAACCCATGCGCCCTTCCAACTCATCGCCAAAATCCTGTGGTTCACAGCCCAGCACCAGCACCTGTGCGGTTATCGTGCCCTGGGAAGCAGCCAGGTTCAATACCCGGACTGGATCCATTCCATGTGGATTGATCGCCGTCTCCGCCGATGTCGGGGCTGCGAGATCCGGTTCCACCACGTAGAGCGTGCCTGCCGCTTCGCCGCGCGGCAGCGCATCCACGATGATGACCGCATCCCATGGATCGAGCAGCGCATACGCCAGGTCGAACCCCCGGATACCGAAATCCTTGACCGACACCCCCTCAGGCAATTGCTGCCTGCTGAGCGCGAGCGCCACCTCAACCCCAAACCCGTCGTCGCCCAGGAAGATATTGCCTACGCCCGCAACCAGAATCCGTGCCGTCATGTGGGCTCTCCTTTCAGCACCGGCTCGATCTCGTCGGGAGAGAAGAAGAAGCGGTGTCCTGGCTGGCGCATCATGCCAAACTCTCGGCCCGGGTCGTCGTCCAGCACAACGGCAAGCTGAACATGGTCTTCGAAGTCCTGTTCAATCGCTTCAATGACGGCAATCTTGCCGGCCAGGGCCATGTCGAGAATATCGGCCTTCTTCTTCGGGTTGATGAGAACCCGGTCGCCAACCCGCAGCTCAATGCCGAAGACCCGCACGCTCTCAGGTGGTGCTGCTGCTTCCTCAAAAGGATTCCAGTCCCGATTCATGATGTACCGCCTCGAATCTCGCGCAATCCGCGGATCACGCCGTGTGTTTTCAGTAACGCGTCCGAGGTCAGACCTTCCGTGCGTTCCAGAATCCTTCGCGCGCGCGGATCACCATCGCGCATCTCCTGCTTCTCGGCGTCCGTGAGCGTAAGCACGCGCAGCGTGAGCATCTCATCCATCTCCGTGCCGTCGAAGAAGTCCCCTTCGCTCTCGGGTGCGATCTTCGGATAGTCGTACAAGATGATCGGTGAGCAAAACATCATGCTTCCACGGCGCGCCGGGACAGGTCGATCCGGCTCCTCGCCCACCAGCACCGGGAAAACGCCGGTATTGCAACAGGCCGCGACCGCCTCCTGATAGGCCGGGTCCGGATCAAGCAGGGAGACAAACTCTCCTCCGCTGATGCCCAGCAGCAAGTGCGCAGAGACAAAAGATAAAGGAAGCGCTTCGTCTCGCTTTGCTCCAGCCCCGCTTGGTAACGGGCTCGTGTTCTGCAATTCGAGGTGGAGCTTGCATACGCCATCCTGAAGCATTTCCGCGTCTATGCCCAGCTCAATCCGTAGATTTTCGTCCCCATCCAGACTGAGTGTTCGCGAAAGTGGGGAAGCGACGAGGTCGCTGAGCCGCAGGGCGGCGTGCTCCAAAGTACGTTCGACGGCTTCATCCCAAGCCAGGGAGGGATCGACGAGTTTATCCGCATTCTGCGTCGGGACAAGCTGTAGAAAACTGATCCTTACGTCCAGGCTGGCCGTCGCATCTGCCACCGCAAGGCACTCCGCCAACAGCCGGAAGGGCTCTTGGGGACGCTGCGCCTCAGCATAAACGCGTGGGTAGAGAGTTCCAAAATTCCATCGCTGACGGTTCTTGATTGCCGTCGGTCTATAGGGATAGAGAATGTATCCCTCATAAAGAATCGCAGCCGCAATCTTTTCCACGCCGTCGAAGTTCATGCCTTAACCTCATCGGTAGCCTCGGCGGCCAGCGCCCGGCTGATGGCCTGCTCCCAGGTCGGGATACCGTGTCGCACCTTGTACTGGTAGAGCTGCTCGAACACATCACGCCGCAGGCAGAGCCATGCCGTATTCGGAAAGTGCATCTCCATCATCTCTTTCCAGGTGGAGATGGGCAGGCGGTAATTGGCCTCGCGGTCCCACGGCACTTGAGCGACCTGAAGCGACCCATCGTCGTCCTGGTAAAAGACCGTGCCGCTGAACATCACGCAGATTGGAATCTCGCCTGTATCCAGCGCGTGAAAGTACTTGGTCGCCGCGACGTTGAAATCAAATGTGCAGGGAAGCTGCAGGTCGACGACCACACTGTCGGTAAAGCCCGGAACAGCCACCGTGGTATTCATCCACAGCAGCGGCCTCACCGTGCGGCTCCAGCGCTCCGGTGTGCCAAAAAGGTCCAGCAGCTTCTCCTGTTCCTGGGGAACGTATCGCCTTTTAGCCGGCTCGATCTGCACCTGGCAGCGAAGCGTAAGGGTATGGATCTCCTCCGATGCCGGCAGATTTGTAATGCGCAGCCTCAGAGCAATCAGGGGAGCGGCGGCATGCGGCACGGCCTCGGCAGCTTCGATCTGGAAATGCAGCTCAGGCATGGTCCTTTACCTCCACGCTTCGCGTCCGCAAATCGGTGAAGAACTGATGGATTTCCTTCCACACTTCCGTCCCCCCGGAGAGCCCGCGCCAGTGCATGCGGATCAATCCCACCAACCGATAACACTCATCGACAGGAGCGATGTAGTACTGTGCCGGCGCGCCCACCCGGTTGACCAGAAAGGTCTCGACATCCGGCTCCATCTTCTGCAAAGCCGGATGCTCCGCGGCAATTTCTGACCACGATTCGAGGCTGAGCAGCGATTCGATCGCACCGGCGGGGCTGGGATACATCGCCATCACCTTGCCCGCCGCGCTATCGCGATAGAAGAAGGCGAGGTTGATGGGAATCATCAGCGCTTCCCATTGCAAGTCAGGCAGCTCAAAGTCAGTGAGCGCGCGAATGCGCCGCGGCACGCGCAGGAAGTGCGCCCCCGCCTGTCCGCAAAACAGAACAGCACATCCGTCGCAAGAGCACAAAATCTCGCGCTTCTTAGGATCGAGCAGATGCTGGTGAACTGGTCCCAGCGCCGCGCTGCAAAGCTCACAGCGTTCCGCCGTAGGCGCCTTGCGCGCTGCTATCTGCCGAAGAAAAGGAAGTGTTCCTGGTGCCATTCCCGCCCTATCCAACCGCTCATGGTTTTGTCCTGAATCCACAACCAATGCTGGGTGCCCCATGGCCCCGATTTCCTGTGGAGGCTTGTGGCGTTGATACACTCCATGCGCCTTTCCTTAATGAAAGGCGCACACGCGCACCTTTCTAGCACAGCGTGCCAGGAAATCGGGGTCAAGCCCGGTTTTCGCTTGAGTGGGATGCGCAGCACTCAACGACGCCCCCCTCCCCTTTGTCATGCCGCTCTCCTATGTCGGGTTTAGAAACAAATGACCCTGCAAAATCGATGCGAGGCCCGGAGGGCCGGCCGCCAAACTCAGCCCAGCCCGGAAGGGCTGGGGCTCAATCCGAAGCTGATCGGAGCGCCGTAGGCGCGGCACCAAACCGGGCCCCCCTGCTCTAAGCAGGAGGCATATGGGGCATGCTGGGGTGTATCGGCTTGCGCGTCTCAACATTGATACCCGTCGCATCATCTTCAAGGCGATCGATCGGTTTGCGAACTGGAGTCTCAGAAAGGGAAGGTCTGGTTCGAGGTGTCTCTGGATACGGCATCGCGTCTCTCCTTTATTTCAGCACGACAAGGTTGGAGGCATGAGAAGGCTCGGCCGCCGCATTCTCCGCAACAATTTCAAGAATGTCGGGAGCCGCCTCGTAGAGCGCTTCTTCCACCGCGTTCTTCAGAGTGAGGGAAGAGGACGGGCAACTACCGCAGGTACCATGCAGCTTAAGCCGAACGATTCCATCGCGCACGCTAACCAGCTCGCAGTCTCCACTATGAGACTTAAGGTAAGGCCGGACCGCCTCGATACCGCGGACAACCCTGGTTTCAATATCGTCAGGATGGAGGGAGTGCAGCAGGAACATGCCGGCGACAAGGTTGTCTTCGAGGGCCGCACTAAGCACCCGCTCACCCTCGGCCGTCTCCACGCACCGATCGATGAGCCGCTGCAACGCAGCGCCATGCAGCTCAACTACAGACTGTACCAGCTCCAGCGCGGCGGCCCGAACCTCCGGGTCGCCCGCCTGGTCCAGCTTCGCCGCCAGCTTCTCTACGTGTTCACTTTGGGCGCGAAACTCTCCGCGCCGCGGTGCGGCTATGGTTTGCTCCGCGCTGGCCGCCATTATTCGGGCCCCGCCGCCCCGAACATGGGTGAGTGTTTTACCTCGATCACCTTGCCGTCTCCGACATACATGTGTACGCCGCAAGGCAAGCATGGGTCAAAGCTGCGAACCGTGCGCATGATGTCGATGCCCTTGAAATTCTCCGGGCCATTATCTTCGAAGATGGGTGTGTTCTGCACCGCATCCTCATAAGGACCAGGAGTTCCATAAACATCGCGCGGGTTGGCATTCCACGGGGTAGGAGGATAGGGGTGATAATTAGCAATCTTGCCTTCGCGGATCACCACATGGTGCGACAACACGCCACGCACCGCCTCGTGGAAACCGCAGCCGATCGCTTCCTCAGGCACCTTGAAGTCAGACCACGTCGAAGTGCGACCGGCGTTCAACTCGGCTAGCGCCTTTTCGACAAAGTACAGCGCCGTAGCAGCCGCGTACGCCTGGAAATACGTACGAGCCCGATCCCGCTCCAGCGTATTGCTCCACTGCGGAATCTTCCACTCGAACTGGGTTTCGCCCAGCATTGCCGTTTTAGGCAGATTGATCTGCACGCTGTGCCCCGTAGCCTTCACATAACCAATGTCGACCAGTCCGGAAAGCGCCGTGGACCAGAGCCGCGCGATCGGTCCGCCGCCGGTGTCGAGCGCGAGATGGTCGCCGGTGCGCTGGTCATACCACCGCGGTGACATAACCCAGGTATAGTTGCCGCCGAAATCGCGCTTTTGCGGGCGGGGAAGAGTGGTCTGGTTCCAGGGATGATGCTTGTCTACTGGATTACCCAACGGGTCTCTGGCGACGAAGGTCTCTGAGCCCTGCCAATCGTCATAGTAGGAGCTGCCCAGCAGAATCCTTATATTTAAATTGATATCGACCAAGCTGTTGGTGACCAGCTTTCCGTCCACCACCACGCCGGGGGTAACAAACATCTTGCGCCCCCACTCCGCCATGTTCTTGTAGGTGTAATCGCAGCTGTCGGGATCGTTATAAGATCCCCAACACGCCAGCAATGTGCGCCGCAGGCCGACCTTCTCGTACCCGGGCATGGCCTCATAGAAGAAGTCAAAAAGGTCATCATGCAGGGGCACAACCCTCTTCATGAACTCGACATACTTCATCAGCCGAACCAGGTAGTCGGTAAATAGCTGGATGGTGGCCACGGTGCCCACTCCGCCAGGGTAAAGCGTCGAAGGATGCACGTGCCGCCCTTCCATCAGGCAGAACATCTCGCGCGTCATGCGGCTCATGGCCAGCGTCTCGCGATAGAAACTCCCGGTGAAAGGATTGAGCGCGGTCATGATGTCCGCAATGGTGCGAAAGCCGTGCTTATCCCCGTTCCGGCAAGCGGTGGATTGGGCCTTGGCCCAAACTCCGGGATTAGTCTCCTTCACCATCTGTTCGCAAAAATCAACGCCCACCAGGTTGTCCTGGAAGATGTTGTGATCGAACATGTACTCGGCGGCCTCGCCCAGGTTGATAATCCACTCCGCCAGCGGAGGCGGTTTTACGCCAAACGCCATATTCTGCGCGTACACCGCGCAGGTCGCGTGGTTATCGCCGCAGATGCCGCAGATGCGGCTGGTGATGAAGTGGGCATCGCGCGGGTCCTTGCCCTTCATGAAAATACTGTAGCCGCGAAAGATGGAGGAGGTGCTGTGGCACTCGGCGACTTCCCGGTTGGCGAAGTCGATCTTGGTAAAGATGCCGAGGCTGCCCACGATCCGGGTAATCGGATCCCAGTTCATCTCGACCAGGTTGCGCTTCTTCTTATCGACCTCAGAGATCGTCTCGGGATAAGTCGCCATGGATGTGTCCTTTTGCTTGAATTTTTGTCCGTGGAGCGAAGCGCGTTTAGTACGTTGTGGGCTGGTAGCCAGTAGTCAGCTTCCCCCCGGGATGCCGCCATTTCGGTTCTTTGTTCACCGTGGTATTGGTGATGCTGCGCATGGTGCGGATGAAACGCCCGTAGGTGCCAATGATGTTCGAGGAAAGCTTGGCTCCCGGCGGTTCGTCCATGAAGGGCATGAACTTATCCGGAAATCCAGGCATGGTGCACCCGATGCAAATGCCGCCCACATTGGGGCAGCCGCCAATCCCGCGCATCCAGCCGCGCTTGGTTACATTGCAGTCCACCACCGGTCCCCAGCAGCCCAGCTTTACCAGGCACTTCGACGATCCGTAGTGGGTGGCAAAGTCGCCCTGCTCGTAATACGAGCCGCGATCGCATCCCTCGTGTACGGTCTTGCCGAAGAGCCACGTGGGCCGTAGTTGCTTGTCCAGCGGAATCATAGGCGCCAGGCCCGCCACCTGGTACAGCAAGTACAGAACGGTTTCCATGAAGTTATCCGGCTGCACCGGGCAACCCGGGACATTCACAATAGGCAGACCTGCCTTGGACCGCCAATCCCATCCCAAGTAGTCGGCCAGCCCCATGGCGCCCGTCGGATTTCCCGCCATGGCATGAATGCCGCCGTACGTCGCGCACGTGCCTGCGCCGATAATGGCCAGCGCCTTGGGCGCGAGGCGATCGATCCACTCGCAGGTAGTGATCGGTTGACCGGTATGCGGGTTGGTGCCCATCGCCGCCCAGTAACCCTCTTTCTTGATCGTCTCGTTGGGAATCGAGCCTTCCACCACCAGCACAAACGGATCCAGCAAACCCTTTTCCGCTTCGTAAAAAAACTTCATGAATTCATCGCCGTTCTCATACGCGAGTACAGGATTGTGCAGATGAACCTTGGGCAAGCCTGGGATCGCGCCCAACAAAACGTCTTCGATGCTCGGCTGTTCCGCCGCAGTGACGGAAACGCTATCCCCGTCGCAACTGAGACCAGCGGTGATCCAGAGAATGTGGACATCAGAAACCGCGGGAGCTTTGGTGATGCTGCTTACAGCCATGAAATTCTCCTTCAGCCTTAAGACTTACGAAGACGACACACAAAGATGGGCGCGCGAAAACACGCATACTGCTTGTGATGTTAGGAGGGACAAACCGGGTTGGTAGAAGCAGGGCAAGCCTGTCACCTGATGGGCAAGGTTTCACGTCAGAGTTCCGGTGAAATCGCTGACCGGTGAAAACTACGCCCAGTCAGCATCACTGTCAAACCCTCAGAGTTCACACGCTGAAGCGAATGATTCATCTGATGACTGCTATCGGGATTTCCCCGATTACCGTTAGCAGGAATTCCGGATGGCTTGTGGAAAGTCTTAGCAAATGCGCGGCAATTGCTCACCGAACATCACATCCAGCACACGCGTTCCGCCGATCTGCGTTTTCATCAACACCATGCCAGGGTGTTCGGCGACTACCTCTCCGATGATGGCTGAATCGCGGCCCAACTCGTGTTGTTGCATTTGCCCAAGCACGGCTTGCGCCATCTCTGGTGCAACGATTGCCAGCAACTTCCCTTCGTTGGCCACGTAAAGCGGATCCAACCCCAACACTTCACATGCGCCCTTGACCGAATCGCGCACCGGAATCGATTGCTCTCGCAATAACATTCCCACCCCAGCACGCTTGGCGATTTCGTTCAAGGTGGTGGCTGCGCCGCCACGTGTGGGATCACGCAAACAGTGGATGAACTCCATCCCGCTTGCGCTTGGGGTACTGAGCATGTCCGCCACCAGGCCATTCAGCGAAGCACAATCGCTCGCAATGGCGCCTTCGAATTCAAGGTTTTCACGTTGCGACATAATGGCCATTCCGTGGTCGCCGATATATCCGCTCAGAAGAATCTGGTCCCCCGGCCGCGCCCGGTCTGCCGAGATGTTCACGCCGCTCTCGATCACCCCAATACCCGTAGTGGTAATAAAGATCTGGTCGCCCTTGCCGCGATTGACCACCTTGGTGTCGCCAGTCACAAACTCTACCCCGGACTCGGCAGCGGCCGCGCGCATGGATTCCACCACGCGCCGCAAATCGTCGACGGCCAAGCCTTCCTCCAGGATGAAGGCAGCCGAAAGATAAAGCGGGCGCGCGCCGCTCATCGCCAGATCGTTCACTGTCCCGTGGACGGCCAGCCGTCCAATGTCGCCGCCGGGAAAAAATATCGGGGTGACCACAAACGAGTCAGTAGTAAATGCCAGGCGAGCGTCACCGATGGTGACCACTGCCTGGTCATCAAGCTTGTCCAAAACGGGATTTCTGAACGCAGGCAAAAAGATCTGGTCGATCAGATCAGCCGTAAGCTTGCCGCCGCTGCCATGCCCCAGCACAATCTGCGCATGCTGAAAGATAGGCAAAGGGCAAGACCCAAACCCGCCCGTCGGCTTCTCCTCGTCCTTGACGGATATCTGAGAACTAGCCATTGGCGTGCGTCATCACTTCGAGTTGCACCACATCTCCCTGCGGCTTCAGATGCCGCCCGTACGCGTAGTAAGCAGCGCAAGCCCCCTCGGCCGATACCATCGTCGCCCCCAGCGGACGCTGCGGCGTGCACAACGTGCCGAACGCCGGGCAATCGTGAGGTTTTTTAATGCCCCGCAGAATCTGGCCGCTGATGCATATCTCCGGCTCCAGGGTCGCGATCTCCGCCACGTCGAATAACTTCTCCGCATCGTAGAGGGCAAACTCATCGCGCAGATGGAAGCCGCTCATAGGGATGTTGCCAATGCCTCGCCACTTACGATCAGCCACCTCAAAAACACGCTGGATCAGCTTCTGCGCCGGCACATTGCCGTCGCGGCCGAGAACCCGCGAGTATTGGTTTTCCACTACCGCCCGCCCTTGTTCCAGCTGCTGCAGCGTCATCAGCGTCCCGTGCAATATATCGAGGGGTTCAAAACCCGTGACCACAATGGGGACCTGGTAGCGAGCGCTGATGGGATCGTATTCGCTATACCCCATCACCGCGCACACGTGCCCTGGCCCAAGAAAACCCTGCACCCGGTTATCCGCCGATTGCAGTATGGTCTCGAGAGCCGGAGGAACCAGCACATGCGAAACCAGCAGCGATACATTATTCACCTGCTCTTCGCGCGCGCGCCACGCCAGCATGGCGTTGGCTGGAGCCGTGGTCTCAAAACCGATGGCAAAAAACACCACCTGCTTCGAGGGATTCGCCCTTGCAAGCTTGAGGCAATCGAGCGGCGAATAAATCACCCGCACATCGCCACCCAATGACTTGATAGTGAACAGGTCGCCATCCGAGCCCGGCACGCGCAACATATCACCGAAGGAGCAGAAGATGACATTCTTCTGCCGCGCAATGGCATGGGCCTTGTCGATCATCTCCAGTGGGGTTACGCAAACCGGGCAGCCCGGCCCGTGAACCAGCTCCACCCCCTCGGGAAGCAGATGGTCGATTCCATTCTTGACGATGGAGTGTGTCTGTCCGCCGCACACTTCCATCAACACCCAGGGACGCGTCTGAATACGGCGCATCTCGCCGACAATCTTCTTGGCAACGTCACCGTCGCGGTACTCATCAAGATATTTCATTGTCGATAACCTCCGGGTTCTACTTCATCAACCACGGGCGACTCCAGTTCAGTGAGCTGATCCAGATCCCGCAGCGCCTGGTAGGTACGTTCGGCCTCTGCTTCATCGATGCGGCTGATGGCAAAGCCAACGTGCACCAGAACATACTCGCCGACTTGCGTCTCAGGCACGTATTCCAGGCAAGCCTCGCGCACAATACCGCCGAACTGAACCTTGGCCATGCGCATGCCGCGTTGGTCGAATGTCTCTACCACCTTGCCGGGGATAGCCAGGCACATGTCATTCTCCTTGGCGCAGGTGCTCGTTCGCCACCATAGCCTGTCCGAGCGAAAGGCCGCCGTCGTTGGCCGGAACTTGGGCGTGCAGAAAGACGTCAAAGCTGCGACGCCGCAACTCTACCACCGTCCGGCCCAGAAGGTACAGGTTCTGGCAGCTCCCACCGCTAAGGCAAACCCGATCCACCGCATCGCTCGACCCGATACGACCGCACACTTCCCCAATGGCCACGCTAAGGGTGTTGTGAAAGCGCGCAGAAATCTCCCCCACCCGCCGCCCCCAGGAAATATCTCTCACTATGGAGACAATAACCGGCCGAAAGTCGAGGATGGCCGGTTCGCCCTCTTCTATCTCGAACTCGTAGCGATCGTCGATCCCCGCTTCTGCCGCCGCCTCCAGGGCAATGGCTGCCTGGCCCTCGAAGCTCACCTCCGAAGCCAGACCCAACAGCGCCGCGACGGCGTCGAAGAGCCGCCCACAGGACGATGTCTCCACCGTCTGAATGCGTCGGGCGAGCATCGTGTCCACCAGTGCAACCTGCTTCTCCTCTATACCTTGGAAGCATCGCAGGTCACTGGGTATCTGCCCCCCAAAAGCATCGCGCAGGTAGCTGAGCGCCATGCGCCACGGCTGCCGCACGGCCGCGTCGCCGCCAGGAAGCAAGACGTTGCGCAAATGGGCTCGCCGGCTGAAGCCGGCAAAATCCGCAACCAGAAACTCACCTCCCCATATCTTGCCGTCTGTCCCAAATCCGGTGCCATCCAGGGCCACGCCAAGAACACGGCCGCGCAGATGGTTTTCCGCCATGCAGCTCGCGATATGCGCATGGTGATGTTGCACGCCGATGCGGCGTGCAATTCCTGAAGCCGCGGCCATGCGCGTGCTCATATAACCGGGATGCAGATCATAGGCCGCAACCTGGGGCACAACCCGAAAAACATGTTTCATGCGATCAAGTGTTTCTTCGAAGAACCGCATGGTCTCGTAATTCTCCAGATCGCCGATATGCTGGCTCAGAATCGCGTAACGGCCCTTTGTTAGGCAGAAAGTGTTTTTCAACTCCCCACCAAACGCAAGCACCTCCGTCATCTCGATTCCCAAATCGATACTTTGGGGCGCGAAGCCGCGCGAGCGGCGCAGCACCCGTTCGCGCCCCTCGAACGTGCGCGTGACAGAATCATCCACGCGCGTGAAAATGTCCCGGTTGTGCAGCAGGAACCAATCGGCAACGCCGCCCAACTGCAGCATCGCCTCGTCGTTGCTGACCACGATGGGCTCCTCGCTCATATTGCCGCTGGTCATCACCAGGGCAGCCCACTCGGACTCCATTTCCGGCGAGTCGCTAAATAATAGATAGTGCAGTGGTGTATAGGGCACCATCACCCCTAAGGTGTTATCGTCCGGAGCAAGGCTCGCCGAGAGCGGCCCACCGGCCAAACGCGGAAGAACCACGATAGGCCGCCGCGGGTGCAGCAGAGCAGCCTCGTCCTCGAGCGTAAGTCGACATAGCCTCTTGGCCTCAGCTAGGTCCCGCACCATCAGCGCGAAGGGCTTATGAGGACGCCGCTTGCGTCTTCGCAACTCCGCCACCGCCGCGTCGTTGGTGGCATCGCACGCCAGCAGGAAGCCGCCCAGACCCTTGACCGCAACAATCTTGCCTTCGTGCAGCAACGCGCGTGTCTGGCGAATGATCGCCAGCGAATCCCGGTGTGTAAAAGACGCATCGCTGTTCAACAGGGTCAGCGAAGGTCCGCAAACGGCGCATGCATTGGGCTGGGCATGAAAGCGCCGGTCGTCAGGATCTTCATATTCCGCGTGGCACTTACTGCACATGGTGAAGGCAGACATGGTGGTTGCAGCGCGGTCATAGGGTATGTCGCGGATGATGGTGTATCGCGGCCCGCAATGGGTGCAATTGGTGAACGGATATCCGAAGCGCCGGTTCGAGGGGTCGCCGAAATCACGCCAGCACTCGTCGCAGGTGCCGGCATCGGGAGGGACCAGCGCGAATGCGCCACTCTCCTCCCGGCTGTCCAGGATAGAGAATCCGTCGCCTCCCTGAACCTCGATTTCGGAGACAAAGATCTCCTTTATCTCCGCCAACCTGGGAGGATCATTCTTAAGCGTCTGGAAAAACTCATCGAGCGCCGATCCGCGACCTTCGATCTCAATGGTGACGCCAGAAGAGGAGTTAAAGACAAACCCACTCAGCCCGAGAGAGGTTGCCGTCTTGTACACGAAAGGTCGAAACCCGACACCCTGCACGACGCCACGCACCAGAATGTGCTTGCGTCTGACCGGTTCGTTAAGAGCGTCGGCCTGGAGGCTAAACATCCTCCGCATCATACTCGGGCGAATCGGAGGGGGACGAGTCAGTCTTGCCCAAATTAGCTTTTCTGATCGGCTAATTCGTTCAGCAGTAGTTAAAAACAAATCAGCTATCGGGCAGATCGCAATCGGTCCCGTAGGGACGGCTGAGAATAGCCCAGGACGCAGTCCTGGGTATGGTTATCCAGCGCGATCAGTCCCGCAGGGACGACTGAGAATGACCCAGGACGTCAGTCCTGGGTGAACTCGACCACACGTGAATGCTATGGCAATCATCTAAGGCCAATCCGATTCTCTACCTGCACTCCAAACCATTATTTGCTTTTAATTTGGACACCTCTGGGGACGAATAGGCTCTTCCCAGGACGGGTGCCCCATGTTCGCCTAAGCCTACCTGGGCCGAAAATGACGGCGTGCAGCCCCGACGAACGAATTCCTCGAGACCCAGGGCCAGGTGGACCCGCAGACCGTCTCTCCTCTTATATTGGACACATTTTTCAACAGAAAGCGGTTCATCATCTCAAGCCACACCATCCACTATAATGAGTGTATACTCATTATAGGTTAAACCCAATGGCCCGCCCCAAAAGCGAAGACAAACGCAACGCAATTTTCTCAGCCGCGACCGAAGTCTTCGCCGATCGAGGGCTAAGCGCAGCGACCTCGGCCATATCGAGCGCAGCGGGCGTAGCGGAGGGTACCTTATTCACTTACTTCAAGACCAAAGACGACCTAATCAACGCCCTCTACCGTGAGATCAAGCTGGAACTGGCAGATGCCATGATGTCCGATTTCCCCCGCAGAGCAGGCATCCGCGAACGTCTCCAGCATGTGTGGAACCGCTACCTGGCATGGGGAATCAAGAATCCCGGCCAGCACAAGGTTCTGCAACAGATGACCGTCTGGGGTGGTCTGACCAAGGAGTCGAAGCATGCCGGAACCACACCCTTCCTGGAGATCGAGAAGATGGCCGAAGCCGCTGTAGCGCAGCACGTTTTTCTCGACCGGCCCCTGGAATTTATCGCCGCGGCCCTGAACGCGTTGGCGGATACCACGATGGACTTTATGCGGCGAGACCCAAAACAAGCCGATATGTATCGCAAGCAAGGGTTTGAGATGCTCTGGGCTGGGATTACCCGCAAAAAGTAGTTTTAAGTGAATCCCAATGAGCGAGCAATCACTCATATAACAAGGAGCCCGAAAACAATGAGTCCATGGTTAATCGCAGATATACCACCCCAGAACGGCAAACTCGCGGTCGTAACCGGGGCTACCGGAGGACTTGGATACGAAACCGGGCTCGCCCTGGCGCGTGCTGGAGCCGAAGTGCTCGTGACCGGCAGAAACGCGGACAAGGGCCGTACAGCGCTTGAGGGCATTAAGCGCGCTGTACCGTCCGCCAAGGTACGCTTCGCCATGCTCGATCTGGCTAGCCTCGCGTCCATCCGCGCATTTGCCGCAACCATGCTCGCCAATGGCCGTCCATTGGATCTATTAATCAACAACGCCGGAGTGATGGATCTGCCCTCCAGGCGCCTGACCGAAGACGGCTTCGAGCTGCAATTCGGAACCAATCATCTCAGCCACTTTGCTCTAACCGGCCTGCTGCTGCCGTTGTTACGCAAAGCCCAAGCCCCGCGAGTGGTGAATGTAAGCAGCCTGGCGCATCGTGGTGGCAAGATCGATTTCAGCAATCTGCAGGCCGAGCGCAAGTACAACTCCTGGGCCGCCTACCAGCAATCGAAGTTGGCGAATCTGTTGTTCACCTTCGAGCTCCAGCGCCGCAGCGATGGCGATGGATGGGGACTGATGAGCAACGCGGCCCATCCAGGATACGCGCGCACCGAGCTCATCCCCAACGGACCGGGCACCGGCGGCCTGAAAGGCATGGGGATGAAAGCACTTGGATCCTTCATGAGTCACTCCGCCGCAGCCGGGGCCTTGCCCACACTCTTCGCGGCGACTTCGCCCCAGGCGGTCCCGAACGGCTACTACGGACCGAACGGTGTTTATGAACTCAAGGGACCGGTCGCGCCTGCCAGGATCATGCCCCAGGCGAAGGATGAGGCTGTTGCCCGGAAGCTATGGCAAGTCTCGGAGCAACTCACCGGAGTAACATGGCCCGCCGAGGATCAAACCCCCGAGACGGTTACTTTTTCTATCAAGAGAGAAGCATAAGCAATGAAGGTCCTGGTTTTTGGCGCGACCGGAATGGTGGGGCAGGGGGTGTTGCGGGAGTGTCTACTAGACCCGGGTGTGGAACAGGTGCAAACAGTAGGAAGAAGCCTCACCGGCCTCCATCACCCCAAATTGCATGAGGTCGTGCACAGAGACTTATCGAACTACGCGGAGATTGAGGCCGAGCTCTCCGGCTTCGACGCCTGCTTCTTTTCGCTCGGCGTGTCTTCCGCAGGAATGAAAGCAGAAGACTACGAGCGCATAACCTACGGCATCACCATGGCCGCTGCGGAGACCCTATGCCGGCTTAACCCGCAGATGAAATTCTTCTACGTCTCAGGTGCGGGTACCGACAGCACGGAGCGGGGCAGGAGTATGTGGGCGCGGGTCAAGGGAAGAACAGAAAACGCACTCCTGCGCTTACCCTTTGCCGCCGCATACATGTTTCGCCCCGGCCTGATCGCGCCCATGCACGGAGAGAGACCGAAGGCCGCCGTCTATCAAGCCTTCTACACCATCGCCAAACCACTCCTCGCCTTGCTCCGGCGCACCTTTCCCAATTACGTCCTGACCACGGAGGAAATTGGACAGGCCATGCTGATCGTTACTCGGCGTGGCTACCCAAAGCACATCCTCGAAATCAGGGATATTCGCGCCGTGCTCCAGACCACTTGAGACCGCTCTGGCCGCGAGGTCAGACCTCTGGCCTTCCGTGTCCCGCTATGCGGGACGATACGCATCTTTTCTCGCCTCTCTGCAACGGAAACGTTGACAACTCTACCTCCAAACGAAAATCATTCTTTGTCGGAATAGTTCCCATACGAAAACCGTACCGCAGAGCGGAACCCTTGCGCGGATAGCGGAACGCAGGAAGTGTGGAATCTTGCCCGTGCGAGGGGTCACATCATGGAAATTCCGTCAACCACTCTTCCCATGCCGGAAGCTCTGGCCAAGGCCGGCAATCTCTACCAGTTGCACAGTCTGGATCGCGCGGTCGCCGTTCTCGAGATGCTGGGTGAGAGCGACACTGCGCTCAGCCTTGCGGAAGTATGCCAACGTCTACACTTGCACAAGAGTACAGCTCATCGTTCGCTCATGGTGCTGGAACGCAGTGCCTTGATCGAGCGTACTCCGGAAAACCGTTACCGCCTCGGTTTGAAGCTATATGAGCTTGGCAACCGGGCAGTCGAGCAGGTCGATCTGCGTGCCCGGGTTCATCCCTACTTCCGCCGCCTTGCCGCGCAGGTGGGAGAAACGGTCCACCTGAGCGTACTGCAGAAAACTTCGATCGTTTACCTGGACAAGGTCGAGCCCAACCGGCGTGTTTGTGTCAGCTCGAAAACGGGAACCTCCAACCCGGTCTATTGCACCTCCATGGGCAAGGCCATGCTGGCTTTTCAGCCCCCCGAGGTGATCGAGCAGATCATTTCCAAAATCCGCTTCGTGCGCTACACCCCCAAGACGCTAACGTCCCGGGAGGCGCTGTTGAAGGCGCTGGAGCGGGTCCGGCGCCGTGGTTACGCCATCGACGATCAGGAGATTGAGGTAGGGGTTCGCTGTATTGGCGCGCCTATCTTCGATGAAAAGCGTCGGGCGATTGCGGCTGTAAGTGTCTCCGGTCCCGCGTCGCGGATCACGGCGCCCACCATGCCTGGGATCGCCGAACACCTGCTGCGCTGCTGTCGCGACATCTCCGTCTCCCTCGGTGCGCATGCAAAAAAAAGGCCGCGTGTCCTTTCCGCCTTCGAGCGCCACTACAATAGCTAGATCTTCCAGAAAACTGGCTCTGCCATGGCTCAGGTACCGCTACCTCCGGCTGAAAATCCTGCCCGCCGGATTCTGCCTGTCACCGGGAACAAGTTCTTTTTGCTGTTTCTGTTTCTGCTTTTAGACCTGGCTTACTACCCTTACGTGGGTGACACCGGCGTGCGTTATCACGTGTTCCGGATCTTCGGCGCCGCCGTCACATTGATGACCGTATACGCGGTGAGCTTCCGCAGAGGTCTCATCTTTGTCGCTCTGATTCTTGCCGTTCCCGCAATCGCGGAGCATGCGGTCGTTTTTCGCCCCAGGATGGTTCCTGCGTCGGCCTTCACCGTCGTTTTCAGCTTCGCCTTCGACGTTTTCATTATTGTCGTTATCTTTCGCCGCGTTTTTGCGCGCGAAGAGCCCACCACGGAAACCATTTTCGGCGCGGTATGCATTTATCTCCTCATTGGATTTTCTTTCGCGCGCCTCTATGCCATCATGGCCATCATCCAGCCCCATGCCTTTTATCTGGATCCGGTAATCAATCCGCATGCTGTTCCTGTGGGTTTCGATTTTATTTATTTCAGCTTTGGAAGCATGACCACGGCCGGCGCGGCTGGCAT
The DNA here is from genome assembly GCA_963844785.1 of uncultured Acidobacteriaceae bacterium. Classification (GTDB taxonomy): domain Bacteria; phylum Acidobacteriota; class Terriglobia; order Terriglobales; family Acidobacteriaceae; genus PALSA-350. The sequence goes on along the minus strand of CAWJPV010000029.1, from coordinate 83,093 downwards.
TGTGGCCGCTTCGCCGCAGGTCCGCTCGCTGTCCGCGATCGAATCCATTCTGGCGGTGTTGTATCTCGCGGTGATGATTGCAAGGCTGATGGGTGCCTACCGGCCAAAACAACCCGGCCCATGACGACTTTCCGGAGGGACCTCCGGCTCGCCGCCAGAAGCCGCTCCTCGCTATCCGGAAAATCTCTCCATCATCGCCTTAGTAATACCCCTGGGTGTCCCGTCTCACGCTGACTTTTCCCGCATAGCGCCGCGAAATGAAAACGAAATAGGCAACTGCCAAAGCGAACCCCAGGGGCCACCAAAAGGAGGCGAGGCGCAACGATTGCTCGCCGGCAGCCGCAGAATAGGCGGTCATGGAATTCTCTGGCGCCAGCGTGGAATACAGCATCACCGGGAAAATAGCGGCGCCGCCTGTGGTCAATAAGCCTGCCAAAATAAAATTCGACCCAAGAAATGCCCTCATCTCATGGCCGGCCGTGAGGCCAGAAATCATTGTGCCCGTCGCGATCAGGATTACCAACACTCCCAGCCAGCAAAACGGATTGTGAATCGCGCGTCCAACCACGTCGTGGCGAACCGCCCAAGACTCAATCGAGATCGCGAGAAAGAGCGGCACAGCCGCAGCCCACAGATAAGTTGCATATTTAGAACTACGATCATGTACTGGGCCTTCCGTCTTCAGCGTGAGATAGGTCCCCCCGTGAGCAGCCAGGATGGTAGCTGCGAAGATTGCAATGGATATCGTGTACCAGTCGAGCAGCCCGACCTGTCCGCGAACGCTGAAATTTGTGAAAAATGCCATCGAGAAATTCCCATCGGCATCGACCGGCACCCCCCGTGCAACGTTGCCTGCCGCAGCGCCAAAAAGGATGGCTAGGAGACAATTGGAAATTACGAAAACGAAATCCCAGAATTCTTGCCACATGCGATCGTCGATGTGCCCACCAACTTCGATGGAAATGCCGCGCAGAATCAGACTCCAAAGAATGAGAAAAAGCGCGAGGTAGTAGCCTGCAAAAGCCGAAGCTATGAGACGTGGAAATACCGCCAACAATGTGCCCCCAAAACCGACAAGCCACACTTCATGCCATGACCAAAGTGGCCCGATCGCGGCAATCACCTGCCGCCGCTCCTCCGGCGTCCTGGCGACAAACCAGTGAAGCATCCCAGCGCCGAAGTTGCGCCCATCCAAAACCACATAGATGATGAGCATCAAGCTAACAATGGCATACCATATCGCGATCATGCCAAACCTCCCTCTCTCAGCTTGTGACAGTTTCTTCGCGCTCCGATGGCTTAGCCATCGGAGCGTGGTCCGGACCGATGGCTATCTCACGACCGACCAGATATAGAAAGAGCAGACCGAACACGAAGTAAAGGCCGGCGAAGCCGATTAAAGTAAAGAGGGTGTCCCCCCCGCTGACTACTTTGCTATAGCCGTCGCTGGTGTGAAAAAGGCCGTAGACCAGCCAGGGTTGACGTCCCAGTTCTGCCGTCATCCATCCAAGAGTGTTGGCAATGTAAGGGAAAGGAAGCGCCAGCATCAAAGCCCACAGGAGCAGGGTGTTGGATTCTAATCCACCCCGCCAGGCTTCGAACCTGGCATAGGCCATAAGCACGATGAAAGCCGTGCCCAGAGTGATCATTAAGTGAAATGAGTAGTAGAGAATCTCGATGTTGTCGGGCCATGCAGTCGTAGGAAATTCGTTCAACCCGTGTACATAACTTCCAAAGTGACCATAGGCTAGAAAACTCAGTGCGCCGGGTAGCTCGATAGGATTGTCGAGCCGTCGGGCCGCCACATTGGGTTGTCCGATCACCGCGACACCCGCCTCCGGTCCGCCCACGAACTTACCCTCCATTGCGGCGAGCGTTACCGGTTGGTGCCTTCCGACCATCTTGGCCTGCTGGTCGCCCGTTGGAAAGGCAACCAGAACGGACGCGATGAGCGCAGTCCACGTTCCCGCGCGCAAGTAAAGCTGAGCCTGTATCGGATGCAGTTGCCGCAGCGCATAGAACGCTCCAATCGCTGTCACTACGAACGAGCCTGTTACCAGAGCCGCTATTTGATTGTGCGAGAACTGGATCAAGGCCCACGGATTCAACAGGTAGGCGCTAAGACTCCCGATGCCCAGGGATCCTCGCGAATCGACTTGATAGCCCACCGGATGCTGCATGAAGGCATTCGTGACCAAAATGAAGTAGCCGGACAGCCAACTTCCGAGCGCAACCGCTACCGCTGCCAGGAAGTGAAGGCGCGGACCCAATCTCTTTTCGCCCCAGACCAGCGCGCCGACGAAGGCGCTTTCCAGAAAGAATGCGAACATCCCTTCCATCGCCAATGTCTGTCCAATCGTGCCGCCCGCGTAACGGGAAAAGCCTGCCCAATTGGTTCCGAACTGAAATTCCATCGGAATGCCGGTTACGACGCCAACGGAAAAATTGAGCCCAAAGATCTTGGCCCAAAACCGGACCGCTCGATCGTATTTTTCATCTCCCGTCTTAAGAGCGCGCCATTTCCAATACACAAGAAACCACGCCAACCCCATGGTGAGTTGAGGAAACAGGTAGTGGTAAATGAGCGTAAAGCCAAACTGAAACCGGCTCCAAAACGCTGGATCTGAAAGATTCATCGCTGCACCTCATCTGGAATCCCCGATTTCTATATCAGTATTTCGTTCCCGATCTAATTCCCCATGCATCAACGCTGGAGATACTGTAACCGGATGAAAAAATAATGGAAAATCAATCTTTCGCCCGGAGTCATTTCGATCGTCGGTCGACCGTTGTGATTACGGCAGAAATCCCGAGAGTGGTCTATTGGACCATGGTATCGGCGATACCAAAGTATAGGTAAGCAGGAGCAAATTACCGAAAAACCCAGACCTTACTGTACGATGATCTCGATCGAAAAACAGGAAATTTGGGCCACACCACAGGGAATGTTGAGTAGTTGAGGTGAGGGGTGGCCTTCAAAAAGCCGAAGCAGCTGCTCAATTTCCGCCTGGGATGTGGTCTGCCGGCTCGGTTCCTTGGCTATCTCACAATCGCTATACTCCTTTGTCTTTTTCAAACGACGCCTGCGAGAGGCGACGCACCATCCTCTCAAGTTGCTGGCCCCAGCGGCGTTCCTGATCCCCTTTCAGAAAAGATCGATCTTGTCGATGGAAACGACATTCGTTTTCAGCGGCTTTCCACCGCTTCAGGTTTGTCGCAAACTCGGGTCGAATGGTTAGTACAAGACAAAGTTGGGTTCATCTGGTTTGGTACACAATACGGACTCAACCGGTATGACGGATATAAATCGAAGGTCTTCAAACACGAGCCTGACCGGCCTGACAGTCTGAGCTGCGTCTATGTACGCAGTCTCTTTGTCGATCGCGCCGGAACCCTGTGGGTCGGGTGTGACCAGTTTCTCGACCGCTTTGATCCAGCGACAGAGACCTTTAAGCACTACCGCATCTACACCGAGATCTCTAATGGACTCCCCACTCCCATTGGCCGCATTCAGCAGGATCACCAGGGAGTCCTGTGGCTGGCGACAGCCAAGGGGCTATACCGGTTTGATCCCACCAGCGGCCGAACCACACGATATTTTCATAATCCTGATGATCCCAGCAGTATTACAGCGAATCGCATCAATGTTGCGACCGAGGACCGGGAAGGGCGACTGTGGGTGGCAAGCGCTGAGGGGCTGGACCAACTGGACTCCGCGACCGGAAAAGTAGTGCGCCGTGCCCCGTTTCAGCACGAAGTCAGCCAATTTCACGAAGATGAATTCGGCATCTTCTGGTTGGCCAGCAGTGATACATCGTGCGCGCTCGCCAGTTGGAATCTGCAAACCGGTTTAGTGAAATGTCATACCATCAACTACTCCCTGCAGGGGATCCCACTCAAACCCGTCATTTCCGAAATAATCGAAACCCGCAATGGCTCCATGTGGATGAGTTCCACGGCCGGCCTCTTGAAGTTCGATCGTACTCACAACAAACTCATTCGCTATCACAACAATCCTATCGATAGAGAAAGCCTGGAAGCCGACAACCTGATTTTTCTGTATCAGGATCATGAGGGAAATATCTGGACCTGCTTCCAGACCGCAGAGCCGAACTTCTTCTCAGAAAACCCGCTGCCTTTTCAGAACTTCACCTACCAACGTGGCAGTTTGGTCAACCCACTCGTCACTTCGATCTATGAGGATAAAAACGGCATACTCTGGATTGGCTCTATGGGTGGACTCAACCGTATCGACCGCGGGACAGGAACGAACATCGTGCCCGCGGCGTCGGGGGTCGCGAATGAGATCCTCTCTATTCTCGAAGACGGGAAAGGGATTCTTTTTTGTGGAACATTTCACCAGGGCCTTCAGGAAATCAACCGCAACACGGGCAAGTTAAGTCACTATCCCCGCGGGTTGCCGCCGCTTTTTACCAGCCCGATCATGCAATTGATTCATGATCACGCGGGAAATTTGTGGGCCGCCATGTATGGCGGTGTAGGGCGTTTCGATCCGGCCACGGGACGTTTCGTTATGTACTCGCCCGAGAAAAACCAGAACACGATTCAGTACCAAAAAATCGCCGAGGATAAGCAAGGATTTTTGTGGCTCGGCGCGCAGTCGGGCCTGCACCGCTTCGACCCGCGGACGGGACAGTTCACAATATACGGACACAAACCCGACGATCCGGAGTCGCTGAGCGACAATCGTGTGAACTCAGTGCATTTTGATCGCCAGGGTACTTTATGGGTGGGTACGCAAGATGGCCTTTCCCGGTTCAACCATCAAACCGGGACCTTCAAAAATTATTATGAGAAGGACGGCCTGGCTGGAGATGTAGTGAGCTGCATTCAGGAAGGTAGAAACGGTGTGCTTTGGATGGGCACCAATAAGGGCCTCTCAGCATTCGATCCGCATGCGCAGCAATTTCGTAATTTTTCTGCCGCCGACGGGCTTCCCGGACAAGATTTGACCGGCTGGGGAACCTGCCATCAGAGTCCTTCCGGAGAGATGTTTTTCGGCGGTTTCAGTGGGGCCACGGCTTTCTATCCCAACAAGCTCGGGAACAGTTCCTTTGTGCCCAGAACCGTTCTGACCGATTTCAGGCTATCAGGAAACCCCGTCAGCATCGCTGCAGGGTCGGTGCTCAAGCAATCGATTACGCTTACTGACTCCATCACCCTTTCGCACCAGCAAAATATCTTCTCCATCGAGTTTTCAGCCCTAAGCTTTTTCAACGCGGAGACGAATCGTTATCGTTACAAGCTCGACGGCCTCGACCAGGACTGGCATGAAGTTGGCAGCGACCAACGTATTGCCAACTACACTACGCTTCCCGCAGCAACCTACACCTTTGTGGTTCAGGGAGCAACCAGCCGCGGCCCCTGGAGCCAGCCCGGCGCAATCCTCCGCATTGAAATTCTGCCCGCCTGGTATCAGGCTTTCTGGTTTCGCATTATCTGCGTGACCGCATGCTTGCTCCTGCTCTGGGCAATTTACCTTTTGCGCCTCAACCAGCTCAGGCAGCAGTTCAGTGCTGCCCTTGAGGCCCGCGTGGATGAACGCACTCGAATCGCGCGAGAACTGCACGACACTCTCCTACAGAGCTTCCAGGGGGTGCTGCTGGTTTTTCAGGCAGTCGCGAATTTACTGCCGGCGCGGCCGGAGGAAGCCAAACAGCGGATTGAGCACGCGCTTGACCAGGCATCCGATGCCATTACCGAGGGCAGAGATGCAGTGCATGAGCTCCGCTCCGGCGGACTCAGCACCTTGGATCTGGGGGAGGCCATCAGCAAATTCGGCAAGGACCTTCTCAGTGGCGCCACCACAGAAACGGCTCCCGAGTTGAGTGTTCAGGTTGAGGGAACACCGCGGCCCCTCAATCCCATAACTCGTGACGAGGTATATCGCATTGGAGTAGAGTCCTTGCGCAATGCGGTCAGTCATGCAAATGCGCGACGAATCGAAGTAGACCTCCGATACAGTGAAAACGGCTTGCGGCTCAGAGTTCGGGATGACGGAAAGGGTATCGACCCAGTCCTTCTCCGCCAGGAGCACATCCCTGGACACTGGGGCTTGCGTGGTATGCGGGAACGGGCCAAACTCATTGGAGGTACTTTCGAGATCTGGAGCCAGCTCGGTACCGGCACTGAAGCCGAATTGACAATTCCAGCCGCGAGCGCTTACTCAAAAGCGCGCACTCCGCGCGGTTTTCGCTTGTCCCGGCTTTGGCGGAGATAGTGATGAATACCACTCCCAAACCAATCGGGATTCTGGCGGTCGACGATCATGCGATTTTTCGCCAGGGGATCGCAAGTCTTTTAGCCGACCAGCCAGATATGAAATTGGTGGCACAGGGCGCTAATGGGCGCGAAGCAATCCAGCAGTTCCGGCTGCATCGCCCTGACATAACTCTTATGGATTTGCAAATGCCGGAAATGAATGGACTCGATGCCATCATCGCTATTCGTGGTGAATTTCCCGATGCTAAGATCATCGTACTCACCACCTATAGCGGTGATGTGCAGGTGTTGCGCGCATTGAAGGCTGGAGCACGAGGCTATCTTCTAAAGAACACCTTACACAAGAATCTGCTGGATACCATTCGGGCGGTTCATGCCGGAAAGAAGAGCCTGTCCCCTGAGGCCTCCTTCGAACTTGCCGAACACGCGACAGACGAAGCCTTGACCCCTGCCGAAGTGGAGGTCCTTCGGCTGATTGCAGCCGGAAATGCAAACAAGCAGATTGCCGATCTCCTGTCAGTCACCGAAGAAACGGTAAAGGGCCGCGTCAAAAATATCCTCTCCAAGCTGAATGCCAACGATCGGACCCATGCGGCCACGATAGGCCTCAAGCGCGGAATTATAGAACTCTAGGGGACTCGAAAGAGTCTGAGATACGCTCCTTTGGGGGTTTCGCCGGGCATTGGCCACTGGGTACCCTTCCAGAGGGTACTCATGCGTCGCCTTTTTTCAAGTTTTGCCAGAGGCTGGCCCGGGATTGGCTTGTTGTTGCTGCGGATCGCCTCCGGTGGATTTCTCATCACTTACGGAGTTGAGAAGTGCACGGCTGGCCAGCCGATGGGATCGCTGATCGTCGGCCTGTTTGCGATTCTAGACGGTGCGCTCCTGGCCACTGGGCTATGGACTCCGATTGCAGGACCTCTTGTCATATTGATCTCCGCCTGGGGGATTCTCGTCCAACGGGAAGATCCTCATGCTGGCATTTTATTGGCTGCCATAGGCGCAGCGCTTGCTCTCGTCGGGCCGGGAGCGCTGTCTCTGGATGCTCGGCTTTTTGGCTGGAAGAGAATCGACCTCGAAAATTAATCGCGGTTGGTGATTTTGTTTAGCCCGATGGAGGGGTGGTTCATACCACCCCCAAAGAGCAATATCCGGCACACTCGATGCAGTCCAGATAATCCTCGATCTGGGGTTCGTTCCAATTCTCAACTGAGCCACAATCTCTTCGTCGCTGAAAAAAAACCTCGGTGACCATTCGAAACTACGGTCCGAGCCCGCTCGGCCAACGGAGGTTGTAGTCCATGTCGCACGCTTCCACCCCGATCGTTTTTGTCGTCGATCCCGACCCTTCAGTCCGCGAATCACTGGAACTGCTGGTCCGCGCCGCCGGTTGGCGCGCGGAGACATTTGCCTCTGCGCAACAATTCCTCGCCCGCCCGCGATCTGTTGTTCCTTCCTGTCTCATCCTCGACGTAACTCTCCCCGACCTGAATGGTCTCGAACTTCAGGAGCGCGTCGCTTCTGTGCGCCCTGATATGCCGATTATTTTTCTCACCGGCATTGCCGACATAGCGATGACCGTGAGAGCTATGAAGCGCGGAGCTCTGGAGTTCCTGATCAAACCCTTCGACGCCGAAGCTCTCTTGATCGGGATACAGCAAGCAATCAAACGCAGTGAAGCCGCGCTAGGCCGCGAGAACCAATTGCATGCGTTGCGAACCGATTATGGGTCGCTTACTCAACGCGAACGCGAAGTCATGACCTTGGTGGTATCCGGCCTGCTCAACAAGCAGGTAGGTGGGGAGCTAGGCATCAGTGAAATCACAGTAAAAGCGCATCGTGGCAACGTCATGCGCAAGATGAAGGCGGACTCATTCGCAAACCTGATAAACATGGCAGCGCGGCTTCGCGTGACCCGCTCAACCGCCACCAGCTCCGCTTGGAGTTGACCATACCTGAACGCGGCAACCAATACTTAAGTATCAGTCGATACTAACGTTCAATAGATTGCCCTTCGTTGTTCTGGTGTGATCGCAAAGGTGTAACTTATCGGCGACCAATCGCATACGTGCTACAGGCAATTTCGCAAAAGGAGAAAGCACCGTGAAGCAACTCGACCACCTGCGAGACGAAAACAAAATTAGCAAAGGGCTCGAACACAACTTAATGCTTGGCGTGATCGTTGCCATGCTGGGCGCTTTGCTTGCAGGTTGCACTGCGGACAAACCCCCTTCCCAGGGGGAAACCAGCCTGGCCAATGCGGCTAAAGACGTTACCATCCCGCTGGAGGCAGGGAAGATGAAAAACCCGCTGCCTGTGTCGGATGAGGTCCTGAGTCGGGGCCAGGAAGTGTTTCTTGGTTCTTGCGCCCAATGCCACGGTGCGGATGCGCGGGGAGATACTAGCATCGGGCGCAACATGAACCCGCCTGCCATGGACCTGAGCTCACCTCACGTCCAGCACTGGAGCGACGCGGAACTGTTTTGGATCATACAGAACGGAGTTCGCCTCACAGGCATGCCTGCCTGGAAGTCGAGCATTTCCGAAAACGACACCTGGAAGCTTGCGCGTTTCATCCACAACCTTTCCCGCCTCGACGCTGCCTCCGCATCCGCAGCAGTCCCGTCACCGGCACAAGCCGCCGTTTCCACGCAGGACAAGTACGCCCTCAAAATACCGAATGGCCTCGCGTTCTCTGAGTTCAGAGGATACGAAAGCTGGCAGGTGATCTCCGTCAGCCACAACGGAACTACGCTCGCTGCGATCCTCGGGAATCCCGTGATGATCAACGCCTATAAGGCGGGCATTCCCGGTAACGGCAGGCCCTTTCCGGATGGCGCCAAGATGGCGAAGGTCCATTGGAATGCGAAAGTGAATCCCAGTGAACCCGGTGGGCCGGCGGTGCCAGGCACCCAGCACGACGTTGATTTGATGGTCAAGGATAGCAAGAGGTTCGCGGACAGCGGAGGATGGGGATATGGCGTCTTCGAGTATGACGCCGCGTCCGGTAAGTTCAGGCTCGGCAACTTAACTGACAAACCGCCGCAAGGCAGCGACGCCAAGTGCGGATTCGCGTGCCACACGTTAGTGAAGACCACAGATTACGTTTTCACCGATTACGGGCACAGGTAAATCCCGTATCTCGGTAATTCGCGGCCGGAGGAGCGCGTTAGCGCTCCCGTGCAAGCCTCCCCATTCCCATTACGCGTTCAGAGTTTGCGTGAGAACTCAACCCGGCAGGAGTCAGTCTCCAAACAGAAAGCATTAGGAGCTGGACGGGTGCCCCAGGTTCGCCATGGCGTACCTGGGCCGAAAAAGACGGGCGAAGCCCACAAAAGCTTTTGCCATATATCAAAGCCGCGCCTACCGGAACGTTCGAAGCTGTCACGCTTACGCAGCCATCTGTTGTGCCAGATCGACCACGCTGACCGAGACAATCTCGAAGTCTCCGGGCTTGGCGCCAGTTCACGAGGCATGCGACCCTCTTCCGAGACGAGTTCCTCCCCATACCAGCTGCTGCCATCCTGGCTCAGACGAATCCCCGAGGCGGCTGTTTCCTCTCTCGGCAGCCGGGGATGATACGATGACATTTCGTCCACGGTTAACGATTTGAATCGTATTAAAGCGTTATATTCCAAACGGGCCAATCGAACTGAAACGCCGCCGCCCGCGAAAGGGCGCAAATCGTCGGAGGCTATCGTGACCCTTTTGTTCTGGCGCTATCTTCGGATGCCATCCAGAATTCTTCTTTCCACTCCCCTCGCTCTCCTCGCCGTCGTGCTGGTCTTCGCGCCGCCGCGCATCCGGGCTGAGCCGCCGTCCGGCGTGTCCGAAGTCGTCCCCGATCCAACGGGTGGCGCGGTCGCAAATAAGGGCGACAGCCACGCACGCCAGGAAAAGACCGGCGCGGTTGGCGTGTACAAGTTCTACCTGCTGCCCGGTGAAGTTTACTGCAACCGGCTTCAAGACTGCCGGCATCGAGTGGGCCACCATAGACGCCACCCGGACTGCAGGTCTCAACCAGGTCCAGACCCGCGATCCGGCTCCGGCAACTCCGCCCTCGCCGCCTCCGACGCGCTGACTTGGCACGGCATCACGCTGTACGGTGCGTATGACATCGGCGTCGGCTGGGTCAGCCACGGCTTACCGGAAAACGGCTATAACTATGAAGGCGCATCGCTGGTGAATCGAAACGGCTATGAACATCGATTCCTCATCGCACCCAACAACCTGCAGCAGACGGGTTTGGGCGTCAGGGGCAAAGAAGAGTTTCAGCCCGGCTGGTCCGTTGTGTTCAACGCGAACACTGGCATCAATCCGCAGTCCGGTCTGCTCGCCAACGCGTCGGCCACCCAGACCATCAACAACGGCCTTCCCAGGAGAAGCTATTCGTACGCCATCGACGGCGCGCGCGCGGGCCAACCCTTCAATGACGAAATCTATGGCGGTGTATCGTCCGACGCATTTCGGCACGCTGACCTTCGGTCGTCAGCGCTCTCTCGGTACCGATGCGATGCTCCTTTACGATCCGGCCGGCGGCGGCTATGCCTTTTCGTACATCGGGTATAACGGCACGATGGCCGGCGGCGGCGACACCGAAAACAGCCGTTGGGACTCCGCCGTGAAGTATCGCCTCACCTATGGCCCGGTCCATTTCGGCGCGATGTATAAATTTGCCGATGGTAATGGCGGCTGCTACTCGGCCTCCGCAACCTGGACTGCCGCCACCTGTACGCCGGAAACAGCGCATAACAACGCCTTTGGATTCGACGGCGGCGGAAGCCACGGCAAGCTCTCCGCCGACGTGGTCTTCCAACTTTACAACCAGGCGATCAGCGTATTGAACCCCTTGCTGGGGCCTCAGAGTCGTGACCGCAGTCCTATCAGTCGACCACCAACAGCATCAATACAAACCCCATCACCGGGGCCAATCTGATCAACACCAACAACACCGTATATGGCATCGTGACCGACAACAAGGCCATTATGGGCGCTGTCAAGTATACGTGGGATCCGTTCAAGTTCTTTGGCGGCTACGAATTCATCTGGCAGAATAACCCGAAGGACCCGTTGGGCGTGGGCGCCTCAGACCAGGGCGGTTACATCATGAGCGGAGTCGAAGACAACAATCTTGATTCTGAAAAGTTGGTGCAGATCTGGTGGACGGGCGTGAAATACGCTTACGACAGCAAAACCGACATCACTTTCGCCTGGTATGGGCAGTCGCAGAACACCTTCCGTGTTCCGTCGACCTGCTCCATCGCAGCCGGCTTCCGCAGTTCCTGCGCGGGCGACCTCGAAGAGGGGTCGCTCTATATCGATCATCACTTCACCAAGCGTTTCGACGCTTTTGCCGGACTTGCGTATTCCTTCGTGACCGGCGGTCTGGCCATCGCCATTCCTCATGGCCCCGGCGTCCCCTATCTCCACAACAGCAACTTTGCTCCGACACTCGGTGGCCGTTTCAGCTTCTAATCCTGCAGAACCCGGGCAAATACATCGTGGTCGACGTTGCCGCCAGTCGCTACCAGGCCTATGCGTTTTCCCCGGATAAGCTGCTTCTCTTTGAGCGCGGCGGCCAGGCCGGCCGCGCCTGCTCCCTCCACCACGTTGTGCGTGTCTGTAAAGTAGAACCTCATGGCCATACGAATTTCTTCCTCACTCACGCGCACGATGTGGTCTACATTGCCCAGTATCACTTCAAGCGCGGCATCGTCGGGCACACGGCAAGCCATTCCGTCGGCAAGGAACGTGGTCACAGGAGCTGCGATCTTGCGTCCTGCCTCGAACGAGAGCGCATAAGCGGGCGCCCCCTCGGCGACAACACCCACAATTTTCGTTTTCAGGTTTAGCCCGTTGCGAACCGCACAGCAGGAGCAGATACCCGAACCCTGTCCGATGGGCACGTAAACCACCTGCAGATCGGCCACTGCAGAAAAAAACTCCAGCCAATAGGTGGCGACTCCCTTAATGATGTCGCGATGATAATTAGGAACGAAGTGCCAGCCATGCTGCTGGGCCAGCCGTTGCGCATGCTCTTTGGACTCCTGGAAGTCCTCGCCGAACTCTACCAGCTCGGCTCCCTGCGACCGCATCGCTGCATTCTTTTCCGCACTGTTTCCCTTCGGCACGACGATATGCGCCGGCACCTCGAACCTGTTCGCCGCCAGCGCGACCGACTGGCCATGATTGCCGCGCGTGGCCGTGACCAGTCCTCGCGGACGTTGCGCATCACGAAAGAGCTGTGCCGTATAGACGACCGCTGTGCGCGCCTTGAACGCCCCGATTGGGGTGTGGTTCTCGTGTTTAACCCACACTTCTCCACCCAGGCGCTCACACAGCAAAGGCCAAACGAACTGCGCAGTGGGCGGCATAACCTCATACACCAACTGCTGCGCCTGTTTAATCTCATCAATCGTTGGCAAACCCGTTTCTTGAAGGATTTCTGCAGTCATAGAAGTCCTGTTTTAGCCTCCTAACCATTATGCCCCGGCTATCGCGTAGCAAGCCGGGTTATGGGTAAATCGCCCTGCGGCATGGACCGGGCCGTGTCGATTTACCCATACCCTTTCCCGGGAATTTCGACTGCCGAAGCCACTTGTCCAGAAGCCAGGAACGGGGAACACGGACGGATAGCTGCTACAATTATTGTGCTAGTCACCCCCGGGGCACGCCATCTCAAAAACCGCTAGGAGAACACCATGCACCCTTACTGTGTGGTCCTTCGGCCCCAGCACTTCGTCAACTCTCTTTATCCGCGCACCAAGCGCTACTATCTCCGAGCCAAGTCAGCTGCTCAGGCAATGCTTATCGCGTCGGACGACCCTGAGTGGCTCGTATTTGGGGTTGAACCTGCACGTATGTCTGCTCTTCCGCCGCAAGGTGAACGTTCAATCTCTCCCAAGAATTCGATCGTTGCTTAGGTAATCCATGCTCCGGCAGTGTGGTCAGTCGATATCCTTTCTATTTCGAGCCTCTGTCGAACCACAGAGAGGGAGTCGTCTACTGGGACCGCCACGCTCATCGCCGCGACGGGTGGGCTGTGTATCCTTATGCTGCTCTTCTCCATTCACTTACCTGCGCAAACCCAATCCACCAAAAACCCTGCCGCGCCTGAGGGATGGCTTTTAGCAGGTAGCAATCCTCGCAATTATGAGACCGGTTTAGATCCGCAGGCGAGCTACCGCGGTTTCCCAAGTGCTTACTTGAAAGCCAAACAGTCAGCGATAGAAGGGTTCGGCACCCTCATGCAGGAATTTAGTGCAGATCGATATGTTGGAAAGCGAGTCAGGCTAACAGCATCCGTGAAAGCCGAAGAGGTAGCTGATTGGGCTGGACTGTGGATGCGGGTGGACAAGGGCTCCGCGGCCGTTAGCTTCGACAACATGAAGGACCGGCCAATTAAAGGCACAACCGCCTGGCAGAACTACGAAGTGATTCTCGACGTTCCCCAAGACGCGACAACCATAGCTTTTGGCATTCTGCTGAGCAAATCAGGCTCGGTTTGGCTGAACAGTATAAAGTTCGAGAGCGTCGGCTTAGACGTGCCGGCAACCGGCAATGCTCCGGCGCGGCTACCGAAAGGTCCCATCAACCTGAACTTTGAAAACTAGTCAGCCGTCAGCTCTGTTCCGGGGGGTTGGCTGTCATTTCCTCCTCCGCTTTTCCGGTTTACCACCAAGCCTTTCCCCCTGGACGGGTCCCCATGTTCGCGGACTTTCGCGTACATGGGTTGAAGACGACCTTTTTCCAATGCTTTCAGGGCTTCCCCGGATTTCCTGTGGAATTTCGTGGCCTTGGCGAGCCTCATGCGGCTTTCCTCACTGAAAGCCGCATACGTGGACGTTGGTGAGTGCCACGTAGCAGGAATCCGGGTCGCCCATCTTGTTCAACCCATGTACGCGAAAGTCCTCGAACATGGGGCACCGTCCAGGGGGAAAGGCTTGGCGGGAAAGCGAGAGATTTGTTGCAAACCAACGCTACCTCCGCTTGCGTCGCCAAGCCAGTTGTTCATAAGGATCTGCAGTGTGCCCCGCTTCTCGCACAAAGATCTCCGTTCCTTTAGTTCGCCCACAGAATCGTCATCGTGAGGCGATTGATCGCGTGACACAGAGCTTGTGGCGCGGAGTCGAAGGAACCTCGGCGATGCTTATCTTACCCATGCTGTTCGGAGCTTTTCTGGGCAGCCATACAGGCACGCTTTACCCTTACGACGCTGAGTTTCTGAACGCGGCGTAGTATTTAGTCTCACTGCCGCGGCTAAAAATGAAGACTGCGGTTATCCTGTCGTCTTGCCGCAGACGATCGACGAGACGTTGGCAATCTGCGCACAGCTTTCCCGGTGCCACTCTCAACTGGTTGCCACTCTGCATGGTTTGCTCTGCCATCCCCAGCAAGTCTTTCCGGCCGCACCCCTTACAGCGGTGGCCGCGCTGTCGATTGCGTGGCAAGGAATTGCGAAGACGCCTGCCGATGTTTCCAGCGAATGCGAACAGCGTTAAGCTCAAGAAAAATTCCTTTCTCGGGAAGGTTTCAGCGTCAAGGAGAAGATTTCTGTGTGGATCTACCCCGGAGGCAAAAAAATTGCCGGGAGCCCCCGCATTTAAGGGGGAGGAGCGCTTCAGCGCTCCCTGAAACAGTCTCGACTCTGATCACGCGCTTCCCCGGATTTCCTGTGCAGCTTGGTGGCTCCGGCGCACTACTTGCGGCTTTCCTTAACGAAAGCCGCATACGCGGTCGCGTCCAGCGCAGCGTACAGGAAATCCGGGTTTAGCCCTGGCAATGCTAGAGCCGCACTGGTTCCTGCGTGAGAACCCCACTCCGCTCGCCCTAGGCCCGGAGGGCCGCCCCTCCAAAATCAGCCCAGCCCGGAAGGGCTGGGAATCAATCCCATCCGCCTGCCCCGGCCTGCCGTGGGAGCGCCGGAGGTGCGGCACCTTTATGGTTCTATATATGACGCACACTTCGAATGGACATTTCGAACTCTACCGCTACCCCAACCTGATTCCCATGATCGGTCGCGGCAACACCTTATCCAATAAAATAAACCCCACAGTGTCGGCCGTTAAATCGCACAAAATAAATAACTTGCGGATAGTCTCGCAAAAGACAGACGGGGGATTCCGCGACCCAGGAATTTCGCACATAAATAATTATTGAGCCCCGGGATAGATCTCGATGGAAATCGCCTCTTTAGGTCTGAGTGAATAACCGCAAACCCAAATTGCATCCCTTTAAGGAGCCCGCGGACGCCGGTGAATTGCTGGCCAGCCGCTACGGGCAGCTCTTACGCTGGGCCATGGTCCTGACCCGGGGGAACCCCGGTAAGGCCGAAGAGATTGTGCAGGAATTTTGCGTTTACATCGCCGTCACCAAGCCCGATTTCGGTGGCGTCGCAAACCTTGACGGTTACCTGTACACGTGCCTGCGCAATATCTACCTATCTACCCTGGCGCGGGCTTCCAGGGAGGCGCTGCATCTGGTCAGCGTTGAAGATTACGACTCCTTTGCCTTTGCCATTTCCGCAAACCCTACCGGCGATTCATTGCAGAGACAAAACGACCTCCGCCGCATCTGCAGCTATGCGGTGTGGCGAAAGGAGTCTGCGAAAAGTGCCAGCTACTTTATTCTTCATTTCTTTCACGGATATGGGCGCCGGGAGATCGCCGAGTTGGCGCAACTCCCCATAGCCGCCATTTACAACAAGCTGAAAACCGCGCGCAGCGAAGTGAGGTCATATCTCGAAGAGCCCGGCAAGCTTCGCATCGTCAACCGCGATACCCCGCCCAAGCCCACCTTGTCATGGAATCTGCTCTCCTCCCAGGAGCTTTTCCGGGAGCTCAGGCAAACGATTCTAGACGCCCGAAAAACCGGCTGCCTTCAAGAAATGGAACTGCTCGCGCATTACCGTTCCGCCGCGCCTATCTCCTGCGCATTGCTCGCGCACATCGTGAGCTGCGAACGCTGTTTGTCGTTGATCGACCGGGATTCACACCGGCCCACCTTAAAAGACCGCGAACCCCTGGACGTGTTTGGATTCTCTCCGGAAAGCGGTGGTGACGCGGCACCCTCCGAGGGGATGAACTTCGATGCTTTGCGCTCGTCGGTGCAGAGAAAATGGGCCCGCATCCATGAACACCGGCCGCGCACATTAATGATTGCCCTCAACGGACAGGTGATTGCCTACCACGATGTTCGATCGGAACAAAATCGGCTGTCCGCAAGGATTGAACGCACAGAAAAAGCGCAGTTCGTTGAAGTCTTTAGCGAACAGAACGTGCGCCTGGCCCTGCTTGACGTGAGCGAGCCGCCGCCGGACGGACCACCGCTGAGTTTGCAGCGGATAGCCCTGAGCGATGCGCGGTGGCTGGAGTTGAGCCTTACCTACGACGGCCTGGGCCTGCAAAGTGAAGTGACTTACTTCGATCCAGCCTTGTCGGCGGCGGTGGTGGAGGAAGATGCGGAAGCAGCGCCACCCATCTTCGCGATGGAAACGCAAGAGCCGGCGGATGCACTCGGCTTGCTGCAAGGCCTGCGGGCGACGCTGGCACGAGCCGCTGAACTTCTGCGCCCGATGGTTCCAGCCTCCGCAAAAGCCTGGGCGCTGGTGTTGGTGATTGTCGTGACTGTGGGGAGTTATGTCACCTACCGCCATGTTCAGTCACGGAGTGACGCTGCTCAGATTCTCAACGACTCCATCCGCTTACAGAACGTGAACTTGCAGGGACAAACCGAGCATCAAGTGTTGCGCGTGGAAGAAAGTTCTTCCGACGGCGCCATTCTGCACCAGGGGGTTGTTGATTTGTGGAAGGATGGCGACGGTAGCAGATACATCCGACGGCTGTACGACGCCAAATCCCACGAGGTCGTGGTTGAGTGGCGGAACAAAACGGAAAAAGCGGGATCGCGGAGAGAGAGCACCGAGGCCCCAGAAATGCTCGCTTCACCGATCAGCCAGTATTGGGATCAAGACCTCTCCGCCCAGGCATTTGCCGCGATTGACGATAAGGCACCCGAGCTTCGCCCCATCGACGGAGGTTATGAACTGACCAGGCGCGGCGCAACCCCCACGCACCCTCAACTTATCTCCGCGACGCTGGTGCTCGATCGAAACTTGCAGCCCATCCGGCAGATCATACGGGTGCGCGCTGGAGGCGAGGTTCGCGAACTTCGCTTTATCCAAGCGGACTACGAGCGCCGGCCGTCCGCCTCCGTGCCCGATGCGACCTTTGATCCCGAAAGTGACCCAATGTCCCCGGTTCGGCGCGGGCGGCCAACCTCTCCAGGCCGAGCCCGGAATCTTGGCGGAGACGTTAAGGCACAACAGGCGGAGCTGGAGATTAGCGTGTTGTATCAACTCCACACACTTGGCGCCGACACCGGTGTGCCCATCGAGGTGCTTCGATCTTCAGACGGCCGCGTGCATGTTTCGGGTACCGTGCCCACCGACGCGCTCCGCGACCAGATTGCCAGGCAGTTGAGCAGGCTTGCTGCCCATGAGCTGCTTGACTTGAGAATCGTTTCCTCTCGAGACTTGAAGTTGACCCCAGGAGGCTTCCATGGCTCTGTGCCGATTGAAGCCTACGAGGTAAGCCAGCCAGGGTTTGCGGCCGATGAGCGCATTCGCCGATATTTTTCAGCACAAGGCCTGTCTGGCGATCGTTTAGACGCAGCGGTAGCGCAATTCTCCAGAGATGCCCTGCAACATGCGCAGCGGGCCTTGCAGCACGCTTACGCGCTCGACAGACTAGGCAGCTCAGTGTCCGCCGAAGAGCTCCGTACCATGAGATTGCCCGCTCAAAAAGAGTGGACCGGCATGGTGGATAGCCATGCGACGGGACTCGAAGCCGAACTCCGTTCCTTGCATGCGCAACTGGCCGCAATATGGTCTACCGGCGATGAACCAGCGGCCATGAACAGGGAAGCGATGAGCATGGACGATCCGGGGCAGTTCGCTCGGGTTGCTGCCGTACTCCTGCGCCAGGTGCGAGATCTGAACCAACACACTGGACAGTTGTTTGCTTCCAGCGGAAAGACTGTGACTGAGGCAAATCTTGATGCATCAATACGGACAATCATGGATGCTATTCCTCTCGTGCAAGCTGAGGATGTTGTAGCCTTTACAACCAAGTTGAGCCGCCTCGAAAAAAACCAGCAGACTTCTGCCCAAACCCGATGAATCCCAGGCACATGAATCGAATCTGGTGCATCTTGAATATCAAATATTCATTACCATTACTGTTTTGTATTGGTCTACGTTCCTTTGCGCAGTTCAGTGCGGCGACCGTCGCTGGGGCCGTGCAGGATTCCTCCAAGGCTGCCATCACGGATGCGAGCCTCAAGCTCATCAATACGCAGACTGGCACGGAAAACGACTCGATTACCAACCCGGATGGGGAGTTCCTGCTCGCCGGGATCATTCCCGGGGCTTATACCTTGCAAATTGAGCGCGACGGCTTTGCCACCACACACGTGAACGGCATCACGCTGAACGGTGGCGATATAAAACGGCTGCTGATACGCATGAAGGTTGGAGCGGTTACGGAAACGGTAAACGTCGACGCCAGCGGTGTCGTGCTGAACCGGACCGATGCATCCGTCAGCACCGTAATCGACCGAAAATTCATTGCTACCATTCCGCTCAATGGACTGAGCCTGCAGGATCTGGTGCTGTTGACACCTGGCATCGTCACCCAAAGCCCTCAGGCTGCGACCCTGAACGGCTCGCAGACCCAGGGAGACTTCAGTGTGAACGGACAGCAGACGGAGTCCAACTCGTTTTTCGTAGATGGAGTCGCCTCGAATCCTTTCTACGGATTGACGTTGAATAGCTCTCGCACGCTCAACGCCGGATCGATCGCCGGTACGACGGCTCTTGGCACAACCCAAAGCCTGGTTTCGGCGGATGCGCTGCAAGAGGTTCGCGTGCTCACGTCCACCTACTCGGCCGAATATGGAAGAACCCCCGGCGGACAGTTCACTTTTCTAACCCGTTCAGGAACAAACAAGCTCCATGGCAGCCTCTACGACTACTTTCGCGGTGATCCTCTCGATGCCTCTGATTGGTTTTCGGGTGTGCACGGGCGCGGCACGTTTATTCCACCGCACTACACCCAAAACAATTTTGGAGCGACCGGCGGGGCGCCCATCGTGATTCCGGGCAAAGATCATGGTCCTGCCAAGAGCTTCGTCTTTGCCTCCTATGAGGGGCTTGACCTCTTTCAGCCGGCCCCGCAAAACTATCAATATACCCCTTCTGTTTGCCCTCCGAATCTGAATGGCTGCTTCGACCTTTACGTATATCAGGGATCCGTCTCGCCCGCAGTGGTTGCGGTGCTGAACGCGTTCCCTA
Organism: uncultured Acidobacteriaceae bacterium; assembly: GCA_963844785.1. Taxonomy (GTDB): domain Bacteria; phylum Acidobacteriota; class Terriglobia; order Terriglobales; family Acidobacteriaceae; genus PALSA-350. Next base: position 63,499 of record CAWJPV010000029.1, on the reverse strand, counting down.
CATATGGGACGCAAATTTTGGATGCGGCCGGCAATTCGACTGGATTGGCCCAGGCCACTATTCCTGGCACTCCGTTTCCCGCCCACGTGAATTCAACCAGCGTTCGCGTGGATTATAACTTCACTCCAAAGGTTGCGTTGTTCGCGCGCTTCGGGGATACACCGAGCTATGCTCAATCGAACCAACTCTATTCGGTGACTGCCAGTCAACTTAATACCCATACGTTTACCGTAGGCGGTGCGGCCCAGCTTTCGGCAACCCAGAGCAACGAATTCAGGCTGGGCTACCTGGGTTCGACCTTAAACTCAAGCACCACGCCGCAGCAGATTGCGGGCTATTTTCTCAACGGAGTCCCTCCTCCGGCAGGGAACCTGAATGCCGCACTGGGCATCCCCAGTAATGTTTCGGGGGAGCGCGGAAGCTTATTTCCACACGACCGGTGTCGGGGACAGCGACGGTAATACCAACCAAATCAAGAGCTCGCTCAGCCAGTGGAATCTGCGAGACACCTACAGCCTTCAGACCCGCAACCATCTCTTTCGATTCGGCGTCGATGAACAGCACATTGCCAGTCACTTAACTCCTCCGCCTCTGTTCATCCTGGCGGACTATTTCACTCCCGATGCACTGGTAAACAACTCTGCTTCCGATCTCGTGATCACCCGGAGCACGCCGGCGAATCCAGTGCTCAACGAGTTCTCTTTGTTCGCAGAAGACGCATGGAAAGTATCGTCGGCATTGAACCTATCGGTCGGCCTGCGCTGGGATGTCAGCCCGGCACCCAAAGGACAGCATGGCCAGGACGCTTATACAGTGGAGGGCAATGTGAGTGCTCCGGCCACCTTGCAGCTGGCGCCCAGGGGCACTCCTCTCTGGCATACGAGCTGGTCCAATTTCGCGCCGCGTCTTGGAGCGGCCTGGCAAGTGAAGAATGAGCCGGGCAGAGAACTCATCATTCGCGCCGGAGGAGGCGTATTTTTCGACACCGCAGTCCAGCCCACGCTCGCAGCGTTTCACGGAGTTGGCTTCACAAGCTATGCCCACTTCCTGAATGCCCCGGTGCCGGCGACACCGTCGCAGATCAACTTCTCTACTACCGTGCAGCCGCCCTACACCAATCAGCAAGCCTATTCGTTTTCTCCTCACCTTCAACTGCCGTATAGCTGGCAATGGAATCTCAGCGCGGAGCAGGCTCTGGGTAGGAATCAGAGCATTACCTTCTCGTATGTGGGAGCCAATGGACGGCGGCTGCTGGAAGAGCAGCAAAGGAACGTAAACGCACAGAACCCGGAGTTCGGAAATGTTTCTTACTTTCCTTCGGGGCTAACCTCGAGCTTTGAATCGCTGCAGACCGAATACCAGCGTGCGTTCTCTGCGGGAATCGAGGCTTTGGCCTCCTACACTTGGGCCCATTCGTTCGATTATGGTTCAACCGATCCTTTTTACCCGTTAGTGCGCGGAAACTCCGATCTTGATGTACGCCAGAACCTGGAAGCGGCGATCTCCTGGACCCAAAAACCGGCACAGCACCGATTTTTCACCAGGAAGAGGCTTGCTGAAGGTTGGGGTCTGGACGGCAGGCTGATCGCGCGAACAGGGTTTCCGGTGAACCTGCTGGGAAATTTCTCTTTCGATCCGGTGACCGGACGACCCTACTACAGCGGAGTGAATTTGATTCCCGGCCGGCCGTTGTATGTGTACGGACCTCAGTTCCCAGGCGGCCGCATGTTTAATGGCGGCCAGAACGCAGTGAACCCGGCATTAGCCCTGCCTGATGCGCCCATGCCGGGAGACGCGCCCCGCAATCTCCTCCGCGGATTCCCTGAGGTGCAAGGGAATTTCGGTATCCGGCAAACGTATCACTTTTGGGAAGCAGTGAATCTGCAGTTGAAGATTGAGGCGTTCAACGTGTTCAATCATCCCAACTTCGGGTATATCGATCCTTCCTTCTCGGACCTTCTTTTTGGCCAGTCCACCAAGATGCTCGATCAGAGCTTCGGGAATGCGGGCGCGCTCTACAACCAGGGCGGCCCAAGAGCGCTCCAGGTTTCTGTCAAAGCTACTTTCTAGCCAGGGTTTGCGCTTTAGCGCAATCTGGCAATTGGAGCAGCGTCCATATCCGCATAGTCCTGATTCTCTCCGCCCATCCCCCAGCAAAAGCTATAGGCCCGCGTGCCCACTCCGGCGTGGATAGACCACCCGGGAGAAACTACCGCCTGAAATTCCTTCATCAATATATGGCGGGTCTCCTCCGGCGGGCCCATCAGGTGAAACACAACCGCATCCTGAGCGAGATTGAAGTAAAGATAAACCTCAGAGCGCCGCATGTGCGTATGGGGCGGCATCGTATTCCACACGCTTCCCGTGTGCAGGTGGGTCACCCCCATCACCAGCTGGCAGCTCTTCACGCCGCCAAGATAGATGTATTTGGTCACCGTCCTCAGGTTGCAGGTCTCGGCGCTACCAATCGTCGTCGGGCTGGCTTCCTCTTTGCGTACCAGGGTTACCGGATAGGCTGTATGCGCGGGGTAGCTAAGAAGATAAAAGATAGCCGGTGATGCGGGATCCTTTGACTCGAAGCTGACCTCTGCATTGCCCCGGCCGATGTACAGGCAGTCAAGATTCTCCAGACTATAAGATGTTCCGTTCACCTTGATAGAGCCGCTTCCTCCGATGTTCAAGGCGCCCAACTCCCGCCGTTCACTGAAGTACTCTGCCCGCAGATCGGCATCTGCCGGCAGAGCAACGGGCTCCCATAGCGGTGCGGCGATGCCCGCGATCGTTCGATCGAGATCTACATAAATCAAGTGGAGTGCTCCCGGCTCATACAGCGAGTCCATCAGAAACGTCTCCCGAAGCTCAGCCGTGGTCATGTGCGGATAGCGCGTGGGGTCGGCCAAGAGATAGGTCTGCATTTATTTCTCCTTCACCACCGGTCAAGTCATCATCCCGCGATGACGTAAACCCATCGACGGGTCAAAGTGTTAGCAAGTTGCCAGGCGTTACTGCGCTGCGGCTCCAGCAGGGGAGCGATTCCCACGCGGGAGCCGCTCCACCAGCCAATGGACCAACTCCGCGGCTCCGGCAAGGTTGTCATATTCCGGGGGAAGGTTGTGCCCGTTCGTGTATTCGTTATAGATCCAGGGATCCGCCACAGCAAAAACCGTGCCCTTGCCATATTTCGCCGTGGCCATCAAGATATCTCCCCGGTCCTGCAGCACAGAAACCGCGGGTGCCTTGAGCGAGATGGTGCAGGTGTCTTTCATGAAAAAGACATGTGGATGATGAAACACAGGACCATTGCTGGCCACCGGGATCCGGCCCGGCTCATGGTTGTCGCCAATCACGTGATGGCTCAGCACCGGGTTGAAGTGGATGCCGAAGATATCGGCCAGCAGATCCAAATGTGCTATCTCGCCGTTCGCCGGATCGTTCGCCATCAGAAGAAGCACTCCTCCTTGCTTCACCCATTCGGCCACCTGCCGGGCGTCCTCCGGCTGTACGTAATGCGGGTGCGGATTCTTGACCGGGATATCCGGAGACACAATGATGTAGATCTTTGCCCTCTTCAAATTTGCCACCGTAGGTGCGGTGTAAAGCGTATCCGTGGCCACGCCGTCCTTGTGGAAGACGTCGCCCAATAGAGAAAAGCCACTATTACTGTCATCATTCCACTTGTAGTGGAAGTACTCCATTTGCCCCGCCGCGTTGGTCCGCTGCTGGCTGTTAAACCAGGCATCCACCACCGCGCGGGTGGAGGATTGGCTGAAACCGGGGGAAGACATCAGCCAACCCAAAACCATCAGTCGCAGCGCGACCGAAGTAACACCTCGCATGCGTTTGCTCCTAGAAGTCCATCTTCAGGCTGAGCTGCAGGATTCGCGGAGGATCCGCAGCCAGGATAGTTCCGAAAGTGCTGCCGCTAAGAGACGTGCCGGGGTTGGTGACGCCGGTGCCGTTGCTGTTGATGGCGCCCCCCGGATTGGCGTAATTGGTGTGGTTGAAGCAGTTGAAGCACTCGGCACGGGCCTCGAGTTGCAAAGCCTCATGGATTGGGATGAATTTGCTGAGAGCCGTGTCCACGTCGGTGTAGTGCGGTCCGTAGAACTCATAGGGCCGGGTGGTGCCGTACGTTCCAGCCGTGTTTGCGGCAAAGGATGCACGGTTGAGCCACGTCGTGATTTTAGTGTTTTGGGCGCGGGGATTGCCCACCAGGTTAGGCCGGTCATTGCCTACGCCGGTCAGGGAGGCGTCGGTGCCCGTAGTTGCGGTAAAGGGAACGCCCGTCGTCGCGGTCACGATGGGCGCAACCTGCCAGCCGCTCAGCAGGAGTTGGCGTGTGTAGGTTCCGCCTGCGGAACTGCGGATGATGGCCGAAGTCACGAAGTTTTGACGCAGGTCCGTGGCGCAGTTGCTGTAATCGCGGCTGGGGTGTGCGGGATCCTGGAATAGGTCTCCGGCATTGTCTCCGTTTTCTGGAGGACCGGACAGGCAGTGCGAATAGGTGTAGTTGGTGAGCAGCGTGAAATAGCTGGAAAAGCGATGCTGCACGGTGACCAGTAGCCCGTTAAAGCTCGATCCCAGGCCGGTATAAGCCTGGGTGACCTGGGTGAAATAGGCCCCCTGGGCCGTATTGATGCCGGTCAGCACTCGCCGGGCGTTGGTGTTTCCGGTGGTGGAGCAGTTTGTTCCAGCCGCGGGCACCGTCGCCAGCGTTCCGCAGGAGCCGGCGACGCCGGTCGATTTTCCGGGGTAGTAGACCGCCGGGTTCTGCTCGTTACCGTAGGAGGTGTGCAGCACCCGCGTGCCGAGATAAGTAGCGGTGAGCGCCCAGTCCTTAAGAAACTGTTTTTGCACGCTCAAGTTCCAGTTCTGCGAGTAAGCCTGCTGCAAATTCGTGGGCAGCACGAAGTAGGTTCCAGAGGTCGGGAAATACGCGTTGCTGGCTGTCGGAGGAAAGGGCTTGGGGTAAGGATTCCCGCCAGGATAGCCCGCGTAGGGTGTAGTGAGGTTGCCGGGAGGTGGGGTCAAAGTGATGGAGTCGCCCCACGGCGCCATGGATGCATAGCGGGAGTTGTAGTAGAGCGGCGGCTCCTGGAAACCGAGGCTGTAGGAAGCGCGAATACTTTCTCTTCCCTGGCCGCGCGGATCAAACACCACGCCCAGGCGGGGTTCAAGCCGGTTCCATTTGCCGTGGTAGTAGCCGTGTGGAATCCCCGGGTCGCCATAGAAGAGCACTCCAGCCGGAGCCGTGGGATACACAACGGATCTGGTCCCAGATTCGTAATCCGCCAATGAGAAGCTGGCGCCGCGGCCCGTGGTTTCAATCGCCGGCAGCCCCGTGGCCCAGCGCAGGCCGGCGTTCACCATCAACCGCGGGCTGAACTGAATGCTGTCCTGGAAATACAATCCGGCATAGTTCTTGCGGAAGTCGACGCCGCTGTTATTGCCCTGGTAGAGCGATTGAATCTCGCCGATCATGAAGTCTACCAAGCCGTCCTTGGTGTACTGCCCGGTGAAGTTGAACTGGCCATTGGCGTTGTTCACGCCGTCCGATTCGAGCGTGTTGCGCAGGTAATTCACGCCGAACGAAAAGTGATGCATACCCTTGGTCCAGAACATGTCTTCGAGCACGTTATAACCGTTGGTGCTGTTCAGCAGGTGTTCGCAAGTGCCGCAAGCCACGGTGAACGCATTCGAGATGTTCATGTAGAGGTAGTTCTTGATGGGCGCGTAGCTTTGGATGCCCAGCGTGTTGGGGTTGATGCTGTCAGCAGCGACGTTGCGGCTGACGATGTTTCTCGTCCACCCCAGGTGAAATGAGCTGACCAGGCTCGATGTAAGGCTGTAGGTGTGGCCCAGCGTGAAGGATTGCACCCGGTCATCGAGCGAGGGATTCTGCGTATTCAACAAATTGTTGTCGAAACTACCTGGCTGCGTGAAGTGCGTGAGGTAGTAGCGGCCGAAAACGGTCTGCTTGGCGGTCGCAGTCCAATCGATGCGGCCGATGTATTGATCTTCATTCTGCGGCAGCGGAAGGCCGTAGACCAATTTGCCGCAAGGGTTGGTCGCCAACGGGATGTACTGGAAGATCGCGAGCGCCGAAGTGTTGAGCTGTGACACCGGAACCTGGTTATTAGGATAACCCAAGCCAGTTGCCGGGTTGATCAACTGCTTCATCACGCCGCCGCTTTGGCAAGCGGCGCTGGCATAAGCGCTGAAGTCGCCGGTCAACATGGCAGTAGTAGGCACATAACTGGTGTATGCGTTGGTTTCCTGCCGGGTGCGTGTGCCCTGATAGCCACCGAAGAAGAACAACTTGTCCTTGCGGATCGGTCCACCAAGAACTCCGCCGAACTGGTTGCGCTTGAGCGTGTCCTGCTTGGTGGAGAAGTGGTTGCGCGCATTCATGTCGCCATTGCGGAAGAACTCGAACAGTGTTCCATGGAAGGCGTTACCGCCTGCACGAGTAACGATGTTCACCACCGCGCCCGGGTGAATGCCGTACTGCGGCGACAAGCCTGAAGTCTGCACGCTGAATTCCTGAATAGCGTCAGGAAACGGAAACGGCAGATTGACGTTGGTGAACGCGTCATTGTTATCCGCGCCGTCCATCAGGTAATTGATGTTGGTGGCTTGGGCGCCGGCGACAGAGAGCGTAACGGCGCTGGGATAGTTTTTGCTCGAGGCCAGGTCGGTTGCCGGCGCATTGGCCGTTCCGGGCGTCAGCAGGATCAACTGCGTGGCCTGACGGCCATTCAACGGCAGATCGACTGTGCGTTGCCGGTCGACGACCTGAGATATCGATTGATCTTCAGTCTGCACCATCGAGGCGGCGGCCGTTACCTGTACCGTTTGAGAGACACCGCCGACTTGCAATTTCACGTCAACGCGCAGCTCGTTGCCTACCTCGATCACGATTCCAGATTGGTCGTAGCTGCTGAAGCCAGTGGCTGTCACCTTGAGCGTATAGGGTCCCACCGGCAGGCTGGGCAAGTTGTAACCGCCGTCAGCGCCGCTGGTCACCGTGCGGTGAAGTCCCGAATCCGTTTGCACCGCCTCCACCGTTGCTCCGGAAACGACCGATCCGTTCGCGTCCGTGATGGTCCCTTGAATTTGTCCACCGCCGATAGCCTGCGCCTGAAGGAATCGATCTCCTGCAAGCAAACTGAGAAGAAACAAAAATAGATACGTTAGCTTCCAGGTATTTTTTGTCTTCCTGGTAAGCTCCGCATGCGCAAACGAGCGAGTAGCAATCGACTGCATAACGGCCTCCGATGAGTCGGCCAAGGTGTATCAAAGGGAACATTCGTTAATCAATCGAAATCATGAATGGGTATTCCGAATAAGGATAGTCGTTCCGCTGGGCGGTACGGCGATCCAACGTGTGCTGGAGTATCCTGTTCATAATCATGTTGATAGCCGACGATCTCGCCCGCATCGCAGTTCAGGAACAAGAGCTTCAATTCGCCAGCTTTGATGAAGAAACAGCCTGGAGGCTAGGCTCTCATGTGCGTGCCCTGGCCATCGCCCGCAAGCTGAGCCTGGTAGTCGATGTACGGCGATTCGCCCAGCCACTCTTTTACGCCGCGTTGCCCGGGACCACTCCCGACAACGTGGAATGGATACGCCGCAAGAGCAACGTGACCGCTCGCTTTCATCGCAGCTCTTACGCCATCCGGCTGGAGTTGGACGAGAAAAAATCGAATCTCTTGGATCGCTACGGGCTGGCGGTCGCCGACTATGCCGCTCATGGCGGCAGCTTTCCGCTCCGCGTATTGGGCGCGGGCGTCGTCGGGTCCATGACGGTTTCCGGTCTGCCCGACCGCTCCGACCACCAGTTGGCAGTAGAAGCTCTTTGCTCCGAGTTGGGCCGCCCCTTCGACAGCCTGCGCCTCGAATAACGCAAGCACAGTAACATCCAACCCAGCGGCCCGCTCTCGCGTCCAAGCCAAATGTAGTTGGTGGGAGGAAATCCAATGGCAAAACTAAACGAGGCGGCCCGCGATCGCATCCCTGCAACCAAGTTCGCCTTTCCCAAGCAACGCAAAGAACCGCTGGAGAACGCCTCTCACGTGCGCAACGCTGCGGCGCGCTTCGACCAGGTGGAGGGTGTAACCGAGGCGGAGCGTGCCGCAGCGTGGAAGCGCATAGAGTCAGCCGCCAAGAAATTCAAAGTGGAACTCAAAAGTTCGCCTAAGTAAGCTCCTGCACGGCCGGCGGACGCAACGCGGTGGCGATGAGCGCGGCTGCAAGAAAGGCGGCTGAGGTGATGCACAGCGCCCAGCTGAGCCCTGCATGCTCCGATACCCGGCCGATCAGGTAGGGCGCGGCGGCACTCAACACCCGGCCGATGTTATAAGCAAAACCCATGGCCGAGGCACGCAGAGCAGTAGGGAAGAGTTCGCTGGCAATAACCCCGAAGCCGCTGAAATAGCCGGTCCCAAAAAATCCAACCAATGGACCGATAACCAGCAGCGCATTTGGATTCCGCACGAATGCGAACAGCGGCACCAGCCCTGCGGCCACAATCAGGTAACCAATATAGGTGTATTTGCGGCTGAAGCGGTCTGCCACATAACCGAATGAGATATACCCCAGGAAAGTGCCCGTCTGCATGACAATCGTCCATCCAGACGTCTGCAGAATGCTGAGCCCCCGGCCGCCCTCCGCGACCGGCATGGAAAGAAAACGCGGTAGCCAGGTGAACAGTCCCCACCAGGCGAAGAGGGCGGCGGCATTCATGCTGGCGCACACCAGCATGCTGTAGCCGAACGTGCCTCGGAAGAGGCGGCCGAAGTCCACCCGCGGTCTCGGTTTCTGGCGCCAGACCTCTGGTTCTCGCAGCCCGTGCCGCACCCAAAGCGAAATTAGGGCAGGCAGAATACCGGCGAAGAACACCGCCCGCCAGCCGAAGCGCGGCATCACCAGCGCGACCACACCCGCACCCAGTCCGTAGCCAACCGCCCATGCGCTTTGCACCAACGCAAGCGCTTTGCCGCGGTGCTGCGCCGGCCAGGTTTCGGCCACCAGGGCAGCGCCCGAGGCCCATTCCCCGCCCACGCCGAAGCCCAGCAGCACGCGGCACAGCATCAGCTGCGTGGCTGTCTGTGTGAATCCGCACAGCCCAGTGCCGATGGAATAAACCAGTACGCTCCAAATAAGCGCCCGCACCCGGCCAAACCGGTCGGCAAACCAGCCGAAGCCCACACCGCCGGCTGCCGCCGCTATGAGCGTGGCCGACACCATGGCCCCACTCATTGCTGCGGAGAGATGCATCTCCCGCTGTACTTGGCCCAGTACCAATGCGTAGAGCATCACGTCCATGCTGTCGAGCATGTACCCAAGGACGGCCGCAAGCAGGATGCGCTTTTGTTCGCCCGAGGCTTCAGCCAGCCAGCCATAAATGCCGTTCAAACCATGAGCCTCGTGTGTAGGAAATAGGATAAGGTGCCTGCGCCACCACCGCAGGTTTTTCTCCAGGCTTCATGGGCGGAGAAGTCGGTTCGAGGGGAAAAGCCGTCCCCTCAGCGGCTAAAAGCCGTTCCTGCTTTTAAGCATTTACGCATGGGCTGAAGCCCGTACCCTTCACGAGGCTGAAACAGGGTGCGGAAATGCTCATTTTCCCTGAAGGGTACGGCCTTCAGGCCGTACGTAAATGCTTTGCAATGAGTTCGGCTTTAGCCGCTGAGGGACGCATTACGCTCACCTGCCCCGGTGTGCCGTGGGAAGCACTCCTTTTTCCGCAAGTGGTCCACAAAAATAACCGCTTGCCGGTAGATCGTTATAACCACTAGCATAAGACATGGCTAAAGTATCCGCAGCGATCGCGCCGGTTATTGCCGTTGACAGAAAAGCTTCAAAACCTCTCCACAAACAAATCTACGAGGGTTTTCTCTCCATTATCGTTGGCGGCAACATGCGAGCGGGGCAGCGTGTGCCGTCCTCCCGCACGCTCAGTATTGAGTTGGGGATCTCCCGCATCCCGGTGCTGAATGCATACGCGCAATTGTTGGCTGAGGGATATTTCGAGAGCCGCAAAGGCGCGGGAACGTTCGTATCCGAGTCTTTGCCTGAGAGCCTCACCGTCTGCGAGCAGAAAACCCTGCAACTCGAAGAGGCGGGTTCCGGTCCGCGTCCGGTTGCCCGTCGCGCTTTGCTCCTAACCAGATATGACCGTGCGCCGTGGGTGGGGGGCTGCGGAGCGTTTTCCGTGCATCAGCCGGCGTTTGACCGTTTTCCCTTTCACATTTGGTCGAGCCTCATCACGCGTCATTCAAAAAGCCCACGCTTCAGTGCGATCCACAATACTGATCCCCGAGGTTCTGAAGCTTGCCGCGAGGCCATCTGCACTTACCTGCGAACGGCGAGGGCGGTCCGCTGCGATCCCAGCCAGGTGATGGTGGTTGCTGGTTCCCAGCAAGCCCTGGAGATTTCGGCGCGGGTTCTCCTCGGCAACGGAAGCCCGGTTTGGATCGAGGAACCCGGCTACCGCCTGGCGCGCAGCGTCTTCCAGGGCGCGGGCTGCCGTCTGGTTCCCGTTCCCGTGGACGAGGACGGCATGAACGTATCCGCCGGAATCAAGCAATGCGCAAAGGCGAGGGCTGCCTATGTTACGCCCTCTCATCAATATCCTCTTGGATCGACCATGAGCGCATCGCGCCGCATGCAGTTACTCAACTGGGCACAGAGTTCGGGATCATGGATCATCGAGGACGACTATGACAGTGAGTATCGTTTTGAGAGCATGCCGATCTCGTCTTTGCAGGGGCTGGACCGTAATGCGCGCGTCATTTACATCGGCACCTTCAGCAAGGTTCTCTTTCCCTCCTTGCGTCTCGGGTACATTGTGATTCCGTCAGACTTGATGGACCACTTTGTTGCTGTTCGGGCCGCCATGGACATCTTCCCCCCCTACTTGCATCAGGAGGCGATCACAGACTTCATGCGCGAAGGGCATTTCGCCCGCCACATTCGGCGGATGCGCTTGCTTTACAGCGAACGAAGAACAGCGTTGGTCGAGAGTATCCGTGAGCAATTCGGGGCGCGATTAGAGATTCACGGCTCGCAGGCCGGCATGCATCTGGCAGTGACGCTGCCCAAGGGGTTGAGTGATCGTGAGATTGCCACCAGGGCGGCGCGCAAAGGGCTGTGGTTGTGGCCTCTCTCCCCGTCCTATTTAAGCCAGGCTCCCCGCCAGGGTTTCATCCTGGGATTTGGCAACACGGCGGTAGAAGACATGTCCCAGGCTGTCGCGCAGTTGCACGCCGAAGTGTTCAGAATGAGCGCCGCGACAGGATGAAGAGGGAGACACGATGACTAAGATAGCAGTGCTCGATGACTGGCAAGGCGTAGCCCGCGGCAGCGCAGACTGGTCGCCACTTCTGGCCCGCGCCGAAGTCGTCTTTTTTGCTCAGCCGTTCGATGATGAAGACGACGCCGCTCGAAAGCTGGCAGATTTCGACATCATTCTGTCTATGCGCGAGCGCACGCCGTTACCCGCCTCGCTCCTCAACCGCTTGCCCAGGCTGCGCATGCTCGGCATGACCGGCGCGCGCAATGCATCCCTTGACACGGATTGCTGCACCGCGCGAGGCGTGCTGGTGTGCAACACGGTGGGCGGAGCAGCCAGCCAGGCCGCCACTGCGGAGTTGGCACTTGGCTTGCTTCTGTCCGCGGCACGAGCGATCCCCGCTGCCGATGCGAACATACGCGCCGGACGATTCCAGGAGGGCCTGCCGGTCGGCATCAGTCTGGCGGGAAAGACCATCGGGATTATCGGTCTTGGCCGTCTGGGCTCGCTTATGGCGACCTACTGTCGGGCTCTGAACATGACTGTTCTTGCATGGAGCGAAAACCTGACCGCAGAAAAAGCGCAAGCTGTAGGCGCTGTCTTGGTTTCGAAGGAGGCACTCCTGGCGCAATCCGACGCGGTCAGCATCCACTTGGTGTTGTCACCGCGCTCGCGCGGTCTGATTGGTGCGTCCGACATCGCCCGGATGAAACCGGGTGCGATCCTGATCAACACCTCTCGTGGTCCGATCGTCGACGAGGTCGCGCTGCTCGAGGCTGTGCAATCGCGTCGCATCATTGCGGCGCTCGACGTCTATGATCGGGAACCGCTGCCCTCGGGCCATCCCCTGCGCAGCGCGCCCAACACGGTATTGACGCCGCATCTAGGCTACGGCGTGCAGGAAACCTGGACCGAGTTTTACCGCCAAAGCGTAGAGAACGCGCTCGCCTTCCTGAACGGCCAAGCAGTGCGGGTAACGAACCCGGAAGCACACCACGCCAAATGAAGATGATCAACCCGCAATTTGGTGAATGCGTTGAAGGAATGGGGTTGGCTATCAATTCGTCCTCCGCTTTCCCGGCTTGCCACCAAGCCTTCTCCCCTGGACGGGTGCCCCGTGTTCGCGGACTTTCGCGTACATGGGTTGAAGACGACCTTTTTCCAATGCTTTCACCATCGGTCTGCACCTAATTACAGGAAAAGAAAAAGGAGGGGCTTCCCCCGGATTTGCTGAGGAGGAAAAAACCATAAAGCCAGGGATCTCCAATTCTCCTTCCCTACCTACGGGCCAGCACACCTGAGGGCGGCCATGTAACCTACAAAAGAACTGCTCTGCGATAGGAGAACGACGGCTTGCGCGTAGCGATCGACACTGGTGGCACCTTTACCGATTGCGTCTATCTAGCAGCCGGAGAGCTCCAGGTTCTGAAAGTCTTTTCCACCCCTGCCGATCCTGCGCAGGCTGTGCTCGACGGCCTGGCGCGCATTAGCGCGGGCAAAGCGCTTGACGTGCGCCACGGCACCACCGTGGGAACCAACACCATGTTGGAGAGGAAAGGTGCGCGGGTAGCGTTTGTAACTACGGCTGGCTTCGAGGACACCATTGCCATCGGGCGCCAGACACGAAGCAAGCTCTACGACTGGTTTGCGCCCTTGCCGGTATGCCTCGTGCCCCGCGCGCTACGCTTCGGCGTGCCGGAGCGTGTCAGCGCCGAAGGGGAAATCCTGCGCACGCCAACGGATGAAGAACTACAGTCCCTGGTCAACCACGTATGCGACAGCGGCGCAGAGGCGATAGCGATCTCGCTGTTGTTCTCATTTGCCAATCCGGAGACGGAACGCCGCGTCGAAGCAGCCCTGAGCCATCTCGGCCGACCCATCTCCGCCTCGCACCGTATTCTGCCCGAGTTCCGGGAGTATGAGCGGGCATCGACCACGGTCGTCAATGCGTATCTCGCGCCCAAAATGCAAAACTATCTGTTGCATCTGGAGCAAAGCGTCTCCAGCCACCACGGCGGTCCCGGATTTCCTGTGGAGCTTGGCGGCGTTGTCGAGCCCCATGCGGCTTTCCTCAATGAAAGCCGCACACGCGGTCACGAACAGGGCTACGTACAGGAAATCCGGAGTGGGCGGGTGGACGTGATGCAGTCCTCAGGCGGCATCATCTCCGCGCGGAGCGCAGCGCCGGAGCCAGTGCGCACGGTGTTGTCGGGCCCGGCGGGCGGAGTCATCGGCGCCTGCCATGTCGCGCGCTGGGCCGGCTTTGAGCGCATCATCGGCTTCGACATGGGCGGCACATCGACCGATGTCTTCCTCTCCGATGCAGCCACCGGAGGCGCGCTGCTGACCCGCGAGTCGATAGTCGCCGGTGTGCCGGTAAGTATGCCCATGCTTGACATTCATACCGCCGGGGCAGGAGGCGGATCGATTGCCCGCTTCGACGCCGGCGGCATGTTGCGCGTAGGACCTGAATCAGCGGGAGCTCAGCCGGGGCCCATCTGTTTTGGCCGCGGAACCCTGCCCACCGTCACCGACGCGAACTTGCTGCTGGGCCGGCTGGACCAGGACAGCTTTCTGGGGGGAGGAGTGCAGCTCGATCAACCGCGCACTACGGAGATCATGAGGGAGAGCAAGGGCCCACTGGCCAGCGCAGAAGACTTCGCAGCCGGCATACTCCGCGTAGTAGAAACACAAATGGAGAAAGCCATCCGCGTGATCTCTGTCGAGCGCGGGCATGACCCCCGGCAATTCACCCTGGTGGCCTTTGGTGGGGGAGGGCCCCTGCATGCCTGCTCGCTGGCCCGCGCTTTGCGCATTCCAAAGGTACTGGTTCCCGCCATGCCCGGCGCACTGTCGGCGATCGGAATCTTGCTCGCGGACGCCGTGCGCGATTATTCCCGCACCGTGATGTTGCCGGGCGACGCCATCGGGACTCTCGAAGACAGCTTCGCGGAACTGGAGCACCGCGGGGTCGCCGAGTTCGCTGCGGAAGGCCTGCAGGGTATGGCTCATTGCACACTGGACGTGCGCTACCGGCGGCAAGGCTATGAACTGAATGTCCCATTCAATAAGCAATCACCGGCGCAATCCATCGCAGCCTTTCATCAGCAGCATCAGCAGCGTTACGGATTTTGCGATGTGTCGAAACCGGTTGAGATCGTGAATCTGCGGCTGCGCATGATCGCGGCCGGTGAGCCCTACGTGCCTGCTTATCGTGAGCCCGTACCGGGCGATGGCAGTGCCTCCTGCTACGCGGAGCGCCCGGTACACTTCGCCGGCAAATTCCTGCCCACGCGTCACTACCGGCGTGAAGGCCTGGCTCCCGGAGACTCCATACACGGGCCCGCGATGATTACCGAATATACTTCGGCCACCGCATTACCGCCGGGTTGCTGTGCGCAGGTGGATGGCTTGGGAAACCTCGTCCTCTCGATTGCAGAGGAGGAGAGCGCATGACCTTTGCCGCTGCCGATCCCGTAGAGCTGGCGATCTTTCAAAGCGCGGTGCACTCCATTGCCGAGGAGATGGGCGCGGCCCTGCGCCGCACAGCTCTCTCGCCCAACATAAAAGAGCGGCGCGACTACTCCTGCGCCCTCTTCGATGCCCAGGCGCGGGTGATCGCCATGGGCGATCACATGCCGGTGCATCTCGGCTCCATGCCTATGTCGGTGCAGGCAGCAGTCGCAGCGATTGCCTTTGCGCCCGGCGACATCGCCATCCTCAACGATCCCTTTGCCGGTGGAACCCATCTTCCGGATATCACCATGGTGCTCCCGGTCTTTCTGCCCGGGCAGGATCAGGCTGCCTTCTATGTCTCGAATCGCGCCCACCACGCCGACGTGGGCGGAATGTTCGCCGGATCGATGGGACCCGCCAATGAAATCTTTCAGGAGGGCATTCGCATCCCACCGGTACGGATTGTGCGCGGTGGCCGCGTCGATCGCGAGATGCTGAACCTGATTCTGCTAAACGTCCGCACCGCCAAAGAACGCGAAGGCGACCTGGAGTCGCAAATCGGAGCTTGCCGCGTCGGCGAACAGCGGGTGTTGCAATTAGTAGAGAAGTACGGTGAATCGAGGCTGCAGGCATTGATCGAAGAGCTGCTCGATTACTCGGAGCGGCTGGTGCGATCGGAGTTGCGCAACATGCCGTCCGGTGATTTCAGTGCGGAGGATTGGCTGGACGGCGATGGCGTCTCCGAAGGCTTGCTCAAGATCGCGGTGCGGTTACGTTTTGACCCCGTGGCTGCGGCCTTGGATGTGGATTTCACCGGCTCCTCCGGCCAGGTTGCGGGCAGCGTGAATGCGGTCCGCGCGATCACTCTCTCGGCGTGCTTCTACATGCTGCGCTGCCTGTTGGGAGAAGACGCGCCCGCGACCGCCGGTATTCTGCGGCCGCTCACTCTCCATACTCCGGTGGGCAGCATCGTGGATGC
Organism: uncultured Acidobacteriaceae bacterium; assembly: GCA_963844785.1. GTDB lineage: Bacteria > Acidobacteriota > Terriglobia > Terriglobales > Acidobacteriaceae > PALSA-350. The sequence goes on along the minus strand of CAWJPV010000029.1, from coordinate 47,771 downwards.
GCTACCCCCTGCGCCAGTCGCAGGCGGCAACGTAGAAACCTCGCAGCGCATTGTGGATGTGTTGCTGCGCGCTCTGGCGCAGGCGGTTCCGGCGCGCGTGCCGGCAGCAAGCGCCGGCACCATGAGCAATTTGACCATTGGTGGTTTGGACCCACGCACCGGCGAGCCCTTCGCCTACTACGAGACCGCGGCAGGGGGCATGGGTGCGCGCCCCGGACTCGATGGCATCTCCGGTGTGCAGACCCACATGACCAATTCGCTGAACACCCCCATCGAGGCGTTGGAGTATGCCTATCCATTCCGTCTGCGCCGTTACGCCTATCGCTACGGATCAGGTGGGGAGGGTCAATTCTGCGGCGGCGATGGGTTGATCCGGGAGGTCGAGCTACTCGCCGATGCCCAAGTGACGCTACTGGCAGAGCGCAGAAAGTTGCGCCCTTACGGATTGCAGGGCGGAGAGGAAGGAGCAGCAGGACGCGCATGGCTCATCAAGGCCGGCAGCAAAGAGATGACGGAGCTGCCCGGAAAATGCAGTCATCGTCTCGCCAAAGGAGACATCCTGCACCTCGAGACGCCAGGAGGAGGCGGCTGGGGTAAAGTCTGCGTGAGAACTGAGCTCGACAGTGGTCAGTCTTCTAACAGAACCCAATAGGAACTGGACGGGACTGGACGGGTGCCCCAGGTTCGCCAAAGCGTACCTGGGCCGAAAATGATATGTTTCGAATGCGTTTAGCTGATTGATTAGCAAAAAGCTATGGTGGCCTTCGGCCCGTCTTATTCGGCCCACGTACGCTGAGGCGAACGTGGGGCACCCGTCCAGTTCCTAAGGGGTTCTGTTAGGGCACTGACTCCGCCGAGAACCAATTCATTGGTCCATCCTCTTTATAGAGCCGCCACCTGGGCCAGACCTCTCGATCCGTTGCGCACAACAAACATAGATGCTTCTGTTTGTCGTTCGAGCCCCGGCTGGCCTTCACGCGGATGGCTGATACGCAGCTTCACCGCCATCCTGACCAGCTCGGCGAACGATTCCGCCTGCATCTTTCGCATCACCTGCCCGCGGTGGGTTTTCAGCGTGACTTCGGAGATCCCGAGAATCGAGGCGGCCTCCTTATTGAGCAGCCCTCCCACCACAAGCGGGAACACCTCCCTCTCCCGCGGTGTCAATTGAGACAACCGTTCCTGCAGCTCAGCCAGTTCCGCCTTCCTTTGCCGCTGCTTTCGATCCTGTGTCAACGCGAGCCGGATTGCTGCATGCAAGGCCCCCAGGTCGACAGGCTTGGTCAGGAACTCGATTGCCCCTGCCTTCATCGCACTCACTGTGGAGGGGATGTCGCACCGATCGCTGACAAAAATAACCGGTGTGTTCTCCCGCTCCGCGAGCCGCCGCTGCAGTTCGAGCCCGCTGATGTCAGAAAGGTAGATGTTCAGGACTACGCAGGCAGCCGTGTCTCTTCCGGCAAATGCCAGGTACTCGACTGCTGAAGCAAAGCTCACCACCCTCATTCCCAGCGCGGTAAAGAATTCGGTGATCTCTTTCCTCAGCTGCAAGTCATCATCTACGAGGTAAATCACATCCCGGCTTGGCTCAATTTCGCCATGCTTGAGAGCTGGTGACGGTACATGGTTAAGGTATGAGCGAGGGGTGGAAGCAATCACAGTGTCGCGCGAGAGAGCCTGCATGGGCGAATCACCTTTCGGGCAAAATAACGTAAGAAACAATCCCTGGGTCCGGAGTAGCTGATTGGAAAGGCTGCTAGCGTTCAATCGCGCTTCTGAACTCGCGTGGAGTTACGCCAACGATCTTCCGAAACACCTTCGTGAAATGCTCCTGGGTACGAAAGCCAGTGAGTCTGCTCACGTCAGCGATGCTGAGCGCTTCATCCTTCAAAAGGACCTTTGCGCTCTCGATCCTTGCCCGCAGAACATACTGGTGAGGGCTCAGGCCGGTCGCTTTGGTAAACAGCAACACAAAATGGTTCGGCGACACCCCGGCAATCTGGGCCATGGCCAGCAGGCTAATGTTTCCGCCGGTGTTCGCGTGGATGTAGTCGATGACTCTGGCTACACTTTTCTTGCAAATGTCCGCATCCCTCTCGCTTCGCTTATTAACCTCTGCAAGCCAAAACTACCGCGGGAACATTGGTCAAATGTTCCGGTTTTGGTCAGTTCTTCTGAAATATTGGTCTAAAAAACAGGCGCCCGGACAAACGGCGGTATGATTCTGCTACTGGGTTCTCTGCCCGGCGGAGGGGCAAGCGATGGATACCTCTGGGGTTCTTCCGGTCAAGGCGGTTGAGGTGATGCGCAGTGGGTGCGCGGTGTGTCCCATCCCTGCGCTATCTTCTCTAAGCAGTAAACGGGCCGGGTGGGATGGCATTGCCCTGGAATCGTTCAGCGATGTGCCCGGCGTCTCGATTCCGGATCACGATCATCCGACGCACTTCCTGAATCTTCTTACCCATGGAAATATCAAGGCGCAGTGGACCACGGAGGGCAAGAGCCGCAGCGCAGACAATAGCCCTGGGACGATCTACGTGTTGCCGGCAGGAACCCGCGATCGCCTCACCTGGTCTGGCCCGACCACTCGTATCATCCTGGTCATGGAACCGCGGTTCCTCGCGCGTTCCCTTGAGGACACCGCGCACCTGAAGGATGTGGAGCTAACCACTCACTGGAATCTTCGTGACCGCCACATTCAATCCTTGATGCTCGCTCTGCATGCCGACCTGGAAGACGGCTCACCGGCCGGTCCGCTCTACGGCGAATCTCTCGGCCTGGCGCTCGGCATCTATCTGGTTCGCCGTTATTCGGTCCGTAATTCCGCCAAGCCTGATTACCGCGGCACCATGCCTACGACCCGCCTGAACCGGGTTTTGGAGTTTATTAACCAGAACCTGGCACAGGATCTTCGCCTATGGGAACTCGCTCAAATAGCCGGCATGAGTCCTAACTACTTCTGTGAGCTGTTCAAAGTAAGCACAGGCCTGCCCCCATACCAATACATCCTGAGGTGCAGAATTGAACGCGCGAAGCAATACCTGCGCGATCCGAAGATCACCTTGGCCTGTGCAGGAGCGGCCGCCGGCTTCGCCGATCAAAGTCATTTCACCAAGGTCTTCCGTCGAGTTGTGGGCGTCACGCCCTTGAAGTTCCGCGGCAAGATTGGCGGCGGGCACAACCACGCAATCCGTTGAGGACAGCGGGTATCGTTCCTCCACTGTTACCTCTCATTTTCCCGCATCACGCCAGCACTTTTCGCAGATAGGTGTAGCTGGCGCGGAGGCTGTCGATCGCCGAGCCTTGGATCCGGTCCTGCTCGATGAAATAGTGCTCGACATCGAGCTTTTTGGCGACCGCGAGAATCGCAGGCCAATCGATGCCTCCGGTCCCGACCTCGGTGAAGTGCGCCGAGCTGTCGCTCATATCGTAGGACGGCGGAAACCCCGGCTTGCGGTCTTTAATGTGGAGCATGCGCACCCGATGGCCAAGCCGATTCAGCATCTGCACTGGATCGTATCCCGCCTGGGTGATCCAATAGCAGTCCATCTCCAGGTACACCAGCTTGGGATCGGTCTCCTTCAACAGGATGTCGTAACCCGTAACGCCGTCGAACTTGCGAAATTCGTAATCGTGGTTGTGGAAGGCAAACTGCATCCCCATATCGTTCACATGTTTGGCCCAGTCGTTAAACTGCTTTGCCGCGGTGTGAAACCCTTCCGCCGACAACCACTGCGACTTTGGCAGCATGGGGCACACCACCCACTTGAGGCCTAGCGCCTTGGCATACTTCATCTGGCCTGTGAAATCGGTCGTCAGATCGGCATACTCAAAGTGGCCGCTTGAGACCGTCATGCCGGCGTCGGTAATGTCTTTGCGCAGCTCTTCTGCCGGAATGGTGTAGGCGGCATGCCAAGGCTCAACCTCCTGAAAGCCGATCGCCGAAATCTGTTGCAGGTTGCTCACCAGTTCCGCTTGGTCGACCTTGTGTTTGACCAGCGTAGAAAGTTGGAGCCCGATCGGAAAACGCTGGGCAGCTTCCGGCCAGAGGGACTGCGTCACCAAAGGGAATGCTGCTGCTGCCGTGGACAATTGCAGAAAACTCCGTCGATTCATCGTGGCCTCACTCCGTATGAAGTGTAATTATGAACCACGTAGCCAAAACTGCCACGCCTTTAGCGCTGGCAGGGCTAATGCCTCATGAGTCCCTGCGTGCGATTAGCAACTGGACGGGTGCCCCAGGTTCGCCAAAGCGTACCTGGGCCGAAAATGATATTTTCGAATGCTTTCAGCTGGACGGCTCAGGTGGGCATGAGTCCAAAAAAGCTCTAATTATCCGCCAACGGTTCAGCGCGAACATCGATAACTCGCATCATTTCCTGATAATGCTCATCGTCTTTGCTCTTGATCTCGTCGAAACGCTTTGATTGCTCCTCGCGGCGTGGGTCCCCGGTTCGCGCATAGAGCTGAAGCAAGCCGAAGTTGGCTCCATAATTCTCCGGATCCTGTGCCACCGCTCGGTCGAGGTAACCTTGCGCTTCGCGGTACTCGTGAATTGCGATAAAGATCTGGCCGAGCTCCGCGAGAACATCCGGTCGCTCCGGGTTCATTGTGTTCGCTTGCTCCAGCTCATGCTTCGCATCCTCGAGATGCCCTTGCACGCGCGCAATGCGCCCCAGGTAATAGTGTGCGTCGGCTGCAGTGGCCTCGTGGGTAACTGCTTGTTTCAGCCATATGGTCGCGGACGCGAAATTTTTCCCTCGGAAGTAGGTGGTCCCGATAGCCAGCAGTACGCTCGGATCGGATGGACGCAAAGCATGATACTTCTCCAGATAGGGCAGCCCCTGAGTTGCGTCCTGGGAGAAGGAGGAAACAGTCCCCATGCCGAAGTTGTATTCAGGGTTATCCGGCGACAATTTGACTGCTTCGCCCATGGCTTTGCGCGATTCACCAAGAAGGCCCATCCGGAGACAGATCACTCCGAATTCATAGGCAAAGCTTGCATCGTTGGGTTGCAGATCTCGAGCATGGGCCAGATATCCGAGTGCTCCCTGGTAGTCCTTACTGGCCTTGGCGACCCGGGTAAGATCCACAAGGATCGGAACGGAAGAGTTACTCCGGGTAAAGGCGAGTTCCAGTGTTTTACGCGCAACGTCCAGCTTGCCCTCTCCTTCCTGGGCTAGACCAAGTATGCGCAGGCCGTCAGCGGAGAGAGGGTTTTTGCTGTTCGCCGCTGCAAATATCGACTCGATCAAGTCTGCGCGGTGGGCGGCCTGAAGCGCAGGCAATACTTCCATAGCGTCCTGCTCGCTGAGGTCGGGAGCGGCGGCCATAGCGGCCGCAGCTTTGTCTGCCGCTGATGCGTGATGGAGCGCGGCCTCATCTGCACAAAGCACGATCTGAGCGCCGATACGGCTGCGGTCCTCCGGGCTCAACCTCCTTAGATGCTCCAAAGAACGCTCGTAACTTTGATCCCACATGAGCAGCATGGCTACCTGGTAGTTAGCCTCAGAGTTGTTCGGTTCTTTAAGCAGAAGCTTGGCGTACGTATGCAGGGCAGAGGCTCTGGCCGTCTTATCGCTCTCGGCTGTTTGCATATAGATCCGGCCCAGATTGAGATATGCGCTTGCCAGGCCTGGCTGGTGCAAAATCGCTGCCGAGAACTCCTGAATGGCGCGATCCGAATGCCCCTCCTGGATCTCCACGACGCCGAGAAGATTCTCCAGCCCTCCATTTGCCGGAAACGTTGCCTGGGCGCCGGCAATTAATGACCGGGCGCCTTCCAGGTCATTTTGTTCAACGTGCTGTTGAATATCCAATACCAGGGCGCGATATTGTTCTTGCGATGGTTGTGCGGTTCCCGGCTGCTGGAGCAAGCTCAGGCCAACCGTCAGAAGGATCCTATGCTTTAAACTACTGCTCATGGCTTTGTCCAGGGGTAGAGCGATGGTCGCTGTCTCGCTGGCTCTACTCCTTTCTAACGCCTGGGTTCCCTCGACTTGGGCCCAGAGCCCAAACGATACACCCCTCATCGTTCCGCCGCTCTCGGCTCCGCCTTCATCGCTGGATCTGACTCCTGGAGAAGTATCTCACTTGAAGACGGCGCTCGCCGACCACGACTATGTTGCCGCCGAAAAGTTGCTGCTCGACGAAATCGAGCAAAATCCTCATTCATCGCGGGCCGCGCCCCTGCTGGCGTTTTTAGGGAGCGTCTACTTTTTAAATCACGATTATTTGAACGCCGCGATTGCCTGGAAGAAATCTGATGCCATCCGGCCACTTGGCTCCGGCCTTCAATTCTCCTTGGCGATGGCGTACATCCGGATCTCGCATCCGGATTGGGCCCGGCCGGTAATAGAATCACTCTCCACTCACGACCCAAAAACGCCCTGTACCCCTATTGGCTCGGAAGGCTCGATTACGACGGACACCATTACTCCGAGGCGGCTAAACACTTCCAGCAAGCAATCGCCCTGGATCCAACCATGGCACGCGCTTACGACAACCTCGGCCTCTGCCTCTTCTACCAAAATGAGAATGAACTTGCAGTCAAGAACTTCGATAGGGCCATTGCGTTGGATCGGAATTCGCAGCATCCCTCGCCGTGGCCCTACGTGAATCGCGCTGAAACGCTGCAGTTCTTAGGGCGGACGAAGGAAGCCGAAGCCGATCTGCGCGAAGCTCTCCGGCTTGATACTCAGGTTGCGGTGGCCCACTACCGTCTGGGCAACCTCCTTCAGCAACGAGGTCAACTCGACGCGGCTGTCCAGGAACAATTGGAGGCGGTACGGTTGGATGAAAAATACGCGGAGCCACACGTAACGCTGGCGCGTATTTACAGCCAGCTCGGGCGAAAAGCTGCCGCTGAGGAAGAAGTTCAGATCTATCTCCGTTTGCACGACGCAAACGGTAGCGACCGCCAGCCGACGGCGCAGAGCCCATAAAAGAGATCCAACCCTGGGCCCTCGGGAACCGAGAGTCACTCAAACAGTTACGATTCTAAAATTCGAGGCGTCCCACGAACTGGATGGTGCGTGGAGTGGTGACCGTCCCGTTCCACGTGCCAAAGGAATTGCCGGAAGCCGCAACGTCGGTCACGAATGCATATCCGGTCCCGCCGTTGGTATCGCCCTGGTTAAGGAAGTAGTGGCTATTGAAGGTATTGAAGAAGTTGGCCTGGAACCTGAAGTTCAACCTCTCCGTGATGTGGGTATCCTTGATGAACGATATATCCAGATCCCGATAGCTGGGCCCGTAGATGGGCTGTACTGCCTTTCCGAAACCGGTATAGCCAAAGGAAGAGAAGTCGTGTTCAAACGCGTTGGAGTTGACGAGCCGGTTGTTGTTTGTGACCGGATTAAAGCTGTTGCGGCCATACAGCAAAGGCTTGCTGCCCGGCAAGAGACCCGGGAATGCAGTATTCACGGAACTCGGGTACCAGGGTATTCGTGGCGCAAGCCGAGGAGTAGAACGAGAATGGTATGCCGTACTCATAGCGGAAGATGGGGCCTACCCGCCAGCCGCCAACCAGAGTATTGAGCAACCCGGGAGAGTCGAGGTACCGCTTGCCGTTCCCGACCGGCAGCTCATAAACGGCCGCAAGCGAAACGGTATATGGGAACGTTGTCCGGAGCGATCGCGTACGCACGCGATTGATCGTAAGGACTGAAAGCGCCGCTGTTGCCGCCGGAACCCACGCCGATATTGTTTCCGGATTGAACGTTGTTGGAGGCGTTGGTGTACAGCTTCTGCAGCGTCAAAGCGCCAAGCAGATAAAAGCCACCCTGAAAACGCCGGTTTACGCTGGCCTGGAACGAGCGGTAGATGGAGTTTCCATGCTGCTCGTTGAGGCCCAGCAGAGTACCGCAATATTGCGGGAACGGCAGAAGAGCCTGGGCGATGCGTCGGTGCGCATCCCGTCATCTGCGAGTCCCAACCAACGTAAGGCTGGGCAACGCCATGCAGGGCAAAGGTCGCAGGGCCATTGGCGTCGTTGTAGTTGACTGCCAGATCAGAACCGATGGCCGAGATGGTTGGATTCAGCGGGTTCAACACGTTGATGGGGCTCAGCGCGGAAGGCAGGTGAGTCCCCTTGGTGCCGACGTAGGCGAGACTCAGCAGGGTATTGCTGGGGAGTTGCCGCTCGACGGTCAGATTCCATTGTCCGGAATAGGGTCTCCGGTTGCCATCCTGCGGACGGTAAAGCGACGGTGTCTGGCCGTTGTCGAAGCCGCCAGCTGATATTTTGCGTGGGGCCGACCTGGCTGGGCGGAGATGCCGGACACAAGATAGATGGCCGGCGTTTTGAAATTTCCTGACGGAGTTTTCGTTCAGGGTGAGATTCTTGTTAAATCCATCCTGCGCCAGGCCGCCGCCCCAGCCGGGATAGAACGCCTGTCCGAAGTAGATCCCGTAGCCTGCACGAACCACCGTCTTGTCGTTGATGCTGTAGGCAAACCCGACGCGCGGACCCCAGCCCTTCTTGAACGGAATCTCAGGATAACGCGCGCCGTAACTGGCCGCGCCAAACTTCGATCCTGCGAAAGCAAGCCGTCCGGGAAGCTCGGTTCCTGAAGCGGTGATCGCGTCCGGATTGCCCCCGTTGGGATCGATGAACGATAGGTTGTTCTTCTTATCGACGAACGGGGTGATGTAATCCCAACGCATGCTGTAGGACAAGTTCAGCTTTGGCGTGAGGCGCCAGGAATCGCCGCCGTGGAACGCCCACCCAGTCTGCCGCGGATACTTGGCAATGACGTTGATGTATTCCACATTGGCGCTCGCAGCTAGCGCCCAGGTAAAAGCTGGCCATGGGATCTCCAGGGCAAGCCGAGTTCGCGCAACCCGTGTTCCCTGTAGTATCCGCGGCGAAGTTGAAGGTGCCCCCTTGATTGCCGCCGCTATGGATGCTCATGCCTGCGAGCTTATATTCGATGCCGCCGGTGATGGTGTGTTTTCCCTGGATTCTGGTGAAGACGTCGTTGACCGCCCAGGTTCCGCGGGTGGTCAGATTGTCGATTGCATTGGGCGGGGTGCTGTTTCCCAGTTGCGAGTAGCCCCCGCCAAATGTCATTTCGGGCTGATAGGTGGAATTGGCCACTCCCGGCACTTTGGGCAAATCTGCCTTGCCGTTCAGCGCGTAGTAGCCTTCGTTGCGGCTCAGGTAGCCGACGGTGGCGTGATTGGTCATGAGGCTGGAGAGTTGGTGCTCCCAGTTGAGGCGCTGGATCGGCGCATTCTCCGGGTTTGCCGGGCTTGCGGTCGAGAGGGCGATCGGGAGATCGCTCTGCGCATTGACGCCGCTGAACTGCCACCAGAAGGTGTAGTAAAAGTGATCCTCTCTGGCCGACGTTGGTGTCGACGCGGAAGAAATACACGTTCTCGCTGTTGGTTAACGATCCCTGGCCCGACCTGGGAATGAAGTAGTTGTTGATTTCCTGGCCATTGGTGGGGGTGGGCAATTCCGCCATAAAGGCTTTGGCGATCGGATCTTCGAAGTTGGGATTGATCTGGTTGCCGGGGATTGGCTGTACCAGCCAATGCCCCATACTTGGCCGGGTCAGCGGGATAGTAGAGCTGGCTGCCGGCGCCGCTGAAGTTTCCCGCACGGGCATCCAACGAGGCGATCGAGAGAGTGGAGGAAGCTGGCGCCGCCGTGGTCCTGGAAGCCCTCCCAGTTGAAGTAGAAGTAGCCTTTTACATATGCGTCGGCGACGATGATATCCCGGGAATCCAAATGGGGCCGCCAACGTTGGCGCCAAAGTCGTTTTCCTTGTCTGGTGTCTTGCTCGATGCGCCGTATTGCTTGGCGTTGAGGGCGTCGTTGCGGAGATACTCGTAACCCGCGCCGTGAAACCGCTCGCCCCCGCTCCTGGTTTGGACGATGAGCTGGCCTGAGGTCGAGTTTCCGTATTGCGCGTCATAGTTGGAGGACAGGATCTTGACTTCGCTGGTGATATCGGGCGACATGCCAAAGTCCGTCTGCAAGCTCACCATCCCGGATTGATTCATGAAACCTTCCGACGCCGTGGCCCCATCGACCACCGCTTCGTCGCCAGTAACGATGCCGCCATTGGTACGGGAATTGTAGGCATTGCCGCCGCCGCCGGTGGTCACCCCAGGCATAAGAATGGCAACCGTCACCGAGGAACGAGGAGCGCCGGAGATGACCAGCGGGAAATCCTGGAGCGTTTCCGGACTTACGCCCCCTCCGAGGGTGGGGTTTTCATAGTTGATGAGCGAAGCGTCGGCGCTGACGGTGACCGTCTGGTCTGCTGTGCCCACGGTCAGTTTCACATCAGACACGAGCAGTCTGGTTGACTGCCAGCTCGATTCCCTTGCGCACAAACGACTCGAAGGCAGGCGCAGTTACAGAAAGGTCATAGATCCCGGGGGGGAGATTGCGAAAGTTGTATTCGCCGCTCGGCATCCGTCTGGAAGTCTTGCCGGGCTCCGGACGTTTCGTTGGATGAGTGTAACCTTGGCCCCCGGTATGACCGCCCCGGCTGGGTCGGTTACCGCTCCCGAGAGTGAAGCGTTGACGTCCTGGGCGAAAGCCTGCTGGTTCACGCATGACAGAGAACATCCCTAAAAGAACCGTCAAAAGATAAGTAGTGGCTTTGGAAAAACTGACTCGCATAAAGTCTCCGTTCGACCCTGCACCGTCGTTGGCTAAATGCGTTGACATCTTATCTTCCTCGATCGGTGCGAGCAAACTCACATCGATCCAAGCAAAATCAACATGCAACGAGGGCCCTGGGAAACCGTGTAACGGGTTTCACTGTTGGAATGCTCGGAACGTCTCGTGAGAGTGACAGCGGAAATGTAGGCGATGGCGCACAAGGATGTCAACCATATTAATGATATTTATTTCAGCCCCCGGGATGAGGACTGACGAAGACACCGGCCGCCGCTCTTTGCTGCAAGCGCCATTGTCACCTGCTGAGGTCGTGTATCTCTCGCGTCCGGAGCCGTGTATGTAAGATGAATCGATGCGTCAACCAAGCAGAAGAGAATTCCTTTCCGCATTGGCTGCCAGCTTGCCGCTGAGCGTTTTGCGCAAGGCGTTCCCATTCGGCTCCCGTCCCGTCTGGAGGGACGTCACCGGCCCTGTTTCAACCGGTTCCGTCCACCCAATCCGGCATTACCTGGACGCATTCCAATGGGCGCTCCGCCGTCCTACTACCTGCCCGAAACCACCGGCGCCGGCTGTGCCTTTCTCGATTTTGACAACGACGGCTGGATGGACATCTTTCTCGTCAACAGCGGTCCCTGCGACTTCTTCACTCCTGCCCAGCCGCTGTGCAATGCGCTCTACCGAAACAACCGCGACGGAACCTTCACCGACGTGACCGCCAAGGCAGGGGTGGCCAATACCGGTTACGGCATGGGCGTCGCCGTCGGGGACTACAACAATGACAGCTATCCCGACCTCTTCGTAACCAGCTATAACCGGTCCACTCTCTATCGCAACAATGGCGACGGAACATTTACCGACGTCACGCTTAAATCTGGCATCGTCACGCCGGGATGGGCCTCCAGCGCCGTCTGGTTCGACTACGACAATGACGGGCGCCTCGATCTATTTGTCTGCCGATTCGTCGAGTTCGACAAGTCGGCCAACAAATTCTGCGGTAATGGGGGCACAGGGGAACGCCACTACTGCATTCCCCGCATCTATCCGCCCACCCACAGTTGGTTGTTTCACAACAACGGGGACGGCACGTTTACTGACGTTTCTGCGGCAACCGGGATCAGCTCAGGGCTGGGCAAAGCCTGGGGTGCGGTAGCCACCGACGTCAATAACGATGGTTGGATGGACCTCTTTGTAGCCAACGATACGGTCGCCAACTTTCTGTGGGTGAATCGCCAGGGCAAGTTCAAGGATGAGGGCGTCGAGGGCGGAGTCGCTTACAGCGCCGATGGCCGCGCGCGCTCGGGGATGGGTGTCGATGCGGCAGACCTTGACCAGGACGGCTGGCAGGACCTGACCGTGACCAACGTAGATCAGGAGATGTACTCCGTCTACCACAACAACAAAGACGGCACCTTCGACGATCTCTCGCCCGCAAACGGGATCGGAGAAGCCACTCGCTCGATGAGCGGCTGGGGCTTGCGCTTCTTCGATTACGACAACGACGGCAATGTCGATCTCTTCATTGCCAACGGTCACCCCGACGACCAGATTGAAGTTCACTCCGGCAGCGTCACCTATCGCGAACCGCTGCTTCTCTTCCACAACGACGGCCGGAGCCTCAAGAACGTCAGCGCATCGGCCGGTCCGATTTTTCTCGTACCCCTCGCCGCGCGCGGCTTGGCGCTGGGCGACTTCGACAACGATGGAGCCGTGGATGTTTTGATCTCGACCAACAATGGGGCGCCCGTACTGTTGCGAAATCAGGCAGCCAGGGGGAACCACTGGCTGGGCATCAAACTGGTGGGAAAGAAAGCCAACATCGACGCCATAGGCGCCCGCGTCACCTGGAAGGCCGGAACCCTGAAGCGCACACGTACTCAAGTCGGGCGGCGGAAGCTTTCTCTCCAGTCATGACCCTCGCATGGTGCTGGGCCTTGGCGCGCACACCAAAATTGACCAGCTCGAGATTCGCTGGCCCGCTCCAAGCACCCGGGTAGAAACCTTCACCGATCTGCCGGTCGATCGCTACATTTCCATCGTCGAAGGAGTCGGAATCGTCCTTTGATTCGCCAATTTCTAACTGAAACGCAATCCGCGCCACCGGCCGGAGTCCAAAAGGAGGGTTGCCAGCCTATCCTTTTGGGGCCTGTGTGCCATGCGTCGAGCCACGTATATTGAAGGCTCCACGTCTTGAGGTTGACCGGCATCCAAGTACATAAATCCTGCTGGCATCGCATCGGACCTGCCTTAACCGGAGCGGAGGAGGATAGGGAGCCGTGACCAAGAAAATCAGAGTCCTGGCGGTGGATGATCATCCTCTTCTGCGCGAGGGCATCGCGGCTGTCATTGATGGAGAGGATGATATCGAACTGGTGGGCGAAGCAACCACCGGACTAGAAGCTATCGAACTCTTCCGTATCCATCGTCCGGATGTAACCCTAATGGACTTGCAGATGCCCGGCATGAACGGCATCGACGCCATCATCGCCATCCGTAGCGAATTTTCGAGCGCCCGCTTCATCGTCTTGACCACCTACCAGGGCGATGTTCAGGCGTTACGCGCGCTCAAGGCGGGCGCATCGGGATACCTTCTCAAGAATATGCTGCGCAAGGAGTTGCTGGATACGATCCGAGCTGTCAACGCCGGCCGGCGGCGCGTTCCACCCGAAATCGCTGCTGGACTCGCCAATCACATGGCCGATGACACCCTTACCGAGCGGGAGGTTGCGGTCCTGCGCAAAGTTGCCATGGGAAGCTCCAACAAGATCATAGCCTCCGAGCTCAACCTCTCCGAGGCCACCGTCAAAGGGCATATGAAGAGTATTCTTTCCAAACTAGGCGCCAATGACCGCACCCACGCGGTCACCATCGCCCTGAAGCGTGGGTTCATAGACGGCTAACTTTGCTCTGGAACGAGTGCCCACGTGTATCCTCAACTAGCCCAAGCGACCCTGTACCTTCAACCAGAGGAGAAGGCAAGGTGAGCTCGCTCATCTCGGTGAATGTCGGGCTGCCGCGCGATGTCGAGTGGCAAGGCAAGGTAGTCCGCACCGCCGTCTTTAAGCGACCCGTCCCCGGCAGGGTAATGGCGCGCCGTCTCAATCTGGATGGCGATGGCCAGGGTGACCTTGCAGGCCACGGCGGAGAGCATCGCGCCCTGATGGTGTATCAGCTCGACTCCTACCGCTACTGGGCGAATCAACTGCAGCGGCAAGACCTTGAGTATGGCCACTTCGGTGAGAACCTCACCGTCGAGGGCCTTGCCGATAACGAGGTCTGCATTGGAGATCGCTACCGCATCGGGAGCGCACTCTTCGAAGTGACCCAGCCGCGGGTTACCTGCTACCGCGTCGGCATACGGATGAATAACCCGCAGATGCCGGCACTCCTTGTTTCCCATAAACGGCCGGGCTTTTACTTCCGCGTGATTGAAGAAGGGGAGATCGGCGCAGGAGACGAAATTACAAAGGTCGCTGAGGGGCCGGAGCGGGTCACCGTTGCGGAAATCGATGGGCTACTCTATCTGCCCGGCCATTCGCGGGATCAACTAGAACGCGCCCTGCGCATTCCATCGCTCAGCGCGGGTTGGAAGGGATCGCTCGAAGCTCTGCTCGCGGAAGAAGGCAAGGAGCATGGGAAATGCAGGTCTCGCTCCCTTCCGCCGCACCACCGCCGGCGTGGAGTGGCTTCCGCTCCCTGCGCGTGGCAGCGATCGAGAGAGAGTCCGTCGACGTGCTCTCCTTTGTTTTCGAAGTCCGAAGACCGGCGCCCCTTACCGGCGCCTCTCCCCGGTCAATTTCTGGTCCTCAAACTCGAACCGGACAAGAACACCGCACCCATCTTGCGCAGTTATTCGATGTCCGGGCCGGCAGGCTGCGGGAACCTATCGCATCAGCGTGAAGCGTGCAGATGGCGTCGGGAGCCGCTACCTCCACGACCGCATTCGGGCCGGCGACCTCATTCAGGTAAGCGCAGCCGGGGGGAGCTTCACCCTTGCCGCGGGTGACCAGCCGATTGTCCTGCTGAGCGCGGGTATTGGCGCGACGCCGGTACTCTCCATGCTTCACTCGATTGCGGCCACCGGCGCAAATTCCACCCGGGAGATCTGGTGGTGCTACGGTGCGCGCAGTGGCAAAGAGCATCCGTTTGCCGCCGAAGTCCGCAACCTGCTCAATGTTCTTCCCCACGGTCATTCGTTCATTGCCTATAGCCAGCCGGACCGGGCCGATCGACCGGGTAAGGACTACGACACCCCGGGTCAACTGAATCTTTCGCTATTGCAACAGCGTGGTATACCGCAGAAAGCGGACTTCTATCTCTGCGGGCCACCCGCTTTCCTTACCGGCCTCACGGCGGAGTTGAAGTCCTGGGGAGTCCCTGGTTCCTGCATCCACTCGGAGGTATTCGGCGCTGGATCCTCCATAACACCCGGAATCGCGAGCAGCACATCCCGGGCGCCGCATCCGCCCGCTGGAGAAGTCGGCACTGGCCCCAGCGTTTCCTTCACCCGCAGTGGCCTCACCGTGCCGTGGGACGGGCGCTTTGCCCATCTTCTCGAATTCGCCGAGGCCTGCGATGTTCCGGTCAGGTGGTCGTGCCGGACAGGAGTCTGCCACATGTGCGAGTCTGGGCTGATCGACGGCAACATTAGTTATGACCCCGGAGCCGCTCGATCGGCCCGCCGAGGGCAACGTTCTGATCTGCTGTTCGCCGCCCGCTGTCGCGGATTGAATTAGATCTCTGAAATTTGCCCGGCTACAGGCCGAGCGTGCTCAATCCCGGATGATCGTCGGGCCTTCTGCCCAGGGTCCAATGGTACTTGCGCTCGCTTTCGCTGATCGGCAAATCGTTGATGCTGGCATGGCGCGCATACATCAACCCCTGCTCATCGAACTCCCAGTTCTCATTTCCGTAAGCGCGGAACCAATTCCCTGAGTCGTCGTGGTATTCATACGCGAAACGCACCGCGATACGGTTCCCGGTGAACGCCCACAGCTCCTTGATGAGCCGGTAGTCGAGTTCTTTCGTCCATTTCCGGGAAAGGAATGCCACGATCTGCTCTCGACCGTTGAGGAACTCGGCGCGGTTTCGCCAATGGGAATCGACCGTGTAGGCAAGAGAAACCTTCTGCGGATTGCGCGAGTTCCAGCCGTCTTCGGCGAGGCGGACCTTTTGCACTGCAGTTTCTTCTGTAAATGGCGGCAGCGGTGGACGCGAGGTCATGGTGGCAGCTCCTTTCCGTCCAGCACCATTATCCTTCGCATTGCGGTCAACTGGTGTGAAACTCTGCAAGCTCTTTGCGCAATACTTTATTTTCCTGCTCCAGGGTTTCCACGCGTTTCTCGATCGACTGCATCCCTTCGCGGATCTCTTCCGCAGTGTAGCGCGGTGTAATGTGCTGCGGGCAGTTCCAGTCGTAGGCTTCGACATGGATCACGAACACTCTCTCGATCACCGTTTTCTCTCCCGGCATGCGGACCCGGTCCAGCCAACTTTTGGCTGCTTCGCCCTCGATAATCTCCACTTTCCCCAGGATCTTAAGCCGGGCCTGTCGCGGATAATCGACCATGATGATCGCGACGCGATTATCTGTAAGCAGATTCCCGGTGCTGATGTATTGTTTGTTACCCGCGAAAATCCCCAAACGCCAGGGTGTGATCGTCGATTACTTTGAGGAAGCCCTTGGGACCTCCGCGATGCTGGACATAGGGCCATCCGGTCGATCCCGTAGTAGCCAAGTAGAAGCTATCTCGCTGCGCCAGAAACTCTGACTCGAAGGGAGTGAAGCGATCCTGTGAGCCACCGGAATTCTCCATCCGCTCGTACTGCCGCCGGCTGCCGTAGCGCTCCTGCAGCTTCTTGACCAGGGGCGTGAAGACCAGTGAACCAAAGCTCATAGCACCCTTCCTACCTCGAATCTTACCCCGGACCGGCTCCGGTCTGAATGGTACGGCCTCCAGACTGCGGGAAAACGACTCTCTTGAAATTGAGTCCCGGAGGGACGGCTGATATCACACTCGTCCAAATTGTTTTTCGGCGGAGCCTGTCTTCTAACAGAACCCCTTAGGAACTGGACGGGTGCCCCAGGTGCGCACCAGCGTACCTGGGACGAAAACGATATGTTTCAAATGCTTTTACTCGATCGTTAAGCGAACGCTTTGGCGGGGATTTCCCGGGAAGCCTGACAGGAAATCCAGGGGTACGCTGGTGCGAACCTGCGCCACCCGTCCAGTTCCTAATGGGTTCTGTTAGGAGACAGGCTCCGCCGAGTCGAGTTCTCACGCAGACGTTTTGTCCCCCGCGCACACTACACGGGCGTGCTCGGCTTATCCCAATCCACTTCACCCTCCGCCGTGGTTCGACTGCCCACCATCATGGTGGCTCCTCTTTGCAGTGCTCCAGGCTTGCGCGACTCAAGCCACTGCATATAAATAAATCCGGCGATCAGTGCTGCCAGGAACAAGTACGGCGTGATGTTATACGGCCATGCGGGCACGGGATAGATGGTTACAAAGAGCACCGGCAGCAGCGCCAGCGTCCCGATCCAGGGTGACACGACGTGATGCCAAACGTTGAAATTTTCCGGGTGTTCCCGGCGCATGTAAGAAGTAAGCGCCAGGTTCGCCGTGCAATAGATGACGATCACCGCCAGCGTGGCAATGGTTTCCAGCAAATCGAAGATGTAGGAAGGCCGCAACAGCAACCCGATGAGCAGGGCCGCCACAATGCCAACGATCTGCATGACAGCGATGGCGAAGGTGGGTGTCTGGTAGACAGGATCGATCCGTCCGAAACGCGCGGGAAGCGTGCCCGCCTGACCCATGGTGTACATCACGCGCGATGCCGAGTTGGTGCTGGCCAGGCCGACTCCAACCGCGCTGTTGATTAGGGCAAGCACCACGAACCACCACCCAGCTCCCCACAGCGCATGGCCAAGAGTGTAGTACGGATTTGGATGGGTGGCGAAGGCCGCCATGTCGCCCGTGCCCCATCCAATCGCGCTTGCATAGGAAGTAAAGATATAGAACAGCCCCGTAGCCACCAGCGAGAGCATAACCGCATGGCCAACGAACGTCCCGGGGCGCCGGCTCTCCTGGGCCAGCGGCGCTGGACCTTCGAACCCGCTGAGGGCCAGGATAGAGAAGACCATCCCAGCTAAAATGCCTCCGAAATGGTGGGGAGACAACGAGGGATCGAGCGGGGCAGTGTACCTTGATCCCGGTCCAGGATGGATCAGAAAGGTGATCGCGAGCGTCAGCATGATCATCAACTCGAGCCCGCCCAGGATCGCCGTGACGTGCGCCGAAATCCGAATCCCCCGGTGAGTGAGTGTCCAGATAACGGCGAAGGTCATCAGCGAGATGAGCCACCAGGGGATGTGCACGCCGAAACCGACCCGCAGCATGTCCGAGATCAAATAGCCAAGGAAACCGGTGGACCCGGCCGACCCCAACAGGTCATAGACCAGGTAACTCCACGTGGCCATGAAACCGATACGGCTCCCCAGGCCGCGAGTGGCAAAGGAGTAATACCCTCCGCTCGAGGGCATGTACTGGGAAAACTGAGACACCGTATTTCCGATGAAGAAGCAGACGATAGTAGCCAGAAGGAATGAGAGCGGCATATCCGGTCCTGCCTTGAGGGCGATGATCGGAAACGTGAACACCATATTGGTTGCCGGCGCGATGTGCGTAACTCCCTGGAACACCAGTTCCGGAAGACCCAGCGAATTGCGTCGAAGCTTGGGATCGGTCGTCTCGGCCGTCAACCAGGGGACCTCCTTCTGTACTCGAAGCGCGCCAGGGGGCTAAGCATGGACGACTCGAAGGCCCAGGAAGTTCTCGAACGGGTCGAAGTCGTGGTCCCGGTGAAGCAGAGAATGGCCCTGAGTCAGACAGAAAGTAGCAATGATGCAGTCGATCGTTTTCCCGAAATGGTCGTTAACCCCGATTGCCGCCTAGGCGGGACTCGTTCAGATCTCCGGCCCATCGCACTTTACCGCGGAGTCGGCGAATCGCTGTCTGCGAGTGTGTCTTTATCAATAGACGGAGACCCGCTTCCACCGCTGCCTTTTTAGTCCGGGCGCCGCTGCTGCGCATGGCGTCGCTCAACAATTGATCATCGATTTCGATATTTGCGCGCATAGCAAAGAGCCCCGGTGTGTAAGGATCGCACGATTAGGTGTACGGCTCAAGGGCCAACCTTGGATCGTATCAGCGTAGTGGAGGGAGCTGTTTCTTTCTGTCCATCCAATCTGCCAGCTCCTGATAAAAGTCACGGCCCTCCACTTTGTCATCCCGAGCGAACTCCGGATTTCCTATCACGCTGCTCTCACCAACGACCACGTGTGTGGCGTTCTCTGAGGAAAGCCACATGACATTCAGCTAAACCACTAAGCCTGACAGGAAACCCGGAGGAAGCCGAGGGATCGGCGGTTTGCGTTGATGAAAAAATGGAACCCGGAGGCGATTCGCCCAAAGCATGCCTGTGGCAAGTTGAGAAAGAATGGCACTGCAAAAATCGCGATGGATACTAGGCCCGGAGGGCCGGTCGTCAAAACACTTCAGCCTAGCCCGGATCCGGATTTCCTGTGGACCTTGCTGGCGTTGGCGCACTTCATGCGGCTTTCCTTAACGAAAGCCGCACAAGCGGATGTTGGTGGCGCCCGTGCAGGAAATCCGGAGAAGGGCTGGGGATTAATCCCGAAGATGATCTGCCTGCCCCGGCCTGCCGTGGGTACGCCGTAGGCGCGGCACTCAACCTGGGCCCGCTCCCACCTGTGTCATTATCCATCTTTGCTAAATCCGAAAAGCTCCTGTGAGACTTTCCTATCTACTCATGCAACCACTGCCGGCCTAATCTCAAATCAGCGGTGAGAACGACCAACGCTGGAGGCTGCAGATGAAACTGATTCTTGGATTTACCCTCGCATTCACGATCGGGGCGGTCTGCCGTCTGGCCAGAATTCCATCGCCGGCGCCGAACGCTCTTCTCGGCTCGCTGCTCGTGGTTGCCATGAGCCTCGGTTACATCGCGGCCGGGCGCGCCCTCGCGCGACCACATGCAATGCAAAGTTCAATCCATGGAGAAAAGTTATGCAGGTAATCGAATTCAAAGAGTTCGGAAGTCCATCCCAACTGGAGCTCGCCGAACGGCCGTTGCCGCACGCCGATGCAAGCACCGCAGTCGTTCGTATCGAGGCCGCTTCCGTCAACCCCAGCGACTTGAAAAATGTTGCGGGACGCATGTCGCAAACAATTTTGCCTCGCATACCAGGACGGGATTATTCCGGCGTGGTGGTGGATGGCCCCAAGCAGTGGATCGACCGGGAAGTCTGGGGCTCGGGCGGAGATGTGGGCTTTACCAGAGACGGCACGCACGCGGAGTACATCCAGGTTCCACTCGCGAGCCTGGTTCAGAAGCCCGAGAGGCTGTCGTATACAGAAGCAGGAGCAGCGGGCGTGACCTTTGTAACCGCGTGGTGCGCCCTGGTGGAGTATGCCCAACTCAAGCGTGGAGAGACCGCGGCCATCTTTGGAGCAGCGGGTGGTGTCGGCGGCGCCGCGGTCCAGATTGCGAAGAATCTCGGAGCGCGGGTCTTCGCGATCAATCGTACAGGCTATGGTTTGAACTCACTGCTCGCGCCACTTGCTGACCTGCAGCTTGATTCCAGCGATCCGGAACTGCCATCGGTCCTCCGATCCTCTAACTCCGGCCGTGGTGCGGACGTCGTTCTCAATGCGGCCGGCGGCCCGTTATTTCAGATTGGGCTCAGCCTGCTTGCGCGTCGTGGACGCCAGGTGGAGATTACTGCTCCCTCTGAACGGCGAGTAAGCCTGGACCTGGTCGACTTTTATCACAATGAATCCCAATTATTGGGCGTGGATACATTGAAGCGCGATCTGACGGCTACGGCTCGCATTCTCGAAAAGCTGCGCTCTGGCTTTGACGCGGGTGCGTACATTCCACCGATGATCGCGGACACCCTATCTCTGAGCCACGCGCGGACCGCCTATGAACTTGTGGCCAAAGGTGGGAGTGGACGGGTAGTGCTAAAACCTCGCTGATTAGGGATTGACCGGGACTGCCTGTGAAGAGCGCAACCCTATCCAATGCATCACGACCCTTGCCCGCGATCTGCGTGCAACTGACACTGGCCGCCTTGGCGGTCCTGCTGAGCGCCGGCCATGTGGTTGCTCAGACTCCCGATCCCAAACCGCCGGGCTACGTAAGCGATCCCGCTCGTCCAGCGCTGAACCCGTTTCCCGCCGAGCAGGACTGGAGCTTCCTCGCTCGCCCGGCGCAGCATCCCGATTTCTTCGACCCGATGAAGTACATCCGCCTGGGTACCGGGGACCAGAGTTATCTCTCTCTGGGACTGGAATATCGCACGGAATACGAGTACTACGATAACTGGATGTTCGGCGCCGGGCCTCAGGACCATAACGGCTACGTATACTTCCGCGTGATGCCCCATTTCGATCTGCATGCCGGGCCGGATTTCCGCCTCTTCTCCGAGTTCAAATTCGACTATATTGTGGGAAGAGTGGATGGACCCAGGCCTGGCACCGATGAAGATCGCGGAGATGTTCATCAGGCATTTGTCGAGATCGGTCCGCATGTCAGCCGTCCATACGGCAGCAGTTTGCGGCTCGGGCGCCAGGAGGTCGTACTTGGATCGGGACGCCTGTTCGACAACAACGAAGGCCCGAACGTAAAGCTCAGCTTCGACGGCGTGCGCTGGATCACGCAAACCTCCCATCTCCGCTGGGACGTGTTCGCGTTGAAGCCCGTAGAGGATAACTTCGGATTCTTCGACGATGCTCCCAATCCCCGGGAAACAGCATGGGGCAGCTATCTTACGATTCCCTTGCCGATTTTCCCACGCGGTATGACCGATCTCTATTACATCGGCCTTGCGGCAAAAAACGACACCTACAATCGCGGAACTGCGAACGAAGTGCGGAATACCGTCGGCATCAGAGCCTTCCGCCCGATAGGACGAAACCTGGATTACAACTGGGAAGCCAACTTTCAGTTTGGATCGTTTGGAAACGATTCGATTGCCGCCTGGAGCGTTTCTACTGAGACCGGCTACACCTTCAGCCAGGCCCGTTTTCAGCCCCGTCCCCTGTTACGTGCGGACGTATACAGCGGCGACAGCGGGACGGGCGCGCTCGGCACATTCAATCCGCTCTTCCCGCGAGGCGCCTATTTCAGCCCTAAGCTGGCACCGTTTCTTGGCCCGCAAAATCTGATGGACGTACATCCCATGATGCAGTTTCAGCTGAGGCGGAATGTCACAGGAGCGATTGCGTGGATATGGTACTGGCGTGAATCCATCCACGATGGCGTATATGCCTTTGGCAGCGATGCGCTCATGGATCCTGCGAACAGCTCCAATGTGAGGTACCTGGGGAATCAGGGCGACATGGAGATTCGCTGGTCGCCTGCGCCGCATCTCATTGCGGCGTTCAATCTGGCGGGATTTCGGCCCCGCGGCTTCTTCGACCATGTGCAGTATAACCGGGCCCCCATTGGAGCGAATGCCGGTCTGACCTTCAGGTTCTGACCCTGACAAATCGAAACGCCCCACCTGAATCGCTAGAATGAGAAGGACGAGCGAAAGGGCGGGAACATGGCAGACGAGGTTGCCGAGCTTCAACTGTTTGTAGAGATCGTAAAGGCCGGCAACCTCTCGGCCGCTGCGAGGGCTCTCAACTCCTCACCCGCTGCCATGAGCAGGGGCCTTACCGCCCTTGAGTCACGCCTCGGCGTACGGCTAGTCACGCGGACGTCCAGAACATTCGAGCTCACCGCAGAAGGCCACCAGTTCTACGAGCGCTGCGAGCGCATTGTTGCCGACATCGCCGAGGCTGAGGCTGAGGCCTCTTCGCAAGGCAAGACCGTCAAGGGAAAACTGCGTATAGGCGCCCCCATGGGAATCGGCCGGAGACTTGTAGCTCCTTTGGTCGCTTGCTTCGTTGAGAAATACCCCGGCATTCAGGTTCATCTCAACTTATCGGACTCCGGCCTGGATGTTATCGATGATGGGCTTGATGTGGCCCTGCGCAACGGCCTGCCGACGGATACGAGTGTGATCGCAAAGAAGATTTTATCCACCAGGCGCATTGTCTGCGCCTCTCCCTCCTACCTGAAACTCCATGGAGTTCCGCGAAGACCCGAAGACCTGCTGCAACACGACTGCATCCGGCTTGTTCGAGGCCGGCGGGTCATGGACGCATGGTCGTTCCAGGAAGGTGGCAAGCGATTCGAAACCACTGTAAGCGGAACGCTGACGACCACCAGCGGCGAAGTTGTACATAACTGGGTGTGCGCGGGAAGAGGAATCGCGCTAAAAGCAGGTTGGGATGTTCAGCCGGACCTGGAAGCAGGATCGATTGTTGAATGCCTTAACGACTTTTGGTGCGATCAGATTGATCTCTTCGCGATTTGCGCCAGCCGGCAACACCTCTTTCCACGCATCCGCGTGTTTCTCGACTTTATCTCGTCGACACTCCCGGAAATGGTTCGCCAGGAAAGCAGAACCAATCTGCCGCAATCAACATCAAAGGATGGGCCGCCCATAAAAAAACCAGGAAGATCTCAAAAAGCCGGTTCGGCAAAACGATAACGATTCTGGGCATCTTTGGCGGACCGCAATCGAGATCGATTACATTCGGTGATATCGAATCCATGCAAGAAGCGGCGCAAAATGTCCTCCTGGTTGTCGTGACGCTCTTCCCCATCGTGGACCCGCTCGGAGGCAGCCCTTTCTTTCTGGCGCTGACCAGGGAATACTCGCCGGAAGCGCGAAAAGCATTGTCCTGGCGCATTGCCCTCAACAGTTTCATCTTGTTGGTTGCGACGTATTTTGTCGGGACTTACGTGCTCGATTTTTTTGGGATTTCGCTGCCGGTGGTGCAGGTCGGCGGAGGCCTGATCGTTATTGCAACAGGATGGACACTGCTGAAGCAGCGAGACGACGAAAACGAGGAAAAACAGGACGTACAGAAAACCGTCCAGCCGCAGGACACAATCCGCCGGGCATTCTACCCTTTGACTTTGCCACTGACCGTTGGCCCTGCATCAATCTCCGCGGCGATCACGCTGGGCGCGAACGCCGCTCACCATCACTCATACCATCCTTTGACAATCCTGGCAGCACTCATTGGATTGGCGCTGATCGCGGTCAGCATCTTGCTCTGCTATGGATTCGCCGACCGGTTAGCGCGAATCCTGGGAGCAACGGGGATGACGGTGATCACGCAATTGTCCTCCTTTCTCCTGGTTTGTATCGGTGTGCAGATCGCTTGGAATGGGATCAAAGCATTGTTGCAGTCGCTGACGCTGCATATAGGCTAACTAAGGGGCTTCACTCGCAGTTGCCTCCGCAGGAATTTCCCGAGCATACCGCTCCTGCATCGTTGTCTGGCTCCATCACGCCTGGGCCCAGGACCATGAGAAACGTGAGGACATGCCTTTGCCAGGAGCGGCGAGCCGTTACGCCCGCTACTCGCACCCTCTCGGCTGGTGTGGCCACGGCTTCGTATCGAGGTTCCGCCAGGCGCACAGGCGGCATCCCCCCGGTTTCATCCGTGGAGGATGCGGCTAAGGCGGATTGAGAGCGTTTCGAGGCTGTCCAAACGCAGGCCAGCGGCATCTTTGGATCGCCCGTCCGCTCCCAACGGCGGATCAGAAAGACAGAATTTTGTACCAAATGCACTTTGTTTGTCATCGTTCTCCTCTTGCAGCCCGGGCGTGACCGCTCTATCCAGGACACGCCAAGGCGCAATCCAGTCGGGCTCAGAACAAGGGACTGCTGGTTCGAGAGGTTGAGTCAGGCTTTCTCCGAATGCTCCAGTTCGCTGAATGGGAGCCTCACCACACGTTTTTCAAAGCGCACCCATGCATCCCACGGAGAAACCCTGGTCACTTCCCCTATCGCGCCTGCCGGGATATTTTCAGGCGGGTCAAGTTCCCACTTGAGCCTTACACGTTGCCCTATTACGAAGTTTCCTCTTCTCATGAAAGCCCTCAGTTGGCAATCAAGAACCAACCCCTTTATTAGAGGATCTTTGCAATAAGGAATGTGATTTGGAGTTGTTAGGGATTTGTAAAGGGGACGGCCAACTCGGCCATCAGTAGCCCGATGATCAAGAGCAATACGCGACGCAAGCGGAGGTGGCGTTGGTTGCGCAACAAATCTCTCGCCTTTCCCGCCAAGCCTTTCCCCCTGGACGGGTGCCCTATGTTCGCGGACTTTCGCGTACATGGGTTGAAGACGACCTTTTCCAATGCTTTCACCACCGGTCTACACCTACTTAAAGGAAAAGAAAAAGGAACGGCTTCCCCTGGATTTCCTGTGCAGCTTGGTGGCGATGGCGAAGTTCATGCGGCTTTCCCCAAAGTTCATCCAACCGCTGCCACTTATAGAAGGCAATGGATAATATCCAACTCAACACAAAGAACCCGATAATGAAGTACCCGAGTGTTCCGAAGTTGTCGTTGAGCGTCCGCACCGTGTCCCATAACATGCCGCTGAAGTGAAAGTGGCCGGCGAACAGACCCAAAACCTCGATGCCGCCAACCACCAGCGCGACAACCACCGAGACAAGGGTGATGGTCATGTTGTAGTAGAGCTTGCGAACAGGCTTCATGAAAGCCCACCCGTAGACTCCCAGCATGAGGATATTGTCAGTCGTATCGACAGCGACATACCTGCGGCGAAAAGGGCAGGGAAGAACAGTGTGGATAGCATAGCCAGTCCTTTTGAGGACTCCGTCGCCGAGATGCTTAAGAGCCCGATCTCCGTGGCTGTGTCGAACCCTAGTCCAAACAAAAGGCCCAGCGGATACATATGCAAGCTGTGCTGGATCATCGCGAACAAAGGCCGGAAGAGTCGGGCAAGCAATCCGCGATTTGCCAAAAGCAGATCCAGGTCTTCCTCGACATAGGGCGCTCCATTGCGAGAGGCGACACGTGTGTTCCCGCTCCGTTGTCGGGTCGCTAGTCATGCCCGCCCGGCTTCTCGACGTTTCGAGATGAGGTCATGACGTGGTTTGTCGCTTGAACGAGGTTTGCGGAGCGAACCTCGTGGCGAAGAGCAAGCTCGCTTGGCCAGGGCTTGGCTCCTCAGGGAAACTCCGGATCTGAAGTATTGCACCAACCACGTGTGCGCGCGCCACACAGAAGCGCCTCAGTGATTTCAACTCGAGGCATCGTCTATCCCTTAAACCAAAAAAACAAAGGAGAAATCAAGACCATGAAATGCTCACAAATCGCTCTTGCCATCTCAGGAGCACTACTCAGCGTATGCAGTTTATGCGCTCAGCAAGTGAAGACGGACTATGACCACGGCGCCAACTTCTCGCAGTACAAGACCTACTCGTGGGTTCAGGTCAAGACCTCTAATTCGCTATGGGACAGCCGGGTCAAAGCAGATGTTAATTCTGTCCTCGTCGCAAAGGGGCTTAGTGAGGTTCCTTCCGGTGGGGCTCTGGCTGTTGTCGCGAGCAGAACATCACAGGATCAACAGACACTCAACACATTTTATGACGGCTTGGGCGGCTTTGGTGGAGGCTGGGGCTGGCGTGGGTTCGGTCGTGGAGGCTTTGGCGGCGGTGGTTTCGGAGAGTCGACGACCACAACTGAGACCTACAAGGTCGGAACCCTGATCGTAGATCTCTTCGATGGAAAGACAAAGAGCCTCTTATGGAGAGGGTCAGCGAGCGAAGACCTGTCGGGAAACTCCAACAACAACATTAAGAACCTGGATAGGGAAACCGAAAAGATGTTCCAGCACTTTCCGCCAAACTCCGGTAAGAAGTAGGACGCAAACAAATCCGCTGCGAACCACGCGCGAGGGTGCGAAACCGCCCCTCGCGTTGCCTTGTACACGAGACATAATGTGCTTTCTGCCAAGGAGCCGGCAAGGGTCCCTTCAGGTGCGAGAGCGAACTCTGCAAGGCGCTGTCCTCAGTTTGGCGCAGAGAACCCGTGCTTGGTCCCCACATTCCTCGATATCAGGTGAGGGAGCAGGTGGCTCCAAAATGTCTTCAGAGAGAGTGTGAAAAGGTGTGGTGTGGCACTGGGATCCTGTTGCCGACCGGCCCAGCCGTAGATGAAGGACGCGTTCTGCACGCCCTTCATCTACGTAGATCTAAACTCTGGCCATGCTAGTCCATACTTTTGCTGGAGGGTTGGGCTGCGATATGCGCCTCTTCGCCCGATTTCAGATCCGCGCCGTACTTCTTTGCGTAGCCTGTAGCGACCACGGCACTTCCGGCTTTGTTTCCCTGGTCAAATATCTTTGACAGGAAATAACGGTTCCCGACGTGGTTAAAAACGAGTTCCGTTTTCTTGGGGGAAGTGCCGGCCTGCGCATCGCGGATCTCGAAGAGTGCCGAGTTATGGCCATCGTAACTTTGAATCTCCATCGTGCCCAGATCAGAGCCTTGTTCAACCCTTAGGACGTATTTGCCAGGAGGGAACTTGGCATTACCTGCATGAAACTGGAACGGGTCATAAAGTGGCGAATATCGACAGTGGTCATGCTGGAACCTAGCAGACCGTCGCGCGGTGCTCATCCAATCGTGAAGAAACTA
Organism: uncultured Acidobacteriaceae bacterium; assembly: GCA_963844785.1. GTDB lineage: Bacteria > Acidobacteriota > Terriglobia > Terriglobales > Acidobacteriaceae > PALSA-350. The sequence continues at coordinate 20,528 of CAWJPV010000029.1, read as the reverse complement.
CGCGTAGGGCGCGTCGAGACACGTTGTGCAAGAAGTCGTTTCGCCCTGCCTTCTGGAAGCCCGGCCTGGTGATGCCAAGCTTCTGCATGCGAGAGATGAGAGTCGTTCTCGGGAGACCAAGCCTTGCCGCGGCGCCATCACGATCGCTTACCGTCCAATTCGTTTCTATCAATATCCGCTCGATGTGAGCCCTCTCGGCTTCAGAGAGGCTGATGGGGCCGCCAAGTTTTGCCTCCAAAGCCAGCGCGCGCAATTCGCTGGCGCGAGGGCTTAGCGTGTTGCTTTCTTCACCATCTTGGCCTGAAGCTTTCCGGCATCATCGATCGGCACAATCTGGTCTGCATCACCCTGGATGATCAACGTGGGAACCTCGATCTTCTTCAGGTCTTCCGTTTGATCTGTTTCAGAGAATGCTTTGATGCAGTCATAGGAACCGACAATCGAGGATTGCATGCCGAGCCGCCCAAAACGCTTCCCGCACACCCTCTGAGATCTTCGCGCCAGGTTTGTTGTAGCCATAGAATGGCAAGCTGAGTTCTTTGTAAAATTGCGAACGGTCGCCTGCGACACCAGCACGGATTGAGTCGAACACAGAAATCGGCAAACCGCCGGGATTGTTCTCTGTCTTCAACATGATTGGAGGAACCGATGAGATCAACACCATTTTCGAGAGGCGAGCACTACCATGTCTCAGAATGTAGCGGGCGACTTCTCCGCCACCGGTAGAATGGCCTACCATGGTGATATCCGTCAGAATAAGATGCTTGATCAACTCGGCAAGGTCATCGGCGTATTGACCCATATGGTTGCCCGTCCACGTTTGTCCCGAACCTCCGTGGCCCCGCCTGTCGTGAGCTATGACCCGATAGCCATGCTGGCCGAGAAATAGCATCTGTGAGTCCCATGCGTCCGCGCTGAGCGGCCAGCCATGAGAGAAGGTGACTACCGGGCCAGTTCCCCAGTCTTTATAGAAAATAAAGGTGCCGTCTTTGGTCGTGAATGTATTCATATCTAGCTTCTCCAATCCTTATTACCCTGCAGGTTAGGTGGTCTGTCGACTTACACAATGGCTGCCGCGGAAGAGCGAGGGCATGAAACAGATCCCCCACTTATCGGCGTAGAACGTGGTGTTGTAAGTGTGGGATTCTCGATCCAGCCGCTTCTGTCGCTTCCAGTTGATCGTAGTAAAACGGGAACGAGGCAGCAATTATCGGTTTGTATAATCCGGCAGTATCCCCAAGCGGTTGCCCATCCTCACCAGCCCGGCCAGTGAATCGGCCTCCATTACGTCTGGTTTCCGCGCCAGTGAATGATGCCCGTGAATCATATCGCTTCGCTTCTCGGCAAGAGCGCTTCACCGGTCGACACCATCACTTTCAAAAACGAACCGCGGTAACAGGGCCATTTGTGCTCATGCCGTTAGGCGTAACCATCCTTTGATCACCGAAAATCCGGATTGATCTTTTAAAAGTCGGATAAAACGGAAGACGGACCCACTAAATTTCCGAAGCCTCTTCTTGGGCGAAGAGCAGGCGAAGGGAGAAGACCTGCTATCGCTTTGTATTAGACGCATGTTCGATCCATTTCTTACCTGTAAAGCATCGAAGTAGTAATTCAAGTGGAGTCGATCTATGCATCAGCTCGTGTTAGTTGAGGATGAAGAAGGCCCCCATGTGGATGACGCCCTTCCTTCCGCCAGAGTATCGCAGAGAAACGAATTCCAGTTTACTCAAAGCCGCCATAATCCACGTTGCCGCAGGTTGTTGGTAGCGTCGATAGCGTCGTTCCTGTCACACGACATTCGACATCATTTATCAGTAGTCTATTGCAACGCTGAATTTCTGAGTGAATCGACCACTCTGGAAGCTGATCGGAAACAGCTTCTCGAAGAAATAAGGCTCGCCATGAGGAATGTAACCCAGATACTCGACTTTACACTCCTCCATGCTCGAAGCGAGCTTCCTGCGCAAGACAGCATAGAATCATTCAGCGATCTCATTTCATCTACCGTTGACGCAATTCGCCCCCACCCACATGCGGCCGGGGTGAGTATCTCCATCGCTGAGTCTCCTTCGACCTGGGCCGTCTTCAATAGAACAATCGTCAGCAGCGCTGTTTACAACCTGCTGTTGAACGCCTGTTTCGCCGCGCAGCAGGGCAGTGAACCGGGGAAAGTGGAAATCGCACTGCGTGAGGATCATCAATCGGTTTATATTCTCGTGAAAGACAATGGTTCGGGCGTTCCTGCCGGAGTGCGGCAAGATCTGTTTGGGCCGTTCGTGACCTCGGGCAAACCGGGCGGCCTGGGCCTCGGTCTTACCATCGCAGAATATGTCGCGCGCGCGTACGGTGGCAGCCTGCAGCTCGAAAGTAGCCGTCCCGGTTGCACAATCTTTGCTTTGAGACTTGCAAAAACAGTGCTCCCGGTATTGGAACCACTGGTCCGAGGCCTATAACCAAAACCACCGGAAGCTAGGCAGTGGTTGCCTTGGCGGCGATGGATTGCGGCCGCACCAGCCAATAGACCGCGACCAGGTGGGTGATCATCAGCAGCGGCACGTAGATGACCGGAATCGCGTAGGCAGAGGCCAACTGGCCGGCCATCGCAGGAAGCCCTGCCCGGACGGCGTGGTAGTAGTCGAGGATGATGTCAGTCGTTCCCACCAGGTTAAAGGCCACCACGAACACCCAAAAGAGAGTACGTATCCTTACCGTCAAAAGCGCCAGCATGGCCAGCACGCCGGTAACAAAGTCGCCGTAGGCGGCGAACGCGGCGAAGCTCGAGGGCAGATTGGGACCGACGACACCCGGAAGGATAAAGACCAGCCCAAAAAAGCGAAAGCTGTGCAGAGTCGCGATGGCGCGATGCGCTTCAACCCGGCCCATCGATCTGAGCCTGGGCCCGAGGTACACGCCGAAGCAGAGCAGCCACGCGACATAACCTAAAACGAGATGGGTTTGGAAGATGCTTTCGGGCGACATTAGGACCTCCTGTTTGGTGGGCTGATATAGATCAGTTGCTTCGTTGAGCCGCGGCACCGAAAGACTTGGCGTTTGCCAGGAAGAACTCTTCCAGCGTTTGTGGCATTCGGCCAGTAACCGCGCGAATGGTATCGGTAGTCCGGTAGCGTTGTTCACCCTTCCGGAAGAACTGCCAAAGATGGGTCAAATGATCGAGAGCGTGCGGATTGAGTCGCTCCTTTACTGCATCACCCCACTGTTCGTCGGTAATTGGCACATATCGAATCTTCCGCCCGGTCGCCCTTCCCAGAGTTTCAATGATTTCCCGTACGGTAGGAGTCGCGCTCACCAGGGGGTATACGTCCTGGGACGGCAAGCCGGGGTCAGCGAGAAGAATTGCGGCTACGCGGGATACGTCTTCCGCGCCGGCGAGCGGAATGACGGTTTTCTCATCGCCCCACGGCAGGAAGGCCGCATCTTGCTCCGCCACGCTCCGGCTGACCAGCGCGCGTACATTTTCGTAATAGGGAGGCGCCTGAAGATGAACCGCGCCGACCTCCGCCCAGTCGAAGATTCGATCGGCCAGCCGATGCTGCAGATTTCGGAAAGAGGGAGCGCGTTTGAGATCCCGAAACCCAGGATCGTCGGGCGTGGCCTGGAACTGCGAATTGTTCACCAACAATTCCAGGCCCGCACTGCTAGCCGCCGCCGCGAAGATGGTGGTTGCTTCAAGCAGCCCATCGGTCACCGGATAGGTAAAGTAAGCGCGCTTCACTCCTTTCATTGCGGCCTGGACTGCGGTTGGATCAAGGAGATCACCCTCCACGATTTCTGCGCCTTGTTGTCGGAGTTCGTTGGACCGGGCATCAAGTGTGTGGACGAATGCGCGAACGGGAATACCCAGCTTGAGCAGCAGGCCCGTGACCAGGCGTCCGGTTGATCCCTGTCGTCCACCGGCCGCACCTGTAATCAGAATCGGCTGAGACATTGGAAGTTCTCCTTTGCCTGTATAGGATGATGTATATAATCCTATGGATTCTAACTTTTTAGCGTGTCCGCTCGTAGGATGCTAGCAATCATCCTATAATGAGTCATGCGTTACCGGCCCGAACACAAAGCAGAAGTTCATCAGAAGATTGTGAGAGACGCCTCGCGTCGCGTACGCACCGAGGGTCTGAGCGGTGCCGCGGTGGCAGCCGTTATGCGCGATACTGGTCTGACGCACGGAGGCTTTTACAAGCACTTCGAGAGCAAGGACGAGTTGGTCCTTGAGTCGCTCCGTGAGGCCTTTCGGGAAATTGCCGACAATCTGGCAGATGCAGCCCAACAGGGGAATTCTGAGGCAGGATGGAAGGCGATTGTGAAGGCCTATCTAAGCCTGGAGTACTGTGATCACGCTGAGCGCGGCTGTCCGCTGACGGCACTTGCCCCGGAGCTAGCGCGGGTTGACAAGAGGATGAGGGGGCAGATCCTTACCGAGCTAGTGAAGTACAAGGATCGAATGCTTCCCTTTATGCCCGGCCGGCGGACTGCCGACAAAGAGCGCGCCTTCTTTTCGATCTTTTCAACCATGATCGGGGCAATTGAAATCGCTCGCATGCTACCGGAGCCCGCGATGCGAGAGAAAGTGCTGGCCAGCGCAAGAGATTTCCTCTTGCACAGCTTTTGATCATCGATCGATTGCCCCGGGCCTATGTGTCTGGGTGAGGAGTTAGTCTCCCACAGAACTCAAGAGGAATCGGACGGCAGGAGTTAGTCTCTCACAGAACCCACTAAGAAGTGGACGGGTGCCCCCAGGTTCGCCAAAGCGTACCTGGGCCGAATAAGACGGGCGACCCGGATTTCCTGTACGCTGCACCGGACAGGACCGCGTGTGCGGCTTTCAGTAAGGAAAGCCGCATGAGGTTCGCCAACGCCATCAAACTCCACAGGAAATCCGGGGGAAGCCCACCACGGTTTTTTGCTAATCAATCAGCTAAAAGCAATCGATAGTTCATCACTTCGAACCCCATTCTCGCGCTCAAGGTTTAATCCTGATACCTTTGGCGAAGCCGCGGGGCCAGCCGAAGCATCAGCTGCACGCGCTCAACCTCATCCAACCAATCGCCCAGCGTGGCATCGAGTTCGTCCTTTTCCGGTGCGATGATTCCCGTGGGGCAACTTGGCCCGAGTCTGCTAAGAGCCAGGGCGCGGTAGCGATGGATGGTGCGATCCCCGGCAGTCGCGCACCAATCCCAATCTTCCGAGAAAAATAGAACAATCGGTACACGGCTGCCGCCATTGATCCGTAGGTCCTCAGGCAGTTCGTCGCTCATAGGACGCTCGATAAAGCGCAAATCGATCTTTGCCGTATTGGCTTGCGCGATGCGATGAATTAGCGGACATTGCTGGACGCAATCGCCGCACCAGATGCCGCTGTAAACCAGAATCTTCATCTCCCGTTCAAAGCCGCCGGCAAGCTGCTGCTGTGGGGCGGTTAAATGGGCGAGATCGTAGACCTGCGTCCAGCGGCGTTGCTGTTCTTCGCTGCCCGTCTGAAGATAGCGCTCGTAGGGAAGCGCAGACGCGAATCGTTCTGAAACGTTAGAAGCCTTCATTGCAGTTCCTCGATCACATTGCAAGCAAATACTCTAGACGCCGAGAGACTGCGGAAAGCGCGCCAGCTCGGCGGGTGTCGAGGCATCCGGGACCGAACAACCCGGCGCTGCGATGTATTTGCTTCCCGCCTGCTCTCTTGACTCTGTCCACTGTTTCCGCATCTCCGCGGTGGTCAGTTTGTCGAAGTCAATCTCATCCACTCCTCCCGCGATCGTCTGAGAGAAGTGTTTCCGCGCCTCAGAAATTGGAATTCCGCTGGTCTTCACAGAGTACTGAACCACCGGCGCATTGAGCTGCTTGAACTGGTCGATGTACGGCCTCTCCAGGTAATGCAAATGCAGGACCGTTAACTTGGTGTCCGCCAGTGCATCAAAGACACGTTTGTCATACGGACGGGTATAGCGTTCATAGTCGGAGACAGAGCCGAACTTGCTTTCCGCGTTGAATACGCTCACCAACGCTCCTGAAGCCCCAATATCCTTGGAATGCCGGATGTGGTTGACGGTAGATTGGGTAATTGCTTCTAACGCGGTATGCCATCCGTCGGGGTTTTGCTTCTGAAAGTCGTGAAGGCTGCTGATCACCTGGTCCTGAAGTTCTTCCGATTTGCCCAGCTTGGCAAACTGAGGTTGCGCCCCAAACAAAATCATGGCTGTCATATAGGGTCCATAGAGCGTATCGATAAAGTAAGCATTTCCGTTCAACCCGTCACGGATTAGCTTGAGCGTTGTCAGCTGATTTGGGTACGGAGAATCAAGCGCTTTGAGCTCATACCACTTACCGCTCGACGATGCTGGATAATCAAAGTCATTCATGACTTTGACAATGTCAGTATCGTACGTACGGTGGAAGTCCAGATGGTCTTGAGCCTCCAATTGGGGGGTGGGTCTTTTGTAGTGGTGGTAGAAAGTAAATGGCGGACGATCCACGTCCTGCCCGCTCAGTGCGCGGTCAACTCGCTCTTTGTGGGATAGGGTAGAGGGCGTTGTCTTGCCAAGGAGCGGCCTTGCGAGCGCAAGACCAGCAGTTGCGGCGGCGGAGTGCAGAAAAGTACGTCGATTCATCACAAATCCCTCCTGGTACTAAAAGGTAATACTAATGTTGTGCGACATCGGAATGCTTGTCTGAGGCACCGCATTTGTCTCTACCCGCAGAATCTCTTATTTCAGTGTTTGCGAAAGCAATGCGTGGCGGCTGTTTGCGCACTCGCGGACCTGGGCAAGATTTGCGCCTGGCCCATCCTTTACGCAGCGAAATCCAATGTGGTTGGTCGCGCTGCTAACCTCACCCTTACCGCGCGTGCCCACGATATAACGCGAACAGTATTGCGCTGTGCAAAGAAACGAGCCGCCCCGCTGTACTCGCTTTTGCACCCCCGGCTCCGATGGATCCAGCGATGTATTCGGGCCCTGGGGATTGCGTGCCACCTTGTCAGTGGCTCGCAGCTCAGCATAGTAATCGGCACGATAAAGATCCTTGGTCCACTGCCATACGTTCCCCGTAATGTCATACAGGCCGTATTCATTGGGCGGAAACTGAGCCACCGGCGCGATCCCCGCATATCCATCGGTTGCGCTGTCGTGATCAGGAAAATGGCCCTGGTGCGTATTGGCCATCCACTTGCCGTCCGGGCGCATGCTGTCGCCCCAGGCAAAGGGTTTCCCGGTAAGCCCGCCTCGGGCCGCAAATTCCCACTCTGCTTCCGTCGGCAAACGCTTACCCGCCCACTTGGCGTAGGCAGCCGCATCTTCATAGGCGATCTGCACCACGGGGTAGTTCGCCTTGCCGATAATGTTGCTCTTGGGGCCCAGCGGATGCCGCCAATTTGCGCCGGCAACATAGCTCCACCATTGCGCATAGTCGTCCAGAGCGACAGGATTCGCGGGCGGGGTGAACACGACTGAGCCGGCAACCAGCTTCTCTGCGGCAACGCCCGGAAAATCCTTTGCCAGCGGTTTACGCTCGGCCACAGTTATGTAACCTGTAGCCTTCACAAATCTTTCAAATTGGGCGTTCGTGACGTCGGTCTTGTCCATCCAAAAGCCATCCACATAGACTCGATGAATGGGACGGGCATCCTCCATGGCCTCGTGTCCGCCCTCCGGAAGAACCGTAGGATCTTTGGCGCCCATCGAAAACTCGCCGCCTGGAATCCAATTCATGCCCGCCGGCGGATTACCCGGAGCTGGTGTTTTATTTTGTATCGTCGGCAGGTATGCGTTTCGCGAAGAAATATCCGGGACAGATGCGTGCACCCGCTTGTGGAGTGGAGTGCCCACGCCCCAAACTGCGCCGACCCCCGCCAGAATGGCCGCGGTCACAAGCGCACGATATCGATTATCCCGGGTAAATCTATTCACGCTTTACACCTTAAGTAGTTAGCCCGGCACAATGCTACGCCAGGCCGGTGATGGATTAGCAAATAGAGGCTGGAATGGGAGGAATGTATGCGAGGGTCAACAACACGAGCTATGCAAAGTCAGCTCGGCCGCAGGCACAAAGATAGCCGCGATGTGTAAGGTCACCCGCATAATCGTATTCAGCCTTAATCACGCGGCAAAGTCAAGTATCCCCTCTCTCCATTGGGCAGTTATACGTCCGGCGAGTGGGCCAGAAATACATTGACAGCGCACGCAAGGTGCGATAACTTGCCACCATATTTCTGTTTTCAACATCAGAAGCCTCGAGATTGAGGCCCCCGGATTTAAAGCTGCCGTCGAGCAGGTTCGGCGGGAAGTTGGTCAACGCGTATCTGCCGATGTCGCCAACGCTCTCTCTCTCACATCACATGGGAACAAACGCCATAACTTCCTTGTCGATCGCCCCTGTGCGGGCATGGTTTTCGAGCCTCATGATCAACGCGCTGGTCAACTCCTGACCCTTGGCCACCAGAAGCACGCCCTGACCATTCTTAATCTCCTGATCGAGAACCATGCCGGCCCGCAGTCTAGCTGTTGATACCTTTCGCAACTGCTTGGTTGCTTCAAGGGGTTGAAGGTTCGAGAGGGTCTCGATCAGGCCAGGCTCGAACTCTTTACTTCGCTCTCGAAGGCGCAATGCGGCCGCGCCCTTGGCGGGGAACTTCTCTCTTAGCTGCTCGAATACAACCGCGAGTTTGAGAACCTTGGCCGCGCGCATCAATTCCGCCTTGGAGTAGGGCGGAAGCGGTGACTCAGCTTCTGGGATGTCGTGCTTGAGTTGCTGGCCAATGATCCATGCGGTCGATTCAAGTCTGGGAATATTTTTCAGAAGTTCCATCGCCGCGCCTGGGTGCGCGTTGAAACCAGCTTGTTCTTCCTCTGTCAGTGCCGCGCCCCCATAGGCCCGGTGCATGAGGTCCGATTCCAGGGTAATGCATCCCAGCTGCGAGAGGGTGGACGCAGCTTCGAGGCACCATGGCGAAGGCAGTGTAACCTTGGCCAGAATGTGACGGACGCAGTGCGCAACCCGCATCGAGCGTCCGAAGGTTTCGGGACTCGCGGCACTCAAAACGTCGGTTAATACCTTAATGCTCCCCATGAGGGTCTTTTCAAGAATTTCTCTTTCGCCCGTGATCAGTCGGTACAACTCGATTCCGGCGGTGATTGCCGTCGACAGCACCTCCGTCTCGCATGGCTTGGTAAGAAAACGGAAGATATTTCCCTGGTTGATGGCCATGATCGCCGCGTCCAGATCGGCGTAGCCAGTCAACAGCATGCGTACAGTATCGGGAGTGCTTTCACGGACTTTACTGAGGAACTCAGCCCCATTCATTGCCGGCATTCGCATGTCCGAGATCACAACCGAATACGGTCCATTCTTCTCCATGGTAGCGAACGCCTTGGTGGCGCCTTCGGCTATATCAACCGAAAACTCAGGGTACAGGATGCGTTTGTATCCTTCGAGCACAGCGGGTTCGTCGTCCACAAACAATATTTTGTCGGCCATGATGCTCCTTGGGGCACAGGGAAAGCCGCCCCCCGGGGTAACTTATCGGCGCAGCTTCGCAAATTGTTACCGTTGGAACGTGCCTTTTAGCGACACAGGACCGGAATCGCCTCCGCCGCCGATAGATCACTCATGAGCGTCCCTTCCTTTGCAGGAGCTGAACCAAGATGAGCCAGGCCTTCGTCCTTGAAGGGTCCTATGACCATCGCTTGGTGGCACTTTCGCTGGTCATCGCCTTCCTTGCTTCCTACACTGCCATCGACATGGCGGGGCGCGTCACCGAGAATCGAGGTGTTTCCCGTGTAAGGTGGCTGCTCGGCGGGTCCTTCGCGATGGGCTGCGGCATCTGGTGCATGCACTTTACGGGCATGCTGGCCTTTCGCCTGCCCATCCCCGTCTACTATGACCTTCAGACGGTGGTGGTCTCTCTGCTGGCAGCCATCGTGGCCTCGGGAATAGCGCTGCACGTCGTCAGCCGTCCACGCATGACGCGCCTCCACTTGATTGCGGGAAGTGTGTTGATGGGAGCCGGTATCGCAACCATGCATTACACCGGCATGGCGGCCATGCGCCTGCGCGCGATGCACTACTATGACTACACGCTATGGTCCTTGTCCATCGTTCTTGCCGTGGTCGTCTCGTTCGCTGGTCTATTGATCATCTTCGATTCCGAGGGGGAGAAGCGTAGCCGGAAACGCAAACTGGGAGCTGCATTCGTACTGGGGATCGCGATTCCCCTGGTGCACTACACCGGGATGGCCGCAGTCCACTTTGTGCCTTCGACTATGCCGCAAGACTTCTCCAACTCGTTGGACCTGTCCGGGAACTCCAGTTCGAGCATATTCGGCATGACCCTTCTGGTCTTAGGGTTCGCTCTGATGACATCGCTGGTGGACCGGCGGCTCTCCAACCAGCTAGCCATGCTGGAAAGCGAGCGCGAGATGCTGCGCGCGCTCATCGACAACATACCCGACTTGATGTACGTGAAGGATGTCGAAAGCCGCTTTGTCGTCGCTAATCGTCAGGTCGTGCGAAGCCTTGGAGCTGGTAGCCACGAAGAGCTGATTGGAAAGACGGAGTCTGACTTCCTTCCATCCGCGCGGGCGAATGATTCCTACGACAATGAGCAGAGGGTCTTGCGCTCGGGGGAAGCGATGTTCAACCACGAAGAAGTGGTCTTGGACGGTCAGGGAAATCAATTACCTGTCCTCACCACCGTCGTACCCCTTCACGACGGCAGAGGCCGTATGAACGGCATCGTAGGCGTGGGGCGCAATCTCAGCGAACGAAAACAGGGTGAAGAGGCGCTTGCAGCCGCAGAACGAAAGTACCGGGGCATGTTCGATCAGGCCCTTTTCGGCATCTTTCAAGCTGATCCCGAAGGCCATCTCCTGGACCTCAACCAGGCAATGGCTAATATCTTCATGTATGGAACACCCGATGAGATGCTCAAAAGTCTTACCGATTCTCTGTGGACTACTGCAGTATTGCCCGAGCGGGCCGCAGAGTTCAAGGCAGCGATCGAGAAGTTCGGACACGTCCGAGCCTTTGAAGTAGAGGTTTACCGCAAGGATGGAAGCAAGATCTGGATCTCCTCGACGGTACGGGCAATGATGGACAAAGGCGTTTTTGTGGGCTTCGAAGGGATGTTTGAAGACATCACCGAGCGTCGCTCGTTACGCGATCAACTGCTGCAGGCGCAGAAACTGGAATCCGTCGGCCAACTCGCCGCCGGCATTGCGCACGAGATAAATACTCCCACCCAGTACATCGGCGATAACATCCGCTTCCTTAAGAAATCGTTTGCCAAATTGGCTACCGTTCTCAGTATTTACGGCACGCTGTGGAAGGAGACCTGTAGCGATACCGTGACCTCAACCTCCAAAGAGGAGATGGCCGCGGCTTTACAGAAGATCGATATTGAGTTCTTAGTCGAAGAGATTCCCAAATCGATTAATGATGGCTTGGAGGGGGTCACGCGCGTTTCCTCTTTGGTAAGTGCGATGAAGGAGTTCTCTCATCCTGGCACCAAGGAGAAAGTCGCCCTCGATTTGAATCACGCCATCCAAAGCACCATTACGGTCGCCCAGAACGAATGGAAATACGTTGCTGAGATGGAGACTAACTTTGAACCCACGTTGCCATTCGTCTCTTGCTTGCCGGGGGAGTTCAACCAGGTGATTCTTAACCTCATCGTCAACGCAGCCCACGCGATTGGTGATCGCAGCAAAGAAGGAAACGGCGAAAAGGGCAAGATCACGGTGCAGACAGCCCGCTGCTCGACCGGCGTCGAGATCCGCATCGCAGATACCGGAGGCGGGATTCCCGTGCAGGTGAGAACCAAGATATTCGACCCCTTCTTCACCACCAAGGAAATAGGAAAGGGCACCGGGCAGGGCCTCGCCATTGCGCGCTCCATCATCGTGGACAAGCACAATGGCAGCATCGACTTCGAAACTGTGCTGGGGCAGGGTACTACGTTCATTATTCGTCTTCCTCACATCGGTAAGGCTTCGGTCGAAGTGCCGGTTTGTGCATGAAACGCATCTTGTTCGTCGATGATGAAAAGCAGATTCTGGATGGTATGCGTCGCCTCCTGAGCGATCAGGGTGATGTTTGGGAGATGCAGTTCGCTCTAGGCGGTAAAGAGGCGCTCCTCCTCTGTCAGACTTCGAGGTTTGATGTAGTCGTTTCCGATATGAGGATGCCTGGGATGGATGGGGCGATGCTGCTGGGGCAGGTTCGAGACCTCTTTCCCGATGCGGCTCGCCTTATCCTGTCGGGTTATTCAGATATAGCTCTGGCCACCCGCGCTATTCCTGTCGCACACCGCGTTCTGGCCAAGCCTTGCGACGGAATCGAACTGCTGGCAACCATCGAGAGCTTCTGTGCGTTGCAAGATCTTTTTTGCTCATCGGGCCTTCGTCGAGTGATTGGGACGATTGGCGAATTGCCGTCGTTATCGCGCACCTATATGGAGCTCGCACAAGTGACCCAGGATCCCAATACCTCGTTGACCAAGGTCGCGGAAATTTTGGGGAAAGATATCGCCATGGTGGCCAAGGTTTTGCAGCTGGTTAACAGCGGATTCTTTGGATTGGCCCAAGCGGTCAACAGCGTGAAGGATGCTGCAGCCTACCTCGGGATGGAGACGATTAGGAATCTTGCTCTGGCCACGGACACGTTCAAGGTATTCACTCCAGCACCCGGCGTTGCGCCTTCTATTTGCGAAGATATGCAGCGCCATGCACAGCGAGTCGCCTTAATCGTGGGGATACTTCCACTGCCTCCGAGGCTGCGTGATGTGTGTATCGTTTCCGCACTTCTTCACGATATTGGGGAACTGGTTCTTGCTTGTAAATTGCCCCAGGAGTTTTGCGCAGCGCTTGAATTGGCGAGGGCTACTTGTTGTAGCCAGGTAGAAGCGGAGGAGCAAATCATCGGAACATCCCACGCAGAAATCGGAGCCTACTTGCTCGGTTTGTGGAGCATCGATAGCCTGGTTGTCGAAGCGGTTGCCTATCATCATCGGCCCGACCGCATACCCCACACGTCCTTTGACGCCTCGACGGCCTTGTACGTTGCTGATCGTTTGGCTCGCGAACTGGACGACCACCCTGGTAATGCAAAAGTAATGCCTTCACGTGAGTCTGACGATGCGCTCATAGAAGCCCTGGGGCTGTCGCAGCAGTACTCCGCACTACGAGAGCGGGCAATGGGACTTTTAACTTAGCTTGGGGCAGACAACTGGTCAGCGATGCTCGGAACCATCCAGGAGGTGGCAAGCCACTACGTCCACATTGCTTGGTGCACCCGCCATCGCATTCAACTGTAGAAGCAGTTGCCACTGCTGTCCTTCGCCCGAGCTTTTAACACCGCACTCCTTAAGGGTTGCATTCATGCGTGCTGTGTCGGTGATAAATCTTCCGGCGGCCGCGGTGCCTTCGCCCGTTGCTCCCGCAACCAGCAGAACCTGGCCGGCTTGATCCGGATTTTTTACTAACGCAACGGTGGCGAAGGTTCGACCAGTTTGCCAGCCTGGCGCGGTTGGTACATACGCCGACGCTTCCTGGGCCCGCGGGCGTTCATTACGGATAAATTCCGTTTTGGCCTTCGGGTCGAACACAAACCGAAAGTCAAGCTGGTCGCTGAACAACGCTGACCAGGGATTGCTGCGCGGGCTGCCTAAGAAAACGAAATTATCCTCACTCGCCAAATCTTGAATCTGGATGCTCCGCGCAGCGTGTACGCTGACCTCCCTGGAGCTGGCCAGGGCCATCTGTCCGATATAGACGGCGATGGGCACGTCCACCGCTGCCGCCTTGTCCCCACGCAGGATGTTGCGACAAAGGTTGGAAACCTCTGGAGTCAGCTTGCTTGGGTCAGGTATGTAATTGTGATTGGCGTAGTCAGAAACCGAGAGCTGGCCGCCGGTATAGCCATCGATCTCAGCAATATTGGGATCGCTGGTAATGATCTCCGTGGACTGTGGTGAACGGAAAAACGCCGACCACAAAAGGGACGACCGTGGCACCACTCTCACCACCGAATAGCGATTCCAGGCAATCACGCCGGACGCTATCAGGGCAAGGGTGCATAGCGCGGCGATGAAAAACAGCCGCGGAATTCTAGCCCCAACCCCCGGCCTGGAAGGTTCGACGGCTGCGTCCATAAAAGGAGCGTGAACCGGACCTTGCAACAAGTGCGGCACATCCGTCACGTGGTTCAATTCCACCCCAGTATCGCTGAGATGTGAGCCGTTCGCGGAGGAACGCGCGCGGCGAGTGATCTCAGGGATGTAAGCTCCTAATGGCAGGCTGATACGAAACTCAGAGGTCGCATCGTCCTTGCCATAATGTTGCAGAAGGCGCTTGCGCACGTCGCTGGCCGTGACCCGAACGATCGCATCCTCACCCGTATCGTAGCTTGGGGAACGGCCAAAAAGTTCTATGCCGATGACGCGTTCTTTCAGTGATTCGAAATGACCCGCAATCGCCTGATCGACGATGTACTTTAGAAATTGCCCACTTCGATGGCTGGCCTTAAAGGCAGCACCTTCAATCACTTCTTTCAGATGCTGCTGAAAAAGTTCGATATCGCTTTCGGTCTCTAGAATCTTTCCGATTTCGGATGTTCGGGGATCGGCTGGAACGGTTATGTGCATCGTTAGACCTGACCGGCGCCATTCTAGCACCCGGAGGAGTGTCATGTCCCTTGGGCGCCTGACCTCCGGAACCGGACGTAGCTACCGTTAGACGGCGATTGCCGAACGCCAGGCTTTTTATTATCAGCTTCATAGAGCCCCGTTAGGAGTCCGGCATAACGTTGCGTTGGCGATCAATGTCCAATACTGTGGGTCCGCCGACCGACTGAACCCGTAGCGCGAAAGAGGAAGAACGCCGATGAATTGGATAATGAGATGCGCCACGATGGTAGTCCTGGCATTCTCCTTGAATCACACTGCCTCCGGTACCTCAGGGGCGCCGCAAAAAGATCCAGTAGATTATGTCTCTCCAAACATCGGTGGAATCGGTCAGCTGCTTACCGCCACTGTTCCTTACGTTCAGTATCCTCATGGAATGGCGCGACTGGCGCCCATCACTACTCCCGGCATTACCGATCGTTATCTGGCTGACAAAATTTACGGCTTTCCCGCTGGTCCAGCCATGTTGATGGCCTCTGTCGGCCAACTCAGCTGCAACCCTGAAAGCTACGCCTCCGATTTTGACCACGACTTTGAGATTGCCACTCCGTACTACTACGAGGCAGACCTGCAAAGCTGGGGAATTAAAGCCGAAGTTGCACCAAGCCGGCAGGCGGCCTACTACCGCTTCACCTTTCCTGCCGGCGCCCACGCACATCTGGCCTTGAGCATGGAGAAAGGTTCCGAGCTGGCAATCGTTGGAGATACTGCCGTACAAGGCAGCGAGAAAATCACCGGTCCCATAGGAGAGGTTTCCGGCAATGGAGAAACGAGAGAATATTTTTACGCGGAGTTCTCCAAGCCGTTTTCCGCTTATCGGACCTGGGCCGGCGATCAGCTTACGCAGAAGTCGAGCCAGTCCGGCAGCGGTATCGGGTTTGTTACTGATACCGCGACACAAGGTGGAGAACAGATCGAAGTGCGCCTGGGAATCTCCTACATCAGCGCCGAGCAGGCCCATCGCAATCTGGAGCGCGAAATCCCCAAGTGGACCTTCGAACAGGTCCGCCTGAAGGCAAGATCGGTCTGGAACGACACCCTTAGCCGCGTAAGTATCACAGGCGGCACAGAGCGGCAACGCACCATCTTCTACACTGCCCTCTACCGCTCAGAGGGACGCATGACAGATATCACCGAGGATGGCAAGTATTTCAGTGGGTACGACCATACCGTTCACCAGGCCCAGGGACACGACTTCTATATCGATGATGGGCTCTGGGATACCTATCGCTCCTTGCACCCGTTGCAACTATTGCTGGACCCGGCCCAGCAGCAAGACATGATCGAATCCTATGTGCGCATGTATGAGCAGAGCGGCTGGCTGCCCTCGTTTCCTTCCGTCGCCGGAGAGCAGGCGGTCATGATCGGCCACCATGCTGCGTCCTTCATCCTCGATGCTTACAGCCAGGGCTATCGTAAGTTTGACGTGGACCAGGCTTACGCGGCAATGCGGAAGAGCGCAACGGAAGCGACCATGTTGCCATGGCGTCGAGGCCCCCTTACCAGTCTCGACCACATCTATTTTGACCAGGGGTTCTTCCCCGCGCTCGCCAAGGGAGAGAGCGAAACCGTGCCCGACGTGACGGTCGAACGCCGGCAAGCCGTCTCCGTCACCCTCGAGAACAGTTACGACGACTGGTGTGTTGCCCAACTCGCAATGGCGCTTGGCAAGCAAGCAGATGCGGCGTACTTCACCAAGCTCGCTCACAATTACCAAAACGTCTTCAATCCACAGATTGGCCTGATGGCTCCCAAAAGCGCAGATGGGCAATGGGTTGCGGATTTCGATCCCAAGCTGGGCGGGGGACAGGGCGGCCGTGATTATTTCACCGAGGTCGACAGTTGGCTCTACACCTTCAGCGTCCAGCACGATCCCGCGGGTCTTATTCGCCTGATGGGGGGTCGTGATGCTTTCAATACGAAGCTGGATCGCCTCTTTGTGGAACAATACGGCACCTCGAAATTTGCCTTCCTCGGCCAGTTTCCCGACGCCACCGGCCTGGTGGGTCTTTACGCCCAGGGGAACGAGCCCAGCTTTCACATCCCTTATCTATATGACTTCTCCGGGCAGCCGTGGAAGACGCAGCAGCGCGTACGTCAGTTGATGGATATCTGGTACGGCGATGGGCCCTTGGGCATTCCTGGCGACGATGATGGCGGAGCCACTTCGTCATGGTATGTTCTCAGTGCATTGGGTTTCTATCCCGTATGTCCGGGAAGTCCGGTATACGAGATTGGCAGCCCGCTCTTTGCCAAGGCAGTCATTCAAATGGGCAACGGGAAAGACTTCACCATAGTGGCGAATCACGTTTCTGCGCAAAACAAGTACATTCAATCGGCGCTAGCTAAATGGCAGACCCCTCAACAAGCCATGGTTCTCGCATGCCGACATAGCCAGTGGAGGAACGCTGATCCTGGAGATGGGCGACAAACCGAATCGCAACTGGGGCAACGCTCCGGGAGATGCGCCGCCCTCAATGACAGACAACACCACCTGCGCAGTAGCCGCAGGTCAGCTTCCTCATCGGCAACGAATGCTGGGTGCCCCATTCAAGCCGATTTTGGCTTGAGTGGGATACCACAGCAATCGACCTGCTGTTTCTTTCTGTCCGTCCGATCTGACGACTCTAATAAAAGTCACCGCCCTCCACCTTGTCATCCCGACCGGAGCGAACCCGGATTTCCTGCTACGCGGCACTCACCAGCAACCGCGTGTGCGGCTTTCAGTAAGGAAAGCCGCATGAAGTTCGCCAACGCCACCAACCTCATCAGGAAATCCGGGGGAGCGCAGTGGAGGGACCTGCCGTTCCACTTCCGGGCACAGCGAATGTATCGTGGGAGAATTGTCGCTGCGGTTGGAATGAAAAGGGAAGCGTACAGGGGAATGAACAGAACCAGACAACAGGGCTCCCACTCGAGAGCCCACCGACCAAAGACTAATCCCTCAATTTCCCACCGCCTAACGTCACGGATCTAACCGTTAGCCGGAACATCCATTGCAACACCCCCATTATCAACAACATCCGGAAGCGTTAGAGCGCCTGCGTAACGTTGCCAGCTCATGAAATGGACCTATAGGGTTCTCGCGACCGGGAATGTTGGAAATTGCTGGCACAGAAACACACACATCTTCTACGCATTTTGCATTTATTGGAGGCAAGAAATGACATCAGGAAAACTAAGTTCCGTTAAAGAGAGCTGGCTCAAGTTCATCACTTTGAGTCTGATGTTCACGGTGTTATGCTGCTCCAGCCAGTTGTGCCTTGCACAACTCGATCGCGGCAGTATATCGGGAGTGGTCACCGATCCAGCAGGTTCCTCCATCGCAGGGGCCAGCATAACTGTTACCAATACCGCGATGGGCACCCAGAGCTCCACCGTGACAACGGGCGCCGGGGCCTATACAGTTCCGGAGTTACCCGCGGGCCACTACAGCGTTACGGTATCCGCGCCGGGCTTTAGCAAGCTAATCCGCAATGGGATCACCGTTTCGGTGGGGGAGACGGCAACAGTCGACCTCCAGCCGACGGTAGGAGAAACCACAACCTCGGTTACGGTAACGCGGATGCTCCTTTGCTCCAAACCGACAGCCCACAGAACAATGTTCAGGTCACCGCGAGGGACATGAATGAGCTGCCGATCAACATTACCGGTATCGGAGCGATACGTGACCCGATGGGCTTTGCCGCCCTCATTCCGGGCACGATCTCGGGCGGCTGGAATGATATCCACATAAGCGGCTCCCCGGCAACGACCTACCGGGTCTTTATGGATGGCCTGGACGACACCTCGGCGGTCAAGGGCGCTATCTCCGATGAGCAGCAGCCCTCGGTGGAATCGCTTGGATCCGAATCCGTGATGATCAACAACTATTCCGCCAAATATGGCGAGTCCGGTGGCGGAGTCTTCAACTACACCTCCAAGTCAGGCACCAACAAGTTGCACGGGACGGCCTTCGGCTACATTGAGAATGAGGATCTGGACGCCGGACAGCCCTTCAACTACACCTCGAGCGGCCAGAAGTATAACCCTGTGCAGCGAGAGCTGGATTTTGGCGGCTCTCTCGGTGGACCGGTTTGGATTCCTCACCTCTACAACGGCCGCAACAAAACCTTCTTTTTCTTCGCTTTCGAGGAGTACCACAACACCCAAACCCTCAACAATGGAACCATCACCGTTCCCACGACAGCCTATCGTAATGGCGACCTGAGCTCGCTCTTGCTGGGTCCCATCGTGGACAACAACGGAGCGCCGGTCCTGGATTGCCTTGGCCGGCCGATGATTAACGGCGCAGTTTACAACCCGGCGACGACCAGAACCGCCACCTGCACCAATGGGTCCACAGCGACGGTTCGGGATCCTTTCCCGAATAATTTCATTGGGGCGCCCAGCGCATGGGATCCGGTGGCGCAGAAGGTCCTCGCTTACATGCCGGCTCCCGCCGGCGACACCGCCAACGCGCTGACCAACAACTACCCCAATCTGCAGCCCAACAACAAGTACCAATACCTCACCAGCCTCAAAATCGATCACGCGATCGGTGAGAAATGGCACCTCTCGGGCTATGGCATCCTCGAGTATGGCGACAAGGACAACGCCGCGGACGGCATCAACGGGGTAGGAGCTTCCACACGATGGAACACCACGCCCGCGCCGCAGCTGTATCTCAATGCGGACTACACGGCCACCCCGAATCTCGTACTCCACTCCGGATTCGACTTCACCCGCCATGCTGCCGCCCAGGATTCGGCGGTGCAGAACTTCCTGGCGTCCTCCCTCGGGCTGAACACGGCGGCCAACATGCCCGGCGGCGCCGCTAAGACGTTCCCGATCTTCAACGGGCTTACCACCAACCGCCAGAACGTTCCCCAGCTGGGAGTCAACAATGCTCCCTTCATTGACGACAACTACTACAACACAGAGTCCGCCATCTGGATCCATGGCCGGCATACCTTCGAATTTGGCGGCGAATTTCGTCACCAATTATTTGGCACGCACAACGACCTCTCGGCCGGAAGTTACAATTTCTCGGCCGCTCAAACGTCTCTGCCCTCGGCTGCGGGGCAAAACCTTTATGGAGCCAGCCTGGGCGACGGGTTCGCGAGTTTCGCTCTCGGCCAATTGAGTGGCGCAAGCATCGGGAACGATAACATTCAGTGGTTTCACCGCCTGGAGGGCGCCTTCTACGCACTGGACACCTTCAGGTTGACGCGCAAACTCACCGTGAACTACGGGCTGCGCTGGGACCTCGAACAGATGCAACGCGAACAGTATTTGCGGGAAACGCAATTCAGACCCGACCGTCCCTCAACCCGTCTGCCGGAGGCCTGCTCGGTGGCACCGAGTATGAGGGGTATGGAACGGGCCGCTGCAATTGCCTCTTCGAGCATTTCTATCCCTGGATGATTCAACCCCGTCTGGGGCTCAATTATCAACTGGATGCCAAAACCGTAATCCATGCGGGATGGGGCATCTATTCCGGCCCCCAGCTGTTCATGAATGAAGAAATCTACAGCAACCAGGGATTTGGCTTCAATCAGGTGTTTTTGACCAGTCCTTCGAATGACATTTCCGCCGGCCAGCTTTCCAACGGCATACCGTACACCGCGGCCGCTATCACCGCCACCCATTTCGACCCGGGCGCCTACCCCAATGTCGGTCAACTGAACTCGCCGCCAAATTACCTCGTCCCCAACAACGGCCGTCCTCCACGTTTCCAGCAGACCATCCTGGGCTTTGATCGTGCGCTCGCAAACAATCTCACCGTCAATGTGTCCTATCTTTCGAACCGCGGTATCTGGCTCAATTCCGATAATTTGACGAATCTACCAACGAACTC
>CAWJPV010000028.1:0-27155 GCA_963844785.1 uncultured Acidobacteriaceae bacterium | reverse complement strand
ACGCAGGCTCTATTGGGATCCGGTCAAAGAGCATTTCAAAAACGACGACGACGCGAACTGCATGCTATCCCGTCCCCAACGTGCTCCGTACATGATGGACGTGTAGAAACCAAGGCATGAGTTCACCTCCGGAAAAATCGAATCTACGCTGGGTGGTTTGCGGCCTGCTGTTTCTGGCCACCACCATCAACTATATGGATCGGACGGCCCTGGGCCTGGTTGAGCCCATGCTGAAGCACGTCCTCGGGGCCGATCAGGATATAGCGCTCTACAACCGGCGCTACAGCGACATCGTTAACTGTTTCATCTTTGCCTATGGTCTCGGGTTTCTGATTGCCGGGCGGGTGATCGATCGCATCGGCGTGAAAAAGGGATATGCCTTGTCTATCGCGGTGTGGGCGCTCGCTTCGCTAAGCCATGTGTTTGCGCGGACACCGCTGGGCTTCGGACTGGCTCGTTTTGCGCTGGGAATCGGAGAGTCCGGCAACTTTCCTTCGGCACTCAAGGCGACGGCCGATTGGTTTCCCGCCGAGGAGCGAGCGCTGGCCACCGGCATCTTCAATTCAGGAACCAGCGCCGGCGCGGTGATCGCTCCCATGATGATTCCCTGGGTCGCGGTGCGTTATGGCTGGCAGGCCGCCTTCTACACCACGAGCAGTCTCGGACTGCTGTGGTTTATCGGCTGGCTGTTGTTTCCCTACAACCAGCTACAACCCAAGTATGGCAGTACGACGAATCGATCGGCTGCCACGGCCGCTCCAACAGCGGCGTACAAGTCTCTTCTGGTTAGCCCGAATACGTGGAGATTTGCGCTATCCAAGGGAACCACGGACGCGATCTGGTGGTTTTATCTCTTCTGGCTGCCCAAATACTTCAACGAGCGCTTCCATGTGGATATGCAGCATCTGGGCCTGCCGCTGATCATTGTGTACGTCGGCGCCACGATCGGGAGCATTCTCGGTGGTTGGCTGGCGGGCTTTTATATACGCCGCGGGCACTCGGTCCGGATGGGCAGAAGATTTGCCATGCTGGTGTGCGCGCTCTGTGTGATGCCGGTGGCGTTGGTTCCCTTTGTTCATCCACTTTGGCAGGCGATCGCCCTGTTATGCCTGGCGACGGCGGCGCACCAGGGCTGGTCTTCCAATCTGCTTTCCACGCCGTCGGATATGTTTCCTTCGAGTTCAGTAGGCACGGTGGTGGGGATCGGCGGAGCCGTTGGCGCCGCGGGCAGCGTGCTGTTCACCTTCCTGGTGGGGCTGTTGTGGACAAATTATGCGCTGCTGATTTTCTTCGCGGCCGGTTCCATTTATCTGCTCACGCTGTTCGCGTTTCAATGGCGGGCGCCGGCGCCACTTGCCGCGGAACAGGTTTCTGCTGATTAAGGTGCAATTCGGACTTGGCTCCCGGCGGAGTCCGTGCCTTGCGACTCAATAGGACCAGACGGGTGCCCATGTTCGCCTCAGCGTACATGGGCCGAAAAAGACGGGGCGTAGCCCCACTAAAGCTTTTCATATCCGGATCCGGATTCGAGTTGCCCCTAGAGTGAAAGCATTGGAAAAAACCCATTTCTCGGCCCAGGTACGCTTTGGCGAGATCTGGGGCACCCGTCCAGGTCACTAACGTTTGCTTGCGGGTATGAGAGCTGTAGTTTCCCACCCTAGGCGGGTACTGCAACCTCGGCCCCGCCGCGCTCCGCCGACAAATAGCCGGAGTAAAGCGTCGCCATGGTGTCTCGCGCCAAGCTCTATTCCCGAGAGGGGCTCGCGATCGTGGTAGATGCTCTCCATAAAGTCCTGGAACTCTTGTGGATACCCATGCTGCCAACCCTCATCCGGCGCCGGCCGGCTCCAACCCTGTTTGGTGCTGGTTTTCTCTACGACATACACGTCCTTCAATATGTCTTCCCTGGGATTAAAGGTCTCCAGCGCATCGGTCGGATTCAGATTGCATCGGGTACGGTGATTGTTGCAAAACACCTCCAGCCAGTTGGCAACGCCGCCCATGACCAGTTCCGAGGCGAAAATATCCGCGATCGTTCCGTCGGAAAACTTGATGTGAATCTGGGAGTAATCCTCAATGTCATCGTAGCCAGTGCGAAGAAAGCCTTCATCGCGATAATTGGGAAGCCGCGTAATCTCATGCGTGCGGCAGCTTACCGTGGCCGGCCGAATAGGTTTGCCATCTCGCGATTCGCCCTCAACCCGCTTCAAATAAAGCGCTGCGCTCACCGGATGGCATCCCTTCCCCACCAGCGATCCGCCACCGGAGAATTTCCAGCGGCCGTAGTAAGGAGAGTGTGACCCGCTATGGGACTCCTCTCCCAGGATGCGAAGTATCTGGCCGCCACTCTTCTCGATGATCTCGCGTTCCTTCTGAATCGCCGGAGCATAAACCCAGTTTTCGGCATAGCAGACCCGCCTGCCACTGGCCTTCGCCGCGGCGAGAATGCGGGCACAACTTGCCGTGGCTTCGGCAAGCATTTGCTCCTTGGGAAAGCTGGCCGCACCGTAGTATCCGGTGAGCGGCTTTTCGATGATGACGTGTTTGCCCAAACCGAGCGCCTGCACCGCGAGCTCTTCGTGGGAGGACGGCGGAGTGCAGAGATCCACCACATCCACTGCAGCACAAAGTTCGGCAAACGTATCGAAGGCGCGAATCCCTGTCTCTTTGGCAAAAGCGTCTCGCGCTTCCGGCGTTTTTGAAGTCACGCCTACGATCTCGACCGGCACTCCGTAGACGCGACGGATGGCCTCCCAATGAAACTTGGCTGCAAACCGCGCACCAACGAACCCGACCCGCACTGATCTCTCCATAGATTCCTTGTAACACATCGCTGCTGATCGGAGCTTATGCTTGACCATAATGAAAAAGGTGAGCCCCGGCGTTCGATACCGCGTGTTGGCCATGACCGTTGCCCTGGCCTTTCTCACCTACATGGACCGGGTTTGTATTTCGGTTACCGCGCCGGCCATTCTTCGCGACCTGCGCCTCACGACCATCCAGATGGGATTCGTCTTCAGCGCCTTTACCGCGGCCTACGCGCTGTTCGAAATACCCACCGGCTGGTGGGCTGACCGCATCGGCAGCCGCCGCGTCCTTACACGGATTGTTATCTGGTGGTCGGTCTTCACCGGGTTGACCGGCGCGGCATGGGATTTTCGCTCACTGCTTGCGCTGCGAGCCTTGTTTGGTGCGGGCGAAGCCGGCGCGTGGCCGACGGTCGCGCGCGCCTTGTCGCGCTGGTTTCCTGAACGGGAGCGCGGCACCGCGCAAGGCATCTTCTTCATGGGCGCGCACCTGGGCGGCGGACTTACGCCAATCCTGGTGGCCGCCATCGCTGACCGAATCGGATGGCGCGCTACTTTCCCCCTGCTCTCTGTCTTTGGATTTGTTTGGGCCGCCTCCTGGTTTCGCTGGTACCGGGATGAACCGCGCGACCATGCCTCCATCTCGGCGGAAGAACTTGGCTGGATCGAGGGCGGAAGGCTTGCCGTGCCGGAGGAGCTTGGCAACAAAGGCATCGTCCAAGCGGCCTTGAAGACGCCGGGAGTCTGGTTCCTGTGCGCGATGTATTTCACCCAGACGTATGGCTTCAATTTATATGTGACCTGGATGCCGACCTATCTGCAGCACGAAAAACAATTGCATGGAGCGGTGCTGGGCATTCTTGCCGGCCTGCCCCTGCTGCTGAGTGTTCCCGCGGATTTGTTGGGCGGTATCCTTACCGACCGGCTCAGCCTGAAACTCGGTCTGCGACGAGGCCGCTGCCTGGTTGGATTCGGCTCGTTGGCAGCGGCCGGAGTATTTCTCTTTTGCGGCGCGCTGGCGGGAGGAAAGATCTCCGCCGTACTGATTGCGCTGGCCGCTGCCTCGGCGAATTTTCTGCTCGGAGCAAGTTGGGGCGCTTGCGCGGATATGGCGGGCAATCACGCGGCTACCATCAGCGCGGCGATGAACACTTCAGGACAGATCGGCGGAGTCTTGAGCCCGATTGCGTTTGCACTCTTGACCCGAACCAGTGCTTCCTGGGCGGCCCCACTCTACCTGACTGCGGCCCTATACATCCTCGGCGCGGGGTGTTGGTATTTTGTTCATCCCGAACGGCCGCCTTTAGTGCGAGTGCCGCGGAACCACCTTGCGCACGTCGTGATACTTCACCGCAAATTCCAGGCAGGCGCCGGTCTCCAGTTGGCCCACGTTCGACCGGTAAAATTCTTCCCAGGGCGAGTGGTTGGTTATTTCGGCAGGCTTCAGTTCTTTGCGCCGCGCCGCGATCTCCTCCTCCGACAGCAACACATCCACCCGCCGGTGCGCCAGGTCGACTTTGATCTGATCGCCCGTTTTGAGGATCGCGAGGTTGCCCCCAATCGCCGATTCCGGAGAGATATTCAGAATCGACGGACTGTCTGAGGTGCCGCTCTGCCGGCCATCTCCCATGCAGGGGAGCATGCGAATTCCCTGCCGGATGAGTCTGCCCGGCGGAGTCATGTTCACTACCTCCACCGAACCCGGATAACCGACCGGCCCCGCTCCGCGCACCACCAGGATCGAGTGCTCATCGATGTCGAGCGAGGGATCTTCGATGCGCTCGCGGTAGTCTTCCGGTCCGTCGAAGACAACCGCCCGGGCAACAAAACAGTCTTCGTTGCCGGGCTCGGACAGGTACCGCTGCCGGAACTCGTCGCTGATGACCGACGTCTTGACCAGTGCGGAGGTGAAGAGGTTGCCCGAAACTACCAGGAGCCCGGCATTCTGCTTCAGCGGATGGTCATAGGTCCGGATGACGTTGGTGTCGAGACTGCGCGCGTCTTTGTAGTTCTCGCCCACCGTCGCCCCGCTCACGGTCAACGCGCTGGTACGAATTTTGCCTGCCTGCATCAGCTCACCAAAAATCGCGCCCACTCCGCCGGCACGATGATAGGCCTCACCAAGAAACTCGCCCGCCGGCTGCACGTTGGCCAGCAAGTGGATCTGGTGGCCCACTCGCTCCCAGTCGCGAATGTCCAGCTCGACGCCCGCGTGGCGAGCAATCGCGATGATGTGCGGGGGACAATTGGTCGAGCCGCCAATTGCAGAATTGACCACGATCGCGTTCTCAAAGGCTTCCCGGGTTAGAACCTTGCTGGGGGTGAGATCTTCCCTCACCATCTCCACGATTCTGCGTCCGGTGTGGTAGGCCATCTTGGCCCGTTGGGCGTAAGGAGCCGGGATAGTGCCGCATCCGGGCAGTGACATCCCCAGGGCCTCGGCCAGCGAATTCATGGACAGCGCAGTTCCCATGGAGTTGCAGTGGCCGGGGCTGGGGATAGCGCCCATCACCGTATCCACCAGTTGCCGGCCGGTGATCAGGCCTTCCGCCAATTGACGGCGCGCTTCCCAAAGCACAGTACCGGTGCCGCTCAGTTTGCCATTCACGTAGCCGTCGAGCATGGGCCCGCCCGACAGTACGATGGCCGGCAGATTCACCGTGGCCGCGGCCATCAGGGCTGCGGGAGTGGTCTTGTCGCACCCCGTCGTGAGCACCACGCCATCGAGCGGATATCCGGCCAGGATCTCCACCAGCCCGAGGTAGGCGAGGTTACGGTCAAGGGCGGCGGTGGGGCGGCGGCCCGTCTCCGAGATGGGATGGGTGGGAAACTCCATGGGCAATCCCCCGGCATCGCGAATGCCCGCCTTCACCCGCTCGGCGAGGGTTACGTGGATGCGATTGCAAGGGACCAGATCGCTGCCGCTTTGCGCAATGCCAATGACAGGCCGGCCGGATTGCAGCTCTTCACGGGTAATGCCGTGGTTGCCGTAGCGCTCCAGGTAGATGGCTGCTTCGCCTGGTTCTACCTGATCGCCAAACCATAGATCGCTGCGCAGCGCGCGGTTTACCTTGCCTTTGTCTTCCATTGTTAGTAGCCCAAGCTCTTGTTGACTACATTTTCCAGCGGTTCCCCGTTGGCAAAGCGGCGATCCTGCTCCAGGAAAAAGCGCATCGCCTGGTTTAGCCACTCCTTAGTATGGTCGGCACAGTGCGGCGACAGCAGCACGTTTTCCAGCTTATACATGGGATCGCCGGGCGGTAGCGGCTCAGCCTCGAAGACATCGAGCCCTGCGCCCTTGATGCGCTTCGCCGTAAGGGCACGGACCATAGCCGCCTCGTCAATCACCGGTCCCCGGCCTACGTTGATCACTACCGCGGTTGGCTTCATGGCCGCGAATTGCGCGTCGCTGATCATATGGTGGGTCTCCGGCGTAAGCGGGAGCGAAACCACGACATAATCGCAGCGCCCCAGCATCTCCATCAGATCTTCCGGCTTATAGAACTGATCGACATTCGGATCGGATCCCGGGGAGCGTGTCTCTTGGTAGCCAGAACCTGCATGCCCATAGGATGGACCCGCTTGGCAACGGCGCGACCAATGTCCCCATAGCCCACAATGCCCACGGTCTGGGTGTCGATTTCTTCCACGTCAAATTGCTCCCACACACCCGCCATCTGGTTGCGCAGCATGCGGCGAAAATCCTTGGCGAAGTAGAGAATCGCCGCCAGGGCGAACTCCCCCAACGACTGGCTGAACACACCGCGGCCGTTGGTAAGCGGCACATCGCTCGCAATCAGCTCCGGGAAGAGTACGTTGTCCAATCCTGCCGAGCGGGAATGCACCCAGCGCACGTCCTGGCACATGAGAAACACTTCCCGCAACACCTTCTTGGGTCCCGACCAGGCAAGGATCACCACCGGATCGTTCACTGCGCTCACAAACGCCGCGGCATCGCGACCTACAATATGCCGCAGGCCTTTCAGCATGCTTAGCTGCGGATCGTCGTCGTGCGCCAACACCAACACCGTGTGCTCGATACTCATGTGCTCCCTTCGCTCTAGCCCGGATTACGGCCCATACGGCCCACTAGAACTATATTCTCTCTCGCCGTGCGCCGGACGATCGGAGGGCTGATGCTATCATTTTTGAGCCATCTGCTGACGCGCAGGAGATTGTTGTGAACCCGAAGTTGCCCCGCCCGCTACGCGGCGTTATTACGGCCATGGTTACTCCGCTCCGCGAAGACCTTACCCTGGATGAGAAAGGTCTGGAGCGGCTGATCGAACACCTGGTCAGCGGAGGGGTTCACGGCATCTTCATATTGGGCACCACCGGGGAG
This sequence comes from uncultured Acidobacteriaceae bacterium, assembly GCA_963844785.1. Taxonomy (GTDB): domain Bacteria; phylum Acidobacteriota; class Terriglobia; order Terriglobales; family Acidobacteriaceae; genus PALSA-350. The sequence goes on along the minus strand of CAWJPV010000028.1, from coordinate 20,006 downwards.
GCGCCAAACCTGCCCTACGAGGTGCGCTCAGCGCTGATTGAACAAACCTGCAAACGCGTAGGCTCTCGCGTGCCGGTGATCGTCGGCATCACAGACACGTCTTACCGGGATGCTCTGCGCATGGCGGCAAAGTCTTATGAGTGCGGCGCGCAGGCCGTGGTGGCTGCGCCGCCGTATTACTACCAGGTTTCCCAGGTGGAACTGTTGCAGTATTTTCGGCGGCTGGCAGCGGACTCACCCTTGCCGTTGTTTCTCTACAACGCTCCCCACAATACCCACCTCTGGCTTGAAACCGGGACGGTGATCCAGGCTGCCGGCGAACCGAATATCGTAGGGCTGAAGGACAGCGGCCTGAACATGGGCTACTTCCACGCGTTGCGAGAGGGGGTTCGGGGGTTGGCTGATTTCAGCCTGCTGGTGGGACCCGACGATCTACTGGCGGAAGCGGTGCTGTTGGGAGCCCACGGAGGCATGGCCGGTGGCTCCAACGTTTGGCCGCGGCTTTTCGTTGCCCTGTATGAAGCCGCGGTGGCTCATGATGTGGGCCGGGTATCAGCGCTTCACCAACAGGCGGTGCAATTCGATAACGCCGTCTATGGGGACTATCCTGCTAATCCACTGTGCGGGTTGAAGTGCGCTTTATCGCTGATGGGGATATGCAGCACCGACCTCACCCCGCCGCTTCGCGTCTATGCAAGCAAAGAGCGCGAGCGAGTGCAGCAATATCTTCGCGGGGTGGATGTTCTCTCCGCACCAATCATGTCGGCCGCGGCCTTCTGAGGTCGCTCAGTTCCGGGTTACTTGGGGATCGAAGAGCAAGGGGAAGAACTGACCCTCCATCCTGGCTCCGCTGGGAACAGAAGGAACACCCTCCAATAATGGATCGTCGGAAGCGGATCGAACCCCATCTCTGAAGGCATTGATGAGGGTCGCGCGGCGTGGCCGCTCCGAGCGGTTGGCATAAGAACCATGCACCATGAGGGGATGATGGAAGGTGCATTGCCCTCGCTTCAATTCGATGGGAACGGGAAGGAAAGCCTGCTTTTGTTCAGGGGTGAGAACGGTCATGATCTCATCCATGTTTCCGGTAAGGCCGGTGACCGGCAGCAGCTTCCAGCGATGGCTTCCGGGAACATAGTAGAGGCACCCATTGTCACGGTCGCTATCGTCCAGCGCGATCCAGCAAGTAAGATGCGACATCGGTTCGGTGCGCGTCCAGTAGGAGTAGTCCTGATGCCAGGCCACTACGCCCCCATGATGCGCGGGCTTACAAAAAAGCTGGTCGTGCCAGAAGCGGACGGGTCCGCCCAACAACTGAGATGCCGGCACCAGGAATGCCGGACTCCAGAGCACATCATGGAAGGCGGGTCCGGTTCGCCAGGCTCCCAGGGCGTGGAAGAGAACCGCGTTTGGATCCTGCGATTCGTTGGAGTGATACTCATGGAAGAGGTGGTTGGCAGGATGCGATTTCTTCATCAGGCCGGTCAGCTCCGAGCAAAGCAAATCGATTTGCCGATCGTTGAGAACTTGAATTCCAGCGACATATCCCTTCTCGTTGAACCCGGAGATCTGTTCCTCGGTAAGCCGGAATTTCTGCCACTCCGCTGGGTCTTCAGGCTGCTCGAGAAAGTGACCGATGGGCGCGTGCGCTGTAGACAGATCCATAGATCTCATATCCCCCTTGGCCCTTCAGCTTATCGCATTCTTTGCTACAGCCGGCCCAGCGTCTGCAGAGGATCACTTGGGCTCTGCAGTTGGAGTACAAACGCCTCGGCTCGTTTGTAGCCGCCTTCTACACCGCGAAAGGCCGCTACCTGATCCTGCAGCGCGTAATACCTGTCCGGCGTTTGGCTGGCGTGAGCATAGCAAGCAGCACGTTTCGCTGCTTCCGTTTCCGTGATATCAACATAATGCGAGGGCGAGAATTGCAGGGTATCTTCCCCATCGGAAACCTCGTAGTAGTACAAAGCGAATTTCTTTTTTGATTGCCGCCATGCATCGTAGGTGAGCATGGTAATGGCGCGATGGTCGCGGTGGTTGTCAATGGGCCATTGGGTAAAGATCACGTCCGGCTGCTCGGCTTCGATCAACTTCGCGTACGCCTCGTAGTGTGCATTGTCCACCACGGCGTGGCCGTTGATTTGTCCGGCGTAGGCAGCGCGCGCCTGGAGTAGTTCGCAAGCCCTTTTCGCCTCAGCGATCCTTGTGGCCGCGCCGGTAGGAGGCCACGCTCCGTCGTTCAGATAAAGCAGAACTACCTCGTGGCCAAGCTTGGTCAGGCGAGCGACGGTGCCGCCACATCCGTATTCCGGATCGCCGGGATGTCCACCGGCGACGATGACTTTTAGTTTCCGGGGGGGAGGCACCTGGGCAACCGCGCGGCCCGCACCAAGTGCTTCTGCCACAGGATCTCCAAAGACGACGGCAGAAGCCAGGCCACCGGCGCCGATTAATAATTCCCGTCGTGTAACTCCCACTTAGTCACCTTTTCGTGGATTAGATTTACGCCTACGCCACTGTGCTCGCACACGACCCGGCCCCAGCAATCTCGTGTCACTTCGGAAAGCAGTTCTGCTGTTTCGGGAATCCGCTCGACGCGGCCAGCAAACTGCGAGCAAGAGACCTTCACTTCGTGTTGTGATTGTACAAAGCAGCAGCCGCAAGGGAGTGCGAGGGCGAGCCAGGCGTGCCGGAGGATAGGGTTGGTATGAGCGAAGGCTTCGCTGGCGGGAACTGCGAGTTCTGGTGTATGACAGCGCTGCAGCAAGAACAACCGTGGGGGATGTAGCGCCAAAAAAAGTTACGCTGTGGGGTCAGATTCGCATCTGAGGTCACAACGGACATTATTTTTTCTTTAATTTGCGCCGGTTTGTTGAGATAGCAACAAAACAAATCGCTTTCTTCGCCTCATTTGAATAGTGCACTTTTCGCGGTTCATTGCTACAATTTAGTGACAATTGGAACAATCAGTCGACAATTGAGACAATTCATTGACATCTGTCAAGAATTCATCCAAATCAAGTTGACTCCTTTGTTGGTGGGCTTTAGGCACGATAGACACTGCAAATTGGCTTCAAGAATTTCAGTCCTTCCTGAAGGACCTTTCTTAAGTTTTTTTTAAGGTTGTTTGGGCCCATTCCCCCACGGGTGCTCCACCCTTCTCCAGCTGGATCGCTGGTTGATAGGTGTTCAATAGCCGGGTTTGATCGGCATGCGCGTACTCGTTCTTGATGTCATCGTTTCTGTGGGGTCCTGTTGACAAAGCATTCAGATACTTTTTTTTCAATAGAAGATAATTTTGCGCCGGCTGAGAAGGCCGGCCTGGAACGCCTGAGACGGGTCTTTGCTCAGGCCTGTCTTTGTCTATGGCTGCTGGCGTACTCCTGCCTGGCCGCAACGGCCCAGGTGAATGTCTATACCAGAAGTTACGACAATGCACGGAGCGGTGCGAATCTGCAGGAGACGATTCTTACCCCGGCGAACGTAAATTCTACCAGCTTCGGAAAACTGTTCACGGTACACACAGACGGAGAGATCTACGCACAGCCGCTCTATGTCTCGAACCTGGCCATCGCCGGGGGCACGCATAACGTGGTCTTCGCAGCGAGCATGTTGAATACCGTCTATGCCATCGATGCGGACAACGGCACCGTGTATTGGTCGCAGAACTTTGGCTCGCCGATCATTCCCCAGGATGTGGAGAACGATCAGAATATTATCTGGGCCACCCGGCTGGGCATTTTAAGCACGCCGGTGATTGATCCAGCCACCAATATTATGTATTTCGTCTCCGGCTCCCAACCGGCCAGCGGCGCCCTTCAATATGCCTTCAATCTGAACGCAATTGAGATAGCCACTGGACTTCCAGTAAGCGGAAGCCCGGTAAATATTACCGCCACCTACTCCACTGCTGATCTCACCACGCCGTTGGTGTTCAACGCCCAGATGCAGAATCCTCGTCCCGGGTTGGCTCTGGCCAACGGGAATGTCTACATTGCCTTCGCTTCCCACGAGGACCAGACGCCCTACAACGGCTGGGTGCTGGCCTACAGCACGTCGACGCTGGCGCAAACCGCTGTTTATTCCGACACTACGATCGGCACACAGGGCGGGATTTGGAGTGCAGGCCAGGCGCCCTCGATCGATGCTGCCGGCAATCTTTACATTTCAACCGGCAATGGCAGCTTTGGCACGACGACCAATAACCTGGTTCAAACCGGCAACAGCTTCATCAAGCTATCGCCCACCCTGCAGCTGCTCGATTACTTCACGCCCTACAACAGCGCAGTGTTGAATTCGGGCGACATGGATTTGGGTTCGTCCGGGCTGCTGCTCATTCCCAACACCAATTATGTGTTGGGCGGCGGCAAGGCAGGTGTGCTCTACCTCGTGGACACGACCGCGATGGGTGAATTCAACGCCTCCAGCGACCAGGTGCGGCAGGAGTTTCAGGCGGTCTATGGCGTCGGCACCAGTCACATCCATGGCGGGCCGATCTACTTCGACAGTGATGCGAATGGCCCCAGCACGTATGTTTGGGGAGAGAACGATGTGCTGCGCGGGTTCGAATTCAATACCACCACCGGCCTTCTGACGACCACGCCCTTTGCCACCAGTACCATGACCGCGCCGGCGACCAATAATGATGGAGCCATGCCGGGCGGATTTCTTGCCATCTCGGCCAACGGCAACAGTAACGGCGTTCTATGGGCCTCGACGCCGTATAACGGCAACGCCGTACATCAGTCGGTACAGGGTGTTCTGTACGCGTTCAATGCCGACACCCTGAGTTTGCTGTGGACCGATAAGACCAAGGACGCGCGGGATGAGATCGGGATGTTCGCAAAGTATGTCCCGCCGGTGGTGGCGAACGGCAAGGTGTACGTGCCCAACTTCGGGCCGGTGAACAACACCGATGGTACTGGCAACCTGGTTGCCTACGGCTTGCTTCCTGTGCTGACGGTTAACGCGACCAACGCTACCATGACGGTGGGCACTGCGCTGCCCACATTGACCGGAACCGTCACCGGGCTGGTGAATGGCGATACGCTGGGTACGACGATTGATGTCGCTTACAGCACCACGGCGACCACCACCTCTCCGGCCGGTACTTATCCCATTACCGCGACGGTGACCGGCTCATCCGCCGGCAACTATAACGTGGTGGTCAACGCGGGTACGCTTACCATCTCGCCGGTGGTCGTGCCGCTGAGCGTAAAGGCCAACAACGCGACCCGCGCCTATGGCGCGGCCAACCCAACCTTTACCGGAACGGTGACCGGGGCGCAGAACGGCGATACCTTTACCGAGAGCTTTGCTACCACGGCAACTACCACCAGCGCTGTGGGCAGCTATCCGATTGTGCCTTCGGTGACCGGTACAAACCTGGGCAACTATACCGTCACCATTGTCAACGGCGCATTGACGGTGACCGGGGCCGCGACCACGACCACGTTGACGGCGCCGGCCAGCGCTGCTTACGGAGCTGCCGTTACCCTCACGGCGACGGTAGCCTCCACTGGGGCCACGCCTGGCGGAACCGTAACCTTCTTGAATGGCGCGACCCCGTTAGGCATGGGGACATTGAATGCCAGCGGGGCGGCCACGCTGAGCACGACCACACTCCCTCCCGGCACGGACAGCATCACTGCAGCGTATGCGGCAACAGGCAACTTTGCCGCCAGCACCTCAGCGGCGAGCAGCGTCAGCATCGGCCAGGGGACGCAGACCATTACTTTCGCCGCCATCCCATCGCGTGCTTACGGTAGCGCGCCCTTTGCCGTGAGCGCGACTTCCAGCGCGGGCAGCAATTATCCCGTAACTATCACGGTTGCGTCTGGCCCAGCAACGATTACCGCGGGCACCGTGACCCTCACCGGCGTGGGTACGGTCGTGCTGCAGGCCGCGCAAGCCGGCAATGCGGATTACAGCGCGGCCACGGCGACGCAAAGCTTCCAGGTGACTGGAGCTTCGACCACAACCACATTGAGCGCGCCGGCCAGCGCCGCTGCCGGCGCCAGCGTAACGTTGACGGCGACCGTGGCTTCCACTGTGGGCGTACCTGCTGGAAGCGTGACCTTCTTTAGCGGTTCCACTTCCCTGGGCGTGGGCAGCCTGAACGGCAGCGGCGTGGCCACGCTGGCCACCACAGCGCTCCCTGCCGGAACGGACACCGCCACCGCTACATATGCAGCCGCGGGAAACTTTGCCGGCAGCACCTCATCGCCGGTGACGCTCACCATCACCGCGTCAGGGGGATCGGCGCCTGCCTATACGGTGACCGCGAACCCGGCTTCGCTGACCATTTCGTCAGGGTCGACAGGAAGCACCACGCTCACCATCACCCCCACCGGCGGCTATAAGGGAACGATCGCGTTGAGTTGTGCGAGTTTGCCCACGAATGCGACTTGCGCGTTTGCTCAGAATCCAGTCGCCCTCAGTGGGAATAACCAGAGCGTGACCGTGGGGCTCCAGATCAACACGACGGCCCAACAGGCAGCCGGGAAGTCGCCGCACGGCACACTGAATCCGACCTTGTTGGCCTTGGCCTTCTGGTGGCCTGGAGGCCTGACCGGCTTGGCGGTCTTCCTGCGGAGGCGGAAGCAACCTTCCTGGCTGCTTCTCCTGCTCTTCGCCTGCACGTTCGCCTTAGCCGCTGGTCTATCGGGCTGCGGCATGAGCGGAACAGTGACTAACCAGACCTCCAGCACTTTCCAGGTGATGGTCGTGGCGACTGGGACTGCTGATACCGCGGTTACGACCCTGTCCGTACCCTTGACGCTTAATGTGACTCCGTAAGGAAGGCGTTCGGGTAGTCCCGGCTGGGATACTTTGTATCAGGGCGCGACTGTAGACAATTAGGGCTTTACCCCCACGCAATGCTTGTCCAGGGGATAATTACCGGCGGTGAACGTTGTCTTTCCGCCCGGATGCAAAGAGGAAGCCCAGCGCCTAAAGTTCCTCTAATCGCAAAACTTCAGCCCTGCCCTGCCGACGCTTCGTGAGAACTCCACCCAGCAAGAGCCGGTCTCCTAACAGAGCCTAGTAGGAACTGGACGGGTGCCCCTCGATAAGGAAAAAGGCTTTGTCAAGGGCGAAGATATCCTGAGCGGTGCGGAGCACCGCTTTGTTTGGCCAGCAGAGAGAGTGGGACCGAGACTCTGGGACATCACCGCTGAATCATTTTTCTGGTGGATCGCTCCACCGAACCATCGATACGACCGAAACTACGATCATGATTCTTCTATTCGGACATCCAGCCGCCGAGTCTGTGCGGAAGTGGGAAACACCGGAGGTGTTTTCCAAGGCGCTTGCGCCGTCTTCTGCATAGACCGGTCTGGATGCGAGAGCACCCAATCAAAGTTACGGGCTAAACATCTCCCAGGGGCACCCGCGGGTGGCTCTCGATATGAGCGATCTCCGGATAGCTGACATGGCTACGTAGCATCCAGTAGAGTCGCACAGCCAGTTTGCGTGCCGCCGCCACCTTGGCTACTCCCTTAGGGCGACGACGGCAACGGTGTTGATACTCCTTGCGAAAACCTTCATCCTTGCGCACTGTGGTCTGCGCCGCTTCCACCAGCAGCTTGCGTAGAAAGCGGTTGCCTTGCTTGGTAATGGCTCCCAGCCAGCGCTTGCTGCCCGAGCTGTGTTCGCTGGGAACCAGGCCCAGATAGCTGGTGAGCTGCTTGCTACCGGCAAAGCGCGCCACATCCCCGATCGTGAGCACAAAAGCCAGCGCCGTCACTGGGCCCACTCCAGGCTGGGTCATCAGCAATTGGGCCTGGGGATGTTGCTCGGCGGCCTGCTTCACTGCCTGATCCAATGGCTCGATCTGGCCGTTCAACTGCTTGAGCAGCTGCAACAAATCTTCCCGTCGCGTCGCAGCCCAGCCCGGCATCGCCAGCTGTTGGAACTGCTCCATCCCCTGGCGCGTCCACAGCCGGCTCTTCTTCTGCATCCCCCGGTTCATCGCCAGAGGCTGCAAGCTGTTCTTCACCTTGGTTCGGATCTCGACCAGCTTGTCCCGGTGACGTAACAACTGCCGCTGGTCCCGCATCGCCGCGCTCGGCGTCCACAACTGTGGAAACCGTTTCTCTAGCAGCAGCTTCAAGATATGACCCGCGTCCCGCTTGTCCGTACTCTGCTTGCGCACATAGCTGGCGCGGATCTTGGCTGCATCCCCTACCCGTACCTCATGGCCCAACCGCTGCGCCAGATCGAGGAACCACTGGCTGTTTCCAGTCGCCTCGATCCCGATCAACGCCGGCTCCCCCAACTCCCCGTAGAACCGCTCTGCCTGACCGTCGGCGTGGCTCAACTTCCGCTCTTGGAACTCTCCCGTCTCCAAGTCGCAAATCGCTATCTGTTGAAAGCTAGGGTGAAAATCACATCCTATAATCTTCATAAGGCTTCTCCTGATCCCAGAGTCTCTCGGTCCCACCCTCAAGACTCTCTCTAGGATCGCTGAAGCCTTCTTCCTTATCCAATCAAGGTTCGCCCCAGCGTACCTGGGTGGAAATGATATTTTTCGATTGCTTTCAGTTGGACTGCTCAGCAGCACCGAATGGATTCAGCTGACAGATTGTTTGAAGCGATCGTGGGGGCTACGCCCCATCTTTTTCTGCCCAGGTACGCTTCGGCGAACCTGGGGCACCCGTCCAGTTCCTACTGGCCTCTGTTAGGAGACCGGCTCCTGCCGAGTGGAGTTCTCACGCAGACTCTTCCGGGCTAGGCTGAAGTTTAATCATGAGCCAAGCTTCCGCTTGTTTTTCACTCTGTTGGTAACGGTTACTTGGCACCGAGGTAACCCGCTGTTCGCAGACACTCTTCAGCGTCTTGCGCGGGATGGGATGTCACAGCAGATGCGATTTACCCGCCGTTTACCTGCACTACACAGTCGTGGAGCCCTATTGACCGAGTGAAGCGGAGTCACACATTAATCCTTAGGTCATGTCCTTCTGCGTACTGCTTTGGTGAACTAACGCTATGAAGTAATGTTCTCCCGGCTCGTTGAGTGCTACAATTTGCCTCAGCGTTTCACCGTCAGAACGTCTAGCTTTCCCCCACAGACGCTCTGATTTTCCCCCAGGAATTTTGGTTTCCTCCCCCTATAAGGACTTGGCAGGCGTGTGGCTTAGCCAAGCTATTTGTTTTCGAGGGCGGGCCAGTGGCAAATTATTTTGATCATTTAGCTTTGGTTGGAACAAATACAGTCGATCGCTCCCAGCATTGGGGACGCATACGCAAAGTCTCGGCTCTGCAGCCTCTCCTGGTCTTGCTGCTGCTGTGTGTCCATGTCGCGGCGCTTGCCCAGGTGAATATCTATAACCGGAGCTATGACCTTGGCCGGACCGGCGCAAATTTGCAGGAGACGGTGCTCACGCCGGCAAATGTAAACTCAAACACTTTCGGAAAGCTTTTTACCGTCCACACCGATGGGGAGGTCTACGCCCAGCCTCTGTACGTTTCAAATCTTGCGATTGCCGGCGGAACGCACAACGTAGTCTTCGTGGCCAGCATGCGGAATACGGTCTACGCGATTGACGCCGATAACGGCACCGTGTACTGGACCCAGAACTTCGGCACACCGATAACGCCACAAAATATTCAGTGGGATCAGAATATTTCCTGGTCTACCGGCCTGGGTATTTTGAGCACGCCGGTTATCGATCCGTCCACGAATATCATGTACTTCGTCTCCGCCACTCAATCTGTGGTCAATGGCAATCTCGTATACGCAGACCATCTCAACGCACTTGAAATTGCAACCGGTGCTGCCGCAAAAAGCCCGGTGAATATTACCGCGAGCTACTCGACTCCTGATCTCACCAGCCCGCTTCAACTGGTCATTCAGCGGCAGAACCAACGCCCGGCGTTAACGATTGCCAACGGGAACATCTACATCATCTTCGGCTCGCATGACGACATAACGCCCTACGAGGGCTGGGTGCTGGCTTACAACAAAACTACGTTGGCGCAGGTTGCGGTCTACGTCACCACGACGATTGGCTCAGAAGGAGGGATCTGGATGGCAGGACAGGGTCCCGCCGTCGATAGCGCGGGCAACCTCTACCTTTTGACCGGCAATGGAAGCTCCGGCAAAACGCCGAATGGCTTGGTGCAGACCGGGGAAAGCATGATCAAGTTATCGCCCAGCCTGCAGCTGCTTGATTACTTCACACCGTACAACGCCTCTTCCTTGACTGCCGGTGACATGGATCTGGCCTCGGCCGGAGTGATCCTGATTCCGAATACCAACTACGTTCTGGGCGGGGGCAAGGAAGGCGTACTTTATCTTACGAACACCAACGACCTGGGAGGGTTCAACGCCTCGAATGACCAGGTGCGGCAGGAGTTCCAGGCTATTTATGGCGTGGGAACCAGTCATATCCACGGGAGCCCGTCCTACTTCGATAGCGATGTGAATGGTCCGACGGTCTATGTCTGGGGAGAAAACGACGTCCTGCGCTCCTTCTTTTTTAATAGCACCACCGGATACCTGAACACGACGCCCTGGGCTACCAGTACGATGACCGCGCCGGCGACCAACAACGATGGCGCTATGCCCGGGGGCTTTACCTCCATCTCGGCAAACGGTAACAGCAACGGTATCCTATGGGCATCCACCCCCTACAACGGCGACGCCGCGCATCAGCTGGACCAGGGGGTTCTGTACGCTTTCGACGCCAATACGCTTAAGCTTCTGTGGACCGACAAAAGCAATGACGCTCGCGATGAAATAGGCACGTTCTCGAAATTTTGCCCGCCCATCGTGGCCAACGGAAAAATGTACGTGCCCAACTTTGGGCCCGTGGGCGTGACGGATGGTTCGGGAGACCTGGTCGTCTACGGCTTACTGCAAGCCGAGCTGACGGTGAATGTAAACAACGCCACCATGACCGCGGGGAATACGCTGCCCGCATTGACTGGAAGCGTCACCGGCTTGCAAAACGGCGATACGCTGGGCGGGACCATCATCGTGACTTACGGCACCACGGCTACCAGCGGTTCGCCGGCGGGCACGTATACGATCAATGCAACCGTGACTGGCTCTTCGGCCGAGAATTACCAGGTGGTGGTAATCACGGGTACGCTTACCATCACAGCGCCAACGACCCCGACCACGACCACGTTGAGCGCGCCGGGCAGCGCTACCTACGGCACGAACGTTACCCTAACGGCGACGGTGACCTCCACCGCTGGTACGCCTGGGGGAAGCGTGCTCTTCTACAGTGGCCGGACCGCCCTGGGCGCGGGCACGTTAAACGCCGGCGGCATGGCCACGCTGACTACCAACACGCTCCCCGCCGGCACGGATAACCTGACCGCAACCTATGAGGGGGCGGGCAACTTTACCACCAGCACTTCATCGGCAAGCAGCATCACCATCAACCCGGCTACACAGACCATTACCTTTGCCCCCATCGGATCCCACGCTTACGGCAGTGCACCCTTCGCTGTGAGCGCGACCTCCAGTGCGGGCAGCAATTATCCGGTCACCATCACGGTGCAATCCGGACCGGCGGTGATTAACGGCGGCAGCGTAACCCTCACCGGCGTAGGCACCGTTGTGCTGCAAGGCGCTCAAGTCGGCAATGCGGATTACAACGCGGCCACGGCGACGCAGAGCTTCCAGGTGACGCCTGTTCCTTTGACCGTGACCGCCAACAATGCGAGCCGTGCCTATGGCTCGGCCAATCCGGCCTTTAGCGGAACAGTGACCGGCGCCGTGGGAAGCGACAGCTTTACGGAAAGCTTCACCACCACCGCCACGACCACCAGTAATGTTGGCGGCTATCCGATCGTGCCCGCAGTGACGGGAACAAACCTGGCCGACTACAACGTCACCATCGTCAACGGCACGCTTACGGTAAATGGAGCGACGACCACGATCACCCTGAGTGGGCCGGGCACCGCTGTCTATGGCGCTAATGTAACCCTGACGGCAACGGTGACCTCTACCGGGGGCACGCCTACGGGAACCGTTACCTTCTATAACGGAACCGTTGCCCTGGGCACAGGCACATTAAACGGCAGCGGCGTGGCTACCCTGGGCACAACGGCGCTAGCCAGTGGTTCCGATTCAGTCACCGCCAGCTACGCAGCGCTGGGTAACTTTGCCGCCAGCACTTCGACCATAACCACCGTCACGGTGAACGCGGCGACGCAGACCATTACCTTCCCCGCAATCGCATCCCGCGCTTACGGCAGCGCGCCCTTCGCCGTAACCGCGACTTCCAGTGCGGGCAGCAATTATCCCGTGACCATCGCAGTGCAGTCCGGGCCGGCAATGATCAGCGGCGGCACGGTAACCGTGACCGGCGCTGGAACTGTGGTACTGCTGGCTTCGCAGGCGGGAGACACAAACTACTCCGCAGCCACGGCGACGCAGAGCTTCCAGGTGACGCCTGCCGTCTTGACGGCAACCGCCAACAACGCGAGCCGTGTCTATGGTGCAGCCAATCCGGCCTTTAGCGGAACGGTGACCGGCGCAGTGGGCAGCGACAGCTTCAGCGAAACCTTTACCACCACCGCAACCACCACCAGCAATGCGGGTAGCTATCCGATTGTGCCCGCGGTCTCTGGTCCCCAACTGTCCAACTACACGGTCGCCATTGTCAACGGTGCTCTTACCGTGAGCGGAGCCGCAACCACGACGACCTTGAGTGCGCCGGGCAGCGCTGGTTATGGCGCCGGCGTGACGCTGACGGCCACGGTGGCCTCGACTGCGGGGACGCCGGGAGGAATCGTCACCTTCTATAGCGGATCCACGAGCGTGGGTACGGGTACGCTGAATGGCGGCGGCGTAGCCACACTCACGACTACCACGCTCCCGGTGGGCACCGATACGCTCACAGCCAGCTATGGGGCAGCGGGCAACTTTGCCGCCAGTACGTCGCCGTCCAGCAGCATCACGGTGAACGTGGCAGCGCAAACCATCACCTTCCCGGCCATCGCAGCGCACGCCTATGGCAGCGCGCCCTTTGCCGTGACGGCTAGTTCCAACTTAGGCAACAGCTATCCAGTTACCATCACGGTCCAGTCCGGTCCAGCAGTGATCAGCGGCGGCATAGTGACGGTCACGGGTGTGGGCACCGTGGTGCTGCAGGCCACGCAAGCCGGCAATACGGAATACAACGCGGCCACGGCGACGCAAAGCTTCCAGGTAATACCCGCTCCATTGACCGTCGCGGCCAATAACGTGACCCGGAGCTATGGCGCAGCCAATCCGGCCTTCAGCGGAACCGTGAGTGGCGCGGTGGGAAGCGACAGCTTTACGGAAAGCTTCACCACTCCAGCGAACACCGCCAGCAACGTCGGCAGCTACGCCATTGTGCCTTCTGTAACCGGGGCCCAACTGGCCAACTACATCGTAACCGCTGTTCCCGGCGAGCTGACGGTGAGTGGAGCGACGACCACTACTAAACTGAGCGCCCCGACCAATGCGGCCTACGGCGCCAGCGTAACCTTGACCGCCACCGTGGCATCCACCGCAGGCGTACCTGCGGGAAGCGTGACCTTCTATAGCGGTTCCACTTCGCTCGGTGTGGCAGCGCTGAACAGCAGCGGCGTGGCCACGCTCGGCACCACGACCCTCCCAGCAGGAACGGATACTACCATCGCTACGTATACGGCCGCGGGAAACTTTGCCGGGAGCAGCTCGACCGGGGTGACGCTCACTGTCATTGGCGGACCAGGGGGACCGGGGGCTAGCTACGCGTTGGCCGCGAATCCCACCACGCTGACCATTGCCCCAGGAGCGACAGGAAAGACCACTCTCATTTTCACGCCGACTAACAGCTATAGCGGGACGATCGCCTTGAGTTGTTCGAATTTGCCCGCGAGCGTGAGTTGCGCGTTCGACCAGAATCAGGTCACGCTGAGCGGCAACAACCAGAACATCTCTACCGGGCTTACGATCAATACCACTACGCAGCAAGCAAGTAAACGTGTTCCGTCTCAGACACCGCAAAGCCCCTTCAGCCCGGCCCTGTTTGCACTGGTATTCTGGTGCCCGGGCGGTCTGACCGGCTTGGCGATCCTGGCTCGCAGACGGAAGCTGGTCAGGACGCAGCGCCTCTGGCATCTTTGCCTGCTGGTCGCAGGCGCCTGGGCCCTGGCCGCTGGTCTGTCAGGCTGCGGTATGAGCGGGCATGTCGTGAACCTACACCGTCCACCGTCCAGGTAACTGTCGTGGGTACCGGAACCTCAGGAAATGTGGTCACTAAGCAGAACGTGATGCTAACGGTTAATATGACTAGCATGACGCCGCAGTAGTCCGGTGACGTCAAAGGCGGAGTCTTACACGTTGGGGAAAGCGGCCGGAGTTTTTCGCAGGGGATGCCCAGTGGTCCCTCTCGCAGGGATAGCACTGCTCTTCGCTCCGTGGACTCTTGCCCAGGAGAACCATCCGCATTACACGGTTGTGGATCGCGGCCCATCCCTGGTGCGCCCGCTTACCGACACTCCAGGGTTCAATAACCGTGGCGACATGGTCATCTGGCACTCGGAAAACGCAAGCCTGATGCCGGGCATGCTCTTTCACGGCACGGAAACGATCTCTATCCAGGGTGATAAGAATTTCACCCTCGTCTACCCCTCTGACATCAACGACCGGCTCACGGTAGTAGGAACTCTTCAAGCGCCACAGGATTTACGCTTCACCCACGCCTTCAAGTGGTCCGATAGTCATCTGGAAATTCTGGACTCCCTGGGAGGACCCTATTCGTCTGCATTGGCTGTGAACGCAGCGGGAGACGTGGTGGGGAGCGCACAGATCAGCAGCGGCCAGAAGCATGCGGTCTTGTGGCACACGAAACAGCCCCGCGATCTCGGACTGCTCGCCCGAGGCGATTACAGCACGCCCACGACATCAACGATAAGGGCGATATCGTAGGGGACGCGAACCTGGTTCCGAACGGCAAGCCCCAGGCTTTTCTCTGGCAGGCGGGCAAGATGCAGCAGCTGCCCAACCTGCCCGGCGGCACCCTCTGCAGTGCTCAGGCCATCAACAATAACGATGCCATCGTTGGAACCTGCGACCTGGCCAACGGCACGGCACACGGTGTGATCTGGAGAAACGGTTCGATTGAAGATCTGGGCACGCTCGGCGGTGAGGATGCAGCGAGCACACCATTGGACATCAATTGCCAGGGGCAGGTGGTCGGAACCTCAAACGACGACGATAAGCTCAGGGCGTTCCTGTGGGAGAAGGGCAAGATGATCAATCTGAATAAACTCGTCGCGCCCAATTCCGGCTGGACGCTGCTGGTAGCATCGCGTATCAATGACAACGGCGAGATCGTGGGCCGGGGATACTTTCACAAGACCATTCACGCATTTATGCTTCAGCCGGATCAAGCGCTCAATAAGAAGTGATTCGAAGCAGGGTTTCCCACCACTTTCCGGCCGGGAGTTCAATCAGGGTACCGGCCGAGCCAAGAGGGCCGCTAAGCGAGGCCCTGTTTTTATCACCGATCGCGGCCGTCCAGCCCATGTGCTGCTCACGAAAGAGGAGTACCGGAGAATTACCGACAAGCAGGAAGACATCCTGGACCTGCTGGCGATGCCGGATGCGGCGGAAGTCGAATTTGAGCCTCCCCGCTTGAGCGGCGGCCTTCACCGTCCCGCAGATTTCAGCTAATGGTGTGGAGAGGGTTGACCAGCTTGCTTGACCGGCAACAAAGGTGGGTGCCCCATTCAAGCCGCGTTTTGGCTTGAGTGGGATACCATTGCTCTTTCCATCTGACTCTCGACTAATCCGACACACTTAGCAGTCAACACCACGAGCCCACGCAAGCAAATCGCGGCTTGAATGGGGCACCCAGCCTTTGTTGCCGGAACCAGGGGAACATAACAATCTGCCGTGAGCAGTCAGGGTTTCACAGTCACTGTCGGCAGCGAGGCCGAGGAACAGACCCAGGTCCCTCTTGAGATAGGAGATCCTGGCGCGAACGTCCTGCAGCATGGCCCCGCGATCTTCGAAGTCGTCGATGCTGAGTTTCAGGCTTTCGGACGGCTGACTGGTAAGGTGATCGATTTTTGTCTGTACTCGACAGGGAGTCGATTCGCTTCACCTGAACCCAGGTTTGCAGCAATTCCTCCTTGCGGGTGATACCCGTGTGCAGGGTGGGAGCGGGTTCATTGAGGAAGATCCATACGGTCTCGGGGTAGCGGCTATTGGGTAGAGTGGGCCGGTCGAACAACTCGGCCAGCATATTGGATTCGAAATCGAATCGACCGCTCTGGCCTTTCTGATCGCGAATTCCAGTGAGGGCAAGCCCGGCAGAAAGAGTTCCAGCGGCGATGCCGACGCCGGCCGCCGGCTTAGTGAGGCTGGAGGAAAGTTGAAGGCCGGAACTGGTCGCACCGACAGCTCCGCCCACGATTACGCTGAGCAGGTTTGCCCGGCTCACAGCGTGGTCGCGGCGGTCAGACAGGAATCCATGCACTTCATTGCAGCGCGCAATCTCGTTATCGATCTGGGCTATGGTTGCATCGACCTGGAGGGACGCCGCCATCACTTGTTCAGAAATGCGCTGATGCAGCCAAAGGATTTGCCACCGGTCCGCTGCAACCGGGTCAGCGGATAGCTTTTTCAACTGACTTATTTCAGAGGAAACCCCGATCAGTTGAGCCGTGCTCTCTGATGGCATCGGCTGGTTTGATCTGGATTCGACCGTCTGTGCTGAGGCAGCCAGGGCGATAGCCGCCATCGCCACCAGGTGCAAGCTGCGAGCAAGGCTCATGCCGATTATGATGACACGCCGGCGCTGGTTGAGTTATGCGCTCTTCATGGGTGCAGAAATTACCATCCTCCTGTAGCCCTGGTCTGTTATCTTTCCTCGGAGTTCATTGCGAAAGCAATACCGCGCCAACGAGGTGATCTATGCCCTGCGACCCCGTGGAGTTAAAACACGTCCCGCTCTTTGCCCTGCTCGACGATGACGAAATTGCCGTCCTGGCCGCCCAGGTGGATCTCAGAACATTTGCTCCACGGCAGCGCATCTACAAAATGGATGATCCCGGCAAGCACGCGTACATTCTGCTTTCAGGCGACGTACAGGTCACCACTGTCGACGACGATCACCAGGAGGTGATGGTCGACCAACCGGGCCATGGGCAGTTTTTCGGCTTCGCTTCCATGCTGGATCAAACACCCCACCAGACCAGCGCCCTGGCCATGGAAGAAACCACGTGCGTCGAGATCAGCCGCGACGACATTGCTACGCTGCTGCAGCGCAAACCGCTGGCCGGGATGGATATGCTAACGGTACTGGGCCACCAATTCCACGCATCGCAGCAACTGGTACGGCTTCGCGCCAGCCGCAACGCCAACGATGTGATCGAGGAGGAATACACTTTCGGCGAACACATCGCCGACAAGGTGGCCAGTTTCGGAGGGTCATGGGCCTTCATCATCCTCTTCGCCGTCGTGTTGGCCGTCTACACCTGCATCAACGTTGCCCTGCGCGGCCGGGCATGGGATCCGTACCCCTTCATCCTGCTCAATCTCTTCCTGTCTATGCTGGCCGCTATCCAGGCGCCGGTCATCATGATGAGCCAGAACCGGCAGGATAAAAAAGACCGCCTGCGCAGCGAGCTGGACTTCGACGTGAACCGCCGCGCCGAAGCGGAGATCCAAAATCTCTCCCGCAAGCTGAACCTGGTTACCGACAAGCTCTGCGACCTCGATGACATCCTCCGCGAGCGGCTCCCGTCGGGCGCGGGGGCAACGCAGAGCTGACGGCACCCCTCGATGAAGGCTGAAGACGGCAGTCATATAATCCATCTCGAGAGGATCCCTCCAAAACTGGCTCTGGATGATCTTTGCTCGGTTTTTTGTTCCGTCTGCCGCTTATGCAAGACGATCCGACGACTCCGCTAAACCACGAGGGCTCCGCTTCGGCCGAAATGCCGCCGGTATCCCAGGCATGGGGGAGCTTTCGCCTGCTGGCGCGCGTGGGGCACGGCTCGTTCGGTGAGGTGTACCGGGCGTGGGATCCCCATCTGGAACGTGAGGTGGCGGTGAAGCTGCTGCTTCCCGCCTCAGTGGGAGGCGAGGAGGATTATCAGGCCATTCTGCGCGAGGCGCGGGCGTTGGCCGCAGTGCAACACCCCAACATCGTGCATGTCTACGGCATGGACCGCCACGACGGACGAGTGGGCTACTGGACTGATTTCGTACACGGTAAGACCTTGTCATTCCTGGTATTAGCCCAGGGCCCGTTTGGCTATCGCGAAGCTGCCTTGATTGGCCTCGATGTAGCAAAGGCCCTGAGCGCGGTGCATCGGGCCGGGCTGTTGCACCGCGACATCAAGGCCGAAAATGTGATGCGCGAAGAGGGCGGCCGCATTCTGCTGATGGATTTCGGGCTGAGCACCCTGCCGCAACGCCAAACCGGTGTCGCCGGCACCCCTACCTACATGGCGCCGGAGCTGTTCAGCGGCAGCCGGGCGACGGTGGCCAGCGATATCTACGCCGTGGGTGTGCTCCTCTTCTACCTGGTTACGGGCCAGCATCCGGTCAGGCTGGGTGGCTTGACGGCGAGAGAGGCGGCAGCGGCAATCTCCAAGAGAAAAGCGCTGATCGATCTGCGGCCGGACCTTTCGGAGTCATTTATGCGCACGGTAGCGGTAGCCATGGAAATTGATCCCGCAAAGCGATATGCCAGCGCAGGACAGTTGGCGGAGGCGCTGGCAGAGTCTCTGGGCGCGCCCCTGGCGGCGGGTATGGTCTCCGCTCCTACCAAAGCTGCGAGTAAGACCACGTTATGGGTGGCTATCGCCGCGCTCTTGCTGCTGGCCGTGACGGGTTCCGCCTTGTGGGTGGCAGGCATACCCCATTGGCTGCACACCGCGAATAGCGCAGCCACGGCGGGAGTGCCGGCCAGCCAATACGACCAGTTTTTAAAGGCGCAGGAGGAGCTGCAGCACTCGTACAAGCAAGTCAACATTGCCGCAGCCATCACCGGCTTCCAAGAGGTGCTTAAGGCAGATCCGAATTTTGCCCTGGCCCAGGCCGGGCTGGGTCAGGCCTACTTCTTGCAGTACCGGAACAACGGCGATGCCAAGCTGCTCGATATGGCGAAGCAGGCAACGGCCAAGGCCCTGCAGCTCGATGCGAATCTCGCTTCGCCATACATTACGATGGCCCGCATGGCGGCCATGCAGGGGCAAACCCAGTTGGCGATGCAGCAGGTGCAGAAGGCGACCGCCCTCGACCCGCACAGCGCGGAAGCCTATGGCGCGCTGGCGGAGGTATATGAGGCGGATGGACGGACGAATGATGCACTCACCGCGATACAGCGGGCCATCGATCTCGCGCCGGAATCCTGGCGATGGCCGCTACAGTTGGGAAACTATCAGCTTGCTGCAGGCAATCTTAAAGAAGCGGCATCTCAGTATCAGCGAGCGGTCGACCTATCAAAGGACAATCCGATGGCTCACTACAATCTTGGGCTAGCCAACACGCAGCTCGGAAAGCTAAGTGAGGCGGAAGCGAACCTTCGCGAGTCATCGAGGCTAGAACCCTACGTGGATACTTTTGCTGCCTTGGGGCACTGGCAGAGCTCGCGGGCAAGTACGCCGATGCGGCGGCCCTATATAAGAAGGCGATCGAGCTCGATCCTGTTAACTACAAAGCATGGGGCAATCTGGGCAGCGCCTATCTCTGGGGCGGCAATCATGAACAGTCAACACAGGCGTACCGCAAGGCAGCCGAACTGGCCAACGCCCAACAGTCGAAAAGTCCTAACGATTCGCAGCTTGCCGTTTTTGTTGGCGGGATATTACGCGTCCTCAGGACAAGGGGAAAAAAGTCCGGTCCTCATTCGCAAGGCTTTGGCACTTTCCCCTAACGACCCGAAAATCGCCTATCGCGCGGGTGAGACTTACGAGATTCTGGGACAGCGGGCCAAAGCGATTCCGCTGATTGCGAGAGCACTAGCGCAGGGTTACCACGTGACGGATTCCAGCGTAGTCCGGAACTGGCAGCGCTGCGC
>CAWJPV010000027.1:0-531566 GCA_963844785.1 uncultured Acidobacteriaceae bacterium | reverse complement strand
GCCGACAAACTGCATGACCTTGCCATCGCGATTCTCGCGCATGGAGGTGCGGCCGAATTCTCCGCCCCAGACGACCAACGTGTCTTCCAGCATTCCTCGCTGTTTAAGGTCGGTGAGAAGCGCGGCGATGGGCTGATCGGTTTCGCGGCAACGGTCGGCGAAGCCGATATTGAGCGGTCTTTGGCGGTAACGCCGTGGTGTCCCAACCCCAGTGATAGAGCTGAATAAAGCGAACGCCGCGTTCGGCCAGGCGGCGCGCCACCAGACAATTATTGGCAAAGCTCTCTTCGCCGGGCTTTGCGGCGTATTCGGCGAGCACGGCGGCGGGACTCCTTGTGGATATCCATGGCGTCGGTGGCGTCCATTTGCATGCGGAACGCCATCTCGTACTGCGCGATGCGGGTGACGGTTTCAGGATCGCCGAACTCGTGTATTGCTTGCTGGTCGATCTCGTCCATGGCGTCGAGTATGCTGCGGCGCAGAGGCCGGCTCACCCCTGGCGGGGTTTCCAGGTAGAGCACGGGCTCACCATGGGAGCGGCACTGCACGCCCTGATAAACGCTGGGCAGAAAACCCGATCCCCAGAGCTGCTTGCCGCCATCGGGCTGCTTGCCGCCCGATACCAGCACGATGAAGCCGGGAAGATTCTGGTTTTCCGTGCCTAGTCCGTAAATCACCCAGGAACCGATCGAAGGATAGCCGAGGCGAGCATTGCCGGTCTGCACCAGCAACTGCGCCGGCGCATGATTGAACTGGTCGGTGCGCATCGACTTGATCAAGCAAAGATCGTCAATGTGCTTTTCCATATGCGGCAGCCGGTCGGAAAGCCACTGGCCGCTTTTTCCCGTTTGGTGAAAAGGATATTGCGGCGCCCAACATCTTGGGCACGCCGCTGATGAAAGCAAAGCGCTTGCCGGCCAAGAAACGACGCCGGACAGTCCTGACCATCGAGCTTGGTCAATTCGGGTTTGTAATCGAAGAGTTCCAGTTGGCTCGGCGCGCCCGCCATGTGCAGATAGATGATCCGCTTGGCGCGCGCCGCAAACTGCGGGGGCAGCACGGAGAGCGGGCTGGAAGGATCGCGCGTGAAATCGAGGCGCAGATTTCCGTCGACGCTAAGTTCCGTGGCCTTAGCGGTGGGAAGGGCATAATTGCGACGCCAGCGTGCCCAAAAACATGGTGCCCACGCCCGCAGTGAAACTGCGCAGAAAATGGCGGCGGGTCTGCGCCTGCAGCAAGGCAAACCTCTCTTCCGGACGGGTGGGTACCGTTCGTTCCGTGGATAGCGGATCTTGCGCAACACAATTTCGGAATCTGACATATCCGTCACCTAACCAGAGCGGCATCGAGATTGAATAGAATGCTGCCCACAGCTGTAAGCGCTTCCAGCTCACTGCCTGGAACTTTCCTACCTGGTGATTCTGGAGACAGATTCATACTTGCTTTTACCAAAGCCGGCTTCGGCATTTTAATGGCGTCCTTATAGAATGCGCGCAGCTGCGCCAGCTCGTAAGCTGTAGGATCGCGCGACAATACCAGGCGGGTTTCGTAAACCAGCCTGGCATCCAGAACACTTTCGCCGGTGGATTCACGGGATGGTTGCGTGGCCGTATCCTTGATCACCCGTCGCGCCAAGCCTGCGCCGCTTCCTGATAGACCGGATCGTTGAACGTGACCAGCGCTTGCAACGGAGTGTTGGTCGCGATGCGGCGCGGAAGGCTGGTATCGCGATCGGAGGCGTCGAACATAAGGACGCTCGGATAGCCGCTGGTGCGCTTGATAAAGGTATAAATAGCCCGGCGATAGCGGTCAGGGCCGGTGGCGTCGGTCCACTTGGCGTCGTTATAAACCGAATTCCAAATCCCGGGGGGTTGGGGAGGCATCACCGGAGGTCCTCCCATAACCGTGCTCAACAAACCACTCGCTAACAGAGCCTGGTCGCGTACCATCTCGGCCGTAAGCCGTTGCTGCGGACCGTGAGCCAGCAGGCGATTGCGAGGATCTTTCGCTCTCATCGCCGCGGTGGTGACCGCGCTCTGCCGGTAAGTGGCGCTGGTGACTAACTCGCGCAGCAGGGCCTTCATATCCCAGTGAAGGTCGTTTTGAAAATGAAGCGCCAGCCAATCCAGAAGTTCCGGGTGGCTGGGCCCTTCGCCTACGCTGCCGAAGTTTTCCAGCGTCTCGACAATCCCGGTCCCAAACAGCTCTTCCCAATAACGGTTGACGGCCACCCGCGCAGTGAGCGGTTGTCCAGGCTCGAAGAACCACTTCGCCAGGGTCAACCGGTTACGCGGAGCGCCGTCAGGAAGCTTGGGGAAAATCGCAGGCACGTCCGGCGGAAGATCCGGACCAATCTTGGTTAGAAAATTACCGCGTTCAAATTCCAGTGTCGCCCGCCGCGCAAAGGGTTGCTGCTCCACCATCACGGGAAGCGGAACCGTAGGGAGTTGGGCCAGTTGTTTATGGAGCTGTTGCAGGCGGTCAACGCTCTGCGCACGCGTGGGATCCTGGGCTAAAGTTGTCCAGCAGCCATCACCACTCAACGCGAGCCTGACCCGTTGAATCGGCGCAGGCTTATCGTCGATGTTCTTTACTTGCTTGAGATCAACCTGGATGCGGCTCCCTGGGGGTAATGGCACCGGCGCCGCCGGCACTCCCACGATCCACCGCGTCCGGAAAAGTTTGGGAAGAGCTGCGAATGCGCTGGGGACTGCGTCAGCGGGATCCGCATGTTTGGTCTTTTGCCTGGCATCGCTTTCGTCAAATAGAGCGGCTTGCAGATTCGTCTCCGAGTCCTGCACAAAAGCGCGGAACACAATTTTGGTTTTTTCGCCTGCCGGCGAAATCACCCAAGCCTCTACCTTATCCACAATGAAGCCGTTTTCCGGCGTGTGGCGGGCGGTATCTGCGTTGAGTGGCGGCACCTCGACACGGATCGCCGTCAGCACAGGCAGGGTAGCATTGGATGTGAGCTCATAAAAGGATTGGGAGGGCGTATCCGCGTTGGCCAGCGCTTCTCCGTTGTGGATGGTGAAGGTCTGCGCCGGCCCGCCGGCCGCCTTGACGTGAGCAAGTCTGGCCCTGCTCTCAGCCAGTCTTGTGCGCAAATCCTTCAACTGTGCTGCTTTTTTATCGGGAGCAAGCTTGGTGTTTTTGTTGACTTCAGCCAAGTTGCTTTCCAGGTTCAGGAATCATCAGCTCCAAGGCCGGCAACTCGTTGGCGGCGGCAATCTGGATGGGCAAGGCCTTCCATTGCGCCTTATCTTCCACCTGGCGATCGGCGCTCTGCACGGAGCGCAGCAGGGCGGCCATCTCCTGCTGCATTTGCCAGGCTTCTGGATACTCAGCTTTATCTTTGGGAACCCTCAGGTTGGGCGAGTCATCCTGCAGGTCTGCATCCTGTTGGGTATTGAAGAAGGCCATCGATTTGTAATAA
This sequence comes from uncultured Acidobacteriaceae bacterium, assembly GCA_963844785.1. GTDB lineage: Bacteria > Acidobacteriota > Terriglobia > Terriglobales > Acidobacteriaceae > PALSA-350. The sequence goes on along the minus strand of CAWJPV010000027.1, from coordinate 528,130 downwards.
TCGGTGTGGCGAATAGGATCGTAGGGATGGGAGTGGCATTGCACGCAGTTCATGGTGACGCCGTTCAGCACCGACCATGTTGTGGCCACACGGTCCATGACCGCGACCATGCGAAACTCCTCGTCATCGGTGCCGCCTTCGTCGTTGGTTGGCGTCTGGCGATGGAAAGAGGTAGCAATCCGATCCTCAAAGGTGGCGTTGGGCAGTAAGTCTCCCGCCAACTGTTTGATCACGAACTGATCGTAGGGCAGGTTGCGATTGAAGGCGTCGATCACCCAATCGCGGTAAGGCCACACACCCGGGCGCTCTACATCCTTTTCGTAGCCCTTGGTATCGGCGTATCGCGCCAGGTCCAGCCACATCGAAGCCCAGCGCTCGCCATAACGCGGTGAAGCAAGCAACCTGTCTACCTGCTTTTCGTAGGCGCCGGGCGAAGAGTCGGCCAAAAACGCTGCCTCTTCCGCGGGGGTGCGGCGGCAGTCCAGTCAGGTCGAAAGAGACCCGGCGCAACAGGGCCGCCTTATCGGCCTCTGGAGAGGGCTCAAGCCCTTCTTTTTCCAACCGCGCCAGAATGAATTGATCCAGGGGCTGGCGCACCCAATCCGCGCGCTTGACCTGGGGCAGAGGCTTAGGCGTAGGGGGTACGAAGGCCCAATAGTCCTGCCACTTGGCTCCCTGCTTAATCCACCGGCGGAGCAGCGAGATTTGCTGCGGCGGCAAGGGCGGCCCGTGGTAAGGCATACGCGCCTCGGGATCCGTAGTGGTTAGGCGGGCCATGAACTCGGAGGCGTCGGGATTCCCAGGCACGATGGTGGGCCGTCCGGACTTGCCCTTACCCAATGCTTCTTCGCGGAAAATGAACGAAACGCCGTTTTTCTGCCGAACACCACCGTGGCAAGCGACGCAATTCTGATTCAGGATGGGCCGAATATCCCGGCTGAACTCAACCTCATCTTGCGGCGTTTTATGGAAGAGAGGGCCCTTAAATGTCCACGCGGACACCGCCGCTATCGCAAGCACAGAGAGAGCAGCGGTTTTCAAATGGGGGATTCGATTTGTCAACGCTCGGGCCATGGAGGGCGGTCTGTTTTGCCTGGGTATCAGGAAAACCCAACTCCTCAACCGATTACGAGGCTATCCTACCATCGCCAGTGTCGATTGTCTTGCAAGGCTTCATAACTGGCTCAGACCCGTAATTAATCGATAGCTTTCCAGTTACAGGTAACAGGATTTCGTCGAACCTGCCTCTCGGAACCTCGGTTACCTTGGTGCGGTATCATGGCGCTTTACTGTCGATGCTCTCGGTGCGAACCTGGCTACAGTTCGTCAGTCTGGTGATATGGCTCGTCTTCTCGATGGGCACCTTAGGCTTCTCCCAGCCAGCAGGCCTCTCCGACACGCAAGTCAATGCGGCCTCCTCGCATCCCGCTGCCTTCTCGCTCATTACAGACCGGGAGCCCGTCATTTCTCTGGATGGACTGTGGCGCTTCCATCCCGGTGACGATTCCCGTTGGGCTTCGCGGGATGCGTCCGCCTGATTGCGCTTAATAAACCGCAATAGACTTGATCGTCGGTCCTCGGTCCCGATGGGTCGAAAACGTAAGTATGTTTTCTGAACCATTTGGATCCAGTAAACATTGGACCGTGATGCGGCCTTCCACTGCGCTTCCCGTCGGGGGGAATGCGACGCGAGTAGGGATTCTTCCGTTCACACGCAACTCGGCGAGTCGTGTTTCCTTGTCGCCATTCGTATAAGTGACCTCGACACGTGCGAAGCGCGACGTTGATTTCACATGAGCGAACCTGACCGCATGAGCCTGGACAGACGTGAAATCGTTTCCACTTCTCGACTGTGCTGCGAACTCAACTGGATCGTAACGAACTGGAGCTTGTTCGCTTCCGCGAATCACTAATAGAACCCCACCTTGCGGTGCAACGGTGACCGAGTAAGGCGAAGGGAAGAGGCCCAGATCCTTCTGTGCCCCGGCATCGCTGATCGCGGCGGATGAAGATTCGAGGAGCTTAAGATCGCTCCAACGAACGGAAATCGGAGCTGCCGAGCCCGTCCGGTTGAGCAGCAGTACCGCGCGCTCCCCTGGTGTCGACAGCACTTTCGACCAAACCTCGAGCCCCGGCGCTGGTTCGGCGACCTTGACAGCTTGCAGGCCGAGCGGGTCCTGGTCAATTGCGAGGACAGCCGGATTGGTGAGCATTGCGCGCGTCGCTTCACTGAGCGTGGTCAGATCGGCTCCCACGATCAAAGGCGCGCCCGACATGGCCCAAAGCGCCATGTGGACGCGGTTCTGTTGGTCCGTCAGACCCGGCATCCCGATCACCATCATGTCGAGATCGTTGTAGAAACCAGTATGCTGGGCTTCGGGATGAATGCCTCGGTCGAAGTTCGAGAGCATACCTGAAAAGCTTGCCTTGCGACCGCTGTTTTTGGAATTGGCTACGATCGGAGCGACGATGTCGCCGCTTGTCCGCCAGATGTTGGCAGTCGCTCCGCCTCGCCCGGGTGCCCAGGTCCAGGGACTTTGTTTTCCCCAATCGCAGATTGAATAGTAAAGGGTACGTCCGGTTGCGCGCTCAGCCATGGCAATGGCACGTCCAATTTCCGCGTATTGCACGGCAGGATCGAGGTTCTCCTTGTTGCCCCCACACCAGTCAACCTTTACATAATCAAAGCCCCATTTCGCAAATTGCAGGAAATCTTGTTCGTAATGGTCTTCGCTCCCCGTATTCGGTATCGACGGGCCCAGGTCGGGGCCAACGGTGCTACAGCCATCTTTTCCGGCGTCGGTGTAGATGCCCACCTTCAGACCCAGACCGTGAACGTAACGCACGATGTTCGACATGTCTCCGGCGCGCTCTTGCGAAGTGAGCGCCGGCCACGCCTTAGGATCGACTACGATGTTGCCGTCCTGATCCCGCTTTCCGAGCCACCAGCCCTCATCGATATTGACGTACTGATACCCAGCTTTTTGCATGCCGGAGGCTACCAATGCTTTGGCCTGATTCTGAATCACCTGAGAATTGACGGTGTTTGAAAAGCTGTTCCAGGATGACCAGCCCAGGGGTGGAAGCGGAACAGGGATCTCTTTTGCCATGGTTTGCGCTCGGAGAGTTCCCGTTGCGCAGCAGGTCGCGACTACAAGAACCATCGTTAACGCGAATCTAACTCCCTGCGAAGTAACAGCTTTCAACATGTGGCCTCGCGAACATTGAGTTCATCTGACTTGCGTTTTGAATGGATAACAAGTCGCGCTGGCAAGTCTACCAGTTGTTCTATGCTGGAATCTCTGCCCGTTTGTGGCCGGCTGATGACCAGCTTACCGTGCCGCTCCCCTTTCATCGCCATCTCGGTTACCTGGACTCTCCGGTCGATCTCGTAGGGGTTCGCTATCCATCGGACCAGTTCCTGAGGCGAAGGCCCGAACGTCAACAGGTGGACGAATATCTTCTGCGAAGTTTCAACGGGTCTCCACTCGATCTATCCGTACGTGTCGGCGGGGTCGAGAAGAGACGCGGCGGACAGTTTTCTCCACTGCGGGGAATTGTAGAGCGAGCTTTTCTGCGGAAAAGATCGCCAGGGCGCTCACCATCCTGCACAGTAACTCTGCAGAGACAGCCGAAAACGCCTTTCGAAGACCCAGGAGGCTCCAAATAGCCTGACCCAGCTCTCGACCGGTCTGAGGATCAACTCCGGTTCGGATGATTCGGCGGGGCTTTCGATCGCCAGCGGAGTAACGGCGAACATAGCCGGGATCATGCAGTCGCAGCAGAACGCCAGCAACGGCTAGCGCAAACAAGATCGTGTTGTTGCTCTTGGGCTTGTTCTTGTGCGCTATTGGTTGCCCCCCAGGGATTCGAACCCCGATATGCTGCTCCAGAGGCAGCTGTCCTACCATTGAACGAGGGGGCAATGCGGCAAATGTGACTTTACTATAGTAAGAGCTGGAGCAACTCCGGTCAATGCGACCAACCCCGTTCCTACTCCTCCCTGAGGACCTGTAAGGGCTTCTGGCCCAGGATCCTAAAACTGGCTGCCCAGCCGGTCACCGTGGCCAACACTGCGGTTCCTACCAGCGCAATCGCGGTCGCCAGCCATTCGACGTGAAAGGCTACATCCAGCCTATGCAACAGCACGCGGGAAAGCAGGTTGGCAAAGATCACCCCGACGAACCCCGCCAGCAGCCCCAGCACAATGAATTCGACACTGAAGACGGCGGCGATGTGGTTTCGCTTCGCGCCCAGGGTCTTTAGCACCACCACCTCGCGCACCCGGCGAAATTGCGTGCTGGCAATGCTCGAGGCCAGAATGACGGCGCCGGCAAGAATGGAAAAAGCCGCGAGGAAGCGAACTACAATCGTGATCTGCTGCACGACTCCCTGGATGGTCTCAATGACATCGGCAATATTGATCACCGTCACCGTGGGATAGGCGTTGAAAAGCGCCCGCTGTACCGCTCCCACCTGCCGCGGGTCCACATGGGCTGCGCCGTACCAAACCACCGGCAGCCCGGCCAGCGCCCTCGGGGTGAGGATGAATTCGCTGCGCGAGTATACGTGCTGGCCATTGTGGCGGATGATGGCCACGACATTGGTCTGCATGGTTCTTCCATTCGAGGTGAAGACGATGCGGGAACCAAGATGCAACTGCAGCCGTTGCGCAATGTGTTCGGTCACGACCAGTGATTGTCCATCGTCCTTGTCCCACCAGGTTCCCTGCGCCATCGTGGATCCCTCAGGCAGCGCGTTCGACCAGGTGAGGGATACGGTCTGCAGCAGACGCTTGGGGTAGTTCTTCAGCTTGAGCCCGTCAGCCACAGTGCCATCCACCGAGATGATTCTTCCGGCGACGGAGGGAAGCGTCTCCACATCTCCCCAGACCGATGGCTGTTGGGCTAACAGGTGCTTGACGCCGTCCAGTTCCTTGCTACTGATGTCGACCAGGAAAATATTTGGCAGGTTGGCGCCGGCCGTCAGTTTCATCTCGCCAATGACACCATGCTGCATGAGAAAGACGGTCAGGATAAGCATCACGCCCACACCCAGCGCGGCCAGTACAGCGGCGGTTTGATTACCCGGCCGATATAGGTTCGCCAGGCCATGGCGAACGGCCGATTGCAAATGCATCCGGGTGCGCGAGAGAAAGGCACGCAGCACGCGCAGGGTCAGCGCCGACATGCCGAGGATGACCACCAGCAATGCGCTCAAGGCCCCGGCGAACCAGCGCCCGACTACCACCGAATCAGAAAGGGCCGCGGCGATGGCGCCTAACCCCAAGAGGATGACGATGGCAATGATCCATTGCGCCTTACTTTGGCGCAGGCGCGTCCACCAACTGCGCTGCACGCTCGGCTCCTCCACCATTCTGCGCAAAACCAGATTTGGGCGGACGGAACGGATCTGGAGCAGCGGCGGGAGGCAGAACAGGACGGTGGTTAGAATGCCGGTCCCCAGCCCGGCCAGCGCGGAACGCCAGGGAAACTCAAGATCCAGGGTGATGGGCAAGAAGCGCCCTAACAAGCTGGGAAAAATCCACTCCACTCCCAGGCCCAGAGAAGCACCGATTAATCCACCCACCAGCCCCAGCAGTACCGTCTGGAAAAGATAGATGCGCAAAATATCGGAGGAGCGCGCGCCGATCGACTTCATGATGGCGAGCACCTCGACCCGCTGCTGCAGATGCGCGCGCATGGCCATCGCCACCCCGATGGCGCCCAGCACCATGGCGACCAGGCAGATCAGGCTGAGCAGCCCGGTCGATCGCTTCAGGCCGTCGGTGAGCGCCGGATTGCTTTCCCTGAAGTCCGTGACCTGGGCATCGGGCAACACCTGCTCCAGGCGCGCGCGCACGGTGGCGATACTGCCACTGTTACTTGACAGCTTGAAGAGGAAGCGCTCCCCCGAGCGGCTTCCCTGCTGCAGCAGGCCGCTCTTTTCAAGGGCGCTCTGGGTCATCATCACGCGCGGACCCAGCCCCATGCCTGAACTCATACGGTCCGGCTCGCGCACCAGGATGGCCGCGATACGGAAGGTGGAGTCGCCAATCTTCAGGCTCGCGCCCACCTGGGTGTGCAGCCGTATGAGCAGGTCATCGGCAACCACGACGGTTGCATCGGTGAGCACCTGGCGCAGATCGCCCGCGGGGCCGAGAACGACCGTGCCATAGAAGGGATACTGTTGCGGATCGACGGCTTTAAGCGAAACCAGCAACGGCACGGGGTCCGCAGGGGAGGAGACCATAGACACCGTTTCGCTTACTTCGGTTCTTCGGATGCCACGGGAGGCCAGCACATTCAGCTGCTGCTCTTCTTCCTGCGTGGGCTGGCGAAACATACGCGCCGAGAGATCGGCGGCCATGATGGTGCGCGCCTCGCCCAGCAGGGTCTTCTGAAAAGAGTCGCTAAAGCCGCGCACTCCCGTGAGCGCGGCTACCCCAATCGCCACCGACAAGATCACAAATAGAAATTTGGCCCGGGAGGCCTGCAATTCGCGCCAGGCGATCTTCGCCGCCGAAGCCCAGGTTAAGGTGGGTTTCTGGTTGGCTCCCATATCAGGCCGGCCTTTGCATGGTGTCTTCCACTATCATGCCGTCGCGCAGAACGATGCGGCGATCGGCGTGGCTGGAGACCTGCGCGTCGTGGGTCACCAGTACCAGGGTCGCACCGCTGGTGCGATTTCTTTTGAGCAGCAGATCGAGTACGTGGGCGCCGTTCTCGGAGTCCAGATTGCCCGTAGGTTCGTCGGCAAAGATGATGGGCGGCTGGAGAACGAAGGCGCGTGCCAGGGCCACCCGCTGCTGCTCCCCGCCCGAAAGCTGGATGGGATAGTGATGCATGCGGTCGCCCAGGCCCACACTGCGCAACAGATCTTCGGCGGCCACACGGCCGTTGCCCGAGCCGTTCAGTTCATGGGGCAACAGCACGTTTTCGAGCGCCGTGAGCGTCGGTATCAACTGGAAGGATTGGAAGACGAAGCCCAATTTTTGACCGCGCACTTCGGCTAGCTTGTCTTCCGGCAGACGGCTGATCTCGGTGCCATCGATCAGGACTTCGCCCGCGGTGGGAGAATCCAGGCCTGCCAAGAGCCCCAGCAGCGTGCTTTTGCCGCTTCCGGAAGCGCCCATGATGGCCACGAATTGCCCGGAGGGGACCAGCAGATCGATGTTCTTGAGGATCTCGATGGTGCGACTGCCGTTGCGAATCGACTTTTTGAGCCCGCGCACTTCAATCATGGATTGCCCCATCCCCAGGACTTGCTATACGAACGCAGACCGCAAAATGTTCTACAGTGAGCTTGTGACCTACCGACGACTCGCCTACATTCTGTTCGCCGGTTCCCTGCTTGCCGGGTGCCGGACTAAGGCTCCTGAAGCGGCGGCTCCTCAACCGGCCGCGTCTCAAGTGGATTCCTCCCCGGCCAGCGATGTTGCAAAAGATGGGCGGCCGGTAATTGTCGCTTTTGGCGACAGCCTCACTGCCGGCTATGGGGCCGATCCGGGCGAGAGCTATCCCGACTACCTGGAAAAGGATTTGAACGCGAAGGGCTACCACTACCAGGTAATCAATCAAGGCATCAGTGGAAACACCACCAAAGACGGCGTGGACCGGCTGCAGGACGCATTGGGCCTGAAGCCAGTGCTGGTGATCGTGGCCTTCGGCGGGAACGATGGTTTGCGCGGGCTGCCCATCGCGAGCACGCGCGAAAACCTGGATCAAATCGTGGCCACGCTGCTGCATTCCGGCGCCAAGGTGGTGTTGGGTGGCATCACCCTGCCGCCGAACTATGGCTCGGACTACATCCGGCAGTTCAACCAGACCTACGCGCTGCTGGCGGCTAAGTACCACGTGCCGCTGTTGCCGTTCCTGTTGCAGGGCGTCTGGGGAGTGCCCGGCAGCATGCAGGCCGACGGCATTCATGCTACGGATCAGGGCAATGCGCAGGTGGCAAAAAATCTTCTTCCCCTGGTCGCGCTCCTGCTGAAGAAGTCGTAAGCCGGGCGCCATCAACCGAGAACCACGATGGGTTGAAAGAGCGTTCCGGCAACGCGGCGCACGATGGCCACCAGGTCGCGCTGCCCGGCGAATACCTTGGCCAGCGGAGCGGTGGAGTACTCGGGTAGATTCACGGCATTGCCGTTCCGCAGGCGGCCGGCGACCCAAAGGTCGGCGGTGGTGGCGGGCAGCTCCGGGAGCAGCGTGCGGGGGTGAGGGAGTCTCTGCTCCAGGGTACCGGCAGCCGCCTGGTCGCTCAGCTCCTCCAGCGTCATCGCCTGGGCAAGGGTAAAGGGGCCAGCCGCGACCCGGCGCAAGCGCGCCAGGTGAGCACCACAGCCCAGGATTTGTCCCAGGTCATGGGCCACGGAGCGGACGTAGCCTCCGGAGGAGATGCGGATGGTGAATTCCGCATATTCGCCTTCGAGCGGGCCGATGATGAGCTCCTCAATCACCAGGGTTACGGGTTTCAGCACTACCGCTTCCCCGCGGCGTGCGGCCTTGTAGGCAGGTTTGCCATCGACTTTCTTGGCGGAGAAAGGGGGCGGGGTCTGGTCTACTTGTCCTCGAAAAAGAGCGGCTGCGGCCTGGATGTCATCGTTGAGCGGCAATGGGGTGCCCAGTTCAGCCGGCGCCACTGGGATTCCATCTGCGTCGTAGGTGTCGGTGGCAAAGCCGAAACGGATGGCTCCGGTGTAGGTTTTGGTGAGGGGACCAAAGAATTGAGCCAAGCGGGTGTATTTGCCGATTAATACGGGCAAGACTCCAGTGGCCATCGGGTCGAGCGTACCCAGGTGCCCGGTGGTGGACTCGCCGGTGACGCGGCGCACCCGGGAGACGACATCGTGGGATGTCATTGCGCTCGGTTTATCAATCACCAGGAGTCCATTCACTCTCTTAACTATAGAGACTTATTTCTGATCCGATCGCAAGGGTGCGGAGAAGTGTTACGTGGGACTGGAGCTTTAACTGTTGAGGGGAAGTGGCAAATGGAGAGCCACTATCCCACTCAAGCCAAAAAACGGCTTGACCCCGATTCCCTGCCAGCTGCGCTAAAGAGGTCCGCGTGTGCGCCTTTCATTACGGAAAGGCGCATGGAGTGTATCAACGCCACCAGCCTCCGCAGGAAATCGGGCCAAATGGGGCACCCAGCGTTTGTGGCAGTGGCGAAAAAAACCCCGACGTATTCTCAATCATTTACGGCACAGTCTTTTCGCAGCCTGCATAAGCGTTCGAAGGGGCTGCGCCCCGTCTTTTTCGGCCCAGGTACGCTTTGGCGAACCTGGGGCACCCGTCCAGGGATAGGGGTCTCGTTGCGCTTATCCAACGCCCGTCCAGGGAGAGGGGCTTCGTTAGGCTCTCGCCCTACAGGGTGTTCTGGGGACGGGATTGGACCAGGGAGAGAAACTCGGCGCGGGTGTTTTGCTGGTGGAAGACTCCTACCATCGCAGAGGTCACGGTTGAGGAGTGCTGCTTCTCTACCCCGCGCATCATCATGCAGAGGTGCCTGGCCTCGATCACTACACCCACACCCTGGGGATCAATCGCGTCCTGAATGGCATCGGCTATCTGCCGGGTGAGCCGCTCCTGTACCTGCAAACGACGCGCGAAGACCTCGACCAGCCGCGGGATCTTGCTCAGACCAATGACTTTTCCCTTGGGAATGTAGGCCACATGGACTTTGCCAAAGAAGGGCAACATGTGATGCTCGCAAAGAGAGAAGACCTCGATGTCGCGCACAATCACCATCTCGTCGTAATCGACTTCGAAAAGTGCGTCATGCAGAACCTTGTCCGCATCCTCCTGGTACCCCTTGGTGAGAAAACTCATCGCCTGCTCGGTCCGCTCAGGCGTCTTCAACAAACCGTCGCGGTTGGGGTCTTCGCCCAAACGAGTAATCAATTCGGTGTAAAGATCCTGGGTGGAGTATCCACTCAATCCCCTGCCGACAGGGGGCTTACGAACGACCGCTGGATGTGCCATGCTTTCCCTCTCCCGCATATTCGAAAAAATTGTTCCGCGTCTCTTCCACCCTCACTCGTTCCAGATCAGCGTGAACAAAGTGCTCCGCAAGCAGGTCGTGAATGGTTATACATAGATTCTCCGTGGTGGGCACCTGGTGCGTGAAGCGCTCATCAAGGTTTAAATTCGTGTGGTCGAAGCGGTCGATTACTGTGCTTTGTACACAACCATCCAGGTCAGCCAGGTTGCAGACCATGCCGGTCACCGGATCGACCTGGCCGCCGACCGTTACCTCGACAACATAGTTGTGGCCGTGGCCGTGGGGATTGCTGCACTTGCCGTAGACCGCCTGGTTTTCTTCCTCGCTGAAGGCCTGCGAGTACAGACGATGCGAGGCACTAAGGACGTATCTTCGCGAAAGATAAGCTCTCATGCTTCACCGTAATAATCAGAGAAGAGATCGGGCGTCTCGTAGACCCGGATGCGGTGGAGCCTGGCTCCCTCAATGCGGTTTTCCAGGCGCTTCCAGATGGCAATGGCGAGGTTCTCGGTGGTTGGAATGAGGTGTTTGAATTCCTCCACCTCGAGATTCAAATGACGGTGATCGTACACATCCACCACCTCGCGATGCATCACCTCTTTGAGCTCCTTCAGATCGACTACGAAGCCTGAAACCGGGTCCACTTTTCCCTCTACCGTCACTTCCAGGGTGTAGTTGTGCCCGTGACCATTACGATTCGCGCACTTGCCAAAAAGACGCAGGTTTTCCGCCGCCGACAATTGGTCGGACCAGTAGTAGTGAGAGGAGGAGAATTCAGCCTTTCGCGTAAGCAGAAGCATAGGCAACCAATCGCACAGCCCCGGAGTCTATATAATCAGTATAGCGGTTTCAGTTACCTATTTGTGATGCCGCTGAACTGCTATGTTCTTCATTATTTGGGGGTTGGTTACCAAGATTTCAGTATGACCGGGGTTTTTCATTGCTTGGCGGTGGAGTAGTCTCTCCCCTTCCAGGCCACTTGATTGCGCACCGTGTGCTGCCACCAGCTTTTCAACAGCAGCAGACAGAACAGCGGAAGCGCAAATACCGAGATGGCGCAGTCAACAGCGGAGAAATTGGATTTCGCCACCCTTGCGTAGAATCGCCAAAGCACTCTTAACCAGAGAAGAGCCAAGGCGACGCGAGCCAGCGGCACAGAAAAAAAACGCCACAACAGCAGCGGCAGGGCAACGATGAGGAGCCCATCGAGAGCCCTCCCGGTCGCCATCATCAAAGGATAGCCAAAAAGGCGGGCCAGATTTTTGGTCCAGCCTTCCAGCATCGCCGAAAAGCTGCGATACATCCTGGTGCTAAGCGCGTCGGGCGCGTAGCGAAAGCGGATGGGGTACTTGCGGCGCTTTAACAGGAAAGCCAGATCCACATCTTCAAGCAGAGAGCCGGCCACGGTTGCATGGCCGCCAACCTGAAAGTAGGCGGCTCGCTGAACCAACATGAATTGACCGTTAGCAGCCGCCACACGCGACTCCGCACTGGAAACTTTTTGCGGCGGATAGGCCAAGGCGAGTTCGGCAAAGATCAACGGCATGAGGGCCCGCTGCCAGAAGCCCGTCACTTCTTGCTTGGGAGAATAAGAGAGCATCACTACATGCGCATGTTCCGCTTCGTGAAGAGCTCGCCGCAGGTCACCCGGGTGGTGAATGGTATCCGCATCCGTGAACAGGAGCCATTCTCCTCGCGCCTTTTGGGCCGCAGTCCAAACCGCATTCGCTTTGCCTGTCCAACCGGGCGGAAGGGGCACAGGATCGAGCACCTGGACGCCGGCCAAGGCGAGCGCGATGGAGCGGGTCTGGTCGGTAGAGCCGTCATCCACCAAGAACAGTTCCCAGTCCTCTCCCAGCGCAAAGCCGTCTTCGGACTGGGCCAACAGAGACTCGAGGCATGGCCGGAGAACGTCGGCCTCATTACGGGCGGGCACGATGACAGAGAGATGCATCGGCGATCTACCTTTCTCCGGATTTCCTGTGGGGCTCGCGACGATTCCAGCATTATAGAAAATGTAATTTCAACCCGGGTGCGCCCAGTTTTTTCATCGCGGCGTAGCGCCCTTCCATCCAATGATCAACCAAGGCGGAATCATGACATCAAGGCTCAGCGCTTCTAACGCTACTCTCCCGCCACTGGTTTCGGTGGTGATTCCCTGTTACAACTCAGCGCGTTATCTGGCCGAGACCATCGAGAGTGTACAGCTGCAGACCTACCCCCGGATCGAAATTATCGTGGTCGATGACGGCTCGACCGATGAGACAGCGAAAATTGCCCAGTCGTGTCGGGTTCATTACATATACCAGGTGAATCGCGGGATCTCCGCTGCACGCAATACGGGTATCCTGCATGGCCAGGGCAAATATGTACTGTTTCTCGATCACGACGACCGGCTCTTGCCACGAGCGGTCGAAACCGGGGTCAAGCTGCTGGAAGAGCATCCGGATTGCACGCTAGCCGTGGGCGAGCATAGGTATATCGGGCCCGACGGAGCAGCGATCGGATATTCCAACAAGTGTGCCGTGGGGCGCGATCATTATCAGATGCTGCTGGAACATAATTTCGTCGAGACCCCTTGCTCAGTGCTGCATCGGCGTTCAGGGCTAGCGCAAACGGGCGTCTTTGATGAGAGCCTACAGGTGGCCGAGGATCATGAGTTTTACCTGCGCGCCGCGCGACAGAGCAACTGGGTTGCCCATGAGGCGCCAGTCGCGGAGTATCGGCTTCACGAGTCCAGTACCTCCCGCGATGCGGAGCGAATGCTGGAGCTGAGCTATCGGGTGCTGGAGATGGAGTTGCCCTTTGTGGAGGGCGACCGGGAGAAGTTGCGTGCACATCGGCGGGGGGTCAAATTCCTGGAACGTCACTATGGGCGGCGGCTTACGCGGGAGCTCCTGGGCGTAAACCTGACAACCCCGGAAAACCGGCGCAAACTGAAGCTCTTAAGACGTCATTATCGGCTGGGTTTCGCGGCTGTACTGGTGAGCCGGCTTCTCCCGCCAAAGCTGCTGAATCTATTGCTGGCTTCGCGGTCCCATTATGTCCAGTGGGGGGAACAGGCCCGGCGTGCGCAGCGTCGCGAGAGCCTTTCCGTGGGGTGATTCCTAGCCGCGCAGGCAGGCCGCTTGGAAGTATTATTAGAGACGTGGCATTTCGTATGCGCGGCTCCGTGATTCTGCTCTCGCTGCTGTTGGTCGCAGGGTGCGACCGTGGCGATCATCCTCGCTTTGTGGGCAAGCCGGCACCCGATTTTACGATCTCCGACGGCGGACGCAGCCTGCAGTTAAGCAGTTACCGGGGCAAGGTCGTTCTGCTGAATTTTTGGGCAAGCTGGTGTACTCCGTGTGTGGAGGAGATTCCTTCGCTCAACCAACTACAACGGCAGATGCCGCAGTTGGTGGTGGTGGGCGTGGATGTGGATCAGGACCCTGCTGCCTACCATCGATTTCTCTCCCGGCACGAGGTCGATTTCCTGACCATCCGCGACGCACAGCAGCACAGCAATGCGCTCTACGGAACCTTTGTTTTTCCGGAAACGTTCGCCATTGATCGCGGCGGTCAGATTCGACGTAAGTTCATCATCGTGGACAACTGGACGTCGCCGGAAATTCTGGAATATCTTTCCCATCTATAGAGCCTTCTCTCTCTTGTTATCATGGGCTCATGACGACCAATCTTGACGTTCTCTATCGCTACGAGCTCCACCCCACCGAGGCGGCCATGATGGCGTTAGGCAAGGCTCGTGGGGTCTACGGGATTCGTAAGATCACACTCGACGAGCAGCAGAAAACGATGCGGGTGGAATTCGACTTTACCCGGCTTAATCGCGCGGTGGTAATCGAACTGCTGCGCAGTACTGGGATTGATATTGTGGAAGAGATACCGCTATCGGCTCCGCTGCCGCCTAAGGAAGAACCGGCCGTTCCGTTGCCGGCCAAATAGGGCTGGTTAACCCCGGATTTCCTGGACCCAGCTCTAGATACGTCTGCGTATAGCGAGATCAGGTTTGAGCAGCAGAACCGAGCAGTGCCGCACCTACGGCGCTCGACAACATCCTCCATCGATACCCTAGCCCTTCCGAGGGTGTTTGATAAACCGGCACGCGGGCGCGTTGTCGTGACCGATGAAGCGAAGTTGAAAAAGAGCTGATTTGGACAAGTCTGACTCTCAGCGGTCCCTCCCGGACTGTGTTCGTGTTGCCAGCGCTAAAGCGCTCCTCCCATCCGCATCAATGCGGCGGCTGGCAATTTATCCTTCCGGGTTCCCTGCCTAATACCGGGCGGCATCATGCGCCAGGGCGAGCTTGCCGATAGGGGTAATTGAGTGTCTGCGCCGGTTTGGGGCAGAACGATCCGATCGACCCGGTATTTGGAGCGTAATGAAGCCATTCCTCATGCGAGCCTTGGCGTGTGAGTTGGTGCTCATGGTGTTGCCGGTGCTCGCCGCTCAAGCGCAGAACGCTCTGCCTGACCTTACGGCCCTGAAGATCGAAGACCTGATGAATGTCGATGTGACTTCAGCTGCTAAGAAGGAGCAGAAGTTGTCCCAGGTGTCGAGCGCGCTTTTTGTGATAACGACGGAAGATATTCGCCGCTCAGGGGCAACCAACATTCCCGATTTATTGCGCATGGTGCCTGGACTGCAGGTGGCGCAAATCAATCCCAGCAATTGGGCAATCAGCGCACGCGGTTTCAACGGCCAGTATTCCGACAAGCTTCTGGTTCTCATCGATGGCCGCACGGTCTATACACCGATCTTTTCCGGAGTGTTCTGGGATGCTCAGGACGTGCCACTCGATGCCATTGCACGGATCGAGGTCATTCGCGGCCCGGGGGCTACGGTGTGGGGAGCGAACGCCGTGAATGGGGTGATCAGCATTATTACCAAGAGCGCGCGAGACACCCAGCGAGGCATGGTCACAGCCCACGGAGGCACGCTTGAGCACATAGGAGGAATGATCCGATACGGGGGACCGCTGGGTAGTCGCGGGGCTTATCGGGTGTTCACGGATGGTTTCGAAATGGGTAACTTTCTCACTCCAGAACACCAGAATGGGGAAGACGACTGGTATATATTCCACGCCGGCTTCAGGGCCGATGCGCAGGTCTCCGCTAAAGATTCACTGACACTGGAGGGAGAAGGGATCCGGGGAAATGCAGGGGAGATGTCGACTTCCATTGTTTCCCTGCAGCCCCCCTTAAATGCGATCCTCGACCTGCGCGACCGTTTTACCGGCTGGAGCGTTCTGGGACGATGGAAGCGTGCGTTTTCTGGAGGCTCGGAAACCGACCTCCAGATCTATTTCGATCGCAGCAACCGAGGCGATACCACCTACGGTTTAGGGCTAAACACGTTCGACCTTGATTTTCAGCACCACGTGCAGTGGGGCCGGCGGCAGGATTTTGTGTGGGGATTGGGCTACCGCTTGAACTCCGACCAGACGGCAGACGACTTTCGCGTCTCTTTCCAACCGCAGGCCCTGAACACACAGATCTTCAGCTCCTTTGTGCAAGACGAGATCACTGTCCGGCCCCATCGTCTTTACCTCAGCCTGGGAGCAAAACTGGAGCATGAGTACTACAACGGATTTAACCTGCAACCGTCGGCTCGCCTCACCTGGACCCCCGATGATCGGGACACATTTTGGGCAGCGATTTCCGGAGCGCAACGCACGCCGTCGCGGGTCGAAACCGCCATTCGCTACAACCTTGCCGCGCTTCCGGGGCCGGACAATCTTCCCATTCTGGTCAGCGTCTTCGGCAACCCTAACCAGTTGAATGAACGCCTGCTCGCCAGCGAGGCGGGTTTTCGCAAGCAGCTATCGGATAGACTCTCCTTCGATGCGGCAGCGTTCTTTAACCAGTACCACGATCTTGAATCGCATGAACCGGGAGCCCCTAGCATCGAGTTGGATCCTCTACCGGTGCATTTGCTGGTCCCAGAATATTTCGCCAACCTGATCCATGGAGAGACTCACGGCATCGAGATCTTCGCCAACATCAAATTGACCAGCCGATGGACGCTTAGCCCGGGTTACACATTCCTCACCATGCACCTCCGCCCGCAAGCGGGCGGCATGGATGTGACCACTGCCCCCGAAACCGAGGGAAACAACCCCAACCAGCAAGCTCAATTGCGTTCGAATGTGAACCTTCCATGGCATTGGCAGTGGACCACGTCGGCCTATTTCGTCGGTCGTTTGCCGGCAGAGGCAATCCCTTCTTACACGCGCCTGGATAGCAACCTTGCGTGGCAGGCGTCGGAGAGGCTATCCGTGGGTCTGGTGGGGCAGAACATAGTCAGAAACCTTCACCAGGAGTTTGCGGGTCCCGACTTGACGGTGCAGCCGAGCCTGATTCGGCGCAGCGCCTATGCCAGGATCACGTGGCGGTTCTGAATGACGCCCTGGTGTGATGGCGAGAATCCCACCCGGCCGGCGCCGGCGAACACCAGGGCCCCGTGCTACACCGCCGTGGTCACGATCCTGCTCTGCCTTTTGTTTGCGTGCAGCCGGGAAAGAAGCGGGGCGCAGTCGACGGACGAGGAATACCGCGTCAAGGCAGCCTTTATCTTCCATTTCGCGCAACTGGTGGATTGGCCACCGGAAACGGGGACGGATTCAGCGAATTCTCTGTTTCTATGCACTCTCGGACAGGACCCCTTCCAGGGCGCGCTGGAAAGCACGGTGGCGGGCAAGGTGGTCGGCGATCGGATTCTTCGCATTCGTCACCTGAAGCAGGCGGACGATGTGCAGGCTTGCCAGGTACTTTTTCTGGGCAAGGCGGAAAGCAAGCGCATTCCCATGGTGCTGGCGACCCTACACAATGCTCCCATTCTCACCGTGGGGGAAAGCCCCGGCTTTCTCGGCGCCGGGGGAATGATCTGCTTTGTGCTGGAAGATAACAATGTTCGTTTCGGGATCAATCTGGATGCAGCTGCAGCCGCAAAACTCAAGATCGGGTCACGCTTGTTGATCCTGGCCCAGACCGTCATTGGAGAAAGCCGGTAGACGTAAGCGCATGAAGTTCAGAGACCTGCCAATTCGGCGCAAACTTGCTTTGCTGATTCTGACTTCCAGTGTGCTGGCGGTGCTGCTGGCTTGTATGGGATTTGCGGTTTACGAGCGGCAGAATTTTCGCGCCAATACCGACAATGAGCTGCGCGCGCTGGCAGATACGCTTGGAGCCAATACGGCCGCGTCTCTGGCCTTTAACGATGCCAAGACCGCGCGGGAGATGCTGGCCGCGCTGCGGGCAGATCACGATGTGTCAGGCGCCTGTCTATACGACATCAAGGGAAATATTTTTGCCGAGTATCGCCGGGCGGGAGTGGGGAAAGGATTCACCATGCCCGCGCTGCGCGACGACGGAGCTTACTTCGAGCGAAGCTCCATCATCCTGTTCCGCAGCGTTCGGATGGAGACAGAAAAGACGGGCTCCATCGCCATCGTGTCGGACCTTAGCGGGACCAGCGCCCGGCTGTGGGAATACGCCAAGATTGCCAGCCTGGTTCTTTTCATTTCCACGCTTGCCACTTACCTGATCTCCTTGCGCCTGCTGCGGCTGGTAAGTGACCCGATTGCGCAACTTGCCCGGATCGCCGGGCGGGTAACGGCGGAAGAGAATTATTCGCTGCGGGCGATTGCCCAAGGGAACGATGAAAGCGGGATGCTGGTGCGCTCGTTCAACCAGATGCTGGAGCGCATCGAACAGCGGGACCAGGCCCTGCAGAACGCGAAGGATGGACTGGAACAGCGGGTTGAACAACGAACGGCAGATCTGCAAAGAGAGGTGGCCGTGCGTATACGGGCGGAGGAGCAGATGCGCCTGGCCAAGGACGCTGCGGAAGTGGCCAACCAGGCCAAGAGTGAATTCCTGGCCAACATGAGCCACGAAATCCGGACGCCGCTCAACGGCGTCATCGGCATGACAGACCTGGCGCTCGACACCGAGCTCACGGCGGAACAGCGAGATTGCCTGGAAACAGCAAAGTTGTCTGCCGATTCCCTGCTCACGGTGATTAATGACATTCTCGACTACTCCAAGATCGAGGCGGGAAAGATTGAATTGGAGGCCATTGACTTCAACCTGCGCGACTGCGCAGAAGAAGCGTTGAAGACCTTTGCCACGCGGGCAGACGAAAAGGGTTTGGAACTTCTCTGTGACATTGCACCCGAAGTGCCGGAGCTGGTCGAGGGAGACCCCGGACGACTGCGGCAGATCATTCTCAACCTGGTGAGTAACGCCATAAAATTCACATCGCAAGGTGAGGTGATGCTGAAAGCGGAGGTGGAAAGCGAAGAGCAGGACAGGCGGGTGATAAAGTTCACCGTGGCCGATACCGGCATCGGCATTCCCCTGGAGAAGCAGCTGTCGATCTTCTCTCCCTTCACCCAGGCGGACTCATCGACTACGCGCAAATATGGCGGGACCGGCCTGGGTCTATCCATTTCGGCGCACCTGGCATCGATGATGGGGGGAAGAATCTGGCTCGATAGCGAGGCGGGAAAAGGCACCCAATTTCATTTCACCACCCGGTTGAAGGTGCTCAACAAGCAACCTGAATCACCATACAGCGTTCCCCTGCAGACTTTGAAGGGCATGAGGGTCCTGGTGGTCGACGACCACCACACGAATCGCCGCATCCTCGAGGGGATATTGAAGCAGTGGGGAGCAGAAAGCACGTGCGCCGAGGGCGGAAGACAGGCTTTGTCGGAGTTGGTTACCGCATGCCGCGCCGGAGATTCCTACCGGCTGGTGGTGACCGACATGAACATGCCGGAGATGGACGGGTTCATGCTGGTGGAACAGATGCGGACCAACCCGGAACTATCAGCAGTCACCGTTATGATGCTCAGCTCAGCCAGTCATCGAGGAGATGTGGAGCGCTGCCGGCAGCTGGGAATTCAGGCTTATCTTTTCAAGCCGGTGCGCAAACGGGAATTGATGACAGCTATATTGGCGGCACTGGGCCAGACCGCAGGCGCTTCTGCTACCGCGCCTGTAATCAAGGCCGAGCAGCCGGTGCAGGTGAAAGGTCTACGCATTCTTTTGGCGGAAGATAACCGGGTCAACCAGATCGTGGCCACGCGCATGGCGGAGAAGATGGGGCACTCTGTAGTGGTCGCCGGCAATGGGCAAATCGCGCTCATGCTGCTGGCAACGCAGCCCTTCGATTTGGTGTTGATGGATGTGCAGATGCCAGAGATGGATGGACTCACGGCGGTGGGAAAGATTCGCGAGAGTGAGCAATCGACGTCGTTTCACTTGCCAATTATCGCCATGACGGCGCACGCCATGAAGGGAGATCGTGAGCGATGTATCGCCGCGGGGATGGATGGGTATGTTTCCAAGCCCATCAGCGGTCAAATGCTGGAGAACGCGATCGCGAGCGCGATTGGAGAAGGAGATGAAGCGGCGGTTTCACAATTATTGTGAGGTGAATGCCCCCGCCACCAGGGCTAAAGCCCTAATTGGTATACCGGAGCATTTTCAGCGGGTTTGAAAACCCGCTCCCCCGGACTAATGCTCGCTGCGGCGAGGAAGTCCGGGGCTGGCACGGCTAATGGAATCTCGCAGGTCCGGGTTAAAGCGCGAATAGTCCGGGGCCGGTTTGTGAACATCAAGAACTGAACCCGAACAGGCCTTTCATCTTTAACTCACAACCCTTCGTCCTCAAATTTGCTTCGCTTCAGGGCATACCAAATGTTGGCGCCTCCAAATAGAAGGCAGGCAAGATTTACCATGGCGTTCAGGGCGCCGCGGGAAAACGAATCGGTGTATTGACCGTGGCGGAAATTACAGGCCGCATCAAGCAGGCCCAAATAGACCATCGAACCACCGGCTACGGCGGTGGCAGTTCCGGCGCGCGGGTCGCGGGCAAGCAGCCAGTTGCCGGCAAGCCAAAAGGCTCCCGAAATCCACAAGATATCGGGGAGGAGAAAACACCACTCGAAGTCTACGACGTTCGCCGGAAGCTGACTGTGGTCTGCCCAGAAGGAGATCCAGAAAAGACAAATGGCCAAGGCGGCTATCCGCTGCATCCAGACAAGCCTGCGGACGGATAATCTCACAGTCGATTCCTTTGCGGTGGTAAGGCGCACAGAGCTGGCTCAGCTCCGCTGCTTTTGGAATGTTAAGTTGTTGATTCCGCGTGGTGCGCGCGGAGAGATTCGAACTCCCGACCTTCTGGTTCGTAGCCAGACGCTCTATCCAACTGAGCTACGCGCGCATGCGTTACCCCCACAGACTACCAAAGCGGGGCGAAAAGTCCAAGTTCCCAGCTTCGCCGGCGCGCATCCAAGGACGACATGGCACGCCCTTATTGGTCCGGACAAATCTCCCTCTCGCTGGTCAGTTTCGGGGTAGAAATCTATCCCGCGACGACTTCTGCTCACGGCTTCCAATTTCACCAGATTGACCGGGCGACTGGGCAACGAATCCACTATCAAAACGTGGTAGACGACGGGGAGGAACAGGACGACAAGCCCGGGCATTTACATGTCGCCGGAAGAGGGCGTGACCACGACGAAGAAGAGCGGCATGCGGTGGAGAAATCAGAGATCGTGAAGGGGTACGAATACGAAAAGGGCAAGTACGCGATCATCGAGCCGGAGGACCTCAAGCGACTTCGTATTCCGGGTAAAGATAGCCTGGAGATTACCCAGTTTTCTTCCGTCAACGAGGTGCCGCCTTCGCTCTATGTCAAGCCGTACTTCGTGGTGCCTAAGAAAGGCCCGCAGGCGACGGCCTTCGCGATCGTGCGCCAAGCGATGGTCGATACTGAGATGGTTGGAATCGGCGAAATCGCCTTCGCCGGGCGGGAACACCTGGTCGCTTTGGCACCCCCACCCGACCGCAAACAGCTCGGTATGATGCTGTACGTACTTCGCTTCGCGGAGGAACTGCGCGATGCCGGCGAGTACTTCGGCAAGATTCCTTCGGCAAAACTCGAAGCCGCCCAGCTGGGGTTGGCCAAACAGCTGATCAAGACTTATACGCGTCCACTGGAGCTGGATAAGTTCTCGGATAGTTATGAGGCCGCGGTGCGCGAGTTGGTGGAAGCGAAATTGGCCAATAAGCCGTTACCTAAGGAGAAGCCAGCGAAGGGCCGGGGCAAGGTCGTCGATCTGATGTCTGCCCTGCGCCAGAGCTTGGCGGCGAAAGAGGCTCCGAAAGGAGTTAAGCAAGGGGCAAAGACAACGCCTTCCGCAGCTAAACGGAAGCTGAAATTGGTTTCTAGCAAACGCAGCAAGACGGCGTAGTGGGTGCAGAGGGCCGGGCCACCAGGGCTAAAGCCCGGATTTATATACCGCAGCATTCTCGCGGGTTCGAAAACCCGCTCCCCCGGACTAATGCTCGCTGCGGCGAGGAAGTCCGGGGCTGGCACAGTTCGATGAAAGTCCAGGTCTACCCAACGAAGGGCACGGCTTCAGCCGTGCCGTAAATGTACTGTCGCGGGGACGGCTTTAGCCGCTGAGGTCGCTGAGGTACGGCTTTTCACAGTGATTCCGTCGCAGGCACAAGCTTGAAAAGACATACCTCAGGGGCTAAAGCCCTCATGGTCGTGGTTTGTTACGGCACGGCTAAACCCGTGCCCTTCGTACAAAGCGTTTTTCCGCAAGCTCTGAAGTCCGGGGCTGGCACAGCTTAATAGAATCTCGTGGATAGTTGTCCGCACCCAGTTCCCTCACAAAGGACGGGTGAGGGGACAAGAGGCAGGAACCTGTCGATGCTCTCAGAAGATGATCTTTCCGGCTAGCTGGGTGTTGAAGGGTTCTCCTGGTCCGATTCCCTGCTCGGCAAAATAGGCGCCGATGGTCGAAAAGATGGCGCCGTTGGTATCACTGTTGGTTGGAAAGCCCACGGGCGCCAGATTGACGCGATTGAATAGGTTAAACATCTCAACCGCAGTTGAAGCGTGATTCTCTCCGTCAGCTTTGTGTTCTTCAGCACGGAAAAGTCGACTTGCGAGAATCCGGGATTGAAGTACTGGCCGCGACGCTCGGTGCCGTATTGACCCTGTGGGGGATCCTGAAAAGCCGCGGGATTAAACCACTGCACCAGGCCGTTCGAAACGCTGTGCGATACGCCGGTATACGGGTTCACACCGGGTACTGGGTCCGCACGATCGGCAAATTCTCCGTTACCACTGGTGTTGGTGGAGGCTACAACCGTGTAGGGCTGGCCACCGTGGAAGTTCAATCCGCTGTTTAATTGCCAGCCATGAGACAACTGCTGCGGTCCATGGGCAGAGCCGGGAACATCGTAGATAAGGTAGGCGATGAAGGTGTTGCGGGTATCAAGGTCGCTGTTGCCGTATTCCCCTTTGGGATTGGTGCTGTCCTGCGGTATGTAGGGGATCAGGCCGGTCTCGAAGTCCAGATTGTGGGACCAGGTGTAGTTGAATTGCGATGTGAGTCCGTGCCAGGACGTCATGCGAAGACTGGCTTGCAGTGAGTTGTAGTTGGAATCTGCGCCGCTTTGCACCTGGTTGATCACAGCATAATTGGGGAACTTTGCGAAATATATGGCCGGGAACATTGTTGGTTTCCCTGCCCCGCTGAGGCATACTGCGGCGCGCAGGTGGGATTTTGAAAGGCGCTTCCCTGGGCCGCTTGATTGATGTCAATCACATTGGTGAGATGACGGCCCTGCGTACCCACGTAGCCCACCTGGAAGATGGCAGCACGGCCGAGACTTTGCTGAATGTTGAGGTTGTAGTTGAGCGTCGCCGATGGCCGGTAGTTGGGGTCGACGGAAAATACGTTTACCACCCCCGCTCCTGCAATCGATTGATCCAGGGTGGGGAAAATGGGTTGATTGTTGACAATCATAAAGCTGTTCACAGAAGGAAAGGCGACCGGCTGCGAACCCGTAGGATTGTCCTGCACGCCGGGCGCACCCCCATTGTCCGTAAACCTGAGATCGAAGAACGGGATGAGGTACGGGTTATCGAAATAGAAACCGATTCCCCCCCGAACCACCGTTTTCCCGTTTTCTATGGGCTGGTAGGCGAAGCCCAAACGCGGGCTGAAGCCTTTCCAATATTGCTGATAAATGTTGCCTACCGTTGAACCGGCGATCGCCAAGCCATTGGGACCGTTTGGATTGAAGACGGTGAGATCTTTGTCAGTGTTGTGGGGAGGGCCAAAGTATTCGTAACGCAAGCCATAGTTGAAGTTCAGCTTCCTGGTTACCTGCCAGGCATCCTGAGCAAACATACTGAAAGAATTTACGTAGACCTGACGGGTCTGGTCGCCCTGGGCAATACTTGCACTGTTGACACAGCCGGCCATGAAGTCCGCTACCGCCAGAGTGTTGGGGTCGGAATTCGGGGTGGGCATGCCCTGATTCTGGGTAGCCAGCGCCTCGCACGCGGAGCTTGGCGAAGCGGACCACGGTCCTTGGGATCCATTGAAGGTGAAGGCGCCGCGGGCGCTTCTCTGGGTTAAGTCGTTGTAGCGAAGCCAGCGGTATTCGCCACCAAAGCGCATCTGGTGCGTCCCCTTTACATAGATCAGCGCGTCATTCCATTGAGGTATGAATTCTCTACGCCCATAGGGAGGAAACGGCCCCAGGGGATCGAAGTTGGTAATGCTGATGTTGGGAGAACCGGATAATGTCGGATTCGTAACCCCGGTATTCAGGCCAAGCGCAACCGGATTGAAGTGAGTGTCTTTATCCTCGAAGAACAGGTAGATGATATTCATCCCGAACGACGCCTGATTGGTCAGGCGCGGCGAGGGAGTTGCGTTGTAGATCACGGAATAGTTCTGATTACGCTGCGGACCATAATTCCAGTAAGGCGAAAGGGTCGAGGGAAGAGGACTCTCCGCATGCCCGTAACCGAAATACCCCTTGGCGGAAAGACTGTTTTTCGCATTGATGTTTTGATCTATCTTGATGATCCCGTTATCGCTGAAACCACGCGCAATGGCGGTGTTGAAATAGTTCGACGGCTGTGCCGGACCGGTAAGCGCATCCGCAGGCCAGAGGTTTTGCAAGAGATTGAGGGAAACCGGGTTTACGGGCACGCCGTAGAACGAGAGCACACTTTCCGCCGCTGCCTGATAGGCTGCCGAGGGCTCTGTGGCACTGGTGACATTGGCAATTCCGAAGCCCTGGTACTCGTAGGCAGCGAAGAAGAAGGTCTTATCTTTGATGATTGGGCCGCCCAGCGAAGCTCCGGAATTGATGTTGCGGAGATAGGACTTTTTCGTTCCGGCCGGCGCAAAAGGAGTATTTGCAGCGAAGAATTCGTTTCTGTTGTAGTAAAACCCTGAGCCGTGGAACTGATTGGTGCCGGACTTGATGACCAGGTTCACCGTGCCGCCTGCGTTGCGCCCGATCTCCGGACCTGAGCTGGCGACAAAGGAGAACTCGTCGATCGCCTCCACGGGAATAAGCGTCGTGGCAATGCCCGATGCGCCGCTGAGGTTAGCAGCCGAGAGATTCCAGAACATATCATTGTTGTCGGTGCCTTCGAGCTGCCAGTTGATCGAAGTGGGACGGGTGCCGTTGACGGAAGCATATCCACCGCCCCCGAGGCTGTTATACCCGGCATATCCGGGCGACTGCGCGACGAGTTGCGTATAGTCGCGGCCGTTCGAAGGAACGTCCTGCACGGCCAGGGTGGGAAGAGTGGTGGTAAGGGTAGCAGTCGTCGTATCCAACCCCAACTGGCTTGCGGTGACTTCAACGGTTGACGTGGTTTGGGCTACAGAAAGCTTTATGGGCAGGGTGTAAATGGTTCCTGCGGAAACGGGAACATTATCGATCTTAACGGTTTGAAAACCATTGCTGCTGGCTACCACCGTGTACAGCCCTACAGGTAGATCCTCAATCAGGAACTCGCCGGCATTCGAGACGACGGTAGGATGTGTCACTCCCGTCCCAATCGCGGTGGCAACCACGGTTACGTTAGGCAATACCGCGCCACTCTGCTCGGTCACGGTGCCGTTGATGCCTCCTCGAAAGGTTTGGGCGGAAGAGCTTATCGCGCAGAAGCTAAGCATTGCGAAGAAGACGCAGCTACCAGTACACACGTGCTTCCCAGGAGTGCGCATACAGCTTCCCCCTTCCCAAATGTTCTTTGGTCGTCACAGAATACGAGGGGGTTTACTTGCGAAAGATGAGTTTCACGTGAGTCTTTCCTGAGCAGCGAAGTTAACGGCGGCAAAGCTATATTCTGGACGTCAGCAGGTTCCAATCGATGACTGACATCTACAACCGCTGGCAACTTGAAGAAGCCATCAGCCCAGAGAAACTGATCCCAGCGATCGAAGAGGGATTCATCGCCTACTCGCAGGGTAAGGTGGTTGTTCCGCCGGTGGGGCAGCTATTGTTCAATGACCCGCCTGGAGATTGCCACATCAAATACGGTTATGTGCGTGGAGGCTCAACGTTCACCATCAAAGTGGCAACCGGGTTTTATGGCAACGCTGCGCTCGGTATCCCTTCCGGCGACGGAATCATCCTGGTTTTCTCGGCCAAGACCGGGCAATTGATCACCATCCTGGATGACAAAGGCTTTTTGACGGACGCGCGCACTGCGGCGGCGGGTGCGGTTGCGGCCAAGCTGCTGGCTCCACGGGCAGTGTCCTGTATTGGCATCGTGGGAGCGGGAGTCCAGGCAAAGATGCAGCTCGATTACTTACGCCACGTGGTCCCGACAAGGCGGGCGATGGTGTGGGCGCGATCGCTCAAAAAGGCGCGGCTCTACAATGTCGAGGGTTTCGACGTTGAGGTTGCAGGCTCGATTGCCTACCTGGCGGCAAATTGCAACCTGATTGTGACCACGACTCCATCGCTCCAATGGCTGTTGGGGGCCGCGGACGTACGCCCGGGCACGCACGTGACTGCTGTGGGCTGCGATGGAGGTGGCAAGCAAGAGCTCGATCCACAGTTGTTTGCCAAGGCAACGGTGCGCGCCGTCGATAGTCGCAAACAGTGCGCGGAGTATGGTGACTCTTCGTACGCGGTCAAGCAAGGTTTGATTGCGGCGGCGGATCTGGTCGAGATCGGCGAGATCGCCCAGGACGCAAGCCTGGGACGGCAAACAGAGTCAGAGATCACGATTGCTGATCTTACCGGAGTCGCTGTTCAAGATATCCAGATCGCCAAGCTGGCGGTTGCAGCACTGGGAAAGCAGCTTCAGGTGCGCGTGGAGGTTACGGATGGAGAGGAAGCCTTCGATGCCTGATCGGCCAGAATTTCCTTGAAGCGCTTGCCAATCAAGGGTGGGTCTCCCTCGGCGAGGCAGGCCGGCGACAAGATCAGGAGGCCTTCGCCCGGGCGCCAGGGATTGACTTCTACCGCCGGTGAGCCCTTGCGCAGCCGGCGCATGAGTTCGGTGGTGGAGAGGCCAGCTGCTCTCTGGTTGAAGGTGACTTCGACCATGGGCATGCCGGATTGCAGGGGGTCGAGAATGATGCGTGTGGCAAGGAACGGAACATCCGCCAGTTCCTCAATGATTCGCTCAGCAATCAGCAAGAGACGGTCGTGGCGGCCGATGTTACCTTCGCTGACGAATAGCTGCAAAGCAGTGAGCAGGCCTACGATTTGCTCCTTGCCCACCTTGCAGGAACGGCCGATGCCGTGTCGAGGAACGCCGGGGAGATTGCGCTTGTCAACCAGGCCGGCGGGTGGATCCCACTCGTCGTAGTCATAGTCAAAGTCGAGCTGCTGCAAGAGGGCAGCGCTGATCAAGTCGCGGCGACCGCACAAGATTCCGGAACCCTGTGGGCCGCCAATGGACTTTCCACCACTAAAGGCGACCAGGTCAGCCCCTTCTGATGTAAAGCGGCGCAAATTCTCCACCGGTGGCAGCTCGGCTGCCGCATCCACCAGGACGGGAATTCCAGCGGCGTGGGCGACGGCCGTGACGGCGGGAAGGGTGAGCAAGGCATTGGGCTTGGCCAGGTAATAGATGGCCGCGGTTCGCTCGGTAATGGCAGCCTGGATCTCCCAGATTTCTGTGTCACGGACGCCCACGTCAGTGAATGCGTCGCAGAAGCCGACCTCGATCATGGTTACGCCGGTGGCGCGGACCGCGTGATCGTAGGAATTGCGCTGGCTGCGCATGGCGATAACTTCGTTCTTCATGCCCCGAGTGTCGGGCAGCCTGCTCATCTTCGCCGGGTCCATGCCGGCGACACACGCCGCGGTACCCATAAGCAGCGCGGCGGCGGCTCCAGAAGTGACACAGCCCGCCTCTGCACCTGTAATTTGGGCGATGATCCTGCTCGCTCCTATCTGCAACTCGGCGATGTCGACACAGTGTTGGGTCGCCTCCCGCATGGCGTCGGCAACTTCTTTGGCCATCACACCGCCGCCAAGGCGGGTCATGGGGGCGTACGCATTGATGATGGGTCGCACTCCGAGTCTTTGGTAGATATTGGACATTTAACTTGCGTACTCCGGCTCTTCGCGGTCGAGAACTCGCTTGATCGCAGTGATGTGCTTTTCTGCGTAGGCTTCGAATAATGCGTCGTCCTCCGCCAATTGGCGAATGACTTCAAGAGGTACATGCTGCAACGGTCGATTCGTCGACATGGCCAGGACCTGGCGCTTGCACACCTCCTCTAGGTAGTAGAGGCGATCAAAGGCGCTGGCGATGGTTGCTCCCACGACCATGGGGCCGTGATTGCGCATCATGAGAATATTCTTGTCTCCAAGTATGCGCACTTCGCGGTCGCCTTCTTCGGGAGAAAGAGCCCCGCCGTGATGGTTCTCATCGTAGGCAATCTTTCCGTAGAATTGAAAACCGGCGAGGTTCACCGGTTCCAGCTGTCCGCCCTCAATCAGGCAAAGCGCCGTGGCATACGGACTATGGGTATGCAGTGCCGCCCGGGCCGCTTTGTTGTGCCGGTGGATGGGTGCGTGCAAGCAAAAGGCGGTGCGCTCCACGGTGCCCGATCCTTCGACAATGTTGCCGTCCAGGTCGCAGACCAGCAGGGAGCTGGCGGTAATCTCCGACCAGAAGAAGCCTTCAGGGTTTACCAGGAACAGGTCATCGTGGCCTGGCAGTAGAAAACTGTAATGGTTGCAGATTCCCTGCTGATATCCAAGTCGGGCGGACCAGCGTAACACGGCAGCCAGGTCCAGTCGCGCGGTGCGGAATTCCTCGCGCATCTTTAGTTTTTCAACCGTCTCTGTCTTGATCACTGTGCTATCTCCCGCAAGGCTGCTAGACACCGATCCACCTCCTCTGCTGTGTTGTAATGCGCCAAGCCTATGCGCAGAAAGCCGCCGTCTTTTTCTACATCCAGATGCTCGGTCAGATTTAGGGCGTAGTAGTTGCCATCCCAGGTGAAGAAGCCGCGACGTCCTAGTTCTGTTGCCAACTGCAGCGGGGTATGGCCTGCGATGCGCACCGCTACGGTGGGGCATCGCTCGCCGAATCGCTCAGGATCGGTGATGCCGTAAAGCTTGAGTCCAGGGATTTGCAAGAGCCCGGAAATGAGGGTTTGGACCAGTGTTTGCTCGTGCTTCTGGATAGCCTTCCAGGCGGTTAGCAACGCGATTCGACGCGCGGATGCGGAAGGATCGATGTGCCGTCCCAGATCGGCAAGGTAGTCGACACAAGCGGTAATGCCGGCAATGCCCTCGTGGTTCAGCGTGCCCCATTCCCAGTTTAGGGGAACCGCGTGGGTGTTGGCTGCCACCTGGTACGGTTGCAGGGTCGTGAGATGGCGGTGCTTGCCGTACAGTATGCCCATGTGGGGACCGAAGAACTTGTATGAGGAACAAACCAGGAAGTCGCAATCGATGGCACGCACATCAATGGGACCGTGGGGCGCGTAGTGCACGGCATCGATGTAGGCCATGGCTCCTACGCGATGCGCCATACGAACCACTTCTCTTACGTTGTTGATTGTTCCTACAGCGTTTGAGGCGTAACCCACGGCTACGAGTTTGGTGCGGCTGGTAATCTTTCGCGCCAGATCATTCATGTCGAGGGTGCAGTCGTGGTCGTTTATTTCGGCCACGCGAATGGTAATGCCACGTTCCTCTAGAGCAACCCAGGGGGAGTAGTTGGCGCCATGATCGAGGCGCGTGACTACGATCTCGTCTCCCGGAGTCAGTTCGCGGCCGATTGACCGGCTGATGGCAAAGGTCAACGAGGTCATATTCGCGCCGAAGATGATTTCCTCCGGATCGCAGGCAAGAAAATCAGCCATAGCGACACGGGCGGCGGCAAGCATGGTATCGCTACGCTGGCTGGTGGCAAAGACGCCATCTGTGTTGGCATTGCTGGTGCGCAGGTAATCGGAGATCGCGTCGATGACGCGTTGCGGAACTTGGGTACCACCTGGTCCATCGAGAAAAACGGCGGGTTGTCCGTGGACGGTTTGCGAGAGGGCGGGAAATTGCGCGCGGACCCAGGGTGAATCGATTGCTTCGGTAACTTGGCTCTGTATAGCGACGGAGGAATCGTCGACTGCGTGCGGGGCTTCGGATCGGGACATATCCTTGGTCTTCATGGTCATTCCAGGGGTTTCCAGGGGCTTATGGAGAAGGTACAGGTTAGCGGAAGGAGAGTCACGTGAGCGAGAAATGAGTTTTTTCGTTAGCCGGACTGCGGTTGATTTAACCTGTGCTCTCCCCGGCTGGCAATTAAGATACAAAAACGCCAAGGTGGGCTTGTATCAAGAGCGA
This sequence comes from uncultured Acidobacteriaceae bacterium, assembly GCA_963844785.1. Taxonomy (GTDB): domain Bacteria; phylum Acidobacteriota; class Terriglobia; order Terriglobales; family Acidobacteriaceae; genus PALSA-350. The sequence continues at coordinate 498,461 of CAWJPV010000027.1, read as the reverse complement.
CACACAATACGCACGGCCCCGCTCGGGACAGTTGCTGCGCGTACTCGGTGCAGGCTTCGGCATCGCGGTCGGGGTCGGGACCACGATCGGTTCCGGCATTCTGCGCACTCCTGGCGAAGTCGCCGGCCAGTTGGGCAGCGCCTCACTGGTGCTCACGGTTTGGATCCTGGGCGGAGTCTACGCACTTCTCTGCTGCAGCTCAGTAACGGAACTCGGTACCATGCTGCCCAACTCGGGTGGGTTCTACGCATATGTCAGCCGGGCGTTCGGAGAACGAATCGGGTTCGTCGTTGGCTGCTGTAATGCGATGGCGGAAGCAGTCGCGATGGCCTACTTGTCCGTGGCTTTGGGAGAGTTTGCCGCTGGACTGTTCCCCCGTCTTGACGGGCACGCCCAATGGGTAGGCGTCACCGGCTTGACCTTGCTGACACTGCTGAATTGGACCGGCCTAAGGCCGGGAAGCCGGGCACAGGAATTTACCAGCGCCGCTAAAGCTCTCGGACTTATCGGACTGGTCATCGCCTGCTTCTTCTCCCACGCTGCTTCCAACGCTTCCGTGGTCACGGGATTTTCCATCCCCAAACACAGCCTTTTTCTGGGACTTGTTCTGGCCCTGCAAGGCGTAGTCATTACCTATGACGGCTGGTACGCACCTATTTACTTCGTGGAGGAAGATCAAGATCCGTCGCGCAACCTTCCTCGATCCATGATGGGCACCGCGCTTAGTTGTACCGCCATCTATGTGCTGGTGAATGCTGCTTTACTCCACACATTAGGAATGGGCCATCTCGTGGGTTCGCGGTTGCCGGCCGCGGATGCCGCAATGTCGGTCTTCGGCGGCTACGGAAGGCAGTTCATTCTCCTCATCTCCGTGGTTGGCGTGCTCAGTACCGTGAACGCATTGCTGATGCTCACGCCGCGCATTCTTTTCTCCATGGCTCGGGACGGGCTCTTGCCGCAAAGCGTGACCAGCGTGAATGAGGGAGGGACTCCCACTGTGGCCCTCCTGCTTTGCTGGTTCGCCGGCATCATCCTGATACTCACGGGCACCTTCGAGTCGTTGGTGGCCATTGCCTCCATACTCTTCGTGGCTATCTATCTGCCGGTTTTCGCCTCCTTGTTGGTTCTGCGCAGAAAAGAGCCGGAGCTTCGCCGCCCCTACAAGGCGTGGTTTTATCCGTGGACCACGGTGTGCGTTCTCTTAGCCTCGGCGGCTTTTCTGATTGGGTCAGTGATCGGCGATTTGCGACACAGCCTGTTTACCGTGATCCTCATCCTACTGAGCTATGTTGCCGCGCTCCTGATTACGCGCAGGAAAGCGTAAAGTTCGTGCTGTAGGAGACGTATTCAAGCATGGCTAGCAAGAAAAAAAAGCGCCCCCAACGTCCTCCAACCTGGTCGATGAGCAACTGGAGCGCTATCGCGAGATGCGCGACTTCAGCAAAACAGCTGAACCAAGCGGCAAAGAGCATGCCGCCGCAATCGCCAAAACAGGGGCTCTGCCGTTCGTCATCCAGAAGCATGCGGCCACGCGCCTGCATTACGACTTTCGCCTGGGATTGGATGGGGTGCTCAAAAGCTGGGCGGTGACCAAAGGGCCAAGCTACGTGCCCGGAGATAAGCGCCTGGCGGTGCAGGTGGAAGATCATCCCATGGAATACGGGGGCTTCGAGGGCACCATTCCCAAGGGCCAGTATGGCGGCGGCACGGTGATGCTGTGGGATGAGGGTACCTGGGAACCGCTGGGCAATGCAGACGAATCCCTGGCCAAAGGTAATCTCAAGTTCATTCTTCATGGCAAGAAATTGCAGGGCAAATGGGTGCTTGTCCGGATGGGCGGAAAGGCGGCCAACGAGGCCAAACCGAATTGGCTGCTGATTAAAGAACATGACGAGTATGAACAGACCGCTCAGGACGAGCCGATCGTGGAGAAGGAACCTAACAGCGTGCTCACCAACCGCGACATGGAGGCCATTGCCCGGGACGGGGATCACGTATGGCAATCGAATCGGCCGGAGACTTCCAGCACGAAGAAAGAAACAGCTGTCGCCTTTGCGCCGGCGGAGCTTCCGGGCAAGAAGGAGGCCCTGCCGGCGTTTATTGCTCCCCAGTTGGCGTCTGAAGCCCCCGCGCCGCCGGTGGGAGCGCACTGGGTCCATGAGCTGAAGCTGGATGGCTACCGGATTCAGGCGCACATTGACAAAAGCGGCAAGGTTAAGCTCTTCACCCGCAGTGGGCTCGAATGGACATCTCGCATGCCCCTGATTGTGCGCGAGTTAGGCCGGCTAAAAGTGGAGGGCGCGGTGCTCGATGGAGAGGTGGTGGTACTGGACGCTGAGGGGCAAAGCAGCTTCGCCAAATTGCAGGCGGCCTTCGATGAGGGCGCGTCCCATCCTCTGACCTACTTCGTCTTCGATCTGCTGCACCTCAATGGGCACAATCTTCGCCATGAGCCGCTTGGCGAGCGCAAGCAGATCCTGGAGCGGATGCTCGATACCCTTGCGGAACACGAGGTCATTCGTTACGGCCAGCATATCGAGACCGAGGGCAAGCCGATTTTTGACGAGGCTTGCAGGCTGGGCGCGGAGGGTATCGTCTCCAAACGCTCCGATAGCGCGTATACCTCCGGACGCAGCAAGTCGTGGATCAAGATCAAGTGCATTCGCCGGCAGGAGTTCGTGATTGGGGGCTTTACCAAGCCTGCGAATGGAACTGAGGGGATCGGCGCCCTGGTGCTGGGTTACTACGAGGGGAAGAAGTTGATCTATGCGGGGCGGACGGGTACTGGTTTCACCCAGGTGAGCGGGCGCAAACTGCGCCAGCAGCTGGAGGCCATGCGGCAAAGCAAAATACCCTTTGTCGATGTGCCGGCGGCGGCGGCCAAGGGCGCGATTTGGATACGGCCTGAATTGGTGGCGGAGGTGCAGTTCAGCACCTGGACTGCGGATAAGCTGGTGCGGCAGGCTAGCTTCAAGGGACTGCGGGAGGACAAGAAGGCGGCGGATGTGCGGCGCGAGGTTCCGGATCCTAGTCTTGCTACCGCTTTACCGCAGAAACGGGAACGAGAGCCGGCGCCCGAGCCGGTGACTAAAGCCACCCCCACCAAGCTTGGGTTTCGGGTAACGCATCCCGATAAGATTGTCGATCCGGAGACGGGGGTGACCAAGCAGGCTTTGATCGATTACTACCTGGCGGTCGCGCCACGGATGGTCCCCCACGTCACCGGCAGGCCGCTTTCTCTGGTGCGCTGCCCCAATGGGGCGGGACAGAAATGCTTCTACCAGAAGCAGCTCGGAGCGGGAATGCCGCGTGGAATCGATGGGGTTGAGATTCCGAAGGCCAAAGGCGACGCTACCGAGACCTACGTTACCGTGCATAGCGCGGAAGGCCTGGCTGGGCTGGCACAGATGAATGTGCTCGAGGTACATCCATGGGGATCGACGAATGTCGACCTCGAACACCCCGACCGGATTATTTTCGATCTCGATCCGGACGAGGCGGTATCGTGGCCGACGCTTTGTGAGGGTGCGTTGGAGGTGCGGGAACGGCTTAAGAAATTAGGGCTGCAGAGCTTCGTTAAAACAACCGGCGGCAAAGGGCTGCATGTGGTGGCTCCGATTCGCCCCACGTTGGAGTGGGAGCGGATAAAAGCTTTTACCCATGCCTTTACGCTGCAGATGGAACAGGACAATGGCAAGCTGTACATCAGCAAAATGACCAAGGCAGCGCGCAAGAACAAGATTTTTATCGACTACCTGCGTAATGAGCGGGAGGCGACGGCGGTTGCTCCCTATTCCAGCCGGGCTCGACTTGGGATGGCTGCGGCGCTGCCTTTGGAATGGAGTGAACTTAACGGGTCGAAGGGGCCTAAGTTCCTGATTGCTGAGTTTGGTGAGTGGGAGGAGCGGCTGCGGAAGGATCCTTGGAAGGCCATGCTTTCGAGTGACCAGGAGATACCGGCGGGGTTGTTTTCTGCTGAGTAGAGGCGGGAGCGGGCCCATGTTTAGTGCCGCGCCTACGGCGCTCACATCATACTCGGAATTGAGTCCCAGCCCTTCCGGGCTGGGCTGACGTTTGCCGACCGGCCCTCCGGGCCTCGCAGCCATGGCGATTTTGCAGTGTCATTCTCCCTTAACTTGCCACAGGCAAGTCGCTCCTCGGGATGACAAGGGTGGGGCGTCGCATCCATGTGGAATTGGCTAACGGCTGAAAGGGTTGCAGGCACCGAGACAGCTAATCCCACCCAAGCCCCACGGCACGCCGGGGCAGGCAAAACGCGGCTTGACCCCGATTTCCTGCCGCGCTGCGCTAGAGAGGTTCGCGTGTGCGCCTTTCATTGAGGAAAGGCGCATGGAGTGTATCAACGCCACAAACTCCGCAGGAAATCGGGGCAATGGGGCACCCAACCTTTATCGCTTATGGAGAGAAACAGCAGGTCCCTCCACTACGCTTCGCTCCGGTCGGGACCTGCTGTTTCTCTTTCCTGCTAGTAAATGCGGAAGTTTACTTCGATGTTTACTTCCACTGGCACTGGTTTGCCCTGGAGCGTCGCGGGCTTGAATTTGTATTGCTTTACCGCTTCTACTGCTTTTTCATCCAGCCCCATGCCCAGGTGGCGCACTACTGCTACGCGCTGCGGGTTGCCTTGCGCGTCCACAACCAAAGAGACAACACAGACGCCCTGATACTTGGCGCGGCGGGCCTCGTCGGAAAACTCTGGGTCGGGCGAGAAAATCAGTTGGGGGGCGGAAACACCACCACCGACGTGGTAAAGACCGCCGCCGTAACCGCCGCCTTCACCCGGACCATAGCCGTTCCCTTTGCCCGAGCCAATGCCTCCACCTGAACCGCTACCCATACCTGCTCCGCTGCCGCTCCCGTTGGATGCCGGACCAACCACACTGGTCCGCGGGTCGCCCAGGTTAGGCAGGTTGTTGTTGGGAAGTTGGATGTCCTTGGGCATCATGATTGCCGGGTCGGCCGTCAGCTTGGGATGGTCGTTCTTGATCACCATCGGGGGGACAATCGGCTGATCTTCGAACTTGGGCAAACGCCCCTTCGGCGATTGCAAAATGTCGTGCGAACCACCGCCACCGCCACCACCCATCTGCGGTCCCTTGGGGGCAATGGGCATGTATTGGGGCACATCAATGTTGGTGAGCAGCTGGTTCTTCTTAGTCACTGCTTTCTTGACCGCCATGAACGCCCATAGGATCAGGGCGATGATGACCACGTGGGTGGCAACCGAGATAATGGAGGCGGCGCGACCCCGATTCTCCTTCATCGGGTCGACGACCGCAATCGGCTTTGACGTCAGGACAAGAGGCGGAAGCTTGCGGGGATAAAGGAGGTCATAGATATTGTCGGCGATGGTTTTCCACGCCGGCTCATCGATGATCTCAGCAAGCAACTTCGGTTCTCTTGGCTGATCCTGCTTATCCAGCTCCGGAGGTACTAAAACCTGATTGGCCATAGAACGTATGAGAAAAGAGGGCGTGTAAGCCTCTCTCCGCCTGTCTCCTCAAAATGGACGACCCTCGTCCGGCTTGTCTCTCTCCAGAAATACGGAGCCCGTATCTGGTCCAGATCCATTAAAAGGTATTAGACACCTTTTTCCCGCTTGAAGTAAGCTGCTCGTCAACTTTTACGACAACCAGACATTTACCCTGACGGCATCTCTTTGACGCACCAAAGATACAATAAGGTTTTGCACATTTTCGACTGGAGAAACAATGCCGGCTCCGCCCGAACTCAAGGCGACTCTCAATCTACCCGAAACTAAGTTCCCCATGAAGGCAAATCTGCCCCAAAGCGAGCCTAAACGGCTGGCCGCCTGGGAGCAGGAAGGGCTTTACGAGCAAATTCGGGCGGCGCGCCAGGATGCCCCCAGCTACGTATTGCACGACGGCCCCCCCTACGCCAATGGGCCGCTTCACATGGGGCACGCGCTGAATAAGTGCCTTAAAGATTTTGTCGTGAAATCAAAGACGATGGCCGGCTTCAATGCCCCCTACGTCCCCGGCTGGGACTGCCATGGCCTGCCGATCGAGATCAAAGTCGACGAAAAACTGGGCCGCAAGAAGCTGGAGATGCCGGCTATCGCGGTGCGGCGCGCCTGCCGCGAGTACGCCCAGAAGTATCTCGACCTGCAGCGAGAGCAGTTCCAGCGGCTGGGCGTTCTGGGCCGCTGGAGCCGGCCCTACTCCACTATGACGCCGGAGTACGAGTCCAAAATCATCGAAACCCTGTTTCGTTTCCTCGAAACTGGTTTTGTTTACAAGGGCTTGAAGCCGGTTCTGTGGTGCATGCACGACCGCACGGCGCTGGCCGAGGCGGAAATTGAATACGAGATGCACACCAGCCCCAGCGTGTATGTGCGCTATCGGCTGACCAGCCCTGCGGAGGCGATCGATCCCCGGCTGGGCGGAAAACGGGTCTCGACCATCATCTGGACCACGACCCCGTGGACGCTGCCCGCCTCACTGGCGGTGGCGTTTCATCCCGATTTTGAGTACGTAGCGCTGGAACAGGACGGGGAGGTCTACATCGTCGCCGAGGCCCTGGCAGCCGCGACCCGGGCGGCCTGCGGGCTGGAGAGCGCCCAGGAGATCGCCCGCTTTCCCGGTTCGCGGATGGAGCGGGTTACCTTCGCCCACCCGTTCCTGGAGCGCACGATTCTGGGGGTTTTGGCTACTTATGTCACTACCGACCAGGGAACAGGCGCGGTCCATACCGCGCCAGCGCACGGCGTGGACGACTTCGCCACCGGGGCGCGCTACGGATTGAGGCAGACGAGCGACGTGGACGACGGCGGGCACCTGCGCCAGGGGCTGCCGGAGTATGAGGGGCTTTATGTCTTCAAGGCGAACGAGCCCATCATCAACCTGCTGATGGAACGCCATGCCCTGATGGGGCGGCAAGATGTCTATCACTCGTACCCGCACTGCTGGCGCTGCCACCGGCCGGTGATCTTCCGGGCCACGGAGCAGTGGTTCATCAGCATGGAAACGCCGATGGTGCGGGGGGATGGCTCGATGACCACCTTCCGCGAGCGTGCGCTGGAGGAGATCGAACGGGTGAAATGGGATCCCCAGTGGGGGCAGGAGCGCATATCCAACATGGTCTCCTCCCGTCCCGACTGGTGCATCTCGCGGCAGCGCATGTGGGGCGTGCCCATCGCGGTCTTTCTGTGCCTCAAGTGCCATAAGCCGCTGAATGATAAGGCGGTGAACCGGCGCATCGTGGAGCTGTTTGCGGCGGAAGGGGCGGATGCGTGGTATGTGCGCGACGAAGCGGAGATTCTGCCTCCGGGTACTACTTGTTTGTCGTGCGGCGCTGGTGAGTTCAAGAAGGAGATGGACATCCTCGACGTGTGGTTCGAGAGTGGCGCCAGCCAGGCAGCGGTTCTGGATGTAGAAAAGGATCTTCCCTTTCCTGCGGACCTTTATATCGAGGGGGGCGACCAGCATCGGGGCTGGTTCCAGTCTTCGCTGCTGTGCGCCACCGGCACTCGCGGGGCGGCGCCTTATCGCATGGCCGCCACCTGCGGGTGGGTGCTGGATGAGCAGGGCCGCGCTATGTCCAAGAGCCTGGGCAATGGGGTCGATCCCATCGACGTCGCACACCGTCTGGGGGGTGAGATTGTCCGCCTGTGGGTGGCTTCGGTCGATTTCCGGGAAGATGTAGCGGCCAGCGAAAACCTGATGCAGCGGGTTGCGGACAATTATCGTAAGCTGCGCAACACCTTTCGTTACCTGTTGAGCAACCTGAACGGCTTCCAGCCGGAGCGGGATGCGGTGCCGTGGGAGCAAATGCCGCCTCTCGACCGGTACATGCTGGCGCGCACTCGCGAACTCACGGAAAAGGTGCTGCGGTGGTATGAAAGTTTTGAGTTTCATCGTATCTACCACGCGCTTAATGAATTCGCCGTGGCCGATCTGAGCCAGCTCTACATTGATGCGGTCAAAGACAGGATTTATACCTTTGCGCCGCAAAATCCTGCGCGCCGGTCGGCGCAAACTGTCTTGTGGATGATTGCTGAAGCGCTGGTGCGCCTGGTGGCTCCGCTACTTAGCTTTACCGCAGACGAGGTGTGGCAATACATGCCCGAGGTTAGCAATCGCCTGCCCAGCGTGCACCTGGAGCTCTTCCCTGAGCCGGCTAGTCTTGCAGCCAGCGTCGATGCGGAATTCATGAACGACTGGGCGAATTTGCTGCTGATCCGCGATGAAGCCCTGAAGAGCCTGGAAGAGGCGCGCAAGGCCAAGCAGATTGGCAAGGCGCTGGATGCCCGGTTGGTGCTGGAGGTTCCGCAGACGATGGAGGCTCTGATGGAGCGCTACCGGGGAAGCTTGAAGGAACTGCTGAACGTCTCGCAGGTGGAAGTGCTAACCGGGCCGGCGCAGCAGATCATCGCGACTACGTTACTGGCCGATGGCACTAAGTGCGATCGATGCTGGAACTACTCCGTACACGTGGGTGAGGATTTGCGGTGGCCTACGGTCTGCGAACGATGCTCCGCTGCACTCGATGAGATGGGTGTTCCAGCAGAAGAAAGCACGCATGGCCGGCATGACTAGGATCAAGAAGGATTCCAGGGGCTGGCTCCTGCTGCTTTCGGTTATCGTCATCGCCGCGGATCGAATTACGAAATGGCTGGCATCCACTCGGATCGAGTTGGGCAGTCATGTTGTGGTGATTGCTCATGTCTTCGCCATTAGTCATGTGGAGAACCCGGGGGCTGCATTTAGTCTCTTCAACGATTCAGGTTCGCCCGGGCGCGTGCGGTGGATGCTGCTTATTTTTTCTGTGTTGGCGGCGGTAGCGGTGCTGGTCGCTTTGCTGAAGCTTGGGCGCACGGTTACTGCTACTTCGGTAGCGCTGGCGCTTATCCTGGGAGGCGCTCTGGGGAATGCTTATGACCGGCTGCGGTTCGGGTCGGTCATTGATTTTCTTGAAGTGCACATTGTGCATTATCACTGGCCGGATTTTAATGTTGCGGATTCGGCGATTGTGACTGGTGGGATTTTGTTGCTGCTGGATGCGCTGTTCGGTAATAAAGAGCGGGTTGATTCGTAACTGTATTGGTTATTAATTCGAAAAAAAGAAACCGCAGGTTTAGCGCTTTGTTCAGATGGTCTTCAGGTATTCCTTGGCTTGGTGCCATTCAGGGAAGAGGCGCTCTTCCATTTGGAATTCGCGGGGATGGACGCAGCGACGGCCTCCGCGGACTTTTACCGGATGCTTCAAGTGCAACATCTCGTGGTATAGCAAATATTCCACGGCGTAACGCGGGGTGTTCTTGCGGTCGAAGACACGGCTGACAACAATCGTGTTGTGCGCGGGATCATAATGACCCAGGCTGCGCTTGGCCACGTGCCCACTCCAGGTGAGTAACGGCCGACCCAATAACCCGTGGAAGAACCTGCGGTTGAGGCTCTCAAAAATCTCGTCGAGGTCGTAGTGCTGGCCCTGCGGGCCAAGCATTTTCTTACGGCCGCGTGATTGGCGGATCAACTCCGTCTGGCGGATTACCGCCTCACTGGAGGCAAACCTGCGGTAGCGACTGGTTTGCACCGCATTCAGCGGCTTGCGGTAAAGCTTGGCCAAGAGGATATGGGCGATGGCTCGCAAAACGCTTTCGGGCGCGCCCTCCAGCAGATCGGATAAGTGCACATGCACTCGTCCCTCGCGCAAGCGGATGGTGGTGTTGAGACTGGTGAAGCGGCGGAAACGAACCTCAAGAGAAGGAATGGGAGCCCGTGGCCGGAGGGCACGGTACTCTTCTGCAAATAGCAACTGCAATTCGGGATTCACCGCTTTCAGCGTAGCAGGACTTTCCCCAGAGGCAAACAGAGTTGCGCGGAAGCGAAACCAGCACCGTTACCTGGTTTCTGACTTCTCGGCTGCCTTCTCTGCTGCCTTTTCTTCCTTCTTCTTTTCGGCGAGATATTTCTCTTCGTCAGCGATCATCTGAACGGCCGCGTCATGCACGCTCTGGTTGGCCTCCAGCGCCGACTTGCGCACAAAGTCGTATTGGCTGCTGGGCGGGGGCTGGTTGAGCACAGTACCCCATTGGCTACTCTTGTCGACGACCTCTTTGAGCACCTTGCGCAGATCCTCGTGCTCATCGTTGAAGTTGTCCATATTGTCCTCAAGGTCATCGGAGAGGCGCGTAAACTCGTCCAACAAGGTGTGCATACGCGCTGCCCTGTTCTGCGCGCCGACCTCCGTAGTGAGGCTATGGATCCCGTTGGCACGCTCCTCGACGTATCCGACGAAGAGCTTGATGCGCTGTACGGGCTGATCTCCAGCCTCACGCACGTCTTCAATCTGCTGCTCGGTTAAAGGGTCTTTTTTAGACTGGGCGAAGAGGGGCGAAATGGCCAGAACCATCCAGACGCCCGTGATGGCCACGGTTCTTTTCATGACAAGGGAACAGACGGGTATTTTATTTCTTGAAGACCTGCATCATCAACTCGGTTTGCACCTGCTCCAACTGCTTCAAGGTCGACTGCAGGACCTGCCGGTCATCATAGGAGGCGGCATTGAGAATATCGTTCAGCCGGAACTCCGTATGCCTCATTAGCTGCTCGGCATTCTTCATCTTTTTGCCGTCCTCAGCGACGCCCATGTGGATCTTTTGGGCATACTTCTGGATCAGGTGCAGTGTCTCCGAAGCTCGCACATCACCGGCATTCAGCTGCTGGCCGGCGAGTTCGGTCATCTGGTGCACCAGCTCGGCATAGAGGAAGCATTGTTCTTTGGGTTGGGCCTGATCGGCCTTGGCCATGAGTGCGGCCATGGCCTGCGGATCGACAATTCTTTCATCCACGGCGTAGGCGCAGAGACAGGAAAGGTTGAAAGCTAGGGCGGAGACGGCGAGGGTCGTGACCACGAACCGCATAAGGCACCTCTCGGAGGGCTTACGGTACGTATTTCGTTAATGAGTTCCACCAAGAGCAACGAGTCGATGCTTGGCTTGCCATTCCTGGTCGGGGAATTTGCCGTCGGCAGCGGCGAGGAATTTATGATAGTACTCCTGCGCTTGTTTCGACAAGTGTAGATTATCGTACGAGGTTGCCCAAAGGAAGTAGGTAGCTGGAGTCTCCTGCAGATATTTTGCTCGCATGGTAAGAGCGTGCAGCGCTATTGAATACTGCTTATCTTCCGAAGCAGCGAAGGCCAGGCCGCTCCAGGCGTCTCCGTCGTCGGGTTTGAGCTGGACTGCCCGTTCCAAAACGGTCTGCGCCTGGGGATATTGCCTTTCGCGGAGCAGGTTTTCGCCCTGGCTAGCGAGAATGTCTTCATTTTCAGGTTGAGCCTTTGCCATCCTGGCATAGATAGGATCGGCCTTTTCGGGATGACCGGCCTGGGAATAGGCATCGGCCAGCATCTGGTCGACGGAGGCATTTCCCGGCTCCAACTGGCGCAAAGTCTCGAGCACCGGCAAGGCCTCATCATCTTTCCCCTGGGCCAGCAGTGCGGTCGCCAGTTGAGCGTTTAGCCCCGCATCACGGGGATCTCGCTCCAACGCGCTCTTGAGCAATGGTTCGGCGTCGCTGTACTTCTTTTGCTTGAGCAGCAACTGGGCCAAGCCGGCGTTGGCCGCCGACTGTAGGCTGGCTGACGGCGCCGGATGGCTTGCCAGCAGCCGTTGGTAAGCTGTCTGCGCCAACTCCAGGTCGTCATTGGCCTCGGCGATCTGGGCGGTCAGCAGGAGGTCGTTGGGCGTCTCAGGGCTGAGCTTGAGGGCAGCCACCAGGGCATTGCGGGCTGTCGGTGGATCGCTGCTGCGGTCAAGCTCGGCCAGCGATCGGTAGGCTTCTGCCTCGGCGGCGGCGTTGGGCGGCTGCGGAGACAGGCGCGTGGCTTGCTCGAGTTGCTCCCGGGCCTGATCAAACTTGGCTTGGTGGGCGAGCAACAGCCCTAGCGCCAGATGGGCCTCGAATTGGTTTGGATCCGCGGCGATGGCCTTGCGGTAGTCGGCGGCAGCAGCCTCATCGTGGCCGCCGGCGTCTTCCACATAGCCAAGGTCGAAGAGGGCGCGGGCATCGCCCGGGTTCTGGCTCAGATACTTCTGCAAGAGGGGGCGGGCTGCTTCGAAATCGTGCTGGTCGATCTTCGTCTCAGCGGCTTCGCGCCCAGGTTTAGCTTCAGCCGCCTCGCGGTCAGGCTTGTTGCCGGTGGCTCCCTTGCCAGCAGTTGGCGCGCTGTCGGGATCCTGGGTTCCTGGAGGGAGCTGGTTTTGCGCCTGGCTGTTCCCTGCGGCCAGCATCCCGGCCAGCGCCAGGAAGCAGACATACTTCTCTAGCCTCATAACGCGGCTCGCACCTCTTGCGCCGCCAGCGCAAGTCCTAACCAATAGCCGGTGTGGGAGCCCGGGGTCTGCGCCACTTGCTCGGGGGTTCCCGCCGCCACCACCTGGCCTCCACCGGCACCCGCCTCAGGGCCCAGGTCGATCACCCAGTCAGCCGACTTGATCACGTCCAGGTTGTGCTCGATGACCACCAGCGAGCCGCCGGCATCGATCAGGCGCTTGAAGGCGGTCAACAGCTTACTCACGTCGTCGAAGTGCAGGCCAGTGGTCGGTTCGTCCAGGATGTAGAGCACCCGGCTGCCGGCCTTCTTGGCGGTCCCGTTGCCGGCTCGTCCGGCGGCGGTGCGCCCCAGGGAAAGATGGGCCGCCAGTTTGACCCGCTGCGCTTCCCCACCGGAGAGCGTGGTCGCGGATTGGCCCAGGCGCACATATCCCAGGCCTACCTCGTCGAGCACGGCCAGCTTCTCCAGGATGCGCGTTTGGCCGGTAAAGAAGCGCAGGGCCTCCTTGACGGTCAGGTTGAGCACCTCGTAGATGCTCTTGCCGCGGTACTTCACCTCCAGCACGCTGGCCTTGTAGCGGCTTCCGTTGCACTCCTCGCAGGGCAGCTCGACGTCGGCCAGGAATTGCATCTCCACGGTAACGGTACCGTCGCCTTCGCAGACGTCGCATCGTCCCCCGGGCACGTTGAAGGAAAAGTGGCCGGCGGTGTAGCCCCGCCGCTGGGACTCGGGTTGCGCGGCAAAGAGCTCGCGGATGGCATCGAAGGCCTTGATGTAGGTAACCGGATTGGAGCGCGGGGTACGCCCGATGGGCGCCTGGTCGACGAGAACGATGTCGTTCAGCCGTTCCGCTCCCTTGAGTTCGCGGTAGAGGTGCGAAGGGTCGCCACCTTCATTCTTGCCCAAAGCATGGGCCACCGCGGGGTAGAGCACGTCGTGCACCAGGGTGGATTTGCCGGAGCCGGAAACCCCGGTGATGCAGACCAGCATGCCCATGGGAATTTCGACGTCGAGTCCATTCAAATTGTGAATGCGCGCTCCACGCAGGACCAGCCTCTCCCGCATGGGCTCGCGCCGCCGGGTGGGAATGGGAATGGTCAGGTGGCCGCTCAGATAGCGGCCGGTGAGGGAGTCGGGATTTCTCTCCACTTCCTCCACTGTGCCCGAGGCCAGGACGCGGCCCCCCAGCTCTCCCGCGCCGGGTCCAAGGTCGAGCAGCCAGTCGGCGGCGCGAATGACGTCCGGGTCGTGCTCCACTACCAGGATGGTGTTGCCCAGGTCGCGCAATTCTTCCAGGATGCGGATCAGCTTGGCGGTATCGCGGCTATGCAGGCCAATGGAGGGCTCGTCTAGGACGTAGAGAGCACCTACCAGGCGCGAACCCAGCGAAGTGGCCAGTTGGATGCGCTGCGCTTCGCCGCCCGAGAGCGTGGAGGCGAGGCGGTCGAGGGTGATGTATTCAAGTCCGACGGCGTCGAGGAAATGTAACCGTTGTTGTATCTCCACCAGGATGCCGCCGGCGATTTCCTGCTGCTGCTGGGTCAGGGTAAGACCCTCGAAGAAATACTTGGCCTCGCGGATGGTGAGCGCAGAGACCTCGCAGATATTGCTGCCATTGATGCGGACCGCACGCGCTTCGGCACGCAGGCGCGTGCCTTTGCAGTCTGGACACGTGGCGTAGCCGCGATACTTGCTGAGCATCACGCGCACATGCAGCTTGTATTTCTTGCGCTCCAAAAAGGCGAAGAAGCCATGGACGCCGAGAAAAGACCCGTGACCATCGAGCACTAACTCCTGCTGGGCCGCGGTCAGTTCCCTCCAGGGCGTGTCGAGCGGGATGCCATGCTGCATGGCGGCCTTCCTGAGCTCGGCCTGGTAGGGGCGATACTTGGGGCGTGTCCAGGGATCGATGGCGCCGTCGTTCAGCGTTTTCTGTTTATCGGGGATGATCAGGTTGAGATCGAAGTCGATGGTGTTGCCAAAGCCCTGGCAGCGCTGGCAGGCGCCATACGGGTTATTGAACGAGAACAGCCTGGGCTCGGGCTCGCGGTAGATGCGGTGGCAGAGTTTGCATTCAAAGGCCTGGGAGAAGCGGATCCGCTTGGGTTCCACTTCCGCATCCCGGGAAACGGTTTCGTACTCAATTTCCCCTGACTCGCGAAAGCCGATCTCGGCGGCATCCACGATGCGGGCCCGGTTGTCGGGGGAGACGACCAGGCGATCGACCAGAGCGAAAACCGCCTGCTGAAAGTCAAGCTCGAGGAGGGACTCGGGGTTGGAGAATTCCACGATCTTGCCGTTCTGGTAGAGGCGATTGAAGCCGCGGGCGCGCAGCTCGGTGAGTCGCTCCTTGAAGGCGTCGCTGGGGAGGGCTGGGTTTACCGCGGTCTTTGCTTTTTTTGTTCGCTTGGGGGTTGGATTTTTTTCGGCTTCGACGGCTACGCGTGGCTTGACCGGAAACAAGGCGTAGAGCCGGGTTCCCTCACCCAGGGCCAGGATGGATGTGGCGATCTCATCCACCGTGTCGCGCCGTACAACTCCGCCGCAAACGATGCAATGCGCCGTGCCGCAACGGGCGAAGAGTAGACGCAGGTAGTCGTAGATCTCGGTCGCCGTGGCCACGGTCGACCGCGGATTGCGGGTGGTGTTCTTCTGCTTGATCGCGATGGCCGGCGCCAGCCCGTCGATCAGGTCCACGTCCGGTTTCTCGATGCGCTCCAGAAACTGCCGGGCGTACGCGGAAAGAGACTCGACATAGCGGCGCTGACCTTCGGCATAGATGGTGTCGAAAGCGAGCGAGGATTTGCCCGAGCCTGAAACTCCAGAGACCACGGTGAGTTTGCCGTGGGTCAGATCGCAGTCGATGTTTTTCAGGTTGTGGGTTCGTGCGCCACGGATGGTGATCAGGTCGTTCAATGTTTCAACCGGCAAGCTCGCCGTGAACCTCCTCGGTGGGCGATGCTATCTCCGCCTCGAAGCCGGCCTTGATGCGGGTGAGCATCTCCTCCGGATCGCGCTTGTCTGCTTGCTCGAAGGCAGCCGCGATGTGGCGAGCCAGATCGGCCAGCATCATGCCCCAGGCTTCGGGTTCTTTCCACACGCCTACCCGCAGGCTGATGTGCTGATCCTGGTGGGCGATCCACACGCGCAGGAGTTCGAAGGATTTGGCGTCGGTGCGGGCAGGTTCGGGTACGCGTAGCTGATCGGATTGAGCCATGGTTCTCCTCTCGGTTGAGCCAGTGTGCCAGTCCCGGACTTTCAGTCCGGGGGAGCGGTTTTTCAAACCCGCGAGAACGCTTCATCTTGCAATGACCGGGCTTTAGCCCTGGTGAGAACACCCCAAACTGGCCAATCAAGACTCTAACCCGCTAGTGCAGCCCGTTAGTGCCGGGATGCAGCTTCTACCGGCATCACCTCGGTAGCACTCGCCGTGGTGCTGTGACGCCGGGCCCATGCGATGAGCAAAATGCCGGCGGCGACGGAACCCAGGCTGGCGACCTGCGCGTTGGTCATGCCCCAGTAGATGCGCGGATTGATGCGGATGAACTCCACCAGGAAACGAGCCACCCCACTGAGCACTAAATATTCGCCGGTAATCTGGCCTAGCGGCGGAGTGCGACCGTCGGCGGACTTGGTCCCTCGCCGCCATAGGTAGCCGGCAATCAGCAGGGCAACAATGAGTTCATAAATCGGTGTGGGATGTACCCTTTGCGTGGTGGGAACAAGTCCGTGGGGAAAGCTCATGCCCCAGGGCAGAGTAGTCGGAATGCCGTAATCGCCATCCCCGGAGACCAGGCAGCCGATGCGGCCCACTCCGTAACCCACGGAGACCGCCGGAGCAGCGAGATCCAGCATGCCTAGGCCTCCGACTTTTGCCTGGCGCCCCGACCATACCAGCACCGCAATCCCGGCCAACAGCCCACCGAACCAGGCAAAGCCTGCCCGGTCAAAGAGCACTAGAAGCGGCTGGTGGAAGAGCAACGTCGGGTCTTCGAATACATGCCACAGTTTGGCCCCAACTACGCCACCCACGGTGGTGTACGCCGCCACCCCGACGGCGTCCGCATCGACCCCGTGACGGCGAAAGTTGCAGTAGAGCGCCCAGCAGGCGCAGACGGATGCCAACCACAGGCAGAGGCCAAAGGTGCCAATGGAAAAGTGTCCGATGTGAATGAAGGGATACATGGGCGCGTCGTTATATACAGTATAGCCGGGGTGCACGCACACAGGGATTCATGGAAGAATGCGCCAATGAGAGAGCTTGAGCATCAAATGTTGTTCCGGCGCGAGGAGATCGCTGCCCGGGTGACGGAAATCGGCGCGCAGATAAGCCGCGACTTCGCAGGTGAGGCCATTTTGTTGGTAGGAGTGCTGAAAGGAGCCGCGGTCTTCCTCGCCGACCTGGCGCGGAGCATCTCGGTCGAGACTACCTTCGACTTCGTGGCCATCTCCAGCTACAAGGGGGTAAAGACCACCGGCGCGGTAAGATTGATCAAGGACCTGGATACTCCGATCGGGGGCCGCAACGTGATCCTGGTCGAAGATATTCTGGATACCGGCCTGACCCTGGTTTTCTTGCGCAAGCTGCTGGCGCAACACAAGCCGAAGACCCTGAAAATCGCAACCTGCCTGGACAAGCCGGCGCGGCGGCTGGAGAAGATCGACGCCGACTACGTTGCGTTCAGCATTCCCAACCATTTCGTGGTTGGTTACGGAATGGATTACCAGGAGCGCTTCCGTAACCTACCCGATATCCGCATTTTTAACCCAGATGAAGCGTAATTCAGTTGATCTTTACCGGCGCAAGGGCATAGAGTCCGACCCGGAGTGAACCCAGGAGAAGGAGCCTGTTCCATGACCACCAAAGTGCTGCAACCGGAGATCGATCACGATTCCGGATACTTCGACGTGGCTGGCTTTGCCGCCGCTACCCTGGCGAGTGCACCTGCCTTAGCCGCAGTCTTCGATCACACACTACTGAAGCCGGAGGCGACCCGGGATCAGGTGGTGAGGTTATGCGAGGAGGCGGCCAGCTTTCGCTTTGCCTGTGCCATGGTTAATCCTGCCTGGGTGTCTCTGGCGCATTCGGTGATGGTGGGGAGCGGCGTGCCGGTTGGGGTGGTGGTGGGCTTCCCGCTGGGGGCCAATCTGGCTACCACCAAGCGCGAAGAAGCCATGGCGATGATTAAGCTGGGCGCGCACGACCTGGATATGGTGATGAACCTGGGCTTGCTCAAGTCGGGGATGAATACCCTGGTGGAGCAGGATATTCGCGGAGTGGTGCAGGTGGCGCACGATGCCGGCGCCCTGGTGAAGGTGATTCTGGAAACTTCGCTGCTGAGCGTGGAGGAGAAGCTGCGGGCTTCTGAACTGGCCCTGGCGGCAGGGGCGGATTTTCTTAAAACGAGTACTGGGTTTTCCACCGGCGGAGCGACTGCGGCCGATGTTGCGATCTTGCGTGGGGTTGCCGGCAATCGGTGCGGCGTGAAGGCTTCGGGCGGGATTCGTACGCTGAGCGATGCACGCGCCATGCTGGAGGCGGGCGCTACCCGGATCGGCGCCAGTGCCAGCGTGGCTATTTTGCGGGAGTATCAGAGCGGGGCGTGAAGCCTGAACCGTGCCAGGGACTGATGGGTGCCCCACATCTCGCTCGTTTTTCGCGAGATGTGGGATACCGCGAACCTTGATGTCATCGGGTCCGTGGCGGGGAAAAATCCCAGGATAGGGCTCTTCGGACCCCTTGACCGAACGGGGTGTCCAGCCTTCGTTACGGGTTTCGTAGGAAGACTATTCCTCTTACAAAAAGCGATCGTGGGGCTTTCCCCGGATTTCCTGTGCAGTTTGGTGGCGTAGCCGTCGTTACTGGAGCGGCCGTCGCGGTCCAACCGAAATGCTCTATGATGACTCGATGTTTGTATGACTCCTCCTCGCGACCAAGACGACGCCGAAGCAGAGAAGAAACCGGCGCAAGCCATTGCTACGCAATCGTTTGAAGGGGATTACCGCCCCAGCTCTCAGGCTCCGCAGCCGGCCGTTTCGGCACGCGTGGACCCGGTGCAGACCGAGTTCCTTACCCGCCTGGCCAATACCCTCAATACCACCCTCGATCTGCAGACCCTGATGCATCGCACCGCCGACCTGGTGCGCGCCGTGATCGATTACAAGATCTTCGCCATCCTGCTGCTGAACGAACGCACCAACGATCTGCGCATGCGCTTTCAGATTGGCCACACCCCCGAGGTCGAGCGCCTGAGAATCCGCGTGGGCCGTGGAGTGGTCGGCCGGGCAGCGGAACAACGCGAATCCATATTGCTCGAGGATGTGCAGAAGGCAGAAGACTACATCAGCGCCAATCCCGATGTCCGTTCGGAACTGGCGGTGCCGCTGATCGTCAAGAACCGGGTCATTGGCGTCATGGATCTGCAATCCGAACAGGTGGGGTATTTCCAGCAGGAGCACCGCCGTTTACTGGAGCTGACCGCCTCCCGGGTGGCCCAGGCAATCGAAAATGCGCGCCTCTATACCCGGGTGGCCCGGCAGGCGCAGACGCTCTCGGTGCTCAACGAAATCGCCCGCGAGGTTACCTCCATCCTCGATCTCGATCCCCTGCTGGAGCGCATCGGGGAGCTCCTGCGGAGGCTCATCGATTACCAGATGTTCAGCATCCTGCTGGTGAATGATCGGGAGCAGGTGCTGGAGATTCAGTACGCGGTGCGCTTTGGCCACCCGGTCATGCCGTCGGAAAAGGTCCCGCTGGATCGTGGCCTGGTCGGCACCGCGGTACGCGAGCGCCGCCTGATCCATACCGGCGACGTGCGCAAAGATGCGCGCTACTACATGGTGAACCCGGAGACGCGGTCGGAGATGGCAGTGCCGCTGCTCTATAAAGGCAAGGTCATCGGCGTACTCGACCTGGAGCATGTACGGGTTAATTACTTCAACGACGATCACCAGCGCACCCTGGTAACACTCGCGTCGCAGATCGCCGTGGCCATCGAGAATGCCCGGCTCTATCAGCGGGTGACGCAGCAGGAACAGCGGCTGGAGCACGATCTGGACATGGCGCGCGAAGTGCAATTGCGCCTGCTGCCGCCCAAGCCGGCGCGTAAGCCGCATGCCGAATTCGCTACCAGGTTTCTCCCGGCACGCACCATCGGGGGCGACCTCTACGACTTCCTGCCTTATGACGACCAATGTATCGGCATCGCTATGGGAGACGTAAGCGGCAAGGCCGCGCCAGCCGCGCTCTATGCGGCGCTGATCAGCGGGATCATGCGCGCGGCCAGCAGCCAGGCTCTTTCTCCTGCCGCGATGTTGAAGCAGCTGAATGACTCGCTGCAGGAACGCAAGATGGATTCGCAGTATGTGACCATGCTCTTCGCCGTGTGGAACGACGAGAAGCAGACGCTGCAGATCGCCAACGCAGGCGCGGTGCAGCCGCTCTTCTGCCGCGCAGGACAGGTGGAGACGGTGCAAGCGGAAGGATTTCCGCTGGGCATGTTCAAGGACGTCAGTTACGAGGAATTCACCCTCTCCACCCGGCCCGGCGACGCGATCATCTTCTTCAGCGACGGAATTGTGGATGCGGTGAACGAGCGGGAAGAGATGTTCGGCACGGAGCGGCTGATCGAGCTGATCGGCCGCGAAGTCAAAAACACGGCCGAAGGCATGGTGGACGCGATCTACCAGGAACTCGCAGCCTTCCAGGGCGGCGTGGATCGCTTCGATGACGAAACCGTGGTGGTGCTGAAGGTTCTGAATCCGCCCAGCGCGAGTTAGGATAAGCCTTGCGGCATCCAATTTATTTCCCGCCCAGAGGCTGAAGATTGACGAACACCCTGCAAATCGAAAACACGCGGACGATCCATCCGGCGCGTAACCTGATCGGTACCCTGCGCCTGCCAGGCGACAAGAGCATTTCTCACCGCTACGCGCTGCTGGCGGGGATTGCGGAAGGCGTCAGCCGCTTTCATAACTTTTCTACCGGGGCCGATTGCGCCAGCAGTCTGGCTTGCATGCAACAACTGGGCGCAAAGGTTACCCGCTCAGACGATACGGTCGAGGTGGAGGGCTGCGCCGGGGTGTTGACTCCTCCGGGTACGCTGTTGGACTGCGGCAACTCCGGCTCCACCATGCGCATGTTATCGGGACTCCTCGCCGCGCAGGCGGGCGATTTCACTTTGCTGGGAGACGCCTCGCTGAACCGCAGGCCGATGGAACGGGTGCGCAAACCCCTGCTGGAGATGGGCGCGGCTATCTATTTGACCGAGGGTCATGCGCCGGTCGAGATTCATGGAGCGAAGCTGCGCGGGATCGAGTACCGGACACCGGTGCCTAGCGCCCAGGTAAAGACCGCGTTGCTGTTCGCAGGATTGCAGGCAATGGGCACGACCACGGTGAGCGAGGCGGTGCGCACGCGCGACCACGGTGAACTTGCGTTGCGCGCGTTCGGAGCGGAAATTCAGCGAACCAGCGACTCGGTCAGTATTACCGGCGGCCAGAAGCTGCACGGGATCGAGGCTACGGTGCCGGGAGATATGTCCTCGGCGGCTTTCTTCCTGTGCGCCGCCGCGCTGTTTCCGGAATCGAGCCTGGTGCTGGATCAGTTGGGCATGAACCCCACGCGGGCTACTCTGCTGGACGTATTGACCGCCCTGGGAGCGAAGATCAGGGTGCTGAACCTCGAACAGAACCAGGGTGAGCTGATTGGCAGCGTGCAGCTGGCGGCGCCGCAGGAAGGCCTGGGCAGCACCGAGATCTCGGGGCCGCTGGCGGCGCAGTTGATTGACGAACTGCCGGTGCTGGCGGCGATTGCGCCGTATACCCGGGGAGGCATACGCATTCGCGATGCACGCGAGTTGCGGGTGAAGGAGAGCGATCGCATCGCGCTGGTGGCGCAGAATCTGCGCGCGATGGGGGCGCAGGTGGAGGAGTTCGAGGACGGCCTTGATGTGCCGGGAGGCCAGCAACTGCATGGGGCGGTGGTCGATTCGGGGGGGACCATCGCATCGCCATGGCTTTCGCGGTGGCCGCGCTGCGGGCTGAGGGAGATACGCAGGTGCTGGGAGCGGATGCGGCTGCGATTTCATTTCCTGAGTTTTTTCACTTGCTGGAGCATGTGACGGAACGATAGTTGATTCACGTTACCGAGGAGTGGGGATCACGATGATCTCGAGACGGGGATTCATGGCCGTGCGGCGCCGCCGCCGGTGCGATGGCTGCCACGGTCGTGAACGCCTCCGAGAAAGCGATGCGGCTGGGGGGCCCGATCTTCGTGAAATCGGATGACCCGGCGGTGCTGGCCAAAGCGCATCGGGATCTGGGATATCGCGCTGCCTATGCTCCGAGCGACCTTTCCGTAACCGACAAGGATCGGATCGCGGGACTAGTGAGGGAATTCGCTCGTCAGGACGTGGTGATCGCGGAAGTGGGCGCGTGGAAGAACATGCTCGATCCCGACCCGGAGAAGCGCCGGCAGAACATGGCGTACGTTACTGAGAAGCTCGCGGTCGCGGAATTATTGGGCGCGCGCAATTGTGTGGACATCGCCGGTTCGTATGATCCCAACCTCTGGTACGCGCAAAATCCGAGAAATCTGAGCCAGGAGTTTATAGACGCCACGGTTGAAAATTGCCGCAAGCTCATCGATACCGTTAAACCCCAGCGCACATGTTTCAGCATTGAAATGATGCCCTGGAGCTTCCCTACCGGCCCAGACGAGTACGTAAGGCTGGTAAAAGCCGTGGACCGTAAGGCTTTCGGAGTTCATCTGGATGTGTGCAATACCATGAATAGTCCGGTTCGCTTGTACAACAACAGCGCGGGCATACGTGAGTGCTTTGCCAAGCTCGGCCCCTGGATCAAGTCCTGTCACGCTAAAGATCTCAAGTGGGGACCCGGGGTCCAGGTGTGGATCCAGGAGGTCATTCCGGGGACCGGACTGATTGACTACAAGACCATATTGGTGGAGTTGTCGCGGCTGGGAACGGAGGCGCCACTCATGCTGGAGCACCTGCACAGTGAGGGGGAGTATACGCAGGGGCGGCAATATATCCAGGGGGTTGCGCGCTCGCTTGGTCTTTCTTTCGGGGCTTGATTGTCACAATCTTTGTGACCTATACGGATTAGCGGACTGACGGAGAGAACCGCGGTCCTTCGCATCCTCCGAATTGCGCGACAAATCTCTCGTTTCTTCACAAGCCTAGCCCCCTGGACGGGTGCCCCATGTTCGCGGACTTTCGCGTACATGGGTTGAACACGACCCTTTTCCAATGCTTTCACCACCGGTCACCACATACTTACAGAAAAGAAAAAGGGGCGCTTCGCCGGTCTTATTCAACCCATGTACGCGAAAGTCCGCGAACATGGGGCACCCGTCCAGGGGGCTAGGCTTGGTGGCAAACCAGGGAAAGCGGTAGGAATCGGCGGTTACTAACTCTATCTGGCACAGAGAATGTGCCAGATAGAGTCGGCTATTGTGGCGGTGGCGGGTTAGTTGGCGGTGGGGGTGTCGGCTGCTCCGGCGGGAGAGCCTGCTGCTCTTGCGGCGTCAGCTGCGGTTGGGGCGGCAGCACCGGCGTCGCAGGCATCTGCTCCGTATGCTGCAGTTGCTGTTGCTGTCCGGGAAGCGAAGCTTCGGGGGCAGCCCTTGCAGGTTCCAGACCGGGAATGACAGGCTGTTTTGTTACCGTGCCGGTGACCGCATCGGAGAGCTGAATCCCGTATTGATCCAGAGTCTCCGCCAGGAGCTGCTCTAGCGATGCGCGATCTTTAGCATACGTGGCTTCGGTCGAAATGACATTGTTTTCCGCCGTAGCGAGATTCCGCTCCTGTTGCAGTACGTTGGCCGTGGTCGATGCGCCTAGCCTCAGTTTTTTCACTTCCGCCTGGTAGGACTGGAAGTTGTACTCGCGGGCGGCCAGCGCTGCTTGCACCGCGGCCCGGTCGTTGGTCAACGCGTACTGCCCGTTGATGACCTGGATGCGCACCTGGATGTATAGCTGCTGCAGGCGCATCTCGGCCTGGCGGTATTCGAGCACTGCGCGAGCCTGTAGCGATTGCGCGGTGCGATTACGCAGAGGAATATTCACGTTGACGCCCGCTCCCTTGTTAGGACCGGAGCTGTTGAACATGTTGGTAAAGACCGTGCCGTAGCCCACGGTGGGAACATCGCAGGCTGTGGGGCCAAAAAATTCGGCCGAGCAAAAGGGGCTTTTCGCGCCGCCCAGAGCAGTAGCGCCATAGAAGCCGTATAGATCAACCGTCGGCAACAGGTTATTCTTGACCGCCCGCAGGGTAATCTCATTGTTCCTGAGATTCAGGATCTGCTGCTCGATCTCGGGGCGATTGGCATAGGCCTTCTGCACCAGATCCTCAACCGGCGTCCGTTCTTCCGGCATTTCGAGCAAGGAGACGCGATCTGTGGGAATGACCGGAGCACCGGATAGAACCGGATCGCTCAGATTGCGGCTGATCGCTTGTTTCATGATCAGCTGCTGATACTCAAGCGCGGTCTGTGACGTGATGAGAGCCTGGGTGTCCGTGGACACCTGGTTATCTGCATTGAGCACGTCCAGAGGGGCCAGAGTGCCGATCTGCAACTGCTTGCGATTGTCGGAAGCCAGCCGCGAGGACTGCTCCAGACCACGCTGTTTCGCCTGTACATCTTCGTAGTCGGCTGCCAGTTGCCAGTAGATATTTTCAATCTGGTTGATGGTGAAGAGAATTTGCTGGCGGAAGCCGGAATCGCTGATGCGGCGGTCATTCTTGGCTTCGAGGATGAAGCGACCATTAATCCCCGGACCAAAACCGTTCAGCAAGTGTTGCGTTAACGTAGCCGTGAATGTCGACTGCAACTCCGGACTGTAGGCGTTGAAGATACTGTTGGTGGTAATGCGGCTGTTGTTGAAGCCAACCTGCAGCTGGGTGCCGGTAATAAAGCCCTGGTTGAAATTGAAGTTGTATTGGTCGGTGTTCTGATTCAGTGTGGCAGCACCGCTGGCAAACGGAGTGGGCTCGGGGCTCGTTGTCCGTTGCAGCTCCAACGTTCCCGTAAGCACAGGGTCCATTGCCTCCGGCGTCGGACCGGTGCCGTTGGTGGTGACGTTGAGGCCACCAGAACCGGCACCAGCGCCCCCGACCGCGGTGGAGGTTCCACCTGGACCGCCGCCTGAACTGAGCGAGGTTGAACTGGTCCCTGAGCCGCCCAGAGTTCCCTGAACCAAACCAGCGCTGACGCCCAATAGGGCGGAGCCGGCCCTTGCGCGTAACAGGTCTGTGTCCGCGATATCAAGGTTGTAGCGCTGGATGGCGATATCGTAGTTGTTCTCCAGGCCGAGAACGATGGCATCGGCCAGGCTCAGGTAAATCTTGCCGTTGTGCACCAGGCCGTCCAAGCGCTGGGAGTTAGTGGTGACCGGCGCCGTGACTGCCTTGGGTTCAAAGGTCTTGAGGTAGTTGGGAAAAAATGGGTTTGGCTTACTGAAGTCATGGATGCCCGGCTTCATAAAGACAGGCTCGGTGTAATTTGGCTGCGGCGCCGGGGGAAGGCCCGCGGCAGGCGGGACGGGCGGGCCGCCGGGCGGCGCTTGCTGGGCCGCTGCCGGCAGCGGCACATAGGCGCTGAGCACAGAGACAATCGCTACGCTCGCTTGCAGCTTATGAAAAAACCGCCCTCCATGCCGGCGAAACCAAACCACGAACAGCTTGGGAAGGCGATAGGAACTACGACGGGATTCTGAATTTTTCATCGTTGGGTCAAAATCTCGGGGGTCAGGCCTCGGGCCTTCGCCGTTCTGTTTCAATAGTTAGGAGCTAGCATGGCAGATGCGGCATGGTCGCCCGATGACTCTACTTTTCCGCTCGCCTTACTGGCCCTAAATGAGCGGTCGCTGGCCGGCCAAAACACACGGCTCCCCGGCGTCAAAGGCATTTACGCGCCTTCCCCGAGGTTCGTTCCATGGATTTGGGCGCAGCCTTCCCGCGGGTTTCGTTCCCTGGTTAACCTTTGGGCGAGTATATCGCAGCCTCGGTTGCGATATACGTTAGGAAGTGCCGCGACGGGAGCGGAGATTCTTCCCGAAAAGGCACTGTACCCGGACCTCCGCCTGGAGCGCAATGAGAGAGATCGAACAGCCAGCAAATGGCGTGGTCTGGAAGCTGGTGCTGGCCTACGACGGCACCGAGTTCCACGGCTGGCAGGTGCAGCCGAATTGCGCGACGGTGCAGGGCGAACTGCGCGATGCATTGGCCCGGATCACGGGCGAAGATGTGCTGCCCCAGGGTTCGGGACGAACCGACGCCGGCGTTCACGCGCTGGGCCAGGTGGCATCGTTTGCGCTGGCGGCTCCGATTCCCGAGGCCAATCTTGCCCGCGCGCTCAATCGTGCGTTGCCGGCATCCATCCGGGTGCTCAGCGCAACCCGGGAGAGTAGCGACTTCCATGCCCGCCACAGCGCGCTGGCCAAGACCTACGAATACAGAGTGTTTCGTGGGGAAATATGCCCGCCCTGGCTAGCGCGGTATGTCTACGCCTTCAACCCACCGCTGGATGTGGAGGCAATGCAGCGCGCGGCCTTACTGGTTTGCGGGGAGCATGACTTCACCTCCTTTGCCGCCACCGACCCGGATCGGCTGGAGCGCGAGTCTAACGGCGAGGGCTCCGGCACCACTGTGCGTCGCCTGCATACTTCGCAGTGGACGCTGGAAGCGGAGCACGACCTGCTTCTCTATCGCGTGCGGGGCAACGGCTTTCTCCATCACATGGTGCGAAACCTGGTAGGAACCTTTCTTGAGGTGGGACGGGGAAACCTGAGGGAGAATGAGATTCCGGCGATTCTGGAATCCCGCGCGCGGGAGCGAGCCGGTCCCACAGCGCCGGCACGAGGATTGTTCCTGGCGGATGTTGAGTACGGCAGCGGAAATTGATCCACAGAGAGGGTGCTACTCTGAGACTCTGTGATGCCCGGCACCATCGCCCACTCAGCTTTCTCCCGCATCGGCCAACTGGCTTCGCTGCCTCGTGTGCACGCGGCGTTCCAGTGGTTCCATCTGCAGGAGCGCAGGATGATGCAGTGGCAGCAGGAACTGGTCTCGATTGCGGCGCCTCCGTTCGGCGAAGGCCGGCGCGCAGAGTGGCTGGCGGAACGCTTCCGGGAACTCAAGCTGGAGCAGGTCGAGATCGACGCCGAAGGTAATGTGCTCGGTTGCTATCCCGGCAATCGCTTGCTCACCGGCGGGCCATGCGTGATGTTATCCGCTCATATTGATACGGTATTTCCTATCCATACTCCGATTGCCCCGCTGGTGGAGCACAACCGTCTGGCAGCGCCTGGCGCTTGCGATAACGGCGCCGGCGTGGCAGGGATCCTGGCGGTTGCGGGGGCACTGGAGAGCTGCGGAATCGAGCTTCCCTGTGACCTGCTTTTTGCCGGCAACGTGGGCGAGGAAGGAGACGGCAATCTTCGTGGCATGCGCTACCTGTATGGGGCTTCTCCGTGGCGGGAGAGAATTGGCGCCAATGTGGTGCTCGATGGCGCCGGTTGCGAGGTGGTGGTCACGGAGGCCCTGGGTAGCCGCCGCTTCCTGGTCACGGTGCAGGGCCCGGGCGGCCACTCGTGGACCGATGCCGGAACTCCCAATCCCATTGTGGTATTGAGCCGGGCCATCGCGGCCATGAGTGAGATTGCTTTGCCCGCCTCACCGCGTACTACCTTGAACATCGGCACCATGGAAGGTGGGAGTTCGGTGAACTCGATTCCCGAGCGCGCCACGGCTCGCTTCGATTTACGTAGCCTGGACGCTGAGCAGCTGGTCCGGCTGGAGGTGGAACTGCATCGCGCCGTCGAGGACGCGGTGCTGGCGGCCAACACCTCGGGCCGGGCGAAGGCTAGCGGGAGTAACGTGACTCCGGTGCAATTCCTTATCGAACGGATTGGCGACCGTCCAGCCGGCCGGCTGAGCGATAATTCCCGGTTGCTCGAAGCTTTGCATGCGGTGGACCGGCACCTGGGGATTCGCACCGAGCAGCGCGTGGCCTCCACCGACGCCAACATCCCATTGTCACTGGGCATCCCGGCGCTCAGCATCGGGGCGGGCGGGGATGGGGGAGGGATTCATACGCGCGGTGAGTGGTACGACGCCAGCGGGCGGGAGCTGGCGCTCAAGCGAATTCTGCTGCTGCTGCTGTTGTCATTGGATCACCTCTCCCAAGCCCATGGGGCTACCCTCAAGCCGTGATCGCTCGGGGCTGGCGAGGGTTTGTTCTTTTTTCCCTGATGGCGGCGGGACCGCTCTTCTGCGCGCCCGCAACGTCGCCGGTGATTGCGATCTATTACGACGGTAATATTCTTACCGGCGTGGGTCTTGGCGGCGATCGTGCGCAACGGGTCACGGCCATCGCGGTGGGCGATCATCAGATCGTTGCCATTGGAGACGACGCGGCGGTTTTGCGGCAAAAGCAGCCGGGGACCAAACTGTTCGACCTGCATGGGGCGTTCGTGATGCCCGGCATCAATGACGCCCATGTGCACCTGGGCAACGCTGGAAGGATCAAACTCGCGGTGGACCTCACGGGCAGCACATCTCTGGCTGAGATGTTGCGCCGGGTGAGTGCGGCCGCAGCCGCGGCTCCTGCTGGGGAATGGCTCCTCGGCGGCGGTTGGGATCATACCCTTTGG
This sequence comes from uncultured Acidobacteriaceae bacterium, assembly GCA_963844785.1. Classification (GTDB taxonomy): domain Bacteria; phylum Acidobacteriota; class Terriglobia; order Terriglobales; family Acidobacteriaceae; genus PALSA-350. The sequence goes on along the minus strand of CAWJPV010000027.1, from coordinate 470,463 downwards.
GACAACAAGACCTTGCCCACCCGGCAGGATCTCGACACCGTCTCTGGCGGCCATCCAGCGTTCTTCGTCCGGGTGGACGGGCATATCGCGGTGGCCAACTCTGCCGCCCTGGCCTTGTCGGGGGTGACCAATCAGACGCCAAGTCCAGCAGGGGGCCAGTTGGATCACGATGGCATGGGCGACCTGACGGGGATTGTCCGTGAGGATTCGGGTCAGGCGCTTATTCAGAGACATATTCCCGCTCCTTCGCATGAGCTGCGAAGGCGGGCGATCGTGCTGGCGCTCAAGGACGCGGCCGCGCATGGGGTGACTTCGGTCCAGGACAATTCCGACTGGGATGACTTTCTGGTCTACCAGGAATTGGAACGAGAGGACCAGTTGCCGGTGCGGATCTCGGAGTGGTTGTCCTTCAATGATCCAGTCGAGGTGCTGGTGGCCCACCGCGCAGCGCAGCCGGCGGACGACCGAATGCTCCACACCGGGATGTTGAAGGGCTTTATGGACGGGTCGTTAGGCTCGCGCACCGCCGCATTGCTATCGCCCTACGCGGATGATCCGGGCAATTCTGGGTTGCCGCGTTACGAGCAGGCGCGGCTTGACGCCATGACCAAAGAGCGCGCCGCGGCGGGATTTCAGATTGGCTTTCACGCCATCGGCGACCGGGCGGTGGAGATGGCTCTCAATGCCTTCGCAGCCGCTAACACCAGCGCGGGAAAGCGCGACCGCATCGAGCACTCCCAGGTGGTGGACCCGCGGGACATCCCGCGCTATAAGGCCATGGGCATCATCGCGTCCATGCAACCCAGCCATCTGCTCACCGACATGAAGTGGGCCCCGGCGCGGCTCGGCCCGCAAAGGTCACGTTACGCGTATGGGTGGAAGGCGTTTCTGGTAGCTGGGGTGCCGCTGGCTTTTGGGACGGATTACCCGGTGGAGCCCATCACGCCTTTTCGCGGAATCTACGCCGGCGTCACGCGGCGCGACGAGGCGGGGACGGACAGTTACTTTCCGCAAGACAGGCTGACCATCGATGAGGTGCTCCTGGCGTACACCCAGGGGTCGGCTTACGCGGAGTTTGCGGAGGGCTTCAAAGGTAAGCTGGTTCCGGGGTACGTTGCCGACTTTGTTGTGCTTGACCGCGATTTGACTAAGGTGGCTGCCGCCGGGATTTTGAAGACCCAGGTGCTGCGGACGGTGGTTGATGGACGGACTGTGTATGAGACCTCCGATGCCATGAGTAATACGCTGAGGTAACGTTACCTTGGTAACGGTCTTTTTCGACGAAAGAGAAAGCCCAAGGGCTAAAGCCCCTCTAGTCGCCAAGGCCCGGAGGGCCGACCGCTAAACATCAGCCCAGCCCGGCAGGGTTGGGACACGGTTACGCAACCTTCCGGCTCGCCAGAGGCGCGGCACTATGCGCACCCTACGATCCTAAATATGTCATGGGATGAGACGGGTGCCGCCTACGGCGCTCAGATGGAACCCAGCCCTGCCGGGCTGGGCAGACTCCAGCAGTCGGCCCTCCGGGCCTTGGCGATTAGAGGGTTCTCACGCGGAGACTTTAAGGCCTGAGGCATTGCAAGTGATTGAAAGCAGGGACGGCTTCAGCCGCTGAGGGAACGGGGGAAGCGCTGCATCGAGTGGGAATCATCCGTCAACAGCTAAAGCCGTGTTCATTGCAAAGGATTTACTGTACGGGCTGAAGCCCGTACCCTTCGAAGACAGGCTCCAGGACGCAAAGAAAAAGCCTGGGGCTGAAAGCCCTGCTCCCCGGAATACGCATGGGCCGGTGGGTTTTTGCATCCTTATATATGCATACGAGCGGGGTGAGGCCGTACCCCGCTCGCGTGTAGCCGGGAAAGATGGGTCCGCTGAACTCAAAACGGGCGACCTGCGTCTAATAAATGTTGGTGCTGCACCAATCGCTACAACACGCCGCCGCCCTAATCGCTGGCTTTTGGCTATACTGGGATAAGTACACAGTGACTGTGTGGCCGCAAGGGTCTGTTTTGCACCGCCGTTCTTTGGGAGAACATCGGCGGCGCCAAGTTCGAGCGTGTTTCATGAATCCGGTAATCGGCTGAGGCCATGAACGACATTCGCCCCGGGCTGGCCGGAAGATCAGTTTTGCAACCGCTCTCGTTCCCTGGCTCACACCAATTGTGTGATTGCTCTACGGGGTGCCATCCTCCTAGCGCCGCCAGCCCTTGGATGCTTCCCAACCGACGAGGTTAGACCCAGATGAAATCGCTGCTCGAACGGCTTCGCGCAAGCCGTCTCGCTTCCACCTTTACGATCCTTGGCACACTCTCAGCCGGCATCTTGATTGGGTCTGTGGCTGTCCACGGTGTTCGCGGGAATGAAACGCAAACCGATAGCTCAGACGCCACACCGCTGAAGATTCCTAACCCGGTCACCCTATCGACCACCTTCACCCAGATCGCCAAGGACGTCGGTCCGGCAGTGGTCAATATCAATACCGAGACCCTGCCTCAGGAAGATACCCATTCCCGCCGCCGGAATCCTCATGCGGCACCCGCCGTTCCTCCGGGCGGCGGTGACGACGACCAGAATGGCGACCAGGACCAGGGTGGTGGTCAGGGTCCTGACCAGAACTTTCAGGATTTCTTTAACCGGTTCTTTGGCGGCCAGGGGCCAGGCGGCGGCGACCAGGGTGACCAGGTGCGCGAGTCTCTCGGCTCCGGCTTCATCGTCGATCCCCGCGGCTACATCATTACTAATAACCACGTGGTGGAAAAAGCGGATCGCATCTATGTGAAGCTTTCGACCGACCCGGAAGGTTTCCAAGGGCGACCGGGTAAGGTAATCGGCGTGGACAAGGACACGGACTTGGCAGTGGTGAAAATCACCACCACCGAGCCCCTGCCCACGGTCAAGATGGGCAATTCGGAAGCTAGCCAGGTGGGCGACTGGGTCATTGCCATCGGCAGCCCGTTTGCCCTGACGCAAACGGTGACCGCCGGGATCGTCTCGGCCCGGAACCGTACCATCGAAAAAGGGGCGGCCGGCCAGTTCCAGCATTTCATTCAAACCGACGCGGCCATCAATCCGGGGAATTCCGGGGGACCGCTGGTCAACATGGCCGATCAGGTCATTGGGGTCAATACCGCGATCCTGACCCAATCCGCTGGTTATGAGGGAATTGGCTTTGCCATGCCCTCGAACACGGTCATCGGGGTTTATAACGATCTGATTGGGCCGGAGCACAAGGTCATCCGGGGTTCGATCGGAGTCCAGTTCCAGGCCAGCCTTAGCCCTGCGGTGCAACGGGTGTACGGCTTCAAGTCCGGGGTGCTGGTCAATGCGGTTACGCCTCATGGACCTGCCGACCAGGCGGGTATGAAGGCGGGCGACATTATTACGACCGTGGACGGCAAGCCTATTAAGGATGGGGATGCCCTGGTAACGGACATTGCGGCCCGCAAACCGGGGAGCACGGTCCACCTTGGCTATGTTCGGTCCGGCCAGACAGCGGCCGCGACCCTTACGATTGCAGACCGGGCTAAACTGTACGCGGCCCAACCCGCATCGCAGAATGGAGAGAATGGACCGGAGAGCGCTCCCAACGCCTCCGAAGGCAAACTTGGCCTCACGGTCGAGGCCGTTCCCGCACCCCTGGCGAGTAAGGGGATTCATGGTGTGCTGGTCACGCAGGTGAAGCCGGGTTCCTTTGCCGACGAGGCTGGATTGACCTCCGGTTTGGTGATCACGGAAATCAATCGCCAGGCGGTCACGGGCATCGATCAGTTCCAGTCGTTGGTCGGGGCTTTGAAGGCCGGCCAGGATGTGGGCTTCCGAGTGGTCGATTCGCGCAATCCTACCGCGGGTGGTACTTATTTGGGAGGGACACTCCCATAAAGTATTTCCCCGGTTGGGTCGTTTAGGTGACCATAAAGTAATGGGAGCCGGGCGGCGAGGCGGTAAAAACGAATAATTTACCTAGTAACCATTACCGGCGGCTGGAAAAATGCGGCCGCCGGGTTGGTGGGGATTGCAATCCTTCGGGTCTCCTTATAATGTGTCGAGAAGCAAGAATTTCCCCTATCGAGGTATGCATGGTGTCTTTACGAGCAGGCCAGGTTTTGCTGCTACTCTCAACTCTGGCTATCACTCCAGCATTTGCAAGCCGTACTCATCGTGCACCAACGTCCGGCCATCCGCGGACGGCTTCTTCCAAGAAGGCCAAAGGCAAGCAAGTCAGCCATGTCCACGGACAGCGGACCATTGATTCCGAGCGGGCCTCCGAGATTCAGAATGCATTGATCAAGCAGAAATACCTCACCGGGTCTCCCAGCGGGCAATGGGACTCACAGACCCAGGTGGCGATGCAGCAATACCAGTCGGACCACGGCTGGCAGACTAAGTTGATGCCTGATAGCCGGGCGCTGATTAGTTTGGGCCTTGGCCCGAACCACACCAACGATTCGCCGGTCGGCCACACGGTGAGTGTTCCATCGGCACAGGCAAACACCCAGGAAGCGCAGTCGGCTGAGCCGATCGAGAATAATACGCTGGCCTCGGTTCACTCTCTTTCGCAATAGCGGGAGTACAGGAAATGGTCAGGAAGCCCGGGCAAATGCCCGGGCTTCTTGCGTTTACGGGGGATGAGGGGGCAGTCGGTGGGCTGTGGAGACCTTGGTTGGTTGACTCTGTCCATCCTTTCCAACCATGCCAAGGCCTGCCGCCACCCTCCACTTTGTCATCCCGACCGGGCCGGAGGGATCTGCTGGTAAGCGTCATGCGTTGGTTGTGCGCCAAATCTCTCGCTTCCTCACCCCGCCTTTCCCCCTGGACGGGTGCCCCATGTTCGCGGACTTTAGCGTACATGGGTTGAAGACGACCTTTTTCCAATGCTTTCACCACCGGTCTCCACCTACTTGCAGGAAAAGAAAAGGGAGGGGCTCCGCCCAGCTTGTTCAACCCATGTACGCGAAAGTCCGCGAACATGGGGCACCCGTCCAGGGGGGAAGGCTTTTTGCCAGACCGGGAAAGTGTAGGACGAAATGACAGCCAACCCCCGGAACGCTTTTGACTCGCCATCGGGCAGTCAGCTCCTCGGGATGACAAATTCGAGGGGGGCGGTGGACCTTGGCATGGGTGGAGGGGATGGACAGACCCGGCACAACAACCACCAACCCGGTTTCGGTTTGGCTAAAGCCGGATCTCCGGCTGGATCAGGTCACGCATAGTCTCCCGGCGGCGAATTAGCTTGGCCTTCTTCCCTTCCACCAGGACTTCGGCGGCACGGGGCCGGGAGTTGTAGTTGGAGCTTAGGGACATTCCATAAGCGCCTGCGTCGAGAATCGCTACCAGGTCGCCTTCCCTCACTTGCGGCATCTCCCGGTCCCGGGCGAAGAAGTCGCCCGACTCGCAAACCGGGCCGACCAGGTCGACCGGGGCCCGCTTCGCCTGGGGATCATGGATCACGGGCAAGATCTCGTGGTAGGCCTGGTAAAGCGCCGGCCGAATGAGGTCGTTCATCCCGGCGTCGGTAATCACGAAAGTCTTGGTCCCATTGCGCTTGAGATATAGCACCTTGGCAAGTAGAGCGCCCGCCTGGGCGATAAGGAAACGGCCGGGCTCGAGGAGCAGCCGGACCTCGAGCCCGGTGAGTGCGCGCTCCACCTCAGCCGCATACTTTGCCATTTCGGCCATTGGGTTGAAATGGGAGGCACGGTGGTAGTCAATGCCCAGTCCCCCCCGGCATCGACGAACTTGATTCGGATGCCGTCAGCTTCCAGCTCGCGGATCAATTCGGCGACCGCGTCAAGCGCCGCCCCGAAGGGCTCGGCGGTCTGGATCTGGGAACCGATGTGCACGCTGATGCCAACTGGATCAAGGTAGCGCGATCGCTTCACTTCCTGGTAGACAGCCCGGGCGGCCTTGATGTCGATGCCGAACTTGTGTTCGCGCATTCCGGTCGATATATAAGGATGGGTCTCGGCGAAGACGTCCGGGTTCACGCGCAAGGCTACCCGGGCGGTGACGCGCCGCCTGCGGGCCCGCTCGGCGAGCAGTGCCACCTCCGATTCACTCTCGGCATTGAAAATCAAAATACCGGCAGCCAAGGCAAGATCGATCTCTTCGGCTGTCTTGCCCACACCGGAGAATACGACCCGCTTGGCTGCTTTCTTATTTACCTCAAGGATGCGAAGAAGCTCTCCACCAGAGACGATATCGAATCCCGATCCCTGATCGGCAAGCAACTTGAGGATCGATAAATTGGGATTTGCCTTCACCGAATAGCAAATGAGGTGATCCCTATGACCAAATGCATGGGAGAAAAGCCGATAACGATCGAGAATCTGGCCTGCGGAATAGACGTACAGAGGGGTCCCATACTTCTTCGCCAGCCCCACCAGGGAAACATCTTCACAGTGCAATACAGATTTGTTTTTGGGATAGCTGAAGGGACGATCGGAGAATGCAATCTGATAATTCAAAAGCAAGCGGCCTCGCGCAAATAAGGTTGGCTTATTCGAGCATGTTCACTTCCCTGCATGGTCAAGTTCGGAGTGCGGCTGTCCTTGAGGAAAAGCCCTCAGACACCAGAAGTGAAAATGCTTTGAACTTGAGCCTATCGGGGTTGCGGGATTTTTCCAAGCGCGACGAGGCCGGCGCGCTCGGGCTCGGTTACGAGGTCGTGTTGAGGTTTGTGGTTGGAGTGAGTATCCGCGGCTCCTCGGGCACCATCACCCAGAACAAAACATAGGCCACCTCGCCGATGGGGAAAACCAGGATCGCCAAAAGCACGGCGATCACTCGGACCAAGGTGACGTCCCAACCGTATTGGTTGGCGAGCCCGCGGCAGACACCGGCCAACTTTCTGCCAGCCAATGGCCGGGTCAATGATCCCCACGATGGAGAGGGCGGGCGGGATGCAAAAGCACCCGCTTCGAAGACAGGCTTGCCGCAGGCGGAGCAAAAGCGCGCATCGGGGGCCAGAGAAACACCACATCCGGAACAATAGAGAGCCATTGGACGCCTCCAAAAGCCATGGTAAACCCGTGTTATTGGGCGGTAAATGGAGATTTCAGGTATTTGCGGGCCCATTCCGCCTGCGCCGATTCGCCGTCCTGGCGGAGCACGACCTCATATTGCCTCATCGCCATATCTCGTTGATTCAAAAGATCATACATCTTCCCTGAGTTGAGGTCACAACGGCTCTTGAGATCGATGCTGATGGTGGGCTGAGCGGTGGCCTCGTTGTAGGCCGCGGCGGCCTCGGCATAGTTTTTTTGCCCCTGGAGGGTGTCGGCCAGGCCATACCAGGCGAGTTCCAGATGGGCGGAGGGGAAAAAGCCCGGTTTTTTGGCTTGCTCCAGCAGCTGCTGGTACTCGGCGATGGCGGCTTTACCCTGGCCAGCGTCCTTGGTGAGATTAGCCAGCTCAAGCCGGAAGAGAAAATCCCGCGGGTACTCGTCGGTCAGTGACCGGGTGACGGCAATGGCCTCGTCATATTTTGCCTCCCGGCGAAGGAACAAACCGAGGGCTGTCCGGGCTTCCACCGAGGTGATCACGCCTCGCCCGCCGGCATCGCGTAAGTCTTGTATGCCCTTGGGTTTAGAGCCGGAAATCCCGGCTGCCCCGGCGATTAACTTGAGCCCGAAAGGCAGGCTTCCGGTGACATACTGGTGGACCCCGACCACCAATTTGGCGTCAATGTACCTGGGGTCCAGCCGCAGCACTTTCTCGTCGTCGCTGCGCGCCTGCAACGCGACATGGAGTGCGGAAACGAAGCTCCGTTGCACCAAACCGATGTATACGGCGTGCAGGCTGCGCGCCCAGGCTCGGGCAAACAGCGCATCTACATCCTCCGGATCCTTGCTTAGCTGCTGGCCGGAAAGATCTATCACCTTGTTAAATAAGGAGTTAATTTGATCGGCCACGGCCCGGTCGGCGGCTACGGCATGCTTGCCGGTGAGGAAACCGTCATGGGCATAGAAGGTGGTGTCGAGCAGATCGAGGCGATAGAGTTCGCGAAAGATTACCGTGTCGAGCACAAAATCGACGGCCAGTGGGCTGGTAGGATTTTGCGCCTGCACCTTTTCAAATCCCGACAGAGCACCGTCGTAATCGAGAATGTAGTAGCGCTGGAAGGACTGGCGCACCAACGGATCGAGGTTGAGGGGATTGGTATCCACGCCTGCAGGTGTGGTCACGACGCCACGCCCAGATGCTGTAAACAGCGCAAAACAAACGATTAAGGCTATGGCATAGGCAGACTTCGGGAGGAGTCGAGGATAAATCTGCGCGAGCTTGTGCTGGGCTAAGGGCAAGATGGCCGCAGCCAGCAGGCTCTCAGGGCTTTGGCGTCTACGCATTTTTTCTGGAAATTTCATTAATTTGTAGTATTTAGCGAGACTCTTGGCGCATAAATAAGTAACTACGCACCATAAGATATGCGGTTTTAAGCGGCGCGTTGCCGCCGGTGCAGGGCTCCCCTTACGGTACCTACGGAAACGAGGAGACGCTATGACCAAGCAGGAACTCCTTCGCATAGTCATTCGCCAGGCGCGCGCGAACGATTTCCAGTTCCGTAAATGGTTTCAAGCGACGATCGATCCTTCCTGGACCAGCTTCGACGATGCGGTCGAACTGCTTTCCCAGGGACGACGTTATTATGCACTCCTTTTCGCTCACGAATTTGGCCGGGCGTTCTGGAAGCAGGGTTCCCAAATCAGCTTTGTCGTTCCAGCGGCAAGCTACACACGCCGCGACAAAGAGGGCCGCATCGTGACGGTGACGCGGAAGCCGTTCACCCGCCGAACCCTCAAGGCCGACGTGTGGAAATACCATCTGCGAGAAATGGCGGCTCACGATGAGCCACTACGATATATTCGACGGTTCCTCGTTATAGAGGGAGACGTACAACAAACGAAAAGTGTCGCTTCTTAGTTACCTTCCGGTGATTTTTTCCGGGACATTTTTGCAACCTAAGGGTGATATACTCCCGTTCCCGGACAGCCTACTCTCGGTTTGTAGAAATCGGTAGAGAATGGTCGTCCGGTAGCTAAGTCGCGGTACCCAACCGCAACCCGTTTCCGCCCGCCCGTTCTGCCACAGCCGCATTTCCGCCCTCCCCCAAGTCACGGTATCAGGACGACATGGCTTTCGGTGTTTTCAAGCGAAATGCGATGAGCATGCAGCCCGCAGATCCTCTCGGGGGGAATTGGTCATGAAGATAGCTCTGGCAGCGTTGTTTGCCGCGACCGTCGCTACCACCACAGGATCCGCATTCGCACAGGATGCAGCGCCCCTCCCTAAGGAGCTGGTCCCGGCGGGTGTACCTCTCCGGGTGGAGCTTAACAAGAGCTATATGATGCGGGCCGGCACCAGGATTGAAGGCCACCTCACTGAGCCGGTTTATCTGATTGACCATGTTGCGATCCCCGCGAACTCCAAGGTTTATGGCACGATCATCGGCAAGCACGGAGTAAGCCGCCAGGTTCGCACGGCGGCAATGTTCAATGGCGACCTGACGCCGCTCAAAAATGCGGATGTCACCTTTAGCGAGATCCAAACCCCGGATGGGCATGATTACGGCATTGAAACGGATGCTACAGAGCGGACGGCGAGCGTCGTGCGCATGACAGCTCCGGACGACGCGCCGCGCCGGTCCCTGGTGCAGCGCATTGCCGCGGCTTTCAGCTGGACTAAGCGCGAAACCGTGGCCGGATTCAATACCCCGCACAAGATGGACAAGGCAAAGCAGGCTCTCTATGCGCAGATTCCGGTTCACCCCCAGGAGCTTTGGGCGGGAACCCAATACGACGCAGAGCTGAAGCAGCCATTGGAGCTAGAAGGACAAGCTGTGCCGGCGCCGGTAGCTGTCGCGGACCTGAGCGAGCTGAAGCTGACGGGTAACATCGAGGCCCGCCTGGTGGATCCGGTGGACTCGAGCACGGCGACTGCGGGTATGCCGGTCGAAGCGGTGCTGACGCAGCCTCTTTTCGAAGACGCACCCGCGAGCACGCTGCAATCCACAGATACGACGGTATCGGTTTCGCCCAAGGCGCACGGGAAATTGCTATTGCCCGAGGGCACTCACCTGATCGGCAGCGTGGTGCAGGCCAAGGCGGCTGGGATGTTCGGGCACAACGGAAGCTTGCGGTTGACCTTCCGCAAGGTCGAGCTGCCTGAGGGTGATGAGCGGGTGGTGCACGGCCGGGTAATCGCTGCGGAGAGCGTCCGGAGTGACCGGTTGCAGATCGACAACGAAGGCCAGATCAAGGCTGGCGGCGCCAACCGTTTCCTGGCTCCGATCACCCTGGGTTCGCTGGCTGCGGTCTCTGATAGCACCGGAGCAGGGCTGGTGAAGGAAGCTATGACCAGCAACGGCCTCGACCTGCTGGCTCGGGTCGTGGGTACGGCGGCTTCGAATGGTGGCTTGGTTTCCGGCTTTGGTTATTACGAGGTCGGTAAGGTGGTCTTCGATACCTGGATCGCTCGCGGACATGAAGTTGTTTTCGCCAAGGACACCCGGCTGGAAATCGAACTTTCGCAACGGTAGGTTTGGGCAGTCCCCCCACTGCCCCATCACTGCCATCTTGGATCGGTTCCCCCCGGATCGATCTTCTCCCAAACAATAGATTGAACTATCAATCCCTACCCCCCAAGGGATTGCAATCGCAACGGTAACCCATAACCGATTCGCAAGCGCAAATCAAAAACAGCAAAGCGCATTTGTAAGGATGAAAGCTGAAGACCAGTGCGCCAACCGCAGCTGGAGCGGTACGTTCGAACTGACAATGTTCCAGATGAAGGATTGAAGTGAATGCAGCTCTGAATCCTCGGATCGAATGCGCGGCAGCGAATCAAAAACGATAAAGCGCATTTGCGAAAGATGAAGTCTGAAAGGCGATTGCAACAACAGCAACCGCAGCTGAACCGACAACCCACAGACGAGGGATCGGGAGCAAGTGCAACCTGGTTCCTCAGAAGAATGAGTGCCGGTGAATCGAAAACGGAAAACCGCATTTGCCAAGGACGAAGCCAAAAAGGCGATTCCGGCGACAGTAACCGCAGAGGTCATCTGAACCGACAATTCACAGATGGGGAATTGAAAACTGAATATGAACCTGATACCTCGCACAAATGAGTGCCGGTGAATCGAAAACGACCAACCGCATTTCCGAAGGATGAAGCCCGACGAGTGATTCCAACAACAGCAACCGCAGTAGTCATCGGAACCGACGACTCACAGAGGGGGATGGAAAACTAAATGCAAACCTGACACCTCCCTCGAATGAGTGCCGGTGAATCAAAAACGGCAAAGTGCATTTGCGAAGGATGAAGCCTGACAGGCGATTGCACTACAGCAACCGTAGTGGTCATCTGAACCGACTAGCCACAAGAGGAGGGATGGAAAACTAAATGCCACCTGACACCTCCCAACGAATGAGTGCCGATGAATGAAAAACGGCGAAGTGCATTTGCGAAGGATGAAGGCAGAAAAGCGATTCTGTGGGAATTTGACGAGAACATCCCAAAGAAGTGGTCATCTCAGTCGACAACCCACAGAGGGAGGATGAACAGCAATTGGGCCCATCACCGCGGATCGAACGGAAAGAGATGGTTCATTGGCCCTTTTCCTTTACCAATCGGATAGGCCGAACGAAGTGCCTCTGTGACGTATGCCTTGGCGGCGGCAACAGCCTCCTCGGGGTAGCGACCGGAAATGAGCTCGCAGAGCAGAGCGCTCGAGAAAGCACACCCGGTTCCGTGAGTTGCGTTGGTGATGATCTTTTCTCCGGGCAGCCAGTTCCCTGCCCCAGAGGCGGTGAGCAGGAAATCGTCGGGCCGGCTCAGGTGGCCTCCGGTGACAACCACGTTCAGCGCATCGTTGCCCAGCTGCGCGGCCATCGATTGCAGACGAGCAGCGGCCGCCGGCACCTCCTCCCTGTCAGGACTACCACCGGCGAGCATGGCCAACTCGTCGACGTTGGGCGTGATCCAGCCAACACGAGGGAGCAGTTCCTCACGGATGACGCGCACTCCATCCCGATCGATAAGCGCGGTTCCCGAGGTGGAACGCAGAACGGGATCGAGGACAATCCGTTCCCGCGGGATCGTTCCGGAGTGGGCGGTCAAAAAGGAGGAGATTTCGCAGACTACGGCTGAGCTCCCCAACATCCCGATCTTGATGCCGGATAGGGAAACATCCTCGGCCAGGCACTCCAGGGTCTGCCGGACCAGCATCGCCGGAAGCGGCTCGACGGCGCGGACTCCCAGTGTCGATTGCACCGTCAGGGCCGAGATGCAAGCTACGCCGTACATTCCATGAGCAGCGAAAGTCTTCAGGTCGGCGGTGATTCCCGCCCCCGAGCCGGGATCAAAGCCAGCGACGGTGAGCGCCACCGGTGGGGCGGGGACAGCGGCGGTCATTGGGGGCTCCATGGCATTAATTCTGGAAATCTTTGAGCTGTAAGTGTATGCTGCGCCGACGAGGTTCTTCTGCCCCGTTTTTGATGCCAAAGTCCGATTCCGGGCCTATGACTTTGGTGGGGTCAGATTACCAACGATCTCCAACGCGAGGCATCCGGATCCTGTCTAATAAGCGTGTCCCCCAAAGAGGTTAAATTTACCCCTCGCGTGTACCATACCCGGGGCCATTAAGCAAGGAGGAGAAGCTTAATAAGTAGTTGATAGATTTTGACTTAGGGACGAAGTGCTCCATACAATAAGACAGGAGAACAATGTCAACTATCGGCAATCACTCTCATTGGCCCATAGGGCCCGCAATCCTCGCCGGCGCGGTACTTTCCGCGATGTGCATTAGCCCCGGTTCTACGTTAGCTCAACATGATTCCCCAACCGCGGATACGCCACACACTGCGACCGCAACCCCGGCCCGTAACCACTGGCGACAATTCGGAAAAGCCTCCTGGTACGGAGGTGCATTCCAGGGTCAAGCTACCGCCAGCGGCGAACCGTTCAATATGAACTCCATGACATGCGCCCATCGCAGCCTCCCGCTCGGGGCCACCGTTCTGGTAACTAACCTACGCAACCACCGGTCGGTTCTGGTCCGGGTGAATGATCGTGGTCCGGTGCCTGAGAACAGAGTTCTCGACCTGTCGTACGCAGCGGCCAGGATCCTGGGTTTTCGGGGCATCGCGCCGGTTCGGATTGATTTAGTGGATCCATCATTAAGCCCTGCTCAAATCGCTGAGCTCAGCTGGCCCGCACAGTTTCAGCGATAATCGGCCCGCGTTTTCGCTACAATTAGCGTCGTGGCACCTTCTAGCGAGTCCGCAGATGCACGCCTGATCGTGGCTCTGGATTATCCGGATGCCAAAGCAGCGCTTGACCTGGTGGATCGATTGGAGGGAGCCACGCGCTGGTTCAAGATCGGCCTTGAGCTGTACGTGGCCGAGGGCAACTCCCTGGTGGCCGAGTTGCAGCGGCGCGGCTACTCCATATTTCTGGATCTGAAATTCCACGACATTCCGAACACCGTGGCCTCGGCGGTGCGGTCGGTGGCGCGGGTTGGTGCGCACATGCTGACCGTACACGCTGCAGGCGGGCCGGCCATGCTCTCGGCGGCTGCCGAAGCGGCGGGGGAAACCGGGCCCATCCTGCTGGCCGTCACGGTTCTGACCAGCATGGATGATGCACAGTTGGCGGCAACGGGTGTCAACGGGAGTCCAGCGGTACAAGTGGAGACGCTGGCCCGGATGGCTTACGCTAACGGGGCTCGGGGATTGGTGTGCTCCGCGGTCGAAGTGGCCAATTTGCGTAACCGGCTGGGCGGCACACCGCTACTTGTGATTCCGGGGATTCGCCCGGAAGGCGCGGCCACCGGCGATCAACGACGCGTGGCTACTCCCGGAGCGGCCATCGCCGCCGGTGCGAGCTACCTGGTGGTGGGGCGGCCGATTACGCGGGCGGATGATCCGGGCGCTGCGGCGAGATCCATATTGGCGGAGATGCAGGCGGCAATGGTGACTGCTTAGGTTTATAGCTTCCGGCGAAAGCTCAAAGCCCGAATCAAATCAATAGCCGCCTGGCTCTAGTGGCCTGGATGTACGGTCGTTCGCCTTATCTTCGTCTGATTGAACCACGGTTAGGACAAAAGGAAGCCCGACTCCGCTTGCAAAAAGGGCCAAGCTTTGGAGTGGGTGTGTCTCCGGTTTTGCACCGGCCAAGAGCCGAGCTCAGAAGGTAGGGTTAGGGTCGTGAGGTGCCGTCACGAAATAGTTAATAAAGGCACATGCTCGCCACAATTGCGCTTGAGCGACTGCCATGCAAGCCGAACCTTTTCGTTAACAATCTGCTGTTCTTGATCCCGAAAATCTACGTAGAGTGAAAATTTGTGTTTGCAACCAGGGCAAACTACATTCGCTGCCCACACGTGGGTATCCCCATATCTCGAGCGGTCAGAATCATCTCTGAAGAGGTAAGCGATCATGCCGCTTATCATCGGGTCACTTAACCGCGGCTCGCAATCGGACTAAGCGGTGATTCCCCCGGCCAGCTTTTCGTACTACAAACCGACTTGATCCGTCCTGAATAGTCTGCGCGGCATCGCTCCCGATGCCATCCCTCAAAAGTTAAGCAAAGTCCTATAGTGACAGTCGCCTTCGTGCTGGCCTGGCTATTTGCGAGTCATCATGACTTCGCACTGGAAAAAGCACCGCGGAAGGGGTCTATTTTTGTATCAATTTGGAACGGAAGCGCTGCGGCCGGGGGAGTTAGTTCGCCTGGCCAGGGAAGTTAATTTGCCCGACGGGGGGAGTTAGTTTGGCCGTCGGGGGAGTTAGCCGGCTATTCGACGGCGATACCCAAGCCGGGCAAAGAAAAGACCAGACCCACAAAGGAGCCTGGCCTTCTTTTTCTTCAGTGTTTTTTGCGTTTGCCGAAGTAGATCCGGAACTTGATGCGGATGACGACTGGTACAGCCGCTAAGAGAAACGTCCCCGGGATCCGCCCGGAAGACGCGGCCAGCGGCGATCAACGGCGCGTGGCTACGCCCGGAGCGGCCATCGCCGCCGGTGCAAGGTGCCTGGTGGTGGACGGCCGATTACGCGGGTAGTTGATCCGGGCGCTGGGGCTAGATCCATATTGGCGGAGATGCAGGCCGCAATGGTGTCTGCGTAGGTTTTATAGCTTTTCGTAGAAGTCGCAGGCCGAGCAGGAGATGTAAACGCCTCCGGGAACTCCGCGTTCCCGATCCTTTACTCGTTTCACAATGCGAGTTGCCTTATTGCATTTGGGACATTCAATGCCCTTGGCAGTGTCCATCATCTTGGAACGATCGGCGGTCTTGGCTACTTTCGCCACGGTGTTATCTCCTCTTCGACAGGCTTCGCTGCCGGCACGCAGTTTTCTCTCGAACCTCGTTCCGGCTTGGAATGCTTTTGGCGGGACGAATCGGCGGGCACTGCTAGTTAGTATGTTACACGATCCGGCCAGAATTGAGTCTTACAGGGGCGGCTGTTTGCCTGGTCATTGGGATGGTATTGGACGCCAGGGCTAAAGCCCTAATTTATGTAGCGGAGTATTCACGCCGGGTGTGAAAACCCGCTCCCCCGGACTAATGCTCGCTGCGGCGAGGAAGTCCGGGGCTGGCACAATACCCAGGTCTGACGTCCTGGGTTTATTTGCAGCCACAAAGGACTTCGCCAGCGCTTTAGTGGGGGCCGGTGTAACTGGATATGTCCAGCAGCTGTGAGGGATTGGTGCCGGGTGGCGGCGGAATCGGCTTAGGCTTCTGGTCGTCGGGATTCTGCACTGGCTTCATCTGATGATCATTGTCCACCGCGTTGGGCAACTGTTCCCCGGGCTGTCGTAAGGTGGGCGCCGCAGCAGGAGCGTGCTCTCCGCTGGGGGCGGCGGGAGGCGCATCTCCGAGACGAACCTGATGGACGAACTGCCCGGCAAAGTAGCCATCGGTCTCATCCTTGTCGCGAATCACTGGCGGCTGGCCAACATCGGCGATCTCTAACCGGATTACGCGGTTACCGTTGAAACGCACGAACTGAACCTCGTGCGGCGGCTGGCCGTAGATCCACTCCTCAAACGGAGTTTGGCCGTCCATTTCGCGAACCTTCTGGTCGGGCTGGCCAACGGCCTTCAACACCATCTCGCGATTCATGCCGACCAGGACCTCGTGGTTCAAAACCGCACCCTTCAGTTTGGGCGGGAGCGTGTCGGCAAAAGCCTCGGCCGGAGTTTTGAGCGAAAAGTCGATCATGGGAATGATCAGCTTGCGCACATCGGAGGCAGTCATCTCGGGAACAAATTTGTTGAAGACCAGCGTCATCCGCGATCCGATCGGCACATGGCCGTCATCCTGCGCCAAGGGCGCCATTCCACCCATGCCTCCCACTTCTATGTGCTGCATGATGTGATGGTGCTTCTCGGGGCCATCGTTGAACTCAAAGACGATGCGGTCCGGCTTCACTTCGAACTTGGTGATCACTACTTTGTCGCCGGGCTTGGACGAGATACCGGCCTTCTGCAACTCGTCCGCATAGGCACTTCCCGTAGGACTGAGCGGCCCGTTGGCATGGAGCACAACTCCCTTAGTGCCCAGCGGAAGGGGACGAACCGCAAAGGCTTCGTCTGCCTGGAAGGTACGGACCAGCTGCTGCCGCGTCCGCTCCGTGATCGGAGTAGTCGACAGCTTGACGGCAGTCGGCTGTACCGTGGTGAGATTGGCATCTTTCGGAGCCAGTTTTTCGCGTTGCACAGTGAAGACTTGTGCGTTGCTGAAAGCGGATCCGCAGAGGATGGTAACTAGGAAAAGAGCGGCAGCGTGGCGCACTCCGTAAGGAGTGCCAGCAGGAAAGAATTGTTTGGTGGTGAGCCCAGCCATGGCGCCTTCCTCATGCGCCTATGATGTTCCCAACTGTTAATGATTTGCAAGTAACCTTTCGTGCTCAACACAAGAAAGTTTCAGGCTAGCAAAAGCAGAGTTTTTGGTGGACCTATTTGGGAGGGTCTTGCGACTCGGCTTGCGGTAGAGCGGAAGACACTGGCAGTGGGGGCGCCGGGGGGAGCGGCTCAATTTGAACCAAGGTGGTTCCTGCCGGCGGTGGAAGCGGAGCGACCGGGTGATGCGGGGCGAGGGTAGCGCTCATCGCGTCCAGATCAATGGGGATGCCGGCGGGGACAATGACCGGCTGGGTATAAAGGTACGCATACCCTCGGGTGGCGCGGATGACGATGAAAATCCCGATCAGCAGGACGACGGCAGTCACCGCGCTGGCTTCCGGACCGTAGTCGCCGCCGGTTATCCAGGTGGGACCCACGGTATTGCTCTGAATGACGGGGGAGAATTCGGTGATGCCGCTTAGCGGCAGCCCGAAGAGAACACACATACTTGCGTTCCAGGCAAAGTGCCAGCCCCAACAGACCCAAAGGGCCCGGGTGCGTAGGTAGGCGATCGATAGTAGCCAGCTACTGAAAATCGTGATGAGAAAGCTGGCGCGGTTCGCGCCGGGATTGAAGATGTGCAAACCGGCAAAAGCGAAGGAGAAAACCAGGGTGGCCAAGGTAGGCCCCATGGCTTCGATCAGCCGCTGGAAGGGATATCCGCGGAAAGCAACTTCCTCGGCCAGCGAGGCCACGGCAAGCAGCAGGAGGTCGATGAGAAGAATCCCGAATTGGCGCGGAACCAACCAGAAGGTGATGATCAATCCGCCGGTGAGTACCAGGGGCAGGATGCTCGCAACCAGCATGCCCCAGCCCAAGGCGGCGCCCAGGCCAAATTCCCGCGGCCAGCCGGAACGGAAGACCAGGCCCATGTCGCGAACGGGCTGACGTTGGCGGCTGAACACGCGTCCCATCGCGGCGTAGCCGATGACCAGCAGAAAGAGCAGAACGCTGCGTTCGATGAGCTGGCCCCAGATTCCGGTCGCCAAGCCGTTGGCCGCGTGAACAGAAATGATCTGGGCAAGGTAGAAGTAGATTGCGGCGAGGACGACGTAGCCGAATGCGCGTACTCGATCAGCAGCGGTGAAATCGGTCAAGCGCACGCCCCCACTATTGATAGGCTAACCGAGCCTTGGGGGGAAAATGCTGTCGGCATAAGCGTTTCAGGCGTTTTTGTAGAAACGGGCAATCTCCCGGAACTTGGCCAGACGGCGAGCGATTCGCTCCTCGGCCGGCATGGCCTGCAATTCACTTAGATGCCAGGTGAGCTTCTCATCGAGCATGGCGGCAGAGGCGGCCGGATCGTTCTGGGCTCCGCCGGGGGGTTCCGGCACCACATCGTCCACGCACCCCAAACGGCTCACATCCTCGGAGGTAATTTTCAAGGCTGCTGCGGCCTGGGCGCGCTTGCCGGCGTCCCGCCACATGATGGAACCGCACGCCTCGGGAGCAATCACGGAATAAACGGCGTTTTCCATCATCAAAACACGATCAGCGACCGCCAGGGCCAAGGCTCCGCCTGAACCACCTTCACCCGTAATGGTGGCGATCGTGGGGACGCGCAGCCGGGCCATCTCGCGCAGATTGCGAGCGATGGCTTCCGCCTGGCCACGCTCTTCGGCAGCGATGCCGGGATTGGCTCCGGTGAGATCGATAAAGGTGAACACCGGACGATGGAACTTTTCCGCAATCTTAATGGTGCGCAGCGCCTTACGGTAACCTTCGGGGTTGGGCATGCCGAAATTGCGGCGTACCTTCTCCTTGGTTCCCCGGCCTTTCAGGTTGCCGATAGCCATGACTTCCTGACCGTGGAAGCGCGCCAGCCCGCAAGCCATAGCGAGATCGTCGCCGAAGGCTCGATCCCCGTGGATCTCCGAAAAGTCAGTAAAAATACGCTGGATGAAGTCCATCGGGTAGGGCCGTTGCGAGTGCCGCGCGAGTTCGGTCTTGATCCAGGCGGGATTCGTCGGTTCGGCGACTACCTGTGTCTGCTCAAGATTTGCTAGTGCCGGATCGGTCATGAGACTTGCGTCGCCTGTGCCAGCGCGGGAAAGCCTGCCGCTTGGCCTTTTGTACTGTCAGTAACATGGATTATAGCGTTTTCAGCATGTTCCGGGATGGTGGGACCGTTACTATGTGCAGGCGTACCCGTGAGCGGCCGGGCCTCTGGGGCGGACCGATAGAGTCTGCGGAGGGAGGGAAATTTGCCCCTCAGCGGCTAAAGCCGGATTGATTTTACAGAAGTTATGTATGGCCTAATGCTCGTTGCGGCGATGTATGCTCGCTGCGGCGAGGTATGCCGTACCCCAGAGAAGTGAGTCTGTAAAGCCCGTTTTCGGGGGCGGGGCATCCGGCGCATTACTGAGGTCCCGTTACTTTAGAATGGTTCCCGGTTCAGAGGCTAGGCATGGAACTTACCGTCGCCCAAAGGCGAGTCGGGACCGATGAGACATCGCCGGAAAGTATCACCCTGAAGGCCGGCGCGCTGACAGCGGATTTGCTAGCGGGCGGCCTGCGGACCATTCGCTACCAGGGGCGCGAGGTGCTGCGCGCTATTGCTTACGTGGTGCGGGATAAGGATTGGGGAACGTTTTTTCCCGCGATCAGCGATTTCAGCTGCCAACAGGACGGCAATCAGTTCACGGTGAGCTTCCGGGCGCGCTGTATCAATAGAGAACTCAGCCAGGAACTCGCGTATGAAACACGGATTACCGGAAACGCGAATGGGCTGATCACCTTCGACGTGACCGCCGAACCACGGACCCCGTTTCTCACTGCGCGCTGCGGTTTCGCTGTGCTGCATCCGCTTGAGGGCATCGTCGGCCGGCCGGCCATCATCGAGCATGTTGACGGCTCCCGCGAGCAGGCGGCCTTTCCGGATCTGATTGCTCCGTTGCAACCGTTCAAGGAGATTCGTGCTATCGAGCATGCGGTCGCGCCCGGCGTTACCGCGCGCTGCCTCATGACCGGAGACGTATTCGAGATGGAAGACCAGCGAAACTGGTCTGACGCTTCGTACAAGACTTATGTTCGGCCGCTCGCTCTCCCTTGGCCGTACGTCATGGCCCGCGGGGTGCGCAATCAGCAGGCAGTCGAGCTGCTGATCACCGACAGCGGCGCCGGGGCGCTAAAGACGCTGGATGCAAAGTCGGATGCTGCGGTCGAATTAGAAATGGGCGAAGCGGACGGCGCCTTTCCGCGGATCGGAGTCGCCATCCATCCGGGTGAAATTGCGCACCCTGATCTGCTCAAACGATTGCAGCCGCAACTTCTTCTGTTTCATTTTGATCCTACAGCTGGGCACGGATGCGAACATCTGGCTGGCTTTCGCGAGATGGCGCAGATTGCAGTGGGTTCGGAGAGTGCCCTCGAACTGGTGGTCCCTGCACAGCGCGATGTCAAAGACGAACTGCGCGAGATAGCGGCTATGGTCTCCGAGGCCAAGCTGAAATTGTCAGCGGTTCTGGTTTCGCCTGCGGTCGATAGACAATCCACTCTGCCCGGCAGCCCGTGGCCTCCGTGTCCGCCACTTGCGGAAATCTATCAAGCTGCACGGGAGGCTTTTCCGGGCGTGGCCATCGGCGGTGGAGTGCTGACCTACTTTACGGAACTCAATCGCAAGCGCCCTCCGGTTGAGTTACTCGATTTTGTCTCCCACTGCACGTGCCCTATCGTGCACGCTGCCGATGATCTGAGTGTGATGCAAACGCTGGAGGCGATGCCGAGTATTACCCGGTCAGCACGCGCCATCATGGGCAAGGACAAAGCGTACTGGATCGGCCCATCGACCATCGGGATGCGCCAGAATCCATACGGCTCGCGGGTGATGGATAATCCGGAGAATCGGCGAATCACGATGACGGACCACGATCCGCGGCAGAGAAGCCTGTTCGCGGCTGCTTGGATGATCGGCTACGTCGCGGCTACTGCCGAAGCACGTCTGGAGGTGCTCACGGTCGGGTCGTTGACCGGACCTCTGGGACTGGCCTCTAACGACGGGGTCGCTTACTATCCCGCTTTCTACGCGGCGCAAGGGCTTGCCGCCTTGGGTGGGCAGTTGCGATATCGTTGCCGGTCAAGCCGGCCGGAGGCTGTGGCCGTTATAGCCGGCATGGACCGTGAGGGGAAGCGTGTGGCTTGGATCGCCAATCTCACGGGACGGAATCAGGTCGTCAACTTTCCCGGCGTGATCTTACAGATACATGTGCTTGATGAGGAGAGTTTTGCCCAGCCGCGTGGTTTTTCAGGGGACGTCTCATCGATCGAACTGCGGCCTTATGCCATCGCCTCAGCGTACTTGGTATGAAAGAAATGTTTCGCTGGTCGACATCGTAAGAGCGTTGGAGGGGCTTCGCCCCATCTTTTTCGGCCCAGGTACGCTGGGGCGAACCTGGGGCACCCGTCCAGGGAAGTGAGCCCGGTGGAAGTGGGCTCGATTGGTGGCCCAACTTGCGGTGGTTAAGTACCGCGGTCCTGTTCGTTTGGATTCTCCTACGACACGGACTCCCGTGAACCCACTCGAATGCCTGTACGGACTTGGTAGTCGTGGGCTTGGTTGGTGGCTCAACTTGCGGTGGCTAAGTACCGCAGTCCTGTTCCTTTGGGTTCTCCTACGATACGGACTCCCGTGAATCTACTCGAATGCCTGTACGGGGCTTGGTGGTCGTGGGCTTGTTTGGTGGCTCAAATTGCGGGACCTATTCGAAGGCTTGTACTGCTCCCAGTCCTAGTAGCTGTTCGGCGCGCTCGATGAAGCCTCTGTCGGCGGCGACGGAGAGGCCCTCGGGCTCGAGCATTACGCAATATTCTCCGCGGCTTTCCATGTTGATCATGATCCTGCCGGGACCAGGGGCAGCCGTGATCATGGCGCGCAGCGTGCCCAGCATGGCCTCGTCCGCTTTTTCCAACAACACCCGGATGCGCACGTTTTGAGGGAGCTTGATCTTGATGTCCTCCAGTGGCTGCACACTGGAGACCGAGAGCTTCGGCGCCGACTCATCGTCATCCGCGCGCAGCACCCCCTTGATCAGGACAGGCACTTCGATCTTGAGGCTTTCACAAAGCCGGGCATAGTCTTTGGGGAAACAAATAATGTCGATTTTGCCGACGGTATCTTCGAGCGCAGCCTGCGCGTACATCTCTCCCGAGCGTTTGGATTTGCCCACCTTCAGGCCGACGATCACACCGGCGATCGCCAGCAGGCTCTCCGGTTCCCCGCCCCGACGACGGCCCGCTGCCGGGGCCACCTTCATCTCCAACGCAGTCGCCGTGTCGACCACGTTCAAGTTGCGCAGCTTCTCTGCGTATTTGTCCAGGGGGTGGCCGGAGACAAAGAAGCCCAGCACTTCCTTTTCCGATTGCAGGCGCTGGTTCTCGTCCCAATCGGGTGTGTTGGGCAGGTCATCGACGCTCTTTGTGCCATTGCCGTTGCTTTCGAATACGTTTGCCAGCCCGGCAAAGAGCCCATGCTGTCCGGCAACCAGATCGCGCTGGGCCTGCTGAGCGCGCTCCATGGCCCGGTCTGTGACCGCCATGAGCTGGGACCGGCGGCCAAACGAGTCAAGCGCTCCGCTCTTGATGAGCGATTCCAAAACACGCTTGTTCATCATGCGCAGATCGACCTTTTCGCAGAACTCCCAAAAGTTGGCGAAGGTGCTATTCTCCTCGGCCAGCGTAGCGCGCGCGGCGAGGATGGAATCGATGGCGTTGCGGCCCACGTTCTTGATGGCCGTAAGCCCGAAACGAATGCCGGTAAGACTGGGCGTGAAATCAGCGCCCGAGATCTGCACATCGGGAGGCTCGACCGCGATGCCCATCTCGCGACACTCCTTGATGTACTTGACTACGTTTTCCGGCTTGGAAATTTCCGAGCTCAGAAGCGCGGCCATAAACTCCACCGGGTAATGTGTTTTCAAGTACGCGGTGTGGTAAGCCAATAGCGCGTAGGCCGCGGAGTGGGACTTGTTGAAGCCGTACCCGGCGAACTGCTCCATCAGGTCGAAGATGCGGACAACCTTGTCCTTGGGATGCTTGCGCTTGATCGCTCCCTCGACAAAGCGGCTACGCTGCTTGGCCATCTCTTCGGGATTCTTCTTGCCCATGGCGCGGCGCAGGAGATCGGCTTCGCCCAGCGAGTAGCCGGCCAGGACGTTGGCAATCTGCATCACCTGCTCCTGGTAGACGATCACGCCCAACGTCTCTTTGAGCAGAGCTTCCAGTTGGGGCAACTCGTAGCTGACCACCCTGCGGCCCCACTTGCGCTCGATGAAGTCGTCGATCATGCCGCCCTGAATTGGTCCCGGGCGATAGAGCGCGTTGAGGGCGGTCAGGTCCTCCACGGAGGCAGGCTTGTAGCGGCGAAGCACATCACGCATGCCGCCGGACTCGAACTGAAACACCCCGGAGGTGAGCGCGCGGTGAAAGACTTTTTCGTAGGTCTCCGCATCGTCCAACGGGATCAGCGCCATGTCGAGCGCGCTGCCGCGCTTCTTCTCAATCAACTTGAGGGCGTCGTCAATGACCGTCAGCGTGGTGAGCCCGAGAAAATCCATCTTCAGCAGGCCGAGCTTTTCCACCGCCTTCATGTCATAGGCGGTGACGATTTCATCGTTCTTGCTGCGACAGACCGGTACCAGCTCAGTGAGAGCCTGGGGCGCGATGACCACGCCGGCGGCATGCAAGCCCGCACCGCGCACCAGGCCTTCGAGTTTCCTCGCGGTGTCGATGAGCTCCTTCACCTGCGGCTCTTTGTTGTAGGCCTCCTGCATTTGTGGCGAATCTTCGAGCGCCTTGGTGATGGTCACGCCGATCGTCGCGGGCACCATCTTGGCCACGCGATCCACTTCGCCGTAGGGCAGATCGAGCGCCCGGCCAACATCCTTGATAGCAGCGCGGGCGGCCATGGTGTTGAAGGTAATGATCTGGGCCACTTGCTCCCGGCCGTACTTGCGGGTGACATAGTCGATCACCTCGCCCCGCCGGTTCATGCAGAAGTCAATGTCGATATCCGGCATGGAGACGCGCTCGGGATTCAGGAAGCGCTCAAAGAGAAGCTCGTTCTGCAGCGGATCGATGTCGGTAATTTCCATGGCGTACGAAACCAGCGATCCTGCAGCCGAGCCGCGGCCCGGTCCCACAGGGATATGGACCTCGCGCGCATACTTGATAAAGTCCCACACGATAAGGAAATAGCCGGCAAACTTCATCTGCTTGATGCAGTCGATCTCGCGCTCCAGGCGCTCCTCATAATCGGAGATGGGCCGCTTGCGCAGTCCCCGGTCACCGAGGTGGCGAATGGTGGTGTCGAGGCGCTTGCGGAAACCAGCGCGGCAGACTTCGGCGAAGTAGCTGTCGATGGTGTGCCCGGGTGGAACCGCAAACTCCGGAAAAGGATTGGTTACCTTGTTCAGCTTGAGCGAGCAGCGCTCAGCAAATTGCATGGTGCGGCTGACCACTTCCGGCGCGTGGGGGAAGAGCCGTTCCATCTCAGCAGCGCTCTTGACGTAGAACTGGTCGCCATCGAACTTGAAACGCTTGGGATTGTGAATGGAGTCTGCTGTTTGCACGCACAGCAGCACTTCATGAGCGTGATGATCGTCTTCGCAGAGATAGTGGCTGTCGTTGGTGGCGACCAGCGGAATATCCAATTCCTTTTCCAGCCGGAAGAGGTCGGCGTGGATTTTCTTTTCCAGCTCGAGTCCCTGGTCCTGGATCTCCAGGAAGAAGTTGCCGCGGCCGAAAATGTCCTGATATTGGCTGGCGGTGGCTTTGGCATCCTCGTATTTTCCAGCCATGAGGTTGCCGCAGAGCTCGCCGGCCAGGCAGCCCGAGAAACCAATGAGGCCCTGGGCATGCTTAGCCAGAAAGCTCTTGCTGATGCGCGGTTTGCGGTAGAAACCATGAAGTGAAGCTTCAGAGGTAATACGCACCAGGTTGCGGTACCCCTCTTCGTTCTCCGCCAACACCAGCAGGTGATGGTACTTGTCTTTTTCCGGCGCAGCGCGATGATCTTCCTGGGGACAGATGTAGAGTTCGCATCCCAGGATGGGCTTGACCCCCGCGACACTCGCGGCATTAAAAAAATGTACGGCGCCGTAGATATTGCCGTGGTCGGTGATGGCCACAGCTTTTTGTCCGATTTTGTCGACGTGGGCGACCAGCTTTTCTACGTCACAAGCGCCGTCAAGAAGCGAATAGTCCGTGTGCAGGTGAAGGTGGGTGAATTCAGCCATGAGGGTACTTCCAGTTTAGTCTGCTGGGCCGGGCACACTGAGCCCGCAGATGTGCAGAAAGGGTGCAGGTTGAGGAAAAGCGGGGATGAATTAAACTTCATGAACTCAGGACTTCGCGAGGGTGCGAAATCGCGCCTGCTAAAACTGCGTTACCGTCTCTGAGTATTTCGACTGCCGCCGCACAGGCGGGTGAAACTCTCAGGAGACGAGCAGCAGGTCCAGGGCCGGCTTATCGGTAGTCGCTACAAAATTGGCCCTGCGTGCAAGCGAAACATGGCCGTCCTTGGCGAACAGGAAGTCGTAGTCTAAATGGCACTCTCCGCAAAGCCAAAAATGCTCCACCTGGACTTGGGCCCCATTCCGCCGCGTGGTGCGGATGACCCTGCCACTGCGTAGATAATGAAGCTCTTTGCGGCACTCCGGATTCATACATTGGGAAATCATGTAGGACCTCTCGGGTTACTCCGGTAAGTGTACTCTGGTTAGATTACTTCCGAGGTGTCGGTCTGCCCCAAAAGTTGTATATGCGTAACCGAATTTTTCCACAGAGGAATCGAGATGGTAAGAGCCTCTGTCTTTCTCTGCGGCGGGGGATGTGCTTTCGAACTCTTAGTGGTTGGATGCGTCGACTACGGGGCGGGTTTTGAAAAAAGTCAGATCAGGAGAGGCGGGTTGCTCCGGCTGAAGCGCGGCAAAGATAGATATCGGCGTCGATGCCAGTGGATGCACGATAGCGGTTATGAATCGCTTCGCGGAATTGTAATGCCTGGCTTTCTTCGACCAGGTTGACAGTACAGCCGCCAAAGCCACCGCCGGTCATGCGAGCTCCGTAACAACCAGGGATGCCGGAGGCGATCTCGACCAGCGTATCCAACTCGCTGCAGCTGGCCTGGAAGTCATCGCGGATGCTGCGATGCGCCTCGGCCATGAGGAGGCCGAAGGCGGGGAGATCACCGCGCTCGAGGGCCGACGCTGCGAGTTCCACTCGCTTGTTCTCGGTGATGATGTGACGGCAGCGGCGAAATACATTTTCCGGCATTTGCTGCTTGCATTCCACGAGTTGCGCTTCGGTGGCATCGCGCAGGGCGACGATGGCAGGCCAGCGGCGATGCAGAATGCGCGTGCCCTCTTCTACCTCTGCGCGGCGGGCGTTATATTCCCCACCCGCATGCTCATGCTTGACCATGGAATTGCAGATGATGAGGCGCACGTGCGAGGGGATGGGCAGCAGGCGATATTCCAGCGATCGGCAGTCTAGCAATAAGGCCTGGTCTTGCTGCCCGGCACAGGCGATGAACTGGTCCATGATGCCGCTGCGCGCGCCGACAAAGGCATTTTCCGCGCGCTGGCAAGCCAGGGCGATGGTGGCCAGCGGCAGGGTCGCGCCGGCCAACGCCAACAGGGCCAGCGCCGTGGCCACTTCGATCGATGCCGAAGAACTGAGTCCAGCCCCCAGGGGAACGTTGCCCGAGAGGGAAAGATCGAATCCACCGACGCGCACCCCTTCCTGAGCTAAACTCCAGGCCACCCCCATCGGGTAGTCGCTCCAGTGCTTGCGGGCAGTGGTGGGCAGCGGGTCGGCGGGATAAGAAACTTGCTCGCCCATGTTGTCGGAGGAGAGCAAGATCTGGCCATCGTTGCGGGGACGAATGGTGGCGACGGTGCGGAAGTCGATGGCCACCGGCATGACAAAGCCACCGCTGTAGTCGGTGTGCTCCCCGATCAGGTTCACACGGCCCGGAGCGGCGCAGCGCACGGCCGGTTCAGTTGCTGCGGAAGATGGCGCCGCTAAATCTTTGGTCGAGCCCATGGTCAATTTCGTGCGCGCTTGCATTGCTGCCCCTCTATTAATAACAGGCTCCAGGCCTTACCGGATGGCGGCAGCCGCCGTCTGGAGCATTTGATCGAGCAGTACGGTGGCGAAGGGATCTTGACCGTAACCCTGAAAGCGAAACGTCGTCAAGAACATACGTCCTGGACCCTCACTTCGTTCCGTCAGGTAAGCGCGATTGGAGTTGATCCAGCCATAGAAGACTCCTGCCAGCACATTTTGTGAGTCCTCTGCTCTCAATCCTGCGATCACGAATTCCGGCGTGACGGAGGCCGCCTCCCAACCCAGAATCGAGCCGTCGATCACCGGGGAAAGGGGCTTGAATAGCGGGCTCGACGATAGAACCCAGTTGAAGTTGCTGACCCAGTCGCCGGTCAGGTCTGATCCTGCGCGGGGCAGAATCGTTAATGTGCCTCCGGGGGGTAGGGCATCCCGGCTCCCAGCGAGAAGGACTACACTCCCGCCCTGGCTGAGTCTGGCTTTGGTCATTTCATCCAGGACCGACGATAGCCAAACCGCTTTCTCGGACTCGCATCCGCACTCCCATCGATGACGGTAATGCCGTGGGCCGCGAGGGCTGGAGCGCAAATACTGCAGCTGGTTGAGGGGATCGTGGATAGCCACCGTGATCCCAGGGTTTGGCGCCGGTTGCGGATACACCGCGAAGCGGTAACGATTCTGCGCCAGCGTCGTCCCGTCGGCATTCACTAACTGCAGGCGGAAAAACTCCGGCGCGGGTGCGTTCACCTGCGGGGCGTTGAACACCAGAGTACCTTCCGTTGCGACCTCACCCTGTCCCGGTGTCTTGCTTAATGGCAAGGATTCCGGATTGTCCATTGGAGGTCTGCCACAGGATCCTCGCGCCTTCGAGAACGGCGGTGGAATAATGCGACACCATGAGCGGAACCCTCACCGCTGCCCCGGCGGTGAAGTTGTGGGTAGCAAAGTTGGCCATCACCAGGTCGTCCTGCTGCAGCTGCCCCAGTTCCTCGGCAAAGCTCTTGGGTTGACGCCACATGCTCATCAGGCCGTTGGCCTCCCAGTTGGCATCGGTGAGCTCGGTGATGACATAACCCTGGATGGAGTTTCGCTGCCGCATCTGCTCGATCTCGTATTTGAGCGCCAGGTACTCGTGCCTCTCCGTGGCCAGCGCGAGAGCGCCATAATCGGGATAGATGCGGTCCAGGCCATAAGTATGCAGGCGGTCGAAGACGCCGGCGGCGCGGGTAAGCTCGCGACCTTCAAAGTCGCGCGGGAACCACCACGGCAATTGATCGCGCGGCGGCAGTTGAGGTAAGCCCCAGTTGCCGAATTCCGAAACCAGCAGCGGCTCCTGGCCGGTGGTGATTGCGTCGCCATACGGGCTATAGAGCCACTTCGGGCGGGTGGCGTACTCCTGTACCCACGTGGCCCAGGTTTCTGCGTGGTCCGGGATGGAGTAGTACATATGAAAGTCGGCAAAATCCGATTGCAGGTGAAAGCCTGCGCAGCAGGCACTGTTGTCGGTGATCAAGCGGCCCAACGGCGCGGTAAGCTGCTTGAAATCGCGGAAGCTGTTCAGCAGCCAGGCGCGCTGATCTGCCTGCGCCGGGTCCATGCCCCACTGCTCGTTCATGATGCTCTGAATCACGATCGACGGATGATTCCAATCGCGTTCCACTTCCGCGCGAAAAGTATCCACGCCACGCTGGGCGGCTTGCGCTGTCCAACGATGGGCATCGTTCCATACCGGGATCTCATACCAGACCAGCATGCCGGTTTCATCGGCGGCGTCCAAATAGCGCGGATCCGGCACCTTGATATGGCAGCGCAGCATATTCAGTCCCAAGGCTTTGGATGTCAGCATCTCCTGGCGTATGAAATCGGCCGATGGCGGGGTGTAAATGCCCTGGGGATAGAAATCCTGATCGAGAGCGGCTCGCATGTAGAAGGGCTTGCCGTTGAGGAAGAGGCGTCCATCGGCGGTGGTGAGCTCGCGAAATCCAAAGCGTGTGTGCACCCGTTGGGACGGCCCCGTCTTTGCCGAGTTATTCAGCTCCAGCGAATAGAGGTTGGGGTGGTCGCCATCCCACAACATGGGATTGGCCACATGCGTCTTGCCTTGCGCTGTCGTTCCGTCTACGGTAAGCTGGAGTTGCGCCACGGTCGCGCCGTAGGGATCGAGGAGGGTGGCCTGAAGCGGGCTGACGCCGATGCTACCGGCGAGTCTGGCTTCGACCATTACATCGCCGTTGTTGTGGGGCGTGACGTGGACCCAGGCGACGTAACGAAGGGGCACGTGTCTCCAGCGTCACCGCCTGCCAAAGTCCGCTGGTCTGGACGTACCAGTTCTGCTTCCCGTGGGGAATCTCGTTGTAATCGAATCTCTTGTCGAGCGGAGGTTCGGCGTTATTTTTTGCTGTAGGGGGTCTTAGGACTTCTTTGGGCGCAGAGTTTGGCGGCATCTGCACCGCGAGCGGAGGGGGCATGGGAGGGTCAAAGACCTTGACCAGAATTTCGTTGCTGCCTGCGCGCACCTTGCCGGTGAGGTCGAAGGTGAAGGGCGTGTACCCGCCCTCATGCTCCCCCAGGCGCTTGCCGTTGATCCATACTTCGGTGAAGTAGTCGACGGCGCCGAAATGAATCAGCTCCCGGCTGGATGGCTGGGGCGGCGGCAACACGATCGTGACTCGATACCAGCCCACCCCCGCATAGTCGCGCAGGTCGTCGAATTGCGCGTTCCAGGAGAGGCCGGCCTTGGCCGGACGCCACTTCGCCTGGCGATCGACGGTGGTGGCGGTGAATTGCGCCTTGGGGTCGGGACTGAACTGCCACTGCTGATCGATCACCCGGCTTTGCGCATGGGCGCCGGCCGCAGACATGAACAGGGCGAAACGATGATTGATTGACCGACGGGGTACTTAACGCGGGTATCCTGCGCATAGACGATGGATGCTCCCTTTGCTGGCGGTGTCATGTAGATCGACGACGAGGCCGCCCTCGAAAGCATATAGCAAGGGAAAATGCTGGAGACGGACGATTTTCTCAAGACACTGGCTTCTAAGGCGCATCGGTTACTTGCCGGCGAAATCGACGACGATCTGCGTGTGCCGGTATGGGCCGCGCACGGGAACGGGATTGCTTGCCGGGTCAACGAGTAAGTCGTATACGCCATCGGAAATCGGGCTGAGCTTTGCTCCGCGCACCTGCTGCACTTTTTGGCCGGTTCGCAGCTCAATGATTGAATTGGGTGCATCGCGCGAGACGTCCGCGCCCACCACCAGGCTTGCCGGCTTGTAAACAACAGAGGTTATCTTGATTCGTTTGCTCGGTTCACCCAACAGTGGGGCAGCGCCCCTTAGGCTGAGGAGAACCCCACCTTCATACCGAATCAGACAACTGCTCGTTCCATGGGGAACTGTAAACTTCATGGTTGCGTGGGTGTCTTGCGCATGCTCTTCCGTCTGCGGGTGAACTGGCTTGTCATTCAGCTCTGCGCCGCTGAGATGAGCTCCTAGTGGAATTTCCGGAGCCCAGAGCAGATCTACCGGACTGCCGGAGTTTTCAATTTCGCAGCTCCAGTCCATTCCGCATCCGGGTCAGAGTCATACCCAGATGGCCGCCAGGCACCTTGAGGTTGCGGACGGAGATGTGGTCCCAGTTGGCGGGCAGATGGGGTGAGAATTTGAAACTGTTCGTGTGCGCGTCCCTTTCCAGGCCTAGCAGACCCTCCACAGCAGAAGAGAGCAGCGCTGCCGAAGACCAGGTCTGCTCGGGAACCGACTCCACCTGCTGATGGTAAAAGTCACCGGCAAGCAGTTCATGTATGTGTCCCATGGAGTCGAGCGTGCCCCAGGGGAGAAGTCCACTCCAAATGGGAAAGGCGGTGAAGGGGCGATGGTTTGCCCAGAATTCCGATGCCACCCGCGCAGTGCCGACGGGCGAAACACTTCCCTTGGAATAGGACGCAGGATCGAACTCGGGGGAGCTCGAGGCTAAGCCCCTGGTGCCCCAGTCGGTCTCAAAATCAGAGGTGGCGAGTTGGTCGAGCATAGCGTCGCTGCGGCGCTGATCGAGAATGTGGGCTGCGACCAGAGGCACTCCGTTGTCGCCGTGCCGGGAGACAGCGCGGCCCGCGACGTTATAACCATCTATCCAGGAGTTCCGCGCGTCGTCCCAATAACGGCGCGCAGCAGCGCTCCTTGCCTTCTCGCTCAAGCGCGCAGCTTCTTCCGCTTGCGGCACATGGCCGTCCAGTCGCGCCATTCGGGCAAAGGCGGCGGATGCCGCGACCCAGCTTGCGGCGAGGCCGGAGTCGTCGGTCATCTTGTCCTGCTCGTCGCCTCCTTCTTTGGTTGAGGGAATGCGGGGAAGTCCATCTGCTGCGTCGATCAACGATGCGCAATACCGATAGGCCGCTTCGATTCCTGGCCAATGCTGGTGCAGAAACTCTGTGTCTCCGCTGGCGGAGACGTAGCGCTCCACCACGGTCAGATAGCTGGAAGGTAATGTCGACATGGACAAACATGTAGGGGTACCTGGTGGCCCAGTCGGCGGGATCGGCGCTCTGCGAAAGCTCATGCCATATCATGCCGGTTGCGGCGTCCTGGTATTTAGCGATGAAGGCAAGCGCTTCCCGCGCCCGGTCGTAAGCGCCTGTATTGACCAGTGCCTCGATAGCGATGAGGCCATCGCCGCCGAAAAACCATGCGTACTGGGGCCGGCGGCCAGCGCGCGAGGGACCGTAGCCGGCTACCAGGCCGCAGCCTAATACGGGATTGCATACCCAGGCTTGATCGAGCGCGATCTGTGCCCATGCGAGTTGCTGATTGACTGAGTCGTCGGAGGTTTCGATCTGCAGGGTGCTACTGAGCAGCTCCACGTAGTGGCTGCGCGCTTCAGTCTCGAACTTCGCTTGCCCACCGAGCAGATCCTGCATGCGTGCCGGCACAGTTGACGAACCCTCGTCATTACGCGCAACTACTACGGTGACGGAATGGTCGGAGTTCCCTCCCGCGCGAACGGCAAAGGCGAACCGGTTTCCAGGTGTGCCGGGTTGCGCGCTGTTCAGAACTTCATCGTGGGAGATCACCTGGGGAGAGCCGATGAATGCGGAGTATCTGTGCAGAGGTTCGGAGAAAATGTAGGCGGATGCAGCTGAGTTCCACTGGGTACTCTGGCCGCCGATAGATGCAGGCCACATCAGATCGAGAACCGGCGTGAAGTGGATCACTATGTCTATGCTGTGACGACACTCCACGGTGTAGGTGAGTAAGATGGCCTGCTCGTTGAGCGGAACAAGAGCCTCTCGCGAACGATGAAGTCGGGGCCTATGTAGGTGCGGGTGATGGCTTCGGGGTCGTAGGTAACACGACGCAGCAAGAGGGAGCCGGCGGTTTCGGTTGTATCGCCGGCCGGCCGAAACCCCAATTCATACCCGCTGATGAGTTGCAGTGGATAGGCCCATAGCTCCAGGCCACTGGACGCGTAACCCATTACGATGGCCTTGCGCCCATGAGCGGCGACGAATCGCTCCGGCGCGACGGAATCGGTTTGCAAGGATAGCTGCGCGGCCAGTACTGGCGGACGAGAATGGCGACGAGCAAAATCAGCAGCGCTCCGAGTTTTGCATTGGCTGTTGGCAAACTAAACTCTCAACCCAAATCAAAGCTCTCGGAAACAGAACGGGTGCCCCAGGTTCGCCTCAGCGTACCTGGGCCGAAAACGATTGTTTCAAATGCTTTCACTCGGCGGGCTCGACTGTTCTAAGTTTCAAAAGCAAAGGTAGGGCTTCCCCCGGATTTCCTGTTGAGTTTGGTGTCGTCATCAAGCCTCATGCGGCTTTTCCTTACTGAAAGCCGCACACCTGGTCGTTGGTGAGTGACATGTAGCAGGAAATCCGGGTCGCCCGTCTTCTTCAACCCAGGTACGCTGGGGCGAACCTGGGGCACCCGTCCTGTTACACCTACCCTGTCTTCGACTCCTACCCTGTCTTCGAAGGCGACGAGTTGATCGTAGCCACTTGGTTCACCAGGTGACCTTTAGCGTTTTCTCGACGTAGCCTTCGCCGGCGCCGAAATCAACTTGCAGTGGGCGTAACGAAGAGTTGTTCGCTTGCGGCATGTCTGCACCTTCGATATGAAGTTTTGCATGCGGGTCGTTGATACGGAGCATGATTGTCTGGTGACTGTTGGCCGGCGCCGACAACGTCAGCAAGAGCGAATTGCCCACCGACTGCTGGTCCAGCACTTTCATCTGCTGGGTCGTCGCTCCGGGGTTGGGGAGGGCGTGGGCAAGACCTGCCTCTACCGCCGGCAAGGGTATGCGCAGGACGCCGCCGGCCCACTTTGCTCCCGGGGCCCGCGAATCAAGCACCACGCTCTGCGCCGAAGCCTCCGCGGTGCGCACCAACAGCGTCGCTCCGGAACGCGTGATCTCCACATCTACACTCGCCACCGGCGAGCGGTACGTGACGCAGGGTGGCTCGATCCCAGTCGGCCGGTAAGCTGGGCGTGACCGTTAACTTGTTCCCCGCTGCATCCCACTCCAAACCGAAGAGCCCGCGCAATACCGGGGAGATGACCATGGCCGAGGACCAGAGTTGATGAGACGTGCTGCGCCCCAAGGGCGCGAAGAACTGGCCGGAGAGTAACTCTGTCACCGCGCCCGGATCCTGCGCCCAGGTCAGATCGGCGTTCTGCATCAGGTGCGCATATCCGGAGAGAGTGCGGCCGTTGCGATACTCCGAAACCGCAGCCCAACCGGTGTAGAGCGGCCATACCGTCCCCTGGTGGTAACTGATGGGGTCGAAGAAGGAGACGGTTGGACTCAGGTCGCGCGTGCCCCAATCGGTCGAGAACTCCGGCGCAGCCCACCGGTCGAACATCGGCTGGGCATGCTGCAGCTTGTAGCTGCCATCCCAGGAGGCAACCGTGGGAAAGATCGTGGGCTCGAGTCCAGGCTGCCGTTGGCGTTGCGGCTGAAGGCATAGAAGCCACCCCCGGGCAGCAAGATATTCCTTCTCGATAGCCGCGCCGATTTTGCTGGCCCGAAGCTCTGCCTGCTGGGCAATCTCCATGTGCCCCGTAGCCCGCGCCAGCTCCGCCATGGCGGTGCTCGCCTGCTGGTCGAGCGCGGCTAGATAGATCTCCTGGTGTGGCATGCCGGGGGGCCAGGATTCCACCCATCCCGTCCCTTCCGAATTGTCATAAATTCCATCGCCATCTGAATCGTGAGAGGTCTCGAAGTTCCAGGTCCGCTGCAGCGCTTCCCAGTTGGTCTGGATAAAAGTCTTGTCGCCGCTAACCTTGAGGTAGTCGTTGCTGGCCATCAAAAGCAGCGGATTGGCATCCGCGGAGGCGTATGCATAGGGCAGACTCTTCCAATCCACAAGGTCGGCGGTCTGCGCCCACTCGTGAATAATCTTGCCTTCCGGGCTTTGCCGCTTGATGAGAAAATTCAGCTCGTCCCGGGTTAGCTGGTAATCGCCATAACTGTTCACGGCGTAGAGGGTCCACAGGGCATCACGGCCGAAATACCAGCCGAAGCCCGGCCGGGCAGAATCCCCCGAAGTATAGAAACCCGCTACCAGGGCAGTCTCAGCATGGGAGGGTGTGGTTTGCACGCGCAGCTGATCGATCGCCACCTCAGCCCAGGCAAATGCCTGGTTGAGTTTCTGGTCTGGCGTATCAATGCTCAGATGCTGGGCGGAGAATTCTTCAAAGTGCTTCTGGGTGCCGCTGTAGAGGGACTGAAATCCACTGTCGAGGGCCTCCAGCCGGGCGGCCAACGCGGAGCTGGTAGCAGTGGCAACGGTCTCCCCCGTCGTCATCAGAAGAGGATAGAGCTTATCGCTATCCGTTGCTGGATCGAAATGGAGGACAAACTGCAGAGGATAATTCTTGGGGCGTTCCTGGTAAGGCTCCAGAATTCCACTGGTAGCTGTTGGCATGGCCACCGCCGCAGCGTGATCGGGAAAATTCAGGTGCAGCACATAGAAGCCCGAGGTCCCGGTCTTTACCCATTCGGGCGAGCTGCGGTCGTCGGAAAGGGCCGGCCACATGCGCACCATCTCCGGCGTGAAGCTGAAGGTAAGGGTCATGGGGCGCACCGCCTGGATCTGGTAAAAGGCCAGCGCGCCGGCTCCGTCGGCGCCTGCTGTGGCGCAAAGAACATCTCGCGCACGGTGAAGTTGGCGTGCGAAAAAGTGATGGTGGTGTGACCCGGTTGCACAGCGATGGTTGCGGCCTGCTCGTTCACGTCGATGGGTACGGGGTAGTCCTTCATATCGGCCGTGATGCGCATGTGGCTCAATATCTTCCAGGGGAAGATCCAGGCCTCAAACGATCCGTCCTGCTGGCCCAGCAGAGCTCCGCGCGGGCCGGTCACGCTGAAGGGTTTTTGCGCCATGACGTCGCTGCTGATCAGGGGCTGACCTGGTTGTTCCGCTGCAAAGCGCGGCAGCGGGGGCAAGTCTGCGTGCGGCTCCGCCGCCCACATGCGCGCAACCAGAAAGGAGACTGAAACGAAGAAAAAGACAGTGCCCCAGGGCTTCATATTCCTCAACCTTAACTTTGGACGCCACATAGGAGAGAAACAAAGAGGCAGGCGGTGGTTGCGAACGCCTGCCTCAAGCGATGCAAGTCAGAACTGGAACCGGCCCGCAAACTGCAACCGGCGCATGGTGGTTCCGTCTTGAGAGGCAACAATGTCGGTGATGAGTCCGGAACTGGTGCCGCAATCCACGCAGCTGCTTGGATTATTGAGGTTGGGGTGATTGAAGAGATTGAACGCCTGAACAGTCGCCTGGAAGTGCAATCTCTCGGTTATATTGAACGACTTGGCAAGAGCCAAATCTGTGTTGATCAGACCAGGACCAAAGAGAGAGTCTCTTTCGATGTTTCCAAACGTTCCCGGGAATGGCCGGATGTAAGGTCCGGATACCTGACCTGCGGTAGCCAGCGTTGCAACAGGAGTGAAGTAGGCTTCGCTGTGCCCGATAGCATTGAAACCTTGTGTGCCCAGCGTTGCCCTGGGTCCTCCAGGGATGCCGTTGGGACGGCACAGCGAGCCGCCCTGGCCGTCGATATCCTGATCTTCTGCGCACAGGCTGTACGAGGGGGTGAAGGGCAAACCACTCTCGGCCGTCAAGGTGCCATTAAACGCCCACCCGCTAGCCAGTTGATTGGCCCATCCGGTCAAATTTCCACCAAGTGGTTTGCCCTTGCCAAAGGGAAGATCCCAGTTGCCGCTCAATATAAAGGTGTTTGTCCGATTGTAGTAGCTGTTACCGTAGTCGGCCCTGGGGTTTATAAAGTAGTAATCAGACTCGTGTGCGCGGGCGTGCGACCAGACGTAATTAGAGAGAATCTGGAAGCCTTGTGCATACCGCTTTTGAAAGACGACCTGCAGCGCCTGGTAACTGGTGGTCGCCTGATTGGCGTTGTATCGCAGCCCTTGGGTCCATCCAAAGGGAGCACCGAAGTTCACCCCCAGATCTGCCTGGGCTGTGCCGTCGTAGTAGGGATAGCGTTCATCCAGGGTGTAAGGTAGCCCGGTCTGCGGATCGAGAGCTAAGTTGCAGCCGGCCGGCGCCCCACTGGCCACACAATTGAAGCCGGCCAGGGTTTGCTGGTTTGGATTGGCCTGGTTTGAGGAATCGAACATATTGTGTATGCCGTGGCTGCCGACGTAGCCAATCTGCAGCGAGGCACTATTGGTAAGTTGTTGCTGGATCATCATGTTCCATGAATCCAGGGTGGGTATCCGCATGGTGAGCGGACGAGTGGGCTGTTGCACGCCGTTGGGAAGAGGATAATTGCCGTTCGCTGGAATGGCGGGGAAGTTATAAGCCGCCGGCCCCTGGTCCAGATTGAAGGAGTAGTAGTTTACGTTGGGCGCGACCAGGTTCTGCTGCACCGCAGTGGGATAGGAGAAAGTCAACACCTCACCGAAGATATCGCCGGACCAGCCCATGCCGTAGGTGCGGCCGTAACCGGCACGAACCACCGTGTTCTGATGCCATTGCCAAGCCAGACCCACGCGTGGGGAGAGATGTTGGTACTGCATGTTGACGTTGAGGTTGTTCCCATAGCCTCCGTAGCCGGCTATACGCACATCGCCGGTATTCAGGTCGAGCAGGCCGCCCTGGCCTTTGCCGGCGACGGATTCAGGGAAAAATAGATCCCAGCGCAAGCCGTAGTTCAGGGTCAGCGTGGGGGTCACGCGCCATTGGTCTTGTCCATAGAAGAACCACCGCTTTTGCCGCTCGGCGGCGGCGGTGTTCTGTATGACGGTGCGAAAGAAAGTATTCACATCGCCCAATGCGAAGGTGGCGAAGCCTACGCCCTGGCTACCCGTGCCTGCGGTGACCGAAGCAGGAAACTGAAACTGCCCGGAAAGCAGGTTGTTATTGTTGACGCCGACCAGGTGATTGAGAGCCCAACGAATGTCTCCGCCAAACCGGATGTTGTGGTTGCCAATGGTGTGAGACCAGTTGTTCACCCACTGATACTGGCTTTCTATCTGGTCGTATTTCTCGGCAGAGGTTCCATACGTGATGGTATTGCCACCATTCACCCCGTTGGCCGGGACCGCGATCTGGAATTGCGGCAACCCACCGGTGA
Source organism: uncultured Acidobacteriaceae bacterium (assembly GCA_963844785.1). Taxonomy (GTDB): domain Bacteria; phylum Acidobacteriota; class Terriglobia; order Terriglobales; family Acidobacteriaceae; genus PALSA-350. The sequence continues at coordinate 432,895 of CAWJPV010000027.1, read as the reverse complement.
GTGAAAGATCTCCCTGGTTTACGCCGGGTATGCCGAGCTGGGTGCCGAGCGGCTGGTTGAAGTTCGGCCCCTCTTCGTTGATGGAGAGGCGAAAGAAGCCGAAACGGAAGTCAGTCAGCCACCTGGAGTTGAGCGCGTAGTCACCACCACCGGCGATGCTCTGGTCAAGTGCAGTGTCGGTCCCGGCAAATTGTCCCAATCCAAAGCCCGGACCACCGGCGGCTCCGAAGACCGGGTTTCCATCCAGCGTCGAATTGAACCGTGTATATCGCCCGAAGACATGAAAATCCTGGCTAAATTGGTCGTCAACGCGGGCGTCGAACTGGTCGGTATCGAAACCGCCCGAGCCGGAGCCGGCGTAATTGTTGTAGATGCTCCCATTGCCGATATTGGGCAGGGGCATAAGCTTAATCAGGTTGATGGCTGGAGTCGAGAGGCGGGCTGCCGGAATGACATTTCCTGCAAATGGCGTGCGGCCTGCTGCACCGCCCGGATTGCTCTCCGGGTCGTAGATCTGGTAGGTCGCACCACCGCCCAAGGCTGGGTTGAGATAGTCGCTGAAATCGCAGGTTCCGCCCGAAATGCAGGTGTTATGAGCAGTTGCCGTGGGCACAGTTTCCAGCAGCGTAAGTCCGGTCTTTTCCCGCAGGCCCTGGTAGTCGCCAAAGAAGAAAAGCTTATCCTTCTTGATGGGGCCGCCGAGCGATCCGCCGAATTGATTGTGAACGAAAGAGGGTATCGCGTTGGGACCAATTTGGGTAAAGGGGTCTCGGGCCTGTTGCGCGTCGGAACGACGGTATTCAAAGGCAGATCCATGAAGATCGTTGCTGCCCGATTTGGTCTGTGCGGTGACCAGTCCGGCGACCGCGTTACCGAACTCTGCATCATAATTTTGTGAGGTGACCTTCATCTCCGAAACCGCATCAAGATCCGGATTGATGACGGCGACGCCCTGGATCGGATCCTGGTTGTCGGTCCCGTCGAGCTGGTAGCCTGTGGCAAAAGGCAGTTGGCCGTTTACCTCAATTTGTTCACTTTGCTGAGGGTTCGTGGCTTGGCCCACGCTCCATCCGATGTAGGTGGTACCGGGGGTCAGAAGCTCAAACTCGGTGAAGTTGCGTTCCAGGTTGGGCAGACTCGAGACCGCCCGGGCGTTCAAAATGGTGCTTACGTCGGCGCGGTCCGTCTCCAGTAGTGGGGGGCCGCCGGTGACGGTCACCGTAGCGCTGGCGGCGCCAACGGACATCTTCAAATCCACTTTGGGAGCGGTATCGGCGTAGACGACGACGTTGTCCTGTGTGGCTTTGGCGAAGCCGGAGGCATCCACGTCGACCCGGTAGGTGTCGGGGATGAGGTGCTGCACGCGGTACTCACCGTCGCCGCCGCTCTGGGTGGTGACGGATGTGTTTTTGGAGACGTCGGTTACGGTAATGGTCGCGTTGGGCACCACGGCGCCGGTGTTGTCCGTGATGGTCCCGAATATGGAACCGTAGACCGCTTGTCCCCAAGCAGCCGGGATAAGCGCGAACATAGACAAAATTGCGATCGCCTGGAATGTATTGCGAATGTTGCAGCGGATACTGCTTTGCATATCGACCTCTCCCAAATCCCCTCAAGCCAGCGTTATTGGTTGGCGGCGCCGTTTGCCGGCGAATCCGCAAGCCGTTCTGGAAATCTGTACCGCAGCCTGGAAGAGGTAAAACCCGCAACCCAAATACCCGAGAATCGCATCTAAGCAGAGTGGGATACCGCTTGCTTCGAAGGTGAAGCAAGATGGAAATCGCATATGGGTTCCATGCATGCGGTGTCCGGGCTTCTAGCTGTCCCGGCACATATCCAGCCTGTCCGCTGAAACCAATTCTGCCAACGTTGTTTACGGTGATTTGACGGTGAAACGGAATCGATCTGGTGTTGTTTTCACGCAATCGGCCAGCTTTGGGGAACCATTTAACGAGTCAAACCCCGACCAACGATGCACTTTGGTCGAACGCGTTCTTGCGAGTAATCAGTTCAGGGCGTCTCTGCGATTGCGGGAGTTCCTGCGTTACATTGCGAATTGCGCGGTCAATCAATCTCCCGAAGCGGCTACTGAGCAACAAATTGGGGTCCATGTCTTTAATCGCGTTCCCGGCTACAACTCGAGCGAAGACAGCATCGTGCGCACCCATGCGCGTCTGTTGCGACAAAAACTCGCGGAATACTTTTCTAATGAGGGCTGTGGGGAGCCAATCATTATCGAGGTACCCAAGGGCCACTACCTGCCCATCTTCCGGCCCCGCGATTCGGAACCACCACTGACTCCGTTCCCCGTGCCCGCGGAAGTGCCAGCTGCGCAATCCGCAGTGGTTGCTCGTAGAGAGAGCATTTGGAATGCGATGCCCCTGGGTATTTTTCTGGGTATTCTGTTCGTTGTGGTCCTCGCCTGTTCGGCGTTCCTGATTCCCCGGGCATGGCCCAAAGCTCCTACGGAGCGGACAGCCATTGAGGCCTTCTGGGCGCCGTTTTTCAGTGGGGATCCGCCGTTGGTGATATACAGCAACACGCGTTTCCTGGGCGATTCGAAAACCGGGCTGCGTTACATTCCGGCCGGATCGTCACCTGACATGGAGCAGGTCGTTGACCACTACACCGGGATCGGTGAGTTGGCGTCGGTGTATGAGCTCACCCGGCTTTTCGATACCCACCAGGCGAGCTTCGTTCTGAAACGGAGCTTGCTGGTTACATGGGACGAGGCGAAGTTGAGAAACCTCATATTTGTCGGTTCTCCGGCGGAGAATCCCTCGTTAAATGTGCTTCCCTCGATGGCCGATTTCACCATGATGACGACTACCGGATTTTCGGGGTTCGTCAACCGGCACCCACTTCCGGGTGAACCTGCGGTTTACTTGCGGCCTGAGCATCCGCTCACGAAGGATTATGCAGTCATCGCGCTTATGCCCGGGGTAGAGTCGGGAAAACGGACGCTTATCTTCAGCGGCTTGACTACCCTGGGAACCCAGGCCGCGGTCGAATTCAGTTGCCGCAAAGACAGCGTGGCGGAACTGCTGAAGGCCGTATCCACGCCCAAGGGGGAAGGGAGGCCGTTTGAGGCGCTGCTTGAAGTCACTCTGGAAGGGGGAGTGCCGCTGCAAAGCAAGTTGATTTCGGTGCGGGTGCATTAGGGAGTGCACGGGGGTATGGGTGCTTTGTTATGAGGGTTCCCAAGCCCGGGTGTGGGAACCAGTCCCTGTCAGGCTGGTACGGCTCACTGCACGGGCTGTAGCTTGAGCTGACTGGAGGCGTGGATCTGCGAAGCGATGTCCAATTCGCGCTTTGCGTCTTCTTCTTTCCCCAGTCCGCGGTAAGCCTGGCCCAATAATGTGTGCGTGATGTAGTTTGCGGGATCCATTTTTTCGGCGTGCTGCAGATAGATGGCCGCACTCTGGGGGTCGTTGCGACGCAAAAACACTTTGCCCATTTGAATAAAGGGCCCAGTGCTCGACACGTCCAGGGAGATGGCACGGGTGAGCGCCTCTTCCGCTTGCTGATATTGTCCCGTCCGGGTGTAGACATCTCCCAGCCGGTCATACACCGCAGAGGAGGCAGGATTGATCGCCTGCTCCTGCTCGAATTCTTCGAGCGCGTGGGCCACGTCGGATTTGTAGAGGTAAACCTCGCCCAGCATGAAGTGGGCCTGAGGGAGTTGAGGAGAAATTTCCAGCGCCTTATGCGCGTCCTGGGCCGCAAGCTCGGGTAAATCCGCTTGCATCAACATGCTCCCGGTCAACAGATAGGCCGCGGCAGAGTCGGCCGCTACGTGATATTGAGCGGCAAATGCTCCGCGGGCATCATCATACCGTCGTGCATTCATGTAGCAGAGACCCAGCACATGGTTGGCGTCGGCATCCGCATTTGGTGTCCACTGCCGGACACGCTCGAGAAAAGGAATGGCGTCCGCAGGACGTCCTAACCGGTAGAGCGTCAGCCCTCGCATCTGGATCGATTCGACATCCGCCGGATCCTGGGCCATGGCTTTGGCAAAGGCTTGCTCCGCGTCGATCAGTTTTCCGGTGCGGTAGTAGGCAATGCCCAACGCACGGCTGGCTCCTTCCACTGGCGGCTGCGTTGCTGCCAGCTGCTGCAGGTCGGCGATGGCTTGCTCCGGCTGGCCATGTTGCAACTTCAGCGTGTCGTTCGCCGTTGCTGGGTCGCCAGGAGATGCGGAGGGCGCAACACTTTGCCCGAAGCTCATGCAACCGGGCAACAGCAAAAGGGCAAGGTGCAAAAGAGTTCGCATAACACACCTTAAGGATACGCTGCGATGTCCAGTGCTAGGATTTGCAGAATGGCGGTTCGGCACAGAGGGCTGGCGATACTTCTTTTTTGCGTTGTCAATGCTGTTGCCCAGGTTCATTCCGTTCCGGAGCCGGGAGACCATCCACCGCCGGCCTGGTTTGTTGATTACGCTCCGCAGGCGGGTTTGACGATGCAGAACGTCAACGGAGATGAGGCCACCAAGAAGTACATCATCGAAACCACCGGCAGTGGGGTGGCGATCCTGGACTACGATCGCGACGGTTGGCCGGACATCTACCTGGTGAACGGCAATGCTCTCGAGGCCTCCACGGCACAGAACAAGAACCCAACGGGCCACCTCTACCATAACAATCACGATGGCACATTCACCGATGTGACCAAGGCAGCCGGGCTGACGGCGAGCGGATGGGGGCAGGGAGCCTGCGTCGGCGACTACGATAACGACGGATTCGACGACCTGTACGTGACCTACTACGGCAAGAATCGGCTGTACCACAATGAAGGCAACGGAACCTTCAAAGAAGTGGCGGCGGAGGCCGGTGTCGCCGGAACTGGAGGGGAGTGGGGCGCGGGCTGCGCCTTCGTCGACTATGACCGCGACGGCAAGGTCGACCTGGTGGTCGCAAATTATGTCCACTTCGACATAAAAACCTCGCCTCGGCCTGGAGAAGGGCAGATGTGCATCTGGAAGGGGGTTCCGGTTATGTGCGGGCCGCGGGGACTCGCCTCCGCCCCCAACGTGCTCTACCACAATCTTGGCGGAGGCCACTTTGCCAATGTCAGCAAGAGCAGCGGCATCGAGAAAACCAACGGACACTATTGTCTCGGGGTTTCCACGCTGGACTACAATCGCGATGGATGGCCCGATATCTACGTGGCCTGCGATAGCACGCCCAGCATTCTGTATCGCAATAACAAAGATGGAACCTTCACCGATGTAGCCGTGGACGCCGCCGTGGCCTTCGATGAAGATGGCCGCGAGCAGGCGGGTATGGGCGCAACCGTCGCCGACTTCAACGGCGATGGCTGGCCTGACCTCTTCAAGACCAACTTCTCCGATGACACCTCGTCCCTCTACCAGAACAATGGGGATGGAACCTACAGTTCCAAAATATTTGACGCCGGCCTGGGATTGAATACCCAGTATCTGGGTTGGGGTGTCATGTTCTTCGATATGGATAATGACGGCTGGCCCGATCTGATGCTGGCCAACGGCCACGTTTATCCTGAGGTCGATACGGCGCACCTTGGAGCTACGTACAAAGAGCCTCGCCTGGTGTATTGGAACCAGGGCAATGGAAAATTCAAAGACATCAGCAAGACAGCAGGACCTGGCTGTACCGTGCCCGAATCCAGCCGCGGTCTTGCCATTGCCGATCTTTGGAATCAAGGCCGCATATCGGCGGTGATCAATAACTCGGGCGCAAAGCCCCTGTTGCTGGTCAACCAGGCGGCCAATAAGAACCACTGGATTGGGATCAGCACCGTGGGCACGCGCTCCAACCGGGATGGCATCGGCGCCAGCGTCACGGTATTCGCCGGCGACAAGAAATGGGCACAGGAGGTTCGCAGTGGCTCGAGCTATATCTCCAGCAGCGATTTGCGACTCCACTTCGGGCTTGGAGCTGCATCGAAAGTCGACCGGGTAGAGATCGATTGGCCCAGCGGCCTCAAGGAATATTTTAGTCCGCCGTCGGTGGACCGCATCCTCACCCTTACCGAGGGGACAGGGACGGCTTTGCCGCATTAGTCCTGTTCCCGATGCGGTCGAGGGCTACTGCGGCGAAGGCGATGACTATGGGGAAGCACTCCAGGGTGTAACGCGGCTCCGGGGCCTCGAGGGTGAGCAGCAGCACACTGCGCAGCACCACATAGGCCACCATCGCAGTGGCAAATCGCGGCCAGTAGAACGCTCCGATCAGCGCCGCTAACAGATAGAGCAGGTTCAGCGCCCCGTAGGTATAGGAGATGCGGGTTTCCACGTGGTGGAGACGATATTGCCACCAACGCAGTTCTATATTTAGCATCTCTACCCGGGGGCGAAGCCACATATCGGCCAGGCGTAACAGGGGCAGGGTCACATAGTAGCGAAAGAGATGAGCCCGGATACGCTCCGCCGCCAGCGAGGCGAAGCCGGCGTCGATGCGCGGCGTAAGCACATTGTCGGTGTTGTATTGCGAGACCAGGGCTAATGTTTTGCTTGCATCGGACGGAGAATCCAGGGCTCGCGCCGGGAGCAGGTGGATATCGATATCGTCCCCAGGCACATTCCAATAGATTTCGTACGTGGAGGCAAAGTCGGCCATCCAGGTTTTTGTCCAGCGTTGGAATCCGGGTGCTTTCAATTCTCCGGGGTCGGTGGCGGAACGGGGTGCAAGGGGCTGAAAGACGTGGAAGGTGCGCCAGTTGCGCACTGTCCAGGCGGCGAAGGGCAGCACCGAGATCAGTCCGCACAGCAAGGCGATGCGCAGCGAGCGCGCGAAGCCGAGCGAGCTGCGTCCGTAGAGGATGAGCGCGGGAAAGAGGGTTACGGCTAGCAGGGCGCCATCGGGCCGCAACAGTGCGCCGTAGCTCCAGGCAAATGCCAGCGCCAGCATCCATCCCCGGTTTGGTTGGTCGACCACGACGGCAAATGCATAAAGGCCGAGGGCGACGCAAAAGATGGAGAGCGTTTCGGTGAGTGGCATAGCCACGTAATTTGCAGTGAACGGACAAAGGGCCGCCAGCCATAGCGCCAACATCGCAGCCCGATGCCCACAGAGGCGGCGAACGAATCCTGCGATGAGCAGGCACGTCACCAGGTCGATCACCGTTTGCAGGTAGAGAACGGCGAGGTAGTTCTGCTTCCCAAAAACCGCAAAGCAAAGGGCTAGGAAGCCGGGGTATCCAGGCAGACGGACGAGGGTGGGGGCAATGGCCGGCGGGCTGCCCGCGTGCAGGATGGACCGGCCATAGATGCCGTGGGTCAGCCAGTTCCTGCCGATGTCGGCGTAGAGAAGTGAGTCTCCCTGGATCTGGGGGAAAGCGTGAATGAACCACAGGCGCAGCGCGGCGCCGGCCGCGAGTGCGATGACCGCGGAAAGGATTGTGCGCCGGCGGAGGGGGGGCATCCCCCGAAATCATACAAGGGTCTCAGGGGCGCGTCTTGGGGTTAGAATAAGCGGGTGGCAGCGGGCGGGAGTAGCTCAATGGTAGAGTAGCGGCTTCCCAAGCCGTTGGTTGCGGGTTCGATCCCCGTCTCCCGCTCCACAAAGATCCCCCGTGGAAAACCGCACGGTGCGGGCTCCGTGGTTGAAAAGCTCTGAACAGCACGAGGAAGAAAAGCACCGCCGGGGTTCCTTCGGCTACGCTCAGGACAGGCTCTTCGACTCCGCGCCACAAGCGCTGTGTCACGCGATCAATCTGTGAGGCGCTGCGCAAGGATGACGATTCTGTGGGAGTTTTGACGAAAAACACCCTACAAAGCTGGCATGGTCTTGGGCCGGCTTCCCCGAATCGCGAATCGTTCATTTCGGAAGTAGAGTAGCCCAGGACTTGCGTCCTGGGACGTTCTCAGCCGTCCCTTCGGGACTGATCGCGAGGTGCTCGATAGCTGATTTGTTTTTAACGACTGCTATCAGAATCAGCCAATTAGAAAAGCCAATTTGAACAAGACTGGAGTCGTGTCAAACGGTGCGCGCGACCAGGATAATTAACAGGATCAACAGGATCAGGCTTAGGGCGGCACTCGGATAGTAGCCCCAGTTACGGCTATATGGCCACGCCGGAAATGCGGCGATCAATAGGACCACTAGAACGATAACCACCCCATCGGAGAGTGCCATCCGCCTCACTCATCTCAACGGCGAAGAGTGCGTGGCGTATCCACGGAAGTGGTGAGGATGCGGGCGCGCTCGAAGACGTCAAAAAGCATGCTGCGCGTTAGTTTGCCGGTGTTGGTGTTCTGCAGCGAAGGGTGGAAGCTGGCGATCATGTAGCGACCTCCAGGGAGCGCGAATTCAGCGCCATGGGCGAACTTGAAACGCGGCTTTCGTTCACTCTGCCCGGTGCGCGCCAAATGGTTCAAATAGCTGTCAAAGGAGATGCGGCCAAGGCAGACAACCACCTTCAAATTGGTCAGCAACGAGATCTCCTGGTCGAGGTAAGACGAACAGTTCTGCAGCTCGGAGCGCTTGGGCGTGTTGTCAGGGGGCGCACAGCGCACTACGGAACTGATCCAGCAGTCACGCAACTGCAGGCCGTCGCCACGAGAGACAGAGTTGGGCTGGGAGGCGAAACCGGCCTCGTACAGAACGGGATACAGAAAGTCGCCGGAGCCGTCGCCGGTGAAAGGGCGGCCGGTCCGGTTGGAGCCGTGTGCGCCAGGCGCCAGGCCCAGGATCAGGAGATGGGCTTTCTCGTCGCCAAACGATGGAACCGGCTTGGCCCAGTAAATCCAATCGCGGTACGAGCGGCGCTTGCTGGTGGCGATCTCCTCGCAATACTTGCGCAGACGGGTACAACGCTGACAACGAATGACTTCCTGATTGAAAAGAACGAGCGCATTGAGATTAGCGGAGGCCGGGCCAGGATTGGCCGCAGGCAGACTGGTGCTAATTGGCGAACCGGGGTTCGCTCGCGGGGAGGTGCTCATACCCGATTGTAAGGCCCATCTGACAAGACGGCGTAATATGATTTTTGCTTTGCTGCGGCCGCTATCCGGAAGTGGGCAAAGACTCTGGGAGGGTCCATGCACAAGGTAAAGCAATGTTTACGAGGGGTTCTCGCCGCATCCGCACTGTTTGCAGCGGGATGCCGGCAGCAGCCGGCCACACCCAGCGAACCGGCGGCACAACCGGCAGCACCGGCAGTTGTGCAAATTGGCGGGGAGAACCCGCTAACACTGACGCGCAAGGCGACCGCCGGCGGCAGCAAACCCGAGTTCCTCTCCGTAACCCTGCTCCCCGGGCGGGGCATGAATATGTTCCAGGTCACCGCGGCCATTCCTGGCAAAGGGGAGATCCCATTGCTTCGTTCGCCTTCGCTTGCGGATGCACCCAAAGTACTTAGCGGCACGGGCAGAGATCAATCGGGCGGCGCGTCCTTCGGCCTTGGCGGAGCCTTTCTCATTCCCTACCCCAACCGCATCCTGGGCACACTCTCCTCCGACGGCAAGTCAGTCATCACGCAATGGCGCGGCCACACCCTGGCTCTTCCGGCAAACTTCCCCAGCAAGCGTGCCGGGGGCCCGGTGGTGGCGATTCATGGATTGATTACCCTGGCTAAGGTGCAAGACCTGCAAACCCAGACCACCGCGGATGGCCAGACGGTGACCGGGGTCATCCACGCAGGAGATTTCGGCGGCCATTGGCTTTCTGACACCGACCTTAACTTCACCATCGCCCTGACCGGGGACGGGGTCGAGACCACGATCACGGCCAAGAACGTGGGCAAAGAGCTGGAACCGATGTCCATCGGCTGGCACCCCTACTTTGTGATACCAAGCGGCCACCGCGCCCAGGCGCGCGTGCATATCCCCGCCACCATGATGGCTATAGTGAACAATTACGGTGACGCATTCCCCACCGGGCAACTGAAGCCGGTCAAAGGCACAGAGTACGACTACACGGCGCCTGACGGCGCGCCCCTGGACGATCATTCTCTGGACGACAATTTCTCTCACTTGCAGCGGACCAATGGCGCCGCCGACGTAAAGGTGATAGATCCGGAATCGAATTATGGGTTGACGGTGTCGGCCCTGTCGCCGGAGATCAGGACGGTGCAGGTGTATTCGCCTAAAACGGCCTTTGTCGCGGTCGAACCACAATTCAATTACGTGGACCCATTCGGGAAGCAATGGAAAGGCATGGATACGGGCATGGTGACGCTTCGTCCGGGACAGTCGGTTACGTGGAAGGTTCGGTTGGAGTTGTTTACCCCGGGCCAGTAAGGGTGGGCGTGAGATTTAGTGCCGCACCTACGGCGCTCATCGTCTTCGGTTTGATCCCCAGCCCTTTCCCCGGATTTCCTGTGGAACTTGGTGGCTTTGGCAAACTTCATGCGCCTTTCCTTACTGAAAGGCGCACGCGCGGCCTCGTCCAGCGCTGCGTGGCAGGAAATCCGGGTTCCGGACTGGGCTGATGTTTCGCGGCCGGCCCTCCGGGGCTCGCATCCATGGCGAGTCTTCTGCACGACTTGCTGGCATAAACATGGCTGCGTGTCATGAGCTCGATGTGGGAATTGGATTACCGTGGTAACGGGGTTCGAGCGAGCAGCTCCCCGCTTTTGCCCTGAAGCAGCGCATAATTAATAGATGCGACGACCGACTGCGTCCCGCTGCCTGTGCTGTGGATATAAGACGCTGGCCATGCCTGAGGCCCTGGAATTGTGCCAGGTCTGCTGGTGGCAGGATGACGGGCAGGATGATCGGGATGCAGACGTGATCCGCAGAACAGTCAACGGCAACCTCAGCCTCAGCGAGGGACGCCGCAATTACAAGCACTACCAGGCTGCCGATCCACGGTTTGTAGCGCACGTGCGCACGCCGCGGCAGGAGGAACTGTAGAGCGTTTCCGCACCTACGGTGCTCAAGCCATTTCGGGAACAGTTACTCTGTATACACCAGAAGCAAAAATGCTGCCCTCTTCCCCTCCTGTACCAAGGCCGGTTCGTCAAGGGTAACTGGAAAAGGGTGTATTCTCGTTAATAGCGGCTCTGCATTCTTTGCACTGTGGGTTTGACCCTCCCGGGGAAAGCCCCATACGATGAAAGCAGGCTGTTTACGGGCCGCTCCGCATACATCCATTCCGCCATTGCATAGCACGGCGGAGCGAGCAAATCTGGAAGGCATAAGTTGAGCTCAACTGAAATGATTGAAACCACACCGCAACCTGCCGAAGCATCCATCGCCACCGAGGAGCCAGAGGGCCACGAGGGCCATGAGGGCCACGACCACTCGCATGGTGCGGCAACTCTGAATCCGGAATGCACGCGAGAAGTTGAGATTGAAATCCCCGCCGACGAGGTCTCGCGCAATTTCCGCGCGGTCACCAAACGCTATCAAAAGAATGCCCGCATTCCAGGCTTCCGTTCAGGCAAAGTGCCGGAGTCGCTTATTCGCGGCCGCTTCGCGGAACAGATCCGCCAGGACGTGATGGAGGCTATTCTCCCCGACCACTTCCGCAACGCCATTGCCGAGAAGCAGCTCAAGCCCATCTCCCAACCACAGGTCACCAACATCGAGTTGGAAGAGGGGAAACCGCTACGCTTCAAAGCCGCCTTCGAAGTGGTTCCGGAATTCTCGATCGATGGATATCAGGACGTTAAAGTCGAGAAAGTGGCTACGGAGCTGACCGATGCCGAGGTGGACGCCGAGCTGGCGCGCATTCGCGATTCCCGTTCCACCATGGAGCCGGTGACTGAAGAGCGTCCGCTGAGCGATGGTGATTTTGCCCAGATCAGCTTTACCGGCACGGTGCAGCCGCCGGAAGCTGAAGGTGAAGCCGCGCCGGCAGCCGAGCAACCCATCACCGGACAGGATGTCATGGTGCAGGTTGGCGGACCGAATACTCTGGATAGCTTTAATGCAGCATTGCGCGGCGCCTCTGTAGGTCAACAGTTAAAGTTTGAGGTGACCTACCCAGAGGACTTTGGGGAGCGGCAACTGGCGGGTAAGCGCGTGGCCTACGACCTCGAAGTGAAGGGCATCAAGAAGAAGATCGAGCCGGAGCTGAACGACGAGTTCGCCAAGGAGCTGGGACAGTACGAAAGCCTGGCGGACTTTCAACAGCAACTGCGCGAACACATGGCCAACGATAAGCAGCGAAGGGTGCAAAGCGAGACCACCTTCCGGTTACTCGACGCGCTGGTCAATCGTTTCGAGTTTCCCGTTCCGGAGTCCCTGGTGCAGCAACAGATTGACGTCCGGCTGGATCGCGGGCTGCGGGCGCTGGCGTCCCAAGGCATGCGGACAGAAGACATGCGCAATCTCGATTTCGATCGCCTGCGCGCCGCACAGCGGCCCTCCGCTACAGCTGAGGTGAAGGGTTCTCTTCTGCTGGACCGTATTGCCGATGCAGAGAATGTGAATGTGCCGGAAGAAGAGGTCGATCGTGAACTGCAAGCGATCTCTTTGCAAATGCGCGAACCGGTCGATGCACTGCGCGTACGTTTGACTGAGGACGGTAGCCTCGCTAGAATCCGGGAACGCTTACGTAGAGAGAAGATGGGCGCGTTGCTGTACGAACGGCTCTCTTCTTAGCACAGACACAGGGGCAACTTTACAACCGGGCGCACGCCGCCCGCGGGGAAGCAAAGCAAGGGAGAGCATGGCACTTGTACCTATGGTGGTCGAGCAGACGAGTCGGGGCGAACGAGCCTACGACATCTATTCTCGTTTGCTTCGCGACAATATTATTTTTCTGGGGACACCGATCGACGATCAGATCGCCAACCTGGTAATCGCCCAAATGCTGTTTCTCTCCGGCGAGGACCCGGAGAAAGATCTTCAGCTCTACATCAATTCTCCCGGGGGCTCCATCACCGCGGGTCTTGCCATCTACGACACCATGCAGTTCATTCGCAACGATGTGGTCACTTATTGCATCGGGCAGGCAGCGAGCATGGCGGCGTTTCTGCTCATGAGCGGCAACAAGGGCAAGCGCTTTGCATTGCCCAACTCGCGCATCCTGATCCACCAGCCGTCGATGGGCGGGCTGTCGGGCCAGGCGACGGATATCGATATTCACGCGCGCGAGATTCTGCGCATCCGTGAAATCACCAACAAGCTGATGTCGAAGCACACTGCGCAGCCGCTGGAACGCATTGAACGGGATGTTGAGAGAGATTTCATCATGAACGCGCAGCAGGCCAAGGAATACGGCATTATTGACGAAATAATAGACCGGCCACGCACTTGAAGGCCGTCAAGGCAAAAGGAGTTGCAGTATGAAAACGCCGAGGGGAACAGACGATACGCTCCGTTGTTCGTTCTGTCATAAATCGCAGGACGCCGTTGCTAAGTTGATCTCCTCACCGAGCGACTATCCACGGGCGTACATCTGCGATGAATGCGTCGCGGTCTGCAACTCCATTTTGGAAGATGACCGGGGCGAGACGCAGCCCGGCGCGGCGCCGGCGCACTTGCCTAAACCCCAAGAGGTCAAGGGCTTTCTGGATGAGTACGTCATCGGCCAGGAGCAAACCAAGAAGAAGCTGGCGGTAGCTGTTTACAACCATTACAAGCGTATCCAGATGAATCGGACGCGCGGTAATGACGTGGAGCTTTCTAAATCCAATATTCTTCTCGTCGGCCCCACGGGAAGCGGCAAGACCCTGCTGGCGCACACTCTGGCCAAGATGCTGGATGTACCCTTTGCCATCGTCGACGCAACCACGCTGACGGAAGCCGGCTACGTGGGCGAGGATGTGGAAAACATCATCCTCAAGCTGCTGCAGGCGGCCGATGGCGACGTGGCCAGAGCGCAGACGGGCATTATTTATATTGACGAGATCGACAAGATTGGGCGCAAGGACGAGAATCCCTCCATTACCCGGGATGTCTCCGGAGAGGGTGTGCAGCAGGCCCTGCTGAAGATCCTCGAGGGCACGGTAGCCAACGTTCCGCCCCAGGGTGGACGCAAGCATCCGCACCAGGAGTTCACGCCCGTCGATACCACCAACATCCTGTTTATCTGCGGTGGCGCGTTTGTCGGGCTGGAACGCCTGATCGGACGCCGCGTGGGCAAGAAGGCTCTAGGCTTCAAGGCCCTCTCCGACAAGGATGCTCAGGAAGTAGGCGTTTTGCCCGCGCAACGCGACACTGAGCTTCTGCGCCAGGCGCAACCTCAGGATCTGATCAAGTTCGGCCTGATCCCGGAGTTTGTGGGACGTCTGCCGGTGATTGGCATTCTCGACGAACTGGATGAAGAGGCCCTGGTGGAGATACTCACCAAGCCGCGGAATGCCATCCTCAAGCAGTACCAACGGCTCTTCGAATATGAGGGCGTGAAACTTTTGTTTGCCGAGGATGCGTCCCGGGCCGTGGCTCGCGAGGCCCTGAACCGCAAAGTCGGGGCGCGCGGATTGCGCATGATTCTCGAAGAGCTGATGCTGGATCTGATGTATCACCTGCCCAGCAACAAAAAGATCAAAGAGCTGGATATTACCGCGGAGATGGTGCAGAAGCGGGATCTTTCCGTAACTCTGTTGGAGAAGGCCGGTTAGTGTTGTGTTTCGGAAGCGCAACAGGGCTTCTGTAGGCTAGAGTAAGAATGCAGTGGGCAGGAAAGCGATATTTCAGGGGCTAAGCGGATACCGCGAGGAAAGAAATGTGTTCTTCCCTCGGTAGCCGCAGCTAAAGCCCTCATAGCTATGGTTTTTCCGGGAACGACTAAAGTCGTGTCCGGATACGAAACATGAGTTTTTCCGCAGCCTGTAAGGTCCGGGCGTGCCCATTTTTCCCCAGAGAGCCCGGCGTATTCTCAACCATTTACGGCTTGGCTAACAGCCTATCCTGTTCTCGCGGCTTGGCGGGGCAGGCGAGATAACGGGCTTTTTCCACAAGAAAATTGCCATCTTTCCTGGCTGTTGTGCCGTGGGACAGGAGGGCGGCGTAGCGTAATAAGGGGCTCTCGGTTTGCTTTTTGGAATCTCCTGTGCACTTTCGATTCGCTTTCGTCGTCTATTGATTGGTTGAAGCCCTCACGTCCGGGTCATTGGCGCAACTCCCTTTTCCTCTGTATAACGGAAATAAGTGAAAGGAAATCGCGTGACACAAGCAAAAGAAACCCGTGACAAAGGCGATCTTCGCAAGCTCCCCATGATGCCCATCCGGGACATGGTGATCTTCCCTTACATGATGACGCCCTTCGTTGTGGGGCGCGAGTCGAGCGTGAGAGCGCTGGAAGAGGCGCTGACCGGAGACCGGAAGATATTTCTCGCTACCCAGCACGACGCAGGCATCGACGAGCCGCGGCCGGAAGACATCTATTCCGTGGGAACAATCGGCAACATCGTCCAGAGCGTGAAGATGCCGGACGGCAATATCAAGGTGCTGGTGGAAGGACTCGAGCGCGCGAAAGCCGTGGAGATGAATGACTCCGATGGCTTCTTCGTCGCCACCGTGCGGGTGGCAAACCGGCAGCTCGAAGTCAACCCGCAGATCGAGCAGGTGATGCAGCGGGTCACTTCCCTCTTTGAGCAGTACGTCAAGCTGCAGCAATCCCTGAATTACGAGACCATGATCGCCGCGGTGCGCATGGACGAGCCGGCAAAGCTTTCCGATACTATCGCCGCCAACCTGCAGCTTTCGATCGAAGAGAAGCAGGAACTGCTGGATATCTTCGACCCCAGCGAGCGGCTATCGCGGGTTGCCGACGTGCTGGATATCGAAATCGAGAAGCTGAACATGGATCGCAGCGTGCAAAGCCGGGTAAAGCGGCAGATGGAGCGCGCGCAGAAAGAGTACTACCTCAACGAGAAGATCAAGGCCATCCAAAAGGAACTGGGCCGCGGTGAGAAGAGCGAGTTTGATGAACTGCGCAAGAAGATCGAGGGCGCGGGCATGCCCAAGGACGTCTTCGATAAAGCGATTCAGGAGCTGAAAAAGCTGGAGGCGATGCCGCCCATGTCGGCGGAGTCGACTGTATCCAGAAACTACCTGGATTGGCTGCTGGCAGTGCCGTGGAAGAAGAAAAGCAAGGAAACGCGCAGCATTGATCATGCCGAAAAGGTGTTGAACGCGGACCACTACGGCCTGGAAAAAATCAAGGAGCGCATTCTTGAGTTTCTGGCCGTCCGCCAACTGGTAAAGAATCCCAAGGGCTCCATCCTCTGCTTTGTTGGGCCTCCGGGCGTCGGCAAGACCTCCCTGGGCATGTCAATCGCCAAGGCTACAGGGCGCAAGTTCGTGCGCATGTCGCTGGGCGGCGTACGGGATGAGGCGGAGATTCGTGGGCATCGCCGGACCTACATCGGGGCACTCCCCGGACAGATCATCCAGTCCATGAAGAAGGCGGGAACCAAGAATCCGGTCTTCATGTTGGACGAGGTGGATAAAATGGCCTCCGACCTGCGCGGAGATCCCGCTTCGGCGCTGCTCGAGGTGCTGGATCCGGAGCAGAATACGAGTTTTCAGGACCACTATCTCGACGTGGAATACGACCTGTCGCAGGTGCTCTTCGTGGCCACCGCGAACGTGCTGCACACCATCCCGGCGCCGCTTCAGGACCGCATGGAGATTTTGCGCCTGCACGGATATACCGAGGCGGAAAAGCTGGAGATCGCCAAGCAGTATCTGGTTAAGAAGCAGCGCGAGGCCACCGGGTTAAGCGATAAGAATGCGATCTTCAGCGACGCATCGCTGGTGGATATCATTCGCGGTTATACGCGCGAGGCAGGGGTGCGCAACCTGGAGCGCGAAATTGGCAATGTGTGCCGCAAGGTAGCGCGCCGGGTGGTCCGCAACGGCGCCAAGCACAAGGAAGAAATAACCGACAACAACGTGAACGAATTTCTGGGAGTGGCCAAGTTCCGTGACTCTCAGGTTCACGAAACCAGCGAAGTGGGCCTGGTGACTGGGTTGGCGTGGACTGAGGTGGGTGGCAGCATTCTCTCTACCGAAGTGCAGGTGCTGGATGGCAAAGGTAAGTTGACTCTGACCGGGCAACTGGGCGACGTGATGCAAGAGTCAGCGCAGGCTGCACTTTCCTACATCCGCAGCCGGGCGCAGCACCTGGGGCTACCCAAGGACTTTTACCGCAACATCGACATTCACGTGCATGTACCGGAAGGCGCGATTCCCAAGGACGGCCCTTCGGCAGGTATCACCATCGCTACTGCACTAGCCAGTGCGCTGGCCAAGATACGGGTGCGGCGGGATATCGCTATGACAGGCGAGATCACTCTCCGGGGCAAGGTTTTACCCATTGGCGGGTTGAAAGAAAAGCTACTGGCTGCTCACCGGGCCGGCATCTTCGAAGCTGTTCTCCCCCGAGCCAATGAGAAGGACTTGGCGGATCTGCCGGAGAACCTGCGCAGCGTGATGAAGCTGCACTTTGTGGATCAGATGGACGAGGTGCTGAAGATTGCCCTCGAGGGCCCGCTGCCGGAGTTCCGCGAGGAGACTCCCCAGGCATTGCTGGCCGCCGTAACGCCTCCCGTTCCTGCCGGGCAGCCGCACGCACAGTAAGCCAGGATGCACCTGGTTACCAAGTTCCTGCTGTCGGCAATGGCCCCGGAGCAGTTTCCTTCCGCCAGTGCGCCGGAATTCGCCTTCCTGGGCCGGTCCAACGTGGGCAAATCGAGTCTGATCAATGGCTTGCTAGGGGAAAAGGCGGCCAAGGTTTCGGCCTCTCCGGGGCGGACGCGGGCCATCAATTTTTTCGCTCTATCCGATTCAGCAACTGCGCGGCTGCCACGGTTGCTCTTTGCCGATCTGCCGGGTTATGGGTACGCCAAGATCTCCCGGTCTATCTCCGCGGAATGGCCTAAATTCATTAATCCTTACCTGGAAGAGCGGCCCAACTTGGTGCTGTGCATTTGCCTGGTCGATAGCAACATTCCGGTGCAGGCCAGCGATCAACAACTGATCGCATCGCTCAAGGGAATGGGACGTAGCTTTCTTACCGTGGGCACGAAAGCAGACCGTCTTTCGGGGAATGAAAAGACCAAGGCTCTGGCGCGGCTGAAGGAGGGTTTGGGGCTGAGCGACCTCCTGCTGTGCTCTACCAAGACCGGTGTTGGCCTGAAGGAGTTGTGGGCTCGGATTTTGTCCCGTGCGGAAGAAGGCTTGTAGCAATGGCGCCAGAGACAAAAACACTTCCAAGGAAACAGGACGGGTGCCCCAGGTTCGCCTCAGTGTACCTGGGCCGAAAATGATTGCTTCGAATGCTTTTACTCGGCGGGGTCCACTGCTCTAAGGACTGAAAAGCATAGGTAGGCTTCGCCCGTCTTCTTCAACCCAGGTACGCTGGGGCGAACCTGGGGCACCCGTCCTGTTTCCGACAGATTCGTTGCCGGGAAAGATACCCAGCGGTTTCTCTTTACCAGGTGTTGTAGGGCTGTCCGTCGCTGCCGTCCTGGTCCGATCCGCTGTGCACGTCGGTCATGCCGGGGTCGGTCTGATCGACGTTCTGCAGTGTGTCGTCCATGGTCGGTACCCAGGTGCTGTTGCTGTGGGTGACAGGATCGATGGGAATGACCTTGAGATAACCACCGCTGACCAGGTCGTCGAGGGTCTGTGGCGCCTTGTCCTTGTCGTTGGTATAGGAATCGATGGCATCGCGCATGACGTGCAGGTCCTCCCTGAGGACCGCTTCGCGGGCGGCGCGAATCGATGCGACATAGGCCGGGATCGCGATGGCCGCCAGAATGGCGATGATGAGCATCACCACCATCAACTCGACCAGGGTGAAGCCCGCCTCGCGGCATGGCCGGACAGTGCGCGCACTTCTAGTACGAGAAGGAAAGCCGGATATGCTCACAAGCCTACCAATCGGAGTACTTCGTTCCATCTAGCGCAATACCTTGCGACTTGGAGGCGACATCGAAGACACTCTGCCCTCCCCAGGAATCGCTGTTGGGGTCGTCCTGCATGGAGCGTAACGTCCACTCGGCTTTGCCGGTCATTGGATCCACCGGGATGCGGCGCAAGAATTTGAGTTTCTTGCCCTGGGCGTCCTCACCCGTGACCAGCCTATCGAGATCCGGCGGATAGTTACCACTGTCGGCCTTGGGCATGAAGGCATGACGGTCGGCAGCATCTTTGTACTTGTCGATGGCGTCACGCATCTGCCACAAGTCGTAGCGCAATTCTCTTTCTTTCTCCCGCTTGGCCTGAAAGCGGGCCAGCGGAACGACGGCGGACGCAAGGATGGCAAGGATCGCAACCGTGACGATCAACTCGACCAGGGTCAGCCCCGCCTGGGGGGCTGATGCGCTGCGCTGAGGTAAGTTGCACTGCATACAGGGGCCCTATTGTACGTGTACTACGGTTTGCGATCCGGCGATATTGACAGGCTGTTGGGCGCTATTCTTCGCCGAAGCACGGATGATCTGCAAGGCCGCGTCTCCCGCGGCGTTGGCTTGAAAGGTCAGAACACAGACGGTTCCCGATCCGTTTACCCCGGCAACACCGGGTGGACGCGATGCCGAGATGACAACATTACCTACCCCGTCATCGCGATGAACTAACGCGATGGCTTGGCCATCATGACCGAGAAAGTTGCCCGTATCCACGTTGATCAATGCCAGCTTGCTGTTGTCGTAATGCAACTGCATTGGTACCGAGAAGATATCCTGCCCGCCGGCCAGGTTGACTGCCACCTGGAAGGTGCTGCCAATTTTTGGCGTAGCCGGGGGCGGCGCGATTTGCAAGGTCACTGAGCCTGCGGCCGGTCCTGGCGGCGTTGGTCCTGGTGTTGCAGCCCCTGGTGTTGGTGATCCTGGTGTGCCGGTGGCCGCCGGCGCCGCGGCAACGGGCGGCGGCACGGGGGTATGTGGCTGCAGCCCCGGCGGGGGTCCATCCGTCCCGCTCGCGTGTCCATTAGCCGGCGTTGAAATGCGGCGCAACTCTACATTGGTACCCGTACCGGTATCAATCTCCTGCAGATTCAAAGGATTGATTTCAGCGGCTCGCACCACGTGCGGCGTGAGCATGAAAATGATCTCGTCGTCCTGCACTTCATGCTGAGTGGAGGCGAAGACGTACTTCAGGAGCGGGAGCTCACCGAGAAACGGCCATCCGCCAACGGTGATGAGATCCTGCTTCTGCAGGAAACCGCCCAATATGTTGACTTCGCCGTCTTTGAGGCGGACCACCTGATCGGCTGTGCGCTGGCTGATGATTGGTTCGGTAATGCCACCAATATTGCTCGAGCCCTCCTCCTGCGAGGAGACAATTTTGATCTTCAGCGTCACATCGCGGTCGTAGTGCACGATGGGCGTAATTTCAATTTCCACACCGACGTCCAGATAGGTGAACTGAGTGTTCACCAGGGAGCTGACGACAGCGGTCGCCGCGCCCGTCTGGTAGGAGCCGGTCGCCACCGGGATGCGTTCACCAATCTTCAGGTCGGCTTTCTGCCCATCCGTGGCCCGGATACTCGGATTCTGCAAAACCTTGGTGTCCGAGTCGGAGAGCAGAAAATTGGCTGTCGCCGCGCCCACGGTCACCGCAAAGTTGGTGGCGTTGAGATTGGCAAGATTGTTCAAGGTCAGGTTGGTGGTGCTGCCGGTGGTGGTGGTAGTCCCGGTGGTGGTGGTGCCGGTGGTGGTGGTGCCGGTGGTCGTGGTGGTGGCGTTGGGTGGCTGCAATTGCACGCCAAACGAGCCTGGGAGCTGCAGGCCGATGGTCCGCGTCTTGTCCCGGTTCACTTCCATCAGTGCCACGTCGACCACTACCTCGGGACGCGACTTGTCCAGGTCATTGATGAGCTTCTGCGCCAGCAACAGTTCATCCGGCGTAGCGCGCATCACGATGGCGCTCTGGCTCGGTACCCCGTAGAGCTTGGCGTTGACCAGCAGGTTGCGCAGAGCCGTCTGAATATCGTTCAGATCGTTCTGCTGTGCGGTGTTCGACAGATAGAACGTCTGCACCGCCTCTTCCTCTAGCTCCTGGCGCTTGGCACGAGTGTTCATCGCCACAAAGATGGTGTTGGGCGTGACCGGGTGCCAGAAGGTGCCGGAAGATACGCCAACGATGCGCAAAGCATCTAGCAGCGATACGTTGGCGATGTCTACCTGGATGCGCTTGGAGGTGTACTCGGGATCGAAGAGCACGTTGATCCCTGCCGCCTTGCCCACGGTCTGGTAGACCACCTTGCTGTCCTCTGTCATATGCAAGGTGAGCGGTTCATTGGAGATCGGTTTGAGCTGTACCGGGCTGCCCACCTGGGTGAGTTCCTCAGCCTTGTTTTCGGAAATCGAGGTTTCCTGATTGGGCTTTGGAGAAGATTGTTCGTCCCTCGCCTTCTGAATATCCTGATGGGCGAGCGCGTTGCTGGGATCGATCTCGAGGGCGCGCAAGAACTCGGTGAGCGCACCGGTGGTGTCTTTCTGGGCGAGAAGTTTTTCACCTCGTGTCACGTGGGCGGATGCCGCCGTGAAGCGCAATCTCTCGTAAGCGGTCTTATAACGGAGATTCTTTGGTTCCATCTTCCAGGCCTGGTAGTAGTCCTCGTAGGCCGTGATGGGATCTTCTTTGGCCTCTGCTGTCTGGCCGTTGGCATAGAGCGTCTTGGCTTTTGAGGTCTTGGCGAAACAGTGACTGCTCAGGCAGAGCACCAGGATAAGCGCAGGGGCCAGAGCCCAATTCTTATGACGGCGATTCATCGCACTCCAGACAAGCCAAACCGCATGATCACTAAAGCATTTGCGCGATGACGACCGGGTGACAGAGATCCGCGAGGGGTGGTTTTCCTGGATAGGAAACCACCTACGGATTTGTCGGTTCGGTCTACAACAATCGCGAAACCACTGGGGGAAAAATCGACGTGTCCAGAGAGTCACAACACGCGCTTTCTGCTTTGACGCAGCCGGTCCTGAATCAGCGCAAACTCGTCCCGGCACAGGCTTTTTTCTTGGCTAATATGGGCTGAGTATACCATTCGGGACGGCCCCAATTGCGCTTCCAAGTCACGTGCTAGCATGAAGATTCGTAACCAAATGTATGCCCCGGCAACTGAGTCAAACCACTACACCAGCGCCGCAAAAATCGAAGCCTCGTGAGCCAGTAGCAGCCGGTGAGCGAGACGCTGCCGTGAACCGCGCGGCCAGCCACAATTACTTTCTGCTGGACAAATTCGAAGCCGGCATCGCGCTCCGAGGCACAGAAGTGAAGTCCATTCGTGAGGGCAAGGCCAATCTCAAGGATGCATACGGCATTATCAAAGACGGCGAAGCGTACCTGCTGAACGCCCATATCGGCCCTTACTCGCACGGAAGCTCTTTCAATCATGATTCGCTGCGTACCCGGAAGCTGTTGCTGCACCGCCAGGAACTGCAAAAGCTCATGGGGAAGACGCAACTGAAAGGTTTAACGCTCATACCCACTCGGCTTTATTTCCGCCACGGTCGCGTGAAGTGCGAACTGGCAGTGGCCAAAGGCAAGCAGGATTGGGACAAGCGGGAGACCGAACGGCGCCGCGAAGATGAACGCGAGGCCCGAGCAGCGATCGTTCGCGGCCAGCACAAGTAACCTAACCGTCACAATTTAATACACTTAGGCATAATTACCCATGAAGACGAAACTTGTATCGGCTAAGCTCGACCGGGTCGCCAGCCCACTGTTGGTGATCTTCGCTCTGGATGCCGCGGAGAAGAAGCAAGCGGCCAAACCGGCAATCAAGCTGCTGACGGCGAATGGCAGCGTGGCTAAAGCTGCGGCGAGTGTTCTGAGCAGCGGTGAATTCGCAGCCGGGAGCTGCGACACGGTCTTGCTACACGCCCCTGCGGGCTGCAAGGCGGAGCGAATCCTGCTGGTTGGGCTGGGCAAGCTCACGACCGCGGAAGTACGCAAGGCGGCGGGAGCAGCGGTCCGCTTCGCCAAGCCGCGCAAGGTGCGCGGACTTTCGTTCGCCATACCTGAGGGGCTCGACCCCATCGCGGCCACGCGAGCCCTGGTGGAAGGCGCCTATATCGGGGACTTCGATCCGGATACCTACCGTTCGGACCGTAAGGACCAGAGCATCGAGCAACTCACTATCGTTGCCGGCAGCGGGGTCAAGGAGGCTGCTCTCGAGGCTGGCCTGCGGGAAGGCACGATTCTGGGGGAGGCGCAGAACTTTACCCGCTCCCTGGTCAATGAGCCGGGCAACGTAATGACGCCTACCGTGCTGGGCCAGAAGGCTGCGGAAATGTGCGCGCAATACGGGCTGAGCTGCGAAGTATACGGTGCGGACAAAATCAAGGAATTGAAGATGGGCGCCTTCTGGGGGGTAACGAAAGGGTCGCAGGAGCCACCCGCCCTGATCGTGATGAGCTACGAGCCCAAGGGTGCGCCCGCTTCGCCGGTGCTTGGCCTGGTGGGTAAGGGGATTACATTCGATACCGGCGGCATCTCCATCAAGTCCGCGGACGGCATGGAGAAAATGAAGTACGACATGGCGGGCGGGGCGGCGATGATCGGCGCCATGCAGGCCATTGCTCAATTGAAGCCGGCGGTCAAGGTAATCGGCATTGTTTGCGCGGCGGAAAACATGCCTTCGGGAACCGCGATGAAGCCGGGAGACATCCAGATCGCGATGTCGGGCAAGAGCATTGAGATCATCAACACCGATGCGGAAGGGCGGCTGGTGTTGGCAGATGGGCTGGCTTACGCGCGGCAACTGGGCGCGACCCACTTGATCGATGCAGCGACACTGACGGGCGCCTGCGTGGTTGCGCTGGGCATGGTCAACGCGGGCAGCTTCTCGAATGACGACGAGACTTACCGGCACTTCAGCGATGCGCTGCAGATCTCGGGGGAGCGTTTTTGGCGCCTGCCGGTCGAGGATGAGTACAAAGAGTTCATTAAATCCAACATCGCGGACATTATGAACACCGGTGGCAGCCGCTGGGGCGGAGCCATTACTGCCGCTATGTTCTTGAAGGAGTTTGCAGAAGAGACTCCGTGGATACACCTGGATATCGCTGGCCTGGCTTGGTCGGAGGAAGCGAAGCCGTGGATGGCCAAGGGGCCTTCCGGGTTCGCGGTGCGCACCATCACGGAGTGGGTTCGCAGTTACGCCAAGTGATACGACTGAACCGGGGAAAGAAACAGGATGGCAGCCTGCGATCGGACGCCCGGAGGGCGTCCGATCCACTAAAAACGGCTAGGAAGCTGCTCTTGCGGGTTGTTTCTCCTGGGTATGTTTCTGGGATGGCTTACCGTGGCTGAATTCCCGAATAAGCCTCTGGTTGAACGCCGGGAGGTCGTCCGGCTTCCGGCTGGTGGTGAGGTTTTCGTCTGTGACTACCTCTTCATCGACCCAATGACCGCCTGCGTTGCGAATGTCGGTGCGGATGGAGGGCCACGAGGTGAGGGTCCTTTTCTTCAAGACTCCTGCCTCGACGAGCATCCAAGGACCGTGGCAAATGGCGCCGATGGGCTTGCCTGAGTTGAAGAAGTCGGTCACAAAGGCAACTGCTTTGGGCTCGATACGAAGCTTGTCGGGATTGATTTGACCGCCCGGCAATACAAGCCCGTCATACTCGGTAGGCTTCGCTTCATCCAGGGTTCTGTCTACCTTGGTGTTCTCACCCCAGTCGGTAAACTTCCAGCCCTTGATTTGGCCCGGCTTGGGAGAAATCACGTGCACCGTGGCTCCAGCCTCTTCCAGAGCCTTCTTGGGTTCCGTTAATTCCACTTGCTCGAACCCGTCTGTAGCCACGATTGCGATTGTCTTTCCTTGCAATTTTGTATCCATGTTTTAAAACCCCTCGATTGCACTTCGTCTTACCCTTATTTAGAGGCTCGCTCCCTAAGGCTCGTTGCCCGCGGCGGGCGATCGTTCGATATTTACAAACCCTGTTAAATGTGGATGAACATTGGGGTGCAGCGAGCATCTCGTGGCATCCTACCGACATCGACACAGCAGCTGTGGAGGACTCCGAATGCCTTACCGAAAGAACCTTGCCGTTTCCGCTGCGGCGATTTTGTCAGCACTCACTTTGCTGACCTCCTGCAATTCCTCATCCAGCACGGTCGCGCTCAATGGAGCCGGCAGCACCTTTGTTTATCCGGTGATGGGACGCTGGATTCAAGACTTTCAGCAATCTCATGCGAATGTACGGATCAACTATCAGTCGATCGGAAGCGGCGGTGGGATTCAGCAGGTGAAGTCGGGGACCATTGACTTTGGCGCCTCGGACGCACCCCTGTCCGACCAGGATATGGCGCAGATGACTCCGGTGATCCAAATTCCGGAATCGGCCGGACCGGTGTGCGTCACCTATAACTTGGAGGGTTTGCAGAAGCCTCTGCAGCTGTCATCCGATACGCTTGCGGGAATATTCCTGGGCAAAATAACAAGTTGGCAGGATCCGCAGCTGAAAAAGGACAATCCGGGGGAGAACCTGCCTAATTCGGGGATCACAGTGATCCACCGTGCCGAGAGCAGCGGCACCACAGCCGCCTTCACTACCTATCTCGCCGCGGTCAGCCCGGAATGGTCGCAACAGGTGAGCAAAGGTACGTCGGTGAAGTGGCCGACAGGACTGGGCGCCAAGGGCAGCGAGGGAGTCACCGGCCAGGTAAAGCAAACGCCCGGCACGATTAGCTACGTGGAACTGACCTATGCCACCCAGAACAAGCTTCCGGTAGCGGCGATCAAGAATCAGGCTGGCAACTACGTGCTACCCAGCACCGCGGGGACAACGTCGGCCATCGATGCGTTCAAAGAGCAGCTGGCGAAGGATGATCGGACACCGATCGCCAACCCACCAGCATCTGCGACAGATGCATATCCCATTTCCACTCTGACCTACCTGATCATTCCTAAAGACGGGAAAGACGCCCAGAAGCGCACGGCGCTGAAGCAATTTCTCACGTATGTGGTGACGGATGGGCAGCAGGTCACGAGCGGCTTGAACTACGCTCCTCTTCCCGACGCGGTAAAACAGCAGGATTTGCAGGCGCTAAGCCAACTGACGGTCAATGGTGGTCCGATTCAGTAGAGGGAGATAGAGAAACAGCAGGTCCCTCCACTGCGCTCACCCCGGATTTCCTGTCAAGGTGGGTGGCGTTGGCGAACCTCATGCGGCTTTCTTTACGGAAAGCCGCATGAGGTTCGCCAACGCCACCCACCTTGACAGGAAATCCGGGGTAGCGCAGTGGAGGGACCTGCTCTTTCTCCGTCCTCACATCGCATCCGGGACCGCGACTCCTAACCAGTCAAGGCAGCGGACCAAAGCGCGTTCGGCAACCGCGGCGGTGGCAAACAAAAACTGCCGGCGCGCGGGATCCTCTTCGGTGAGGATGTGATGACGGTGATAGAAATTATTGAAAAGCTGCGCCAGTTGGAAAGCATGCTTGGCCAGGTATGCTGGTTCAGCGGCAGCAATGCACTGCTCCAACAATAGGCTGAGCCTCGAAGCCATGATCCACAATTCCCAAAGACCGGCCGCTTCTTCACCCTCGAAGTAGTCCGCGGCAGTCACTTGCTGGAGCGCTGCCTCCGGCGTGGTTCCGGCCTTGCGAAAAATATTGCGGGCACGCACCACGGCGTATTGCACATACGGACCGGTCTCTCCTTCGAAACTGAGCGCCTCCTTGAAATCGAAGGCAATGACGCTGTTGCGGGTGAATTTGAGCATGAAGTAGCGCAAGGCGCCCACCGCGATCTGGTGCGCGATTGCCTGCCTCTCCTCCTGGCTGCGCTGCGGATGGCGGCTGTCCACTTCTTCTTTCGCGGCCGCCGTGAGCCGGTCCAACAGCGCATCCGCCTTCACCCCAAAGCCCTTGCGCCCGGAGACCTCGATGTATGAACGGCCCTGGTCTTCCTGGGAGATCTGATAGCCAAGCTCGAGCGCGCAGCGCGGCGTCAACGCGACCATTTCATAAGAAAAATGAATGTAGTGCTCCGCGGCGTCGGTGTATCCCAGACCACGCAAAGCTTCAATCACGTTTGCCTGGGGGTCGGCCTGGCGGCTGTCGATGACGTTGTAAATCGCCTGCGCGCCTCCGAAGTCGGGATGCTGCGCCTCGCCCTTCTCAGTCGAGATCCAGCACGTGTGATCGTTGTAGGCAAAAAAGCGCGCGTAGCCGAAATCACGGCCCAGCAGGCCGAACTTCCATAGGTGATAGGCGATGTCCTTGCCTACATAGGTAACGGTTCCGTTGGAGCGGACGATCACCTTGGCATCTTCGTCCACCGCTCCGTTGTCTTCTGCGCTGGGGGCAGCAGTCGAGGCGCGGCGCATGACCCAGCAGCCCTGGTTCTTGCCCTCAGTCTCCAGATAGAGGACGCCCTTGGCTTTCAACTGGGCAAAGGCAAGGTCCCAGAACTTGAGATGGAGAATCTCGCTTTCGCGGGGCAAAAAGTCATATTCAATCCCCAGGCGCAGCATGGTCTCAAGATGCCGCCGCAAGACGGCGGTGGAGAGCAAATCGGCGATTTCCGCCGTCTCGTTGCCCCCGGCCTCAATGGCGTGGAGGGTTTCCAGGCGGATATTCTTCCGCGCCTGCTTCTCCGCATCCGAAGCCTCGTACCACTGAGAAACACGCGCATAAAGGTCCCAGCAATAGTCGTCAATCCGTTGTCCCCTGGCCGTGAGATCGGCCATCAACTGCTTGACTCCGGCGAGATGGTAGCCCTCCAGGTGAGTCAGGCCGACCACCACATCAGCCACCTGGACGCCGGTGTTGTCGATGTAGTTCTGCACGTCGACCCGCTGCCCGGCGGCGCGCAGCAGGCGCACGAAGGTGTCGCCAAGGATGGCGTTGCGCAAGTGACCGATGTGCGCTGCCTTGTTGGGGTTGATGCTGGTGTGCTCGACCAGGGAGTGAAGATGGGCCTGCTCTTCCGTTGTATCGTCGCGGGCGATCAGTTGCGCGGCTGCCTGGCGGTCAAGCTTGCCATTGATGTAGCCGGCGCCGGCCACGGCGAACGATGCGAAACCTTCGAGCGGCATCAGGTCTGCGACCAGTTCCCCGGCGATCACGCGGGGCGGTCGCTTAAGACGGCGAGCCAGCTCAAAGGCGACTGGCAGCGCGTACTCGCCCATCTCCAGATCGGGCGGCTGCTCGATGGCGATGTGCGGGAGTTCAACCTGGTATTTGGCCTGAAGTACCGAGCGGAGTCGCTCGCGAAGAAGTCTCTGCTGTTTGCGATACACGCAAAACCCCTGATTTTCTTGCCGATTCTAGCAGAACGCCCGGGCCGTGAATGGCCTGTTAAGATTGAAGTGGGTGCAGCATCTGCGATGCACTCACTTCACCGTCTTGCCCATGTCTGATACCCCTAGTTTTTACATCACCACCCCGATCTACTATGTGAATGCCCGGCCGCACATCGGTCACGCATACACCACGATCGTTGCCGATGCGATTGCCCGGCGCAAGCGAGCCCAGGGCTTTGAAACCTGGCTTCTGACCGGGACCGACGAACACGGGCAGAAGATCGAGCGCTCGGCCCGGGCG
The DNA here is from genome assembly GCA_963844785.1 of uncultured Acidobacteriaceae bacterium. Lineage (GTDB taxonomy): Bacteria > Acidobacteriota > Terriglobia > Terriglobales > Acidobacteriaceae > PALSA-350. The sequence goes on along the minus strand of CAWJPV010000027.1, from coordinate 404,502 downwards.
GCAGGACAGACGCCGCAGGAGTTTGCTACCGCCGTATCCAGCCAGTTCCGTAGCCTGTGGGACCGCATGGGGCTAAGCTACGACGACTACATTAGGACTACAGAGGAACGCCACCGCAAGGGTGTGCAAAAGCTCTTCCAGGTATTGCAGCAGCGCGGCTTTATCTACAAGGGCAGCTATACCGGCCAGTACTGCGTCTCCGACGAGTTGTATGTCGATGCGCCGCCGGGTTCGCCCTGCCCCGACTGTGGACGCATCACGGAAACGGTGAGCGAGGAAAATTACTTCTTCAAACTCTCCGCCTTCGAGCGCAAGCTGCTGGAGCTATACGAGGAGAACCCGCAGTTCATTCGCCCTGAGGCGCGGCGCAACGAGGTCCTCTCCTTCGTGCGCGGCGGCCTGAAAGACCTGTCGATCAGCCGGACCAGCTTCGACTGGGGCATTCCCGTGCCAGGCGACGAAAAGCATGTGATTTATGTGTGGATGGACGCGCTGGCCAACTACATCACCGCGCTCGGCTATGGCAGCGATGCGCCCCAGGATCAGCAGCGTTTTGCTCGCTTCTGGCCCGCCGACGTGCAACTGGTGGGCAAAGAGATCATCCGCTTTCACTGCGTCTACTGGCCTGCGTTCCTTATGGCCGCGGACCTACCGCTACCCAAGAGCGTTGTAGCCCACGGCTGGCTGCTTTTTGAGCAGAGCAAGATGTCCAAGTCGCGGGGAAACATCGTGCGCGCAGAAACCATCGTGGAGACGCTGGGCGCCGATGCGCTGCGCTACTTCCTGCTGCGCGAAGTGGTCTTCGGGCAGGACGGCAGCTTCTCGTTTGATGCCCTGGTGCAGCGCTACAACGCAGACCTGGCCAACGGGTACGGCAACCTGACCAGCCGGATCCTGGCCATGATCACCAAATACTTCGATGGAGCCGTGCCCGAGGGAGAGTCCGAACCGCGCATCGTTGCTGCCGCGGATACCGCTGCGCGCGAGTTTGCCCAGCACTTCGAAGCGCTGGATTTTTCCCGGGCGCTGGAGGCGTTGTGGGCTTTCGTCGCCGTGGTCGATGGCTACATCACGGAAAAGGCTCCCTGGAAGCTGGGCGCTGCGCAGGATGCGCCTGCCCATAGGTTGCTGGCATCCATTCTCTATACATGCGCCGAAGCCTTGCGCATTATCACGGCTCTGGCCTATCCCGTTCTCCCCGAGGCCGCCACGCGCATCTGGGCCCAGCTCGGACTTGGGCGTATTGCTCATGCAGACCTTAAGGATCTGCACTGGGGTCAATTGGCACCAGGAACCAAACTCGGTCAGTTGGGCCCTATCTTTCCCCGGGCAGAAAAGGACACGGTCGAACGCATGAACGAACTGGAGACGAAGAACACCGGCAAGAGCGTAGAAGCAGAGCCCGCAGTTGCGGAAGCTGCTGTAGTCGTCCATGCGCCGACTGCCCCGGAACCAGCCCCGGCACCCACACCTGTGGCGGAGAAGCAGGCGACAGCCATCGCAGCGTCCGCAGCAACCGAGAGCATCCTGGCCAAGGCGCCGGCAGCGTTGACGCCGGCAGCATCGGTGGGGACTACTGCTCCGCCCACGATACCGGCGGACAAACCCGAAACAATTACCATCGACGACTTCGCAAAAGTCGAGCTGCGCGTGGCACAAGTGCTGGTAGCGGAACCGGTAAAGGGCGCCGACCGGCTTTTGCGGTTGGAAGTGAACCTGGGCTATGAAGTGCGGCAGATTGTCGCTGGGATCGCCGGCGCCTACGAGCCAGAGAAGCTGATCGGGCGCAAGGTGGTGATTGTGGCCAATCTGCAACCCAGAAAGTTGCGCGGCCTGGAGTCGAATGGAATGATCGTAGCGGCATCGCTGGGAGAAAAAGGCAAGCCCGTTCTGGCCGGCTTTCTGGAAGATGTCGAGATTGGCGCGCGGCTCAAATAAATCTGTCTCTTGGAAGGAGTGGCGCTGGTCGACTCACACGCACATCTGGATAGCCCGCGGTATGACGCCGATCGGGAGGAGCTACTGCAGCGGGCATGGCAGCAGGGGGTGCGCACCGTGCTGTCTATCGGCATCGGCGAGGGCCCGGAAACCATGCAGCAGGCGCTGGAATTGAGCCGCAGCTATGCCGGTAAGCCGGGAATTCCCCGCGTGCTGGCCACGGCCGGAATTCATCCCCACGAGGCTCAGCTGGCCGACCAGGCCGCCTTGGCTAAACTGGACGATTTGTTGGCCAACCCAGATGTACTGGCCGTAGGTGAAGTCGGACTGGATTATTATTATGACCACTCGCCTCGGCCGCAGCAGAAGCAGGCCTTCGCGCAACAAATGGAGGTGGCCGCGGCAAAGCGGCGCCCGATCATCATCCATTGCCGGCCTTCCGAAGGCAGCAACGACGCCTGGGACGACACCCTGGAAATGATCGAGACTGCCTGGGTCAAGACCAACCTGGGCGGCATCCTGCATTGTTTTACCGGCGAATGGGAGCATGCCAGGCGAGCCCTGGACTGCGGATTTCTCATCTCATTTGCGGGCAACATCACCTTTCCCCGGGCCGAAAATATACGCGAGGTGGCAGCCAAGGTACCGTTGGACCGGATGCTGATTGAGACCGATGCTCCGTTTCTTGCGCCGCTTCCTTATCGCGGCAAGCGCAACGAGCCGGCGTGGGTGGGCCGGGTAGCAGACAAGGTGGCGGAAGTGCGCGGCATTGCCTCAGAGCAGGTGGCTTCCAGCACGGCCAACAACTTCTTCCGTTTTTTTGGTGTAGCGCCGGACGCGGAGTCGTAAGTTCAGGATAGGCAACAGCTTTTGCGCTCATAATCGAGGAAGGACAGCACCATGGCGGCAGACAACTCGTTCGATGTAATCAGCAAGGTGGACGTGCAGGAAGTAAAAAATGCGATGGATCAGGCCATCAAGGAAGTGCGGACTCGGTTCGATCTGAAAGACTCGCACTCCGAAATCAAGCTGCTGGAGGGGGACGAGGCCATAGAGTTGGCCTCCGCGGACCAGTACAAGCTCAAGGCCGTAACCGAGATTCTGCAGCAAAAGTTCGTTAAACGCGGTGTTTCCTTGAAGGCGCTCGAATATGGCAAGGTCGAACCCGCCTCCGGGTCGAGCGTGCGGCAGAAGATCACCCTGCAGCAGGGGATCCCGGGAGAAAAGGCCAAAGAGATCGTAAAGCTCATCAAGGAGTCAAAGAAAAAGGTCCAGGCATCTATTCAGGGCGATACGGTACGCATAACGGGCAAGGATCGCGATACCCTACAGGAGACGATTGCACTACTCAAGGGTCATGACTTCGGGATCGACATGCAGTTCACCAATTACCGTTCAAACTAGTCGCTATTTGACGGTAATGGTATAAAGCAATTTTGTGTCGCAATACCGGTGCAGAGTATTTCTGAGTTCAAGAACCAGCACCTGGAGAGTGAGTGAGCACACAAGCGATAGCGACGGCGAAGGAAGTCTTCGACCTGCTGCGCGAGGACTTGAGCGCCATCGAGGGCGAGTTGGTGCGCGACGCGGTCTCCAGTGTGGGGGCCATCACCGATATCGCCGACCACTTGCGCGAAGGGGGCGGCAAGCGCATTCGCCCTTCCCTGCTGTTGCTGGCGGCCAAATCGCTCGGATACCACGGTCAGGGCATGGTGCGGCTGGGCGCAGTGGTGGAGATGGTGCACACCGCAACCCTGGTTCACGATGACATCATCGACGGGGCCGACACCCGCCGCGGCCGGCCTTCCGCCAACACCACCTGGGGCAACTCGAAATGTGTCCTGGCCGGTGACTGGCTCTACATGCAGGCCTTCCATATCGCCCTGCAGGAGCGCAAATTCAAGGTTCTCGACCTGTTGATCGGCCTCACCCAGCAGATGGTCGAGGGCGAGTTTGTGCAGATGGAAAAGCTGGGACGGGTGGTGGGCGAGGCCGAATACTACGATCTGATCGACCGCAAGACGGCATGCCTGTTCGACGTCTCTATGCGGCTGGGAGCGGTCCTGGCGGGAGCCAGCGACGAGATCGAGGAACAACTAGGGGAGTATGGCCGCAACCTGGGTATCGCCTTCCAGATCGTAGACGACGTGCTCGACCTTACCGCCACCGAGCGGGTGCTGGGCAAGCCGGTGGCTAGCGATCTGCGCGAGGGTAAGGCCACGCTGGCCGTGGTCCATGCCCTGGAGCACGGAACGGCGAGCGAGCACGAGGCCATCCGCCGGGTGCTCGAAGATCTGAGCTTCGAGCGCACCAGCCATGCGGAAGTGCTGGCCATCCTGGAGCGGAACGGGTCGGTGCAATATGCCCTGACCGCTGCCTTCCAATATGCCGAAGTCGCCCGGGCGGCCATCGCTGGGCTGCCGGAATCCGACTACAAGCGGGCTTTGCTCTGGATGCCCGATTTCGTGGTCGCCCGCGACAAGTGACCGGCCGATAACCGAACCATGGGAACTCCGGCGACCATCCCCATTCGCGTGCTGGTAGCCAAGCCAGGCCTGGATGGTCACGACCGAGGCGCTAAAGTCATCGCCCGGGCCCTGCGCGATGCCGGCATGGAAGTGATCTACACCGGGCTGCGGCAGACCCCGGAAATGATCGTCAATGCCGCCCTGCAGGAGGATGTCGACTGTATCGGTCTGAGCATCCTCTCAGGTGCGCACAACGTGATTGTTCCGCGGGTGCTGGGGCTGCTCCAAGAGCGGGATGCGGGCGATATTCTGGTGGTTCTGGGCGGAACCATCCCCCGGCAGGATATTGCCGCCCTGAAGTCGCTGGGGGTGGCCGAGGTCTTCGGGCCAGGCACCTCCCTCGAAAGTACCGTGGCCTTCATCCGCACCCACGTCAAGCCGCGCGGCATCCCCATATACTGAAATCATGGCAGTATCCACCGGGTGGGCCCGAAAATCAGCGATTTTCCTGCCTGCTGTTCTGGTTATTCTGGTCATTGCCGGCGAGGGAACGCAGCGGTTTTCCATTCAGAACACCGCCGGGCTGCTGGCCCCGTTCTGGTTCCGGCACTTCGCCTCGCTACCCCAGCAACGCTTTTGGGAGTTCGTAGAGACGCTGCGCAAACTGGGCCACCTTGTCGGATACGGCCTGGCCTGCGCGGCATTCTTTGCCACCTGTTATTGGCGGCTCAGCCGGGGATCTTCCCCGCTGCCGGGCGGTTGGGGGTTGAAGAACCGGGCGGCCGGTTGGGCGCTGATTCTGACCATGATGCTGGGCTCCGCCGATGAGCTTCACCAGCGATTCGTTCCCCAGCGCACGAGCACGATTACCGATGTGGGTTTCGACGTCTGCGGAGGGTATTTCGCCCTCATGATTCTGTTCACCGCCATGCGCTTTAAAGAGAGGCTCTACGCGCCGGCCGAGGCGCAGCAACCCGCCCGGACCTCCACTTATAGCGCCTCGTGAACGCCCTCTAAGTGGCAGCTACTCCACCCTATTCGTCACTATATGTGTGACAGTAAAAACACCCCGTGAACCGCCTGCACACCGCCTGCATGACCGGAAAGAGTAACAGCCGTGCGGCTTTCGTTGTATATGTAACAGCGGCTGAATCTCAGCTGCAAAACGGCGGCCCAATGAGCACAGTTACGGATTCTTAATGGGCTGAATCCACAGGTTATCCACACTGTGGATAACCTAGTAAGTTACCGGCGGGGAAACCCTGGTGGAAAGCCCATAAAACCGCCTTAGCAGGGCGTAACCCACACCGTTCATGGCCAACACCGCCAGGCCGGCAAGCAGGAAGCTGGGTGTCTGCATCCTGAAGCCGAACCAGGCCACCCAGCAGGTGAGCAGGTGTAGCAGAAGAATCCAGGCCGAGCGACGGCCACGGAGGTCGTACGACGCGACCATGAACCAGGGGAGGACGCCAAAGTAAAAGGGCCACCCATACTCCACCAGCCGGTCTGCACTCGCCCCGAGGAGCGGTGCCATTAAGATGCTGACGACACCGTAGACGGCGCAGAAACGGAAGACAATAATCATGCCGGGAGTGAGCACCGGATCCTGCCCCTGACCGGTCAGGAGGGGGACCATCCTCCGCCATAGGACCGCCGCCAGGGCGGGGCCGATCCCGAAGATGCCAAACCAGGCAAGCAGGAGGCGGCCGGGCCCCCATAGGGAAGGCCGGCAAACTCCGATCTGTTGAATGGCACCCAAACGATGGGGCAGCGCGGTGACCCAGACGGGGCTGCACTCGGGCAGCGTATTGCTCCAGAGAGGCAGCCCGAGAACATTCTTGAAGAAACTCCAGAAGAGCTTGCCCAGGATGTAGGCTCCGCCGCCCAGGCCGTGAACACTGGCGGGACCTGATTGGCTGTAGTGCCGGCTGACCAAAAGGCCGGCAGCCATGGCCAGAAACCCGACGGCGGCGGTGCGGAGCGGAATGCGCCGCCAACAGGCGAAGAGCAAACAGAGGGCCAGGAGAAGCGTGGACTCGCGCGCCAGGTAAGCGGGAAAGAGCAGGAGCAAGGCCAGCCCGGTGTGGCCAAAGACCAGGCAGAGCAGGATCGCCGCGAGAATGGTGGCGTGCAGCAAGTCTGGCAGATAGTAATCGTGGAAAATATCGACCCAAAAAGGCATCAGGAAAACTCCCGCAAAGATCGCAATGGGAGCCCGCCAGGACCACAGCAGCCCGGCGACCAAGGCAATCAGCGCCACCAGGCAGACGATGCCCAGGAACAGGAAACCGGAGTCGACGCCGAATCCGGTGACTCGGCCGAGCCAGCCGGCCGTGGCCGGACCCAGGATGCGAGCGGAGAAAGGTGCGGGAACAGCGCTGCGCTGGCCGAGCGCGAGCAGACGGTACTGGCCCGCATCGGGCGCGTATATGGCGCCTGGCAGGCCAAGCAGGATGGCAAAGCACAGGCACCCGGCAGAAAAAAGCAGGGCGCGGGACATGAATGCAGGTTAGTTCATTTCTCCCGCCGGGGTAATAAGTGAGCAGATGCGCGGCTGCTCAGGATGGGGTAGGGAGGAATTGCTGCAGAACAGCCGCGTACTTTTGCGGCAATGGCACCTTGTGCAACGACCGGTTGACGGTAACGTGGGTGGTTTCGCCTTCCGCTAGAAGGGTAGGGCCCATCCCGTCGCTCCCTGGACGTAGCAAGCGATAGCCGAACTTAATGACGCTGCGGCGCATGGCTAAAATGCTGGTTTCGAGGAGCAACTCGTCGTCATAGCGCGCGGGTGACTTGTAGCGGCAGTTGGCTTCGACGACCGGGATGTGGCAATCGTCGTCGATCTCCATCTGTTTGTAGTGGAAGCCGAGCTGGCGCAGCAGCTCAACCCGGCCGACCTCGAACCAGATGAAGAAGTTGGCGTAGTAAACGACTCCCATCTGGTCGGTTTCGGCATAGCGAACGCGGATTCTGGTCTGGGACACTGGCATGGGTGAGGTAAGTGTAGCGATCTGAGGCCCCGTTGGATTCGGATGCTGATTCTATTGGCTGCAGTGGAGCAAGCAACCAAGCCCACTTCCCTGGACGGGTGCCCCATGTTCGCACCAGCGTACATGGGCCGAAAATGGTTTTTTCCAATGCTTTTGCTCCATGCTGGAGGATGGTGGCCTGAGCAACAATCCTTAGCCCGCAAAGTAAGAACCCTGGAGGGGCTGCCGCCCGTCTTTTTCGGCCCAGGTACGCTCCCACGGCAAGCCGGGGCAGGTTGGCGAACCTGGGGCACCCGTCCAGAACCATGGACCGCGGTTCACCCGGACCTACGGCTTGAGCTTGGTGAAGACCTGGAGCTTGGAGATGTCGTTGAACATTACGAAGGCGGCGAAGATCAGTAGCACGACAAACGCTGCCTGGTAGATCCGCTCCTTGAACTCCTGATTCAGATCGCGACGCATCACGCCTTCAATCAACAGCAGAACAATCACTCCCCCATCCAGAATTGGAATGGGTAGGAGATTGAAGATGCCGAGATTGAGACTGATGATGGACATCAGCCCGATGATCGGCTGCCAGCCGGGTTCCTCAACCGCGAGTCCGGTTTGCCGGGCGATGCCGATCGGCCCACTCAAGTCCTGCACCGCAAAGCGGCGGGTCACCATGCGCTCAAGAACTTCAAGGATCAACCCCGAATAGCGCAGGTTGAAATGAACCGATTGCTTCAGGGCCTGCGGCAACGGCAGCTGCTGAATCTTGAAGGGCGGCAGGTTGGGGGCAAAACCAATGCGATAGAGCTTGTGTCCATTGCCGGCGTCGGCCATGACAGGCTGCAAATCGACCTGAAACGTGTGCCCATCACGCAGGGCGGTCAGTTGGATGGGGCGGCCATTGTCCTGCTGCAGAAAGGCGAGCATGGCATCTACCGAATGGAGGGTCAACCCGTTGACCGAAAGAATCTGGTCGCCGGGCTTCAGACCGGCCTTGGCAGCCGGCATTCCGGGCTCGATCTGGCGGACGCGGACAGGGTCGTCCTGCATGCGGGGCACAAAACCGACGGTGTCGAAGTCGAAGTCATCCGATCCGTGGGGGTTGGGAATCATCAACTCGGTGGGGATGGTCTGCCCATCGCGCCTGACATCGACCGGGATCGTTTGCCCTACGTTGAGCGCAGCGCGGATCGAAACCTGCTCCCAGGTCGGGTTGGTGACATTGTCGAATCGAGTGATGACATCACCCGCCTTAAGTCCAGCGGTGGAGGCGGCGGTGTGATCGGAAACAAAGTCGATGTTGGCCGCTTGGGCGCGAAAGGCTTCGACCTCGTTATGCATCATGTAAAAGCCGGTCATGAGCAGGAGGGCGAGCAGGAAGTTCGATACCGGACCGGCCAGACCAATGAGGATGCGCTGCCAGCGGGGATGGGCGTTGAATTCAGCCGGGTCACCGGTGGACTCTTCACCCGGTTGTTCTCCCGACATTTTGACGTAGCCGCCAAGGGGTAAAAGGCTGAGCCGGTAGTCCGTGTCCCCGTGGCGGAAACCGAAAAGACGTTTGCCGAAACCAATGGAGAAGACTTCGACCCGCACGCCGCACAACTTGGCGACGGCGAAGTGGCCGAACTCGTGCACCAGGACCATGATGCCAAGCACAACGAGCATGGAAACCGTGCTGGTTACGAAAAAGGACATAGTAATCCGCTCATTAACCTCTCTGCCGGATCCAGCGCGGGTTGCCGGGGCACCGAACTACCGGAGTATTGACTGGAATGAACCGCCTGCGGTGAGCATACTTCCACGCTAACGGTGAACTTTGCCGCAACGATTAGATGCTTTCCTCTGGCCCAAAGCGCCGGCATAAAAAAATTCAACGCAGCGCAGGCGAAAAGCCTGACACCACGCTGTGTGCGATCCGCCGCGCTTCCTCATCGATCTGAAGGACTTCCTGGATGGTTTCAGGATGCCTCGGCGGCGTTGTCTCAAGAACTTGCTCAATTGTACGCGGGATGCCGGTAAAGGGAATGGTGCCTTCGAGGAATGCACCCACGGCCACCTCGTCCGCGGCATTGAGCGCGATGCAGGCTGCGCCCCCGGATTCCGCCGCCTGGTAGGCCAGGCGAAGACAGGGAAACCGTTCAAAATCAGGAGGCTGGAAGTTCAATTGCCCGAGAGCCTCCATATCAAACGTGAGCTCGCTGGGTACCCGCTCGGGAAAGCTCATAGCGTACAGAATCGGGAGCCGCATATCGGTAACGGAAATTTGCGCCAGAATGCTGCCATCGACAAACTCCACCAGCGAATGGACGGTCGATTGAGGATGTACAGTGACCCGGACGGCCGAAGGGGCGAGATCGAAGAGACGGCAGGCTTCGATGATTTCCAGGCCCTTGTTGAGCATGGTGGCGGAATCGATGGTTATCCGGCGCCCCATCATCCAGGTGGGATGGCGTAGCGCTTGCTCCACCGTAACGTGCTGGAACTGATCCAGCGGGAGCTGGCGGAAGGGGCCGCCCGAAGCGGTCAGCCAGATGCGGCGAACTTCCTCCGCGGCTCCTCCTCGGAGGCACTGGTGGATGGCGTTGTGTTCGGAGTCGATGGGCAACAGGGGAACATTGCCGCGGCGCGCCATCCGGGTAAGGATCTCTCCCGCGGCGACCATGGCCTCCTTGTTGGCCAAGCCGACGGGTTTGCCTGCGGCCACGGCGGCATAGGTGGCTTCGAGCCCGGCCAGGCCGACGATGGCCGAGACCACGAAATCTACCCGGGATAAGGTAGCGGCATGCACCGTTCCCGCGGTGCCGTGGATCACCTCGATGGCGCCCAGGTCTGCTGTCTTGAGCCGGAAGGCCAGATCGCTAGCCAACGTTTCCGTCGCCATCGAGACGACCAGAGGGCGCCAGCGCCTGCATTGGTCAAAGGCCAGATCGACATTGGCGCCGGCGGCCAGCGAAGCGACCGCGAAGCGCTCCGGATAACGCTCAATGATAGAGAGGGTGCTGGTTCCGATGGACCCGGTTGAGCCGAGGATGCAGATGTGCTTCAACGCAAGCTGACCCGATCAAAATGCTGCTGAATCCATTGAGCGTACCACAGCACTGGTGCGGCCAGCAGGAGGGCGTCGATGCGGTCCAGGATGCCTCCGTGGCCGGGAAGCATGGCGCCGGAATCCTTCACCCCGGCACCCCGCTTGATTGCGGACTCGACCAAATCGCCCACCTGGGCGAAGAGATTCACGACCACGGCCAGCCCCAGCCATCGAGCCAGCGAACCGGAAAAATGGAGGGTGGCAATCGATCTGCTTTCGAGCGTCCGAGAGAGCGCCACCAGCCCCCACGCGATGAGTAGGCCGCCGCCAAGTGAGGCGGCGCTTCCCTCCCAGCTTTTGTTGGGGCTGATGCGGGGGGAGAGTTTGGTGCGCCCGAAGTTGCGGCCGACATAGAGGGCGGCGGTGTCGCCGGTCCACACGATGCAGAAGAGGAAGACCAGGAGCGAAGGGCCATCCTGCTGAGCCCACAGTAGCGGCACGGTTGCCAGGGTCAGGCCAATGTAGATCAGGGCGAAGATTGAGAAGGCGGTGTCCGGCAGCACTCGCTCCAGGGGGGAGCGAAAGCTGCACACCAACAGCACTACCAAGCTGCATAGGCCGATCACTGGGAGTGCCAGAAAGGGATGGTAGAAGATCGCGGCGAAGAGAAGCGCCATGGCAATCAATACCAGGGGGCGTGGGATGCGCGACCCGTGCGCGTCGGCGATGGAGATGTATTCCCAGGTAGCCAGCTCAGCTACCAAAGCTGTCGCTACGATCACTAGTAAAAAAGATCCCCTCAGCAGCAGCAGCAGAACCAGGGGGACGAGAACAGCCGCCGTGATGACCCGTTTCATTGTTTAAAGAAGGATACACGGCGCCTGAGATCACGAGGCTTAAGCTAGTTGGGTGGGCGACCCAACCAACGTATGACGCTTACCTCGCCTGCTCGCCAAGCCGACTGTTCATCGGGTGCCGAGGGATCTGCAGTGCACCCTTCCCCTCGAGAACTCAGGTTTGAATCACTCCCGGGTTGAACTTTGCAACCTCGGGATTGAGGGCCGCAGCCTGGAGCGCGGTCAGCAACACATCCCTTGTCTTTGCCGGATCGATGATGGCATCTACCCACAGCCGGGCGGCTGCGTAACGGCAGTCCGTTTGCTCATCGTAGGACGCTTTGATGGAGGCGAAGACCTGGCTCCTCTCGTCTTCGCTCAATTGCTTGCCCCCACGTTCCAATTGACGGATTTTTATCTCCACCAGCGTGCTTGCCGCGGAAGCCCCGCTCATCACCGCATAGCGTGCCGTCGGCCAGGCAAAGAGGAATCGCGGGTCGTAAGCCTTGCCGCACATGGCGTAGTGGCCGGCGCCGAAGGAACCGCCAAGAATAACCGTGATCTTGGGCACCGTGGAGTTGGCTACCGCCGAGACCATCTGCGCGCCGGCGCGGATAATGCCGCTCCACTCCGCATCGCGGCCCACCATGAAGCCGTTCACGTCATGAAGAAAGATCAATGGGATCAGATTCTGATTGCAGTCCATGATGAAGCGCGCCGCCTTTTCGGCACTCTCGGCGTAAATCACGCCCCCAAACTCAACCCTTTTCTCCCCTGTCTGGCTGGTATGCGTTTGATGGGTCTTCTGGTTGGCCACGATCCCCACCGCAAAGCCGCCAATCCGACCGTAGCCGCAAAGGACGGTCTTGCCGTAATCCGCCTTGTATTCGTCGAATTGCGAACGGTCGACCAGGCGGGCAATCACCTCGTGCATGTCATAACTGTTGCCCGCGCCCTTGGAGGGGTCCGGGTCGAGCAAGGCGTAGAGCTCCTGGGGAGCAAACTTCGGGGCGTCCCGCTGAGCATCATAGTGCGCACGGTCGAAGGGCGCTGCGGGGCCGTGGCCTAGCCGAGCTACCAGCGATCGCAGCCTGGCCAGGCACATATGGTCGTTGGGCTCTTTGAAATCGACCGTGCCCGAGATCTCCGCGTGCATGGCGGCCCCACCCAGCTCTTCAGCTGAGTACTTCTGGCCGATCGCCGCCTGCACCAGTGCCGGCCCGGCGAGAAAAAGCCCACTGCCCTCGGTCATCAATACCTTATCGGTCATGACCGGAAGATATGCCCCACCGGCCACGCACATGCCCATAATGGCTGTGATTTGCGGGATGCCCTGCGCGCTCATCACGGCGTTGTTGCGAAAGATTCGTCCAAAGTCGTCCTGGTCGGGAAATACATCCTCTTGCAAGGGCAGGAAAACACCCGAAGAATCAACCAGATAGAGCGTGGGGATATGGTTTTCCAGAGCCATGGTCTGGGCGCGGATAACCTTTTTCGCGGTCATGGGGAAGAACGCGCCTGCTTTGACGGTGGCATCATTGGCGATGACCATCACCAGGCGCCCGGAGACCCATCCCAGGCCGGTCACTACCCCTGCGGCCGCCGCACCACCCCACTCTTCGTACATGCCGTAGGCGGCGAAAAGACCTAATTCCAGGAAATCCGACCCGGGATCGAGCAGTAAGTCCAGCCGTTCCCGGGCAGTGAGACGTTTCTTGCTGTGCTGCGCCTCAATGGCCTTGGGACCTCCGCCCTCGCGGATGGCGGCCTCCTGCTGCCCTAAAGCCTGAAGCATCAACTCCATACCGGCAGTATTGGCGCGGCCTTTCGGGGTCTGCGGGTCCAGCTTCGAAGCCAGCTGGTTGGAAAACTGCTGAACCGGCTCGGCCGCGGCCGGGGCGACGGGTGGGTCTGGATTTGGGTTGACCATAAGAAACGTGCCAGCATACCACCCCTGCGTAAAATGGGCTGCTGTAGTGCGTGGCAGCCCCTACACAATTTCCCTATTTCCAACATCCCCCGAACGTGACATACTGCATCCAATTATCTTTCGGCCAACCCCTATGGCCGAAAGATTGCCGGTCGAAAGAGAAGACAATGGCTAACTTGCTTTGGAAACTGACACCTTCGCGTTCCTGGCCTACCGCTGACGCAACCGTGGACTCTTGTGAGTGGTTGCGCTATCACGACCACCTGGGGGGTACTGCGGGCCACTATCAGGTTAAATTCACCTATCAGCCAGACGGGGGACAGGTGAATCACGGCGAATTTTGCCATCAGGGGGTCCAGCACATCGCGCCTTACACCGTAGGCGAGCAGCTGACCATTCAGTACGACCCCAAGAAGCCGGCACGCTATCGCTTTAGCGGTGCTGCCCCGGACTACCAAAAGCTGGAAGCAATCCTGGTTATGACGGTCTTTGCTTTGCTCGCCGGCTACGTGCTCTACACCTTCTAGGTCCTCCCCCTCCCTCCCCCGCCGCACCGTCGGTCGCGCCGGCCTTCTTTTGCGGTTCTTTATTGGAGTGGACTGCGCAAAGTAGAAATGCTCTAGGATGGTGTGGTTCGCCGGCCCGATAAAAAAACCACCCGAATGCACCCCTATCGCATCCTCTGCCTGGCGTTCTCACTGGCTTTGCCCCTCGGCGATGGCGCGCTCGCCCACGGCCAGGCGCAAGCCTCGTCTCAGCCCAGTGTCTCCTCGGACGACATCAGCGTGGCGGAAGGCCTCCAGCTGCCGACCTACGGACACATCTGGGCGCTCGATACCTGGAAGGGCATACGGGAGTTGGTCCGGTTAAGGCCCCCGGACACAAACGGGGATGACGGCGGTTTTTCCCTCAAGCTGCGGCGCTCGATCGAGTTCAAAGGGGAAGCAGCCCAGGTTCGCGTGCACGATGCGGCGCCACAGTTCTTTCTGCGCGGGGTCTCGGGCAGCGACAATGGGCGCTCCGACCTGGTGGTCGTGCGCCTGAATATCGAAGGCCAACGGCGGGCGGTGACGAAGGATGCCATGGCGCAGCTCAAGCAGCGGGAGAAGCACGGGGATTCCCAATACCCCGATGTAATCGGGATCAAACAGCAACGCGTGGGAACGACCGACTGGTACCGGATCTCTCTACAGCAAGTTCTCACTCCGGGGGAGTATGCCCTCGTTCCCTTGCCCTCCAGTCCGGGGTTCGCCGGAGGCGAGATTTTCGACTTTGCCATCGACCCCGAGGCGCCGGAAAATGCCGATCCTCTGCGCTCAGAAGCGTACCGCGGCTCGGAATGAATCAGACCCGCCAATAACCCAAAGGTGGGAGCGTTTTCTCTCTTCCCGCAGCGACCCTGCAGCAGCAATCGAGAAGGTAAAAACGCCTCGCCTCTTGAGCAAAAATTGCGCGCGCTCGATCTGTTTTGCAAACCTGCACGAGCGTGGAAAGGAACCGCTGACTGCGCTTCCAACTGTTCCCTGAAGGGCTGGGGAGGACAAGAGAAAACGATCACACAGGATCACGGTCCGCAATCGCAACCGGCATCACCCGAAAAGGGAAACTATTATTGTTACCAATACTGCAAACCTACGCGGCAAGTTGAGGCGAGCGAAATCGATTGCCGTAAAGTTGCTTGCTTACCCCGGCTGCGGATGGAGAGTGGTTATGTTCGAGGGGTCGACGCGGCGACACCATCGAGACCCAGCGCGGCAGCGTGGCGACACAAAGCGGCAATGCAAAAGGTAATGTGGTTGTCCAGATCCACACCCATTTCCTGCGCGCCTTGAACGATGTCTTCGCGGTGGACACCACGCGCGAAAGCCTTGTCTTTAAGCTTCTTTCGCACACTTTGAAGGTCTACGTCGAAGATTGATTTGGTCGGCTTGACGAGCGAAACAGCAGTCAAAAAACCGGCTAGTTCATCGCAGGCAAAGAGGGCCTGGGCGAGATGCGTTTTTCTGGGAACACCGGAGTACTGTGCGTGTCCCATGATGGCCACGCGAATGTCTTCCGGCCATTCTTGTTCGGCGAGAATTTTATTTCCCACGAAGGGATGTTCTGCCGCGCTGGGATATTTTTCGTAATCGAAGTCGTGCAGCAAACCAGTGATGCGGTAAGTCTCAATCAACGCGCTGGCCTCGTCCCCATTGAGTCTGAGCGTGGCTGCTTGCTGTTCTCCATAGGCTTCCATGCAGGCTTCGACGGCGAGCGCGTGCTTGATCAGGCCTGTCGATTGGGTGTACTGATTCAGGAGTGCCCAGGCTTCGGGTCGTGTGCGTTTTATTGCGGCCATTGTGTTCCTTTTTGCACAGACAACCGTCAGGCTCCGTGTTTTCTAGGCTTTCTTCCGAAATTCGTACCACGTTTTCCGCTTTGCCCCTACTTTTTAACTTGACATTGAGGATACCCTGCATCACTGTAATCATGAATCAGATAGGGACCAGTCGCTAAACGGATACTTGGCATGAGGACGTGCAAGGTGATCTAAAAGCGGCGCTTCTTATGAGGATCAAGGACCGCCCTGCTCTGGCGCTCCGTTAAGAATATTATGGCAACTACCCTAGCAACCGTTGAGGCACGTGAGGTTCTTCGGTGTGAACGCTGCACTCTGGTGCAGTTCCGCACCGCAAACTCTCTTTGCAGACGCTGCCACAAGCCCCTCGAGGTCGAGGAACCAGAACGGCTCGTTCCGCAGTTCGCGGGCGAACCGGAAGAGGCTGTGGCGGAAGACAACAGCCTGCAGGTCGCGCGCGCGGTGCGTGATCTACGCAAAGGCCGCAATCTGAGCCAGCGTCAGCTGGCAGGACGTATGCAGGTGCCGCGCACCTACATCTCTAAAATCGAGAACGGCAAGGCGATGCCGACGCTATCTTCGCTGGCGCGTCTGGCCGCTGCACTGGAAATCGACATCTGTCACTTGCTTAGGGATGCGCGTAGCCGCCGTCATGAAGAGACGGCGTCGATTCTCGGCGACCCGTTTCTGGCGGAGTTGGCTCCGTACATCGCACAGATGGATACCCTGCAGCGCTCGATGTTCCTGAACCAGGTGCGCGACCTGGCCATGGGACGCCGTAGAAGCGCCTAAAGCTGAGCTTGGCAGCCGGCTCCGAACCATGGGCTCCCCCACCGCCGCGACTCGACGCCAACGGCTTTGCTGGGGAGTGGACCATGTGCTACGGTCGTAGGGAAAGGCAATCGTTTTGCGATTCCCGCCAGCGAGCCGCGTAGCCGAACTTTCTCCCGAAGAGCAGGCCATCTATCGCCAACTGGACCCGGTGCGCCTGCCGCAGCACGTAGCCATCATTATGGATGGCAACGGGCGGTGGGCAGGCAAGCGCAGTCTGCGGCGCTTCCTCGGCCACCAACAGGGCGCCGAGTCGGTCCAATATGTGGTCGAGACGGCCTCGCGCATTAACCTGCCCTGGCTTACCCTTTACGCGTTTTCGCTCGAGAACAACCTGCGCCGGCCCAAGACGGAAGTCAACTTCCTCATGCGCCTGCTGCGCTCCTACCTGGTCGACAACGTCGAACGCATGAACGATAACAATGTGCGCGTCGCCTATATCGGCCGCACTCACGAGCTTCCTTCCGAAGTGCGGGAAAAGATGCAGTGGGCCGCCGAAGCCACAGCCCACAACAACGGCACCGTGCTGACGCTGGCGCTCAATTACGGCGCGCGCAGCGAGCTGGTGGATGCCTTCCAGGCGCTGGCTCGGGAAGCGGCCGGCAAGAATATTCCCCTGGAGCAGATCAGCGAAGAAGACGTGCACCGCCATCTGTACACGGCACACATGCCTGATCCCGACCTGGTGGTGCGCACCAGCGGCGAATTTCGCGTCTCCAATTTCCTTCTGTGGCAGATGGCGTATTCGGAAATCTATGTAACCGACCGGCTGTGGCCTGACTTTCGCGGTATCCATCTGCTGGAAGCCATTGCCGACTATCAGCGCCGCGAACGCCGCTACGGCGGTTTGAACAAGCGTCAGGAGTCTGACGAGGCGCCCATTCCAGATAGCTTCCTTGTGCCGCGCTAGCGCCCTGGTTCCCTCACATGTGATCACATAGGTGCGGCGGGCAGGATTGCGCAATCTTCTTTCGCACGCGGCGTTATGCTCGGTTCATGAGTTCGCAAACACTCCCGCGTCCCAAGAGGGCGGGTAGCAACAAGAGAAAAAACAAGAAGGCCGACGCGGCCGGATGGCTGGCATGGTGGCCTCTGCTGGCTGGGATTGCGATTACCTTTGCGGCGGTGAAAACTGCGGAGATTCTGCCCCTGATGGGCGCGGATGGACTGCTTAAACTGCGCCTCCTCTATCCTTACACGCTGCTCCTCAAACAGCCCCAGTTGGGTCTCTCCGAGCAGACCAGCGACAACTGGTCGCAGATCATGTTGTATGCCCAGTGGGTCGTCTATGGCCTTTACACGACGGTAGCCATGAGGTGGACGCCGCTGTGGAAAGTACTGATGCAGGTTGCTGTGGTTCACCTGCTGGGCTTCAGCGTACTGTGGCTGCTGGCGCGGTCGTAAGCGCCCGGAGAATGCCGCAGTGAGCACATTGCCAGTCAAAATCATCGAGTGCCCGCGGGACGCCTGGCAGGCCATGCCGCAACAGATTCCGCCGGAGGTCAAGGCCGATTACCTGCGCGCTCTAACCGCCGCCGGCTTCACCCATATCGACGCTGTCTCCTTTGTGTCCCCATCGGCGGTACCGCAAATGGCCGATTCCGAGCGGGTTCTTGCCTTGCTCGAGCCGGACCCAGCGGTGGAGATTATCGCCATCGTGGTCAACCAGCAAGGCGCGGAGCGGGCGATTCGCACCGGAGCGGTCCGCACCCTGGGTTTTCCCTATTCCATCTCCGCCACCTTTCTTGAGCGTAATCAAAGACAGAGCCTGGAACAGGCGCGGCAAACGCTCAAGAAAATATGCACCCAGGCTTCGCAGGCTGGGCTGGGCGTGGTGACCTATTTGTCCATGGCCTTTGGTAATCCCTATGGCGACCCGTGGCGGCAAGAAGATGTGATTGCGGCCTGTCTTACCCTGAAGGAGCTGGGAGTGGAACAAATTTCGCTGGCCGATACCGTGGGCGTGGCGACTGCGGGAGAGATCCGCTCGCTGGTGAGCGCGGTGCTCGCAGAAGTGCCCGGGATCGAGCTGGGAGCTCACTTACACGCGCGCCCGGAGCATGCTGGCCTCAAGGTCGCAGCGGCTTACCAGGCAGGCTGCCGCCGCCTGGATGTGGCCCTGGGCGGGCAAGGGGGCTGCCCCTTCGCCCAGGACGCGCTGGTGGGCAATGTGGCGACCGAGACGGCCTTGAGCGAGCTAAGCATGCTGGGGGCGAAACTACCGCCGATACGCCCCCTGGACGAATTGCTGGCCATGGCTCATACCATCGCTGATAGATTCGGTGCAGTTAAACCCGCCGAGGAGCAATCGAGAGATCGTGGCCATTAATTACGCAACGCTGGAAATCAAGGAAGCCTCCGGTATCCACACCATCACCCTGAACCGGCCGGAGCGGAGAAATGCCCTGAATCCGCAGATGATTGCCGAGCTTACGCATGCCTTGGGTGACTCTGCCACATGCGCCTGTGGGGTGGTTGTGCTGACCGGCGCGGGAACGGCCTTCTGCTCCGGCATGGACCTGGAAAATCTCAAGTCGCTCAGCGATCAGCGCCCCGAGGACCAGCGGGCGGACGCCGAAGCCACCATGTGGATGATGCGCCGCCTGTACGAACTGACGAAACCAACCATCGCGGCGGTGAATGGAGCGGCCATCGCGGGCGGGACGGGATTAGCGACCCTGTGTGACTTCACTCTCGCTGCCCCCCAGGCGAAGTTCGGCTACAGCGAAGTGAAGATTGGTTTCATCCCCGCGATCGTCTCCGTATTTCTGCTGGAAATGATTGGGGAGAAGAAGGCCAAGGCTCTGCTGCTCTCGGGCAAAATTCTGGATGCCGAAGAGGCCCTGTCGATGGGGTTGGTGACCGAGGTAGTGCCCCAGGGCGACCTGATGGCGCGCGTCCAGACGCTGGCGGCGCTGCTGCTCAAGAACAGCCCGGAATCGATGAGCGCGGTAAAGAAACTGCTGAGCGGCTTTGCCAAGGATCGCCTGGACCGCGATCTGGCGCGGGCCATGCGCTGGAATGAAAAGATCCGCAACAGCCCGGATTTCAAAGAGGGACTGCAGGCCTTTCTGGAAAAACGCGACCCCGTGTGGCCTGGGCGCAAGCAGAAATAGAGCAGACCCCGACGCCGCGCTTCACTACCCGGCTTTATAGAGTAGAAGTGAAAATGCTCTATGATGGCCGTCTATGCCAAACAAAGTTCGCTGGGGAGTGCTGAGCACGGCCAACATCGGGGTTAAGAAAGTCCTACCGGCCATGCAAAAGGGTGATTGGACCGAGGTGACCGCGATTGCCTCGCGCGACCTGGGCAAAGCCGAAGAGGTTGCCCGCAGCCTGCGCATCGCGAAGGCCTACGGATCGTACGAAGAGCTGCTTGCCGACCCGCAGATTGAGGCCATCTACAACCCACTCCCCAACCAGCTTCACGTCCCCTGGACGATCAAAGCTGCGCAAGCGGGCAAACATGTCTTGTGCGAAAAACCATTGAGCATGACGGTGGCCGAAGCCAAGACGCTCTTGCCGGTGCAGGAGCGCAGCGGCGTAATTATTGGCGAAGCCTTCATGGTGCGCACCCATCCGCAATGGCTGCGGGCACGAGAACTGGTTGCCTCCGGCCGGATTGGGTCTTTGCGTTCGATCCAGGGCTTCTTCAGCTACTTCAACACCGATCCCAAGAACATCCGCAACATTCCTGAATGCGGCGGAGGGGGGCTGATGGATATAGGGTGCTACCCCATCAACACCTCTCGATTCATCTTCGGCGAAGAGCCCTTGCGGGTATCGGCGCTACTGGAGAAAGACCCGAAGCTGCAAGTGGACCGGTTGACTTCCGCCATCATGGAATTCCCGTCAGGCCACGCGACGTTTACCTGCAGCACCCAGCTTATCCCCTACCAGCGGATGCAATTGTTGGGAACCAAAGGGCGCATCGAAATCGAGGTCCCCTTCAATGCGCCCAACGACCGCCCCTGCCGCATCTTTATCGACGACGGGCGTGACCTGGTGGGTGGCGGCATCACGATCGAGAGCTTCCCTACCTGCGACCAATACACCATTCAAGGGGACGTCTTTTCGCGGGCATTGCGTGAAGGCACACCGGTGCCGGTTCCGCTCCCGGATGCAATCAAGAATATGGCGGTGATCGAAGCTGTTTTTCGTTCCGCGGAAAGCGGCGCGTGGGAGGTCCCGCGGGGCTAGCGGGGATACAGTTATGTAACCGTATCTGCGTCGACGACCGCCCTAGCCGGCATGCGTGTCTTTGTCTTCCGAGACCTCATCCCAGGCTTCGGAGTCGCCGATTTCCTGCTCCAGTTCATCGGCGGTGAGATGAGGTTCCTCAAGGGCTTCTCTGGCGGGATCTGGCAGTTCGTCGGGGTCGGTCGGCTCCGGTGTGTTCTGATCAGTCATACTGGCCCCTCCCCCCAATCGGAGTTAATGGTATCAGCATCCGCAGTAGCCGCCTGCGCTGCCCCGGATTTCCCGTACGGGGCACCAAGCAGCGGTCACGCGTGCGGCTTTCATTGAGGAAAGCCGCATGAAATTCATCAACGCCAACAAACTCGACAGGAAATCCGGGTGCTTGGGGCGATACTGAGAGACACATGAAACTGCTGAATTTTCTGGTGGAGAGCTTCATTGGAGCCTTCGGCATTACCAGGCCGAAGCCGGAACAACAGCGCACGGTGGCATGGGCGCTGGGTGGCTTCCTGCTGGTTTTCTTCACCAGCTTGATCAGCCTGATCCTGTGGATGCTCTTCGGGCAGCACCGTTAGAGAACCAGCAACGCAAAACGCGGCTTTTCCCTGGAGGAAAAGCCGCGTATTCCTAGAGCTTGCCGTTGTTGACGGCGAGCGGCTCGTTCATGGGGGTGTTGGTCACCGGCACCGTGCCCGCAGCCTTTTTGTGCAGCTGATGATGCAGGCAGTAGAGCGCGAGCTCGAGGCGGTCGGAAACGCCCAGCTTGTCGTAGACCTTGCGCAGGTAGTTCTTGATGACCTGCTCCGTGGTCCCCAACTGGTAGGCGATCTCCTTGTTGCGCTTGCCCTGCGTGATGCAGGTGATGATCGCCAGCTCTTTGGGTGAAAGGCGTGGCTGGGTGCGCGGGCTGGTCAACGCAGTTGCCTGCGAGCGGTAAGCCTCGATTACCCAGTTGATCGATTGGTTATCGATCCACGTCTCACCGGCGGCGATTTTGCGCACGCACTTGACCAGCAAATCGGGCGAGATGGAACGAGGGATAATTCCTCGAACACCCCGGCGATAAAGCTCGACGGTGTTGGTTTCGTCGTTCTGAGCCGACTGGACAATGATCTTGAGCTGGGGGGCTCGGCGGACCAGTTCGGGAATGGCATCGATCGTGCCGGCAATCAAATTGCCCTCGAGCAGGATCATGTCGGTGGGAAAGCGTTGGATAGCGCTGTGAAGGCCGGCCAGGGTGTCGACCTGGGCGATCACGCGAATATCATCCTCGAGCGCGAAGATCTTCCGGATACCTACCCGGTAGATCGCCTGCGAATCAGCAAGAACGATTCGAATCGCAGCGTTGTCCGCGCCCTCATCGGGCTCAAATGCGCCGTCGGCCGGACCGGCATCGGGAAATTCAGGCTTGGCAGATACCATAGGTTCAGAGACCAAAATAGCTTCAATGACTAAAGTGATATTTATCAATTACTGCAGCGACATGCGTCGTCTTTACATCTGGTGTGCAGCGTACCACGCGGCCGGTGCAGTGCAATACAACATCGGTGGGGGTGCCCATCGCTTCGGCCGGCATTGCAATCGTGAAGCTAACAATACTGCCCACCACGAGTGGTGTGGCTAGTTCAAACAAAACACCGTTGGCCGAAATATTTTCCGTAACCGCCGGCAGGTCTCCCAATTCCGTGCAAATAGTAATCGGTACGCACAGGGGAAAGCGAACCGCAGCGCGGAGTTCGACAGGACGATCGGTTGCGACTGCGAGGGAGATATCCATGAACTGATCATAATCAGAAGCAGGTGGTACGGGAATCCCCTAAAAAGGCCACCCTTTTGACCTCACAGTACCAAAGTTACACCCCCCGGTGCCTGTAGTTTTACCACCTTGCCCATGGTTTGTGGGAAACCTTGTTTGGCCTGCCAGGAAAGACACATCCTGGCAGGCGGCGAAGGCGTTACCAGGGTTTTAAACTTGTATACTGAGTAATAATCACACGAAAGTTGTAGCGGTGGGTCATCAACGAAGGTAACCTGGGAAAACCCGCGCAGCCTGCGCACCAGGAGTTTCCCTTGAAGATGTCGCTGATCCGCGCCCTGACTGTAGTTGGACTACTCGCCGCATCTTCCGCCGCACATGCCAGCCCGATATTGGCGCTACTGCTACAGATCCTCCACGGCGGCATTTAACGTTGTTGAAGCCTGACCTTGGCGGTATGCTGCATCTGTAAAGGTGCAATATGAGCTTGCGGGCGATCTATTCGATAGTCGTGCTTCTGGGCTTTGTCTTAGAGATCTGCCTGTTCGCCATTTTAGTTTTGCGCCGCCAATATAGAACCTTCCCCGTTTTCACCCTGTACATCGCCTTCAATTTGCTGAGTGACATCGTCGGCGGATTAGCAATATCCATCTATTCGACGCATGCAGGGGACTTCCTGCAGCTGGCATCGCTGCCGCTCATGTATCTCCTTGAGCTATGTGTTCTATTCGAAATCGCCTGGAATGTTTTGCGTCCGGTGCATATGTCGCTTCCCACGGGAGCCGTTCGCGTATTTTTGGGACTTTTGTCGGTCGCTCTGCTGTTTGGCACCCTGCTCGCCTGGCATGTTCACGATACCGGCAACAAGATCGATGACATCAAGCGCCCCCTTGACCTCACGGTGGGATTGCTGCGGATGCTGATTTTTGCGGCGACTGCCGGCTTTGCCCAGGTGCTGGGCATCGGCTGGAAAAACAAGGTGCTGCAATTGGCCACCGCCCTCTCCTTTTACAGCGCCGTCAACTTGATTGTGAGCCTCGGGGAGCGCCACTCCGGGGCTTCGACCGCCCTTGAGCCCTTTAGGAGCGTCGCCTACACGCTGGAAGTCGGTTTTTTGGTGTGGGCATTTACAACTAAAGAGGTACGGCGGCGTGAATTCAGTCCACAAATGGAACAGTTTTTGGTTACACTTGCTGGACGAGCCAAGCTCGCACGGACAGCGCTGGTTCGCATGCAGGTGAAATAAAAACATGATATTACCGCTGCTCCAGGTAATCCTTACTGCCCTGTTGGTTGCCTACGCTGGATTTTGGCGGAGGCAGCAAATGAAGCGTCGCGCTAAGAGTTGGGAAGGAATCATCAGTCAGCTGCGTTGTAATGACTGGGGTATCGAAGAAATCAGCGAGCGCTTCCTGTATAAGAGCGAAGTTCAGGTCACCACGAAGGATGTTTGGCAACGCATTCACGGCTGCAAAGGCCTGTGGGCGATGTATAAAAATTCCCCAGTTCTGGTTCAGCTGGCGGACTATGCTGCCGAGCATGGCGAGGGTGTGGATCAAGAGATGCTGGAGGGTTTGCGCAGCGACGCATTCCAGATCCGGCTCTGTGTCCTGCTGGCTTTGGCCCAATACTTGCTGTCGTCTTCAACGGTAGGAGCATCCGTGAACGCCCACCGCGCCGTAGCTACCTACAGTGCGATGCTGGTGCGACTCACGGCATTTATCCAGGAATACTCAACCCCCCTCTTCCCCAGCTACCTGGACGCGGTCGCTTAACCTTCCGACGACGAGTTTCTCCGGCCAGCCGCCACTGCTTTGCTGCGCAGGGAGGAGACTTGCGCAATGCGCTTGATCCAGAGATACTTGGTAGTTGGGAGTATGCGTTTCAGCGGCGAGGATTTTTGCCCCGCTCTTCTCTACCCCAAACCCACCCGGATTTCACCCCATCAGGGAAGAAGATCTGAAAGGATGTACGCCTGTGTTGATGATTCGTCTGGCTCGCTTCGGTGCACGGAAGCAGCCGTATTATCGTGTTGTTGTGATTGAGAAGGACCGTGCCCGCAATGGCCGGTCGATCGAGGTAGTGGGCACCTATAACCCACGCACCAGCCCAGCCACTGTAGATTTGAAGCGTGAGCGCATACAGCATTGGACCAGCAACGGAGCCCAACTCTCCGAACGCGTGGCCAAGCTGCTCGCGGCCTACCCGGCAGCCGCCACTGCCGCCTAGCCTTCTCTCTTGTTTGTCGCCCGATGCCCCCCTAATTTGGGGAGGTCCTTGGTTGAAGAGAGAGCTATGGCACACGGGTTGAAAACACTCTGGACATAAGCACAGGAAAAGCGGTCTAATGCTCGGTCATGAAGGGACCCCAGCCGGCGCCGGTTTCTGAAGTACGCCCGGTGGCCAATAGATTGCCGCGGCAATCCTGGTTGGTTGGTTCATTTGAGGCCGCTCCGATGATGCAAGAAGTGAATCATGATGATATGCAGCAGCTAGTCACGGAGATCGCCAAAGCCCTGGTTGACGACCCGCAAGCAGTCGAGGTGCAGGCTGTGGCCAGAGACGAGAACACGGTGTTGCGCCTCCGTGTGGCATCTGCGGACGTGGGCAAGGTGATCGGCAAACAGGGCCGAACGGCGCGTTCCATGCGAACGATTCTGAGCGCGGTAAGCATGAAACTGCACCATCGCTACACGCTGGACATTCTCGAAGAGGAAGAGGGCGGGAAGCCGGCCGATTCTTAGCCTTGCTCGCCCTGCGTACTCAACCGAGAGCCGCAGAATGACAGTACCCCTTGCGACCTGGGTGCTCCTCGCCCGCATCGTGCGCCCACAGGGGCGTCGCGGCGAGGTATTGGCCGATATCTTTACCGACTTTCCGGAACACTTCACGGAGCGCAAGCGGCTATTCCTTCGTCCGCCCCCGGGGACTCACGCCGAAGCTATGCGTGAAATCAGGGTGGAATCCCATTGGCTCCACAAAGGACGCGTGGTGCTGAAATTCGCCCAGGTCGATTCGATAGCCGATGCGGAGAATCTGCGCGGCTTCGAGGTGGTGATTCCGCATGAAGAGCGCATGCCGCTCGAAGGCGATGCCGTCTATGTGAGCGACCTGCTGGGCGTCAGGGTGATCGACGTAGGCCGCGGCGGGGCCGAGGATGCGGGCGAGATCACCGATGTGGAGCCGGAAGCAGCGGGCCCGGCCATGCTGGTGGTGCGCACGCCGGCCGGCGATGAATTGCTGATACCCTTCGTCCGGGCCTACCTGCGAAAGATAGACTTGGAGGGTAAACGAATGGAGATGGAGCTGCCCCTGGGCCTGCTGGCCATGCAGGCTCCCTTGACGGAGCAGGAGCGGCTGGCTGCAAAAGACGAGTCAGAGTAATGGCCATGCGCTTTGACATCATCACCATCTTCCCCGGTTTCTTTGCCGGCATCTTCGAGCATGGCGTGGTCAAGCGCGCGATCCAGGGCGGTTTGCTGGGCATTGGCGTGCATGATTTGCGCGAGTTCACACACGATCGGCATCGCACCGTCGACGACCGTCCATTTGGCGGTGGCGAGGGCATGGTGCTGAAGCCGGAACCCCTGGCCGAGGCAGTGGAGCATCTGCGGCTTGCCCCCAGGGCCGAGAGGGCGGCGCAAGGGGAAACGGTGATATTGCTTTCTGCACAGGGGAAAAAGTTCTCCCAGGCGACTGCGCGCGCGCTGGCCCAGGCCCAGCGCGTGGTGCTACTGTGCGGGCGCTATGAAGGGGTCGACGAGCGGATCAGCGAGCTGGTCGCGGACCAGGAGCTCTCGATTGGGGATTATGTGTTATCCGGCGGTGAGTTGGCCGCTGCCGTGGTGCTGGACGCGACCATGCGTCTGGTGCCAGGGGTGCTGGGCAATGACGCGTCCTCCGAGAACGAAAGCTTTGGGCCGGCGGATGGGCGGCTGCAAAGCACGGCGGGCCCGGGTTTGAACTCAACCCACGGCGCCGGTGGATTGCTCGACTATCCCCACTACACTCGTCCGGCTGAGTTCCGTGGAATTGCCATACCTGAGGTGCTGAGCAGCGGTAATCATGAGCAGATTCGCCGCTGGCGGCGGGAGCAGGCGCTTACAAAAACGCTGCGCAATCGGCCTGATTTGCTGCACGATGCGGAGCTGAGCGCGGAGGATCGCAGCTTTCTCAGGACCCTGGAACTGCGCGTTGGGGGCGCGCAAAGTAAAGATTCCGTGTAAACTAAGAACTTCGACGTAACCGCGTTTTCATCGCGAACAGGAAGCAATTATGTCTATTCATCCAGTTATGCAGCGTCTGGCCGAGAAGCTTCGGCGCACCGACCTGCCCACGTTCGTGCCCGGCGATACCGTACGGGTGCAGGTAAAAATCAAAGAAGGCGACAAGGAACGGCTGCAGGCCTTTGAGGGCATCGTGATTGCGCTGAAGAATGGCGCCCAAGGCAGCTTTACCGTGCGCAAGATGAGCTTCGGCCAAGGGGTCGAGCGCATCTTCCCTTTCAACTCCAAGGTAGTCGACAAAGTGGAGAAGGTGCGCTCTGCGCGCGTGCGGCGCTCCAAGCTTTTCTACCTGCGCGGCCTGCGGGGCAAGGCGGCTCGCCTGAAAGAAGTGGAACGCAAGTAATTGTCCGTGATCGTGAGAAGCGCCCCGGTAGCCACCGCTGCCGGGGCGTTGCTTCGTAGGTACCGATTGTTGTTGGCACCTGTGGGAAACGCGGGCCAAGCGTGACGGGCACTTGGTGAAATGATCTACACTCGATTTTGGCGATGCCCGAGTCGATACACGAATCCCTGAACGAGCCCCTGATAGAGCCAGAAGTGCTGGAGCGGGAAGTTTCTGCGGCGACGCGCAAGCTGCGCATGCTGCGAACGCTGGTGTGTGGAGGCCGCTACGAGCGGGCGGCCCGGGCCACGGGCGCCAAGGTGGTTGCCGGGGTGGACGAGGTCGGCCGCGGCGCCCTCTTCGGGCCGGTAGTTGCGGCCGCGGTAATTCTTCCCGAAGGATGCCGTATTCCCGGCCTACGCGACTCCAAGCAATTGATCGCGGAAGAACGGGAGCGGCTGGCCCGCATCGTGGAGCGCAAGGCACTGGCCATCGCCATCGAAGAAGTCGATGCGGAGACCATCGACCGCATCAATATCTATCAGGCCACCCGCATGGCGATGACCGCGGCGGTCTGCCGCCTGGCACTTCGACCGGACCACCTACTGATCGATGCCATGCGTCTCGACTTTGCCTGCTCGCAAACCAGCATCATCTACGGTGATTCATTGAGCATCTCGATTGCCGCGGCCTCGGTGGTTGCCAAGGTCTATCGTGACGGCCGCATGTGCCAACTGGATCGTGAATATCCGCAGTATGGTCTCGCCTCCCACAAGGGCTACAGCACGCCAGAGCACAAGCAGGCCCTGGCCGCGCATGGGCCAAGTCCATTGCATCGCAGAAGCTTTCGTCCGGTCGCTGAGAATTGCCTGCCCTGGGATTAGGGTCTTTCCTTGATTCGGCGGGTTTCATTCCGGGGGTGAAGCCCCAATTCGCTTTCAGTCGGGCCCTGAACAAAACAAAGAGAGCGGTGGCTCCTCCGGCAGTGGTTGAGATCACGAGATTGGCCTTCCCACCGGGGCTAGAGAGGTTGCGTGAGAACCCAACCCTGCGGAGTTTAGTCTGCTAACGGAACCCCTTAGGGTATAGACTCCGCCGAAATTAAAAATTTAGTTTGGACGTATCCTTGAGAAAGATGAGAGAACCGATTTGCCACTGCGGCTGATGTGTTTTACTGCCCACCCCGATGATGAGTGTGGGGCCTTCGGCGGCGCGTTGATGCAGGCGCACCAGCGTGGCGTCGAGACCAGCGTGATCTGCCTGACCGAAGGACGCGCGGCATCGAACCGGGGAAACGCCCGTAACGCCGACGAACTGGCGGCTCTGCGGCGGCAGGAGTTCGCCGCAGCCCTGCGCGTGCTGGACGTTGCCCACGGAGAGGTGTTGGGTTACCCCGACGGCGGACTGGCGCGGCAGGACTTTATGCAGGTGACTACTGACCTGGTCGAGCGCATCCGGCGGTTCCAGCCCCAGGTGGTGCTCACCTTCGGAGGCGATGGCAACGTAAATCTCCATCCGGACCACACCATGGTCTGCTTTTTTGCCACAGCGGCCTTTCACTGGGCTGGACGCGCGAACTTCGCCCCGGAACAAATTGCTGCGGGGCTACTTCCCTACCGTGGGCAAAAACTGTACTACGCAGTGGCTCCCTTTCTGGCCAATGAAGAAACACCCAGGGTCGCACTCGTGCCGCCCTCACTGGTGCTCACGTTGGGCGACTTGAAGGCGAGAAAAATTGAGGCCTTTCAGCAGCACACGACCCAGGCCGAACTCCTGGCCAAGGTCAAGCCCGTCTTGGAGAGAACATTCAGCGAAGAGAAGTACTTGCTGGCAGCCGCACCGGGTATGCGTTCCTCCCCTCTGGAGACGGACATGTTCGCAGACTTAGAGGAATAGCTTAGGCCGAGGTGCCAACCGGAGCCTGCCTGCCGACGGCCTGGCGCGCCCACCAGACGATGCGCACCAACAGCAGGATGGCCAGCACCAGGGTGATGGTGATGGGTGTGCGCACTCCGCTTTTGACGATCCACCAGTAGTGAATCACTCCGCATATGGCCGCGGCATATACCAGCCGATGCAGGGCCTGCCAGCGCTTTCCTCCCAGTTTCCGGATGGACCAGTTGGTGGACGTGGCGGCCAGCGGGAGCAACAGCAGCCACGCAGTCACGCCGGCCAGGATGTAGCGGCGCTTGGCAATGTCATCGATCATCGCCGCGACGTCGAAGCCGGAATAAAGCCAGAGGTAGGTGAGCAGATGGAGGCAGCCGTAGAAAAAGGCGAACAAGCCCAAAAGACGGCGGAAGCGCACCAGCCAGGCGAGCCGGGAGGATAGCCTGCGCACAGGAGTGATAGCCAGCGAGATGACCAGCAAGCGAAGCGTAGCAAAACCGGTGGCATGGGTCACCGTGGCTGTCGGGTCCGGCCCGAGATTATTGGTAAATCCGTTGTAGACCAGCAGCCCAAGCGGGGCCAGGCAGGCGAGCCAGACCGCAACTTTGAGAGCAATGATGGTTCGTTTGTTCATGTCGCTTAGCGGCTGAAGGATCGACTGTCCGGATCAAGCCTAGAAGTTTTTCTTGAGATCCATGCCGTTGTAGAGACCGGCGACCTGGTCTCCATAACCGTTGAACATGAGCGTGGGTTGGCGCTGATTGAAAAGCGAAGCGCCAATGCGGCGCTCGGTCTTCTGGCTCCAGCGGGGATGGTCGACATTAGGGTTTACGTTGGAATAAAAGCCGTATTCCTGCGGCGCCATTTCGTTCCAGGCAGTGGACGGCTGATCGGAGGTGAAGTGTATTTTTACGATCGACTTGGCGGATTTGAAACCGTACTTCCACGGAACCACGACGCGCATCGGGGCGCCGTCCTGGTTGGGCAACACTTCCCCGTATAAACCGAAGGTGAGCAGCGTCAGCGGGTGCATGGCCTCGTCCATGCGCAGCCCTTCCGAGTAGGGCCAGTCCAGGTTGATCTCCGAGATGCCCGGCATAATGGCTCGATCTTCAAGGGAAAGAAACTGCACATATTTTGCCTTGGGTAGAGGCTCAGCCCATTTGATCAATTCAGAGAGGGAGTAGCCGGCCCACGGAATCACCATACTCCAGGCCTCCACACAGCGGTGGCGATAAACACGCTCCTCGATCGGCTTGAAACTCAGCAGCTCGTCGATACCAACCTTTTTCTTTTCCTTCACCAAACCGTCGATTGTCACCGTCCAGGGACGGGTCTTCATGCGCCCGGCATTCTTGGAGGGTTGGTCCTTCTCCACCCCGAATTCGTAAAAATTGTTGTAGCTGGTGATGTCTTTGTACGAGGTGGGCGTTAGCCCGGAGGTGGATAGAGGGCTCTTTACCGTCTGCAGTTTGGCGCCATCGTCGGCCACCGCCCGCTGCGGATCGAGCATCCCGGCGACTCCAAAGGCAGCAGCGCCGGCCATGAAGTTCCGGCGATTGAGGTAGGCGCTCCGCGGAGTGATCTCAGAGGACGGAATTTCGTTTGTTTTTCTAATCAGCATAGATTCTCGAGCCAAAGCCGTAACTATGATGCTTTTCCTCTC
Source organism: uncultured Acidobacteriaceae bacterium (assembly GCA_963844785.1). Classification (GTDB taxonomy): domain Bacteria; phylum Acidobacteriota; class Terriglobia; order Terriglobales; family Acidobacteriaceae; genus PALSA-350. Next base: position 374,029 of record CAWJPV010000027.1, on the reverse strand, counting down.
ATTAAGTTACGCCCGATCGAGCGGCGGGTGAACCCGCCAGTCTGGCACGAGAAATGCCAGGTTGGCTTTACCTATTCCGGGTGACCGCTCTGCCCGGCGCCTGATGGACAACATGCGACTCACTCAAAACAAAGACCTTGGTCCCCCTTTCATGGGGCGGTAAAGGCGCTGCTTTCTTTGCTTTTTCACGGCAAATTCTTCAGATGTTCACAGGCAACTGAGAATCTCAGGGTGTAAATCGATCCGCGCGGCCCTTCAGGATTCTTCCCGTATGAAAAACGGAAATAGCCCTCAGCGCGGTCTTTCCCTGCACGCAAGGCACCGTGAGCCAACTGAGATCAAAAGGCAAAAAGAGAGAGGACCAATGAAGATCCAACTGAAGACGCTGGCGACGCTTGCGCTGGTTTCGGCACTATCAGCCGGGCTGGCACAGACGACAGCGAACGGTACCACGAGTACCTCTTCGACAACGCATAAAAAACCGGCGACCCGGAAGCCTGCGCCTCCGAAGAAGCCGTCAGTGGAAAACCAGATTCAATCGCTGCGGGATGAAATGCAGACCCAGATTCAGCAGTTGAGGCAACAGCTGAATGATCGAGACCAGCAGCTGCAGCAGGCCCAGCAGGCCGCCGCCGCAGCCCAGGCAGCGGCAGCCCAGGCACAACAACAAGCTGCCCAGCAGGCGGGGACGCTCACCGAGAACACGCAGGCGGTCAGCAATTTGCAGGGTGCCGTCACCGACCTGAAGACAAACAATGTTTCCTTGGCCACCACCGTACAGGCTCAACAGGCCGAACAGGCAAAGGTACAGAAGCAGATTACGAACCCGGATGTAATCCACTTCAAGGGGATCACGCTCTCCCCTACCGGGAGCTTCCTGGCGGGTGAAACGGTGTATCGCACCAAAGCCACCGGCAGCGATATTCCGACCCCCTTCAGCTCTCTTCCGTACGAGCATGCCGATGCCTACGCCCTGAGCGAGTTCTACGGCACCGCCCGCCAGTCGCGCGTCGCCCTGATGGCGGAAGGCCACACCGGCTCGGCCACCCTCCGCGGCTACTATGAGGCGGATTGGCTCGGTACAGGCGTCAGCTCGAACAACAACGAGAGCAACAGCTACGTTTTCCGGCAGCGCGTCCTGTGGGGTCAAGCAGCGCTCAATAACGGATGGGCCTTCACCGGTGGCCAGCTTTGGTCCATGGCGACGGAAGACAGGACGGGCATTTCCAACCTCTCCGGCGACATCATGTTGCCGTTGACGATCGATCCGAACTACGTTCCGGGCTTCGTCTGGGAGCGCCAGTACGGCTTCCGCGTTACCAAGACCTACCAGCACGCAGCTTTCGGTATCGCAGCCGAGAATCCCCAGCTGCTCTACACCGCTACGCTGGCCGGCAACACTCCCTACGCAGTCCTGGGCAGCGCGGGTACGAACGGTGGACTCTACAACGCCGCCATCAGCACCTGCTCACCCTCGACCAGCATCGTGAACTACACCAACGAAGTGAATGGCGGCGTCAACACCTATCTGCCGGTCTACAAGACGGTCAATGCCTGCTCTAACATCGCTAACTACTCCTTCAACGACCATGCCTGACATCATCGTCAAAGCGGCCTTCGACCCCGGCCCCATTGGCCACTTTGAAGTCTTCGGCATCGGACGCTACGCCCATGAGACCGTTTATCCCGGCGAAACCACCAACAGCAACCTCTACGGCGGCTTGAAGGACATCACCACCGGGGCCACCGTCGCCCCGGCGCTCACCACCGCCGGCTACTACAACAACAGCATCGCCCTGGGCGGCCTGGGCGCGAGCGGTCGCGTTTACCTGCTCAACAAGAAGCTGACTCTGGGTCTCAAGGGTCTCTACGGACCGGGTGTTGGCCGCTATGGCGCCACCACGCTCTCCGACGTTACCTCCGCGGCCAGCGGCGAATTCTCGCCCCTGCACAACCTCTCCGCGCTGAGCACGGTAGAGATTGCCCCCACTCCCCGCCTCACCCTGTACCTGAACTACGGTGGGGACTACGCCGGTCGTAGCTCCTGGTCCGGCACCACGCTCGGCGCGCCCACGGCAGCACAAAATGCCACCACCAAGGTATGGGGCGGTCACTGGGCTGCTCCAGCCGTCGCGCCAGTCGGCTACGGCTCTCGCGTACCTCAGCAACTCCGCCTGCCTCACCACTGCCGCTCCCGGCTACAACGGGGGTTCCACCGGCTTCTACCCTGGTGGAAGCTGCGGCGCCCAGACCAAAGACGTCCAGGAAATCACCGCCGGCGAATGGTACGACTTCTACCGGGGCGACTATGGCCGTTTGCGCCTGGGTCTGCAGTACGCTTACGCCGTGCGCATAGGATGGACGGGCGCGGCGGTTTCCACCAACGGCCCCGACGGCGTTGGCGCCAAAGGTGTAGACAATATGTTCTGGACCAGCTTCCGCTATTACTTGCCTTAGACAACAATCACTAACCATCTGGAGGGCACCCTGACTGGGTGCCCTTTTTTTTGTTTCCTTCTCGGATCACTTGTCCCCGATCGGTCATCCATAGGGAGCAAGTCATCTTTGGTCTTACACTCGATGTCTCCTAGACTTGATTTGGGAGCAACTTCATGCCAAAACCCATCGCCGGCTTACATCACGTCACCGCGATTGCTTCCGACCCGCAGCGGAATCTCGACTTCTACACCGAGGTGCTGGGGCTTCGATTCGTAAAACGCACCATCAACTTCGACGATCCCGGAACCTATCACTTCTACTTTGGAGACGATGCCGGGTCACCGGGCACAATCCTTACTTTCTTCCCCTGGCCGCATGCCACGCGGGGCAGCCTGGGTGTAGGAGAAACCTCGGCGACCGCATTCAGCGTACCGCTCGCATCGCTGGAGTTCTGGGAGAACCGCTTGCTGTCCGCGGGCATTCCGGCAGAACGCACCGGGGAGCGATTTGAGGAGGAGGTGCTCAGCTTTGCCGACCCCGACGGCCTGCGCCTGGAGATCGTCGGCCACACCGACGCAGGGGAGGCAAAGGCATCGCGCACCAGCGACGTTCCGCCGGGGCACGCGATCCGTGGCTTCTTCGGCGTAACCCTCTGCGAGGGTGGCTACGAAAGGACGGTAGCCGTGCTGGCCACCATGGGTTTCCGCAAGATCGCCGAGCAGGAGAATCGCTTTCGTTTTGCCGCCGAAGGGAACGCGCTGGGCAATCACATCGATGTGCTGGTTCAGCCCCAGCTCACCTATGGCCGGATGGGCGCGGGCAGTGTGCACCATATCGCCTTTCGCGCCTCCGACGATGCGGCGCAGCTGGAATGGCGCAAAATCCTGGCGGCGACTTCGCTCGATGTGACCCCGGTGCTTGATCGCACCTACTTTCATTCCATATACTTTCGCGAGCCGGGCGGTGTTTTGTTCGAGATCGCCACCGATCCGCCGGGCTTTGCCCTGGATGAGCCGATCGAATCGCTGGGTGAGGCGCTCAAGCTGCCGCACTGGCTGGAGCGGGACCGCTCCCGCATAGAGCGCGTGCTGCCTCCGATTGCACTGCACACACGCAAGTAGGAGGGAGAGATTGGTGACCGATCCTCATCGTGATCAGCCTGTCCGCACTCTGGGCGCGCCCCTGGCCCAGGCGGCGGCTGCCATTGTTCTGCTGCACGGACGGGGCGCCTCGGCTGAGGACATACTCGGCCTGGCGGGGGAGATGTACGACGAGCGCGTTGCCTATCTCGCTCCGCAGGCGGCGGGTCATCAGTGGTATCCCTATTCGTTCCTGGCGCCGATCGCGGAAAACGAGCCTTGGCTTTCGTCCGCCCTGGCAAAGGTGGCCACGGTGGTAAAGCTCGCCGTGGATGGCGGCCTATCGCTGGAGCGCATCTTTATTTGCGGCTTCTCCCAGGGCGCATGTTTGTCTACGGAATTTATTGCCAGGAACCCTGCGCGCTATGGCGGCCTGGTTGCATTCACCGGCGGCCTCATCGGGCCACCGGACGCAGACCTGCACCATGCAGGCAATCTTGCTGGAATGCCTGCGCTTTTTAGTTCCGGAGATCCTGACCCGCACGTGCCCTGGAGTCGCGTTCTCGCCTCGGCGAAGGAATTCACCGTGATGGGCGCTAAGGTGGAGACACAGCGTTATCCGGGCCGCCCCCATACCGTCCTGCCCCAGGAAATCGAAGCCGCGCGCGAGCTTATCTTCCAATCGCTCTCCTGACCGTTATAAAAGAAGGAGATCCTTCTTTCTTAACGATCGGAGAAACGTTGGCCAAGTCCGCACTGCATTTCTGCCTACTGCTCTCTTCCCTGCCCGCGCTGGCATCTGGCCAGCTTGTTGCTGTGCCGGCCCAGGTTCAACATGCCATGGTGGTCAGCATTCAACACGACGCCAGTGATGCCGGTTTGAAGATGCTGAAGGCGGGAGGCAACGCAGTGGATGCCGCGGTTGCCGTTGGCTTCGCGTTGGCTGTCGTCTATCCCGATGCAGGCAACCTGGGCGGGGGCGGCTTCATGATGCTGCGCCTGGCCAACGGTGAAGCGCACTTCATCGACTTCCGTGAAGAAGCGCCCCTGCGTGCGAGCGCCAATATGTATCTCGACGGCCATGACAAGGTTATTCCCGATACATCCACGGTGGGCTATTTGTCGGTCGGGGTTCCGGGCACAGTGGCCGGGCTGCTCGAAGCAGAGAAGCGCTTCGGCAAGCTCACGCTGCAGCAAGTGATGGCTCCCGCGATTGAGTTCGCGGAAAAGGGCTACGTGCTCAGCGCAGGAGAGGCGGCGATGTTGCACGACCCTGTGCTCTCCAAATTCCCGGAATCGCGCCGCATCTTCCAGCGTGATGGCAATTTCTACCAGTCCGGAGAGGTATTCAAGCAACCGGAGTTAGCTCGCACACTCACCCGCATCGAGCAGAATCCTCAGAGCTTTTACCAAGGAGCCCTGGCCAGTGAGTTGGCCAAAGCCATCCACAAGTACGGCGGGTTGGTGAGCAAAAAAGATCTGGCTATTTATAAGGTGAAAGATCGTAAGCCTCTCACCGGCACATACCATCAGTATGAGATTATTGCCCCGCCTCCCCCCTCCTCGGGCGGCATCGCGTTGCTGGAAACGCTCAACATCCTGGAAGGCTACGACCTGGCGGCCCTGGGCGATCGCACGCCTGAGAGCATGCACCTGATCATCGAAGCATTCCGGCGCGCGTTCAAGGATCGGACATCGTTCCTGGGTGATCCCGATTTCCAATCCATGCCGACTCAGCAACTGATAGACAAAGGCTATGCCGCGGCCTGGCGCAAGAGTATCAACATGACGATGGCGACGCCTTCGAGCGCGCTGACCCGGCCGCCAGGCTTTCTGCCGGAGGAGAATGCGACGCAGCCTGCCGCGGAATCGAAGCAGACCACTCACTATTCCGTGCTTGATGAAGCAGGCGATGCAGTGTCAGTTACGTATACCCTGAATAATTCTTTCGGTTCCGGAGCAACCGCCGAAGGCTTGGGCTTCCTGCTCAATGATGAGATGGATGACTTCACTTCGAAGATCGGCGCACCCAACATGTTCGGGCTGATTCAGGGCCCGGCGAATGCGATCGCTCCCAGAAAACGTCCCCTGTCCAGCATGACGCCGATCATCGTGCTCGAGAACCACAAGGTTCGTTTCGTGATCGGTTCTCCTGGCGGTCCTCGCATCATCACCACAGTTGCCAATATTTTTCTCAGCGCCTCCGGTGGTGGTTTGAATATCCAGCGCGCAGTGGACGCTCCGCGTTTTCATCAGCAATACCTTCCCGATGCCGTTTATGTGGAGCAAGGTTTTCCACCGAAGACTCTGCAGGCTCTCAAGGACATGGGCTACACTCTCGAGATCGGCGATCATTCGTGGAGCGATGGAGAGTGCATCGCCGTGGATCCTAAGACGGGGCTGATTCAGGGCGGCCAGGACAGTCGCCACACCTTCGGCAAGGCCGCTGGATACTGATCGTCCAGCGCCCACCCTTTCGGGGTGTGTGTCCCCGATCCCAATTGGGCTTTCCCGGTAGCAGCCTCTCGCGAACAATCAACCAGCGCCGGAAGATCGGGGCGCAAGGAGAATCCCTCATGACTACGCTTGCTAGCAATACGCTGACCACCAACACGTTTACCACCACCGACGGCACAACGATTTATTACAAGGACTGGGGTAAGGGAAAGCCGGTCACGTTTTCTCATGGCTGGCCGTTGAATGCGGACGCGTGGGATGCACAGATGTTGTTTCTCGCCCAGCACGGGTACCGGGTAATCGCGCATGACCGGCGTGGTCATGGCCGCTCCGGCCAAACCTGGGACGGCAACGAGATGGACACCTACGCGGACGATTTAGCTGGTCTGTTGGATGCGCTCGATGTCAAAGGGGCAATGATGGTAGGGCATTCCACCGGCGGTGGAGAAGTGGCTCGCTACCTGGGACGGCATGGGAGCAAACGGGTGTCGAAGGCGGTGCTGATCGGTGCTGTTCCGCCGCTTATGCTGAAAACGGATAAGAATCCTGAGGGGTTGCCGTTGTCGGCATTCGATCAGATTCGTGAAGGGGTGGTTGCCGATCGTTCGCAGTTCTTCAGGGATCTCAGCATGCCCTTCTACGGCTACAACAAGCCGGACGCCAAGATCTCAGAGGGGGTGCGGGAAAACTTCTGGTTTCAGGGCATGCAGTCCTCGCAGCCCGCGGCGTATGACTGCATCAAGGCATTTTCCGAAACTGACTTCACTGAAGATTTGAAGAAGATCGATGTGCCAACGTTGATCCTGCATGGTGAGGCCGACCAGATTGTGCCTATTGTCGCTTCAGGTCTGAAGAGCGTGAAGCTAGTTAAGAACGCAACGCTGAAGATCTATCCTGGTGCCCCGCACGGCATGTGCACGACCTTAGCGGACAAGGTAAATGCCGACCTGTTGGCTTTCCTGCAGAGCTAGCGCAGGGCGCGTGGGAGAGCAGGAATGGCGGATCCCCGTTCGACTTCGAACGGGGATCTGCGGTGCGGGTAAAGGTCGGACCCCGTACCCTCCTGTAACGGAGTGTCTTCGTGAGAACTCGGCTCGGCAGGACCCAGCCTCCTAACAGAACGCAATAGGAACTGGACGGGTGCCCCACGTTCGCCTCAGCGTACGTGGGCCCATAATGATGTGTCTCCATTGCTTTTCCTGTTCGGTTTCGCCAAAGCTGTGGTGGGCTTCGCCCTCTTATTCGGCCCACGTACGCTGAGGCGAACGTGGGGCACCCGTCCAGTTCCTATTGCGTTCTGTTAGGGCATAGACTGCGCCGAGCTCCAGCCTCCGCCTGACACCTGATTCTCAAAAAGACCCTCCACCCGGTACAGTAAAGGTGGTAGGGAACAACATGCAGATACGGTTTGCCTTTGGCCACGATGGTTTGGATATCACGTTACCCGATGGGCCCCGATATGAGGTAATTGAGAGCCGCTCCGCATCCGCTTTGCCGGATGTCGCGGCGGCGCTCAACCTGGCACTCGACCATCCCATCGACAGTAAGCCGCTGTCGGTGCTGGCGGCGGGCAAGAAAACGGCGGCCATCTCGGTCTGCGATATTACCCGGCCGGCGCCCAATTGGCTTACCCTGCCACCGCTGCTCAAACGCTTGCATGATGCCGGCATTCCGGTCGACGGCGTCACTATCCTGATCGCAACCGGTTTACACCGCGCAGCCACGGCAAGCGAGATCCATGCCATTCTGGGGCCAGAGATTGCGGCCAAATATCGCGTCGTCAACCATGATGCGCGGGCGCTCGAACAGCACCGCTGGCTGGGGAAAACACGCCGAGGCATTCCGGTCTATATCGACGAACGGTTCATGGCTGCCGAGCTGCACATCACCCTGGGCTTTATCGAGCAGCACCTGATGCTCGGATTTTCCGGGGGCCGCAAGCTGGTGGCCCCAGGGCTCGCCGCCCAGGAGACCATCAAGGTCATCCACTCGCCTTTGTTCATGCGCGAACCTATGGCTACGGAGGGATCGATCACCGAGAACCCTCTGCATGCCCAGCTGCTGGAAATTGCCAGGATGGCCGGGCACGATTTCATTCTGGACGTGACCCTGACCCAGAGCCGCGAGGTCTCCGGCATCTTCGCCGGGGATCCGGTCCAGGCACATGCCGCCGGGGTTCAGTTTCTGCGCACTACCTCGCTGGAAAAGCTGTCCGGATTGGCGGATGCCGTCATCACCAGTGCAGCCGGCCATCCCCTGGACTTGACCTTCTATCAGACCATCAAGGGCCTCACAGCCGCCCAGCACATCGTGAAGCCTGGAGGAAGGATCCTGATTTTGGGCGAGTGCGCCGAGGGCGTGGGTTCCCCCGAGTTTGCCGGGAAGGCCGCAAGCTTCTCCAGCTATGAGAGCTTTCTCCAGGAGATCGGGAATGCTGAGGTAGAGATTGACCAATGGCAGCTGGAGAAAATGGCGCTGGTCGGACTAAGGCATGAGCTCTTCTTTTACATTCCCGGGGTCGCGAACGACAAGCTGGGCAACCTGGCTTCCCGTTGCTTCCCCAATGCGCAGGCGGCGGTGGCCGCTCTCCTCGACGGCCTCCCGGCCGGCGAGCGTGTAGCACTGGTGCCCGAAGGCCCGTATGTCTACGCTCGCGCGGAAACCTCCGATGCGTTGAGCGAAGTGCCTCAGCTTTCCTGAGAATCCCTCATCACTCTTTAACATTACCTCGTTAGCGTGGAGCGCACACGTTAATTAGCCCATCGGCGGTGCTGTATATCCGCAGGCCGCCAGGCTGAGGAGAGCCCCATGAGTAGTCGCCTCACGAGCATTGCCGGGAGAAGGCGCGCGGTGACGTTCACCGCTGCGGGAGCCATATTGTCGTTGGCAGTGGCGCATGCCACACTGACCGTCTCCGAAACCGGGTCGACCTTGATCCTTCCGCTGTTCAAGTCCTGGGTGGCCGCCTACAACAAAGTCGATCCTAACCTGCAGATGACTGTCGGAGCCACAGGTTCGGCGACCGGCATCGCTGAGGCCATCGCAAAGCACGTGCAGATTGGCACCTCGGACGCCTATATGTCCGACAACGAGGCGACGGCCAACCCGGAGATCCTCAACATTCCTTTAGCCATCTCCGCGCAGACGGTGGTCGCCAACTTGCCCGAACTAAAAGGCGCCACGCTCAAACTGAGCGGACCTGTGTTGGCGCTTATCTATTCGGGGAAGGTGAACACATGGGATGCGGCCCCGATCGCAGCCATTAACCAGGGTGTCCCGCTGCAACACCACGCGATCGTGCCGGTCCGTCGCGGCGATGGCTCGGGCGATACCTTCGTCTTTACCCAGTTCCTGAGCTTCTCCACTCCAGATCAGCAACACCTTTCCTCCCGGGATTTCAATTGGGAAGACAAGATAGGCTACGGCACGACGGTGAGTTGGCCGGCGGTATCGGGTGAACTGAGCGCATCCGGCAATCGGGAAATGGTGCAGACACTGAGCCGCACCCCGTACTCGGTCGGCTATCTCGGCGCGAGTTTCAAGGACGATGCTGACAAGGCCGGCCTGGAAACCGCGATGTTGGAAAATCAGGATGGGAAGTTTTTGCTTCCCACACCGGCCACGGTGACCGCGGCGGCTGCGGTGCTTACTCCGCGCACCCCGCCCGATCAGCGCCTCACGCTGGTGTTCGCTCCGGGGTCCAATTCTTACCCCCTGATCAACTACGAATATGCAGTGGTCTCAACCAAGCAGTCGAACCCGCAGGTCGCCTCGGCCATCAGCAATTTCCTGCTCTGGTGCATCGCGGCGCAGGGCGGTAATGGGCCAAGCTTCCTAGAACCGGTTCACTTCATTGGCCTGCCGCCCGCCATTCGCGCGCTCAGTGAATTACAGATCGCCAAAATCCAGTAGGTGCGTGCTCGACCATCCTCGAAGGAGATAGCTATGCCGAACGTTGCCAATGCGGGCCGAACCGTGCAGGACTACATAGACGAGCTGCCAATGTGGCCGGATGGTACCCGGCTGAAGTCGAACCCCATGACGACGATGCAGTGGCGCATCTGGATGCTGGCCGCCGCAGGCAAGTTCTTCGAGGGGTTCGTGGTGTTCATGACCGGCGTCGCGCTGCCGCTGATCGCGCGCCAATTCAATATCAGCGCCGCCCAGAACGGCTTCATCAGCGCCGCGAGCCTGTGCGGAATTCTGATTGGCGCTGTCGGCCTGGGCAGCTTGTCGGATCGGTTCGGCCGCAAGTCGATGTTCATCGTGGAGATGATTATCTTCACGGCATTCCTTGGCGCCGCCGTGTTCTGCACCAACTTCGTGTCTCTCGTGATCTGCCTGTTCGGGCTCGGAATCGCCCTGGGTTGTGACTATCCGACCGCCCACATGATCATTTCCGAGAACATCCCCAGCACCAGCCGGGGCAAGTTAGTGCTGGGCGCGTTCGCCTTCCAGGCGGTGGGCGCCCTGGCCGGTACTGGGGTCGGCTATGCTGTGCTGGTCATTATGCCGAATCTCAATGCCTGGCGCTGGATGTACGCAACTGCGGTTGTTCCCGCCCTTCTGGTCACCATTGGCCGCTTCTACATCGCGGAAAGTGCGAACTGGCTGCATGCTCGGGGATCCATCGATCGGGCCCAGGTTGCGGCGAGCCAGCTACTGAAGCGCACCCCGCAATACCCCTCGAACATCGTGCTATCGGGGCAAGCAGCCGCCGGTGAGTCCCATGGGGGCGGTTCGTTCATGGATTTGTTCAAGAAGCGCTACCGCCGGGCAACTATCCTGGCGTCGGTGCCTTGGTTTCTGCAGGACCTGAGCACTTATGGCATCGGCATCTTCACGCCGACCATCCTGGCCGCGGCCCTGGGCAAGGAGGCCGACCATGTCCGCAGCCTGCGGGATCTAATCGCGAACGATATCCTGGCCGCCCGGGGAGCGGCGATGATCACGATGCTGCTGATTGTCGGCATTGCCTTTGCCGTTTTATTGGCCGACAAGCTGGGCCGGATCCGGCTGCAAATCCTGGGCTTCATCGGCTGCGCGGTTGGCTTGGTGCTGGCTTCACTGTCGGTAGATGTCAGTGGCGGACTTAAGATCATCCTCATCTTCACCGGGTTTATGCTGTTCAACTTCATGACCAATCTTGGCCCCAATGCGCAGACCTATCTGCTCGCCGGCGAGGTGTTCCCTACCGCGATCCGCGGTAAGGGCGCAGGGTTCGCCGCAGCCTTTGCCAAGATTGGTGCGGTGGCGACGGCTTTCTTATTCCCTATCCTGCTGGTGAGCTTGGGCACGCGGTTGCTGCTTTACGGCTTGGTGATCGCGTCGCTGCTTGGGGCTGTCGTGACGTGGCTCTACCGAATCGAGACCACCGGCGTTAATCTCGACCGGATAGGCGAGAGTGAAGCAACGAGTGGCGTGGGGGCTTCGTCGAAAGCGGTTGCTTGAGCAGAGTTACCTGACGGAGTGCTGCGTGTCCACTCAAGCCCCCACGGCACGCCGGGGCAGGCAAAAACAGGGCTTGACCCCGATTTCCTGTCACGCTGTGCCAGAGAGGTCCGCGTATGCGCCTTTCATCAAGGAAAGGCGTATGGAGCGTATCAACGCCACAAGCCTCCACATGAAATCGGGGCAAATGGGGCACCCAACCTTCTCTACCGGTTTAGGACGGATAGTCCTCAACTACAGCTCAACAAATTCACAATACTAATCAGGGTCGGCCAGTAGAATTTCAGGACCGAAGCGATCCCCCCAAAAGTGCAGGGATTTAGGAGACCTATATGGCTACGAGTGTCCTGGCATCGATTGGCGATCACGGCGTTCTCAACGCACCCTTGTCCCCTGCCCTGCCCGAGGTGTGGATCGACCGCGACTTGAGCTGGCTCGACTTTAATTGGCGAGTGCTGGCGGAGGCGCTGGATGAGCGCACGCCGTTGCTCGAACGAGCAAAGTTCCTGGCTATCTTTACTTCCAACCTCGACGAATTCTTCATGAAACGCGAAACTGTACTGCGCCAGGGGGCGACCGATGCCCAACGCGCACTGTTGCAGCAGATTCGCGATAAGATCCAGATTCAGCTCGACCGCCAGGCGGAGTGCTACCGCCAGGTCATCGTCCCCGGTCTCGCGGAGCACGGAGTTTTCCTGCGCTGCTGGGACGATCTCACGGCGGCGCAGCGAAACGAAGCGGACAAATATTTCGACTCCGAGCTATCGCCAGCGCTGACCCCACTGGTCATTGATCCCGTCCATCCCTTTCCATTTCTTTCCAATCTCTCCACTTCCCTGGTCTTCCGGCTGCGCGATGTGGCCAAGGATGAAACCATGTTTGCCCGGGTCAAGATTCCCGGAGTGCTGAAACAGTGGATCTACCTGGAATCGGACCTGGAGCCCGGACGCAAGCTGCTGATCCCACTCTATGAGGTCATCCGCGGCAATCTGCACAAGCTCTATAGCGGCATGGAGATCAGCGACATCATCCTCATGCGGGTGACCCGCGACGCTGAGGTGGAGCTGGACGATGATCCCACGGCCGACTTCCGCGCGATGGTGAAGGAGCAGATTCGCCAGCGCCGCTACGAGCCGGTGGTGCGCCTTGAATTTGGGCCGGGAGCCAACCCTGCCATTAAAGAGATGCTTCGCCAGCGGCTGGAGCTTACTCCATCGGACATGTATGACATGCAGGAGGTGCTCGACTACACCACACTGTTCGAGCTGCTCGCTCTGCCCATCCCCGCATTGCGCGACCGGGAGTGGACGCCCATGTGGCCCCCGTTTCTCGACCATCGGACGGACGCAATCTTTGCCGCCATCCAAGCCGCCGACGTGCTGGTACATCACCCTTACGAGAGCTTCGATGCCACGGTCGAGCACTTTATCAGCTCCGCCGCCGATGACCCACACACGGTTTCGATCAAGATGACGGCGTATCGCATCGGCGATGACACGCCGTTCGTCAAGTCGCTGATCCGTGCAGCGGAACGGGGCAAGCAGGTGGCCTGCGTGATGGAGATAAAGGCGCGCTTCGATGAGGAGCGCAATCTGCACTGGGCAGCCGAGTTGGAACGCGCCGGCGCCCACGTAACCTTCGGCGTCAGCGGCCTTAAAACTCATGGCAAGACCGCGCTGGTGGTGCGCAAGGAAGCCGGCGGCCTGCGCTGCTATGTGCACATCGGTACCGGCAACTACCATGTAAAGACGGCGCGCTTGTATGCCGACGTCGGCTTATTCACCTGCGACCCGCGGATAACGCAGGACGCGGTGAATCTCTTCCACTACCTCACGGGTCACGCTGACCGGCCTAATTGCTCGACGCTCCTGGTAGCTCCGCTCACCATGCGCCCGCGGCTGCTCGACCTGATCCATCGCGAGACGCAAAACCGGCGCGCCGGAGCCCCCGCCCGCATCATCGCCAAGATGAACCAGCTGGAGGATCCAGACATCATCGAGGCCTTGTGCGAGGCTTCGCAGGCAGGCGTGCCCATCGACCTGATCATTCGCGGATTCTGCTGTCTTCGTCCGGGAGTACCCGGCCGGACGGAAACCATCCGTATTCGTTCGATTATCGGGCGATTTCTGGAACATTCGCGCATCTTCTATTTCGCCAACGGAAGGCAGGAACCCGCCGAGGGCGAGTACTTTATCGGGTCGGCGGATTGGATGTTTCGCAATCTCTCCAAACGGATCGAGGTGGTCACTCCGGTGTTCGCCACTGGTCCCAAACAACGGCTGTGGGAGATCCTCGATATCTGCCTGCGCGACCAGCGGAAGGCTTGGGTTCTTGAGCCGGACGGCCGATACGAGCAACTCCGCGCGGAAGAGGGAGCGACCGGGCCCGAAGGCCGCGGGACGCACCAGACGCTGATGGACCTGACCCGCGCCCGGGCTGACGTCTAGAACCCCTGGGGATGACGCCTCCGATGCATTATCATGGTTCTGCGAATGCAGCGAATCCACGAAATGCGAAAGTGGCGAAATTGGCAGACGCACCAGACTTAGGATCTGGCGGGGCAACCCATGGGGGTTCGAGTCCCCCCTTTCGCACCAAGATAGGATCTGCTCATGTGTTGGCCTCCTCTTGCTGGGCCACGCGCAAGATTCTGGGCAACACACTCGCCTCGACCGGAATGGAATGGACGCCGCGAAGGTTTTGCCGAGCGAGATCGCTGAGCGTATGACCTGGAGGCATCTCGAGGAACAGCTTGCAGCCTAGTTCCTGCAGGACGGTTGTGGCATCGTTCCAGCGGACGCCATGCGCGATGTTATTTACCAGGTCGTTTGCCACCAGTTCCTTGGTGCGCAAGGGCCGACCATTTACATTCCCTACGTAAACCACTTGCGGTGGGCTCAGGCTCATGGCTGAGATTCGCCTGGCAAGCAGATCTGCGACGGGCTGCAGCAGGGGGCAATGGGACGGGACAGAAACATGCAGCCGCACTGCCTTACTAGCGCCCTGGCGAAGAGCTTCCTGCAGTACCCGTTCCATGGCCACGTCGGCGCCGGCGATGACGATCTGGCGCGGCGCATTGATGTTGCCCACGAATACCGGAGCTCGCTCTGTGGTTGTTGTTTGAACGATTTTCGTTACCTGGCATTCGTCGAGTCCAACGATCGCGGAGAGACCATATCCAGTGGGGAAGAGGTTTGCCATCTGCTGCGCGCGGAGGCTCACCAGCTCAACTCCATCGCGCAGTTGCAAGACACCAGCGGTCACAGCCGCGGCAAATGCGCCGACGGACAGACCGGATACCGCAGCGGGGCAAATATTTTGCCCCATGAGGGCGCGCGCAGTCGCGACCCCCGCCGCGAATAAAGCGAGCTGCGCGTCGAGGGTAAATTCCAGATCCTGTTCAGTGTCAATACTGCGCACATCGGAATGAAGAACATCGCTGATTTCGTCGAGCGTGCGCCCCACCGCGGGATGATCGAGCAAGTGGTGGAGCATCCCTGGAGCCTGCGAACCCTGCCCAGGAAAGATGAAGGCGACGCTCACGACGCGATCTCCGTATTCGACCACTCGCTCCAGGGATCATTGCCGAGTCTCTCGCCGTCGGGGTAGTGAAGGAGTATCCGGGTCGACGAGGTGCAAGCATACTCTTGCAGCGAGAAGCCGCATACCGGGGTCTCAACCCGGATGTCCACCCTAGTCTGCAAGCCAACCACGCGCTGCCACAGTGCTCGCGCCCTTTCCACGGTAATCCGGGCTGGTGCGCGGATGGCGATATCCAGATCGCTGGCTTCGGATGTGACCTGACTTCCAGTGGCCAGTTCAAACCCAACGCTCCCGGTCGGCCCCCATGGCAGAGTGTGGTCCCGCCACCTGTCGATGACCTGCTGCAGCACCTTGATTGCGGGCGTAACTCTGGGAATTGAAGATTGCTCGACGAGGAGCAGATCTGCGGGCCGAACGACCTTGCCTATCAGATCCTTACTGAGGAATCCGCCCCAGCGTTGGCTGCGAGTATCTCCCCGAACTCCTACGGCGATCTCGCCGGCAGGGGCTCGAACACGGCGAACCACCACCCAGGGACACGAACTGAGCGCCTGGTTCACCCAAGATGGCGCCGTACCACCCAGGAGCGAATCGGGGTCGATGTGAAGCAGATCATGTGCCTGCAGGTCGTCGGTTTTTCGAAGCATCTGCCACCACTGGCCGACCCTCAGGCGGTTGCCCATTCATGTTCCATCTGAGCGCGAGCGCGTAACCCTGCCTTGCGCATTTGACGGGCGCCCTCCGAGTTGAACCGGTTGCTGAGGTCCCTCGCTCCAGCACGGGCATCCGTGACCGCCTCGATCAGCGCCTTCTGCACCAGAGCCACTGTGGCCTGCGAGGGGGTATCGGGATTTTCGACGTGCAGCAGCTTGTGAAGCAGGCCGAGGCGGGCGTAGTCACGAATGTCATACGACAGGGGGGCGATTTCATGACCCAGCCGCTCCAGATCGGCAACGGTTCTAAGGGTGATTCGCGCGGCTGCCTCTTTATGCATTGCATGGATCACGACATCGCTGTGGTCAAACGCAAGGATACGGTTGGCCTGGTAACCGTGGGTGAGAAAGCCGCCGGATATCGCCTGTCCGACGACCAGCGTGATCACGGGGTGCCCTTTCATGCGCGCCGACGCATACGCATCCGCGGATGTCGCGGCGGCCAGGAAGATGGCGCCGGTCTCCTCGCGGCGACCGTAAGCCTGGCTCTTCACGTCCACGATGGCGATAATCGGACGTCTCTTCTCTTTCTCGTCCTGCTCGACCGCTTGGCGCACACGCGTTGCCAATGCATACGCTTCTTCTAATCCAACCTCTGCGCGCCGTGCACATGGGAAGCGGGCTTGTGGGTTCGGTACAACGCAAAGAAATCGCGCCTGCTCGTCGCCCAGTTTGGCATCGGCCGTCAGCACGGAACCAGGATCACCCTGCATAGGTGAACCCTGGCCGGTCAAGGCCTTGAACCACGCGCTGCCTCGAACTCCTGGTTGCTCACTCATTGCGCGCCTCCTTGTTTTGTCTGACTGGTTTTGCTATTCCAGGATGCTCTCAAGCTGAGGGGGTCGATCTGCCGCGAAACGTCGAGGGCCGCGATACGCTGGCGATAAAGCTCCACCTGCTGGCTGCGGTGTACGACCGGTAAGCCAGCCTTTACAAAGCGCTGCACTGTAGCCGCGATCTTCTCTACGTCGTCTGTCACCAGCTCATCGCTTGTCAACGACACGGTTTACCTGCGCGATGACAATCCCATCGTGAAAGGCGGCCGCCTCAACAATCACCGGGGTGTCTTCTGTGTTCGGCCCGGTGTACAGGTTGCCTTCACTATCAGCCTCTTCTGCGCACACCAGCACAACATTGGGCGTCAGGTCGAGGAATAGGCGCGCGTAGAGTTCGACATAGGTGTGAATGGCGCCAATCTCGAGAACATCGTCTTCGAGCAACTGCGCTACACGGAGGCCCATAGACGCATAGGCGAAATCGATCTTCTTCGCGATTCCCACCTCAAAAAGGGTCAGGTGTTCCGGCCGGCTGATGCTGGAGATGATCATGTGCAGGTTATGCAGTTTTTTCGGATCGACCTTAGCCAGAGAACGGGAAAGGAAGTCGGCCTGTTTTTGGTTGTCGCCTTCGATCACGACACGGTCCGCAGGCTGGATGAGTAGCTGCAGGGCATCCACGATGCGGTCCGCTTGCAGTAGCTGCCCATCCATCCAAGCGCCGACGGATGCCATTCGTCTCTTTTTCTCGGCCCGGCGCGCCGACCATGTTGCTGCCACGGGCATTGTCAAAACGCTCATAGTCTCAATCCCCCCGCTGTCTTGGACTTAGAGTTCCGGGGGGCAGAGTTATTTTTTTCGACTGTAATGATCATTGTGCGATGCATGGTTCCATTTATGGGGCGAGTTAGCGTTGCAATTACGTTGCCGTTCGTCCAGCCCCTAGAATCATTTGCGCTTGGAGGTTGAATCTACTCCTATGGAAATAAATTAGCGGTATTATGAGACCGCCGGCAGGAACTCGAACTCTAAGACCAAACGGGAAGATTGATGTGGAAATCCCGGCTATGGAGAGGTTTGAATGGCCCAGTCACCCTCATCCCCAAGACCTTTTCCCCTCGGGTCGCTGGTAATTATTGCTGCGGTTGCCGGCGTAGCCGCGGTTGCTTTCGCGTATACAGCCGGATGGCTCTCGCCCGAGCGGCTGACGCCAAAAAAGATAGTGGCTGCGCTGGCGCCTCCGGGCGGCCCGGCGCTGGGCCATCGTCGCAACCACGCCAAAGGCATCTGTTTCACCGGTACGTTCGAGGCTAATGGCGTGGGCACGGCGCTCTCCGAGGCGCAGGTCTTTGTTCGCGGCCAGTATCCGGTGGTGGGACGATTCAACCTCGCCACTGCGGATCCGAATGCTGCGGATGCAATGGTACGGGTGCGCGGTCTGGGCATCAGCATCAAGACGCCGGACGGGCAGGAGTGGCGCAGCGCCATGATCGACGCTCCGATCTTTCCCGTCTCGACGCCACAAGACTTCTACGAGTTGCTGACTGCCTCCGGAAGCAAGGACCCCAATGCGATGAAGAACTTCATCGCCGGGCATCCAGGATTCCTTTCCTTCGTCGGTTGGGCCAAGAGTGCCCCGTGGACCGGGAGCTATGCGGAGGAGTACTACAACAGCCTCAACTCCTTTCTGTTTGTCGACGGATCGGGCGCTGAACATGCGATACGCTGGTCATTGGTTCCCGCGGCCCAAGCTGTGCCCATCTCGCCGGATGAGCTGGCCAAGCGCGGACCCGATTTTCTGGAGCAGGAGATTACCCAGCGCGTTGCCGCTGGACCGCAACGCTGGAGTCTGGTGGTGAAAATCGCCAACCCGGGTGATCCAACAGCGGACCCGAACAAGGCTTGGCCCGCAGATCGCCGCACGGTGGAGGTAGGAACGCTCATCGTGCAGCAGATTGAGCCGGAGCGTGACGGACCGTGCCGTGACATCAATTTCGACCCGACGGTGTTGCCGGCCGGCATCAAGACCTCGGATGATCCCTTTCCCGCCGCCCGCTCGGCCGCCTACTCCCGGTCCTACAACAGCCGTACTGCGGAAGAAAAGTACTATCCGCGTACCGCCGCAGGAGCTCAACAATGACGACAAGCCGCAAACGCTTCGCTGCGCCGCAGCGACTACTTCACTGGCTCATGGCGCTCTGCATCCTGTCGATGTTGTTCATCGGGGTGGGCATGGTCTCGACCGTCACTCCAAAGTATTTGACACTGGTCCAGATTCATAAGCCGTTGGGGATCGCCATCCTGGTACTGGCACTCATCCGCTTGGCGCTGCGGTTTACTTACGGCTCACCTGCTCTGCCTGCAGATCTGCCGGAACCGATAAAACTGGGCGCGTATCTGTCGCAGTATGCTTTCTACGCGCTGATGATCGCTATGCCGCTGCTCGGCTGGGGGATGTTATCCGCGGCGTCGTACCCCGTGGTGCTGTTCGGCAGTGTGCATCTGCCATCGATCCTGCCTCTGAGCCCCAGCCTGCATACACTGCTGTGGCATGCGCATTTCTACCTGGCTTTTGCCTTTTTTGCGCTGATCCTGCTGCATGTCTCAGCGATTCTCTTCCATGCGCTAGTCAGGAAGGATGGCGTATTTCAAACAATGGCGCCCTTCCTCATGCGCGATGAGTCAAAAGTGACGGACTGATCGAGTAACAAAATTCATTCTCGGCTCCCTAACAGAAGCCCGTAGGACCTGGACGGGTGCCCCAGGTTCGCCAAAGCGTACCTGGGCCGAAAATGATATGTTTCGATTGCTTTCAGCTGATTGATTAACAAAAAGCTATGGTGGGCTTCGCCTTCTTATTCGGCCCAGGTACGCTTTGGCGAACCTGGGGCACCCGTTCAGGTCCTACGGGCTTCTGTTAGAAGTCTGACTCCTGCCAGGCCTAAAGCCGAATTCCCTACTTGAAAAGATGCCGGCCGCAAAAATCCAAGAGCGGTGTATATAAGTCTTACGAACCTGGGGGCGAATAGCCGCCCAGACGATGCGCCGCGGCAAGTCAGCCGTGATCATCATTCGGGGGACTTGAAGATGGCCGTTCTTGTACCAAGCGCGCCGGCTCCGCCCCGATCGACAACATGGTTCCTTGAGTTTCTAAGAGTTGAACTGACACCCTACCCGGAAAGAGCCGCTCTGGTTGCCCGCATGGTTATTGCCGCAACCATCGTGATGCTCATTACCATGACGTTTCGTATGCCCTACGGCGCATACGCTTCTCTATACGCACTTACTATTTCGCGCGAAAGCCCGCAAACAACCGGAACGGCAGTGAGATCCATAATCGCCGCTTTCGTTCTTGGAGGAGCCTATGTATTGATCAGTGCCTGTTTCTTTTTCGGCGATCCACTGCCGCGTTTGCTTTGGATAACCGGGTCGTTGTTCGCGTCGTTCTATGTGATTAGCACTATGACGAATTACGGAGCGGCTGCCCGCTTCGGCTATTTGATTGTCATCACCGTTCCTCTCTGGGATCTCCAGATCCCGGCCGAGTTGAGAGTGGAAGGCACGCTTTGGGCGGTGTGGGCCATCGCGATTGCGAGCGTGCTCGCTGCGGTGGGCGCGTTGGTGTTTGAAGCGATGAGGCCTGGGGATGAGCTTGTAAACTCCATCGCGGAGCAACTAGCTTCCGTTGAAGAGCTACTGCCTGCTATGCAGCAGGCCGGCTGGTAGACGACAAGGCGGAGAAGAGGGTCACCCGGTTGGCCATGCTTGGGACATCGAGGTTACGCAGCAACTTACGGCGTTCCACCCACCCACGGCAATACCGTGAACAGATGGGCGCCGTTGTGGTGCTGGCGGGAAGACTTGTAGACATCGCCGCCAACCTTACGCAGCTCGGGATTCAGTTTTCCAGCGATGACCGGCAGCGAGTAGGCGCCTTGGCTGCGCGCATCGCGGGCATTCGTGCCGACCTGCTGAGTGGCAAAGTTCCAGGCCAGATTGAGGTCAACCGCGAAAATGACCCCCCCGGGGTTGTTCCGCTCTTACGCGAGATGGAAAAAACCGTACCCCTGATTCCCATGGTGTTTTCCGGCTCCGGCTTAAAAAGCGCGTATGTGCCCTCGCCACCCACCGGCGAGCGACGATCGGCACTTTTTGTTGCGGACGCTCTATCGAACCTTGACCACTTCAAGTTCGGGTTGAGAGGGTGCGTTGCCGCGAGCCTCTGCTACATCATCTACACCTCCGTCGATTGGACGGGCATCAGCACAGCATCACCACGTGCCTGCTGACCGCGCTCTCCACAGTCGGCTCGTCCCACCAGAAACAGTTTTTGCGTTTCTCGGGCGCCATCGTCGGCGGGGAGGTGGTGGGGATGGGAGCGCAAGTGTTCATTCTGCCTTATCTCGATTCAATTACCGGGTTCACGCTCCTTTTCGTGGTGGTCACCAGCATTGCTGCCTGGCTCGCAACATCAAGCCCACGTCTCTCCTATTTTGGGGTCCAGTTTGCCGTCGGGTTCTACCTCATCCACTTGCAGGAGTTCACCATACAGACGTCACTTGCGGTGGCAAGGGATCGGGTTGCCGGCATTTTGCTTGGCCTCTTCATGATGTGGCTTGTGTTTGATCGGCTGTGGGCCTCTTCGGCCGCGGTCGAGATGAGGAGGACATTCATTTCCAACCTGCGATCGCTGGGTCAATTTGTCAGGGAACCACTACCGGGAAAAGAGGAGGCCTGGCGCAGCGATTCTCTTCGCGAAACGATCAACACAAACCTTGATAAGGTGAGGAGTCATGGCCGACGGGGTTCTGTTCGAATCAGGGTCTTCCCGGCAGGCGAGACCTGGCATTGCGAAGTCGAATCGTACAGTGGCAACCGCAACTGCGGGCGCTTTTTTTGACCCGGCATTGCGTTAGTGAAATATCGTCTCCAACTCCCCGGTTTCGAACTACCGGAACCCGCGCGTGCGGCACAGCAGGAGTTTGACAATCGGTTGGCCGGAATGCTGGATGGTATGGCAGACCGGATGGAGGGCAAACCAGCACAGGGAACAGACCGCTTCGAAGATGCATTCGAGCGTTTAGAACAGACGGTCCGGACCTGCTGTTCGGAAGAACCGCAAGAGTTGCTCACAGCGAAAATGCAGACCTTCCTCGCTCTGTCTCGCAGCATTGATAACATGGCAATCGCTCTGGATAAGGAAATCTGATCAGTGCCGCATTAACTATGCCGAAGCTTGCAGTCAGCTGTGGGGTTCCTGGGTCACGATGTGGACATCGACTGTGGGGGAATCCCGGAGGAGCCCGTAGATGGAGGAAAGGTATGGAAACCACCGCCAGCCAGAGCGTACGGACCGCCCAAAGATCACTTGCGTGATGTGATATTCCCGAATGAACTCGCGAATACCTGCGATCAACTTGCTCCCCGTTGCCTGCACCACATGGGCACTGAGGCTCTCTGCAAAACGGAGGTTCGCGGTCAAGCCCTTCCATTCATCGGGGTCCAGTGTTTTGCCCAGATCGATGTAGAAAACATACAACTCGCCGCCCATTGCCTGAGCCATGCGCGAGCCGCGAGCAAGGAGATATTGACCTGCGGGATTGGCATTGATGCATACACCTATTCGCTCAAGCACGCCCTCCGCGGGGTGGGCGCCATCTTCTTTGAGATAAGCATCGAGGCTGCGGTCGACCACTTGCGTGACCTGGCGGAGCGCCAACTCACGCAGTGCAATCAGATTGCCTGGCCTGAAGAAGTGAGAAAGAGCGCGCTCTACACGCTCCACGGGATAAATGTCGCCTCGCGACATACGCTCTTTCAGGGCTTGGGGCGTCAGGTCCACTAGCTGGACCTCATCGACGCGTTGCATCACCCAGTCAGGGACGGTTTCGCGGATGCGCACGCCAGTGGTTTGCAAGACGGTCGGGCCAAGGCTTTCAATGTGCTGGACGTTCATGGCAGAAAGGACATCGATCCCGGCTTCGAGCAGAACCATCAAATCTTCAAATCGCTTAGCGTGCCGGCTACCCTCGATGTTCGAATGCGCCAGTTCGTCGGCCAGAACGACACTTGGCTTGCGGGCGAGGATGGCGTCCACGTCCATTTCTTCAAACAATGTCCCCTTGAAGTCGAGTTTGCGGAGCGGAATTTGCTCGAGCCTGCCGGCTAGTTCGGCGACAGCCTTGCGGCCGTGGCTCTCCACCACGCCGATGGCAACATCTTCGCCGCGGCTCGCACGGCGAATGGCTTCGCTTAACATACTGTAGGTTTTCCCGACGCCTGGAGCGTAACCGAGAAACAGCTTGAAATTGCCTCGAGATTTCTCAGGAGATATCTCGGTCAACCACTCGTCGGACGTCTTGGTCACCAAGCTCCGGTCATTCACAGCGTCACCGTAACCTCCATCGTACAATACAGATATGGGAAGCCATGCTCGCATGCAGGCTGTCCGTTTTGGCATTGTTGTCGCAGCGGTTGGCGTCATTACGGCGATCGATTTTCGGTTGCACGTTAACCCAACGACGGTAGCGCTAACATTTTTGGTAGCGGTCCTTCTGGTCTCGGCCTATTGGGGTCTGCGTTATGCGGTAGCCCTGGCCCTGGGGGCGGCTGCTGCCTACAACTTTTACTTCCTTCCTCCGATCGGAACCTTTACCATCGCCGATCCGCACAACTGGGTCGCACTCTTTGCTTTTCTGATAACCGCACTCGTGGCCAGCAATCTGGCGGAACGCGCACGCCGTGATGCTGAAGCGGCAAAACAAGGGCGACGCGAAGTGGAACGGCTTTATGACTTGAGTCAGCGGCTGCTGGCCTCAGAGAATGAGCTCGAACTGCTGAACGCCTTGCCACACTACGTGCAGGAGACTTTCTCTGTTCGCAGCGTTTCCATGATGGCGGCGGACCATCCTTCGGTTTACCGCTCTTCGCCCGATGCCGAGGTGGATGAAAACCTGTTGCGCGTTACGCTCTTGCGTGGGGAACCCGCCGTGGAGAAAGGAACCGCGTATGTACCTCTGCGCCTGGGGGTGCGTACTGTGGGGGCGCTTGCCGTGACAGGATACGATCTGTCGCGCGAGACTTTGGATGCCATCGGAGGCCTCGCGGGTTTGTCGATCGAGCGCGTGCGTGCTCTCGAGGCTCTCAGCAAGCATCAGGCTAGGCAGGAGAACGAGCGTCTGCGATCGGCCTTGCTGGATTCGGTGACGCATGAGTTTCTTACACCGCTCACGGCGATCAAAGCCAATGTCACCACGCTGTTGGGTGGCGCCGCGCCTGACGGCCACGGCCAGCGGGAGCTGCTTACCGTTATTGACAAGCAGACCGATCAGCTGAATCGACTGGTGGGAGAAGCGGCAGAGATGGGCCAGCTAGAGGCCGGTATGTTCAAACTCGACCTGCATCCGCATTCTATCCAGGAGGTGCTGCAGCCGGCGTTGGAGGACGCGAGGGCATCGATCGAGAATCACCCGGTGGAGATTCAGGCGGCCTCGGACCTGCCAACGGTACGTATGGATACGCAGCGCATGCGTGAGGTGCTGATGCATCTGCTGGACAATGCAGGCAAATATTCCGATCCGGGAACTGCCATTAAAGTAACTGCTGAAGTAAAGTCCGACCAGCTGGTCATCAGCGTCGCTGACCGGGGCGTTGGCATAGATTCTCTCGAGCAAAACCTGATCTTCGACAAGTTTTACCGCGGCGGACGCCAACGTTACACGGCGCCCGGAGCGGGCATGGGCCTGCCAATCGCGAAGGCGATTGTGGGAGCTCACGGAGGCACCATCGGCGTGGTTAGCCAGTTAGGCCGCGGTTCGGTGTTTTCGATCAGCCTCCCGATTTACGGCAACCTGAGGCTCCCCGCCCGCGAACAACTCTCGCGACGGTAGTTCAATCAAACCTGGTAAGAGGCCGTTTATGAAACTGAAGGCGGGGGAGTTATCGTTCAATGTGCTGGAAAGTGGTTCGGGTGAACCGGCATTATTGTTTCTTCACTATTGGGGTGGGTCGGCACGCACCTGGAATGCCGTCATTTCGGAGCTCTCGACAGATTTCCGGTGCATCGCTTACGACCAGCGTGGCTGGGGCCTATCGGACGCGCCGGAAGAGGGATACTCAATTCGAGATTTGGCCCTCGATGCCAAGCACATCGTTGAAGCACTGCAGTTGCGCGGATACGTTTTGGTGGGCCATTCTATGGGAGGAAAAGTTGCTCAGTTCCTGGCATCGCAGCGGCCGCCCAGGCTGGTGGCGCTTGTTCTGGTTGCGCCCGCAACTCCAACCCCGCAAAATATTCCGGAACCTGCCAGGCAGGCTCAGCTTCACGCCTATGATAATCGCGAGAATGCTCTGCAGGCGTTGGCATATCTCACTGCATATCCTCCGAGTGACGCGTTGCGGGAGCAAATCCTCGCAGATAATTTCGCTGCTTCCGGCCAGGCAAAGCTCGCTTGGCCAACCTTGTCCGCGTACGAGGATATTTCAGGAGTCGTGGAAAACATTGCCGCGCCGACGTTGATCTTAGCGGGAGACCAGGACAGGCAGGATCCTTTAGAGCAACACCAGCGTGACGTGCTGCCCAGGATTCCGGGAGCAAACATCAAGGTGATCTGCGATAGCGGGCACCTAATACCCATCGATCAACCCCAGCAACTTGCGGAAGCGATTCGGGCATTTGTGTTTCCTCTGACCCAGGCCGGCGAAGGCTAGCTCTGCATTCGCTGCTGGGGCGCATCCCGCGTGAAATGCTTGTCCAGAGATAATTGAGAAAGCCCAGGGCTTTAGTGTTTGCGTAAGAACTCAACCCGGCAGGGCTCAGTCCCATAACAGAAGCCATGCCGGGTTGAGTTCTCACGCACTTTTGTTTCGATCGGAAAGAAGATCGCTAATGCAGAAGCTCTTGTAGACGCGAGCGATAGGTTCGGCTCACACGCAACGTCGTGCCATCACGGAGGGTCAAAATCGCATCTCGATTTGCCAAAGGTTCCACGCGGAGCGTGCGTTCCACTTGAACAATGGTCGAACGGTGAATGCGTACGAACTGCCTTCGGTCGAGACGCGCTTCCAATGAAGTGAGAGGTTCTCTTATCAAGTGCGTTCTATTGCCGACGTGCAATCCAGCATAATCACCCAATCCCTCGATCCACTCGACGTCTTCGACCTGGACGAAGGTAAATTCATTACCCCGGCGCACTGGAAAACACTTGATCATACCGCCATTGTTCTGTTTGTCTGTGGTCGCTAGAAGTCCGTAAAGCCGTTCGAAGTTGGCCTCCTGCCGGTGAAGAGCTAACATTCGCCGTGCACGTTCGATACAAGCCGCGAATCGGACATCGTCAATTGGCTTGAGAAGATAGTCGAGCGCTTCCACATGGAACGCGTCCAAGGCGTACTCCTCATGCGCAGTGAGAAACACTATGCACCGGGCTTGCTCTCTAGGCAGCTCTCGCAGAAGATCTAATCCGGAAATACCAGGCATTTCGACGTCGACAAAAATGAGATCAGGCGAAACCTGCGGAATTTTCGCGCGCGCCTCCTCGCCGCTACTGCACTCCCCAACGACCAGCATGTCGGCGTAGGCACTTAAGCGCGTGGTGATGCCAAGTCTGGCTAGCGGCTCATCATCGACAACCAGAACGCGAATGTTCATTGTCCGGTCCCGTAAGAAACTATAGAAGACGGCGTGGTCAGGGGAAATTGAATAGAGACTAAGAACCGATTGTTCTGCGCAGTGGCGACTGTAACGCTGCCTTGTTCTCCATAGAGTTTTTCCAGCCGCGCCCTGGTGTTTGCCAGGCCAAGCCCATTTCCCTCGTCACCGGCCTGCAGCAGGCCTTCCATACGGTCATTTCCTATATCGATTCGAAGCTGTCCTTCGGTTACAAAAGCTGTGATCGAGACCTCGCCCCCATTCGGACAACGAGCGATGCCGTGCCGGATCGCATTCTCCACAATCGGTTGCAAGAGAAACCTGGGGACCTGTGCCTCGGATGCTTCTGGGCTAACGCTCAGCGAGACGGCAAGACGAGGTCCAAAGCGAACCTGTTCGATGGAAAGATATTCCTCTGTGACGGCCAGCTCCTCCCGGAAAGCCACCACATGAACTTCCGGGACGCTGAGGGTGTTTCGTAGCAGAGCGGCGAGCTTTGCGATCATCTCCGTAGCCCGTTCGGGCTGTTTGCTTACGACGAGCGACGAGATGGCATTCAGGGTGTTAAACAGGAAATGAGGCTGCAATTGGTAACGAAGCGCCTGTAGTTGGGCTTCACGCGCCGTGGCTTCTGACGCGACCAATCTACTCCTCTGCTCCTCGACGGTACCGTAATGCTTGATCCCGAAGTAGAGTGCGCTCCATGCGATGAGAACGATCGTAGCTTCGAATGCCTGGGCGGCAACCATACTCCAGCTGAGGGGTGTCCGGGGCTCGTTCAAGTGGAGTGTCGTGAGAGCTGATACGACGGTGCATAGAACGCCCAGAATGTACGAAAATCCCACTGATAGAAACAGGGCAGAAGCTAACGGGGTAGACCGCCGCCAGAGGAAATGACAAGAGGCATACAGAACGAAGCTGGCCAAGAACGTAGAACAGAGTAGAGCGAGCTGGTAATCCACCTGTTCCCGCATGTGACGAAATGGGATGTATGAGACGGCGGTTGCGAGGCCGTAAAGCGTCCATCCGCCGATCTGGAGGGGCCAAAAAGACGGTGCGCGGCGCTGGAGAGCATTCTGGGGCACGCATCCATTCTAGCGACCGGGTTCTCCCGCCAAAACCGACTGGGCGTATGAAATGCACGACTCAGCGCAAAATTGCGGAGGTTCACCACCTGTGGCTTTCGTCCTGGCCGGATCGACCTTAGGTTGAATGCTGAACTCAAGGCGAAAGGTGGCGGAATGCGTGTACGAAGAGGGTTGAAGAGCATTGTGGGTCTGGTGGTTCTGGGGCTTTGCGGAGTTGCCATACTTACGATGGGCACGCCAACTGGGCTTGCTTCCTCATCGAGTATCGCCTCTCTTGCGCCACCGGGAACGTACAACATCGATCCGATCCATAGTTTTGCGTACTTTGGCGCGTGGCACCATATTGTCGGACTGGTGCGTGGCAGGTTCAACAAAGTTACCGGGACGATCACAGCCACAAAGGATCCGGCCGACTGCGCCGTGGATATTTCGATTGATACGGCGACTATCGATACCCAGTTCGCCAGGCGAGATGAGGACTTACGTGGCCCGGATTTCTTTGATGTGAAGAACTTCCCCGCTATGACTTATCGCGGCCGTGGCATTCGCAAGAGCGCAGATGGCGCGTGGGTGATGGATGGCTCGCTAACCATTCGTAGCGTGACAAAAGAGGTGCCGTTGACATTCCGGTTCAAGGGAATGTTTCCTGACATGCCGGCGGGACAGCCCGCGCGCGCTTCGTTCCACGCAACGGCAGCAGTAAAGCGCGGCGATTTCGGGATGACGCGCGACAATCTGATGGAACTCGGGCCGAACCCGACGGGACCGGACGTGGAGATCCAGATCGACGTGGAGGCCAATGCAAGTACACCGGCGAAGTGATTCGCTATTCAGTTCGCAACGCCTGCAACGGCTCGATGCGCGAGGCCCGTCGCGCCGGAACGTACGCAGCAACCAACGCGACAGCGCAGAGGAGCAAACCTACGCCCGAGAAGACGGCTGGGTTGGCCGGGGTTGTGCCAAACAGTAAGGACTCGATCCACTTACTTAACGCGAGAGAACCGAGCGTCCCCAGCGCCACCCCGACAAGAGCGAGGCGCAACGTGGTTGCAAGAACCCCTCGCCGCACCAGCCGGGAGCTCGCTCCCAATGCCATACGTATACCAATTTCTTTGGTGCGCTGATTCACCGAACAGGAAATCAGCGCGTAAATCCCGAGCGATGCAAGCAACAGTGCGAACCCGGCAAATGCTGACAAAAGTAAGACCAGAAAACGCCGTGGCGATACCACCTTGTCGACCAGCCCCTGAAGGGTTTGAAACTCGGTGACCGGGAGATTCGGATCGAGCGGCCGTAGCGCCGTTCGGATGCCGGCTGCCAGGCTATCTGGAGGCAGCGCGGTTCGCACCACAAGCCTCATAGCGGCGTAGTCGCCAGTTTGACGCATCGGCAGATACATTTCAGAGCCACCCAAAGTCTCGGGTCCTCCGTGATGGACATCGGCAACCACCCCGATAACTCGCCGTCCGCCATCCTGCGTCATCATCTTTCCGACCGAGTCCTGCCCAGGCCATAGAGTGCGTGCCAAAGTCTCGTTCACCATCACTACGGGTTCACTGAACGCTCGATCGCTCTCGGTGAATTCTCTCCCCGACTTCAAGGGAACTCCCAGGGCCTCGAAGTATCCATCGCTGACGACGCGAATAAATGCCTCCGGGTGATGGTCCTTCTCGTAGACCTGTCCTTTGCCTGCGACTTGCCAACCCCTGTCGCCGTCGAGCGGCAGGACATCGCTTATCCCGGCTGCCGTGATGCCGGGGACTGACCGGGCGCGATGCAACACATCGTCGATAAATGAGTTCTGTTGCGCGGCACTCTTGATGCTAAAACCGGGATCGATCCTTAACGCGGCTGCGTGCTCCGGTTGAAAGCCTAGATTCACGTCCAGGACGCGCAGAAAACTTTGTATGAGCAGGGCCGCGCCCACGAGCAGCACGCAAGCCAGGGCGAATTGTGAGACCACCAGTCCATCACGGAACCAGCTATGCCGGCTGCTGCCACTCGACTCGCGGCCCGCGTCTTGCAGCCCATCGCGGAGGTGGTGCGCCGGGATCTGCAGCGCGGGCGCCAAGCCAAAGAGCACGCCCGAAGCGACGGCCGCCAGCAAGGTGAAGACGAGCGTGCTGCCATCGACACGAACGCTGGCTAGAAGCGGAAGGTTGAAGGCGCCGAGATGCGCCAGCGCGCGCGTGCCAGCCACGGCCAGAAGCAGGCCCAGCGCGGCACCGCAACAGGAGAGGATTACGCTCTCTGTCAGCACTTGCCGCAGCAGCCGAAAACGCCCTGCTCCTAACGCCGCTCGTACCGCCATTTCCTTTTGTCGCGTCCCCATGCGCGCCAATTGCAGATGGGCAAGATTGGCGCAGACAATCAACATGACTACACCTACTGCGCACATCAACACCATGAGAGCTGGACGCACTTGCCCGCTCACGTGCTGTTCCAGCGGAACCAGCCTGGGGAAAATCGGATTCCGCTCCGGATGTTGGCTCACCAGTTGTTTCGCCAGGACGGTGAACTCAGCCTGAGCACCAGCGACGGTAGCGCCGGGCTTCAGCCTTCCGACGATATTCATGGTGTTACCGGTGGGTTTCGCATTGTCTGTTAGCGGCCACGGAATAAAGATATCGATCGGAGTGCCCGGGGCAAAGACGCTGGCGAAGTCGAACGACGGGGGCAGGACCCCAACGACCATCGCCGGCTGATTGTTCAAGGTCAGCTTCTGCCCCACCACGTTGGGGTCGGAACGAAACCGCCTGCGCCAAAAGCTGTCACTCAACAGCACGGCGGGCGGAGCGGCATACTTGCCTTGGGACTCTTCCCTGGTAAACGATCGCCCTATTACAGGTTCCACTCCCAGCAAGGAGAAGAAGTTCTGGGTGACCGGAACGCCGGTAAGACGCTCCGGCTCGCCTGCCCCGGTCAATTCCCTGTTGCCCGAGCTGTAGGTTCCCGCCCAACCCGCCAGGTCGGAGAAGGACTGATTCTGGTCCCGGAGGTCTGAATAGTGTTCGGCCTGGGTGCTGTAGTTTTCGCCGTTGGCAATCCAGACCAATTGTCCTGGATCGCGGAACGGAAGCGGACGTAGCAGCAACGCATTGACCACGCTGAAGACTGTCGCGGCGCCGCCGATTCCGAGGCCGACAATGAGAATCGCAAATAGCGTGGAACCCGCATTGCGACCCATTCCGCGGAATCCATACTTGACGTCGCTGGCCAGGGATTCGAGCCAGTTCCAGGACCAGGTCGCATGAGTTTGCTCGCGAATCAGCGTAGGATTGCCAAAAGCGCGCAGAGCTGCGTAGCGCGCCTCTTCCGATGAGAGTCCACGTTCCCGCTGTTCTTCTTCTTCCAGGGCAAGATCAGACTGCAGCTCTCGCTCCAGATCTGAATTTCTTTTCTTTGTCGGCCACCATCGCATCTCAGCTCTCCTCAGCGGCGGGCCACATCACGCGCGCTACCGCTTCGGCCATCTGCTTCCATTGTGATTCTTCGACCACGAGCTGCTTTTTGCCTTTGTCAGTCAGCCGGTAGTATTTGAACTCCCGATTGCGGTCCGGCGCAGTTTCCCATTTGGAGACCACCCATCCTCTTTCCTCCAGGCGGTGCAGCGCTGGATAGAGCGAACCGTGCTGCATCTGCAGAAAATCATTCGTGGTCCGCTGAATGTGCTTGCCGATCTGATGGCCATGAGCAGGCCCATAAAGAAGCGTCCTCAAGATGAGCATGTCGAGCGTGCCCTGGAGAAGGCCCGTGCGCTGTTGTTGTGTCTGCTTCGTCATGGAAGACGGCCTACCCTCACTCTCGCGTTGATGGTAGACGCCCGACCATGGCTTGTCAAGGAATGCCCGACGTTGCTAGCGTAGCGAGGAAATTGATTGAGCGATGGCGCGCCGGATGAGTGGCAGGCAAGCGGGGCGCTCTCCGCGAAAGTCATACAGCGCTGCGAGTCCCACCAAGGTGTGTGCTGAGGCGAAGATGGCTAGCGCAACGGTAAAGCCGAATGGGAGCAGCTGCTGGAAACAGAGCGCTCCTATGCCCATGCCGATGAAGTTGGTGAAGGTTGCGAGTCCAGTAATTTGACCTCTGTGTTTGGGGTCCAACGACGTAGTAATACTGGACATCAGTGGGTGGGTCGCGTCGAATCCCATTGACAAAGCGGTAATGATGAGCGCAGCCACAAAGCGCGGACTTGGAAGAATCAGGAGGAATGCAAAGCTTGCAGCCCAAAGAAAGCCGATGGGGACTACGTAGCTTCTACCGTAACGATCGGCCCATTTCCCAATCACTGTTCCGAAGAAGATGCCTGGCAGTCCGTATCCCAGTAACGCCAAGCCTATTCCCGTGTCATGCAGGTGATAGCGGCTCATAAGCAAAAGACTGAGCCAGGCGAAGATACCGCCATGGAAGGCTCCGTTGCTGAAGATGAAGGCCAGGGTTCGTCCACCGCGCGGAGCCTCCAGGACAACGAGGTATTCGCGAATCACCTGGGCAAAGGAAGTAAATCTTCTGGTCACTTTGAGGGCTGATTTGCTGCTCTTCACAATGAACGCGGCCGCTAAGCAGCAGATGCATGCGAGCCCTCTGAATTCGTTCCTCCAGCCTACAAGGGGATTCAGAATGGGCCCCAGGGTCGAGCCGAATCCTATACCGGCTGCAATGGCTCCGAACATTCTGCCCATGGGGCGTCCCTGAACCTCATAGGGATAGCGGTCCCCGATAATCGCCAGAGAGATGGTGACGATTCCGCCACATCCCACCCCGGATAGAATCCGCGCGATGAGGAGTGTCCGCCAAGATCCTGCGAAGGAGAGCAGCACCATAGTCGCCGTGGCGAAGCAGAGAAGAGTCACGAGCACGGGAGTTCGTCCCCAACGATCCGATAACGCTCCGTATACGAGCGTCGAAATGCCATAAGGGATCAGGAAGCCGGGAATCAACCAGCCCAGTTGATAAGGGCTCACGGAAAACTCGCGTGAAAGTGCCGGAATCAGCGGCGCCATCATGTAATTGCTATAGACGACAGCGAACGCGATCACTGCCATCAACCGAAGTTGAGATTCGTCGTTCTTAGCAGGAGCTTCCACATCGATCCTTGGGTTGAAGGGCACAACTCTCCGCAGCAACTGGATTGCCAACCCTAGGAGTATTTCCAGGCGAACCGAGTACTCCGCTAACGTATTCTTTTTGAGGACGATCCGATGGAGCGGCGCGGGCAGACTTTGCTTCGACAGTGACGGTCTTGTGACCGATGGCCGTCACTGACAGGTTCTGGTCGCGACGATCGTCATTTTCGCGGGCTAGTCGTTCTCGATCGCGAGCTTTTCATGCATGGGTTTCCGGCGACACTTCCCCGTGGCTATTCCCCATGCTCCGTCTCATGGCTGCCGAGTTCGCCCCAGGCTGGCGAGGCGGCGTACTGTCGCCTCGCCAATTCCCGCTGTGCCGCCTGTGATGAGCGCGACCCTATCTTCAAAATTCATCGGCACCGCTCACCTGCCGATTCCATTGCCGTCCACGAGCCGTTTTCCTTGAACTGGACGCAAGGATCAATACGAAGTTGTCTGCGCGGATCCATGAGGAGCCCGCAGGCCGACCCCTTCATTAAGGACCGGAACCTGTTCTTGTGGCGAATGGCCAAGGCTTCACTGATAAGGACTCTTACCAACCATGCGCGAAAGCCGCCTTCGTGTTCCAGAGATGGAACCTTGCGCGGGATCGATCGTATGCAACTCTGCACCGCCTCCTCTGCGTCCGTGTGATTGCCGAGCAGGCGGTGGGCAACGAAATAGAGTACCCGACGATATCGCGAAACCCACATTTCCAATGTTTTAAGATCCGCTTGCGAGACGGCAAAGGCCTCGACTCTATTCTCCGATCGTGTGTTTGAGTTCATTTGTTTGCATCCCTCTTCCTGAGGTTCGGTTGCAGAGAATTTGTATTCTCCCGTGATGACATTACAACCGAGCGTCCAGGTGATAAAACACGCGAGCCGGTAATTTATTCCGAGCCTTTTGTCTGCAATTTGTAAATGTCTTGGCGCCCGCTGAAGTGGGTGCCGCAGGCCAAGCTCTGGTGGCACACTAAGCAGCACTGCCGTCCAGCGGCGGACCTTACAGAAGAGACGAGGCGACCCGTCCCCGCAAAGCATCCGGAGCGGGATAGAGCGGCCGGAATCGACGCAGGAGATGAGATAAGCTCGCGTCAGCCTCGAATTGCGCCTGGCATGCCGCACATTTCTGTAGATGAGCGCGAACATCTTCCACATTGGGACCGGCGAGTTCCTGGTCGAAATAGAGCTGGATTATTGCGCTATATTGATCGTAAGCCTTCATTTACACCTCTCACTACCGGCGAATCCGGTCCGCCGCGTGCAAAGCATATCTCGAAGCTTGGCACGAGCCCTGGCCAAGCGGGACATCACGGTTCCGACGCGACAGCCCATCACGCTTGCAATTTCCTGATAGGAAAGATCCTCATATTCTCGAAGGAGGATAATCTCGCGGAAGTCTACTGGCAGCTCCTGGATGGCCGCCCGCACTTCCTCCGCCTCCAGCTTGCTTACATAAAGATCATGGGAGTCTGCAGATTGCTCAACGATTTTGTTGGCCACTTGATTGTCCACCTCGATCTCTACGACTTGAGGACCATTGCGTAGCTTTCTCAACTGATTGCGCCAGACATTTCTCAGGATGGTAAAGAGCCAGCCCTTGATGTTGCTGCCCGGTCGCAGCCGCCCCATCGCCTGGATAGCGCGAACGTATGTTTCTTGCACCAAGTCCTCTGCTTCCGCATGGTTCCGGCTTAACACCAACGCATAGCTGTACAGCCCGTCGAGATACTCGATACCGATTGCCTCGGCGTGGTCCGCTTCGTCGTCGCTCCATGACATATCTTATCGATCTCTCAGGGAGCCTAAGGAGGCAAGCGACTTGCCAAACCGAGTGGTTTCCATGGCAGGAGATGACCCAGATGCAAGTTATTCTGCTACTCATAGATAGGAGCTTCAGGAATGTGTGGGCTGTAGAGCTCTCAATGACAGATTTGCGACTAATGTCTGTCAGTGGCGGTGTGTCGTCCCGACACTCGTCTTGTCATACATAGACAAGACGAGCGAGAGAACCCGCTGCAGGAGAAATCGCTTATGATGTAGTGTGCCTCGCGGCTCCGTCGGGGCGGTTATATTCGCGGATTTCCATGTCTGCGAGCGGTGGAAGCGAGAATGAGGATATTGTTGACAGCGCTTCTGTTCGGTGCATCCACAGCATGGGCAGTTGATCCGGCAACCCATCTCACACAGTACTCGCATAGGGCCTGGCGCCTACAGGACGGCCTCTTTGCTGGCGCGCCAACAGCAATTGCACAGACGACCGATGGCTATCTCTGGATAGGAACAGCAAACGGCCTATTCCGTTTTGACGGGGTGAGCTTTGTTTCCTGGGCCGATATAGCACCTCAAAAACAACTGGGGTCAGCCGAGATTTCAGCTCTCCTGGGCGCGCGCGATGGCGGTCTGTGGATCGGGGCTGCCTATCGTCTCTTTCGCTGGAAAGACAATACGTTATCGCAATACACGAACCGAGACGGACGCGCGACTTCCATTATCGAGACCGGCAAAGGCGCTATTTTGCTGGCTCGTGATCGATATGCCGACGAGGATGGAGGGCTTTGCCAGATCCGGGATCGCGGAGTTCGTTGCTATGGCCGGCGGGACGGTATACCGCTTCCTTATGCGACGTCGCTGGCCGAAGATGCAACCGGAAATGTTTGGACAGGCGCTGCCACCCAACTGGTTCGGTGGCAGCCTGCTTCGTCAAGCGTATGGACCCTTAAGGTTCTAAAGCAAGCTGAGGGAACCGGTGGTGTACAGGCATTGGCTTTCGATAGAAATGACTCTCTTTGGGTTGGCATCGACTACCCCGAAAGCGGACTCGGATTGGAACAATTCAGGAATGGGGTCTGGAAGACTTTCCGGTCTCCTCACCTGAACGGGTCGAAGATCGCGGTGTCACGGTTATTCGTGGACCGGGACGGTGCCTTGTGGGTAGGAACCGAAGAGCAGGGAGTCTACCGGATCTTCGACGGCAAGGCAGATCACTTCGATAGTGCCGATGGTCTTTCGGGTAACAGCATTACTGCCCTGTTCCAGGATCATGAGGGCACAATCTGGGTTGCGACATCCAAAGGGATAGACAGCTTTCACGATCTGCCGGTTTTGACCC
Source organism: uncultured Acidobacteriaceae bacterium (assembly GCA_963844785.1). Classification (GTDB taxonomy): domain Bacteria; phylum Acidobacteriota; class Terriglobia; order Terriglobales; family Acidobacteriaceae; genus PALSA-350. Next base: position 338,612 of record CAWJPV010000027.1, on the reverse strand, counting down.
TGTCGCGACGTGAGGGACTCCATGCGGACGGCGCACAGTCCGTTCTTTCTACTGCGGATGGAACAACCTGGATCGGGAATGAGGGTGCACTGGATGCCTCGCGGCATGGAACAGTCATATCCATCCTGCCCAAGGATGGATTGCCCGGACGAGCGGTCACCTCGCTGCTTGAAGATCCTGCCCATAGACTCTGGCTCGGAATTGATAATGGATTGTTTCACTTTAAGCAAGGGAGGTTTGTTCCGGTGATCAAGCCCGGTGGGCCTAACGTTGTGTTCGCCATGACGGGCGGAGCGGATGGCAGTGTTTGGGCTTCAACTGGCGGCTCGACCACTGGAACCCTGGTTCAGATTCGCAACCGCCATTGGTTGGTACGGCAAACTTTCCCCGCTGAAGAATCCGTGTTGGCACTGGCGACCGATCCCCACGGAGGGATCTGGATAGCAGGAGACAAGCTTCGATATTTGGACGATTCCGGGGAAACAACTCTATCGGCATTCGGTCCTCGCTACGGCTATATCCGGAACATCGCAGTCGATGGTGATGATTTTGTCTGGTTTGGTGCAACCAATGGTCTCGTGGGAGTGAGAGCCGGGCAGCTTCAGGCCATGACCACATCAAACGGCTTGCCCTGTGAGCGGATCAATACGCTAACCTTAGATAATCACCGTTCACTTTGGTTGTACGCGCAATGCGGGCTTATCAAGATCGACCACAGCGAGCTGGAAAGATGGTGGCGCCACCCCGACGTCCAGGTAAAGACCACAGAGTTCGACGCGATGGATGGTTTTCAAGGGGGCCCAAGCTCCTTCCGCCCCGCAGCAACAAAATCTTCTGACGGACGATTATGGTTTGTGAACGGCAGCGTTGCCCAAACGATCAATCCAGATCATGTCTATCTGAACGAATTGCCACCCCCGGTTCACATCGAACAAGTCATCGCAGACGCAAAGAACTATTCTCTGGAGAATAGTGTGCGGCTTTCGAAACTGTGCCGAAATATCGAAGTTAAATACACCGCTCTAAGTTTCATCGAGCCCCAACGCGTTCGATTTCGATATAAGCTCGACGGCTACGATACTGATTGGCAAGAAGCCGGGACCCGCCGTTCAGCTTTCTATACCAACCTTCGACCGGGAACCTACAAGTTTCTGGTTACAGCCTGCAACAATAGCGGCGTTTGGAACCGACAAGGGGCTGCGCTCACGCTTGTGGTTCCCCCGGCCTGGTATCAGACCACGTGGATCCGTTTGCTGACTCTGTTGCTCCTGGCTTTGCTGACGTACGCATTTTACCTTCTGCGCATGCGCCGGTATGCGGCAGCAATGAGGGCGCGTTTTAGTGAACGGCTGGACGAGCGTGTACGCATCGCACGAGAGCTTCACGATACCTTGCTGCAAAGTTTTCACGGCCTCATGTTTCAATTTCAGGCAGCTCGCAACCTGCTGCCGCGAAGACCGGAATCCGCGATGGAAGCTCTGGACGAGGCAATCCTTACGACTGAGAAAGCCATCGCGGAGGGCCGCGACGCCATCCAGGACCTGCGGCCGGAGCTAATAGCCCAGCACGATCTTGCGGAGCTGCTCACCGCTACCGGGCAGGAACTGACTGGCACTCAAGTTCGGAATGGGCGTCTTCCCAGCTTTCGCGTGATTGTCGAGGGTAAACCATGGCGACTGCCCCTCACACTTCAGGAAGAAATTTACCGCATCGGCCGTGAGGCGATTCGAAATGCCTTCCACCATGCCGTCGCCAACCGCATCGAAGTAGAACTCCGATACGATGAACGTGAACTGCGATTGCGCATCCGGGATGATGGACAGGGTATTGACTCCGAAGTTCTGGAAGCCAGCGGGCGCCCCGGACATTGGGGTCTGCCGGGAATCAGGGAGCGGGCCCAGCGAATCGGATCGCGATTGGGCTTCTGGACCGAAGCGGGAGCCGGCACAGAAGTGGAGTTAAGGGTTCCGGCTGCCATAGCGTATGAAGCTAAGCGGAATGACCAAGGATTCCGGCTATTCCGCAAGGAAGGAAGCAATGGCAGGCATTCCTGACATGATTCGCATCCTGGCCGTGGATGACCACCCGCTTCTCCGCAAGGGCATCGCAGCTCTGGTCAATGCGGAGCTGGACATGAAATTGGTTGCGGAGGCCTCGCATGGGGAGGAAGCTATCGAGAGTTTCCGCTTACACCGTCCTGATGTCACCCTGATGGATCTGCAGCTGCCCGGCGTCAGTGGGATGGAAGCGATCGAACGCATCCTGAGTGAGTTTCCTGAGGCCCGCATCATTGTCCTTACAACCTACCGAGGCGATGCCCAGGTGCTGCGGGCCCTTCGGGTTGGCGCGCGGGCCTACATCTTAAAAGGGCATGTGCATCGGGAGCTCCTGGAGACTATCCACATCGTACATGCCGGAAAAAAGAGAATTCCGCCGGATATCGCTGCTGAGCTCGCTGAGCATGCGACAGGGGGTGAGTTGAGTTCACGGGAGATTGAGGTTCTGCAGCTGATTGCCGCCGGGAATTCCAACAAAGCGATCGGGGATCAACTCGGTATCGGGGAAACAACTGTCAAGAGCCACGTCACGAACATTCTCTCCAAGCTGAGCGCGAATGACCGGGTGCATGCCGTCACCATTGGGCTCAAGCGCGGCGTGATCGCGCTCTGATCCTCCGAAAGTCGGATCGCCTGTCTCGACCATCGTAGGTTTCCACGGCGCTCAAATTACCGTAGCCTACGCAGAGAGGCATTCTTGCAACGACTGTTTACAACGTTCGCCGAAAGCTGGCCAGGTTTCGGGCTTCTCGTGCAGCGATTGGTCACCGGCATCGTTCTGCTTCACAATGCGCCGCTCAAGGAAGCGCCTGGGGACGCTCCCATAGCCCCAGAAGCCATGGGAGCCATACTGGCAATCTTCATCATGATTGGCTTGTGGACTCCGCTACGGGAGCGTTGGTTGCAGCCGTTGAGGTGTGGACGGTTGTTCTCTATCCGGGCGATCCAAGAACACCCATTCTATTGGCGACATTCGGAGCGACTCTGGCGATGATCGGGCCGGGTGCGTTTTCGATCGATGCACGGCTGTTCGGAAGGAAACATCTTGGCGTTTGAAAACCCAGCCACGTCGTGGCACCCTCTCCTCGAAAAGTCGGGGTCTTTGGCCATACTAATGAGATGCCCAAAATCCCTTCCTTCGTAGCTTGTTTGTCTGTCCAAACTACCGCACAGTGGGTCTTGTGGAAGACGTTGCTTCGGTTGCGGCAACGCCCGGCATCAGGAATTGTCTAGAGAATGATCGCAAGCGAATCTCAAATGCGTTGAGGAGACAGACATGGGTTCTACTGTGACGGGATATGAGGAGAGACACTCAGCAGGTGCAACGTCCATCATGAGCCATCGATTCCGGCTTGCACCGATCAGAGAAGGAGATGGAGAAACGAAACAGACGGGTGGTCGCCAGGAGGACATTCGCGCCGAGGTTGGAGAAATCGTTGGGGAGAGCCCGGCGCTGAGGGCCGCCATGCACCTGGTTTCGATCGTCGCACCCACTGACTCGAGTGTGCTTATCATGGGCGAGACAGGAACCGGAAAGGAACTCATAGCCCGGGCAATCCACAAATTGAGCAGCCGTCGCGAACGTGCCCTGGTCAAACTAAACTGCGCGGCGATCCCGCTTGGACTCCTGGAAAGCGAGTTATTCGGACATGAAAAAGGAGCGTTCACGGGGGCAATTGCGCAGAAGAGCGGCCGCTTCGAACTCGCGCATAAAGGCACCCTTTTTCTCGATGAGGTCGGCGACATACCGCTTGAGCTTCAGGCCAAGCTACTACGAGTCCTACAGGAGCAGGAATTCGAGAGACTCGGGAGCAACCACACGCATAAGGTGGACGTTCGCCTGGTCGCAGCCACTCATCGCGATTTGGTTGCAATGGTCAAACACGGTACATTTCGGGAGGACCTCTACTATCGGCTAAAGGTATTCCCGATCTACATTCCTGCGTTACGGCAGCGTACTGAGGACATTCCAAAACTGGTTTGGCACTTCACACAACGCTACGCGCGAAGAATGAACAAGAGGGTCGACGAGGTTCCTTCGGAGACCATGGATGCGCTGGTGCGCTATCGCTGGCCCGGAAATATTCGGGAATTGCAGAATTTTATCGAACGAGCCGTTATTCTCTCTCCTCACACTGTATTGCGAGCCCCGACTTGCGAATTGGAGGCGTGCGGCGCTCAGCAGGAATCCATTGTGACCATTACCGTTCTCGAGGAAGTTGAGCGCGATCATATTGTTCGTGCGCTTGATGCAAGTAACTGGGTCGTCGGTGGCCGGAGCGGTGCTGCGGAGCGTTTGGGGATGAAGCGGACCTCCTTGGTTTACAAAATGCAGAAGCTCGGAATCCGCCGTCCCGTTCTGCTTCCAAAGAGTTTCGAAGGCCGTTTGTACCCGGAGTGATCGATGGGTTTCGGGGCGGCACTCCCTGGAGCAGGTCGGCCTTTCCAAGGTTCAGCTAGTTACTGGCTTTTGTTTTCAGAGAGGATGGCTTTTTGACCGAAATAGCTGACCAGATAAAGAGATGCCCCAAGCGCTATTACATCCTTGAAAAGGAACAGGCCTAGAAAGCTCATGAACCTTAGCCCATGAACACTAATAATCGCGCCGGGGGTAGTTATAATCATCGTGCTGGTTGTGAAGAACATGACTGATGCGATGAGGCCGCCGATGATGCCGGCTTTAGGGCTCAAATAGCCTGCGATCATCAATAGGGCGGCCGCGATCTCGGTCAGACCGATCAAATCGGAGCCGATATAAGGGCCGAATAATTTAAAGTGCCAGCTGATCAGCGGGCTGTTAGAAACCAGAGGAATTATGCCTTCGGCACCGGGAGCGGTCATTTTATAAGACCCGGCCCAAAGGAGCATAACGATCATGCCGATACTAGTGATCAGGAAAGGAATATCACGATCACTTATCCATGCAGCCAATTTGGTCAAATTGCTTTTGGCTTCCATGTGGCCGATTCGCGCTTCCGGCCGATTCTCGGCGTTCATGGCTTGTCCTGACAGCACCTGACTCACAATTAGTTCTCCTTACCCTGGTTGATGTGGTTGCGTATGGGCGATCTGCGCGACGGCGTGGCGCAGAATCGATCTTGTCCTCCCAGACGACTATCGCGATGCAACTGAAATACCATCCACGGTGCTCTTCCCCGGTGGCGGGTCGTCGAGCTAAGTTATTTCTGCTCTATAGAATAGATCGCCAACTTCACAACCAATCCTGATCTCGAGCTGACAAAGTTGCGACGGATGTCTGTCGGTGACGGAGGTTAGACGTTAGGTCCGTCGCGGTGCGCCCCCTAAAGAAGGATTGACCGAGTCCGGTCAAATTGCATGCCTCCTACGAATTTGGGACGGAGGTTCAACTCTGACAGAAGTTGGTCGTGACCTTCGTCGCAGCATATGGGGTCGCAGAATGCTGACCGTTGAATACAAATTTCACAGAACGGGAATTGAAGACACTCGTAACGTTTAAGGTTATAGTGTTTTACCTTGTTGCATGGAGCTCTGCAGTGGGCTGAGAAACGTCCGCTTGCAGCTGATCGCAGGACAAGCCCGGTTTGGCAACACATGTGCACTATCCAAGACTGCAGTGAATATTCGCCCTGGCGGGCGGATTGATGCGAGTGATCGCTTTGAATTAGTTCTAACCTTGGGAGTTTACTCATGACAGCGGAAAACAATGGTAGCTTCGAGGAAGGCTCTATCGAAGATGAGCGACGCATTGCTGGTCTCAACGGCAAAGTCAGGTGACGGCGATGCTTTCGTCGAGCTTAGCAAACGTCACTACAGAAGGTCTTTTACGAGACTTATCGAATCACCAGAAATCGGCAGGATGCGGAAGATGCGCTTCAGGACTCCTTACTGAGAGCTTTCTCTCATCTGAACAAGTTCCAGGAGAGATCGAGTTTTTCCACGTGGCTCACGCGGATCGCGATCAATTCGGCGCTCATGATCTTGCGGAAGAAGCGCAATTGCTTCGAACTTTCGCTCGACGGTACCGACGATCCTGGCGGCAAATGCGAGCGGTGGGAGATACAATCCCTCGGCGGAGGACCCTGAGAGCAGCTACGTTCGGAGAGAGAGAGAAGCATTGCTAAGGGAAGCAATACTCCGGCTGCCGCCACGCTGCCGGGAAGTCGTCGAACTCTGGCAAGCAAGGGAATATTCAGCGCGAGAGATCGCACAAGCTCTCGGAATCTCTGTAGCCGCGGTCAAGTCAAGTCTATCGCGCGCAAGATTGACGCTGCGGGCAGAACTGCTTCCATGCGATTCGCAGTCCGATCCTGTTAAGCGGCTAAAGCGGGACTTGTTCAGGTACTTACACTCCGCTAAAGCGTTCGGAGGCCGTAGCCTGCAATGACTCGCTGTTTTTAGCAGCCTGTAGCCGTAAAATATAGCAACAGGCTCAGTTCGGGCGAATCTCATGGATGGAACGAGGCGACGGTAATGAACCTCCCAAGCAACCTAATGGCGGAGCAAATGCAATCGAAAGTGGAACGCCCTGACCACGCCAGGCCCATCGCGGATATTGTTGCAGCCTTAAGCACGATCGAAGCTCTTGAAGGGCCTGACCGAGGAGGAGTTCACCTGGCTCGCGACCCATGGAACCCAGAGGTTTGGTAAAGACGGAGACCTTATTTTTAGCCAGGGAACTCCGCCAGAACACCTGATGTTCATCCTGCAGGGCGATGTTCTCGTCAAGCGCCATTCCTCGAGCCCAGTCTCCGTCCTGATCGGCCAGACGGGCCGAATAACGGGCAAGACCCCATTCTCGCGTATCAAGGCATGGAACGCGGACGGGCGCTCGTCTGGAGACACGTGGATTCTAGAGTTGCACGACAGCCATTTCCCGGAACTCCTCACGGCGATACCGTCGATGACGCAACGAGTTGTCCGCGTGTTGCTGGACCGCAATCGGGAATACACGCGAGCAGAAGAGCAGATTGGTAAACTGGCGGCCCTCAACAAACTTGCCGCAAACCTCGCCCATGAACTGAACAACCCGGCTTCGGCGGCTAAAAGCGCGCGCCTCGCATCTGCTGAGCGCCGCGGAAGGCCCACCAGAGCGTGCTGCTTATCGAATTGGAATGGCCCTGGGCACAGATGACCGCCTTAACGCCTACCTCGACTGGCTTTCCAGACTCCGCTCCGCAGTGTCCCACTCCCGCCAAACTGCGAATGGTAACCCGTCTGTCGATACCGCATCGCTTGAAGATTCGTTGATCAATTGGCTGGAAGAAAAAGGGTTTGCTGAGGCATGGAAACTCGCTCCCATGCTGGCCGAAGCCAATATCCAGCTCTCTTCGCCTTCAGGAACTTGAGCGCCTAGTACCCGCGGACAAGCTGTGCGTTGCGATGAGCGATGCTATGGCTGCTCTCGAGCGGGAGGCTTCAGCTACTGCTGGTGAGCGAGGCGGCCGACAGGATCTTCCGTCTCGTCACGGCAGTAAAAGACTACTCCTATATGGATCGGCAGCCCGTCCAGGATGTCAATATTGCCGAATCTCTCGACACCGTGCTCCACCTCTTTCAGCCCAGACTCGCCGGCATCACGGTAAGACGTTTCTATAGTCCGGATGTTCCGTTGCTCCAAGCCTTTGGGAGCGAACTGAACCAGGCTTGGGCAGCGCTGATAGAAAACTCGCTAGACGCGATGGGTGATTCTGGCACGCTCACCCTGTCCACCAATTGCAGGGGAAGACGATTCTTGTCGAGATCACCGATACCGGGCACGGAATTTCTGCGGAGTATGCGAATCGCGTGTTCGAGCCCTTCTTTACCACAAAACCCTTCGGTAAGGGATTGGGGCTGGGGCTGGATACCGTGCAACGAGTCATCCAGAAGCATTTTGGCGCGGTAGCTTTCGATTCGAAGCCACAGGAAACGACGTTTCATGTGCGATTACCCCTGGATCGCGCTGAGGTCTACTGAGTCCCTCTCGGCACGGCTGACCTGTCCCGGCGTGCCGTGGAAGCAGTGCCCTTCGTGCAGCGAGTTTTTCCGCGGCGCACTAGATGCCTTTGATTTCTCCGCCGTCCATACGCACACAAGATCCCGTCATCCACTTCGCCGCAGGGGATACCAGGTAAGCCATCAGGTCGGCAATCTCTTCTGGTTTACCGAAACGAGCGATGCCGACTTCTTCCGGGAACTTCTTCACCGCCTCTTCCACGGTAAGGTTGTGTGCCGGCGCCCACTTCTGAAAATACGACTCCCTGCGTCCGGTCATCACGGCGCCTGGCACCACGCTATTGACCTGTACGCCGTCCTTGATGCCTTGCTCTGCGAATGCCTTGGCCAGCGCGATGATCGCGGCATTGACGGTGGCCACCGCGGCGAACCCGGGTTTGGGATCGAGAGCGGCGCTTCCGGAAATCAGAACCACGGATCCGTTTGAAGCCTTCAGCGCATCCCAGGCCTTTATGGTCAGCCGGCGCGCGCCATGGAGCTTGAGCGCTAAGCCATCCTCCCACTGCGCATCTGTCATCTCGAACAGATCGATCTGTGGCACTGCTCCGGCAATGTTGAGCAGGGCGTCGATTCTGCCAAAACGATCGAGAGTGCCATTGACGACGACTTCAGCCGCCTGCGGCTCGCGCAGGTCGAGCGCGTAGATCTGTGGCTCGGCGCCTGCGGAGCGTACGCCGGCTGCAGTCTTCTCCAACTCATCCTGATTTCTCGCAGCAAGTACAACGGCGGAGAAATCGCGCGCTAACCGCAACGCGGTCGCACGGCCGATCCCCTGGCTTGCGCCAGTAACGATAGCAACGGAATTGTTTTTCATGGGTTCCTCATGTGTGCGCCTGCTTCTATCGTGCACGCGAATCTCATCGGGCAGCTTCCAGAATTACATCCACTACGAGCTCCGGCGCCGTGTGCATCGGCGTGTGGTCTACGCTATGGGAGCGTATGGTTGCGCCCATCCGGCCAGCCATGAATCGCTGGGTCTCCGGGTTAATCATGCGATCCTCTTCGGCGACGAAATACCACGAGGGGGTCTTCTTCCACGCCGGCGCAGGAGCCTTTTCCTGAATGCATTGCACCGCGATTGGCCGCTGCACCGCGGCCATAATGGCGAGTTGGTCCGGCGATGCCTTGTGAGCGACAGCACAGCCAAAACCCTCCTCCGGCATCCAGATCAGTCCATGCGCATCCGGTGCAAGGTGGGGTGCTTTGGGATGCGGGGCAGTGCGATAAAATACATCGGCAACTGTTTCACCCTCGTCGGGTGCAAACGCGGCAATGTATACCAGCGACTTCACTCGATCATCATGGACCGCAGCGATCACAGCGCCCGCATACGCGTGGCCTACCAGGATGACCGGGCCAGTCGTCCTCTCGATCACGCGTCGAAGAGCGGCAGCGTCATCGCTGAGCGAGGTGAGGGGAATGGGCGCCGCGGTGACCTGCAGCCCCTGGTTTCGTAACGGCAGAATAACGTTACTCCAACAAGATCCGTCGGCCCAGGCTCCGTGCACCAGCACGACCGTCCCGTTTTGAAGAGAGGAACTCATCGCGCAACCGCCTTATCCGCCCTGCGGCCGGCACTGGTCGTCTCAAGGAACTCTTTCATGGCGGCGGCGATCTCCACGACGTGCGTCTCGATCGCAAAATGTCCCGTATCCAGAAACTGGACCTTCGCATTCGGCAGGTCTTTCCGATATGCCTCCGCGCCTGGGGGAATGAAAAAGGGATCGTTCTTACCCCAGATCGCAAGTAAGGGCGGCTTTGACTTGCGGAAATACTCCTGGAACTTGGGATAAAGCTTCACATTGGACGCGTAATCCAGAAACAGATCGAGCTGAATTTCCTTGTTCCCCTGGCGGTCCAGCAGCGCCACATCTAACGTGTACGACTCAGGCGCGACGCTTTCCGGATTGGCTACGCCATGCGTGTATTGCCAGCGCGTCCCTTCCAGGGTCAAGATGTTTTGCCGAACCACTTCGCGGTTTTCTGCTGTCGGCTCCGCCCAATATTTTCGAATCGGTCCCCACGCATCGCTGAGCCCCTCTTCGTAGGCATTGCCGTTCTGCGAAACGATCGCCGATACTCGCTCAGGGTGAGCCATCGCCAGACGAAAGCCGGTCGGCGCTCCGTAGTCGAAGACATAAATCGCATAACGGTTGAGGCCGAGTGCTTCAGTGAAGGCGTCCGTGGTGCGCGCCAATGCGTCGAAGGAATACGTGTAATTTCGTTTCTCAGGAACTTCTGTGAATCCAAAACCAGGCAGGTCGGGTGCGATCACGCGAAACTGGTCTGCCAGGCGTGGAATGAGTTCGCGGAACATGAAGGACGATGTAGGGAATCCATGCAGCAAGAGCACCACCGGTGCGCTCGGGTCGCCTGCCGCACGGTAGAAGACTTCGACTCCGTCTGCTTCGACCTTATGAACGGATGTCACAGGTATAGCCAACTGGGAAAGAACGGGACTCATGAAACTTCTCCTCACTTTGTCGAAAAAAAATAGGTACGTGGATAGTGGCGTATCCCACTCAAGCCAAGGGAAGCGTTGAATGGGGCACCCAGCTTTGGTTAATCACCGACGGTCGTGATCGTTCGGTCAGGAAAGTGCGCTCATTCTCATTCTCGCGGGTTTGAAAACCCGCTTCCCCGGACTAAAGAGCTTGCGGAAAAACGCTTTGTACGAAGGGCACGGCTTCCACGGGCTGCTTTATTTATTGGTGCGAAGCTTTTTGCGCCGTTAATTGTTTTTGCGATTGATTGAATAGGCGCAGTCGTTCCAGAACAACCAGTTTGATCGATTCTTCCGCGATGGGCAGGAGCTTATAAGGAACAATCTCGCGCGGCTTTTTGGCAAAGGCGGCTTCCAGACCGCGCCGCCACGCAAGCCGCAGCTCGGTGTTGATGTGAATGATATTGATTCCGGCTGCGATCGCTTCCTGGAGGTCATGATCCTCTGTCCCGGAGCCTCCGTGCAGGGTCAATAAGGTTCTGGATGCGCGCTTAATGTCTCGGATCCGTGCTATGTCGAGCCGCTTCTTCACGCTCCCTTGCACCATGGTTTGCAGCATGCCATGCGTATTACCGACTGCCGGTGCGAGAATATCGATCCCGGTGCTTTCTACGAATTGCCTGGCTTGCTCCGGAGTGGTTAGATCCTTCGAGAGGTCAGGCACCGATTCATGTATCTCGGAGCCGGTTCCGATGTTACCGATCTCCCCTTCCACAAGCATCCCAGGATTGATTGACTTTAGCGCTTCCACCGCTTGCCTGGTCTGCTTGACATTCTCTTCAAACGGCAATGCGGATAAGTCGTACACGATCGAATCGAATCCTGCTTTGGCCGCCGCAATTGCGCTGTCCAGCGAATGGGTGTGATCGGCATTGAGAAAAATGGGTACGCTTTGTTCCTCGCGCAGGCTCCTAACCAAAGCCGCGATTTGCGTTACACCCAAATATGCACGCTCCCCTTCGGATGCGCCGACGATTACCGGGACCTTCAATTCCTGAGCCGACGCGAATACAGCTTTCAACAAAATCCAATCGGAGACGTTGAAGTGACCGACGGCCACCCCGTTGTTTTGCGCTTCTTCCAGAACATTCCGCAGTGGCTGCATACTGTTCCCCTTCATCTGTTCGATACTCGCCGCGTCGATGCGGCGCTATTTATTGATGCGATCGCATCAAGCGCGACCGTGCACCATGGCCGGCGAATTCGCTTGTGTATCAGCCGGTAGCGAAGGCGCGGAAGAGAACAATGGACTGAGCCCTTCGACAAGAGTCGGATGGGCCCAAATGGCATCGCGGAGTGCGGTATAAGGTAATCCGGCCATCATGGCTGTCTGCACCGAAGCCATGATCTCTCCTCCATCGACAGCAAAGGCGGTGAAACCAAGAATGCGATCGCTGTTTACTTCTACCAGCGCCTTCAAGAATCCACGCATTTCAGAGAGGGTGCGGGCTCGCAGCACCTGCTCCAACGGGATCTTGAACAAGCGGTAGCTGATTCCCCGCGCTTTGGCCTCTTTCTCATTCAGGCCGATACGCGCAAGCTCCGGGTCGGTAAAAAGGGTATAGGGGATTTGCCTGCCCGTGGTCACGTGGTTGCCACCTGCGAGGTTGTCACGGACCACGCGGAAGTCGTCAACGCTCACATGCGTGAATTGAGGGCTTCCCGCTACTTCGCCGATCGCCCAAACGCCAGGGGCGGTCGTCTGCAGCCGTTCGTTGACCTTGATGTAGCCGCGATCGGTCAGTTCAATGCCGGCCAATTCCAATCCGACGTTCTCAGTGTTTGGCCGTCGCCCCGTTGCGACAAGAAGGTGGGTGCCGGCGAGGATCTTTTCCCTTCCGTCTTGCTCGACAACAACGGTTACGGAATCGCCTGATTCTCCAGAGACTCGTTTTGTCCGTGCATTCAGGACCGCATCGATACCTTCGTCTCTGAAGAGATCGCCAAGAGCTTTCGATACGTCCTCATCTTCTTTAGACAGCAGATCGTTATTGTGATCGATGACGGTAACCTTGCTGCCAAACCGGCGCATGGCCTGCGAGAGCTCCAGGCCGACGTAGCCGCCGCCGATCACAATCAGATGTCCGGGAACCTGGTCCAATTCGAGCGCCTCGATGTGCGTAAGCGGTTGCGCATCAGCCAGGCCAGGAATTGGTTCCAATGCAGCCCGCGTGCCCGTGCTGACAATTACGTTGGTTCCGCGGAGGCGGCGGGTCGCTCCGCCAGCAAGAGTGACTTCCAGTGTTTTCGGGCCTACGAAGCGTCCCGCCCCAAGAATGAATTCCGCGCCCGTCTGCTTGTAGTGGTCAAGATAGATATCATTCAAATCCGATACCATGCCTCGTTTTCGGGCGAGGACTGCCGGCATGTCAACGCGGAAGCCGTTCGCAGACAGGCCGAACTCCTGGCCTCGACGAAAATACGACGCTACCCTGGCACTGTGAAGAATATTCTTACTTGGCAGACAGGCGATGTTGGGGCACGATCCGCCTATGTACTTGCGCTCAATCACCGCAACGCTCTGCCCTTGACTGGCAAACGTCCATGCGGCAACCGTCGATCCTGTACCGCCGCCGAGGATTACCACGTCGTAGGTCTGTGCTGAAGAAGCTGTTTCGTTCCCGTTGATCTGCATGCCGATACCGAAGTGCAACCCGCGGGCCATCGAACAAGGGTTCCGATGGGCCCGGGGAGTTTTGGGCTAAGTGCTTCTGCCACCGAATGTTAGGTCACACCAGAGGCTGGTGGGCTAGGCCTGCTGAGTGACGGATCTGTGACAGGAGCCCGTCACTGACGGGCTCCTGTCGCGACAAATGCCTTGGCACAAGCGGACTAGAATTTTAGCGGCTCTTAGACGGCATTTTTTTGTGGCGTGGTGACGGGACGGCTTATCTGAAGCTTCCGCATCTTGTACGCCAGGGATGTCCGCTTCATTCCTAGCCGCTCTGCAGCGCCATTCCGGCCGCCTACTACCCAATTGGTCGCTTCAAGCATACGGAGGATATGATCTCGCTCCACTTCCTCGAGACCCGCGATGGGCGCGTTGGATCCCTTGTGCACATGGAAGGGCTCCAATTCGGAAGTCGGGGCCCGCAAAACAGTGCGCGGAGAAAGAATCACAGCCCGTTCGATGAAGTTCTGCAATTCGCGAACATTCCCAGGCCAGCGATAGCGCACCAGCGCCTCCATGGTCTCGGACGGAATTTCTTCGATTTTCTTGTTCATTCGTCGCGCGTAGAGTTCCGCGAAATGCCAGACAAGCTCAGGAATGTCGTCAGTACGCTGCCGTAAAGGGGGAACGTTGATGGGAAATACTTTGAGCCGGTAGTACAGATCATCGCGAAATGTCGCCTGCTTTACCATCGCGGGCAAATCACGATGAGTGGCTGCGATCAGGCGAACGTCCACCTTGTGTGTACGGTTGCTACCGAGTCGCTCGAATTCCTGTTCCTGCAGCACCCGTAGTAGTTTGGCCTGAAGTTCCAGAGGAATGTCTCCCACTTCATCAAGGAACAGGGTGCCTTTGTGCGCTAGTTCGAAACGTCCGGTTTTCTGCGCGATGGCCCCGGTAAATGCTCCCCTCTCATGCCCGAATAACTCACTTTCGAGCAGCCCCAGTGGAATCGCCGCGCAATTCAGTTTGACGAAGCCCCGTTCCCGCCGGCTACTAAGATTGTGGATTGCGCGCGCGATGAGCTCCTTACCTGTACCCGTCTCACCCAGAACCAGAACGCTCGAATCAGTAGGCGCCACTACAGACACCAGGTGCAAGGCGGTGTTCAACGCTGGGCTGTCGCCGACGATGGCTCCGAACTCGGCCCGAACCTCCTCTTCGAGATAGAGCCTGCGTTTGGTTTCATTGACCCTGTCTTCGGTCGCCTTTTCAAAGTCCAACGCGTTCTCAACCGCGATGGCTACCTGCAAGGCCACTTGTTCCAGAAAGGCGAACTCATCCTGACCAAAAGCCCGTTCAGAGCGACTGAACGCTGCCAAAACACCGATGATGCCCTTTCGACCGATCAGGGGCAGCTCGCAGCCGGACTTCAAACCCTCCGCCAGCACACGGTCAAAGAAGCGTCGACCTTCGCTCGTTTCGAAGCTTTCAGGATCGTGGCTCAGGTCTTCGAGCCGGTTGATATGTTGATTCTTGCCAGACAGGAAGGCTTTACCACAACTCGATCCTTTTACCGGAACAGTCGTGCCATCGCGAATGGCGCCTCGGCCCTCCGGGTTGTACAAAACGGTTACGCGCAATTGACTGCTATCCGCCTGGGGCAAGAGCAAGGCGCAAAAATCACATTTGGTTACGCTCAGCAGATTGGTGGAGAGTGTCTCCAGCAAATGGCCAAGGTTGAGTTTTGAAGTCATGCTGTTGGTGATTTTGAGAAGCAAGCTCAGGCGGTCGCGTTCATGGCGCAACTTTTGTTCATTCTGGTGGCGCTCAATTGCGATGCCTGCAATGTGGCTGGCATTCTCGATCAATTGCAGATCGGCTGGACTGGGGCTACGGACTTCACGATAAAGGATGGCGAAGGTGCCCAGCACTTTACCTTCACCCGAGAACAAGGGCCGCGACCACACTGCACGAATGCCATAAGGCGAGATTGGGGCGCGATAATCGTCCCATAGGGCGTCGCTCAAGATGTCGGTGACATACACCGGCTCTCGCCGATAGACTGCTGTGCCGCAGGATGCCCCTTTGGGGCTAACCAGCGTCGGTCCTACGCGAGCGCTGAATCCGGGGAGGCTGGGAGCTGCCGCGCAATGTAGCTGCCTTTCATCTCCATCAGGAAGCCAGATGGTGCACAACATGCCTTCGCCTTGCGATTCAACTAATTGGGCAATGACCGCGAGCACTTCAGGTAATGGAGAGCCAGCAAGAATCAACTTGAGAACGTCGAGTACGGATTCGCTGGAAAAAAGGCCGGACTCATTCGGCGCCGGTTCAGCACGCGAAAGGAGTTGTAGACCAGATCCCGTTGGTTGCTTCATGGAGCTTTCCTTCGCAGAGGTCACGGCGTAAGAGGATGACGCGCCTCCAACTGATGGTCCCAAATAATATTGCTCTGGCGATCCGCACCGGCAGTCGGCCTGTTTATCCCAGAAAACTAGCTCAGATTACCAAACGGCCTGCGGCTCCAGTCGAAATGCACAAGTGGGATGCACCGAACTGGATGCTGGTCGCAAAAGCGATTTTACCGGGCATTTCGCCCCAAGCCGGCATTTCGGACAAGCGACGGCCGGCAAATGCTCTACCATGAGCGGTATGTCGAAACCTGGCTATCCGCACCTTTCGCGACGGGAATTCCTGACCACGGCTGTGGGCGCCGGCGGCGCCGTGCTGCTCGGGCCGGCATGGCTGCATGCGGCGGCCGATGGGGTTGATCCGCGCGTTGCGCAGGTGATGTCCCGGACCATTGGCGTCGACATGCACAACCATGTCTACCCCGCGGGGACGGAACCACATCCGCAGAATGGTCAGCCGCCGCAACGGGAGGGTCCTGCCCTCTCCCTGGCAGAAGAGGTCAAAGAGTCGGGGCTTACCGCGGTGTGTGCGAGCTTCGTGCTGGATTTCGCGCCATTTACCAAGCCGGGCGATGCGTGGGACCACTATCGCAGTTGGCTCACGGCGATGGACGCGCAGTTGGAAAAGGGACAGATGCAACGCGCGCTCAACCTGAAAGACCTGCAAGCGGCGCACCGCCGTGGTCAACCGACCATCGTCCAGACGGTCGAGGGGTCACAGTTCATCGAGGGGCGCCTGGAGCGAGTGGAAGAAGTGTACAAACGCGGGGTGCGCGATCTTCAACTGCTTCACGAGCGAGACGATATTGTGTCGCCATTGGGGGATGTGATTACGGCCCCCGCTCATCTTGGGGGTCTGACGGCTTTTGGCGCAAAGGTGGTGAAGGAGTGCAACCGCTTGGGGATCGTGGTTGACCTGGCCCACGCCAGTCCGGAAACGGTGCTGGGCGCGTTGAAGGTGGCCACGCAGCCGGTTCTTGTGTCCCATACGGGCCTCGATAGCCGAACAGGCAGCAACCCCAGGATGGCGGCAATCATGAAACCGCACCTGATCAGCAAAGAACACGCGAAGGTGGTGGCCGACGCGGGCGGCGTGATCGGCGTGTGGACCAAACTGGCCGACTCCCCTAAGGAGTTCGTGGAAAACATCAAGGCGATGGTAGACGCGGTGGGCGTCGACCACGTTGGCATCGGCACCGACTCAGATCTGCTCTCGTCGCGGGTTGGCCAAGGCACCAACAAGTCGTGGCCGGGCCTGACGGGAGGATTTTTTCCCGCGGTTGTGGGCCAGATGCTGCTCCAGGGCTTCTCGCCTGACGATATCGGCAAAGTGGGCGGGGGAAACTTCTGCCGCGTCTTTGGCCAGGTTACGAGCGGCCACGCCTAAGCGGCATCGGCGATTCAGCGCCAATTGAGAGCCGGCGCGACAGTGGTCAGAATTGCCTCCATGACATGCACATTGTAGGCAACACCCAGTTGGTTTGGGACGGTCAACAATAGCGTGTCCGCTTCCGTGATTGCATCGTCTTTTCTAAGCTGCTCGATCAGGACATCCGGCTCGGCTGCATAGCTACGGCCGAAGATCGCCCGTGTGGTTTCGTCAAGGAAGCCTATTTTGTCCTCTTCCTGGCCGCTGCGTCCGAAATAGATGCGATCACGGTCGTCGGTTAACGCGAAGATGCTGCGGCTGACGGAAATGCGCGGAGTGCGAGTGTGGCCAGCCTCCTTCCAGGCGGCGCGGAAGGAGCGAATCTGCGCGGCTTGTTGGATGTGGAGCGGCTCGCCGGTCTCGTCGAATTTGAGGGTTGAGGTCTGCAGGTTCATTCCCAGCTTCCCAGCCCAGGCGGCAGTCGCGTTGGAAGCGGATCCCCACCAGATCCGATCACGCAATCCTTCGGAGTAGGGTTCAAGGCGCAGCAGCCCAGGCGGATTGGGGAACATGGGACGCGGGTTCGGCCGCGCGAAACCCTTTCCGCGCAATAGATCGAGAAATTCCTCCGCGTGCCGCCGTCCCATGTCTTCATCATTCTCGCCCTCAACCGGGTGATGACCAAAATAGCTCCAACCATCGATCACCTGCTCGGGAGAACCGCGACTGATACCCAACTGCAGGCGGCCGCCCGCGATGAGATCCGCGGCGCCGGCATCCTCCGCCATATAGTGAGGGTTCTCATACCGCATGTCGATCACGGCGGTGCCAATTTCAATCCGCCGGGTCTTTGCACCGACCGCCGCGAGCAGTGGGAACGGTGATGCCAGTTGCCGGGCGAAGTGGTGGACACGGTAGTAGGCTCCGTCCATTCCTAGCCGCTCAGCCTCCACGGCGAGGTCAATGGATTGCAAGAGCGCATCGGCTGCCGACTGGGTTTGTGACTGTGGTGCAGGTGTCCAATGACCAAATGAGAGGAAGCCTATTTTCTTCATGCAAGATAAGTTTACTGTGCCTCAGATTGTGAGGACGACCCTGCCGAATGGGCGGCCCTCAACCTGGTAACGCAGAGCGTCAGCCGCTTCGGCCAGAGGAAAAGTCTTGGCAACGATCGGTTTGATAGTACCGGATTTAAGCAGAGAAACAATAACGTTCCAAGCTCCAGTCACGGCCACCTGCGGCTGAGAGAACATGCTGAATCCCACGATGCTGGTCTGCGGAATAATGAGATCTGTTACGTCGATGGTTGCCTTACGGCTTGCGGAATATCCCAGTGTCGTGAGGCTTCCGCTCGGGGCGAGCACTTTGACCGCCTCGCTCAAGACTTCACCACCGATTCCGTCGATCACAATGTCTGCGCCATAACCGCCCGTGATACGACGCACGCCGTCGCCCAATTTTTCCAAGGAGGTGTCGATAACTTCATTGAATCCAAACGCCTTCGCCTGCTCGGCTTTCGCACGATTGGTGGTGCTCGAGATGGCGTGTTTTGCACCCAGAGCACGCGCCAATTGCGTCACCGCGTTGCCGACCGATCCGCCAATCGCCGGCGCTAGAACAGTTTTGCCTGCACGAAAGCCAGCCCGGGTGAGAGCTATCTGCGCGGTGAGATACGCGACCGGAATACCCGCGGCGTTCACGTCGTCGGTTCCGTCAGGAATGAGGCAGAGGTCTTCCTTGCGTACGGAAATCCACTCACCGTAGGAGCCGTCCTGAAAAACGCCATAGGTGCCCCAGAACATCACGCGTGAGCCGGTGGGAAAGTCGGTTCCTCCTCCCTCCTCTACCACGCCCGCTCCTTCATTGCCCAGGACCAGCGGCGGCTTCGAGTGGTGAAATTGGCCGGAGAGAATCGTATGGTCGAGCGGTGTGACTCCGGCGGCTGTGATTCGCACCAATACTTTTCCGTCCGAGACCGCTGGTTTCGGAAGGTCGACTAGCTTCAACTCTTTATAACCATTGAAAGTTTCTGCTCTCATCGCACGCATGTTTGTGCTCCTGTTTTTGACCGACCGTTTCACCACTCAGCACCGAAGCCTCGAAGAACACAAGCTGGCGTGGATCGTCATTTCGTTATGATCCATATGCAGGATTAGATTCGTGATCCTGATTTGGTCGCGGATTTTTTTGGAGGATGGTCAGATGGGTTATTCCACGGCCCAGAAGTCGAGAACTCAAAAGCGCATCGTTGCCATGTGCCTAGACGATTACGCACCCCGGCCCGCGCACCTCAAATGGCTCCTCGAATCTGACCCAGCCATCCGTTGGCAGGTCATGAGGGACCTTACCGATGAAGCTCCCGACGCGATTGCAGCCGAGCGCTCTCGCGTCGCAACCGAAGGCTGGGGAGCCGACCTTCTGGCCCGCCAATCTCCTGGCGGCAACTGGGGCCACGGCCCCCGTGGGTGGAGAAACGATTTGCCGCAGGAGGACCGCGGGTTGCTGATTACCCTCTACAGTCTCACCGCCTTGATGGACCTCGGCCTCGACCCCGCCAGCAAGCAGGCTCGCAAAATGATCGACCGCGTCGACAAGCGGCTCGTGTTCAAGCGGCTCAACGACCGGCCTTTCCTTCACGGCGAAACTGAACCCTGCATCAACGGCAGAATCCTCGGCATCGGCTCGTGTTTCAAAGAACCGAACGACGCACTGGCCAATCAACTCATGGCCGAACAGCTGGAGGATGGCGGCTGGAATTGCGAAGCACCCAAAAGCCGGCGGCTCTTCGTTCCATAGCACCATCTGCGTGCTCGAAGGACTGCTCGAATACGAACGAGCAAGAGGCAAATCGGCGGCCGTCACCAAGGCTCGCAAGAGGGCCGAAAACTATCTGCTCGAGCGGCACATGTTCCGCTCGCTGCGAACCGGCGAAGTGATCAACAAACGCTGGCTCCGCTTCTCGTTCCCGCCG
Source organism: uncultured Acidobacteriaceae bacterium (assembly GCA_963844785.1). Classification (GTDB taxonomy): domain Bacteria; phylum Acidobacteriota; class Terriglobia; order Terriglobales; family Acidobacteriaceae; genus PALSA-350. The sequence goes on along the minus strand of CAWJPV010000027.1, from coordinate 318,711 downwards.
TTCTGGCACTACGACGTCTTGCGCGGACTCGATTATCTGCGGAATGCAGGAAACAAACCCGACAACCGCGGCCGGGAGGCCATCGAAACGGTGATTGCACGCCGTCACCAGAACGGGCGCTGGCCGCTCAACCTTCTTCATCCGGAATATATTCCATTGGCGATGGAGACCGAAGTCGGCAGGGCAAGCCGCTGGAACACACTGCGCGCTCTGAGAGTTTGGCGTTGGTACAACAACTCCCCGGCCGGCGCCTGAAAGTATTTTGACCGTCGCGGGTCTGCGTGAGAGCTCGACTCACGCAGACTCTATTGCCCAATAGAGTCTCAACGTGGCACCCGCGGTTGGATCGACCGGATGATCGGACGCGGGGAAATCATTGGTGCCCGTCCTGCGATTGAAGGCTTGTCGCTTGTGGTTGATTCCTCAGCAGATTGCCGGTGGCGAATTCAAGGTTGACGGCCTCTAGAAATAATTCTGATCGTGCGGAGACATTGGATAGTCGAGCTCGGGCCAGTTGATTCTCCGCGGTAACGACATCGACCAGATTCTTGACTCCATATTTGTATGCATCGAGCGATGCCGAGTAGGCGGTATTGGCGGATTCGAGAAGCGCCAAAGCAGCGTCGTGCTTTCGCAATGCTGTCCGGAATGCTATGTAAGCGGTCCAAACCTCGCGCGTCGTCTCATCATCTATCGTCGTAAGTTCGTCCTCTGCCTCGCGGCGCTTCGATTCGGCGATCAACAGTTCGTTCTTGCGCACCCCTCCGTCAAAGATGCGCCAGTGGACGCCGAGTTCGGCGGTCCAGGTAGGCTGGCTCGCAGGACCGAGCACGCCGTAATCCGCCGAAGGCCATATGGAGGTCTGTGCAGCCGATCCCGAGAGAACGATCTGCGGTTTGTACTCTGCTCTGGCTGCACGAATGCCCGCCTCGGCGGAGCGGATGCGCAGAGCTTGCGCCATAAGTTCGGGACGATCCTTCATCGCGCGATCGATCAGCGCCTCGATGGACATGGTGAGTCTTTCCGGCAACGGCGCACTCCTCTGGCTGTCAATCGCTATGTCGGGAGATGGATCAGCTCCCACCACTTCAGTCAGCGTCACGCGCGCAATCTTTTCGTCCCCATCCGCGGATTCCTCGTCGAATACCGCCTGTGACGTTTCGGCCCGGGCGTTGAGAACATCGGGAAGAGTTGCCAGTCCGTTGTTCAGTCTATTTTCAGCCGCATCCTGCGTGGTTTGCGCAGTTCGCAGCGTGTCCTGCGTGGCCTCCAACCTTTCCTGTGCGGTCACCAGCTGGTAATACGCACTGGCGACGCGAAATGCCAGCGCTTGATTTACCTGAATGACGTCTGCACCGGCGACCAGCTTTTCCTGTCTCGCATAGTCCACGGTTGCCTGGCGCTTACCAAAGTCAAAAATGAGATATTCGAGCGCGACGGAGGGCTCGACGATGGGCACCTCGACCGTGACATAGCCGCGAGGAGCCAGCGGTTCCGGGAATGGATCTATCAATCTCCTGTCGCCGAAAACAGCTAAACCCTCCAACCCGGGATAATAAGCGGCTTTTGCCACACCGAGTTCGCGTGCCTTTTGTTTTGCGCGCTCCCAGATCGTGCGCGTGCCGGGATTGTGATGCTCGGCAACGTCGATCAGCTCGGCCAGGGTGTAAGGGTGGACTGGATCGAGAGTCGCTCTTCCCTCGCGCGGGATTTCGCGAGCGGCGCAGTCGGCGACAACTGCTGGAGAATCCACTTTGCCGGCACATTGCCCCAGAGCGCGCGCCGCGGAGAAGGCGAGAAGTAGCGACCAAAATAGAACATTCAACGATGGCTTGTATTCGATCAATCGAAGCCTCTCCCGGTCTATTAGGGCAGAAGTGAGGAACCGCGTCTATTGGACCAACGTATTGATCGATCCCAAAGTATGGGTCGGCGTATGCGCCAACGTGGTCCTCTGATACCAAAGTATCAACCGATACTTTCGTCCAATAGATTCGGCCTTTCACTCTGTGGCTTAATCCAAACGTAAGCCTGAGGTTTGCCGTGATATGAATAGCGAATCAACGGATGGCGCTCGACGACGAGGGACCTCAGTTGGCGCCCTCGCCGGCTTATCTTTGTTGGCGCCGCTGGTGTTGGTTGGTTGCTCCCACGCGCCCGAATACAGCATCTTCGGCTCTTTTTTTCCGGTGTGGATCTTCTGCTCCGTCGGTGGTCTCTTACTGATGACAGGCGCACGCTCCCTGGTTGCTCGCAGCGCGATTGCTGAACACCTGGCTGCACCTCTACTTCTCTATCTCGGCATGGCGACGTTCTTCGCATGCGTATTGTGGCTCCTCTTCTACAGCTAGGTGAACGCGATGCCGACACAAGACACTGGCCAACTTGAGCAAGACACTCGCCTGGCACAACTTCAGTGGTACGGCCGCGTCTTCACAGCAGCCGTGGTTCTGCTGGCGATCGCCGGCTTGCTTGCTGTTTACGCGGCCACAACGCTGCATCCCCAGACCGATGACGCCGAAATCTTTGCCAACTACATCGGAATCGCCCCCGTTGTCCAGGGGCCCATACTGCACCTGAATGTCGCCGATAATCAGCACGTCAAACAGGGCGATCTACTTTTTGAAATCGACGATCGGCCCTATAAGTACGCCCTCGACCGCTCGGTTTCGGACCAGGCCGCGCTCGAAGGCCAGGTGGTCGACGAACAGCGGCGCATTGGGGCTGAAGTGCACGCCGTCACCGCCTCCGGGGCGGCAACCCGCAGCGCCGGCGCCAACGTCGATCGAGCGCAGGCCTCGATCCGCGAGGCGGAGGCCGATGTCGCCCGCTCTGAGGCTGCGTTAGATCGAGCCAAGGCTGAGTCAGCATACGCCGAAAATAACCTGCACCGCGTTGAGCCTCTGCTAGTAAAGCAGTACGTCACCGTCGACCAGGTGGACCAGGCACGCACAACAGAACGGGCCAGCGCGCAGTCGGTGCAGGAAGCCGCATCGCAATTGGCTCTCAATCGAGCCCACCTTAACACCATGCTGGCCGCCCTGGAGGAGGCCAAGGCCTCGGCCGAACAGAGTACGGCACAGCTTCATCAATCGCAGTCCAGCGTACTTACCCTCGACCCCCTCGTGGCCCAACGGCAGGGACGCGCCGCCGCAATCGCCAACGCCGAATACAACTACAACCAGTGCCGGGTCTACGCTCCATTCGACGCCCGTGTGACCAGCCTCGTCATTTCCGAGGGTGCTTATGCTCATATAGGACAGGAAATTTTCACGCTTATCGATACTCGCGTCTGGTGGGTGGTGGCCAATTTCCGCGAGACGCAGCTGAAGCATATCCAACCGGGTATGACTGCGGACGTGTACGTTATGTCTGACTCGGGAGAGCGATTTACGGGCGTCGTCGAGAGCACGGGGTACGGTGTTATACCTGATCCTTCCCTCACGGGCCGAATTACGTCCGGCCTGCCCGACGTACAACGCACTCTGAGCTGGGTACACCTGGCCAGCCGCTACCCCGTCCGCATTCGGATTCAGTCGCCCTCTGATGCCATTCGTCTGGGAGAATCTGCAGTAGTAGTTATCCGCGGATACCAAGCGGAAGCCTTGATATGGCCACCCGTGCCGCTCAGCTCCCCCGCCACCCGGCCCGCCCAACTATCTCTTGGCCCTGGTTTCGCGAATTCATACGGTGGGAAGTTGCTCCCTATCCAGGACGCCTGAACACGGTCATCCGCATGACGATCGCGGCTACGGTGGTCATGATCATCGTTGTGACCTTCCGCATTCCTAACGCGGCCTTGGCTGGTTTATTTTCAATTCTCCTGGCTCGCGAAAATCTCACCGCTACCTGGCGCGGGGGGCAATTCATCGTCCTCGGATTCGTCCTGGCGAGCCTCTACACCCTGTTCGGCATGATGTTGTTCCGCGGTTACCCAATCACTCATTTCTTCTGGGTAATCGGAAGCCTGTATCTGATCTTTTTCGTTATACGCACGACGACTAACTACGCAGCCGCATTGGCTTTCGCCATTCCGATCGGCGTTGCCCTGCCGATATGGGACCGCTACGTACCCAGCGAAGTCCAGGTGGAGGGTACTCTCTGGCCCATCGTGATCATCGCCGTAGGTGCCGGCGCCACTGTGGCAACCGAAGCGCTCTACCGCATCTTCGATCGCTCCGATCCGCTCATCACATTCGTCGACGATCTGTTGCTCGCGGTACAGCAGCTAACGGAAAGCATTGCCGCTCACCGTGCCCCACCGAAGTCGGTCCGCGACCAGAGTGCTTCAATACGATATGGTCGGCACTGGCCGGCTCAGATTGACGCTGCAGCGCCAAGGTATGGACCCGACCCGGCGGGCGCAACGCAGCGCCCTTATTTCGCTGGCGGGCCGGCTCATCAGTCTTGCCGCGGATCTCGACCGCACTCTCCCTCAGCCCGGCGACGACGACGCGATCCGCCTACGCGCACTTGCTGCGAGGCTCGAAGCAATCCGAAGGGAGCTCCGCGAGTCAGGGGTCATTTCCGCATCTCCTCCTGTGCTCGAGGGACCGCCGTCCCCTAGCTTCCCCATGCTTCAAGAGATGGAACGAATCGTCGGACTCATCCCCGAAGTCTTTCAACGCGATGATATCGTCGATGGTCCACAGAACGCGCCAGGACGGGAACTGGTGGCGGGCTCTGCTTGTGCCTGATGCATTCCAGAACCCGGAATATCTACGCTTCGCCTTTGCCGGATGCCTGGCTGCCAGCATTTGTTACGTACTCTACAACGCGCTCGACTGGCCCGGCATCTTCCCGTCCGTCCTTACTTGCATCGTTACTGCGCTGGGCACCATCGGCACTTCGCTCCAGGCGCAGTTTCTCCGCCTTGCCGGATTTGTTGTCGGCGGGCTGGTCCTGGGGATTGGGGCGCAGATTCTGATCCTACCCGCTATCGACAGCATCTTCGGGTTTGCTCTCTTCTTTGCGGCGGGGACTGCGATCGCCGCGTGGTTCGCCACCTCCAGCCCGCGGCTTTCCTATTTTGGCGTGCAGATGGCGCTCGCCTTTTATTTCGTCAACCTGCAGGATTTCAAGTTCCAGACTGACCTCACGGTCGCGCGCGATAAGGTAATTGGCGTGTTCCTGGGTATTCTCGCCATGGGCTTTATCTTCAACCGCTTCGGGACGAAGAGCGATGCGGAGCAGCTGCAGAAGCTGCTGGTGCGGAACGTACGGATGCTGGCGCAGCTCGGAGTTTGTCCGGTGGTACGCGACAGAGCCATTGCCGTTTCACAGATCAGACGTCTGCGCAGTCAGATCAACGACAACTTCGCCGGTCTGGAATCGCAGACGGATGCCGCGCGGTTTGAGTTTGAGTTTCGCCATCGGCGCGAGGAAGATATTGCCGAGTGTGATCGGATTGAGACGGCCCAGCCAGCCTTGCGCTCGATCTTCCTGCTCGAACTCAGTCTTCTCTCACATCGTGGGCGACGAGAGAGCGACTCCGAATTGACCGAGCACCAGAATCAGGCTCTCGACGATTTTCTAAAGGAATATAGCGATGAACTCATGCATATTGCCGCATGGATCGCACACGAAGAGGACACACCTGCGCGCATCACCGATGATTCCATCCAACTACTAGAGCAATCCTTCGCGGACCACAGCTCCGCAAACTTGCAGGCTATCACTGATATCTGTCAGAAGATGGTCTCCTCTCTCCTCATACTGCGGAACCAGTGCTAACTCGTATTCTTAACCGGGTTCGTGCCCCACAACCGGGCGATACTCGCTATACGGCAAGTGTCAGTCTCTTAACTAAACCCGATAGGAACTGGACGGGTGCCCCAGGTTCGCCAAAGCGTACCTGGGCCGAAAATGATATTTTTCGATTGCTTTTAGCTGATTGATTAGCAAAAAGCTTTGGTGGGCTTTGGCGAACCTTGATTGGATAAGGAAGAAGGCTTCAGCGATCCTAGAGAGAGTCTTGAGGGTGGGACCGAGAGACTCTGGGATCAGGAGAAGCCTTATGAAGATTATAGGATGTGATTTTCACCCTAGCTTTCAACAGATAGCGATTTGCGACTTGGAGACGGGAGAGTTCCAAGAGCGGAAGTTGAGCCACGCCGACGGTCAGGCAGAGCGGTTCTACGGGGAGTTGGGGGAGCCGGCGTTGATCGGGATCGAGGCGACTGGAAACAGCCAGTGGTTCCTCGATCTGGCGCAGCGGTTGGGCCATGAGGTACGGGTAGGGGATGCAGCCAAGATCCGCGCCAGCTATGTGCGCAAGCAGAGTACGGACAAGCGGGACGCGGGTCATATCTTGAAGCTGCTGCTAGAGAAACGGTTTCCACAGTTGTGGACGCCGAGCGCGGCGATGCGGGACCAGCGGCAGTTGTTACGTCACCGGGACAAGCTGGTCGAGATCCGAACCAAGGTGAAGAACAGCTTGCAGCCTCTGGCGATGAACCGGGGGATGCAGAAGAAGAGCCGGCTGTGGACGCGCCAGGGGATGGAGCAGTTCCAACAGCTGGCGATGCCGGGCTGGGCTGCGACGCGACGGGAAGATTTGTTGCAGCTGCTCAAGCAGTTGAACGGCCAGATCGAGCCATTGGATCAGGCAGTGAAGCAGGCCGCCGAGCAACATCCCCAGGCCCAATTGCTGATGACCCAGCCTGGAGTGGGCCCAGTGACGGCGCTGGCTTTTGTGCTCACGATCGGGGATGTGGCGCGCTTTGCCGGTAGCAAGCAGCTCACCAGCTATCTGGGCCTGGTTCCCAGCGAACACAGCTCGGGCAGCAAGCGCTGGCTGGGAGCCATTACCAAGCAAGGCAACCGCTTTCTACGCAAGCTGCTGGTGGAAGCGGCGCAGACCACAGTGCGCAAGGATGAAGGTTTTCGCAAGGAGTATCAACACCGTTGCCGTCGTCGTCCTAAGGGAGTAGCCAAGGTGGCGGCGGCACGCAAACTGGCTGTGCGACTCTACTGGATGCTACGTAGCCATGTCAGCTATCCGGAGATCGCTCATATCGAGAGCCACCCGCGGGTGCCCCTGGGAGATGTTTAGCCCGTAACTTTGATTGGGTGCTCTCGCATCCAGACCGGTCTATGCAGAAGACGGCGCAAGCGCCTTGGAAAACACCTCCGGTGTTTCCCACTTCCGCACAGACTCGGCGGCTGGATGTCCGAATAGAAGAATCATGATCGTAGTTTCGGTCGTATCGATGGTTCGGTGGAGCGATCCACCAGAAAAATGATTCAGCGGTGATGTCCCAGAGTCTCGGTCCCACTCTCTCTGCTGGCCAAACAAAGCGGTGCTCCGCACCGCTCAGGATATCTTCGCCCTTGACAAAGCCTTTTTCCTTATCGAGGGGCACCCGTCCTGTTCCTATTGGGTTCTGTTAGGAGACTGACTCAGCCAATATGTTGCGGGTAAAAAGATATCGGGCCAGCTAAGCCGTATCACTTGGCAAGCTGGCCCCGTCGAATCTCACCTTTTGCCAGCCCAGATTGTTTCAGTCGGCAGCCTGGTGTACAAGTGCCTCCACTTCTTGCAGCAGACCGGTCTCCACGTCGAAAATGAAGCCGCGCACGGGTACGTCTTTGGCGATCCAGGGATGCGATCTGACTTTCTTGATCTGCTCCCGGGTATTTTCCTCGGGGTCCTTAAAGGAGAAGAAGCGCATTGGAGCCGGCGAAGCATCTTCGGTTGAGGCGCTCAGCTTTGCGTTCAGCTCCTCATCTGTGAATGTCGTGAACCCGCATCCGGTGTGGTTGAGAAGCAGTATCTCCGTGGTTCCCAGTACACGGGTGGAAACGACAAGCTCACTGAGAACATCCTCCGTTACCGCGGGTCCGCCGGTGCGGATGACGTCGAGGTCGGCCTGCGGGAGACCCAGGATTCCAGTGAGGTCCGAGAGACGTGGATCCATACAGGTTACAACTGCAAGTTTGGGGGCGGGACGCTTTCCCAACGCCGGATAGTAGCTCGTTGCATAGTCGCGGTTTGCTGCTAGCGCCTTATCGATAATACTCATCGTTAGTCTCCTTGATGGTGGATGTAGTCTGACGTTCTGATACCCGATGCACTATGACATCACGAGCGCGAGGGGAAACCTATTGGACGAAGGTATCGCTCGATACCTTCGTATGCCGAGGGAGCAATCGGCTACCACCGGCCCGCGTGCGCACCACCGTCCACGTGCAGGATCTCCCCGGTGACGTAACGAGCTTCCGTAAGGTAAACGACAGCTTCGGCAATGTCCTTCGCTTCCGCAACCGTACCCATGGGTGAGAGAGTCTTCATGAACTCCTTTGGATCTTTGCTGTGAAGAGGAGTATCGACGGTTCCAGGAGCTACCGAGTTAAAGCGGATATTGCTTTTCGCATATTCGCTTGCGAGGCTCAGGATAACCGCATCCAATCCTCCCTTGGTGATGGTTGGAATGGAAGCTGGAATACCCGCGATGGGGTTGGCGGTTAGCGCTGCCGTGATGGCCGTCACGCTGCCTCCGGTGCCCTGCGCAAGCATCTGCTTCACTGCAAGCTGAGTGATGAAGATGAACCCCTCGAGGTTTGTGGAGACAAAGCCGCGAAATTCCTCGGCAGTGTACTCCGTGAATGGTTTAACCGAGAAGATGCCGGCACTGGTGACAACGTGGTCGATCGAGCCAAAAGTTTCGATTGCGGTCTGCGCGATCTTCTGCGCTGTCGTTGCAAGTCCGATGCTTCCTTCGACCAGCGCAAGGTTCGATGATGGAGTAAAGCCTTTGCCCACAAAGCTGCGCGCGTTTCCAACGACGTTGTAGCCGCGATCCAGAAACGCTCGGGCAACAGCCGCTCCGATGCCTTGTGAGGCTCCTGTTACGATGGTTGTCTTTTTGCTTCCCATGCCAATCTCCAGTTGTTCTTCGACAGTGTCTGTGGCGCCGCCCTATGCGTTCATTTCGAGCTCGATGTTGAGATTAGGCCATAGACCGGCAGAGTGTTCCATTGGACGAAGGTATCGGTTTGAGTGATTGCGGTTACGCCTGACTCTGCCGCCCGGCCTGTTGAGAATATTCACCATCACGCTGGAACAGTTGCACACACTCAACAAGCATGGTGGCCGTAGAGGGCTCGCCCATCTCGGTGTTAAACATTGCGTGGTATACTTGGGGTTCCGGCCATTTCAGCCCGAGATACTGCCGGACGAACGCAGCGCGCGCTTTGTCCGTGGTGTCGATCAGTTCGATTGCCTTGTCCTGAGTTTCGCCCCTGGAAATCAGTCTACTGATCTTATGATCGCGAGATGCATAGAGAAATACCTGGAAGACATCCTTGCGATTGCGGAGAAAAAACTGTGAACCGCGGCCGACAATCACCGACGGACCGCTGGAAAACGCAGTTTTGACAGCTATTTCTGAAACAGCGGCGATGCGGCGCGCATCGAGCAAATGCAACCGGTTGGTGGGCGGCAAGCCTCCCTCAAACCCGCCTCGAAGGAAATCCTGGAAAAGCCTGTACACCACGGGATCGCTTCGCCATTCTCTCTGCTCGACCGCCTGTGGCGTACTCTGGGTCAGCCGCGCGATTTCCTGCGTCAACCGTTCGTCCCACAGAGCCCATCCGAGGCGGCTGGCAACCAAACTGGCAATTTCGGATGCTCCGCAGCCGAACTCGCGCTCAATTGTTATGGCGTTAACCGTTGCGTTTGTCATCTTTATCCTCAGCCCACCGCGACATCTCCGCCCGCTCCCGGATCATTCTTCTTCAAGAAAAACGCAAGAACAAACATGATCGAGCAGAGCGCGCCCAAGACCCAAAAGATATCCATATAGGACAGTGCGCCGCCTTGCCGATGCACCAATTCATAGAACCTCGCAATCGCCTGGTCGTGGGCGTCCGCGGCCCGAAGCCCAGAGTGTGCGATCTTCGAGCTCAGTGCATGGAGTGCGGAACGATAAGCAGGGGTATCGGGAGTGATGTGGCCGATGAGGATTTGCTGGTGATATTGAGCCCGCCGGGCAATCATGGTGGTCACAACGGAAGTTCCGATACTGCCCCCGATGTTGCGCATGAAATTGATCATGCCGGAGACGCTATTGCCTTTCTCCGGGGGAACCCCGATGTAACCTGCTGCCGTGATGGGGACAAATAGAAATCCGATGCCTACCACCTGGGCCATGCGCAGCCACATCGCAAACTTGAAGCTGACAAACAAATCAATCTGGTGCGCGCAATAGAACAGCCCAATGGCCATGCACAGCCACCCCGTCGCGATCAGCCATCTCGCTTGAACCTTTGATGTAAGCCGCCCGACGATGGGCATCATCACCAACAAGATAACTCCGCCGCCAGACAGAACGAGACCTGCAAGTTCTGCTGTGTAACCCATGAGAGTCTGCAGAAACTCTGGAATCAATACCAGGGTGCTGAAGAGCATAAAGCCCATCATGAACATCATCAGGTTCGCTGCCGCAAAGTTGAAGCTCTTGAACATGCGGACATCGATGATCGGCTCTTTGCGGAACCATTCCCAGATGACCAGCGAGATAAGGCAAACCGTTGCGGTTATCGCCAGGGTAGTGATGAAGTGCGAGCCGAACCAATCGTCTTCCTGCCCCTTGTCCAGAACCACCTGCAGCGAACCCACTCCCAGGGTCAACATCGATATTCCGATGTAGTCCACCCGGATGCCCCCTCTCTTAATGCGACGGAGGAACGGCGGATCTTCGACCAGGGTGTAAGTCAAATAAAGCGCGAGCAGGACCACGGGCAGGGTGATGAAAAATATCCAGCGCCAGGAATAGTTGTCAGTAATCCAGCCCCCCAGCATGGGCCCAACGGTTGGGGCGAGAACTGCGGTAATACCATAGACAGCAAACGCCGAGCCGCGCTGCTCCGGAGGAAACGTATCGTTGAGAATGGCTTGTGCCATCGGCTGCAGTCCGCCGCCACCGACGCCTTGGACAGCGCGAAACAACAGCAATAGCGGCAGGTTGGGCGCTAACCCGCAAAGCAGTGAACTCACCGTGAAAATGGCTAGCGACATCATGAAGTAGCGCTTGCGGCCTATCAACTCCGCGAGCCATCCGCTGATGGGTAAGACGATAGCGTTCGCAGCAAGGTACGAAGTGAGTACCCAGGTGCTGTCGTCGTAGCTGGCTCCCAGGCCTCCGGCGATGTAAGGCAAGGCAACGTTGGCTACGCTGGTGTCCAGCACTTCGATAAACGCCGCCATCGATACAGTGGCGGCAATCGCCCAGGGATTTACCCTAGGGCGCCAGACGGCCTGCTCCGAAGGAAGAGTCAGCGCCGTGGCGCTCATCGCAAGTACACTTTCGCTTCGACATTCATGCCCGGCCGAAGCGCGTGGTCCTGATTTTCGCCCGGTTCCAAAACAATTTTTACCGGTACCCGCTGCACGATTTTCACGTAGTTGCCGGTTGCGTTTTCGGGCGGCAGCAAGCTGAAGATGGGCCCCGTTGCCCCCGAGATGCTATCGACGTGACCGCGGTACGTGCGGCCGTTCGAGTCAAGTTTAATCTTTGCTTTCTGGCCCACGCGCATGTGTTTGAGTTGGGTCTCTTTGAAATTCGCGGTGATCCAAACCTGATCCAGGGGAACCACAGTGAGCATCTGCTCCCCAGGATCGACGTTCAATCCGACGACAACCTTTTTCGTGACCTCCCCGGTGACAGGTGCAAATATTTTGGTGTATCCCAGATTCAACTGCGCTTGTTCGACAGCAGCTCTTTTCTGGTGTACATCCGCCATGGCCGAAAGGGCTTTGGCGCGGGTTGAGGCGACGCGTTGCGGCCCGGCCTGGGCATCTTCGTAATGTGCCTCAGCCTCAGTGAGACGGCTGTGCGCTTCGACAACGGCTTGTTGAGCTGCGGCCTCGTCTGCTTCTGCCGCGGCTACGGCGGCGAAATTGGTCGCCGCGGCAGCATACGCATGGTCGTAGACTTGCTTCGGCACCTCCTCCTTCGCCAGCAGCAAGCGGTAGCGTGTTACGTCATCTTGAGTCTTTACATTTTCCGCTTGCGCCTCCAGAACGCGGGCGTGGGCGGCCGCGGTTCGCTTTTCCGCGGCCTGGATCGCTGCTTCCGCACTCTTGATATCCGAGGACGTGAATTTCAATTGGCTCGAAGTATCGACGGAAGATACGGGCACATCGATATTCGAGCTTTTCGCGGCAGCCTCTGAGGTATCGAGCGTTGCTTGGGCTCGTGCCAATGCGACTTCGTAGTCTTTGGGATCGATTTCCACCAGGGTGGAACCTGCTTCGACCCATTGGTTATCCTCAACGTTGACCTTCTGGATATATCCGGAAATGCGAGCGCTGACAGGGTAAAGATGGACGTCCACCTGCGCATCGTCGGTCGATTCGAAGCCGGAGAGATAGTGACAGAGGAAAGCACCGCCAACGGCCAGAACAACGAGCGCGGCAAGAAATATCCAACGCTTGTAGGAGCGCCTCGCCGGATAGGCCGAAATCGGGGGATAAGCTGGATTGGCGGTGTCCGCTGGCAGGTTTGGCCCTTGCGGTGGATTCGTTGCTTGATTTTTCTCAGCCATACTTATTTTCCCTCCACGTATTCAGCAAAGCCTGATTCCGCGACGCCGATCGCTCTGGCCAGAGATATTTTTGCAAGGTTGTGGCTGTAAAGACTGGCAATGTAGGTGTCATTGGCAATTGCCAGTACATCTTGTGCCTGAACGACTTCAATGTTGTCTGTAACTCCGGATATGAATCGATCGCGAGATTGTTCCAAGGTCTGAGTGGCGAGCGTTACCGCGCTTTTCTCGACAGATACTTCTTGCGCAGCCGCATCCAAATCCAGGTAAGCGTCGCGAACCTCCTGATCGATTTTGGCTCGGAGGTCTTCCAGTCGCTGTCTTTCCCTGGTTAGGGAAGCGTCGGCCCGGAGAACATCCCCATGTACTCTTCCACCCTGAAAAATCGGAATGCGGAGCGTGGCAGCCGCATCCACGGTGCCGTGCGACGAGCCCGGGTTAACTCCGGAAAGACCGTAGTCGGTCTCCACGCCTAACGATGGATACCGCTCGGCAGAAGCAGCTTTTCTTGCAAGCTCAGCGGACCGGACCTGATTCATCTGGCTCTGAAAATCAGGGCGAGCCTTGTAGGCGCTTTGGATCGCCTCATCGAGACTCGACGGCGTCAGCTCCCGGTAAGGGACGCGGGTGGTGATCTCGAACTTTTGGCCCGGAGGCAGACCGATGGCTCGCGCCAAAACCAATTTCTGCTTGGCTAAATTATTTCTGCGCGACAATCAGTTTCTGTTCGCGTGATTGCAGTTGCACCTGTGACCGTAGAACGTCCACGGCCGAGGCAAGGCCTACGGTCTTCTGGTCGGAGGTCTGCTGAAAAAGTGCCTTGGCGGTATCCCGTTGCGATGTGGCTGACTCAACTTCCGATTGGTCGGCGATGACCAGCAAATAATTGGAGACGATCACCAGCACGACCATCTCGCGAGCATCTTTGGCGCTGAACTCTGCCGACTTTACCTGGGCCTTTGAAGATCGCGCCCGCTCGATGGATCCCCAATCAAAAGCAGACTGCGTGAGATAAGCCCGCGAGTCGAAATAACCAAATGGGCCAATGATTGGAGGTTCTCCATGAATCGTCAGACCGAAGGCCGCCTTTACATTGATTTGATGAACTCCGAAACCCGTATCGGTGATTACATTGGGAAGCAGCTCGCTGAGCGCTTGCCAACGCTCTCCCCGCGCGTCGGTAACGACATCCGTGGCCAATACTCCGCCGAGATTTTGCTTGAGCCCACGGGCGACGGCGTCTTCGAGGGAAAGCGCCACCGGCGTTGCGCTAAGTTTTCCCGCAGGAACTCCTCCGAGGTACGGATTCTGCGACAGAGATTGATAGTTATTCTGCCCGGCTTGGACGGCTGCCCTTGGCGTTCCTGTTATTTCGGCCAGAGCAATCGGGTTGTACGGCGCAGGCGTGGCTGGTGCGTTGTATTGTGCGGAGGCCACTGCTCCGCCGAAAACGGTGCAACTAAGCAGGAGTAGCTCGTTCCGAGGTCTCCGTCGCATGTCCTATCCTTAGTCGTCGTGATTTTAGGATCCTGGAATTTTCCCTCAAAGGCGATTGAGTGCGTTTGTCGAATCAGTGCAGCCAAGGTGATGGGCCTCACCTTGGCCGGCGTATGGATAACGATGAGCCTATCGCTGGCCAATAGGCCGCAGACAGCTAAGCGGCTTTCCGGGCGAGCAGGTTGATGAGATTCTCGGCTGCAGTGGTTGAGGACGCGGGATTCTGGCCTGTGATGAGACGGCCATCAACGACTGAAAATGGCTGCCAGTCAGCAACCTTCTCAAAGATTGCTCCCAGCCGTAGCAGTTCGTCCTCTACTAGAAACGGCACAACATGTGTCAGTTGGACCGCTTCTTCCTCTCCGTTCGTGAAGCCAGTGACATGCTTACCTTTTACCAGCGGCTCACCCTTATATGTGACATGACGGAGCACACCTGGGGAGTGGCACACCAAGGCAATCGGCTTTCCCGAGTTGTAGAAGGACTCTAACAAGGCGATCGAAACTCGGCTCTCTGCCAGGTCCCACATCGGACCGTGTCCACCAACATAGAACACCGTGTCGAAGTCCCCTGCCTTCACATCCTCAAGCTTGACCGTGTGGGCAAGTGCCGCCTTTGCTATTTCATCCTGCTTGAATCGTGACATGGCCGAAGTTTGATTTTCGGGTAGATCGCTCTTGGGATCGACGGGGGGTTGGCCCCCTTTAGGTGAGGCGAGGGTCAGCTGAACACCGGCGTCCCGGAAAACAAAGTAAGGCGCAGCAAACTCTTCAAGCCAGAAACCTGTCTTGCGTCCCGTGTTGCCCAATTGATCGTGGGATGTTAACACCATCAGTATTTTCATGTTCATTCTCCTTTATCCTCGTTGTGCATTTCCCGATCGAATCGGGCCGCAATGAGGCAATCACAACAAAAGGGCAAGCGACGAACAATTGGACTAAGGTATCGACAATACCTTGGTATCGGTCGGTATTCGCTCAATGCGAGCCCACGTGGATGGGGATGGCGCTCAGATCCCGGTGCCGAAAGGCCCTGGCCCTGGGTCGACGCCCTGACCCGAGCGGATTCGCTCTTACTTGGGAGCCTGGACGGAGGGTTGGCGATTATCGAATTTTCGCTCCAAATTCGATGCACCGGTCTGGATTGGCCAAGGCGGGGGCCATGTAAGCAACTGGACGATGGCATCGGCAATACCTTAGTATCGGTGTGCGGAAACAGTGCATTCGCCCGAGCAAACTCTGCCCTCAGGATAGATAAGTATCGTCGTTGGCTGACTTAGCTTGTCCTGATTGCCGCTATTTTGCAGGGCCGACCTGCGAGAGTGGAGGGCAACCATGAAGAGCGTCTCTGCACCCATTTCCCTTGCCGGCTCACAGCTGGGCGAAACGCGTCACGTCTGCGCGTTTTTCAACAACGACGAGGAAGAATATCGCGTCCTGCTTCCGTTCATCAAGGACGGGTTAAAATCTGGTGACAAAGCCGTTCACGTCCTAAACCCGGAGCAACATCAGGACCATCTGCAGCGGCTGACTGCCGCGGGCATCAACCCAGACGGTCGCGCAGCAAAACGGGCAGCTCGAGCTTCGGACCAACACCGAAGTCTATCTTCCAGATGGCCGCTTCGATCAGGATCGGATGCTGGAGGTATTTGAGCAACTGGCCAGCGGAAACGCCAAGGGAGGATTTCCTCTGAGCCGCATTTGTTGTCGCATGGACTGGGCGGTTGAAGATCGGTCTCATATCGATGACGTGATTGAGTTCGAGGCGCGTGTAAACGACGTGTGGCATCGCCACGACGACGCGGTCATCTGCACTTACCATCTCGGTCGTTTTGGGGGGGACGCGGTGATTGACATCATGCGAACTCACCCCATGGTTATCATCGGCGGCATCCTTCAGCACAATCCTTTCTTTGTACCGCCGGATGAGTTCCTGCGAGAATTTCGCCAACGGCGAGCCGGCCGGAGTATTTCGCCTGCAATGGCCTGAGACATGGATGTGCAACCCAGAGATCCTGCAGAAGAAATCAAGCGTCTTCAGCGGTGCGTTAATGATCTGATCAGCGTCCTCACCCTTCCCGCCACGTGGAGCGGCGGTGAGCCATCCCAGATTGCAAATACCTTGCTCGACGCGCTGCTGCGTGTGCTCCAGCTGGATCTGGTCTATGTGTGCTTGAAAGGAGACGGCCGGTCAGGCGCCGATCGAGATGGTTCGGTTCGCTCCGTCGCAAAAATACACAGCCCAGCCGCATGAGATCGGCGCGGTACTTAAGAACTGGTTGGGAGCTGACGCTCAGGAATGGCCTCCACTGAGGCGGAACCCTTTAGGAGACCGAGACATTTCGATTGTGCCCTTGGGACTAGGGCTGCAGGGTGAGATTGGCGTAATCGTAGCAGGGTCAGAGCGAGAAGATTTTCCGCAACAAACCGAGAGACTCATTCTGAGCGTAGCAGCGAATGAGGCATCCATCGGGTTGCAGGAGGCACGCCTCCGCAGCGAACAGAAGCGGGTCGCGAGCGAACTCGATCGACGCGTCGCGCAACGAACTACGGAACTTGCCGCGGCCAACGAAGAGCTGCGAAAGCAAATTGTCGACCGCAGGCACGCCGAGGAAGATCTGAGAAGTATCGAAGAAAAGCATCGCGTGATTGTTGAAGCAGCCAACGACGCAATGGTCAGCATGGATGAAACGGGCGCTATCCTGCTTGCGAATCCCGCCACTAGCCGCATCTTTGGCTATGACCTGGTTGAGATCGTCGGCAAACCCATGACCATGCTGATGCCGGAAATGATGCGGAAACTGCATCAGAACGGATTCAAACGATATTTGGATACTGGAAAGCGGCATGTCAACTGGCAAGGCGTCGAAGTTATCGCTCAACGCAAGGATGGCCAGGAGTTCCCGGTGGAGGTTTCGTTTGGGGAACTAACCAGCGACGGGCATAAAGTATTTACCGGCTTCATCCGCGATATCAGTGAAAGAAAACAGGCAGAGGAGCAGCTTCGCGCGAGCGAGCGTAACTTGCAGACAACGCAAGCAGAGCTTGCGCGGGTTTCCCGACTCACCACTATGGGCGAACTAGCGGCCTCCATAGCTCATGAGGTCAATCAACCCCTAACTGCGGTAATCAATAACGCCAGCGCGTGCCTGAGACTGCTCGCCAATAATAATCTTGAACCTGAGGTTCTGCGCCGGGCTCTCTCAGGAATCATTGCTGATGGTACTCGGGCGAGCACCGTTTTAGCTCGAATCCGCGCATTCATAAAGAAGGAACCTGCGGAGAAGAGCGAATTGGATGTAAACGAAGTGATTGAAGAAGTGCTGGTCCTGGCCGGCCGTGAGCTTTATGAGAATCAAGTCTTGCCTGACCACCAATTGAAAACAGATCTTCCGTTTGTGTTGGCTGATCGCGTTCAGTTGCAGCAGGTCCTGCTGAACCTGATCATGAACGGCATCGAAGCCCTGGCCGCGGTGACCGATCGACCCCGCTTACTCGGGGTGCAATCTCGCATCGACGAATCTGGAGACGTACTGGTTGCGGTAAGCGACTCCGGCACTGGCTTTGGTTTAGAGTTGGATCGCGTCTTCAATCCCTTCTTTACCACCAAAGCGAACGGTATGGGAATGGGTTTGTCGATCAGCCGCTCACTAATTGAAGGTCATGGCGGCCGACTCTGGGCTGCGCCCAACTCTCCCCACGGCGCTGTGTTTACCTTCACCCTGCCAGCAACCCGCGGGGGGCCCTCATGAGTGATGCTCCCATTGTCTTTGTCGTCGATGACGATCCATCGGTACGTTCTTCACTGAAGTTTCTCTTAAGCACCGTGGGTCTTCAGGTGGAAAGCTTTGATTCGTCAGATGCCTTCTTGCGTAAGAAGCCCTCAGACGCCCCCAGTTGTCTTGTGCTTGACGTCAGACTTCCTGGATTGAGTGGACTCGATTTTCAACGCGAGCTCGCAGCGAGAGACTCTCGTATTCCGATCATCTTTCTCACCGGCCACGGCGACATTCCAATGAGTGTCCGCGCTATGAAAGCTGGAGCCGTCGAATTTCTCACCAAGCCATTCCGCGATCAAGATCTGCTGGATGCTGTTCGCATCGCACTGGACCGGGATCGTGCCCGGCGTGAACAGGATAAAGAGGTAACCATCCTCCAACGGCGCTTCGACTCATTGACTTCGCGCGAGCAGGAGGTGATCTCCATGGTCGTCTCGGGCATGCTCAATAAACAAATTGCGGACCAACTTGGAACCGCGGAGAGTACCGTGAAAGTCCAGCGCAGCCGGGCAATGGAGAAAATGCAGGCGGAATCTCTTGCCGACCTCATAAGAATGATCGAGAAGCTCAAGGGTCCCTCGGGACAAACCCGATAAGCGAAAGTTTATTCGCATACTCCTTTTTGAGACGCCCGATATCCCAACATCCAATTGATTCCTTTTCCGCCCGGGAATAGCTTGGGATCAATGGGAGTTGAAATGACAAGGGGCCTGATCTCGGTGGTGGACGACGATGAGTCCATCCGCCGGACCACCACATTTCTCATCGAGTCATTCGGCTTTCGAGCGGCTGCCTTTGAATCTGCCGAAACTTTCCTCAAGTCTGGCCAACTGCACGATACCTCATGTCTCATCGTTGACGTTCAGATGCCGGGCATGGATGGACTCGAGCTGCAAAGCGAGTTGGCTGCCGCAGGTTATGACATTCCTATCGTTTTCATCACCGCATACGAGAACAAGGTTTCGCGTCAGCAAGCTATGCAAGCTGGTGCTGTCGCATTCTTAGCCAAGCCTTTTGGCGACGAGCAATTACTCCAAACTGTCCGTTTAGCTTTAGGTCACGATAGCGGTGGTACGAAGTCCATGTGACTGTGGAGAGATAAAGATGAATAAAGTAAGAGTAACGTCGAGACGAGCGTGGAGTGAACGATGTCGAGATGACGAAAAACATTCGCTCAAGCATAATGCTCGGAGATCAGTTTCGTCGCTAGGTGACTTTACTTCTCCTGATTGCCGACTCCATATTCCAAGTACGACCTACGCAGGGTGGAGGGCAATCGTCGTGGACCTTTCTGAGTACATACTTGAACCACTTCCCGCACAGCCGATCGTGTCCGTTGTCCACAGTGACACCTCTGTACGTGAATCCCTCGAATCGTTGATTCGCTGCGAAGGCTGGCAGTCTGAGACATTCGCATTCGCTCGAGAATTCCTTGCCCGGCCCCGGCCACTCGTTCCAAACTGCCTGGTGCTTGACGTCCCTCTCCGGGACCTCAATGGACTTGATCTACAAAGAAGGGTCGTCGCCGAACGCCCCGACACGCCGGTTATATTTGTCACCGGCCACGGCGATGTGCCCACATCGGTTCAAGCCATGAAGGCGGGAGCTATTGAATTCTTGATGAACCCATTCAGTGACGAGGTTCTCTTAAGTGCCATCCGGCAAGGACTCAAACGTAGCTCTATTGTCCTTAACCGCGAGGCGGGAATGCGGTCGCTCCGCCATCGCTATGCGTCTCTAAGCCACCGTGAGCGGCAGGTCATGGCTTTGGTGGTGTCCGGCCTTCTGAACAAAGAGGTCGGTGCAGAACTGGACATCAGCGAGATCACGGTAAAGGCACACCGAGGCCAGGTAATGCGGAAAATGCAAGCTGAGTCTTTCGCGGACTTGGTAAGAATGGCCGCGCGGCTTCGTTCCGAGCTCGCCCTCCTCGCACCACGTTCGGTTCAGATTGCCGTCTAGCCTCTGAAAGGGTTTGCGATGCGAACCGGAAGAAAAACGGCAGGTCGCCGTTCGACTTCGCCCCTCACAAGGACTCTCAGATGTGACTTTTTACGCCACGGCTAGAAATGTAACGTCATGGAACGCCCGTGATACCAAGGTGTTGCCGATACCATCGTCTAATAGATTTGCCTTCATGCTTGTGGGGTAATGGCACAGATAAAAGGTGTCTTGAGAATCACCTAGAAGAGACCAATCACACAAGAGGTCATTATGAATCTACCGATGCCGGCGGTAAATATTGTTGATATTGATTACAGCCCGACGGAGATGAGCGATGAGACGTTGGCGGCCAGAGCTAAATCTGGAGAGATGGACGCGTTTGTCGAACTCAGTCAACGCCATGCGAACAGAGTCTTTCAAACCACTTATCGAATCACCAAAAATCGCCAGGATGCTGAGGACGCACTCCAGGAAGCCTTCCTGAACGCGTTCACGCATTTGAAGAATTTCGAGGGGAGATCCAGTTTCTCCACCTGGCTTACGCGGATTGCGATCAACTCCGCGCTTATGGCCTTGCGCAAGAAGCGAACTTGCCACGAGATTCCGATCGACGGCGGCCCTGTGGGAAACTTCGTGATCCGGGAGCCGCAGTCCCCTATGGGCGACCCTGAGAGCCACTACGTCCGAGGAGAGAGACATAAATTGTTGCGGAAAGCCATCCACCGGCTGCCACCGATCTATCGCGAGGTCATCCACCTCCAGGAGACAAAAGAGCACTCCTTGCGGGAGATCGCGCAATCTCTCGGCATCACGGTTCCGGCGGTCAAATCAAGACTGTCACGTGCAAAGAACGCGCTGCGCACAGCTATGATCTAAACAGTTTGGCAACTACTGAAACCCGTCTTGGTTGAAGGAGTGGACATATGCGTTCTGACATCGTTCCGGGAAGCACTTTCCCCGACTACCAGCTTCCCGACCACACGAGCACTCTGCGCAAGCTCAGCGAAATACAGGGAGATGACCCACTGATCCTCACGCTCGCCCGCGGCCATTATTGTCCGAAGGAGCACCAGCAGCATCTGGAACTGGCCTCGTTCTATCCAAAAATCGCTGTGGGCTACGCGCAGATCGCTACGATCGCCACCGACGACCATCACACACTACAGGAGTTCCGCGCGTCCGTCGGCGCCCAGTGGCCGTTTCTGTCCGATCCTGGACGAATAGTGCAGAAAGACCTCGACATCCAGGAGTACACCGATCCAGAGAACAATCCGATGATTCCGCACACGCTGGTCCTCAAGCCGGGTCTTGTCGTTCACCGCATCTACAACGGCTATTGGTTCTGGGGCCGCCCCGCAATCACCGATCTCTGGCACGACCTGCGCAGCGTCACCAGCGAGATTCGGCCTGACTGGGATCTGAGCGCTCCGGGGCTCCGCGAGGCATGGAACGCGAACGACCAATCGCGATTTCACGGGTGGAACAAGCGACCAAAGACGCCCCCGGTTGGATCGAAGTAAAGGAGCTGATGAGTGATCGCAGAGGATCAGGGGTGACCGCTAAGGTGCGTGGCAGTCGCAGGCAGATGGGAAGGGCTTTCTTTGACCGCTCTCCGGAGGTGGTCGCTCGTGAGCTCTTGGGAAAAGTACTGAAGCACAATTACAAGGGCGAATGGCTAAGCGGCCGGATCGTTGAGGTTGAGGCTTACCTCGGTCTGAATGACCCCGCCTCCCACACCTTCATCGGCCAGACCGAGCGGAATAGGGTCTTGTTCGGCCCCCCCGGGGTCGCCTATGTCTACCTGGTGTACGGCATGTACTACTGCCTGAATGTTTCCTGCTTGCCGGCGGGTGAGCCCGGTGGCGTGCTCTTTCGCGCGATCGAGCCTCTGGAAGGGGTAAAGACGATGGCCAGGCTGAGAGGCTTACCCGAAGCATCGAGCGCATCTCGCATCAGCGGTGGTCCAGGTCGACTGTGCCTGGCGTTGGGCATCACCCGTGAGCTTCACAACGGAGTGGACGTCACCCGGAAGGGCTCGACATTGCAGATGGTAGACGATGGCTACCCTGTAGCGCGCGTCGTCGTAACGCCAAGGATTGGAATTCAGAAGGGGGCGGATCTTCCATTGCGATTTCTGATCACCGGAGATCGAGCTGCAGAGGTAAAGGCCAAGACACAGCGAACCCGTCGTAATGTGAAAGGGGGATGAAGACGATCGATACTGACCGGGAAGTCAAAGGAGGTGGGAGCGATGCCACAAAAACTGCATTCGCTGAAGCAACTCTTCGATACAAACCCGCGACTGTAAGAATACTCTTCATCGCGGAGGCTCCCCCGGCGTTTCGATTCAACCGCCTCTTCTACTTCGAGGATTTACGGGAGGGTGACACTCTATTCCTTGAGATGATGAAGACCCTCTACGGTTCCGAAGTGGGGTTCACAGAGAATGGCTTCTCACCTGGGAGTTCTGCTGAAGGAATACGTAGCCGCAAGCCCGAGCTGCTTGCGCGTTTCATGCGCGAAGGATACTTTCTCATTGACGCCAGCGAGGAGCCGATGCCGGACCGGGCATCCTCTTCGCAAAAGCTTGCCCTGTTGCGGGCGTCCGTGCCCCGTCTGATTGATCGATTGCAGAAGTTCGCAATCGACAAAAGCACTCCCATCGTGCTGATCGGCGGGGTGACCTACTCTGCCTGCGCACAGTCTCTCCTGACTCCAGGATTCAATGTCATTAACGAAGCGATGATCGACCATCCTGCACGCGGGGGCCAACTGCGCTTTCGCCAGAAGCTTCGTTGCACGTTGCTTTCCGCCTTGCTCCTGGCTTAGCCACTGTGCAATGTCAGGTCAGACAACAACAGGAAAAGGAGAAGCAAAGCCTATGAGCATTCGAGAGGTTCAAGTCCAGCGAGTCAGTGTAGTTACGACCCAGCCCTTTGACACCGTGGTTGCCCGAATCGACAAGCAGATCGGCCATCCGGATATGGCTGCATTTCGCAAGAGCCTCTCAGCGGCCCAAAATGAAGCTGAAATGAAAAAAGTCGTGGACCCGGTGACTCAACCGAACGGCATCATGGAGTTTATACGGTTCGACCTCGGTGAGATTCTCAGGAAAGAGAGTGGCGCCGGGACGCCGAGAATTCTACGCATTGTTGCGGGGAACCCATTGATCATGAAGGAAATGGTGAAACATGTTCCTGACGCCGGCTCGTATGCGCCGGTAACCATCCTTATTGAGGAGCGCCCAGATAGCGTGCGGATCTCCTATGACAGAATGGCCTCCTATCTCGCTTCGTATGGGAATGACGAAGCTCTCGCCGTGGCGCGAGATCTGGACGCAAAGATCGAATGGATATTGACAGAGGCCGCAAAATAAGTTGCGCTCTTCGGTCTTTGGGCGTCATCTGAATCCCAATTGGCTTGTAAGCGATGCTGACAGCCTCGGCACGATCCGGCCGGCTGGGCTCTCCCGCGCCCAGTCGACGCCCAAACGGCCTCACCAGGAGGTATTTTGGTCGGGGGCTGTGTGGTGGTGCGCATTTTCTACGAAGGTTAGGTTCGCGTACGATATGTCCACCCAAATCCCCACGATCTGGAACCAACTCGCAGAAACCATGTACCTCAAGGATTCGCCCACGGCGCAGGTAAGGCTATCCGAACCTGCCTCGTTTTCGTTTGGGAGATTTCAGAGCAGCGAAGGGCTTCCAGAAGTTGCACGGGCGGTCGTTGGTGAGCGCGGCTACATCATGGTGGTGCAACTCAAAGCCATACCCTTTATCGAGCAATTTCTTGGCAAGAAAAAGGTATCGAGTGGCTGTTACCCCATTGGGGGCGCGAGTGCAATCGACTTACGAGAGGAACCATCAGTCCTGCTCCCAAATCCCTTCGACGCATTGGTGCTGTATGTCACTCAAGCTGCGCTCGATGAAGTTGCCTATGCCCACCAAGCGTCACCAGTGAAGCAGTTGGTTTGGCCGCATGGGGCACGTGATCATGTTTTCCACCTCCTCGGGCAGACCCTCCTCTCTTCGCTGGAGCAACCTCACCACACCTCGAAGATCTTCCTGGACCATGTCTTGCATGCCTTGCACTGCCACTTTGCCTGCTCGTATGGCGGCGTAACAATTTCGGCCCCGCAATTTCGAGGTGGACTCTCTTCTCTGCAGATGCGAAGAGCAACAGAGCTACTGGAGGCTCATCTGGACGGCAAAATTGCCCTCCAGCAGGTTGCAGAAGCATGCGAATTGTCAGTAAGCCACTTTGCTCGGGCCTTCGGACAAACCTTTCACAAGCCACCTTATAAGTGGTTGATGGAACGGCGTGTGGATAAGGCCAGAGGGCTTATGACGAATTCCCGCCTGCCCCTCGCCGACATCGCAGCTCGGTGTGGGTTTGCGGATCAATCTGCACTCAACCGCGCCTTCAAAAGAATTCATGGGTTAACGCCGGGGATATGGCGACGGAGCACGACTCGCAGCCACAGCGGCCGAAGCCGTTCTAGCCTGGGAGACACTCGTCCATACCAGGAGTTGCGATCGTGACCAGCCAACCAGGTGCATACGGCGCGCAATTCGGGACACGCTTCCACCTATCATCTGTTCCAATGTTGGCGGTTTCGATAGCCAACCAGGTTCAAGTTGCGATCACTGAACTCCGTTCTGACGGTATGCCTGAGCTTCCCTTGCCCATCCCTGATGAAGAGGCATTCTCAATACATCTTCACCTGCGAGAGACCGACAACGGCTCCCTATGGGTTCGCAGACGGCTGGTCGCGGAAGGGAAACTCTCCCCCGGCTCGGCCTGCATTTTCGACCTCGAAAAGCCGCCGGTTCTGTACCTTCCGGAGCCTTACAATTTTCTCCAGTTCTACATACCTCGTAAGACATTGAACGGATTCTGCTATGACAACCGGCTGGAGCCGATTGGCCATCTCTGGTGGGGCAGAAAGGATGCTGACGAAACCCTTCATTCGTTAGGCCTCGCGCTTTTGCCCGCGTTAAGAAATCCCCACGCTTCCTCTCAATTATTCGTAGATCAGCTGGGACTTGGGATCCTCGCGCATGCCGTACATCGTTATGGCAAGGGCCTCA
Organism: uncultured Acidobacteriaceae bacterium; assembly: GCA_963844785.1. Classification (GTDB taxonomy): domain Bacteria; phylum Acidobacteriota; class Terriglobia; order Terriglobales; family Acidobacteriaceae; genus PALSA-350. The sequence continues at coordinate 293,853 of CAWJPV010000027.1, read as the reverse complement.
CAAAAGAGACCTCCATCCGGGGTGGATTGGCTCCATGGCAAATTCGTCGAGCTACGGAGTTTTTAGAAGCGAACTTGCAGGGTGGAACTTCTCTCCATTCCGTAGCTGCCGAATGTGAGTTATCTGTTAGTCATTTTGCCCGCGCGTTCCAAAAGACTTTTGGACAGCCCCCTTATCGTTGGCTCATCCAACGTCGAGTCGATCTTGCAAAGACATACCTCCTACATTCAGATCTTCCACTCGCTAACATCGCAGTCCGTTGCGGTTTCGCGGATCAATCTGCCCTGAATAAATCGTTTAAGCGACTCTTGAAGCAGAGTCCTGGTGAGTGGCGTCGCTACAGGAAGCAAGCACCCTCATTGGGGGCGACGACGGCAGCACGTGAGGGTAAGCCGCAAGACAGCACGAATCGAGGGTGATTCGTACCGCTCGATGCTGCCCGTGCAGATGTTAGTCGAAGCGCGATCCTTACCCGCGTAAGGTCGACTCTCAATATCTCCTGGCCTTTGGAATCGGATACCCTGCCTGCGGACCTTCTATCCGCCAGCACCTTTGACGTTTCCAGCAGGAATGGCCAGCTTTTGATGGTTTTTGCCTAGATGCTTCCCCTGGTACAAAACTAGGCTCAGACGTAACAGGATAGCGAATGTGAGAATGCCACAAGAATTTGTGTTTGTCCGCATTCGCTCAGTCCGTACGGCTTCAGAGAGAACAACCTAGGGTCTTGTACGGATCTTCCCTACCTAAAGGAGAAAAACAATGCAAGCATTCCAGTCTTTTAAGACTGTGGTGGCGACGTGTCTCACACTGCTCGCGATCATGGTTCCTGCCGCTAAAGCGAACGGACAAGCACAGACCACTGCAGGGGTAAAAACCGTACTCCTGATTCACGGGGCATGGGCAGACGGCTCGAGCTGGTCGAAGGTCATTCCATTGTTGGAGGCGAAGGGCCTGCGTGTTGTTGCGGTTCAGATCCCCCTAACATCGTTTGCAGACGACGTTTCAGCAACGCAGCGGGCCATTGCTCTCGCGGATGGGCCGGTATTGCTCGTCGGCCACTCGTACGGTGGAGCTGTCATCACCGAAGCTGGGAACGATCCTAAGGTGGCCGGACTCGTCTACGTTTCGGCCGTGGCTCCAGATAAGGGAGAGTCCGCTTTTGGTCTTATTACAAGCGTTCCGACACCTATCGGCTCAGAACTACGTCCCGACAAGAGTGGTTTCCTCAAACTGACATCCAAGGGGATTGCTGAGGATTTCGCGCAAGACCTTTCCGCCAAAGAAATTGAAGTTCTAACCGCAACGCAGGTGCCAACAAGCGTTGCTGCAATGAAGGGAGAGGTCACGATTCCAGCCTGGAAGTCGAAACCGTCGTGGTACATGATTGCCGCAAATGACCGGGCAATTTCACCCGATCTTGAAGCAGCTCAGGCAAAGAAGATCGGAGCGACAACAACCACGGTCCCCTCCAGCCACGTCATTATGCTCGCTCAGCCGTCGAAGGTCGCTGATGTAATTGTCAATGCGGCGTTAGCGGGTAGTTCTCAAGCGAGCCTGCAGGCGACCCCGAGTACGAATACAAAGGATGGTGGCCGTTAAGAGTCGCGGAGTTCATTGTGCGAGCTGCTACATCGCTTCCAGGCCCGTAGTATTTCAACCGGCAAAGAGTATTTCCATCCACTGAGTCGCCGCACCCGCTTGGGCCGGTCCGCGATCTGTCGCACCGGCCCACGCGCGATGCCGCTTTCTAGTTCAAGCCGGCTACTGACGGTTGAACGCAGTTCCGGGCAGAGAGCCGTGGCGCCGAGTTGGGTATAAGGTGCAGCAGCACTGTCTGGTCAGACAGACTGCGTACGTACGCGTCGGTAAACACCGTGGCGCAGGCGCGGCTGAGATGAGAGCTTTCGGGCAGAATGAGGTTCTGCGCGGCGGGGAGATCGTCAAAGTGAATACCGTTGGTGTGAGTGTAGGTAAGTAAGGCGTCCCATCCCTTGGCACGGGGTAGGTGCTTGTCCTCGATCACCCGCAAATCGGGCGCTGAGGGCGGGCGCACGAAGACCACGTCACCGCCGCGCGCACGAATCTTATCGACCGCGATTTTTGTTCTGACAAGAATGCCTTCGATGCTCTTGTCGTCGAGCGGCTTGGGCGTAAAGAGTTGATGCCAGACGTTTCGCGTGTGTTCGCTCATGCGTCGATCGTGTTCGAGTCTGCGCCAGATCCAGGTTTGGCCGCCGGAGGTCGTCTCCTGCGCCTTCCAAACGTCATCGCGAGGGCCGATCACTCCAGGCCGCCAGTCGCGATCAAGACGGAAGACCAGTGTGCTCAGTTGATAGTTATCGTCGAACATAGCGAAAGCAGGAGAGATGAATTGCTGGATCAGGAAAGATCCACGTTTGGATGGCGATTCCCACTGGCTCAACGCAAGTGCCTTCTGCGGCCGTACGGTCGCAAACTGGGTGTCGAAGTACGCCAGTTCGGCCATGCCCACGATGGCCAGGCCCTTGAAGTGAGGGTCCCCGGCAATGTCTTCGAGGATGGGCAGCCCACTCCCACCCGCAATCGCCAGTTGCAGCGGGCGAATGCCGGTGAGTTGCGCGGCGCGATCCAGGTCGGTGTCGAACAGGATGCGCGAGTCGCCGATGATGACTACGGACACATCGCGCTTATCCACCTGTCTGCGGAGCTCAGCCCAGGCATCATAGTTGGCGCCAAGATCGCCCGGGATCAACTCAAGCGTACGCAGCCTCCACTCCCATAGGCACGTAAATAGGATCACGAGGATGGTAACGTTGCGAGCAATCGCGCGCCACGGCTGCGCGGGGATGTCGCGTTCCGGCACCGGCTGCGCGATGCCTGGACGGTCAGCTGCGGTAGGCCGCAAACCGGAGGGCAGCGCTTCCCGGCTGATATCTTCGACAATTTCTTCAGAACTGGAAATAGATGAAGCCATTGCTGTCTCCGTGTTGGATTACTACGGCGAAAGCCATGATCGTCCATAAGGCGGTCAGCGTCGCGGGGTGAGCACGCGCGATGGCCGCCTCCAGCGTCTGGTTGCGCATCCCACAGTGCGCAAACACCAGGCCGGCGATGATGACTGTTGTGGTGAGAAGGTAGACAGCAGCCAGCACCGGTTCGACATGCGCGTTGATGCCGAACATGCCGCCGAGGATCTGGGTGGCCTGGTGAAAGGTCTTTGCCCGAAAGAAGACCCACGCGATATTGACCAGGACAAAGGTTAAGAGTCCAAATATCACAGCCACGGTGCGTCCCGGCCGATACCCCGAGAATTGCCTGCGCAGCCATCTCTCAACTGCGAGATAGAGGCCGTGCAGCCCGCCCCAGACTACGAAGGTCCAACTCGCGCCGTGCCACAGCCCACCGATGAGCATGGTGGCCATCAGGGATAAGTAGGTCCTCACGTCACCGTGGCGGTTGCCGCCGAGGGGAATATACACGTAGTCGCGCAGCCAGGCGGAAAGAGTAATGTGCCACCGGCGCCAGAAGTCAGTGAAACCGACGGCCGCGTACGGAAAGCGGAAGTTGTCAGAGAGAGCAAAGCCCAAACAAAGGGCCGCACCGATTGCGGTGATCGAGTAGCCGGCAAAGTCGCAGAAGATTTGTCCACTGAAGGCCAGCGTCGCAACCCAGGAATCGACAAAGCCGGGGATGGCCTTGCCGTCGTAGACCTTCTCCACCACCGGGGCCAGGAAGCCATCGGCCAGCACTGCTTTCTCAAACAGACCCAGGGTCATCAAGGCTAAGCCGAAGCGCAGCTGATGCGGTGTTGCCTTGTGGGGGACCTCAAATTGCGGGACCAGTTCGGTGGGCCGCATGATGGGTCCGGCCACCAGATGAGGAAAGAACGTAACAAAGAGGGCGTAATCCAGGAAGCTGCGGGCCAGCGTCGCTCGGCGCAGGTAAATGTCCAGGGTGTAGGACATGGTGGCGAAGGTGTAGAACGAGATGCCGACGGGCAGGACAATACTCGATGGTGGAGGGGCGTATTTGAACCCTGCCAGCGTTGCCAGGTGAGCGAAGTTCTCGAGCAGGAAGTGGCCGTATTTGAAGTAGCAGAGGAGTCCCAGGCTGACGACCACGGAAAGCAGCATCCAGGCCCGGCGCTTCCATGGGTCGTCTGCCTGCGCCAGTCCGCGCGCAGCAAACCAGTCGACCACAGTCGATAGCCAGAGCAGGATCACAAAGGGAGGATTCCATGCCGCATAGAAGATGTAGCTGGCGATAAGGAGGTTTATTTTCTTCGTCCTCCACGAGAAGGGCATCGCGTGCAGAATAAGCACGACGAAAAAGAAGACAACAAAGATTAAGGAATTAAAGATCACCCGTACTCCCCTGGTGTGCAAGCGGTCAGGGAGACCTTTGGTAGCAAGCGTCTCTGCAACCCGCGTGAAGAAAACACGTGAGCCCAAGGGTTTATTCCAGCTAGCTGCACGGGACCACGGTTGGGCCATCCGGTTGGTGCGCACCCACTACAGGCCGGTGCCGTGGGAATATCGGCGAGCCGAGGCACTGAGTCCAGCGGGGCCGCGAGGCTTGGGTGTAAGTCGCAGATAGCGGGGTGGATCCTGGCGCCTGGGGCGAACCCGGACGTCAAGCGGCACTGTTTTTTCGCTAAACCCTAATTATCGCGCAGGAAGTGCCGATATATCTGATGAGCCATTGGCCGCAGGGGGGCGTTCAACCATTGCTCACGCGCATTCTCACCGTAGTCTATCTTCTCTCACCTTTGCTGGGCGTGGCGCAGTGCATCGACGCGAGCAAAGTCGCCACAGTCCACGTCTGCCGCAAAGACAGGCTTGTGATTGGGGTTTCGCTGTCTGTCGATGGGAAGAAAATCGGTTCGCTGGCCTCACACAAAGACGTCACATTCCAAGTGTTCCCCGGATACCACGAGTTAACACTGGAATCCGGCGAGATTAACCCCCGCGCTCTATTCAAGGCCGAAGCGGGCGGAGAGTATTTCTTCCGCCTGGAGTATAAGCAGATCGTCTCCGCCACTTCTCTGAGGGGCTCAAGCCTGAGCCTCAGCATGCAACCAAGAACATTTTGTCTGTCCCCCGCGCAAACGGCCAGGCCCTTGCGCCCATAAATCTGGTAAGACGTCACCCGGCTGATTATGCATATCGGACGCTGCCGGTGCTGAAGGGCAGAACGGATATGGTCCAAACCGGCGTCGTTAACGGTGATCCACTCGCAGCGGGGGTTGCCGCCGAGATCCGTAGCCGTGAGCTTCTGATGAAGGTGGGGGCGTTACAGGACGCCATCTTCAGTAGCGCCAATTTCTCGATTATCGCCGCAGACGAGAGGGGCGTCATTCAATTGTTCAACGTCGGCGCGGAACGCATGCTGGGCTACGCGGTCGCAGACGTTGTCAACAAGATCACTCCAGCCGATATCTCCGATCCACAGGAGGTGATCGTGCGCGCCAAGACGTTGAGTCTGGAGCTGGGCACCGCGATCCGTCCAGGATTCGAGGCCTTGGTTTTCAAGGCTTCGCGCGGGATCGAAGACATCTACGAATTGACCTATATCCGCAAGGATGGCAGCCGCTTTCCGGCCGTCGTGTCGGTCACGGCGCTGCGCGACGATCAAGGCGGAATCATCGGCTACCTGTTAATCGGTACGGATAACACGGCAGGCAAAGAGGTCGAGCTGGAACGCCAACGCATTGAGCGAGCGCTACAGGAAACGAACGTGGAGCTGGAGGGCGCTCGAACCGCCGCGGAAAAAGCCAACCTCGCCAAGTCGGATTTCCTCTCCAGCATGAGCCACGAGCTGCGCAGTCCGCTCAATGCGATTCTCGGCTTTGCTCAACTGATGGAATCAGCATCCCCGGGGCCGACGGTCGCCCAGGCGGAAAGTATTGCCCAGATTCTGCAGGCGGGATGGTATCTGTTGAAGCTCATCGACGAAATCCTTGATCTGGCGGCGATCGAGTCCGGGTCGGCATTGCCACCGATGGCGGCGGTGTCGCTATCCGAGATCCTATTGGAATGCAAGACCATGATGGAGCCACGGGCAGGGCAGTCCGGCATCCGTATGACCTTTCCCCGATTCGAAGACCCCGTTTACGTCTGGGCGGATCGCACACGACTGAAGCAGATTGTGATCAACCTGCTTACCAACGCGATTAAATACAACAAGAAGGAAGGAACGGTGGTGGTGGATTGCCCGGTGAGCAACCCGGGACGGGCGCGCTTCTGCGTCAGAGACACTGGCGAGGGATTGTCACCGGAGAAGCTGGCGCAACTCTTCCAGCCGTTCAACCGCCTGGGCCAGGATGCCAGCGGCGTGGTGGGCACGGGTATAGGTCTGGTGGTGACCAAGCGATTGGTCGAGCTGATGGACGGGAGTCTCGAGGTGTCCAGCACGGTCGGAGCCGGCAGCGCGTTCTGCTGCGATCTGCCGGCCGCTCAGCCGCCCGAGCTCGCTACGCGAGACGACGAAGACCCGCCCGCGCCCAAACCCGAAGCAACGTGCGCCAAACCGCTGCGCACGTTGCTCTATGTCGAGGACAATCCGGCGAACCTGTTATTGGTGGAGCAACTCATCGCGCGGCGCACGGACATGCAACTGCTGAGCGCGATTAACGGAACCCTGGGCATTGAGCTGGCCCGTGTGCACCAGCCGCAGGTGATCCTGATGGATATCAACCTGCCCGGCATCAGCGGTATCACAGCCTTGAAAAGGCTGCGCGAAGACCCGGCTACGGCGCACATTCCTGTCATTGCCCTGAGCGCCAACGCCATGCCGCACGACCTTGCCAGGGGCCTGGAAGTGGGGTTCTTTGGCTATCTCACCAAACCGATCAAAATCCAGGACTTCACGGACATGCTCAACCGGGCGCTGGAGTTTGCAGAGAAACGAAAGCTTGGAGAGCAACTACCATGATCAGTGAAGCGGACATTCTCAATGCCAGCATCTTGATTGTTGACGATCAACATGCCGACGTTTCTCTTGTGGAGCAAGCGCTGCGCGGCGCCGGCTTTCTTTCCATCGCATCCACGATGGACCCGCACGAGGTCTGCGACTTGCAGGGCAAAAACCGTTATGCGCTGATCCTGCTCGACCTTCGCATGCCGGAGATGGATGGATTCCAGGTAATGGAGCAGCTCAAGGCGATCGAAACCGAAGGCTATCTTTCGGTGCTGGTGTTCACTGCTCACCCGGCCGAAAAGCTGCGGGCGCTGCAGGCCGGGGCGAAGGATTTTGTCTCCAAACCGCTCCACCTACCGGAGGTATTGTTACGCGTTCACAACTTGCTCGAGGTCCGGCTGCTGCACCGGGAGTCGTCCCTGCGGACGGAGCAGGCGGAGACACGGACGGGGCAGGCGGAGACACGGACGGAGCAAGCAGAGGCGAGGAGCGTGCAGGTGATCCGCGCGTCTGAAAAGGGTTATCGTCGTTTGTTCGAGACGTCGTTGGACGGCATCTTGATTCTGGACGCCGAAACCGGCCGCATCCGTGATGTCAACCCTTTCCTGACCGAATTGCTGGGTTGCGCCCACAGCGAAATGGTGGGCAAAACCGTGGAGGAGTTGAGCCCGTTCAAAGGCATTGAGTCGAATCCAGTCATGCTCGAACGACTGCAAAAGAACAGATACGTACGCTATGAGCATCTGGCGCTTGAAACGAGCAGCGGGCGCACAATTGGGGTGGAGTTTGTCGGCAACGCGTATCAAGCCGAGGGCCGTGAGATGATTCAGTGCCATGTCCGCGACATCACTGAGCGCAAATGGGCGGAGGCGCAAGTGCTTGCTCTCAACCAGGAATTGGAGCAGCGCGTGATCGAGCGCACCGCCCAACTCCGAACCGCCAACCAGGAGCTGGAGTCTTTTTCGTACTCCGTTTCCCACGATCTGCGCGCACCACTGCGCCACATCGGCGGTTTCTGCAGGCTTCTCATGGTCGATTTTGGTCCTACGATGGCGAGTGAAGCGAAAGAGCTTTTGCAGCGCATCCAAAACGCAGCTATCCACGCAGGGCTGCTGGTGGATAGTTTGCTCAGCCTGGCGAAGCTGGGGCGCGAATCCTTGCGGCTACGCCAAAGCGATCTCAATCCCATCGTCGATGAGGTGATCTCGATGCTGCAGCCGGAATGCGAAGGACGCGATGTGGAATGGCGTATTGCAAAGCTGCCCACGATAGACTGCGACCCGATTTTGTTGTCCCAGGTTTTTCAAAACCTATTAGGCAACGCTCTGAAGTACTCCCGTGGCCGGCCCCGCACCGTAATCGAAGTTGACAGCATCCAGCATCCGGGGAGACCGCCCATCCTCTTCGTCCGCGATAACGGCGCCGGCTTCGATATGAGGTCTGCAGAGAACCTGTTCGGCGTATTCCAGCGTTTCCACACGGAATCGGAGTTTGAAGGAACCGGAATCGGATTGGCCACCGTGCAGCGGATCATTCACAAGCACGGAGCAACTATCTGGGCCGAGGCGAAGCCCGACCAGGGAGCCACTTTTTATTTCACTTTGCAGGGGACCGAGCAAGCCGGGATAACTCAAAGGACCATAGGCGCTTTGTCGATGGAAATTTGATGGATCAAGACGGAGCGGTCCTATCCGTTGGATGATCGAGCGGTATCGCTCGTCGTTATTCAGGAAGTCGTAGGCGCGATCGAGGTGGATCCACAGTAGCGACGGGGAATGCTCACGAACACCCTGCTCGATCAGGCAAACCGTCGGTTCACTATCGCCAAGCTGGGCATCGACCAGGGCCAAGTCAACTTTTCCGTTTGCATGGGTGCGCAGGTGGCTGGGGAGTGGACATGTAATACCATAAAAGGATGATGAAGCGTCAGGGACAGAAAGCTGCGCCCTTATTAGGATGATCATTCAGCAGCGTCGTGTGGTGGTGACCGGGGTCGGTTTGGTAAGCCCGGTGGGCATAGGAACCGAACCTACCTGGAAGGCCCTGCTTCAGGGTGAGTCGGGCATCGGTGCGATCACGCTTTTTGATGCCTCGGGCTTCAGCTGCAGAATTGCCGGCGAAGTCAAGAATTTCAACCCCGAAGACTTCGTTGAGCGCAAAGAAATCAAGAAGATGGGCCGTTTTATCCAGTTTGCCCTGGCGGCGTCGGAGTTCGCCGTAGAGCAGGCCGGCCTGGACATGGCCTTGGAAGATGCGGGCAAGGTCGGGGTGTACGTTGGCAGCGGCATCGGCGCCTTCGAAGTGATCGAGCGGGAGCACAGCAAGCTGCTCAGCGCCGGCCCCGGCCGGGTATCTCCCTTTTTCATCACCGCCACCATTGCCAATCTTGCCGCCGGCCAGATCTCGATTCGCTATGGGGCGACCGGGCCCAATCTCACCTCCGCCACCGCCTGCACCACGGGCGCGCATGCCGTCGGCGAATCTTTCCGCGTGATTCAGCGCGGCGACGCGGATGTGATGATTTGCGGCGGAAGCGAGGCTGCGGTCACTCCGCTTTCGGTTGCGGGCTTCGCGGCCATGCGGGCTCTGTCCACGCGCAATGATGATCCAGGGACCGCCTCGCGACCATGGGATGAAGGCCGCGATGGCTTCGTGGTCGGTGAAGGCGCCGGGGTTCTGATCCTGGAAGAATACGAGCACGCCGTCAAACGCGGAGCCACCATTCTTGCCGAACTGGTGGGCTACGCCGCCAATAGTGATGCCTACCACACCAATGCTCCTCCTGAGGATGGCCGGGGCGTCCGCCGGGTGATGCAATTGGCTCTGCAGGATGCCGAGGTGGAGCCCAGCGCCATCGGGTATCTGAACGCGCATGCTACTTCTACGCCTCTCGGCGACCGTGCCGAAGCCAGGGCGATTTGCGAAACCTTCGGCGAGTCGGCGAAAAGCCTGCTGGTGAGCTCGACCAAGTCGATGACCGGGCACCTGCTTGGCGGGGCGGGCAGTCTGGAAGCCGGAATTACAGTGCTGGCGCTTCGGGATCAGATTGCTCCACCCATGACGAACCTTCAGGTTATCGATGAGGCTTGCGGTTTTTGCCTGGTCAAGGACAAGGGAGTCCCGGCAACGATGGAGTATGCCATGACCAACTCCTTTGGCTTTGGGGGGACGAATGCGTCGCTTATCTTCCGCCGAAGCCGGTAAGGGGTAAGGCATGGCGGCTCAAAAGCCGGCAGGAGTCAGTCTGCTAACGCAGCCTGCAAAGCTCCATTCTCTTTTCGCGAGAACCGGGAAACAAACCGCAGGTTGGTTTTCCCCTGCTCAACTCCGGCAACTCGTGAAAATGTTCTAGTCTATAGCTCATGAGCCAAGACATTTCACAACCGAACGTCATTCTGGAGCGCACGCCCGACTACCGTGAGGGCTATGCCAACAGCGTTCAGGTGCAAAAGAGCGTCTGGGATTTCCGACTCACCTTCGGCACCGCCTATCAGGAAACAGCCGAACAGATCACCATCAACACCTTCCAAACCGTTTACCTCAGCCCGCAACAGGCCAAGGCACTGTGCAATGTGCTGGAGCAGAACCTGCTCCAATATGAGCACACCTTCGGCGCCATCTCCCTCGAACCACGGCCCCCGATCATGCCGCAAGGCCCAGTTCACTAAACCAATGTTTGCCGGGAAGAGGAGGAGGGACTCGTGGCCGTACTTCCCCAGCCAACACCGCTCGACCGTCCACTGCCCCTCAGATTCATCTTTCCCCTGCTCTTCGTAGGCGTCTACCTCGCGCACCTGACCCTGCTGCGCCTGCCTTACTACTGGGACGAAGCGGGATACTACATCCCCGCAGCCTATGACTTCTTTCGCACCGGCGACGTGATTCCGACGACCACCCTGGCGAATGCCCATCCACCCCTTCCCTCCCTTTATCTCGCGCTGTGGTGGAAGTCGGGATTCACGCCAGCCGTTACCCGCACCGCCATGTGCCTGATCACCGCGATTGCGCTGCTCGCTGTCTACCGCCTCGCCATCCTGCTCAATGGCCGCCCATGGGTGGCGGCGACCACCACGGTGCTGACCGCGATCTACCCCGTCTGGTTTGCCCAAAGCACGCTGGCGCACGCCGACATGTTCGCTGCCGCCCCTACCTTGTGGGGTCTGGCCTTTGTCTTTGACGGCCAACGAAGGCCCCGCATGCTCTGGGCGGCAGCAGCCTGCTTTGCCGTAGCCACCTGGTGTAAAGAAACAGCGATTGTTACACCCCTGGCGATCGCGCTGTGGGAGCTATATCTATGCCTGCGCAGCAGCCCCCAGCGACGAGCCCACCTGCGCGCAGGACTGGTCTTACTTACCCCAGTCCTCCCCTTGATGGCCTGGTATGCCTACTATCGCCACCGCACCGGGTATCTGCTGGGTAATCCGGAATTCCTGCGCTACAACGCTACCTCCACGCTCTCGCCGCTGCGTATCCTATTGGCCCTGGCGCATCGCATTCTGCAACTCACTGCGCACATGAACATGTTCGTACCCGTGCTGTGCATGCTGGGGGCCATGCTCCTGCTGCCCTTGCGGGAGCGGGACGGAACCGAGCGGCCGCGTATCTCGCCGCCGGATCAGGCCATTCTGTATGTCGTCATGGCGGCTAATATCCTCTTCTTTTCCGTGATTGGGGGCGCCCTGCTTACCCGCTATCTGCTCCCCCTTTATCCGCTGATTCTGCTGCTGTGCGTCTCCACCTTTTACCGCCGGGTGCCCTATTGGTGGGGACTGGGGCTGCTGACCGCGGCCGCTTTTCTGATCGGATTGTTCGTCAACCCGCCGTACAAGTTCGCGCCCGAAGACAACCTGGACTACGCCGACGTGATCCGTCTGCACCAACAGGCGATCCGGCAGATTGTGACCCGCTTTCCGGGTAGCACCATCCTGACCGCTTGGCCGGCCAGCGATGAACTCACCAAGCCGGAGCTGGGCTACGTGAAGAAGCCGCTGGCGGTGGTAACCGTGGCCGAATTTCTCCCTGGACGAGATCCAGAAGGCAGCTGCCTCCCCCCAGAACTTCAGCGTCGGCTTCGCTTTCTCAACCAAATACGATCCTCCCCACCTGATGCTTGACCTGGGTGCACGCAACGAGGCCCTGGACACCCGTTTCTTCGATTTCCATCGCGATCTGGCGCCGGGCGCGATCGCTCACCTTCTGGGTGGCAGCGTCGTCTGGCGCGACGATCGCCAGGGCGAATGGGCCGCCGTGCTGCACTTCAATCGCCCCCAGGTGGCGAACTTGCATACAACGGAAGATGTGGTTACGAGCAGAGAACGATAATCCCCGGAACTGTACCCCCGGAACTATACTTGTAAGGTGCTCCCCCGGCATCCAGCATTTTCCCTTCTGCTGTTTAAGAAGGAACGACAGACCTGGCATCTTTTCCTCAAGAGAAGACGCAGGTACCTCTTCCTGCTGGTTGTCGCTGTTTTTGCGTCCTGTGGGATGTGGGCGCAGAGCCCGGCGCCTGAACGGTCGCCTGGACGGCTCATCCTCGTGCTCCCTTTCGACAACCGCCCCGACCAGCCGAACCTGGACTGGATTAGCGAAGCTATTCCTGAGGTGCTGAACCGGCGTTTGGCCTCGGCCGGATTTCTGCCCATTAGCCGCGATGACCGGCTCTATGCACTCGACCACCTGGGGCTGCCCTCTACCTTTCAGCCTTCACGCGCCAGCGCCATTCGCCTGGCGCAGACGCTGGATGTGGACTACCTCATCGTAGGGTCCTTTTCGACCACCGGTACCCGCTTTCAAGCCAAGGCCCAGGTGCTGAATGTGGAGTCCCTGCATATGTCCGCCCCGATCCAGGAAGAGGCGGATATGGGCCATTTGCTCGATGTGTTGAATAGCCTTGCGTGGGGACTGGCCAAGCAACTGGATCCACAATTCGCGGTAGCGCGCAACACCTTTGTGGCCGCCGGCGCCGGACTGCGGGTGGACGCCTTTGAAAACTATACCCGCGGGCTGGTGGAGCCCGATCCCGATGAACAGATCCGGCACCTGAAAGAGGCGGTGCGGCTTGACCCCACCTTCTCTCCCGCGCTGCTGGCTCTGGGCAAGGCCTATTTCGCTAACCAGCAATTCGAGCTGGCGGCCACCACTCTGGGACGCATGCCGCGCAACGACCCCAATGCCCGCGAGGCCGACTTCGATCGCGGCCTGGCTTATTTCTATCTGGGCAGTTACGTCAAGGCGGAAGACGCCTTCGCTTTTGTAAGCAAGCAGTTGCCGCTGCCGGAAGTGGTCAACAACCAGGGGGTAACCGCCAGCCGCCGCGGCCTGGATGCCACCTCGTTCTTCCAACAGGCGGTGGCGGCGGATCCCAATGATGCCGACTATCAGTTCAACCTTGCCATAGCCTTGAGGCGCAAGAAAGACGTAGCCGGAGCCTTGAAGGCGATCGCGCAAACGGTGAAGCTTCGTCCCTCAGATACCGAGGCGGCAGCCTTCCAGGCCACACTGCGCGGTGAGCCGCAGCATCCTTCGGCCCCGGCCGCCGCGGCAAGCAATCGGGTGAATGCAGCCTTCGATCCAACCACGCAGGCCGATAACCTGCCCCTGGAGCGGATCAAACGGAGCTTCAACGAAGCCTCTTTCCGCCAGGCCGCGCTTGAAATGGAGCAGATGGAGGAGCTTCACCTGGCTACCCTGCCGCCGCAGAAGCGGGCGGCTGCGCTTACCGAGGCGGGCATGCATTTCTTTGACCAGGGATTGATCCTGGAGGCGGAGCGCGAATTTCAGGCAGCACTGGTGGCCAATGGCGGTAACGCCGACGCCCACGCCGGGCTGGCGCTGGTGAGGGAGCGAGGGGGCGACATCCAGGAAGCGCACGCAGAGGCAGATGAGTCGGTCAAAATGAAGCCCAACGTGACCGCATACCTGGTCCTGGCCCGGCTCGACTTGCAGGCCAACCAAAAGCCCGCCGCCACCGCGGATGTGAACTCCGCCTTGCAGCTGGAACCGCAGAATGCCGCCGCACATGCATTGCGCCAGCAGATCGAAAGCAAAGGGCAGACGGTTCCATGAACCGCATCCTGCTGGCGTCTTCGGCTCTCCTTCTGAGCTGCTGCGGAATACTCGCCTGCGAGGCCCAACAAACCCAACAGAACCCTGAAGTGGTGGTGATCCACCTCGACGACACCATTCAACCGATTAGCGCGGACTACATGGCGCGCGGGTTGGACCTGGCCGCGGCTCAACATGCCAGCGCAGTGCTGATCGAGATCAATACGCCTGGCGGCCTGCTCGATTCCATGCGCCAGATGGTGAGCAGGGTGCTGGCTTCGCCAGTCCCCGTCATCGTCTATGTCGCACCCTCGGGGAGCCGGGCCGGGTCCGCCGGGTTTTTCATTCTGGAAGCGGCCGACGTGGCCGCGATGGCGCCAGGCAGCAACGCCGGAGCGGCGCATCCCGTGGTCGAGGGAGGACCCAAGCTCGACGACATCATGAAGCAGAAGCTGGAGAACGATACAGCCGCATTTCTGCGCTCTTATGTCGCTCGCCGGGGGCGCAATGTGGCAGCGGCGGAAGATGCGGTCCGCGCTTCCAAATCCTACAGTGACCAGGAAGCGCTGCAACTGAAACTGATTGATTTGGTTGCCCCCGACGACGCCACCCTGCTCAGTACCATCGACGGTCGCACCATCACACGCTTCGACGGCTCCAAAGTGGTGTTGCATACCCGCGATGCGCGGCTGGTGGCGGTTGAGCCCACCCTGCGAGAGAAGATTCTGGACCGGCTTACCGACCCCAACCTGGCTGTCCTGGTGTTGGTCATTGGCGCATTGCTCATCTACGTGGAGTTCAATACCCCAGGCACCATCGTTCCCGGAACCCTGGGCACTATTCTGGTGTTGCTGGCGATCTTTGCCCTGAACCTGCTCCCGGTGCGCTACACCTCGGTGATGCTGTTGGTCGCGGCGTTTGTGTTGTTGATCCTGGAAGCCAAATTTGCCACCCATGGGGTTCTGGCGGCTGCAGGCATCCTCTCCCTGGTAATCGGTGCGCTAACCCTGGTAGATGCGCCGATTCCCGAGCTGCGCGTGCATCTCGCGACCGCCCTGAGCACCGGGCTGGCCTTTGGACTGATCACCGTGTTCCTGTTGCGTCTGGCCATCAAGGCGCGGCGAGCGAAATCGCGCATGGGTGGCGACGCCATGATCGGTCAGATCGCGGTGGTCACACAACCGCTCGCGCCCAGCGGCCAGGTGATGGTGAACGGTGAGTTGTGGCAGGCTGAGTCCGCTGTTCCCGCAGCACTGGGCGAACACGTCCGCGTGCGCGGGCTGCGTGACCTTACGTTATTGGTGGAGCGGGTTCCGTAGGCCCTGCGCCCACTCGTCCGCTGGGAAGACTCCTGTACAATCGTGGTTGAGCGAGGCGCCCACTATGATGGGTATAGGCATTCCAGGCCTGATTCTGATCTTTGTAATTGCCATCTATCTCATCAATTCCATCAAGATTCTCAGAGAATATGAGCGGGGAGTAGTGTTCCGTCTGGGACGTGTTTTGCCCGCGCCCAAGGGTCCGGGTGTCATTCTCATTTTCCGCCCCTTCGATCAAATGGTGCGGGTCTCGCTTCGCCAGGAAGTGCTCGAAGTACCGCCGCAGGACATTATTACCCGCGACAACGTAACTTTAAAGGTTAATGCGGTTATTACTCTAAAGGTGATAGACCCCTCGCGAGCGGTGATCGAGGTGATGAACTACGTCTATCAGACCTCGCAGTTTGCCCAGACGACTTTGCGTTCGGTGCTGGGTGAAGTGGAGCTGGATGAGTTGCTTTCCCGTCGGGAAGCACTCAACCAGAGGATTCAGAGCATTATCGATCAGCACACCGCGCCGTGGGGCGTCAAGGTGGTGAGCGTCGAGGTGAAGCAAGTGGACTTACCGGAATCGATGTTGCGCGCTATGGCCAAACAGGCCGAAGCGGAGCGCGAAAAGCGCGCCAAGGTGATCCATGCGGAAGGCGAATTCAGCGCCGCCCAGCGCCTGGTGGACGCTGCGGCCTTGCTTGCCACTCAGCCCATGACGCTCCAATTACGGTACTTGCAGACACTTACGGAGATTGGCGTGGAGAAAAATACGACCATCGTCTTCCCGCTGCCATTGGAGATGATGACAATATTCAATAAAATGGGGGAGATGCGGGTGCCCGCGACGGTTGGCGGCACCGCCGAGATTAAGGGGGAGAAATCACTATGAGATCCCTGCTCGATGTAGAGGAAGACGAGGAAACGACGGCGAGGGAGATTACGCTGAGTACAGCGTCCCTGCTGGGCATTTTCTTTGGCCTGGTGCTGATCTGTGGCGTGTTCTTTGGCTTTGGCTACTCCATGGGTCGGGGAACAGGACAGGGAGCGCAAGCGGCTAGCCTAGGCAATGGACCCGCAAGCAGCGCGGCCCAATCGGACGAGAGCACGGCCGCTGCGAATCAACCGCCGGCACCGGCGCCACAGGATAACGTGCAGGTTCCCGCAAAAACCCCTCCGCCGGTTGTCGCTAAGCATGACAAAGGTGATGACGATGCTTCTGCGGAGGACGCAGCAGCGGCACCGCCCAAGCACGTGAATCAGGCACTGGTCGCAGCCACCGAGGCGCCGGCGCCAATAAAACCGTCAGCTCGAATAGTCCCGGCCCCGTCTACAGTAGCCTCGACCCCGGCACCTGTTGCCGCGCCGGCCCCAGGTACTGGGCAGCCGATGGTACAGATCGCGGCCGTCGCCCGGCAGGAAGATGCCGATGTCCTGGTTTCCGCTTTGCGGCAGCGGGGTTATGGGGTTGTGGTGCGCAGCGAGCCTCAGGACAAACTCTTGCATGTCCAGGTAGGCCCGTTTGCCGATCGCACGCAGGCTACTGCGATCAAGCAGAAGCTGCTCTCCGACGGGTATAACGCCATCATCAAACAGTAGCCCTGGAGTCTGTCTCCTAACAGAACCCCTTAGGAACTGGACGGGTGCCCCAGGTTCGCACCAGCGTACCTGGGACGAAAACGATATGTTTCCCATGCTTTTACTCGGTCGTTAAGCGAGCGCTTTGGTGGGGCTTCCCCCGGATTTCCTGTGGAGTTCGGTGGCGTTGGCGCACCTCATGCGGCTTTCCTCACTGAAAGCCGCACACGCGGTCATGTCCGGTGCAGCGTACAGGAAATCCGGGTCACCCTGTCTTTTTGTCCCAGGTACGCTGGTGCGAACCTGGGGCACCCGTCCAAAACCTTAGGCGTGGGTTCGGTATCCACGTTTCCCGGCGTTTGTCGGGTCTACAGCTTGCGGAAAAATTCAGTTCTGAAGGGTACGGCCTTCAGGCCGTACGTAGATGTTTTGCAATGAATCCGGCTTTAGCCGCTGAGGGACGATTCCCATAAAGCAGCACTTTTCCGCAGCCTTTCTAGTCGTCTCCCCACATCCATTGCGGTAGCGCTGAGGTGATGGCTGCCCGAACCGCAGCCGCAAGCTGCTCGCGCGTATCGAATTGCTGCGGGTAAAGCGGCGGGTGGAAGGTCAAGTGCGCGGTTCCGGGCTTGATGCGCAGGCTGCCCTTGGTCATCATGTGTTCCGAACCCCAGATGGAGATGGGGATGATCGGTGCTTTCGACTCCATCGCGAGATAAAACGGTCCCTTCTTGAAAGGCAGCAACTTGCCGTTGCGCGAGCGCGTGCCCTCGGGAAAAGTGGAGATGTTGACCCCCGAACCCAGAACCTTGTTGGCCGCCTGAACACTTTCCCGCGCCGACTCCAAACGTCCATCGCGGTCCACGGGAATAAAGCCAGCCAGCCGCATCCCGTAACCCACCACGGGAATCTTGAGTAGCGATCGCTTGATGAAGAAGGCAGTGCGAAAGGGAAGAAAAGGCAGCATGATCGGTGGATCGAGATTGGAGACGTGATTGGACATGAAAATAGAAGGCTGGGCGGGTATATGCTCGCGGCCTTCTACCTGCACACGAATGCGCGCCAGCCTCACCCCGGCACGCACCACCCGCATACTCCAACGGTAAAGGGGAGCAATATCCCCGGTGAGCAATGCCCAGGGTATGCCGATGGCGCCCACGGGCAGACCAAGAACCACATACGTAACCAACATGGTGAGCGAACTGAGCATCGGAGATGAGCCCTTGGACCTAGGCCCCGCGCTCTAGGTGTTGGGGCAGCTTTTCATAAATGCCATCGAAGCCGCCGTTGGAAAGAATCGCCACCACGTCACCGGGCGCCAGCCGCGGCGTAAGCCCCTGCACGATGGCGTCCGCTGTGGCATAGAAGGTGGCGTCGTGGCCGGCGCCGGCCAGCGCGGCCACCACCTTCTCCGGATGCATTCTCTCCGGCTCAGGAATGCTCTCCTGCTTGAATACCCCGGCCACGACAATACCATCAGCCAACGCGAGACTCTCCACCAGCTCACGCTCGAAGACGTTTCTGCGCAGCGTATTCGAGCGTGGCTCAAGCACTGCCCATAGCCTCTGGCCTGGATAAGCAGCGCGCAAAGCCTTCAAGGTCTCGCGAATCGCGGTTGGGTGGTGGGCGAAATCATCGACGATGGTGATCCCGTTCACAATCGCGCGCACCTCGAGCCTGCGCTTCACGCTGCGAAAGGTGGCCAGCGCTTCGACGATCGCAGCCGGTTCGATTCCCTGCCCCGCGGCCAGCGCAGCAGCCGCGGTGGCATTCAGCGCGTTGTGCTCCCCGGGCATGGGCAAGGTTACCTGCAGCCACTCGCTCCCGGAGCGAAAAATCTTCCAACTCGAGTTGCGGTTGTCGTGGGTTAGCTCCTCAATGCGCCAGGCAGAGCCGGGTTTGAATCCGTAGCGCTCGATGGAACAAAATCCGCGCGCAACGCATTCGTCTACGTTGGCGCTGCCGTCGAAGGCCACCACCCGGCCGCGGCGCGGAACCAGGTTAACCAGCCGGCGGAAGGCGGTCTTGACCGCGTTGAGGTTCTCGTAGATGTCGGCGTGGTCGAACTCCACATGGGTGAGGATCAGGGCATCGGGAAAATAGTGCATGAACTTCGGCCCTTTATCGAAGAAGGCGGTATCGTATTCGTCGCCCTCGAGGATGAACGGCTTGCCCTCACGAACGTGAAAGCTGGTGCCGAAATTTTCTGCAATGCCGCCAATCAGGAAAGAGGGCGCCATCTCCTTCTGGGTGCGCGAAGCGACTTGATAAATCCAGGCCAGCATGCTGGTGGTGGTGGTCTTGCCGTGGGTTCCCGCGACTACGAGTGACTCCCTTCCGACAAGAAACTCGTGTTGGATGGTCTCGGCCAGAGAGCGAAAGGGGATACGTTCATCGAGCACGTATTCCAGCTCCACATTGCCGCGGGAGATGGCGTTGCCCACAATCACCAGGTCCGGACGAGGCGTGAGGTTGGCTTCGCTATAAGGTTCTTTGATGGCTATGCCCAGGGCATGGAGAAGGTCAGACATGGGCGGATAGGCAGCGGCATCGGAGCCGGTTACGCGATAGCCCCTGGTCTGCAGCATGCCGGCCAGCGAGGCCATCGCCGAGCCGCAGATCCCGATCAGGTGGACGTGCTTTTCTTGTGCCATAGGATTATTTCTCAGTCGCCCGCTCGAGAAAGCCCAGCAGCGGTGCGCGCACCAGGTCCAGCTCCGCCTGGATGCCAAAAGCGAGGGTCACGTTGCGGCGCGACGCATGGCCGGAGCGAAGACCAATCGCGATCGGGCCTTGAAACCAGTCCAGCACCCGCAGGATGACGTCGTCTAATATGCTTGTTTGCTGTCCCGGAGCCACACAGTCCAGCATTTCGCCAAAGATGATCCCGGTAACTCCTGCGAATTTTCCCGCCAGGATCATTTGTCGCAGTAATCGATCTAATTGATAAGGCTTCACGTCGCGGTCCTCTAAAAAGAGGAGCTTGCCTTCCGTTCGCGGCGCGTAAGGAGTACCGAGAGACGCGGCCAGCAGGGTGAGACAACCGCCGTAGAGGACTCCTGTGGCTTTTCCGGGAATCAGGGTACGCAGGCCCGAAGCCTCGCCCACAAACCAGCGTTCGCCGCCGAGCGCGGCCAGCAGGCTGGGCTCATCGACCCCGTCGGGCGCGGCGAAATCGCCTGCGACCATGGGCCCGTGGAACGACGCCAGCCCGATCTGGTCCAACAGCCAGGTCTGTATACAGGTCATGTCGGAATGGGCGATGAATGGCTTGGGATGTTCCCGCACCAGCCCCAGGTCGAGGGCCCCCAAAAGGTAATTGGATCCGTAACCTCCACGGCTACAAAATATCGCGGCCGCGGCAGGATCGAGGAAGGCGGCATGCAGATCATCGAGCCTGGCCTGCGCATTGCCGGCAAAGTAATGATTGGCCTTGGAAAGCGCCTGCCGGCCCACGGAGGGGAAATAGCCGAGCTGGCCCAGGGCTTCAACTCCCTTGGCCAGCCTGTCCGGCTGGGGATAACTGGCGGGCGAGATCACCGCCACTCTCGAGCCGCGCCGCACGGCGGGAATGGTCAGATTGCGAACCTCCAGGCCAGGAACTTTCACCATGCTTCTCCAAAGCAGACGAGCTGCGCCGGACCGGTCAACAAGATTTCTGAGCCGGGCCCAGCCCATTCCACCGTTTGCCCGCCCCCCGAGGCAATCACGCGCAGTAGCGGCGCGGCGCCACGCAGGGCGATGGCCGCGCTGCCGGCAGCACAGGTACCGGTACCGGAAGAGGAGGTGGGCCCAACACCGCGCTCATAGATGCGTATCTCGATTTCACCACGGCCGGTCAGGCGCACGAATTCCACATTGGTCTGATGGGGAAATTGCGGGTGGCTGCAGATTTCTGCCCCGATCGTCTCCCAGTCATAACCGCGGAAGTCCGCCTGGTCCATGAAAATGACGAAGTGCGGATTGCCGGTTGAAACCACCGCCCCTTCGATCCACACGCCGCCGGCGAGCTGCACGCCTCCCGCATGGACCTCGGGAATACCCATCGAGGACGTGATGAGAAAACCCGGGCCGGTGCAGGCATCGATGCGGCAGATACGGCGACCGGCATCGGTTTCGAGGACGATTTCATCGCCCGGTCCAGCCTTGGTCTCGTAGGCCATCCAGGCGGCGACACAGCGAGTGCCGTTGCCTGAGATTTCGGCGATCGAGCCGTCGGCGTTGTGCAGCCGGATCTTGCCCTGGCGGCCGCCGTCCCAGGTCAGGAACTCCACCCCGTCGGCGCCGATGCCCTGGTTGCGGTGGCAGAGCCGGCGCGTCAGCTCGTCCCTGGCCTCGATGCCTGCGAGTGTCTCCTGCACCACCAGAAAGTCGTTTCCGCAAGCATGCGCTTTCACAAACGGAATCACTCGTCCTCCGCATCGTGAGACGCAAGCAGATTGAAATTAAATATATTCAGGTACATTGCTTCTGCGTGATGCTACCATCGCGCGGCCAAGCCTCGGTGTAACCAGTTTTGTTCGTGGGGCGGAGAGAAAGAATTTCTCACGGCCTGGTTCCGTAACGGATTGAGATCTCACTACCGTGGAGCTATTTTAATTGCGAATGATAGATGCGGGCGCAAGGCTGGCCCGTAGAGCAGATTACCTTGCTCATCTGCAGGCCTTCCGGATGGCGCTGAACGGCTTGGGAGACCACATCCCCGTCGAATGCGATCACCGTGGACGCGCTCCGCGCCGGAGCTTCCAGGGCGCGCTGCCAGGTCAGGTAATCGCCTTCATTGACAATGCGGCGCAAGGGAATGGCCGCTTGCTGCACGGCCCCCACGTTGCTGGAGACACGCATCAAAATCAACCCGTTCCCCGGAATATTGAGCAGCGCATTCGCCAATGCGCTTTCGAAGGCAAGGCGGCTGCGCGAATTGACTACTGCCTCCTGGAAGACCAAGGGCCGCGCTCGCAGCAGCACCACGCTGTTGGCTACCACCAACAGCAAACTCGCCCCCAACGCATAGCGTCGGACCGTGGGCAGACGAGAGAGCGGTACCGGGATCAGGCACCCCGCAAACAGGGCGAAGGCAGGCAGCAGCTCCATGCCATAACGCGTGTTGTACCAGGAGAAGGGGCGCCAGATGGGGATGAAGATGGGCACCGATCCATAGGCGACCGAGTAGGCGTAGAAGGGTAGCGGCATCCACAGCAACAGCACCGGCCAGACCTGCCGGCGGCGGAAGCTCCACAACGCCGCCAGCGTGCCCCCAGCGCTCAGCCAGCACAGCAGCCTTCCCAGGGGCAGCGGCGCCGCGCCCAGCTGCGCCGCCTTGAGAAAATACAGCGCCGAGACGCGCAGGTTGTGAACGCCCGGATGGGGCGAAGCACCGGGCGGCGTGGTTCTGGCTTCGATGGCGCGGGCCGAGTAGGGACCACGCATAAAATCCAGCGGATCGCCGAACTGCTTTGCGTTATAAGCCAGCCACAGCGACGGAGCGGCAATCAGCAGGGCGGTAAACAGTACCCACGCGCCCACCTCCGGCCCCTTCCAGTTCCATCGGCGGCGAGCCGCCAGCAACGCCCACGTCGCAAAAAGCCAGGCGGCGGCCGCGTACACCCACCCGTCGTAGCGGGTGAAGATCGCCCCCACCAGCACCAGCCCGGCGCGGATGAGAAGCCGGCTGGCGGCTGGTCCGCCGGGCGACTCAGGCTCCAGAGCACGTTGATATTGAACGATCAGCAGAACGGCCCAAATCATCTCGGCCAGGAAGAGAGGCTCAGTCATGGCCGTGGTAGCCATGTAGAGCAGGCCGGGATTCAGGCCATAGAAGGCCACCACCACGACTGCAGCTGGCATATCCAGCCACATCCGCGCCAACCGGTAGATCCCGGCACAGCCCAGCACGTAGCTGGGTATGGAAAGGCAGGCACCGGCCAGACCGCTATGCCACCAACCCATATTCCACACGAAAGGCAAAAGAAGAATGTGCGGCAGGGGCAGCCAGACAGACCCCAACTGGCGAAAGCCGGGGGTGATGGAATCGAAGACGCGACGGGCGATGTGCAGATGCGCCACCGCGTCTCCGTAAAGAAGAAGGCTGCGGTGGCGGACGCAATAAGCGAGTGCCACCAGGCCCAGAGCCAGGGCCGTCCAGGCCACCAGCATGGTCTCCCGCCGTATCGCCTCCGCGGGACTTACCGCCGCAATCGGTGGTACGGGTCTCAACTCAGTCAAGATGAGAGAGCTCGCGGAAGAGAGCGAAGCGTTGATCGATCTCCCCTCGCGTAAGCGTTTCCATGCGTTCCGTACCAAAACGCTCCACCGCAAAGGAACCCATCACGCCGCCATAAAACATAGCGTGTTTAAAAGTCTGCAAAGTCACCTTCGGCTGCGAGGCAAGATAGCCAAAGAAACCCCCGGCAAAGGAGTCACCGGCGCCCGTTGGATCCACCACCTTATCCAGCGGCAAAGCGGGAGCACGGAAAGGCAGCGTCAAACTACCCTTGCCGGCCCCGTCAAAGGATTGGTCGCCGAAGAACGCCGTGGCGCCAAACTCGCCATGCTTGACGATAAGAGCCTTGGGCCCCATGCCGAGGATCTTGCGCGCAGCGAGCACCAGGTTGCTGTCATCAGCCAACAGCTTGGCTTCCCCGTCGTTGATCAGCAGGGCATCAAGCCCGGTGAGTACTTTGGCCAGGTTCTCGCGGTGGCCAGTGATCCAGTAGTTCATGGTGTCGCCACCCACCATGCGAACATTCGGCATTTGTTGACGAACGCGGCTTTGCAGCACCGGGTCGATATTGGCCAGAAACAGGAAGTCGCTGTCCTGGTAAACAGCCGGCACCTTCGGAGAAAAGGTCTCGAAGACATTGAGGTCGGTCTTGAGCGTCTGCGCCTCGTTCAGGTTTTTCATGTAGGAGCCGGTCCAGTGGAAGCTCTTGCCTGCCGTGTGTTCCAGGCCCTGGGTATCGACACCGTGGCTGGTGAGCACGGCCTCGTTTTCGGTGGTGAAGTCTTCGCCGACCACGGCGATCACGCGCACATTGGTGAAGTAGCTCGCGGCCAGCGAGAAATAGGTTGCGGCGCCACCCAGGCACCGGTCGCGCCGGCCTTCCGGGGTCTCGATGCTGTCAAATGCAACACTGCCTACGACAAGAATGGACATGGGTTCTTTCTGCTGCAGAGTCTTCACCGGAAGACTCTCCAGCTATGTCTTTCGACGGTACTTGCTCAACAGGGGAGCCAGCTTCTCTTGGATTGCTTCGGGAATCGCTTCCGGACTGGTAAGGATTGCGAACTGCAATGCGGTCGCGCAGGGGCAATTGCGCTCTCCAGGCATAGCTGCAACCGCGGCGCGTACCGCCCGGGCGGCGTTGGCCGAATTCTGATGCAGCACGGCGACTACCTGATCGACCGTGACGGAGTCGTGCCCATCGTGCCAGCAATCATAGTCAGTGACCATGGCCATGGTGGCGTAGCAGATCTCTGCTTCGCGGGCCAGCTTGGCTTCCTGCAGATTGGTCATGCCGATAATATCGGCGCCCCAGCTGCGATAGAGATTCGATTCGGCGCGGGTAGAAAACTGCGGACCTTCCATGCACACATAAACACCGCCTCGTTTGGCGACGACACCGGCACTTTCCGCACCTTGGTGGATGGCTTTGGAGACCGTCGCGCAGACCGGATCGCCAAACGCCACGTGGCCCACGATCCCGTCCCCGAAAAAGGTGGAGGGACGCTGCGAGGTGCGGTCGATGAACTGATCGGGAACCACAAACTCGGTCGGCTTATGCTCCAGCTTGAGAGAACCGACGGCGGAGACGGAGATAATCCGTTGCACGCCGAGCTTTTTCATGGCGAAGATATTGGCGCGGAAGTTGAGCTCTGTGGGCAGGATGCGATGGCCCCGGCCGTGGCGGGCCAGAAAAACCACCTTCCGCCACTCCAACTCGCCGGCAACGAATACATCTGAGGGATCGCCAAACGGGGTAGTTACTTCAATCTGGTGAGGATTGCTCAGACCGGGCATGGTATAGAGCCCGCTGCCGCCTATGATTCCGATTTCCGCCTGCTGCAAACCCGGCTCCGCACGCGTCCTGACCCGGTTCGCGTCTCTGGGGAATGAATTGATGTTCCCCTCAAGTATACAGGGGGTGGAGACAGCAGGGTCCCCTTCGACTTCGCTCAGGCTAGGCTCTCCACCGCGCTACAGTGCGTGAGTACTACCTTTCCAAATCGAGTCCCGTAGGGACGGCTGAGAGTAGCCCAGGACGTAGCCCTGGGGAGAGATTGGAGAAAGGACCAGTCCCGCAGGGACGGCTGAGAATGACCCAGGATGCAATCCTGGGCTACGATCAGCCGTCTCTCCGGGACTCAATCTGTGTCGAATTTGGACTAGTGCAACAAGGAGGCCTTCATCAGGCCACAACCGGCCATCATCCTTGTCAGGTGCGTGGTTAGTTCGTCCGCCGGCGGTGAGGCGTGCGCTGCTTGCTGTGTTTCTGAACTCTGCTGCGCTCCAAAAAAGAGGAACTGCAGTTTGCGCGCCATGGTGAGATCAAAACTCTCGCTCACGAACACCTGGCTACCCTGGCGCACAATCAATATCGGCCCCTCACTTGCGTTGTAAACCTGCTCGGTGGAATCAGTTTCCGAGGCCGGATCGCGCACCACCCCAGAATATTTCTTGCTCAATTCCCGCCCGTAAAGCTTGGCGAATTCGGTGGCCGCGGCTTCACTTCGCCACGCCGAAAGATAGAGCAGCGCCACCGACGAGGTTGCCGCCTGCTCCTCGGGCGTGCGGGCCTTACGGCTCTGCACCGCGTAGTAAAGGCCGCCCTTCCATTGCGGGGTGAGCATCGCGGCTTCCTCCGGTCCCCCGAAAAGCTCGGTCAAAATGCGCACATCGAGCTCGCCCATCACCCCGATGTCATAAGGCTGGTAGTCGGCTTCGAGCAGCCCGTGCACGTCGGGCATACGCAGCAGCGGAACCGTTACTTTCTTTTCGTACGCGCGTGGGTTCATGATCTCGTAGCTGGTCGAGGGCGGGCGGTCCAAGACCCCGGCAAAGGCATATTGCGCGCCTTTATCCTTCAACAGTCTTTGCTCAAATCCCAGCCCGTCGCGATAAGGGAAAAGCAGTGATTGCTGCAACAACAGGGGCGCCCGAGCCATGACCGGCGAACTGTCGGACGTATCCGTGTCGTCTTTGGGAGTACGCATCACGTCCGGCGATGTCAGCAGGCTCTTGCCCGCCGGCTTCAGCGTGTAGTCCAGATACACTGCCATGGCTTGGCCTTCGAGAACAGCATCGCGGGCCGTATCCCGCTCGTCGATCTCCAGGCGCTGATTGTCTTCGGTTACGTTCTTGGAAATCGTATCCGGATCTTCCGGCTCCCATTTCTCCAGATCCGTATGCTGATCCTGCAAGGCATGGGTCAGCTCATGAGCCATAACCGGCTTCTGCTCCTCGGGCGAAACCCAATCCAATAAATTCACCGTCTTTGTCTTGTTGTCGTAATAGCCGGCAATTTGTTCCTTCAACAGGCTCACCAGGAAGGGCTCCAGTTGAAAATCCCGGTCAAGCAGGCCAAACTTCTTGAGCACGATCTCTTCCCGCTGCATGCGCTTGGCGTCTTTGTCATCCTTGAATTTTTCCAGAATGTACTTTTCCACCTGCTCCCGGGTGATGAGCCTCTTCTTTACCTCATGGTGAATCGGCAGCTGGCTGTCATCGCTGGCAAAGGAAAGGATTTGATTCAGGGAACGAAAAAGCTCCTTGGTCTGCTCCGGGGTGATGCGGGTTTCCTTTTGGGCCTGCGGTGCCGGCGCAGGCGAGCCCGGGGAGCCCGGGGAGCCCGGCGAGGTGTCCTGGGAGAAGGCATAAACCGTCAAGGAGGCCAAAACCAGCGCCGCCGCGAGGGAATCGTACGACTTTCTGCACATAAGCTTCATTCTTCGTCCTTTTCCCGGCTTCACGTTGCGCCGCGCCGCACTCGCTCTGCTGCAAGGCTATAATTTTATTGTGCTTTCTGCTATGAGCCAGCCCCAACCCCATCCTGTAGACGCGCCCATCACCGCTCCCGGTGCACCCCAGGAGGACGGCCCCAACCCCGTCTCCACTCGCTTGCTGGCCGCACTTCAAGCGCAGGAGGCCGCCCTCGAGCCAGCCCGTTATTGCGGCGCCTTGGCGCCCCGTGTCTTTGACGGTCTGGCGGGCGAGATGGATTCCCTTCTGCATTCCGCCGGGGTCAGCGATCTCGGCTGGCGGGGCAAGATTCAGGTAACCGGCAGCGATCGACTGCGCTGGCTGAACGGTATGGTCTCAAATACGGTGCAGTCGCTCCCCGAAGGAGAGGGCAATTACAGTTTTCTGTTGAGCGTACAAGGTCGTATCCAGGGTGACTGCTACGTTTACCGGCGCTCCGGCGATCTGTTGCTGGATACAGGCTTCGACCAGATCCCGGCCCTGATGCATCATCTCGATCACTTCATCATAATGGACGATGTTGAACTGGCAGACGTTAGCCAGCAGTGGACCGCCTTGTCCCTGGCTGGGCCGGGTGCGCTCCGGGTACTGGCCACGCTGGGCTATGCAGCCTCACCTTCCGGCGTGCAGAATGCGCGCATGACCACTGCCCGCATCGGCGAGGTCGACTGCACCATCATCGAGGCCTACCACGTTGCCGTGCCTCGTTTCGAGCTATGGTTCGCCCCCGAGCATGTGCTGGCGGTTTGGGAGACATTGCAGGCCGCCGGCGCTACTCCCTGCGGTCTCGATGCAATGGAAGCTCTTCGCGTGCTGGAGGCAACTCCGCTCTACGGGGTCGACCTCAATGATCGCGACCTGCCGCAGGAGACGGTCCAGGCGCGCGCTCTCAACTTCAGCAAGGGCTGCTATCTGGGCCAGGAGATCGTAGAGCGCATTCGTTCCCGGGGGAAAGTGAATCGCCAGTTCCGGCAGTTTGCACTGCACGGCACGCAGTCTCCCGTCCTCCCAATTGATTTGCGCAGCGGCGAACAATCCGTGGGCCGGGTAACCAGCGCCGCATCGTTGGCGAGCGCCGGCCTGCCGCAAGTGCTGGGACTGGGATTTATCCGGGTCGAAATCGTGGAGCGCAATGCCGAGATCACCTATGAGGGAGGGGTGGCAACCGCGCTGGCCGCGCCGCCCGAGATTCCCGGGGCCTTACCCAGCTAGCTGAACCGAACCCGAGCCTGCCCGAGTCATGTCATTCAGTATCAGGCAGCGTTACAAAAATGATTGGAAAAATCTATGCGCGATAAAGAACCCCAATTCACCGTAACCGATCGCCGCAAGTTCACCGCCGAAGGCGAACTGCGCGAAGGCACAGCCGCCGAGACCAGCGCGCCGCCGGCCGTCGCTGAACGAGCCAAGCCGCCGGCAAGCCAGCCGGCGGTCACGACCCAAGCGGTACATCCTGATTTGAATGAGCCCGACGCGCTGGCGACGGACGATGAGGAAACCATCCCGGAGCCCACCGCGGCAGAATCCGCGCAGCAGCGCCAGGATTACCATGCCTCGGCGCGCCGCCTGGACGATATGTTTCACAAGGCTAATCCAGGCCAACCTGCTGTACCCGCGATGAACTTCGATCGCCTGGTGCAGTCGCTCTACATGACCGCGGCGGTGCAGATGGGCGCCGGCTCTGCACCCAACGAGCAGCCCCGCATCGACATCCTGGGGGCACGGCAAAGCATTGACATGCTCAGCGTGCTGGATGAAAAGACCAAGGGCAATCTTAGCGACCAGGAGAGGCGGCTGTTGCAGAATGCGCTCTTCGATCTGCGCATGTCGTTTCTCGAGATCACGAATGCCATTGCCAGTTCTGCCCAGCGGCCTCCGCAAGCCGGCAAACCTCACTAGATTTTTTCTGCTTTCCCAGGGAGCGTCTCATACATCGAGCAGAGATCACTATTCTTGGCAGTGGCACCTCGATGGGTGTGCCGACCCTTGGCTGCACCTGCCGGGTCTGCACCTCTGCTGACCCGCGCGATCGCCGCACACGCCCGTCGATCGCCGTCACCTGGGCCGGACATCGGGTGGTGATCGACACCGGACCGGACTTTCGTATGCAGGCCCTGCGTGAGGGCATCGACCATGTGGACGCGGTGCTCTATACCCACTCCCATGCCGACCACATCCTTGGCCTGGACGATTTACGCCCGCTCAGTTTCAAGCACAAGAGCAAAATTCCGCTGTATGCCGATGACGAAGCGGCCAGCGTGATTGAACGCATATTCGATTACACCTTCGACCCCGATTCCCAGTACCCCACCCGCGCCCGGGTGGAAATGCATCGGCTGGGGCAGTCGGTCGAGATCGAGGGCGCGGTCTTCCACCGCGTTCCGCTCACCCACGGCAGGATTGAAGTTGCCGGCTTCCGCTTTGGCAACGCCGCTTACCTGACCGATATGAACGACATCCCGGAAAGCAGCCTGGCGCTGCTTCAGAACCTCGATGTAGTGATTCTCGATGCTCTGCGCAAGACGCCGCATTCCAGCCACGCAACCCTGGAACAGGCGGTGGGATTCGTGAATCGCATGCGGCCGCGGCGCGCGTTCTTTACCCACATGTCTCATGACCTGCTGCACGCCGAAACCAATAACGAGCTTCCGGAAAATATCCAACTCGCTTACGACGGGTTGCGTATTCCTTTCGAGATCTGACCATGCGACGTCTTCCGCAACCTCGGCGAGATTCCCCAGAACTTCGGGAGCACGGTGGTAAGCATTGGCAACTTCGACGGCGTCCATCTTGGCCATCAGTTCATTCTGGAGCGGCTCAGGCAAAGCGCCGCGGCGCGATCGTCGCGGTCTGTAGCGGTTACCTTTGATCCCCATCCGTTGCGTTTCCTGCGGCCGGAAACCTGCCCCAGGCTCATTACTCCCCTGGAGACGCGGCTGGAGCTGCTGGGAGACGCGGGCGTGGACGCTGTCCTGGTGCTGGATTTCACCGCTGAGCTCTCGCGCATGCGGGCCGCGGAATTCGTCACCGCCATCGTGCATAATGCGTTGCGGGCGGTTGAGATCCATGAAGGAACCAACTTCCGTTTTGGCTACCGCGCTGAGGGCGGCACCGCCGAACTGAGCGAACTGGGCCGCGCTCTTGGTTTCGAAGTGGTGATCCACGGCGCATGCCAGGTGAGAGGATTGACGGTTTCCAGCAGCAAGATCAGGGAATTGCTTTCCCGGGGCGAGCTGCGCACTGCGCGTGCGCTGCTGGGGCATGGTTTCTTCATCGATTCCACGCCGGCCCGTGGACGCGGCATTGGTGGAAGGCTTACCGTTCCCACCATCAACCTGGCGCCCTATCACGAGCTGCTGCCGCCCAACGGCGTATACGTCACCCAGTTGCGGGTCGCGGGGGAGTGGTTCGACGCGGTAACCAACGTGGGCAACCGGCCAACCTTTGGCGCAGATTCTTTTGCCGTGGAATCGCACTTGCTGAATTTTCATCCGCTTGAACTATCGGACCAGACGCCGCTGAGGCTTCTCTTCCATCGCCGGCTGCGGGAGGAAAGACGCTGGCCCTCTCCTGAGGCATTGAAAGAGCAGATCATGCGCGACGTTGCCCAGGCGAAGCGCTACCTGCACCTGACCCGCCTGCTGGGGAAAGAGATAGTCCCGAGCTGCGCTTCCATAGAGGATCTTGGTCGAGCTCTCGCCCAGACGATGAGAGACTCACCGTATCCGACGATCCGGACCAAGGATGAGTCCCGAGGTACGTTTACCAGCCCAGGACGGAGTCTAGGAAAAATGTACGTCAGCGTAACAGCAGTTCGGCTTCTGGAAAGGCATGGCTGCAGCCGTCCCTCGTGCGAGGTCAGTTCTGGTGGGCGAGCAAGACTTCTGGATCGGAGGTGGTCAAGGTTCTGTGCGCCGGTGCCTGCCTCCTTACTGCCGGCTGGCGCTTGGTCGTCCGGGCTACATTGGTCGCCGGCAGCGGGCGCGCATCTCCGGCAAAATGCTCGTCGGGCCGGTCGGCGATCGCCACCTTCATGAAGTCCATCCACAGCGGCAGCGCGGCGTGGCCGCCGCTTTCTTTATCCCCCAACGACTGCCGGTTGTCGTAGCCAACCCAAACGCCGCAGGTGATCGAGGGGGAAAAGCCGATGAACCAGGCATCGTTGAAGTCGCTGGTTGTCCCTGTCTTACCGCCCAGCGGATGATGGAGCACGGCCGCCGCAGCGGCCGTGCCGCCCGGCTGCATGACCGCCTTGAAGAAGGTCATCATGATGCGCGCCGTCTTCATGCTGGTGGACTCGCCACATTGGCCGGGCTCTCCGACAGCGTGAGCCCATCCGCGTTGGTTACCTTGCGGATAAGGTGCGGCCCAAGGCGCACCCCGTCATTGGGGAAACTGCTGTAAGCCGCCACCTGCTCCTGCAACGTAGCCTCAACCGAGCCCAACGCCACGGGGAGAAACGGCGGAATGTTGCTGCTCAGGCCAAACTGGTGTGCCGTAGCAATCACCTTGCGTATACCTACGCGTTCCGCAAGCTTGACCGCCGGGATGTTTCGCGAATCGGCAAAGGCATGCATCAGCGACACCGTACCTTCAAAAGTGTCGTCGTAATTGTGCGGCGTGTACGGACCAACGCCGGTCGAAAACGTAACCGGAGCATCGACAATACTCTCTTCCGGACGTGCGCCTTCATCCACCGCAGCGGTGTAGACGTAAGGTTTGAAGGAAGACCCCGTCTGCCGCTCGGCCTGCGTGGCGCGGTTGAACTGCGACAGGTTGAAGTCGCGGCCGCCGACCATCGCTAACACTTCGCCGGAAGTATTATCCACCGCCATCAGGGATCCCTGGATACCGGAATCCTGCTCCAGCACGGCATGCAAGCACCAGGTTGGAATCGGTCGAGGCCACGATGTGCACGTAGATAATGTCGCCCGGCTTAAGAAAGTTCTCCGCATCCCGCTGCTTGGTCCAGGCAAAATCGTCCGGACCTAAAATCACCTGCTGCTGCCCGATGCGCGCCGTCACCTGGTAGGGCAACACATTCGTCACCAGGGCATGCATGTACGATCCCGGCGTGGTTGGCTGACGCCAGTCCGGGTGACGGAAATCATCCAGCGACCCTCCGGCCGCGACCACATTGAGCAGGTTGCCCTTCCATCCATGGCGGCGTTCCAGCGCGGCCAATCCGTCGAGCACAGCGGAATTGGCTGTCTGCTGCAAATCCAGATCCAGAGTGGTGTAAACCCGTAGACCTTCCTCATGCACCTGCTCGCTGCCGAACTGACGTTCCAGTTCGCGGCGCACGTCTTCCACGAACCAGGGAGCGACGCTGTTCGATGGCGGCTCAATATGCAAACCCAGCGGCGCGGCCTTGGCGGCGTTGGCTTGCGCGTTGGTGATCACTCCGTCTTCCAGCATGGAGTTGATGACCATATTCCGGCGGCGGAAGGCGCGGTCGGGGTTCCCGATGGGAGAATACGCCGTCGGACTCTTGGGCAACGCGGCCAGCAACGCCGCTTCCGGCAGCGTGAGGTCACGCGCGTGTTTGCTGAAGTAGTATTCCGATCCAGCCTCGAATCCATAAACACCCTGGCCCAGGTAGATCTGGTTGGCGTACAGGGTAAAAATCTGCTGCTTGGTGAACGCATGCTCGATTTGAATGGAGAGAAAGATCTCCTGCAGCTTGCGGCCGAAGGTTTGTTGGCTGGAGAGAAAAAGGTTCTTTGCCAGCTGCATGGTCAGGGTGGAGGCGCCCTGGGTGCGGCCATTCGAGGTCAGATCGTGATAAGCCGCGCCCAGCACGCGGAAGATGTTGACTCCCCAATGGCTCTCAAAGTTCTTATCTTCGATCGATATCACGGCCTGGCGCAGCACGGGAGGAAGCGCTTCATAGGGAACCACGATGCGCCTCTCCAGGGCAAAGGATCCAAAGACGCGACCGTGGACGTCGAGCAGATCGGTGGCGGTAATAGGACGGTATTTTTCCAGATCCGCAATTTGCGGCAAGTCGACGGAGTACACCAGCATCAGGCCGGTCAACGATCCGGCGATGATGGCGAGAGCCAACAGCGCGAGAAAGGTAATGCTACCTGCCAACTTCATAGGCACCGACGCGGACGTGCCCGGCGCACCGGGCGGACGAAAGCGATCAGCGCCCGAAGATGGAGCTTGCCCAATCAATGATAGATCCGGACTCAGGCGCTCTTCTGTTTCAGGATATCCAGCGCCTTGGTCAATTGATCATCCGGCTTAGGAGTTTTCGCCGCGCCCGCCTGGTCATCATTATTGTCCTGGCTGGCGGCGACCACGACGTTCGGCGTCACCGCCTCGTCCTGAATCTTCTTGCCCAACGGCGAAGCATACTTGGCGACGGAAAGGATCAGCGCGGCGCCATCCGGAAGCTCCATGGTTTTTTGCACGGAGCCTTCACCGAAGGTTCTGTCTCCCACCACGTCGGCCCGCTTGTTATCGAGAACCGCCGCGGCGACAATCTCTCCCGGCCCGGAAGTGCCATGGTTTACCAGGACCACCAGGGGCGCTCCGGTAATGAACTTGGAGGTATCGGCGTTAAAGGCCTCGTAGGTATATTTCTGTCCGGAGAGGGTGGCAATGGTTCCCGACTCCAGGAAGAAATTGGCCAGGCGCACGCCTTGGTCCTCGTCCCCTTCGGCAACGTCACGCAGATCCAGCAAAATCTTCTTGTTGCCGTTCTTCTGCATCGCTTTCAGGCGGCTGGCAATTTCCGACACCCGCTCTTTGCTGAGCACCACCGGCTTGAGGTAAAGGATGCTGCTGCTCTCGTACTGCGTTTCTCCCAATGGAGGCGTCGTCAGCTGCGGTCCGGGTCAGCGTTATCTTATCCGGCTCTGCCTTGCGCGGCCGAACCAGGGAGAAGGTCACATTGCTTCCCGGCTTGCCCTCAAGCAGCAGGCGGATCATCACCAGCGACATCTCCCGGGTCGAATGTCCCTCGATGGCCTCGACGATATCGCCGTCTTCGATTTGTTCTTTTTCCGCCGGGCTTCCCGGCTCGACCGAAACTACGGTCGCGTATCCATACCGCTTGGAGATATTCAGTCCAACCTGTGCCGTGCCTTCGTTGCCGTGCTGCTTATAGGCTTTGTATTCGTCCGGGGTCAGGTAGCTGGAGTCAGGATCGAGCGACTCGAGCAGACCGTGCAGGGCGCCCACGGTGACTTTGGTCATGTTGGGATCGGAGACGTAGTCGGTCTGAACCTTCTTCAGGACCTCGCTGTAGACTTCCATCTCCGGGTAAGCGCCATCCTGCTGCGAATCCGCGCGCACACGGCTCGGGCCTAATCCACCGAGGAAGACTAACGCCACCAACAAGATCGAGACACCAAACACTGCACGTGTAAAGGTTCGAGACATAGCTCCACTTTGGACCAAAAGTATGGTCTAAACAAATAATACTACTGGGTTAGACGCAACCAGGGAGCAATCGACGCACGATTGGGGGAGGGGTTTGGTGGCGGCGGGCCGGATCGAACGGCCGACCTACGGGTTATGAGTCCGTCGCTCTAACCATCTGAGCTACGCCGCCTTATGTTGATTCTACAACAGTTGCGCAGGCCGATATGGGGAAGCGGTGGCCGAGTGACTCAATGACGGCGTGTTTTGCGGTCATAGACTATCGGTCTTGCTGAAATCCCTTCCCCCGTACAAGAATTCCCCGTGATCAAGATAACCATCCTTGACGGACCCACGGGCGCGTTGCGCAATTGCGCGCAGTTCCTCCATCGACGCCTTACAAAAGCGACTCGGCAGCCGCTCGAAGCGCTCTCGCAGGGCTTCGGTTACCACGCGCGCCATGGTTTCCCCGGTTTCCTGGGCAATGGCTGCCGCGAGACGATGAGCCTCCGGATCCTTGATATTTAATGCGGGCATAGGTTTTCCTGCAAATAAGCCTGCTTTCGACCATTCTACCGGGCCGGGCTAAGCCCGGTAAACTGCAGGACGGCTATACACTTGCGTCTAGACTAAATTGGTGCCATAATGTCTTCGTTTCCAAACCCCGAGCGACAGGCCTGCGCATCGTGCGCAGCGGTGAGCTGGACAGCAATACCCCTCAGACCCCCGGCATGACCCGCGCCGAAGCCATTTCCTATGCACGCGTGGGCGCGCAGAAGCTTTGGGCAGGGACGGTCGTCGTCCACCCCAATGCCAAGACCGGCCCCCATCACCACGGTGAGCTGGAGACGGTCATCTACATCGTGCGCGGACGCGCCCGCTTCCGTTGGGGAGAGCATCTCGAATTTGTCGATGAGGCCGGACCGGGAGATTTTGTCTACGTCCCTCCTTTTGCCCCCCATCAGGAGCTGAACGCGCGCAAGGACCAGCCCGTGGAAGCCGTTATCGTCCGCAGCGGCCAGGAAGCCGTGGTCGTCAACCTGGATATCCCCAGCCCCGAAGACGGGGCAGACGGCTGGGATCTGACCCATTCCACTCGAGCGCAACCGTGAGCGAGCGTGTCGTGGCCATCATTCCGGCGCGGCTTGCCTCCACCCGGCTGCCGGGCAAGGTGCTCCGCCCCATCGCCGGTGTCCCCATGCTGGGCTGGGTTTATCGAGCTGCGCGCGCCTGCCCAGCAGCTCGACCAGGTGTTGATTGCCACCGATTCCCAGGAGGTAGTTGCGTACGCCGATTCACAAGGCTGGCCAAGTGTCATGACTTCGCCCCAACTGGCCAGCGGCACCGACCGCGTCCATGCCGTGGCGGCCACGGTCGATGCCGACATCTACGTGAATATCCAGGGAGACGAGCCGCTGCTTCGTCCCGAACACATTGATGACCTGCTGAGGCCCTTCGCTGGAACCGATGCGGCGGTCACCACGCTCTCGACCCTTTGTAAGCCTGAGCAACTCGACGATCCCAACGCCGTGAAAGTGGTCACGGCAAACAACGGGAGAGCACTCTACTTCTCTCGCGCTACGATCCCGTACCAGAGGGGCACTCCCCTCGCCCCACGCAAGCACATCGGCCTCTACGCTTACCGTAAGGCTGCCCTGCATCGCTTCGCGGAGTTACCGCCGAGCCCGCTGGAATCGGTCGAAAGGCTGGAACAACTGCGCTGGCTCGAGGAGGGAATCAGCATCCACGTGGTACCCACTCTCTTCGATACCATCGGGGTCGATACCGAAGAGGACCTGCTGGCTGCCGAGCTCGTATTAGAACGACAGTACCGCGTGTAGGCGCGTGCTCACTTTGCCGCTTCCGCGAAGGGGCTGGAGTCTGCCAAGATAGTAGGGATGAGCGCACCTATCGCAACCAACATCTTTGCCGACCGCATCGGCCGTATTGAAGTTTCAGCCACCATGGCCGTTACCGCGGAAGCAGCCAGGCTGCGAGCCCAGGGCGTCCAACTGGTCGACTTCGGCGCCGGCGAGCCCCATTTCGCTACTCCGCGCCACATTAAGGACGCCGCCATCTCGGCCATTGAAGCCAACTTCACCCGATACACCGTAGTCGCCGGCATCCCCGAACTCAGAAAGGCGATCGTGCAGCGCCACGCCTGCGACTTCGGCTCCGACTACACCCCCGACGAAGCCATCTTCACCACCGGCGGCAAGCTGGCGCTTTTTAATGCCATCCAGGTGCTGGTGGACCACGGCGATGAGGTCATTCTGCCCGTTCCCTACTGGGTGTCGTTCAAGGACATCATTCAATACGCGGGCGGCAAGGTGGTGCTCCTGCCCACCGAAGAAGCGGAAAACTTCCGCATTACCGCCGATGCCATCGAGCGCGCGATTACCCCGCGCACCAAGGCCATCATTCTCAACACACCCTCGAACCCGGCCGGCTCCGTCATCTCTCCCGATGACCTCGAGCGCATCGTGAAGCTGGCCCACGCCCGAGGAATCTTCCTGCTCCTCGACGAGTGCTATATCTACTTGCAATATGCCGGTGCGCCTGTCTCCGGCGGTTCCTTTGTCGAGGCCAAGGAGCATGTGATCGTGCTCGGTTCCCTCTCCAAGACCTACGCCATGACCGGCTGGCGCGCTGGTTTCGCTCTCGGGCCCAAGCCCGTCATCGCCGCCATGGGCAAGCTGCAGAGCCAGTCGACCTCCTCCACCGCTGCGTTTGTACAAAAGGCCGCCATTGCCGCGGTGAGCGGCCCCCAGGAATGCGTGGTCGAGATGCGGGCCGATTACCTCCAGTTACGCGACCGCATCCTGGCTGGATTGACGGCCATTCCCGGCATCACCTGCACCCGGCCCGACGGCGCGTTTTATGTCTACCCGAATGTGTCATCCTTCCTGGGCAAGCCGGGCGCAAAGACCGCCACCGAGCTGGCCACCCGCCTGCTGCATGAAGCCCATGTCGTCGCGGTTCCCGGGGAAGCATTCGGCACCCAGGAGCATATCCGGCTCTCCT
Source organism: uncultured Acidobacteriaceae bacterium (assembly GCA_963844785.1). Lineage (GTDB taxonomy): Bacteria > Acidobacteriota > Terriglobia > Terriglobales > Acidobacteriaceae > PALSA-350. The sequence goes on along the minus strand of CAWJPV010000027.1, from coordinate 256,650 downwards.
ACGCTGTCTCGCAGAGCAACATAGAAGAAGGCTTGGTCAGGATGAAAAACTTCTTCGCCAGCCTTTCCTAAGCACTCCACGAAATCAGGAGCAGATGCAACCTAAAGTCGAGTTTCGTCCCATCATCCTGGCCGGCGGCAGCGGTACACGGTTCTGGCCCAGGAGCCGCCGCTGGCGCGCCAAGCAGCTCCTGGTGCTGGATGGCGCGCGCACCATGATCCAAAGCACCGTGGATCGTCTGGGTACTTTGGCCACTTCCAACGAGCTTTGGGTGATCACCAACGACCTGCTCTCCAAGGCCATCTCCGAGCAACTGCAGACCATGGTCGGAGAGCAGATCATCTGCGAGCCGGCGGCGCGCAACACCGCGCCCGCAGCAGGCCTGGCGGCTTTCCTCATCGAGCGTACCGCCCCCGATGCAGTGCTGGGCATCTTCCCCGCCGATCACGTGATCACCAATGATGAGAAGTATCGCGCGACCCTCGAGCAAGGCATCGCCCTGGCCGCAGCCGGGGAAAACATCGTCGTGCTGGGGGTGAAGCCTGTCCGGCCAGAGACCGGGTACGGGTACATCGAGACCGGAGATGTGCTGGCTCACGGCGTAAAGCGGGTCCGCCGTTTTACCGAGAAGCCCAACCGGGAGCGGGCAGAAGAGTTTGTGCTGGCCGGCAACTACTACTGGAATAGCGGCATTTTCCTGTGGACTGCCCGCACCCTGGCCCACGCCATCCGCGAGCATCTCTCTGAGACCGCGCCTTTCTTGCAGCAGATTGCCGACGCCTACGGAACCCCGCGGTTCGAGCAGGTTTTCCGCGACCTCTACCCAAAATGCGAAAACATCAGCATCGATTACGCCGTGCTCGAGCCCCGCTCGGCTAAAGGCGAGCACCATTCGAATATCTACTGCCTGCCGGCGGAGTTCGGCTGGAACGACCTGGGTTCGTGGGATGCCCTCTACGAACATCAATTGGCGCAGGGCAACGCGAAAGACGGCAACGTCACCGAGGCGAAGGGCATGGTGGGCATTGATGCGCGCAACAATTACGTCTACAGCCCGGGAAAATTTGTCGCGCTGGTCGGGGTCGATGACCTGGTGGTCGTGGAAACCGAAGATGCCATGCTGATCACCACCCGGGAGCGTTCGCAAGATGTACGCCGCGTGGTCAGCGAACTCACCGGAAAACACGACGAATTGATTTGAAACAAAAACAAGTTCATTTCGGCACGGATGGCTGGCGGGGCATTCTCGCTGACGACTTCACCGATGAAAACGTGCGCGTCGCAGCCGGGGCCATCGCTCACTATATTCGCCAGCACGAAGATCCGGCGCGCGGCCTGTGCATCGGCTATGACACTCGATTCATGTCACAGCGCTTTGCCCAGATCGTTGCGGAAGTGGCCGCCGCTGCCGGCATCCCGGTGCGTATCGCCGACCGCATCACCCCCACACCGGCTCTCTCCTACGCGGTCAAGCATCTACGCGCGGCAGGCGGGGTGATGATCACCTCCAGTCACAACCCGGCGGAGTGGAATGGGGTGAAATTTAAAGCCAGCTATGGCGGATCGGGCAGCCCGGCGATCATGGCATTGATCGAAAGCTATTTAGGGCACCAGTTGCCCGTGGCCGCTTCCCGTGGTTCTATTACCGAGGCTGACTTTCTTAGCCCCTACGTCGAGGCCATCTCGGTCTTCGCTGACCTCAAGAGAATCGCCGCAACCGGGCAGAAATACGCCATCGACTGCATGTACGGGGCCGGACGAGGCGTCCTATCAGGCATCTTCTCCCGCATGGGCATTGACCACGTCGAGATACGGGCCGAGTTGAATCCTCTCTTTCCCGGCATCCAGCCGGAGCCGATTCCGCCCCACATCCGGGCGCTGGAAGTTGCGGTGCTGGAGCACCACTGCCAGGCCGGCTTTGCCACCGACGGTGACGCGGACCGCATCGGCGCGGTAGATGAGGAGGGGCGCTTTGTTGACGCCAATAAGATTTACAGCCTTTTGCTGGAATGGTTGCTCAAACGCAAGCAGTGGCCCGGCGATGTGGCTCGGGCGTTCAACACCACCAAGATGGTCGACCGCATCGCCGCCCGTTACGGGCGCAAGGTTTACGAGCACGGCATCGGCTTCAAGCATGTATGCGAGCTAATGCTGGAGAAGGACATTCTCATCGGCGGCGAGGAATCGGGCAGCATCGGCATTGGCAGGCATCTGCCGGAGCGCGATGGACTGCTCAATGCACTGCTGCTGGCCAACATCATGGCGGAGGAAGGCCGGACGCTGGGCTCGCTGGTGAACGCGCTGCAGGAAGAATATGGCGAGCATTATTACGGACGGCTTGATCTGCACCTCCCGGAGGCGGTCAAGCAGTCGGCCATCCGCCGCGCAGCATCCGGGGTAAAGGAGTTTGCCGGTATGCCGGTCCTGCGCCTGGAAACTCTGGACGGCCTGAAGTTTTATCTCGACAATCCGCAAGCGCAATCTGCGGAGAGTTGGTTGTTGCTGCGCGCCTCCGGCACCGAGCCGTTGTTGCGTATATACGCCGAGAGCGGGTCGCGCGCATCGCTGAATGCGCTACTCGAAGCTGGGCGAAAGTTTGCCATGGGAGACGCTGCATGATCAAGGTAAGAACGAAAGGGTTGCTTTTTGACATGGATGGAGTGTTGATCAGCTCCCTGGGATCGGTTGAGCGAAGCTGGCAGACCTGGGCAGAGCGCCATGGACTCGACGTGCGGGAGACGATCAGGACCGCGCACGGAATGCGAGCGATTGAAACCGTGCGCACGCTTAAGCCTGATGCCGACCACGAAGCTGAGCTCAAAGTGATTGAAGATCTGGAGGTCGGGGACAACGAAGGGCTCGAGGTCCTTGAAGGCGTGACGTCGATTCTGCAATTGCTGCCGCAGAAGTACTGGACCATCGTCACCTCGGCCACGGAACGGCTGGCGCGCAGCCGGCTGGCGTTCGCCGGCGTTCCGGTGCCGGAGCACATCATCACTGCCGACCGGGTGACGAATGGCAAGCCGCATCCCGAGCCCTATCTCAAGGGCGCGAAGATTCTTGGCCTGGCGCCGGCGGATTGTATTGTGATTGAGGATTCGCCTTCAGGCAGTAGGGCAGGCCACGCAGCGGGGTGTAAGGTTCTGGCCACAACCTTTTCCCACAGCATTGATCAGCTCGCGGCAGCAGACTGGATCGTTGAATCACTGGCGAAGGTGAAGGTCACGATTCTTCCTGGGGATGAAGGCCTGGAGTTGGAGTTTCCACCGATCTCCAGGTAGCGCACGCAGTAGGTAGTGGACGGGTGCCCCAGGTTCGCCAAAGCGTACCTGGGACGAAAAAGATGGGCGAAGCCCCTTCGACTGTTCTTGCCTTAAGGTCCGGTTACACCCTCAACTAAAAGCAATCGAAACATATCATTTTCGTCCCAGGTACGCTTTGGCGAACCTGGGGCACCCGTCCTTGTTTTATTTAGGTTTGTTACAGAATTGAGTGAGACAGCAGGTCCCTCCACTACGCTACGCTCCGATCGGGATGACAATTCTGTTTGGGTACCAGCATCCTGGTACTCGAACCAATTTGTCATCCCGACCGGAGCGTAGCGCAGTGGAGGGACCTGCGGTTTCCCTTTCGGGGGCGGTTATACCGGTACGGCCTTGCTTTGTACTGCTCGGCGCAGAGCGACGCGTGCCAGCAGTCGCGTGGAATCGAGCGTCGGCAGCGGAGAATTCGCGTCATTCATAAGCAGCGGAATCTCCGTACAGCCGAGCACCACGGCGTCGCAGCCCTCATCCTTCATGCGTTCGATCACCCGCTGAAAGGTTGCCACCGCCTCCGGCTTGAAGACGCCGTACACCAGCTCATCCATGATGATGCGATTGATGTCCTCGCGTTCCTCCAGGTTCGGGAGCACATATTCCAGGCCCCGCGCCTTCAGCTTCTCCGGATACACCTCGCTCTCGACCAGATAACGAGTACCGGTTAACCCCAGTCGCCGGAACCTGCGTCCGACGGCTTGGGTAGCGACCGCATCCGCGATGTGCAACCAGCGCAGAGGCAACCGCTCCTCAATAAACGGGAGCGCCTGGTGAATCGTGTTATCCGGGCAAATCAGGAAATCGGCGCCAAGGTTCGCCAGCTTATGGGCGGAGGAGAGCATGAGTTCGCCCACACCCTTCCAGTCACCGCGATAGATACATTTCATGTACTCGCCCAGCGAATACGTATGCATTGAGATCTCGGGGTGCTCGTGCGGCCCGAGAAGATCCGCGCCCCCCAAACAAATAGACCGGTAACAGAGCGCGGCCCCTTCGGCGGAGCAAGCAACAATACCGATGTGCTGGGACATGCCTAAGATTTTACAAGGAAGATAAAGCGGTTTCACGATAGGTGTAAACCGGTGAAGATGCTTCATACGGGACTTTTCCCCAAAAAAAGCCCCACCTCGCCGAGCCCGTTGGGACACAGTAATCGTGAAACCGCTCTAAGATAGCAGGAATGCGCCTGACTGCAGCGGTAAACCTTCTGGCCTTGAGCCTTCTCTCCGTTGCGCCACGTCTTCGCGCCGAGACCGGAGCAGAAGGCTGGCTCCGTTATGCCCCACTGCCCCCGCAAGTTGCGCAGCAGTATGGGGCCATCCCGCTCTGCATCATCACCACCAGCCAGTCTCCCGTGGCCTTGAGCGCCGCAACTGAGCTTGCCCGGGGGGTGCACTCGATGCTGGGGAGAAACCTCAAGACTTCCTCCACGATCTGCGGAGTAGACTCGTTCGTCCTCGGTACTCCCCTGGAGATTCGACGTCTTCTGCCCACCTGGAAAACGGCCTCCCCGATTGCGCCCGAAGGTTTCACTATCTCCCAGCTTGCCGAACACGGCCACCGCTACTGGGTGATCGCCGGCGGGACCGACCGCGGCCAGCTCTACGGCGTCTTCCAGATCCTGGAGCAGATCGCGCAACAGAAGGCGCTGGTGGCTGATACGGAATCACCTTCCTCTCCCATTCGCTGGGTCAACCAGTGGGATAACTTCGACGGAAGCATCGAGCGCGGCTATGCCGGCCGCAGCATTTTTTTCGACAATGGCCACGTGCGGCCGGACCTCAGCCGGGTCTCAGAGTACGGACGGCTGCTGGCCTCGGTCGGCCTCAACGGCGCCACCGTCAACAACGTCAACTCCAACCTGCATACGCTCGACCCGGAGATGATCCACGAACTCGCCCGCATCGCGGATGCGTTTCGACCCTGGGGTGTGCGCATGTCCCTCTCTATCGATCTTTCGAGCCCCCAGGTGGTCGGTCATTTGCGCACCTTCGATCCGGTAGACCCGGAAGTTGCCGCCTGGTGGAAAGCCAAGGTCAATGAAATCTACCGCGCCATCCCCGACTTCGCCGGCTTTGTCATCAAGGCGGATTCAGAAGGCCGCCCCGGCCCCTCGAAATACGGCCGCACTCCCGCGCAGGCGGCAAACACCGTGGCCCGTGCGCTCCAGCCGCACGGCGGCGTGGTGCTTTATCGCGGCTTTGTCTACAACAATCATCTCGATTGGAATGACCTTAAGGCCGACCGCGCCCGGGCCGGTTATGACAATTTCCGCGCTCTCGATGGCAAGTTCGAGCGCAACGTGGTGATCCAGATCAAGCACGGCCCCATCGACTTCCAGGTTCGCGAGCCCGTCTCCCCTCTGTTTGCCGCCCTTCGCCATACCAACCAGGCAATCGAATTGCAGGTTACGCAAGAGTACACGGGGCAACAACGCCACATGGTCTTCCTCGTTCCCATGTGGAAGTGGGTGCTCGACACGGACCTCCACGCCGAGAATCGCATCACTCCGGTGAGCAAAATTGTCGAGGGTAAAACATTCCACCTGCCCCTGGGCGGATTTGTCGCCGTGGCTAACGTCGGCCTGGATACCAACTGGCTACATCACCCCATGGCCATGGCGAACCTTTACGGCTTCGGCAAACTGGCCTGGAATCCCGACCTGACCACCGCGGAGATTATCGATGCCTGGACCCGGCTGACCTTCGGCAACGATCCCAAAGTTACCTTTATCGTCGACGGCCTGCAGACGAACTCCTGGCGGGTGTACGAGCAATACACTGGTCCGCTCGGCATTGGCGGCCTGACCAACATCATCAGCGTCCACTACGGTCCCGGTATTGAGTCTGCCGAGCGCAACGGCTGGGGGCAATGGTTCCGGGCTGATAACAAGGGCATCGGCATGGACCGTACGGTCGCTACGGGCACTGGCTTCATCGGCCAATACCCACCCCAGCTGGCCAAGATCTACGAATCCCTGGACACCTGCCCCGACAGCCTGCTGCTGTTCATGCACCACGTTCCCTACGACTACGTGCTGCACAACGGCAAGACCCTGGTGCAGTACGTCTACGATTCGCACTATGAGGGCGCCGCCGTGGCCGGCTCTTATCCGTCGCGATGGCGGGAGCTGCGCGGTCTGGTCGATGACCAGCGCTATAACGAAACACTAGCGCTCTTTGAGTACGAGGCCGGCCACGCCATCGTGTGGCGGGATGCGGTTACCGCATGGTTCCAGAACATCTCAGGAATCCAGGATAAGCTGGGCCGCGTCGGCCAGTACCCTGACCGCATCGAAGCCGAGTCCATGCAGGCAGACGGATACACCACCGTCGCCGTCACTCCGTGGGAAACCGGCTCGGCAGGCAAGGCGGTGGTTTGCAATCGCCCCGCCTCGTGCACCCTCACCACCAAGCCAGGCAGGCCGGACGGAACGTACACCATCGGCGTGCGCTATTTCGACTTGCGCACCGGCGCGGCGCAATATGAGCTGCTGCTGAACGGCAAGTCCCTGGCGCACTGGACGGCCAATGCAACCCTACCGCCGGCGGTGGTCGATCCTCACCTCGACGGCAGCACCAGCATGCTCTTCAACGTGGAGGGGGTTCACCTCAAGCCGCGTGATACGCTCACTCTTCGCGGAACGCCGAACCAGGGTGAACCAGCGCCGGTCGACTACATCGAAATAGAAAAACAATAGTAGCCACAAACCGGGTAGGATTCCATGGCTAGGTGAAAATCGAAATCAACTTCCGCTATCTGATTCTGCTTGCCGCGACCGCGGCACTGGGCGGCGTTCTCTTCGGCTTCGATATTGCGATCATCACCGGCGCCGGTCCGTTTTTGACCGAGCACTTCCAACTGAATGACCTGGAACTGGGTTGGGCCTTCAGTTCCCTTCTCTTTGGCTGTGTGCTGGGATCTCTCGCTGCAGGCAGGTTTGCCGATCGCTACGGACGAAAGCGAATCCTGGTTGGGGTAGCCGTGCTGTTCGCGTTGACCTCGATCGCGACCGCAGGGGCGCCCACCTTTCACCTCTTTGTGGCTGCCCGTTTCGTGGGCGGACTGGCTGTCGGAGCCGCCTCTCTTCTCTCCCCTATGTACATTGCCGAGGTTTCGCCGCCCTCGGTACGAGGACGCATGGGCACTCTCTATCAGCTGTCCATCGTCTTTGGCATTCTGATTTCCTATGGCATCAACTACCTGTTGCGCAATAGCGGCGTCAACAATTGGCGATGGATGTTCTTCACCGGCATCTTTCCCTCAGCGGTCTTTTTCGTCCTCATGCTGATAGCGCCGGAAACGCCGCGCTTCCTCATGATGGCCGGTAGGAAGGAAGAAGCTTTTACCCTGCTGGCCAGGATCTCGGGCAGGCAGAGCGCCGGGCTTGCTATCGCGGAGATGCAAGCAGCCGTTCATAAAGGAGGCGGCTGGCAAGCCTTGCGGCGCCCCGGCGTGAAGCGCGCGCTCAGGGTAAGTTTTTTCCTGGCTATTCTGATTCACGTTTCGGGAATCAATACCGTTGTCGACTACGCACCGGCTATCTTTCGCTCCGCCGGATGGAAGATCGATGACGCCCTCTTATCCACCTTGCTGGTCGGAGCGACGGAGTTTGTTTTTACCATCGCATCTTTCTGGGTGATCGACCGCTATGGTCGCAAGCCTTTGTACATCATCGGATCGATCGGTATGTGCGTGGCCCTGGTCGCGCTGATGGTGACGGTCGCCACCAATCGATTTCACGGCCCGCTGATCTTGGCGCTGATTCTTTCTTATCTCGCCTTTTTCTCATGCTGCATCGGGCCGGTATTTTGGACGCTGCTTCCCGAGATTTTTCCCACCGATGTGCGTGGTCTGGCAATGACCGTCCCGGTGCTGACCCAATGGGTCGCCAATGCTTTTGTCATTCTGCTCTTCCCCTTCGCCTACCACCAGATCGGCAAGGTGGTCACCTTCGGATTTCTCGCCGCCATGGCGCTTGCCCAGGCAATCACTACCTGGTTCTTTGTGCCCGAAACTAAGAACAAGCCGCTGGAAGAGATAGAGGAATTCTGGAATTTAAAGAGGACTGCAGTCTAAGGCAGCTTCGGGAAACAGCAGGTCCCTCCAGTCTGCTAACAAAACCCAAAGGAACTGGACGGACCTGCTGTTTCTCTTCCCGTTCTCACACCACCCATTGCGAAACTGCCCTAGCCCCGGTTGGGAACCACGCGCGCTTTCAGGCGGCTGATGACGGTCTGCGGAACCAAGCCTTCGACCGAGCCCCCCAGTTCGAAAACGTTTTTGATCAAACGGGAACTCACGTACGAATACTTTTCGTCGGCCATCAGGAAGACGGTTTCGACATCCGGCGCCAACCTCCGGTTCATCAGCGCCATCTGCAGCTCGTATTCGTAGTCGCTTATGGCGCGGACGCCACGCAGGATGGCCTGGGCTCGCTGCTCCAGAACAAACTCCACCAGCAGGCCGTTGAAGGTCGCCACCGAGACATTTCCAAAGGGCTGAACCGCCTCGGTGATCATCTCAATCCGCTCGGAAACAGAAAACAGCGGCGCCTTCTCAGAATTTTTGAGAATGGCGACCACCAGATGGTCGAAGATCTTGGCCCCGCGCGCGACCAGATCCAGGTGACCATTAGTCAGAGGGTCGAAGCTACCCGGATAAATGGCTTTGACTGTGTTCAAGACCTGCTACTGCCTGCGCACAGGAACCTTCACCGCTTCCGCCGCCTGGGCTGACCCATTGACCGGAACCGCGGGAATGTCGGCCGGCTTCACTCCCGTGAGGCCGAGCTTCTGCCGGAGTTGGCCGTCGATGCGAGTGAAGATTTCCGGGTGGTCTTTGAGGAAGCTGCGAACATTCTCCCTCCCCTGGCCAATGCGCTCGCCAGCATAGCTATACCAGGCGCCTGATTTCTCCACGATGTTCTGCGCCACCGCAAGATCGAGCACATCGCCCTCGCGGGAAATGCCCTCGCCGTACAGAATGTCAAACTCAGCTTCGCGGAATGGCGCGGCCACTTTGTTCTTGACCACCTTGATCTTGGTGCGCGAGCCCACCACCACGTCGCCTTCCTTGACCGCCGCGATGCGGCGAATGTCGATGCGCACCGAAGAGTAGAACTTGAGCGCGCGGCCACCGGTTGTCGTTTCCGGATTGCCGAACATGACCCCGATTTTTTCGCGAATCTGATTAATAAAAATTAATGATGTGCGCGATTTAGAAACCGTCCCGGTGAGCTTGCGCAGCGCCTGCGACATGAGGCGCGCCTGCAATCCCATGTGCGAGTCGCCCATTTCGCCATCGAGTTCCGCCTTGGGCACCAGCGCAGCTACCGAGTCGACCACCAGCACATCGATGGCTCCGGAGCGCACCAGCGCCTCCGTGATCTCCAATGCCTGCTCGCCGTAGTCGGGCTGCGACACCAGCAGGTTGTCGACATCGACTCCCAGCTTCTTGGCATACTGCGGATCGAGCGCGTGCTCAGCGTCAACGAAAGCCGCCATGCCCCCTGTTTTCTGGGCTTCGGCGATGATTTGCAAGGTGATGGTAGTTTTGCCCGAAGATTCAGGGCCGAAGATCTCGATCACGCGACCGCGAGGAACACCGCCTACTCCGAGCGCGGCGTCAAAAGAAATCGAGCCGGTGGAAATAACGGAGATGGGCACAATCGCCTCTTTGTTGCCGAGGCGCATGATAGAGCCCTTACCGAATTGCTTTTCAATTTGTGCTAATGCCAAGTCAATGGCGCGGGAACGATCGTCTGCCATGGGGGGTCTCCAGTGGGAAGGTACGTTGACTCTAAGCGGGCGGCTTGTAGGATCATACACCGCTATCGCTGCAGCAGGTCCACCGGTTGGTGGATATCCGGTACGCGAAAGTATGGAGCGAGCGCCGGATGCCTGCGAGCGACCGCCTGGTACATCTCCCAGGCGATGCGGCGGTAGGAAAAATGGCCGGCCGGCGCGGAGCGCAGCTCTGCGATATACAGAGCTTCGGCGAAATCCATTTTGAAGAGAGCTCGAGTGCGCGTGCCCAGCGGCAGCACGTAGCGCGCATTCTCCGTTAGGCCGGCCTGCGAGACCTGCTCGAAGACAGAGTGCGCCTGGGTCATAGCGGAGTCGTATTGCGGCAGCAGTCCCGCCTCAGCCAATCCTTCAGGAACTTCATAACCGTGAGCATTGGTAAACGGCTGCAGGATCTGGACGCAACGGCGATGGCGGTGCATGTCGCGGAAGCCGCCGATATCCATGAGAATGTCGAAGCGCAGGCCCTGGCCCGCGGAGAACTCGCGCAGCAACTCGTCGTGGCGGCCGCGATGACGGGCGCCGATGGCGATGATCTCGTTGCGCTGAGCCTCTTCCAGCGCGGCGACCCGCCGGGCGATCTGGCGATAGGAGTAATGGCTAGCGCCGTAAAGCAGCGTCGTGGCCAAATCGATTTCGAGGGGCTGTTCGTCGACCAGATCGACCGGACCGGCCGGTGTTTCAATCGGCTCGTCCTTCATCACCGCGGCCGCGGCTTCGGCCAGTTCGACGCGGGTGGCCAGCACGTAATCATTGGGCGCTGTGTACTTGACCAGCGTGGGCGCGGTCTTCACCTCGCGGGTGAGCAGAGCTTCCGCAGTGGCGCCGAGCACGGGATCCATGGATGCGATCTCGCGCTGCAATGCGCTGAGCGCCTCGCCCTGTACATTCCACGCTGAACCGGAGGCTGCGTCTCGCAAGCGCTCGCCCAGCTGACGCACCTCCTCGTGAGGATCGGAGAACAAACGGGAGATCTGGGTCTCGAGCGTGCGCGCATTCACGATCTGGCCCAGCGAAGTGTTGGTGGCCAGCGGTAACAGGTAGCGGGAGACGTCGAAGGCGCGGGCCTTCAGGATGCGATGGAAGGCCTCCTCCTTCATCTCCGCCGGCCGCGCAGTGCGCCCTTTCAGATGCTCAAACATTTTCTCCGTGCTGGAGTGATATTCGGCGAAGAGCGCCTCGATGGCCTCAGTGAAAAGCTGGCCGCTGGCTGGGCTCAGAGAAAAATCAGGGAGATACCAGCCGCTCTTGCGGAAATTCTGATAGCGGGTAGAACGCTCCTGGCCATCCCAGCGTTGCTCGTCGACCAGGATGATGGCCGCTAATAGCGACAGCCGCTCGATGGCAAAGGCCACATGCGCCAGATCGGCAATCGAGCGATGGCCATATTGGAAGTAGAAGGTGTTAAGGAAGTGCTCGGCGCGCTGGCTCGAGATCTCACGCAGCGATTCTTTCATCGAAAGCGCAGAACGCGAGTACTTTGCCATGGCGTAGGCCAGCACTTCGGGGTCGGCTCCATGGACAGCAAATACCTCGGTCTGGTTTCGAGGTGCTTCGGGCTGGACGGGGGAAGCTGCGGTGACGGTTTCGCTCTGAGCCATGGTTACGGTTCAGGATAGAGCATTCCCGCATCGGTGTGGGACCACGGTACCTTAGCTTACAAGAGGACGGCCGCGACGCTCTCTTCCCGGGGCGAACTAAGGTAAGATTGAGCGTGACAACCGCGGTGCGGATTGCGCCTTTTACGAGTGAGTTCGCTCTTATGGCCACGAGCCGCTATTCCGAGCCTGACGAAGAAGCATTGTCGGTGGTGAATCACCGGCCTTACGCGTTGCCCAAGCGTCCCTGGACGATGATGCAGCGCTGGAACGATCTGCTCTTCGCCCACTGGCCGGTTCCTGCCGCCAAACTGGAATCGTTACTTCCCTCCGGCCTGCAAGTAGACACGTTTGATCAATCCGCCTGGGTCGGCGTCGTTCCCTTCTCGATGGACCGGGTTCAATTGCGCGGAGTGCCCCGGATTCCCGGCGCCAGCCGCTTTCCTGAACTGAACCTCAGAACCTACGTCCGGGAACGGAATACCAATCGCGCCGGGGTCTATTTCTTCTGTCTCGAGGCTTCCAACCCGCTGGCCGTGATCATGGCCAAGGCCGTCTTCCATCTTCCCTACCATTGGGCCCGGATGTCGATCAAAACCCGCAGTGAGCGGGAGTTCACCTACCAGAGCGAGCGGCTTTTGAGCGCTAAACCGGTGCGCTTCCGGGCTCATTATCGAGGTTTGGGGAAGTTGCGTACGATCGACCAAAGCCGGCCGGGAACCATCGAGTACTTCCTCACTGAGCGCTATTGTCTCTTCACTACCAACCGCAGGGGGCAACTGCTGCGTGGGGATATCCACCACATGCCTTGGCCGCTCGAAGCCGCGGAAGCGGACATCGAGCTGAATGACCTTCCCGCGACTTATGGCATTGAAATTCCGCAGACCACGCCGCTTCTGCACTACTCGCGGGAGCTGGTGGTGTATCTCTGGTCGCTGGACAAGGTGTGGGGCAAGCTGCCGGCTTTGGAGGCCGCGGCAGTGCGCACCGCCGAGATCGTCTAGTTCCGCGCCCACTGGGGTCTGCGCCGCTGGTTCCCTCACAAAGTGACGGGAACCAGGGAATGCCCATCGCTCCCCGCTGGCGACCCTCATCTGGTAACCTCACTCTTTCGCCTGGTGCGAAACGGAATCATGGAAAACCTAGAAGGCAAAACAGCATTTGTTACCGGAGCGTCCCAGGGGATCGGCCGCGCCTGCGCGCTGGCACTGGCAAAGGCGGGGGCCCGTGTTGCACTGGCCGCGCGCAATGAGGCCAACCTCGAAGCCGTAGCCGCCGAAATAACCGCCGCCGGCGGCCAAGCCAAATCCTTCGTCATGGATGTATCCAACGAAGCCTCCATCCAGGCCGCCGCCAAGGCCGCCATCGCTCATTTCGGCAGCGTGGAGATATTAGTAAACAACGCGGGCATCACCCGGGACACCCTGCTGCTACGCATGAAACGCGCGGATTGGGACGCAGTGATGACCACCAACCTGACCGGCGCCTTCCTTCTGACCCAGGCACTCGTGAATCCTATGCTGCGCGCGCGCTGGGGCAGAATCATCAACATCACCAGCGTGGTGGGGCGAACCGGCCAGGCGGGACAAGCAAACTACGCCGCCAGTAAAGCCGGGCTCATCGGATTTACCAAGTCGATGGCGCGGGAGCTAGCCTCGCGCTCCATCACCGTCAATGCCGTGGCGCCAGGCTTTGTTGAAACCGCCATGACAGCAGTACTGGACAATAAACAGCGTGAAGCACTACTGAACCACATCCCGCTGGGACGGTCGGGCACCGAGGAAGAGGTCGCCCACGCGGTAGCTTTTCTCGCATCCCCCCAAGCCGGCTATATCACCGGTCACGTCCTGGACGTGAACGGCGGCCTATTCATGAACTGAACCATCGCGGATACAAAAATCCCATTTTCGAAGGATTTGATTCACATCATGAAAAAAAATCTTGCTTGTAGTCTGTTCGGCGTGTTAACTATGCTGCCAACACCTGGAATGTGTTAACTGCTTCTGCTTCAGTGAGGTGAAAGTGTGAACGAAGGTCATTGCTTATGAAAATTGGCATCACCATCCGGGGCTACCGGTTGCAGAAGGGTCTTTCACAGGGAGATATCGAGAAGCGCACCGGCCTGTTGCGCTGTTACCTGTCGCGGGTGGAGAACGGTCATACTGTTCCCTCTCTCGACACTCTCGCTAAGATCGCCCAGGCTCTGGATATCCCGTTGGCCCAGTTTTTCGCCGAAGACTCGCTGGGCCGCGAGATGAACACCCAAAAGCTCACCGATGACGAATTGCGGTTTTTAACCCAGATTCGGCGCTACGCCACCAACCTGAACGACAGCGACCGTAAGCTCCTCTTGGCCATGGTCAAGAAGTTCGCCGCGACCGCAGTGCGCTAAACGTCTTTAGCGCGACTTGGCCAGACCATAGCCGAAGGCCAGCAGCAGCACCGTCATCCCCCCATAAGCCGCCCAGGAGCGAACACCGAATTCGCTCCTCGCCGAGCCGATCCTGGGGACCAGCGGCGCTCCCAGGGCCAGGCCGCAGAGAAAACCTCCCAGGTGGGCCATATTGTCGATCTGAATGCTGGTGCGCAGGAACATCGTGCTGCCCCCAATCACAAAGTTCAAAAGGGCAAAGTAAATTACGCTCCTGCGCAAGCGGCGTATTTCCTCGGGTGGAACCGGCAACAATTTCGCCTTGAGTAGCAAAATAAGCACGCCGGCGAGTCCAAAGACCGCACCGGAGGCGCCGGCGCCGACAATCTGCGGATGCACCGCGGTGCTGAGCAAATTCCCTGCAACACCCGTCAGCACATAGACGGCAACCACCCCGACGGGGCCAAGCAATGGCTCGCCCAGCAACCCTAGATTCCACAAGCACCACATGTTGGTCGCCAGGTGCAGGAGGCCGATGTGGACGAAGGCGGCGGTGAGCAGACGCCACCACTGCCCAGCGAGGACGTAAACACCGAAATTTGCCCCCCAGTGCACCAGTTCCGCAACGGTAGGGCTGGAAGCCGAGACACCGCTCAGCACCATAGCCAGGTAGACCGCGCAGTTGATACCAACGAGGGTGTAGGTGGCCGGAGCAGAGGCCCAACGATTGCCCCCCGTCCGTCGGGGTGGAACCGGCTGTATCGGGCCGGGTCCCCGTCGTAGCCGGGCATTCTGCCGTAGGAACGAGGATCATCGCGGCCTTCCGGCGGCAAGATTTCCGCAGGAACCTGCGACCGTTTCTCTCCTCCCCAGTTCAGCGCCATAGGCCTAAGCTATCCTGAGCGAGAGTCTGTGACAAATGGCGATTCCTTCATCCCATCCACTTCATCTCATGCAGTATGCGAAATAATTCTTATGAAGAGTGAAAAGGCAGGTCTGGCGTGGAATATAAGCAGGTAAAACGGGCCCTTTTGAGCGTTACGGATAAGACTGGCCTGATAGATTTCTCCCGCCAGCTGGCCGCCATGAACGTGGAGCTGGTTTCGACCGGCGGTACGGCTCGGACCCTTGCGCGGAGCCGGCCTTGCGGTGCGCGATGTTTCCGACCTCACCGGCTTCCCTGAAATGCTGGATGGCCGGGTGAAGACGCTGCATCCCAAGGTCCATGGGGCGATCTTGCATGTCCGGGACAGCGAGGAACACCGGGCTGCTGTGGCCGCGCAGGGAATCGAACCCATCGACATGGTGGTGGTGAACCTTTATGCCTTCGAGGAGACCGCCCGCAAGCCGAACGTCGCCTTCGGTGAACTGGTGGAGAACATCGACATCGGCGGGCCTTCCATGTTGCGCTCGGCAGCCAAGAACTTCGAAGACGTGGCCGTGGTCACCGCGGCTGCCGACTACGAGGCATTGGCGGCTGAGATGCAGGCCCACCAGGGCGCACTTTCGCTGGAAACCCGGTGGCGGCTGGCGCGGCAGGCTTTCACGCTTACCGCGTCCTACGACTCGGCCATCGCCCTAACCTTCAACAGGATTGCCGCCGAACGCGAGCACGTCCCCGGGCTGGAACCGGCCGAAGAACCACCCCACTTCCCTCCCACCCTGCTGCTGGCCTATGCCAAGACGGCCGACCTGCGTTATGGAGAGAATCCGCACCAGGGCGCTGCGCTCTATGCAGACGGCTCGGGCACCGGGGTAGCCGGGGCGCAGCAACTTCAAGGCAAAGAACTTAGCTACAACAACTTGGTCGACCTGGACGCCGCCTGGGAGCTGGCCCAGGAGTTTGAACAGCCCGCCGTGGCCATCATCAAGCACAGCAATCCCAGCGGCGCGGCGATCGGTTCCTCGGTGGTGGAGGCCTACCAGAAAGCCCTGGCTACCGATCCCGTTTCCGCCTTTGGCAGCGTGATCGGCATCAATCGCGAGGTGGACGAGGAGGCGGCGGAGGAGATTGCCAAGCTCTTCGTAGAGGCTATTGCGGCTCCATCGTTCAGCGAAGGCGCCAAGGCAAAACTCTGCACCAAGAAGAATCTACGTCTGCTGACGGTTAAGAATGCGCCGCCGGCCAAGGTAGTCAAGCAGATATCCGGAGGGATGCTACTACAGGACGCGGATAGCGAGGACGTCTCGCCGGCTGGACTGAAGGTGGTTACGGCACGCCAGCCATCGGCGGAGGAGATGGAGTCCCTTCTGTTTGCCTGGAAGGTGGCTAAGCATGTCAAGTCGAATGCCATCGTCTACGCCCGCAATGGGCAGACGATCGGGGTGGGTGCGGGCCAGATGAGCCGCGTGGATGCGGCGAAATTTGGCGCCATGAAAGCGTTGTTGCCGCTGGCCAACTCGGTCGCCGCCTCCGACGCCTTTTTCCCCTTCGCCGATGGGCTGGAAGCAGTAGCCGCTGCCGGGGCCACGGCGGTGATTCAGCCGGGGGGGTCTGTACGCGATCAGGAAGTGATCGAAGCGGCCAATCGACTGGGTATTGCGATGGTGTTTACCGGGATGAGACATTTCCGTCACTAATTCCGGCGTGAGTGACGTCTATGTATCAGTTAGGTTACGGCGCCATGAAAAAGCGGCTGCACCGTGCACAATCCGCTAACGGCCAGCCGCGGAGAAAATAGTCTAAACTTGGGAATGGTCGGGTAGGGCAGCAGACAACACGTTAGTGAGACAACCAAAGTAATGGCTAAGCTCTTCCGGGTCAGACGAATTGGGGAGTGTTTGGACTTTTTGCAGGGCGTTACAATCGATTTAGACGCGATGGTGCGCTGCGGTGCTACTGCATGCGCATATGACAACAAAATGCGGGTTCCTCTGCACCGCGTTTGGACCGCCGGCGTCAGTTCAATGGAACGGAAGCCCGGGCACAGGAACTCTCATCAATGACCATCAAGCCTCAGCCCTCCTCTAAAACTCGCCAAGCAACTCTCTTTCATGTAGCGCTTGCTTGCGCCGCCATCGTCACCCCAGCTTCCACCTTCGCGCAACAGACTGCGGCTCCGCAAAGCACGCCGGCCACGCCTCCCTCGAGCTCGACAACCGGTACGGGGCAGAAGCCGGGGTCCACACCGCCCGCAAGCACCCCAAAGCCACCGGATCGCTCTGCGGCTTACTACCATTTCGGCCTGGCGCACATGTACGAGGACATGGCCACCAACTATGGCCGCCCCGAGTACGCGACGCGCGCGATTGAAGAATACAAGCTGGCGCTCGACGCCGATCCCGGCTCCAAATACTTGAACAGTGGGTTGGCAGAACTCTATCTCCGCACCGGCCGGGTTCGGGATGCCGTGCTGGCGGCGCAGGACATCCTCAAGACCGAGCCGGACAACCTGGAAGCCCACAAGCTGCTGGGGCGGGTCTATCTGCAGTCCCTGGGCAATGTGCAGAATGGCGGACCTTCGGAGAAGGTGCTGCAGCTGGCCATTGCTGAATACAGCAAGATTGTGCAGCTGCAGAGCAACGACATCGAGAGCCGCCTGCTTCTGGGGCAGCTTTACACCTTGGCCCACGACACGCCGCATGCGGAAGAGCAGTTTAAGGCGGCGGAGCACATCGATCCCAATTCAGAAGACGTAGTGCTGAACCTGGCGCGGCTCTACAGCGACTCCGGCGACACAACGCACGCCATCCAGGTGCTGAGTGCCGTGCCGGAGGACGACCGCACTGCCAAGATGGATTACGCGCTGGGCATGAGCTACGACCAGCTAAAGGACAACAAGAACGCCATCGATGCTTACAGTAAGGCGTTCGACATGGAGCCGGATAACCTGGACGCGGAGAGGGGTCTGGCCCAGGCGTTGTTGAATGACAATCAGCTCGGTCCCGCCCTCAAACACTTCGACGCCATCTCCACCGCCGATCCGCAGGACGCGCAGACCTACCTGCGCATCGCAGAGATTCAGCGCCGCCAGGGTCACTACGAGCAGGCACTGACCACGCTCAAGAAAGCCAAGGCTTTGGCCTCGGATTCGCTGGAGATCGGCTTCAATGAGGCCTTGATCGACGACTCGCTGGGCCGCTATGACGAGGCCGCGCAAACCCTGCAGAGCCTGGTCAAGCAGACCAGCCACCCGGACGGCCAATACTCTGACGCCGAAAAGAACAATCGCTCCATCTTTCTCGATCGGCTGGCCAACGTCTACCGCGAGCAGGAAAAGACCGACCAGGCGGTGCAGACTTACCAGCTGATGGTTGCCATGGGCGGGGAATACGCGGAGCGCGGATATCAGGGCCAGGTGGACGCCTACCGTGATGCCAAGCAATACGACAAGGCAACCCAGGTGGCCCAGCAGGCGGCGCAGGCCATGCCCAAGGACAAGAGCGTGCAGTTGATGCTGGCGGGGCAGCTTGCCGATACCAACAAGCCGGATGAGGGCATCAAGCTGGCCAAGGCGCAATTGCACGGCGACCCGGGTGACCGCGAAGTAGACCTGGTCCTGGCACAGATCTACACCCGTCTGCGGCGCTGGAAGGATGCAGCCGACCAAATCGACGCGGCAGAAGCTCTTTCCACCAAGCAAGACGACAAAATCTATATTTACTTCCTGCGCGGCGCGCTCGATGAGCGGCAGAAGCATTACGATTCCGCCGAAGAGCAATTCCGCAAGATCCTGGCCATTGATCCCAACAACAGCATGACCCTGAATTACCTCGGCTACATGCTGGGGGATCGTGGAGTCAAGTTGGATGAGGCGCTCACCATGGTGCAGAAGGCGGTGCAACTGGATCCCCAGAACGGCGCCTACCTGGACTCTCTTGGCTGGGTGTACTTCAAGATGGGCCAGTATGCGCTGGCGGAAGCCAACCTGCGCAAAGCCACCGAGCGCATGGGCAACGACCCCGCGGTACACGACCACCTGGGCGAGCTTTACGAAAAGACCGGCCGCTTGAAGATGGCTGCCGGGCAATGGGAGCAGAGCCTGCAGGAGTATGCCCGCACCGTGCCTGCGGATGCCGAGCCCGGCGACGTGAGCAAAGTGCAGAAGAAGCTGGATAGCGCGCGGGTCAAGCTGGCCAAGGAAGAATCGACGGGCGCCAGCCCGAAGCAGTAAGTGGCCCTCGCACTGCCCCGTGGCTGTTCTGTTCCTGACGACACCACGGGCGCGCTTGCGCAGCGGGTGCATGCCGAAGCGCCCCATCCTTATCGAACCCCATTTCAGCGTGACCGGGCGCGGGTGATTCATGCCCGCTCCTTTCGCCGTCTGGCAGGTAAGACCCAGGTCTTCACCCACCGCTACTCCGATCACTTTCGCAGCCGTCTCACCCACACCATGGAAGTGGCGCAAATCGCGCGCGCCATCGCCAGTGCGCTGAAGTTGAACGAAGACATGACGGAAGCGCTGGCCCTGGTGCATGACATCGGGCACCCGCCCTTCGGCCATGCCGGCGAACGGGCGCTAGACCAAGCCATGCGCGAGTTTGGCCTCAGCTTCGATCACAACCTGCACGCGCTGCGCATGGTCGAGTATTTCGAAGTTCGTTATGCCGCCTTTCGCGGCCTGAATCTCACCCTCGCGGTGCGCGAAGGGATCGTCAAACATTCACGGGATTACTCCGCGGCCGAACACCCGGAGCTCAGCCCTTATTCCCTGGGCCAGCAACCTCCTCTGGAGGCGCAGCTCATCGATCTGGCCGATGAGATCGCGTACCTCACGGCCGATATGGATGATGGAATGGAGGCGGGAATACTCCATGCGCGGGATCTCCGCCAACATGTGCGCATCTTCGATCAATCGCTGTGCGCGGCGGAGCGTGAGTATTCCACGGCCGCTGAAAACCTGCTCGCCAACGAAGGCCTAAAGCGGATGCTCAATACGCTGGTGGGCGATCTTATCCGCGAGACCACGCGACGGGTCCATGCCGCAGGTGTGCTCACAGTGGAGGATGTTCGCCGCTCGCCGCAGCGGCTGGTGGCATTTTCCCCGGAGATCGAGGAGTTCCGTCGCGAGGCCAAGCAACATCTGTACGCCACGCTCTACAGCCGCGAGGAACTGCAGCGGGGCCTGCAAGAGGCGGCTTCGGTGGTGCGGAATCTGTTCACCTGCTGGGTAAACGATCCTTCGCTGTTACCGATTGCCGGCCAGTCCCAGCTCGCCAGCCAGGGCGTGCCCCGGGTGGTCGCCGACTACATCGCGGGAATGACGGATAACTACATCCTGCAGCAATATGCCGACTGGATGAAACGCCAGTGATTGAACTCAACCCGGCAGGAGTCAGTCTGCCAACAAAACCCAAAGGAACTGGACGGGTGCCCCAGGTTCGCCAAAGCGTACCTGGGTTGAAAATGATATGTTTCGATTGCTTTTAGCTGATCGATTGACAAAAAGCTCTAGTGGGGCTTCGCCCGTCTTTTTCGGCCCAGGTACGCTTTGGCGAACCTGGGGCACCCGTCCAGTTCCTTTGGGCTTTGTTAGAAGACTGGCTCCTTCCGGGCTACAAATTCGTAATTTGCATCGGGCTGAGCGTGCCGGTGAGCAGGTCGCGGAAGGCTGCTAGATTTCCGCAAAATCTTCCCAGCCGGTCCACGTGTGCTTCCGGCTTCACGCTCCACACCAGGTTCTTCAGGCAGGGGCCGATGATAACCCGGAAGACATGCGGCCAGGGGAACGTGCCCTTGCGCGCAAGGTAGATTGGATTGGCAATTTGCGCGTAACCCATGCGCACACCGGTCATGCGTCCAACCTTGACGCTGAGGTGAACTCCGCACGCATTCGAGATGTGAACGACCGAACCAAATCGCGCCAACTGGCGGGAGAAATCCCAATCCTCGTACCAGCCGTACAGAGGAAGCGTCTCATCGAAGCGAAGCCTATGCTCTCGAATGGGAGCCATGCGGAGACCCATATTACATCCGTAAGCAAAGTACCTGGGGCTTATCTGCTGGTCGCATTGTGCGCCGGTGTCGCCAGCGAGAATCGACAGTGCGTGCTCCACCGTGAGACCGGGCCCCTTCATATCGTCTGCCAGCACCCTGCCGGTGGAAGCCACCACCTCCGGGTTCTCCTGGAAAAAGCGCTCGGTGATCTGCAGATAGCGTGGGTCAGGATAGAAATCATCATCGAGAAAAAGCAGAATATCGCTATCCCGAGCCAGGCCTAGGATCGCATTGCGCTGCCGGGTAAGACCCAATGCCGTCTGGATGAAGGTCACGTGGGGAAATCGGGCCGGCGCCTCTCCAATATCCGCCTGCTCTGCGTAAGCCACCAGGATCTTGTCCGGCTGCCTTTCCTGCTTGGCCAAAAAGGCAATCGTCTCGGAGAGGATCGCGGATCGCCCGCGGGTAGCAATGCCAACGACCAGATTTGTTCCCGTAGCAGCGGCGCTCAGTGGCCCTTGTTTTTTCATTATTCCTTTGGCTACCGCCACTCGCCACCTAGAGCGTATCGAAATCATGACCGCCGAAACAGTGGCCGGTACCCGCGGCGTTAACGGGCGAAGGAAGAATCGCCGCCACACGCCCGTTGCGATCGACCTGGACTCCCATGCGCGTGGCAACTAAGGAAGGGCATACCCCAGAAGCTGTCCGCTCGCTTGGCCTTCGCAGCCGGAATCCGGGCTGACAAAATCATCGGGGCCGGTGCTGCAGCGGTAAAGGGGTACCAGGTTAAGGCCAGCCACAGGCTTGGAGTAACCGTAGCCATTGGTGCCCAGGAGGCGAGCGCCGCCGCATCCGATATCGAGAGAAACGAAATAGTCTGTGGACCCGCTTTTGCAGCTATAGATCGGAACCGTAGCGCCCTGCTGCGGGCTTTCATAAAGATGTCCCAGGGTCGACTGCACAGAAAACCCGCCCTTAGGATCGACCCAGCCCGTCGTGACCTCATGAGCGGTTTGGTTGACGTATTGCTTGAGCGCTCGCATCGGATGGCCAGGTATCCAGGTGAAGACTGAAATATCCCAATTCGAAATGTTGCCCGAGACGCCGGCCTGAGTCGGAGTTGCATTCCAGGGCGGTTGTGGATCGGAGATGGACGTATACAGCGTTATTGTCGGATACGCACCAACATCCAGGCTGCCATACGGATCACGCAGGAAGCCGCCAAGAAAATTCGATTCGTAACCGGTGAGCAGAGTGTCGATGATCGTGACCGTCTGCCAGGGAGTGTTCCCGCTTAAGAGCGAGGCATCGGGGATGCGGTACATCTCGATTCCGTACTGGCCCTGTTCCTGCACCCCTCCGGTCGTCGATGCGCTTCGGTCGTGCAGGTTGAATGCGGCGTACCAATAGCCGGTCTCCGGGTCAAAGGCCATGTCCCCCCAACTTGCTTGGGTGTCGTTTGGGTCCAACCCTTGGGTGGTGAGCGTGCCCACCGTCGTAAAGTGCAGTCCATCGCTGGAGGTCGCTTCGACATGA
The DNA here is from genome assembly GCA_963844785.1 of uncultured Acidobacteriaceae bacterium. GTDB lineage: Bacteria > Acidobacteriota > Terriglobia > Terriglobales > Acidobacteriaceae > PALSA-350. The sequence goes on along the minus strand of CAWJPV010000027.1, from coordinate 234,142 downwards.
TGAATACCACCGTCGTAGTCCTCATAGAACATCCGGATCGCTGCGTTTTGGTTGCTGTTATAGACCGCCGGTTGCCCTATTCCGTATGCCCCTTGCGTTTGCGGAGAGATGATCGGCTTAGGATATTTTTTCCAATTTAATCCGTCGTTGGAAAAGGCGACGCCGATGCTGTTGTTTTCCCCCTGCAGGGAGTCTGTTCCCACGTAATACAGGGCATACGTATAAGTCTGGCCGTTGCCCAGAGGGTTGGCAAAGGAACCACGAACAACCTTTGGATTGCACGAGAATGCAGAATCCCACGCGTACTGGGTTTCGCCCAGGACAGGTACCGGCCCATAGTGCGAATTGTTCGACAGGTCAAGGGACTCGTACTGGATGGAGTCCGATATCTGCGTCCTGTCCGACGCATTGTCATCGGAGCCACACCACCAGGCTTGCAGCACACTGCCCGATTGAATGACGGTCGGAGAGTAATCATAGAGTCCGGCTCGTCCGAAGACAGCCCCGGGGGGCAGCGGCTTGAAATGAATGCCACACCCCACAGTGGCAGCAAAAGCCGCGCCTAACGCAAACAATGTTCTAGCCACTCTACGTGCCTGGACCATAGGCCGGCTATTGAACCTTGCCCTGCGGTCGCAGTTTGCGCAGCTCCTGCGCACACTCCACCGCATTCAACGCGGAGAGTTCGAGGTTGTCGGCGGAAGCCCAAAGCCACAACCGCCGCGACCGCGAGGCACCCTCCTCATCGAAACGTACGCGCACAGAGACATCCTGGTCGCCAATGGAGTTGAGGTTGCCGGGCGCGTCCGCGTCGCCAAGAATGACTTCCACATGAGGCGCGGAGAGGGCTGCTTCCATCTCCTCGAGAGTCACCTGGCGCTCGTACTCGACTGCAATCGAGAACGTGTGACCGTGGAAGACGGGCACATGGATCAGTTGCAGCGAAAGCTGTGGCAGCCGTCCACCGGAAATGAGCGCATAGTGGCGCCGGATGCGTGCTTCGCTCTCCGCCAGGCTGATCTTGGCCGCTTCCCCAAACGCTGCCACAGTGTTGAAGGCCACCTGGACGTCGTACAGCTCGAGGGGAATACTCTGGAACGAAAGCAGCGCCACCGTCTGCTGGTGCAACTCGTCCAGCGCCGCCTTGCCATACTCCGAAGCCGGTTCCATGACCGTCGCTGAGACCTGGCGAATCGCTCCTGCGCGCTGCAGACGCTCCAGCAGCAGGGCCTGCACCAGCGCAGCGGGGTGAGCCGAAACCACCGCCGGCGTATGCAGATTGGGAGCACCGGCAACGGCCGCTTCGCCCATCGCCTCCTGCAACCAGGGTGCGCACACCAGCACCCCTGGTTCGCCCTCCAACGCCCCGGAAAGATCCACAATGCTCGAACCCGCGCGCTGGGCTGCCTGCCAGTGGCGCCGGGTTAACTCTGCTGACCCTGCGAAAAACGTGAAATCGATGCGGGTGAACGAGTCCGCCGTGATGGGCTGGATAAATGTCACCTCGTCGCCCACCGCTTCCAGTTGCCCCAACGCCTGCTGGTCGTCCATCAGAGCGAACTCGGCGCTGCCAAAGGTGGATTCAGCGAGCGCTTCGTTGAGCTGTTTGCCGCGAATGGAAGCGGCGCCCACAATCGCAATACGGTAGTTGGTGGTCATTGATCGCCTTGCCTACCCCGGCTTCTCATGGATGAACGGGTGGTTGGGATGGAGGGTGCGAAGGCGGCAAGGGAGGGGCGGAAGACGGCTCGCTGAGTGCAACTGCCTCGGAGCTCGTAAGCTGCCGGTTGGCGGCCTTGTGGCGCCGCTGCCAGGAGTACGCCGCGCGGGCGAAAATACCGGAAAACATATAAAAAAAGGCCACTAGAAAAAGAACAATCTGAGAAAAAGCAACCGTAGCGTAGATTACCAGCCCGATCACTACCACCTGTTGAAAAGGATGCCGATCGGTGAAGCTGATTTCTTTCCCGCTCCAGAAGCGCCAGGTGCTCACCATCAGCAGCCCCACCACGAAGACCAGCAGCATCCACATGATGGCAATCCGCCAGTTAGGCACAGGCGTTCCCGAGAAGAAATGGACCACGGCGGCAATCACGCCGGCGGCGGCGGGAATGGGCATGCCCACGAAGTATTTTCGCCCCGGACGGCCGGGATTGGTGGGCAACAAATTGGTGCCGATATTAAAGCGCGCCAGGCGCCCGGCGCCGCACAGCAAAAAAAGAAAGCAAATGAATGCGCCCCACTGCACCACGTGCTGCCGGCGCACGGGATCCATGGCCGTGGGCAGCATCTGGAAGCCCCAGGTAAAGGCCAGCAGGCTGGGAGCGACGCCAAAGGTAATTACATCCGCCAGCGAATCGAGCTCTTTGCCGAACTCACTGGTGGTTTTGGTCATGCGCGCAATGCGGCCATCGATGGCGTCAAAGGGGATGGCAAAGCCGATGGCCAGGGCTGCGAAGTCAAAATGCCGCGGCTCCTGCACCGATCCCTGCAGGCTTTGCATTATGGCGAAATAGCCGGCAGCGATATTGCCGGCCGTAAACAGCGAGGGCAGGATGTACATGCCCCGGCGCAGGCGTCCCCTTCTCTTGCGCTCGAGCTGCCGGTTGCGCACCGGCAGCCTGAAGGCGTCGCGGTTCAAGCGAAACTCTCCGCCAGGACGTCGAGCGATCCCTCATCTTCCGCAGGCTGGATATCTGCCAGCACAGAGGCTCCTCCCTTGACCCGCTGCCCCAGGGCTACCCGAAGATGGGCATGGCCAGGCAACAGAACATTCACCCGGGAACCGAACTTGATCAGGCCGACGCGCTGGCCGCGTTCCACAAAATCGCCTGGTTTAAAACGGAAGACGATGCGCCGCGCCAGTATACCGGCGATCTGGCTGAAGATCACATCGAACTCATCGCCCTGCACCGTTACCACATTCTGCTCATTCTTTGCTGACTCGGGGTCGAGCGCGTTCAGGTGTTTGCCTTTCTGGTAGCGCACGTCACGCACCGTGCCGGCAATGGGCGACCGGTTGACATGCACATCGAAAACGCTGAGGAAGATGCTCAAGCGGATACGCTCACCCTCCGGCGTTTGAATGCGCGCGACCTCGGTGATTTTGCCGTCTGCCGGCGAAACCACCAGGCCGGCCTCAATCGGTACCGGGCGCTCAGGATCGCGGAAGAACCAGAGAAAAAAGCAAGCCAGCAGAAAGGGCACGATTGCCCAGATCCAACTTCCCGTTACCAGCCATACCAGAACGGCAGCCGCGATGAAACCCAAACCATAAAAATATCCGTCACGCACCATGTATGCGACCAAACCCTTGCAGAATTATAGAGGGTGCCTGCCTGACGGCAGTTTCGCAATTGGTGTTGACCGACGCGACAGACCTTTTCGTGGTTTTCTTCCAAGGAAAACCACACCTCGCGATCTTTATCAGGCCACAGTAATTGCGAAACTGCCTAGAACAGTTTCGCAGAGTCCGATGGCGCCTGCAGCAGCACAGCGTCTTCCACCGGAGCAGAGTAATAGGCGTAACGGCGCCCCACGGCGGAAAAGCCGTGGCGCTGATAAAGCGCCAGCGCGGCCGCGTTCGATGCCCGGACCTCCAGACGCATACTCGACGCCCCGGCCTTGGCAGCCCACTCCATGCAGGCGCGGAGCAGGGCGCTTGCCATGCCCTGCCGGCGATACTTCTCGTCGACTACCAGCCCCTCTACTTCGGCCGCGGCTTCCTGGGGCAACCAGCTGGTCACGGCGAAGCCGGCTAACCTGCTGTCGCACAGGGTAATAAAGGCGCGGCGGGTCAAGCCTCCGGGTGGGACTGCGGCTGGGAGGTCGGGGAGCAGTATCTTTTCGTAGTCGCGGCGGCTCCAATGGGGGGCTTCGACGAACCTGGCGGCGAGCATGACCAGGTCATCAACGTCCTGCACCCTCATGGCGCGAACGCTAAAACTCACGTCGCAACCCGGCCCTGGCGGCACGGAAAACCTCTGCGTCGGAGCGGCGCAAATAGTTTGCCTGCAGGGTCTCGACATCATCGAATTTGCCTGCGCGAAACCGGCCCAGCGCGAAGCGGAGGGCCTCGGCGGCATCGGCGGGTTGCACGTAGACCGGTCCGCAGATGGCCAGCGCAGCACACGCACTGTTGCCTGCGGAGGCATCCCCGGCCACGCTCTCGTCGCAAACCAGCACCCCTGCTCCGGGCTGTTTGGCGGCTGCCACAGTCTCTTCTTCGCTGAGAAGCACTTCTCCCAGATTTTGGCCGTTCTGGTATTCGCCCACGTAGTACTCACCCCGGCCCGCATCTATAGCGGCGAGCACATGGGGTAAGGCACTGCTTCCGGCCAGCAGCGCCAGACGCGACACCGCGATCAGGGGAATGCCTGCGCCCTCGGCCAGGCCTTTGGCGGTGCTTAGACCCACCCGGATGCCGGTGAAACTCCCCGGCCCATTCACCACCACGATGGCTTCGACATCGCGTAGCGTCGCATGCCGGCTCTCCAGCATGGCGGCGATCTCGGGAATGAGTCGCGCCGAATAGGTGCGCACTGCGAGGCTCGCGGTCGAGAGAATCTTGATGTTATCCGCGGTTGCCACACCAAGCGCCACGCTGGCTGTGCTTCCGCAGGTATTTAGGCCTAGGAGCATGACTCAGACTCCAGCAATTGGATCCTGGCAGATTTCCAGCAGCACGCCGTTGGCAGCCGATGGATGCACCAGAAAATGCAGCCGGCCGCCGGCGCCGATCTCGATTTCCTCGGAGATCAGCCGCACGCCGGCCTGTTTCATCTCTTCGAATGTGCCGGAGATGTCGTCCACGTGCAGTGCCAGGTGGTGCAGGCCCTCTCCATGTTGCGCCAGGAACTTGCCCAGGTCGGTCTCCTTATTGAGTGGTTCAAGCAAGCGCACCCGGCTCTCTCCCAGCGGAATCATCACGCTGCGCACATCTTCCTCCCCCTCTTCTTCTTCCAACACCGTGAGACCGAGGGCTTCATATAAGCGCCGGGCCTGCTGAATACTGTTAACCGCAATGCCCAGGTGATCAATCTTTGCCATCTTTCTCTCCTCGTGTGAGTTGCTCTACCAATTCGGGTACCAGTTGATAAGGATCCAGCTCTCTGCGCACCACCTGGTGACCGATGGCCGCCAGCGCCTGGTCGCTCAGGCCGTGTCCGCGGATGGTGCGCAGCAGTTCCTGAGAAATCATTTCCATCACCCGGTCTCGCCAGTGTGCCTCGCGCCGGGCGGTAAGCCTGCCCTCCTCTGCCAGCCAGAACCAGAATTTATCCACCGCCTGTTCCAGTTCTTCGATGCCGTCGCCGGTGGTAGCGACGGTTCGGACCACGGGCGGAATCCAGCTTCCGTGTTGCGCCGCCAGCGACTGCAGCGATCGCACCTCTTTTTCCACCCGGTCGGCGCCTTCGCGATCGCTCTTGTTGACCACGAAAATATCTGCGATCTCCATAATGCCTGCCTTGATGCTCTGCACATCGTCGCCCATTCCAGGAACCAGCACAACGATGGTTACGTCGGCCAGGCGCACGATATCGACTTCATCCTGGCCGACGCCCACGGTTTCGATCAGCACCCGCTGCTTGCCGCTGGCCTCGATCACGGCGGCAACCTCCGCCGACCTGCGGGCCAGGCCGCCCAACGAGCCTCGAGTGGCCATACTGCGCATATAGAACCCGGGATCGTCATCGTGCTCGCGCATGCGGATGCGATCACCCAGAATGGCTCCCCCGGTAAAGGGGCTGGTGGGGTCGACGGCCACCACTCCGACGGTCACCTGGTGCGCGCGATAGCGGCGAGCCAGCCCATCGACCAGGGTGCTCTTGCCCGCGCCGGGTGAGCCGGTGACGCCGATGCGCATCGCGGAGCCGCTATAGGAGAAGCAGCCGGATAGAATCTGCCGTGCCGAGGGCGCGTCATTCTCTACCAGCGAAATCGCCCGTGCCAGCGCGCGTACGTCTCCCTGGAGCATGCGCCTGACCAACTCCACCACGTCGCTGTTCATCCCTCCCGATCATACGATTGCCGATCACCTAAGTAATGTACGGGAGATGGACGGGTGCCCCAGGTTCGCCAAAGCGTACCTGGGCCGAAAAAGACGGGCGAAGCCCACCAGAGTTTTACTCAATCGAGCAGCAAATCTGGGGGATAGGAAAAGCAATCGAAAATTCCATATTCGGCCCAGGTACGCTGGTGCGAACCTGGGGCACCCGTCCAGGATGAAGGTCTTTTTACTTGTTCAGGATCTCGCGGGCAATAATAAGCCGCTGAATCTCGCTGGTGCCTTCGCCGATGGTGCATAGCTTGACGTCGCGATAGAACTTCTCCACCGGGTAATCCTTGATAAACCCGTACCCCCCGTGAAGCTGCACCGCCTCATCGCACACCCTCACCGCGACTTCGCTGGCCATCAGTTTGGCCATCGACGACTCCAGCGTTGTCTTCTGGCCGGCATCCTTCATCACTGCGGCGCGCAGCGTGAGCAGCCGCGCGGCGTCCAACTGGGTCGCCATGTCGGCAAGTTTCCACTGAATCCCTTGAAACTCCGAGATCGCCTTGCCGAACTGGTGGCGCTGCTTGACATAGCGGCGAGCGGCGTCGAACGCCCCGCGCCCGATGCCCAGCGAAAGCGCGGCGATCGAGATGCGGCCACCATCCAGAACACGCATGGAGTCGATAAAGCCCTCCCCCTCCCGGCCCAGCAGGTTTTCACTCGGGATCTCGCAATCTTCAAAAATAAGCTCCGAGGTGTCGCTGGCCCGCAGGCCAAGCTTGTTCTCTTTCTTACCCGCGCGAAAGCCCGGAGTTCCCTTCTCTACCACGAAGGCCGAAAGGCCGCGCGTGCCTTTACTCTTATCCGTAACCGCGATGATGACAGAAACATCAGCATAGTGACCGTTGGTGATGAACGTCTTGTTTCCGTTCAGCACCCAGCAGTCTCCCTTGCGCACCGCGCTGGTGCGGGCGCTTCCGGCATCGGAGCCGGAACCGGGCTCAGTCAATCCCCACGCCCCCAGCCACTTACCCGATGCCAGCAGAGGAATGTATTTGCGCTTTTGCTCTTCGTTGCCGGCAACAAAAATGTGGTTGGTGCAGAGTGAGTTGTGCGAGGCCACGATAATCCCGATCGAGCCGTCTACAGCGGAAAGCTCTTCCACCGCCAGCGCGTAATCTACATAGCCCAGGCCCGCCCCCCCAAGTTCCACCGGGAAGATCACGCCCATCAGGCCCATCGCGCCCAGCTTCTGCACGACTTCCATTGGGAACTCGCTGGCTTCGTCCCAGCGCATGACGTTGGGGGCGATTTCGCGCGCGGCAAAATCGCTGATTTCCTTGCGCAACTGCTCCTGTTCCTCGGTCAGCGCAAAGGAATGGGTTGGCGTGAGGGCGCTCATTGCGTGGGCTCCGTCGTCTGCTCGAAACGGGTACGCTCAGTCGAGTAAACCCTTGAGTTTATCACCCTGGTATTCACAGAACGCTGAGCGCCTGCTGCAAATCCTCCAGCAGATCATCAGCGTCTTCAATACCCGCCGAGATGCGCACCATGCCGTCGGTGAGCCCGATTTTGGCCCGGCCCTCTTCACCCAGCGCCGCGTGCGTCATGGTGGCGGGATGGGAGACCAGCGTCTCTACCCCACCCAGCGATTCGCCAACGGTGCATATCTTAAGCCGGCGCAACACGGAATTGGCCCTATCCAAAGAACCAGTCTCGAAAGTAATGAGCGCCCCGAAACCGGACATCTGCCGCTTGGCCAGCTCATGCTGGGGATGGCCGGGCAGTCCGGGATAAAAAACCGTAGAGATCTTCGGATGGCCGGCGAGATATTCAGCGAGCGCCCGGCCATTCACCTCATGCTGCTTCATGCGCACGGCCAAGGTCTTGACCCCGCGCAACACCAGAAAACACTCGAAGGGGGAAAGAATGCCCCCGGTGCATTTTTGCACGAAGGCGAAAGCCTCCTTGTGCTCGGGAGTGGTCCCCACCAGGACACCCCCCAGTCCATCGCTATGGCCGTTAAGAAACTTGGTGGTGGAGTGCATGACGATATCCGCGCCCCACTCCAGCGGCCGCTGAACGTAGGGCGACATAAAGGTGTTGTCGACGCTCAGATCGATCGCCTGCCCCGCATTTCGCCGTTCCTGACAGAGGTCGGCGATGGCGCGTATGTCAGTAATCTGCATCAACGGATTGGTCGGGGTTTCAATATGAACCAGCCGGGTGGTGGGCTGGATCGCCCGCCGCACCTGCTCCACATCGGTGGTGTCGACGTAGGTAAAAACGATGCCGTAGTTGGCTATGATCTGATCGAAGAGCCGCGGCGTGCCCCCGTAAACATTGGATCCGCAAATGACGTGGTCGCCAGTCTTGAGCATGGTCACCAGGGCCGCGATGGCCGCCATGCCACTCGAAAAAACGTGCGCCGAAGCGCCTCCTTCGAGCGAGGCCAGGTTTTCTTCAAGCGCTGTGCGCGTGGGATTCGAAACCCGCGAGTATTCGTATCCGCGATGCTTACCGATCTCTTCCTGGGCGTAGGTGGACGAGGCGTAAATGGGCACGTTGACCGCGCCGGTCAACGGATCAGCAGCCTGGCCGTCATGGATGGCGCGCGTGGAAAAACCGTGGCGACTGGTGCTCATAAACCACCCTCGAAAATCTTTTTCGAAAGGTAGCGCTCGGCGGAATCAGGAATAACGGTGGCCACTCGCTTTCCCTGGCCCAGGCGGATAGCAATCTGCACTGCCGCATCCACGGCCGCGCCACCGCTGGATCCGGCGAGCACGCCTTCCTCCGCCGCCAGTCGCTTGACCATGTGGAAAGCCTCCGGGTCATTGACCATAACGATCTCGTCGCACCACTCACGCTGGAAGGTCTGGGGAATAAAAGACACGCCGATTCCCTCCACCTTGTGGTGCCCCGGAGGCCCCCCCTGCAAGATGGACCCCTGGGTCTCGACGCCTACGGTGAGAATGCCTGGGTGCTGTTCTTTAAGGAAGCGCGCGACTCCAGAAAAAGTGCCTCCGGTCCCGATACCGGCGACGAAGGCATCGATCCGGCCCTCCATCTGTTCCCAGAGTTCGTGGCCTGTGGTGGCATGGTGGAAGTCGGGATTGGCGGGGTTTTCGAACTGGAGAGCGGCAAAGGCGCCCGGGGTTTCCGCTGCCATGGCGCGGCAGCGGCGGATGGCTCCAGCCATGGCCTCTGCCTCCGGAGTGCGGATGACGGTGGCGCCAAAGCCGCGCATGAGAATGCACTTTTCTTCGGCAAAGCCTTCGGGCACAAAGAGAACCACCTTGTAGCCGCGATGCACGCCTACCAGCGCGAGCCCCACCCCGGTATTACCGGCTGTCGCCTCTACGATGGTTCCGCCTGGCTGCAGCAGGCCGCGCCGTTCGGCGTCCAGGATCATGCCCAACGCTGCCCGATCCTTAACGCTGCCACCGGGGTTGAACAACTCAAGTTTTGCGTAGATATCGGCCGCCCCGGTAGGCACGACCCGGTGCAGGTGCAGCATGGGGGTGGACCCCATCAACTCCGTTATATCTTCGGCAACATGCAGCGTGCGCGCTGCAACCTCACGAGTAATGGGGGACATAGGCCAAGTGACAAGTGTAGCAGCCGGGAATCAGGCTGAAGAACCAATGGTACGAGCTTCAGCCTTCGCTTCGGCAGGGTATGTGCCTAACAGAACTAAAAGGAATAGGTCCCCGGTTCCCTCACCAAGGACGGGTGCCCCATATCTCGCTCGTTTTTCGCGAGATATGGGATTCCACTGCTCTTTCCCTCTGACTCTCGATTCATCTGATGCACTTGGCGGTCAACAGCTGTGGAATCCCACATCTCGCGAAAAACGAGCGAGATATGGGGCCCACCCGTCCTTTTGTGAGTGAACCAGAGCAGGCCCCTAAGGAAAGCTTCCTCTTAATTAGCAGCCGCTGGTGACCCATTCTGCGGGACCGCGCTCGCCTTCTTTACATTCGGGTAATAGCCGGTCTTGGTGCGAACAATCAGCTTGTTGTATCCCTTGGCCTTCGCCTCCACGTGAATCGAACGGAAGCCGCCCTGGTTGATGGGCTTGGTGGAGTGATACCCGATGGTGTACTGCTCGCGGATATCCTTCGCAACCTCCCCGGCGATGGCGTCCACCTGGTCAAGGTTCTTGGGAAAGAACGAAATACCGCCAGTCTCATTGGACAGCAGTTCCAGCGCCCGTTTGGCGCGATGCGCCTCCCGGCCGCCGCCCGTGTCGTCGTAGAGCAAGCCTATGGAGTAAATGATCGGCCCCTGCAGGTCCTGGATGCGGCGCACCGTTTCTTCCAGTGTGGTGCTCGAAGCATTGTCTTCTCCATCCGTGATGACCAGCAGAACCTGCTTGGGGCGCTTGGCGTTCTTGGTCAGATAATCCGCCGAGGCCATGATGGCGTCGTACAGAGCGGTGCCGCCCTTGGAATCGATATGCGAGAGGCCGTCCCGCAGCTTGTTCACGTTGGCAGTGAAATCCTGATCGATGTAGGCCTCGTCGGAAAAGTTGACCACGAAGCTCTCATCGTCCGGGTTGGAATAGTGCACCAAATCGAGGGCAGCTGTATTCACCGCCTGCCGCTTGGTGCGCATGGATCCGGAGTTGTCGACCAGAATTCCCAGCGATATGGGAATGTCCTGGTGCAGAAACGAGGTGATGGTCTGCTGTACCCCGTCCTCTGAGACCTTGAAGTCGTCCTTGGCCAGGGTGTTCACCATGTGCTGCTTGTCATCCAGCACGGTGGCATTCAAGACCACTTCATCGACATTGCGCTGCAGGGTGTATTTCCCGTTATCGCGGCCGATCACCGCAGGATTCTCGGCTTGTTTGGAAGCAACGCCTGCCGTCCCGTCCGGGGAAGCAACGGGATCACGATCGACATTGAGCGGCTGCTGTTTCTCCGCCGGCAGCACCGGGGCAGACGGGGGCCCAGACACTTGCATCAGGGCCGGAACCGGCGAGCTGCAAAGCAGGAGGATCAGAAGAACGAAAAGCCATCTACTGCAAGGGCGCATAGTATCCGGTCCGGGCATGAACGGTAAGCTGGGGCAGCCCCTCGGGCGGAACCAGCTTGACCTTCAATTTACGCCACTTCCCGTCCCGTTTAATATCGTCTGACCTATACCCCAGCACATATTGATTGCGTAGCTCGGCACTGATCTTGGTCGCAATGTCGGCCATATCGGCGAGATCATCCACCCGGAAGAGCTGGCCCCCGGTCTCCTCGCTCACATCGTGCAGCAAGATCGGCCCCAACTGCTCTTCCCGCGTCGGAGCGTACTGGTCGAAGATACCGATGGAGTAAATCTGCACATCCGATTCGCGGACCACAGCGCGCACTTCGCTCTCCGTATACCGGCTGCGGTTGTCACCCCCATCCGATACCACCAGCAGTGCCTTGCGCTCATTCTTCGCCTGCTTCATCTTGTTTAAGCCGAAGTAGATGGCGTCCAGCAGTGCGGTGCGATGGCCGGGCTTCACAGTCAGCAGGCGAGCCTCGATGTTATCCACATTGTTGGTGAAATCCGTAATCAACTCGGGGCGGTCGTTAAAACCAATGACAAAAAACTCGTCCTGCGGATTGGCCGTGCGCAGAAACTCCAGAATCGAGTTCCGGGCGCGGTTGATCTTGTCTGTCATGCTGCCGCTCAAGTCAAAAATGATACCGATGGAGACCGGAGCATCCTCCGCGGAGAAACTCTTGATCTTCTGCAGAGCGTTGTTCTCGTAAAGAAAGAAGTCCTGCCGCTCCAGGCCAGTCACCAGGCGGTTGAGCGGATCGGTCACGGTAACCGGCACCAGTACCAGGTTTACATCTACCCGGATGCGCTCATTCGGCCGCGCGGTCATGGCCTTCTTGCCTTCGAGCGGCGCCGTGGTGGTGGTCGGCTTGGCGTTGGGGTCTGGCTTGGCGTTAGGGTCCGCGGGTGCGGGCGCTGGAGCCGCCGCCGGGGCCGGAGGATTTATGTGGACGTCATTCAAGGGATCCTGGGCCCAGCTGACCCCGGAGAGCGTGAGCCACAAGGCGGCTACGATGGCAACCTTAACCATCATCCACGCGCACAACCCCCGTTTATGACTGTTGCGTGAAAACCCGGAAATGGGTCCCGCGCAATCATTTATCCCCATTCTGCGCCCGATCGAGAGCGCCATAGCCCCAGCCCTCGTGTCTCCAAATTTCCTGCAGCGTGGCGCCGGACGAGTGATTGATGGGCGGCTTTCTATGCCGAAAGCCGCGTACGTTTCGGTCGCCCCACCAAGCTCCATAGGAAGTCCGGAGCCCCAGTGTTCGTGTGCAGGATGGTAGCACGTCGACATGAAACCTGCCCTCGCCTTTTCAATACAGACTTGGATGATGTATCCCCCCGTCAAGTGTTACCTCACATGGGACGGGCAGGTCAGGAAGCACCGGCAGTGCTGTCCTGGTCAGGTACAATCTGGCAGGTATAAGAGAGCAAAGCAATTGGCAGCGCAGGCTGAGATTGCATATGTCTGGAACGGACCCCCAAACGCATGGCCCGTATTTATCCTTTTCGCGCATTGCGCTACAACCCGAGTCTGGTCCGGATGGAAGACGTAGTAACCCAGCCTTACGACAAGATCAGTCCCGCCATGCAGCAGGCTTACTACCAGCGCAGCCTCTACAATCTTGTGCGCATCATCCTGGGGCTGCCCGAACTATTTGACGAACCGGGGAGCAACGACGTCTACACCCGAGCGGCAAGAGATTTCGCCGACTGGCGCCGCATGGGGATTCTGGCCCAGGAAAAAGACGCCTGCGTCTTCGCTTACTCGCAGCGCTTTCCCGTGCCCGGCGGCGACGGAGAAATCCACGAGCGCCGCGCCTTTATTGCCCTGGGCGAGGTATGCGATTACAGCCAACACGTGGTCTTCCGCCACGAACAGACGCTTTCCAAACCCAAGTCTGACCGGCTGAACCTGCTGCGCGCCACCCGGGCCCACTTCGGGCAAATTTTCATGCTCTATTCGGACCCGGCCCTCACCGCGGAAAAGATCCTGTTCTCCGGCACCGCGGCCCCGGAGATCGAAGTGACCGACGAATTCGGCGTGACCCACCGGGTGTGGAAAGTCAGCGACATGAGCACCATCAACATCCTGCTGGGGGCCATGGAGGACAAAAAGCTCATCATCGCCGACGGTCATCACCGCTACGAGACCGCCCTGGCCTATTCGCTCGAGCATGCGCCGCCCAGCGTCGCCCGCACCGAGCGGAACCTGGCCAATACCATCCCCCAGCCGCCCTATCCCGAGGCTGCCGTCATGATGACCTTCGTCAACATGGACTCCGCCGGCATCACCATTCTGCCCACCCATCGGGTGGTCTTTGGGCTCAAGGATTTCTCCCCCGCGGCATTCATCGAGCTGGCGAAGGAATATTTCGAGATTCAGCCCGTCACTGCGGACGACCCAGTCCAGTTGACCAGGTTGTTGGCCCGCCAACCGGGCACGGCGTTCATTGCCGCCACCAAGGACGGCTACCACCTGCTCTCCGCCAAGCCCGACGTGGTTGCCCAGGCGCTGGCTAAGCTTCCCGAGCGGCAACGCCGGCTGGACCTGGCGCAGTTACACTCCCTGGTTCTGGAGCAACTGCTGGGTATTACCCCGGAGGCGATTCGCGAGCAACGGAACTTGCGTTATGTGCGCGATGCCGGCGAAGCTGTGGAGCAGGTCGTGCGCCGCCAGGCGGATGTGGCCTTCCTGACCAACCCGATCACTCTGGGTCAGCTGCGTGAAGTAGCGTTTGCCGGCGATGTCATGCCCCAGAAGTCAACCGACTTCTATCCCAAACTACTGAGCGGCCTTGCCATCTATGCGCTGGATTGAGGAGCGCCGGTGCCTCGCGATGGGTTTTATTCTGGTCCCTCTGCTGGCCGGTGCGCAGACAACTCCACCACCACCCCCTCCGCCGCCGCCGCCGGCCCAGCCCTCCGTTCTCAAGACCGCGCCGCGTTTTGGGGTGGTCATCGACGCCGCCCATGGGGGCTCTGACAGCGGGGCGCGTCTGTCTGACCACCAGCTGGAAAAAGACCTGGTGCTGACCCTATCGGTGCGCCTGCGATCCACCTTGGCCGCGCACGGCATTTACGTCGTCACTACGCGGGAATCCGATAGCGCTATCCCGGCCCTGAATCGCGCCGAGACGGCTAACCACGTGGGACCAGCCGCCTGCATCACCCTGCATGCCACCACCAGCGGCAGCGGAGTCCATCTCTTTACCTCTTCCCTGACGCAAATTCCGCTCACCCGCTTCCTCCCTTGGGATACTGCCCAGGGCGCTTATGCCGAGCAAAGTTTGCGCCTCTCTTCGGAGTTCGATTCCGCCCTGACGCATGCGGAGATTCCGGTGACCCTGGGGCGCACGGCCTTGCAGCCCCTGGACAGTTTCACCTGCCCGGCGGTGGCGATCGAGCTATCGCCGTTAAACCTCAACGGGAAGGTGACCCCGCTCTCCAACCCTGAGTACCAGGACCGCATTGTGGCCGCGCTGGCCGCAGCCGTTGAACAATGGCAACGCGACTGGAGGCAACAACCATGATCTCCCGTACCCAGCGCATCCTGTTCTGGACTCTCCTGGTCAGCTCGGTGGTGATGGCGGTGGTCTTGCTGCGCATGCGCGAGCGGGCCATGGACCGCCTGCTGGCTTCCGCCGGCAGCATGCCGCTCAATCCCTCGGCCGGCCGGCCGGTGCAGAGTGTAACCATGATGATTGCCAATGACATGGACGGCTCGCTCCAGCCAGCGACGCAGAACCTGGCGCTGCCGGTGGACGGCAACGCGCGCGCCCATGTGATCCTGCAGCACCTGATCCTGAACTATGCGCGGCCCAACAGCAAGCACCCGATTGCAGACAACAAGGGCGTGAACGGGATTTTCTTCATGACCCTGCCGCTGGAGCCCAATCAAGTCATTCCCGGCACCCAAGCGATCGTCGACCTGAGCGCATCGTTTGTCGCCGCCCACCCTTCCGGCATTGAGCCGGAGACGCTCACCCTGCTTTCCATCCTGGGTACTCTACACGCCAACTTTCCCCAGATCTCGCAGGTGCGTTTTCTGGTGGATGGGCAGCAACGCGACACGCTTGCCGGGCATGCCGATCTAACCCGCGTTTATCTGGCTACCGACTCTCCGGGAGTGAAACACCTGTGAAGATTGGTGTCTTCGATTCTGGCTTCGGTGGCCTGACAGTGCTGCGGGCGCTCCTGCCATTGCTTCCCCAGGCGGAGTTCCTCTACCTGGGCGACACGGCGCGGCTACCGTATGGCTCCAAGTCGCGCGCGACCATTGTGCGCTATGCGCTTTCCAGCACCCGCTTTCTGCTCGACCAGGGCGCGGATTTTCTGGTGATCGCCTGCAACACCGCCTCCGCGCTGGCCCTGAAAGAGATTAAGGAATCGACCACCATGCCGGTTCTGGGCGTGATCGAGACCGGGGCCAACGAGGCGCGCACCCAGTCAAAGACCCGCGACATCCTGGTGATTGGCACCGACGCAACCATCTCCAGTCATGCCTATGCCGCGGCCTGCAGAGAGCGAGGCCTGCGCGCGCTGGAAAAAGCCTGTCCCCTGCTGGTGCCGCTGGTGGAGGAGGGCTGGGTCGATCACCCGGTCACCGCGGAGGTGGTCCGCATTTATCTCACCGAGCTGTTGCAGCAAGCCCAGGAATCGGATCTCAATCCGGACACGCTGGTGCTGGGATGCACGCATTATCCGCTGCTGCGGCCGATGATGGAGGCAGCCCTTTCGCCCGCCATCCGGGTGATTGATTCTGCCCAGGCGACTGCGAGCCAGGCAGCCGAGCAACTCGCCGGCCATCGCGTCACCGGCAGGTATGGGGGAAGCCAATCCTGCAGTTGCCGCTTTTTCGCGACCGACTCGGTGACCAAGTTTCGTAATTTGGGCACGCGTTTTTTGGGCAGCCCGATTCACGAGGTCGAATTAGTAGACCTGGGCGGCTGATATATCCTTAAACCCGTTGCATAGAGACAAGAGGAGCAGTCAATGACGGATCTTAAGGGTCAGACAGCAGTCGTTTTCGGTCTGGCAAACAAGCGCAGCATTGCCTGGGCGATTGCCCAGAAGCTTTCCGAGGCGGGGGCACGGTTAGCCATCTGCTATCAAAATGAGCGTCTGCGGGTTGAGGCTGAGGCACTGGCCGGGGAGCTGCCAGATGCAGCTATCTTTGAGTGCGATGTTTCGAGCGATGAACAGATCGACAAGGTCTTTGCCCAACTGAAGGAACGTTATGGCAAGGTGGACACCCTGGTGCACAGCGTTGCCTTTGCTCCTGCCGAGGAGCTGCACAACGATTTTGTGATGACCAGCCGCGAAGGCTTCCGGGTGGCGCACGAGATCAGCGTGTACTCATTGATTGCCCTGAGCCGGGGAGCCGCTCCGTTAATGACGGAGGGCGGCAGCATCATCACCCTGACTTATTTGGGGTCGCAAAAGGTGGTGCCGCGCTACAACGTGATGGGTGTGGCCAAGGCCGCGCTTGAGGCGACGGTGCGTTATCTCGCTGCCGATCTGGGCCCCAAGAAGATCCGGGTCAACGCTATTTCCGCCGGCCCTATCAAGACGTTGGCGGCAAGAGGCATCGGTGGACTAGGCGAAATGCTTAAGGTGCATGCCGAACGCTCGCCGCTGAAGCGCAATGTGGAGCCCGCCGAGGTAGGCAACGCGGCGTTGTTTCTCGCTTCAGACCTGTCCTCGGGGATAAGCGGAGAGATCCTCTACGTGGACTGCGGCTACAACGTCATGTCCTTCAGCAGCTCTGAATTAACCCGCAGCTAGCCGAGGGGTCCTGGCCCCCTAACAAAGGACCTCTCGAGCAGAGCCGTCTTTTGCAATCAACCCTAGCTTCGACCAGCCAGCGACTCCGCCTGCAACGTCACCAGCTCCGTCAGATCTTTCTTTTCCAGGCCATGCACTTCTTTGTTGAAGGCATCCACCTTGCTCGACCAGTTCATGGAGCAGAACTTGGGCCCGCACATGGAGCAGAACGCCGCTTCCTTGTAATAGTCATCGGGCAGCGTCTCGTCATGCATGGAGCGCGCCGTCTCCGGATCCAGTGACAGCGCGAACTGCTTGTTCCAGTCAAAGGTATACCGCGCGTAGCTGATCGCGTCGTCGCGGTCCTGCGCCCCCGGCCGATGCCTGGCGACATCGGCCGCATGCGCCGCAATCCGATAAGCAATCATCCCGTCCTTCACATCTTTTTCATTGGGCAGCCCCAGGTGCTCCTTGGGCGTGACATAGCAAAGCATAGACGCGCCATGCCAACCGATCATCGCCGCGCCAATCGCGCTGGTGATGTGGTCGTAGCCGGGTGCAATGTCCGTCACCAGCGGCCCCAGGGTATAGAACGGAGCGCCGTCACACAGCTCCACCTCTTTTTCCACCTGCTCCTTGATCTTGTCCAAAGGCACGTGGCCCGGGCCTTCAATCATTACCTGCACATCGCTCTTCCAGGCCGACCTGGTCAGCTCGCCCAAGGTCTTCAATTCGGCAAACTGTGCCTCATCGCTGGCGTCGGCGATGCAGCCGGGCCGCAAGCCATCTCCCAGGGAGAAGCTCACGTCGTACTTGGCCATCACTCTTACGATCCGGTCAAAGTGTTCATAGAGAAAATTCTGGCGATGATGATGGGTCATCCACTGGGCCAGAATCGCCCCTCCGCGGCTGACGATGCCGGTAATCCGCTTGGCCACCATGGGCACATACTGGATCAGCACACCGGCGTGGACGGTGAAGTAATCCACCCCCTGCTGCGCCTGCTCTTCAATCACTTCCAGGTACACATCGATGTTCAGATCTTCGAGCTTCTTAACCCGGTTCAGCGCCTCGTAGATCGGCACCGTGCCGATCGGCACCGGACTATGGCGCAGAATCGCCTCCCGGATCTCTGGAATATTCCCGCCGGTCGAAAGGTCCATCACCGTGTCAGCGCCGAAGTTGACCGCGGTATGCAGCTTGTCCAGTTCCTCGCGGATATTCGAAGTCACGGCGGAGTTGCCGATATTGGCGTTGATCTTGCACTTGGTCGCCACCCCAATCCCCATCGGCTCCAACTCCGGGTGGTTGATGTTGGCAGGGATAATCAGCCGTCCGGCGGCGATCTCGTCCCGAATCAGCTCCACCGGGAGCTTTTCCCGCTCGGCGACAAAGGCCATCTCTTCGGTGACTTGGCCGCGGCGCGCAAAGTGCATCTGCGACATGTTGCTATCGCCGGTCCGAGCCGCTTCGAGTTTCCGCTTTACGATCCACTCCGCGCGCGGCTTCAGAATCTCGTGCGTCGGGTTGACCGCCACTTCATGGTTGCCGTTTCCGTTGCTGCTCATATGAAAATCGCCTCGTTCAGGGGTTGGATGTTGGATTGGACCTTTGGGATCGATCAGCGTTGGAGTCGATTATACGTTCATATGCCGAACAGCCGCGCTTGACGGAACCGATCTACCCCCCTACCCTTATAGATGCAATGAAGTTACCTCCGCAGACATTCCGCATCGGTGCCGCCGCAGTGATCATCCTGGGCACCATCATCTACCTGGCGATCACCGGAGTTCAAGCGGACAAGAGCTACTACGTCACCATCAGCGAATTGCACGCCATGGGCAACAAGGCCTATACCCGTCATCTCCGGGTAGCCGGCGATGTTGCTGCTCATTCCATCGAGCGCAGCGGCACCAATGCAAAATTCGTGCTCTCCGAGCAGGGTCACACGTTGCAGGTCAGCTATCAGGGTATTGAGCCCCCGCCAGACACCTTCAAAGACGGTTCCCAGGCGCTGGCCATGGGCACTTACGGGCGGGATGGCGTCTTCCATGCCACCGAACTGCAGGCCAAGTGTGCCTCCAAGTATGCGGCTGCCAAGCCCGCGCCCAACACCGCTTCCGTCCAAGCCCCGACTCCCGTTGTACCGGGCAAGTAGAACCCAAGCCCTCCCACTCTATACTCCAAAGGAGTGGCATCCACGTTAGCGCAGCTCGACCAGGTATCGCGCCTCTTTGGCCGCTTCGCGGCGCTGCGCAAGATTTCTCTCAGCCTCGCCGCCGGCCGTTGTTACGTTCTGCTGGGAGAGAATGGCGCCGGCAAATCCACCCTGCTGCGGGTGCTTGCCGGGCTGCTGGAGCCGAGCCTGGGCACCGCCCGCATCTTCACCGCCGGCAAACCGGAAAAAATTGCAGAGCAGCGGGCGCGCATCGGCTACATGAGCCATGCCTCCATGCTCTATGACGAGCTCTCCGCCGTGGAAAACCTGCGCTATTTCGCGGGTCTCTACCGCAGTTCTTCTTGCCTTACACCGGAGGAGGCGTTGCGCTCCGTGGGCCTAGACCCCGCGCTTAGCCGCCCTGTCGGCCAGTATTCGCAGGGCATGCGCCAGCGTACTTCGCTGGCCCGGGTGCTGCTGCCTCAGCCAGAGCTGCTGCTGCTCGACGAGCCCTTCTCCAACATGGATGCCGCGAGCGCGGGCAAGATGGTAACCCTGCTCGGCCGCCTGCGCGGGGCGCGCACCGTCGTGCTCACCACCCATCAGAGATCGCTCGCCGAACCACTGGCTGACTACTTCCTGATGATGGAAGCGGGACAGCTGGTCGCCACCACCGAGGGCCCGGCCCTCCACGCCCTATGAAGACCAACGCCGCCCGCATCCTGGAGAGCCTCGCTATCCCCTACACCCTGCAGGAGTATGAGGTTGATCCCGACGACCTCTCCGCCATTGCCGTAGCGCGCAAGATCGCCCTGCCGGTCGAGCAGGTCTTCAAGACACTGCTCACCACCACCGGCCCTGACCAACATGCCTTTGCGGTCATCCCTGGCGATGCGGAGCTGGACTTCAAAAAACTTGCCCGCGCCGCCGGAGCACGCAAAGCGGAGATGGTCTCGCTCAAAGAGGTGCAGCCGCTCACCGGATATATCCGCGGCGGCGTCACCGTCTTCGGCGCCAAGAAGGACTTCCCGGTCTTCGCCGACGAGACCATCGAGCTCTTCGATTTCATTTCCGTCTCCGCCGGTCAGCGCGGCACCCAGATTCTGCTCGCGCCCCAGGATTACCTGCGGGTTGCCAGGGCCACGGTGGCTGACCTGACCAAGGACCAGGCGCGCCTGTGAACTATCTCCTCATCCATCTGGCCAAAGACCTGCGCCTGGAGTGGCGATCGAAAGATGCCATCAACGGCATGCTCTTCTTCGCTTTGCTGGTGGTTGTGCTATTCAGTCTGGCCTTTGATCCCACGACTGCGATATCGCGCCAGATTGCCGGAGGCATTCTTTGTGTCGCGACCTTATTTGCTTCTGTGACCGCGCTCAATCAAGCCTGGGCGCGCGAACTGCGTCACCAGGTGCTGGATGCGCAACGCATGGCGCCCGCCCCGGCTTCCGCGCTCTTTCTGGCCAAAGTGATTGCCAACTTTATCTTCGTGACCGTAGTGCAGATCGTACTGGCGCCTCTCTTTGCCATCTTTTACAACCTGCATCCGGTGGGAGAAAAGTGGCTGTTACTGTTAGTTCTGCCGCTGGGCACCTGGGCCCTGGTGGTGAATGGAACTTTTTTTGCCGCGCTCTCGGTCCGCACCCGGAATCGCGAGTTGCTGCTTCCCTTGCTGCTCTTCCCCATTTTCATTCCGGCGCTGCTGGGCATGGTCGAGGCGGCGACCGCTATCCTGGTGGGCGATTCCGAACCAGGGCTGTGGATCAGACTTCTCGCCGGCTACGATGTCATCTTCACCACCGTAGGTCTGCTGCTCTTTTCCACTGTCCTGAACGCCGAGTGAAAGGGCTGATTTTTAATTCTCACGATCGCATCGGAATTTATGACAGTTCCTCGAATAGCGGCTTCGCAGCCTGCTACGGGCTTCCCGTGCACTTGGCTATGATCAGGGTGATATCGTCGTGCTGCTCGTGCGGGCTGAACTTCTGTATTTCTTCCACCACAAACGCGAGCAATCCAGCAGCGGGCAATTCGCGATGCTGCTGCAACGCTTCGAGCAGGCGCTGTTCCCCGAACTCCTCTTCCGCCGCGTTAAAGGATTCAGTTACGCCGTCGGTATAGAGCACCAGCGCGTCGCCGGGGTAGAAGGGGCATTCCGCTGCCGGGCACTCCCATTCCTTGAATAAGCCTAGAACCGTACCGGTGGAGTGGAGTCTTTCCACAGCCCCGTCATGGCGCAATAGAAGCGCCGGCAGGTGGCCGCAGTTCGCGTAGCGTAAGCGCCGCGCGCGCTCGTCGTAGTCAGCGAAAAAGAACGTGGCGTACGCGCTATCTACCGTGTTCTCGTAGAACAGCCGGTTCACCGACTGCAAAAGAAGCTGTGGCTGTTCGCGGGCAAGTGCAAACTGGCTGCGCAGGTTGGCTTGCAGATTCGCCATCAGGAGCGCAGCCGCGATTCCCTTGCCGGAGATATCGCCGACCAATAGCCCGAGGCGACCTTGTCCCAGGGCAAGAAAGTCATAGTAATCGCCGCCGACATGGCGAGCCTGGATGCAAATGCCGGCGTAGTCCAGGCTCCTGAGGGGAGGGAGCGTTTGCGGAAAGAGCCGGGCCTGCACCTGCTTGGCAATTTCCAGTTCCTGGGCGACGCGCCGCTCAGCTTCCAGCTTTTCGGCAATGGCGTGCCTCTGGGCCTCGATTTCGCGGCTCATCTCGTCGGAGCCGAGCAGTTCAAAGGAGTTGCCATCCGCATCGAAGAAGGTGGCGCAGGCTCCGCCGAAAAGAGACGTCTGCGGGGGATGATGAAAGCGGACCCCGCGGCTACGCCACAGCTCGAAGGTCGCGTTAATATCCTGGGCGATGAACCCAATCTGCGTATGCCGGCCAATGTGCTTGTAGTTTTCAGAGCCTCGTTTGGGAGCGACCAGGGCGAGAATCGCGCTGCCATCCGGAGGAGCTACGGCCACCCAGCGGCCGCCAAACTCGAAGCGAGTGTCGGCCAGCACACTGAATCCCAACTGGTCGACGTAGAACTCCAAGCTTCGATCGTGGTTACGAACGAAGACGGTGGACTTGAAGATACGAAGATAGGGGCTCTCCGCGTTCAAGTTGGGTCTCCCTGGAGCACGGCGCCTCCCAAGGCGCAGGTTAGCAGGGAAACCAGGATAGACGTCAAATTTTGATCGCAATTACGCGGGCCGGGCAGGGGAAAGTGTGCGCACAACGTCGTCGCGGCCGCACCCTTCATTCTGCCGTGTTACTACCAGCAGCAGTACTCCCCATTAGTGGGAGAAAGCGAAGCTTTTCTCACTCCCCGCGCTTGTATCCAGGGTGGGATACTAACCCCTGGAGACAGCGGCCATGGGCTCATATTCTGAGTGTTCCGCGCTCACCCGTCGCCAGATCATTCAGGGCTCAGTCGCATTGGCGGCAACGTCGTTCTGGGCCGGATGCAGCGGGTCGGGTAGCTCGACCGATCCGAGCAGCCCGGCAAACAGCAGTCCGCCTGACAGTCCGCCGGCTGCCGCGAATCCGCAGCCCGTGCCGGCAGGACCGGTCACGCAGGCCTCTGTGACAATCACGTCTGCGGCTGCGGGATCCATCGGCCCGGCCTTTGCCGGTCTTTCCTACGAAAAAAATAAGCTCTCTTCCCCGATCTTCACTGCCTCCAACAGCGACCTGATCGCCCTCTTCAAGCGTATCGGCCCGAGTGTGCTGCGCATCGGCGGCAACACGGTGGACCAGAATGTCTGGGCTCCCAACGGCGCCGGTCAGACGGCGGGTCAGATCGCTCCCTCCGATGTTGCTTCCCTTGCCGGCTTCGTAAAGGCTGCAGGCTGGCAATGCCTGTACGGAATCAATCTCGGAGGAGCGGCCACCGGCGCCACGACACCTGCGCTTGCCGCCTCTGAGGTCGCGTATGCCGCCGCGCAGTTCGGATCCTCGCTTCTCGGCATTGAGATAGGCAACGAGTGCGACCTCTACGGAGACCCCGGGAGCTACTTCGCGGGCAACTGGTCCCTGACCAAGTTCCTCTCCCTCTGGGGCCAGTTCCGCAAAGCGATTCTCGCGACCACTCCGGACGTGCCCATCACAGGGCCGGCCGCAACCACCCCCGTAACTAACTGGACCATCCCTTTTGGCCAGGCCGTCACCAAAAACGAGATCACCTTACTTACCCAGCACTACTACCGCGCCGATGGCGCGCTATCCACCTCGACCGCAGCGTTGCTGATTACCGCTGACCCTTACCTGGTCCAGGAACTTGGACAACTTCAAACCGCTGCTCAAGGCATTGGAATCCCGTTCCGGATGTCGGAGTGCAACTCCTTCTACGACGGCGGCGCCGACGGAGTCAGTAATTCCTACGCGTCGTCACTCTGGGTCATCGACTATCTATTCGACTGCGCTCAGGGCGGAGCCAGCGGAGTGAACTTCCACGGCGGCGGAGATAGCCCGGGATACACGCCGATCGCGGATAGTGACAATGCCGTGGTGGATGTGCGGCCCGAGTTCTACGGCATCCTGCTGTTCACGCTTGCCGGGCAAGGTACGGTGTATAAGACGCAGGTGTCCGCCGGTTCACTGAACGTAACCGGCTATGCCGTCCGGACTTCCTCGGGTGGCCTGAACATCATCGTCGTCAACAAAGATCTTACGCAAAATCTGCAGCTAAGCGTGGCCCTGCCGCAAACCGCCAACTCCGCCACGCTACTGGCGATGACTCAGCTGAGCAGCGGGGCCACGGCGCCGGACCTCACCGCAACCGCAGGCGTTAGCATCCAGGGCGCCACCGTAAATGTGGACGGGACGTTCTCTCCATCGGCCGCTTACGCTCTCACTGCCAATAGCCCGCAGCTGACATGCTACGTTCCTGCCTTGAGCGCGGTATTGATTCAGGTCACTTAGTTTAGGGAGGAGCCACCTTCCTAACAGAACCCTTAGGAACTGGACGGGGTCGACAGGAGTCACTTCCAACAGAACCCTTAGGAACTGGACGGGGCGACAGGAGTCACTCTTCCAACAGAACCCTCAGGAACTGGACGGGTCGACAGGAGTCACTCTTCTAACAGAACCCTTAGGAACTGGACGGGGCGACAGGAGTCACTCTTCTAACAGAACCCTTAGGAACTGGACGGGTGCCCCAGGTTCTAATGAGTTTTGTTAGGGCACAGACGCCGCCGAAATCGATTTTGAACCGGAGGTTCTCACGCAGACGCTGAAAGTCCCGCGAGCAGGGCTTTTTTGACTGTGATTACCCATAATCTTCCCCTAGAACTTCTATTGATGTATGCTCCTTCTTGCATAGATCTTCTATGGGAGGGACGCTTGCCGAAGAAGAAGCAGGAAAACGGCGAGATGTTGAAGGGGACCCTGGACATGATGATCCTGCGCACCCTGATCGGTGGCGATGCGCATGGACACACCATCGCGAAGGTCATCGAGCGAACCTCAGAGGATGTGCTGGAGGTGGAGCAGGGATCGTTGTATCCCGCGCTGCATCGCCTGGAGGACCGCGGATGGGTATCGTCTTATTGGGGACTCAGCGAAAACAATCGTAAGGCGAAGTTCTACCGCTTGACAGCGCGAGGACGCAAACAACTCACGCTCGAGACCAGCCGCTGGCGGCAAATGGCTCGGGCGATTGCATTGGTGATGGGCGATGCGTCAGCAGAGGAGGAGGGTAAGTGATGAGCATGCGACGCCTTTTCCGACGCAGACAGAGCGACACGGACCTGCGACAGGAGATGGAGATGCATCTCGCCGAAGAGATTGCGGAACACATCGAACGCGGCATGACCGTAGACGAAGCGCGGCGTCAGGCATACGTTAGGTTCGGCAGTCCTCGCCGGGTGCGCGAACAGCTGTGGCAGCAGAATTCCCTTCCCGTGGTGGATACTCTTTGGCGTGATTTGAGCCAGGTACTTCGACGCTTGAAACGGTCACCGTCTGTTGTGCTCACGGTAATGGTCTCGCTGGGGCTGGGCATAGCGGCGAATGTCTTCATCTTTACAGCGGTGAATAAACTGCTGTTGCAAGAGCCGCCGGTAGGGCACGTTACAACATTGCTCAATATATATTCGACATTCGACCATGGCGGACGCCAAGGCCCATCGTCACTGACGACGTTTAACGACCTGCGTGAAGAGGCGAAGTCTTTCTCCGGGGTGGCCGCCTACAATAACTTTCTGCCGGCCACCATCGCAGGCCCAGGCGAGCCCGAACGGGTTTGGGGACAGAGCGCGACCACAAACTTCTTCGACGTTGCCGAATTGCCGATGACGCTGGGGAGAGGCTTTCATAGCGGCGAAGACCGATCGCCGGTAATCGTGCTGGGTTATGGCCTCTGGCGCCGCCATTTCGGCGGAGATCCCGCGATCCTGGGAAAAACCGTCTCCCTCTCGGGGAAGATATTCACCGTGATCGGGGTTACCATGCCGGGATTCCGCGGGATTCACCGGCTCGCGAATGTCGAGTTCTGGGTGCCTCAGGGCGAGCGGGAACAACTGGCGGCCGATAAGGTAAACGGCATGGATCCTCGTAACGTGGTCCTGCTGGACGTAGTCGCCCGATTGAAAACAGGGGTGAGCCGGACCCAGGCGCAGGTCGAGTTGGACGCTATGGCGCGGCGGTTTGCGACTGCCTATCCAAAGGAAGATGAAGGGCTTGGTTTCCATACCGAGCAGGCGGGCGTGATGTTACCAAGCGCGCGGCGCCACTTCGCAACCTTCCTGACTGCGCTGACTGTGGTCGCCCTGCTGGTGCTCTGCATAGCCGGCTCCAATGTCGCAAACCTGCTGCTGGCACGGGCGGCGGCGCGGCATCGGGAGATGGCGGTCCGCATTGCGCTAGGAGCGACTCGCTTCCAGCTGATACGGCCCATGCTGTTAGAAAGCACGTTGATGGCCTTGAGCGGCGGTCTATTTGGAGTGGCCTTGTGCATCGCAGGGCTTCGCGGTCTGACCACCTTTCATCTCCCCTTTGCCGTACCATTCGATTTGAGTTTGACCATGGGTTGGCGGGTGATCTTGTACGCCTTTCTGTTGAGCGTGGGAACGGGGATGCTATGCGGAGTTGCGCCAGCGCTTGC
This sequence comes from uncultured Acidobacteriaceae bacterium, assembly GCA_963844785.1. Taxonomy (GTDB): domain Bacteria; phylum Acidobacteriota; class Terriglobia; order Terriglobales; family Acidobacteriaceae; genus PALSA-350. The sequence continues at coordinate 208,078 of CAWJPV010000027.1, read as the reverse complement.
TGCGTCGCGCCCGGTAGTGCCCAACTCGCTCAAGGGAGAGAGCACGTTGCAGCGTCCTGGCCGTGCGTGGACCCTGCGAAACATTCTCGTGGTACTGCAAATTTCGTTATGCCTGGTGCTGCTGTGCACAACAGGGCTTTTTCTTCGCAGCCTGCGGAAGACGGCAGAGGTTGATCCTGGATTCCGAACCCGCGGAGTGTTATTGATGTCGATCGATCCGGTGCATAACGGATATACCGGGCAACAGACGCCTCTGCTGTTGAAACGCCTTGGTGAGAGGGCAGCGGAGGTACCGGGAGTTAATTCGGTAGCGTGGACAGACCATGTTCCGCTTTCGTTCTATGGCCAGACCAGCGAATTCCACACCACTGCCAGAGAAGCGCACGCCGGGCACGATCCACTCGCGGAGACCTACCAGGTGAGCTCCGGCTACTTCGAGACCATCGGCATACCGTGGATTGCAGGGCGCGATTTCAATACCGTCGATCCTGGTGCGCCGAAACAGGCTGTGGTAAATGAGGCCTTCGCGCGGACGATATTCGGCGCAGGCAGAGCAGTCGGCGAGCGGGTTACGAGTGAGAAGACAACGTATGAGATCGTAGGCGTGGTGAAAAATACCAAATCGCAGACCCTCGACGAGGCGGATGAACCGATTCTTTATCGCTCTTTGCAGCAGAATATCGGTTTGGCCGCGCCGACTTTTGGGTTTTCTCTGCTGGTGCGCTACGAGGGAAATGCAGCAGAGCTAAAGACCGCAATGCGAAATGAAATGCATACGATGGACCCGCAACTAGCCATCTTCAACGAGAAAACCATCGAAGAGCACCTCAGCGATGCGCAGATCCTTCCCAGCGTAGCGGCGGCAATGTTCGGCTTCTTCGGATTTGCAGGACTATTACTGGCGGCGGTCGGGCTGTACGGCGTAATGAGTTACTCGGTAAGCAGCCGGACCTCGGAGATCGGTATTCGGCTAGCGTTGGGAGCCACGAGAAGCGGAGTCCAGCGGCTCATCGTGCGCCAGGGAATGCTGCTCTCGTGCATCGCAGTGGGGATTGGATTGCCGCTCGCTTGGGCGGCGTCGAAGGTTGTAGCCGGTGTGTTGTACGGAGTCGCACCACACGATTGGATTACCTTTATCACGGTGCCTGCTATTTCTGGCATCAGTGACGCTGCTTGCATGCTGGATTCCCGCGCGTCGTGCGGCAACCGTAGAACCGCAGACGGCATTGCGACACGAATAGGCCCCCGCGATCATGCAGTCGGGTCATCTCCGGCGCGACCTGCTCACGATCCTGCGCATCTCCAGTGTTATAAACTCCCAATCCGGCGCACGTCCGCGGACGCCTATTGGCAGGCGTACATGCTCTCGCTACGCCGATTGGCTTAGGGCTCGCCCGTTCTTTAGCTCCCACGCCTTACGCAGATCCTCGCGGCGCGCCAGCACGTAGGTCTTGGCCTCTTCCAAGCTGCCGTAGACGCGCCGTCCCTTGATCATGTTGCATGGACGACAGCAGGCCACCAGGTTGCCTGGGTCCTTCTTGCCCTTGTGAGCACGAGGAACCACGAAATCAACCGACATGATGAGAGCGTTCTCGAAGCTGGCCAATCCGTCCAGTCCACAGTAGCGGCAGCGGTAGTGATCCCGTTCCAATACTTTGGTGCCCTCGTCCAACGTTACCGGCTTAGCTACCAACGTTAAAGTGGTAAGGTCCAATGGCATGTAACACCTCCTGATTGGAATCTTGTGCTGGGCCCTCTAGCGAGGAAGTTGAGGATGTGATCCCTCGAACCCCCATTCCAAAAACGCCAACCAGTGTATACCCATCTCGCCTGTTCGGGATATTGGTGAACGATTTTATCGAGAGCTATCTGAAGCTATGCAGTTTCGCCGGAATGCTTTCTGCAGCCCATACGACACCCAACGCATGCAACATGAGCTCATCTCCAGGACTCAACTGACTGGCGTCATCGACGGCTTGAAATGCGTAATTAACATTGCCGCTCTGTGTGACACACCAGGATTCGTGACGAATGACTCCGTCACAGTGGACACAGGCTGAATCCACGCTGTATCGATTACTGTGGCGCAATGGAAGGTCGTTTTGTTCCGGCATGATTGACCCCTGCGGCCGTGGTTGATGGATTTAATGGCCTTGCTTTTCACATCAGCCTTACGGCCCAGATTGGATTTCGCTTCTGACGTTCTTAGTAACACTTGCGAACTATAAGAAGAAAATACGCTTCTGCGAGACTTGAGCAACGCGTACCCCTTGCTTAAGTTCGACCATAGATTTTGTCCAAAGCGCAGTTGTCACGTTTATGTCACCAGTTTGTAAAGGATTCTCCTTTGCGAATTGGCCTAGATGGTGATTACGTTCACGCGCGTCGGAGCAAAGCGAGAGCTCGACTTATACAAGACTTACTCTAAATAAGAACCCAGGTTCGTGCCTCTTCTTCCCTAACCAAGGACGGGTGAGGGAACTGAGTTCATAAGTGGTTCTCAGGCGGTGGGGACCTTATCTCAAAGTGAGCGTTGACCCGGACTCTTTCCACAATTTTTCCCAATTCCAGAGCCCGGACGTCACGTCGTTGGGCAATGGGAATCCGAGCTGATGCGCGAGCATGCACACCTGCCCGCGATGGTGGGCTTCATGCGACAGCATGTAGCACAGCATCTCCGGGCCAGCTGGCCAGGGCTTCGCCCAGCCGTCTCTGTAGAACTTCTCCACCCGGCTCTCACCACCGCCCAACGCTTCAGCCAGCATCTCCGCGCAGCGAGCAGCGCTCTCGGCCAATCCCGCACGAGCCTGCTGCGGCGTGCAGTGCACGCGGTTGAGCTGTGATGGAACCTTCAGGTGCGGAGCGGTAAGCCTGATCCACTTGGTGCGGACATTATGTACGTGGGTGAAGACCGCAGCTATGCTGCGGACCTTGCCCGGCGGTTTGGCTCCCCAGACGGAAGGGTCAAGACGCTCAATAATAAGCTGGTTCATGCGATCATTGGCAACAAAGATCTGGACCGCAGCCCGGCCGAGTTGAGTCTGAACCTTGGGTGTGGCCACAGCTCCCTACTCCTCGACCCATCATACTTCCGGATTGCCGGCCGGCTATTCAATCGGTCTTCAGTCGAGAATCTGGCCATCCCGCATGCGAATGGTTCGTCCGCCGTAGGCGGCGGCATCCTGGTCGTGAGTGATCATGAGAATCGTCTGGCCAAGATCGCGATTCAGCCTCCTCATGAGCTCCAGAACCGCGGTCGTATTCTGGCTGTCGAGATTGCCGGTAGGCTCATCGGCCAGGAGAATGGAGGGCTCATTGACCAAGGCTCGCGCGATGGCTACCCGCTGTTGCTGGCCACCCGACAGGGCGCGAGGCTTGTGTTTCATCCGGTCCCCAATCCCCAAAACGTCGAGGATCTCGCGAAAAGCGGGGCTGAAGTTCATCCCTCGTCCGCCAATGTATTGCACAATGCGGATGTTATCTTCCGCGGTCAGCGTTGGCAGCAGGTTGTACTTCTGAAACACAAAGCCCACGGTTCTTTTGCGCAGCGCAGCTCGTTCCGGGCCAGACAAGTTCTCCAGGTTATTTCCTGCGATGCTGACAGTGCCGGAGGTTGGCGACGTAAGCGCACCTAGAATGTTGAACAGGGTCGATTTACCAGAGCCCGAGGCGCCCACGACGGAAACAAACTCGCCCCTTTCCACCTGCAAATTCGCTCCCTGCAGTGCGTGCACATCGACGTCACCGGCCCTATAGGTCTTGTAAAGATTCTGCACCTTGATGATGGGCTGTTCACTCATAGGAGAGGGCCTCCGTGGCATCTTGTTGAACCGCTCGTATTGCGGGAACAATGACCCCGAGCAATGAGCCCACCACGGCGATGGCGCCGGCGATCGGCCACCAGCTATAAACAGTTTCCTGGGTGAGGCTTGACGGCACCGTGTAATGCATCAGCCACTGTGTCACGTACGTAAGCAAAATGCCAACCAATGCCCCTAACAGTGAGAGCAAAAGCGTTTCCCGGATCAGCAGGTTCAAAATAAACCCGGACGAAGCTCCCACGGCCTTGAGGATGCCGATCTCCCGAGTACGCTCAAGCACCGCGGTATACATGGCCATGAACACCACAATGAACCCTACGATGACGGCTACGCCAATCACCACCCCAATAAAACTGCGCAGCATGCCAACGCTGTTAATCGAAAGCAGAGACGTGAACTCCTCCATGGTGTAAATGGGGTAGCCAGGTAACTTGGCTCGTAGCTCCTGGAGCACTTGCTGGACATTCGCTTCACTGTCCGCCTTGACGTAGATCTGGCTCAGATGGTGGGAATTCCCCATAAGGTCCTGGAGAACCGGGAGGCGCACGCAGATCCGGGCCAGTTTCCCTGACTCGAATATTCCGGCAACGTTCCACTCATGACTGATGAGGTGCACTTTGTCCCCGACATGGAGCCCTTTCTCCTTGGCGTAGTACTCATCGACGAGCATGTCCTGGTCGGTCTTGAACGGTCCGCCGTGGAGATAATGGAAGCCACCGCTCATTTTCGAAAACGCGTCGAGGTCCAATCCCGTGATCGAGTCGAAACCAGACAACGGCTGGATAGCCGTTCCCGTCGCTAACGCAACGTGAGGCTGTTGGGCCACAACACCCACAAGGCGATCGCTGATGGGCGCTGTGCTGAGCCCAATGAGGGAAGATCCGGGAGGGCGGATCATGATGTCCGCACCCACTCCGCGGGCACGCCGCGCCGTCCCATCCAGCGTTCCGTAGCTGACCCCGACCAGGGTGAGGATCATGGTAACTTCTACGGCTATGGCAAGAACGCTTAGGATCGTGCGGACCGGGCGGTGGGCTAGATTGGAGAGAACCAGTTTATTGATCAAGGCTTCCGAATGATTTCGCTGACATCTTTAAGTCTACCGGAACATTTGAGGGGGAAAGGTCGAAATGGGGCTCTTGTTTTTCGCCGAACCCGCACTGGACCTCCACTCCGGTGCTATAAGACTTGCAGTCGCTGGATGTCGCAGCAACGGAGGTCATTTTCAAGCATGTTCACGCTAAAGGTTACTGGCTTATGGACGACTCGATGCATACGCTACTTCCTTTCCGGGAGTCTCCTGTTTGCAGGCTCCCTCTCCGCACAGAACCCGCCACGGCCGCGCATCACCGGCATTTCGCACTTCGCGATCTATGCCCACGACTACGAGAAGTCCCGCGCATTTTATGGCCAGTTTCTCGGCTTCGAAGAGCCCTACTCTTTGCAAAACCCCGATGGATCCGCATCCATGACCTTCTTCAAGATCAATGACCGTCAGACCATCGAGCTCTTTCCCGAGCGCCAGGAGGGCGCCGACAGGCTAAACCACATCTCCTTTGAGACCGATGACATTGAGGCACTGAGAGTGTACCTGGCATCGAAAGGCGTTAAGGTCCCGAGTGAAGCACACCGGGCTCGCATTGGAAATCTTGGCTTCAACATTACCGACCCCGAGGGCCACACCGTGGAGATGGTGCAATACATGCCAGATGGCAAAACCATGCTTGCCAAGGGGCAATTCATGAGTGACAAAGCCATCTCTCACCGCATGACGCATGTGGGACTTGTTGTTACCCACCTGGATTCCGAGTACAAGTTTTACACCGACATACTCGGATTCAAGGAGACCTGGCGAGGCAGCAAATCAGGTCAAGTCCTTTCCTGGGTCAATCTGAAAGTTCCCGATGGAGAGGACTACGTAGAGTTCATGCTCTACAAAGATGCGCCGGCGGCTACCGAGCGCGGTGGCGCTCATCATCTCTGCCTGCAGGTTGCGGATGTCCCCACAGCGGTAACAAAGCTCAAAGCTGAGCCATATTACAAGGGATACGGGCGTCCCATTGAGATGCACCTTGGGATCAATCGTAAACGCCAGGCAAATCTCTTCGATCCCGATGGCACCCGAACCGAAATAATGGAGCCCAACACAATCGACGGAAAGCCAACGCCTTCTTCCACTGCGCCCGCTCCGCAATGAAGAAGACGCGATCCTTGCGCGCATCGTATACATCCCCAGTTCTGGCGCGTACTGTTGGGGCGGCATCGAGGTCGACGAAAAAACCTTCGAAGGGAATCGAATCGCATGAATCGAAGAAAATTTCTTGGGGCAGCAGCAATGATGGCGGCAGCAGTTCCTGGCTCCAGAATAGGGGCCGCGGTAGGCAGCTCGCAGCTGATGGACTCCTGTGGCTGCGATCCCTTTCTCGGTCAAGCGAGAGACGCGTCGTACGCCGTCGATCCCAATGGTCCAACGTTGGCCAGCGACGCATTTCGCGACCTCAGCTCGGGCATCAAAATCACCAACCTTAAAGTCTTTGGAGTTTCTCTGACCCCCAACTCCGACCGCCCCTACGTCTTCGTCAAACTGGAGACCAACCAACCGGGTTTGATCGGTTGGGGCGAGGCCACGCTCGAGGGCAAAGCCCAGGCAACCATGTCCTGCGTCCAGGACTTTCGCGACTTCCTGGTGGGCAACGATCCCATGCAGGTCGAGCATCTGTGGCAATCCATGTACGTGCACACGTTCTACCGTGCCGGACCGTTGATTGGCTCTGCCATCTCCGGGATCGATCAGGCGCTGTGGGATATTCGCGGGAAAGCCTTGAACGTCCCTGTTTATCAGCTCCTCGGCGGCCCATACGATCAACGCGGTATACGCGGTTACTACCACGTAGAAAACATCAGCACGGCGGAAGATCTGGCCCACCTGCGCGAGACCGCTCTGCACGGCGGAGTCTCTTGTCTCAAGATCGGCCTAGCCGATCACGACTACGAATGGATCGAGACCAACGCAAAAATCGATCGTGCGGTCAAACATATGCAGCGCGTACGCGAAGGCCTGGGTGACTCCATCGACATAGCCGTGGACTTTCATGCCAAGATGGGCCCCGCGGTCGCCTCCATCCTCATCAAAGAAGTGGAACCGCTGCATCTGCTCTTTGTCGAGGAGCCTTGTCCGCCTGAGAATGCTGCGGCCATGGCGCGTATTGCCCGCCACTCCACCACACCCATCGCCACCGGCGAGCGCCTGGTCGCGGCCTATGGCTGCCGCGAGCTCATCGAGATGGGAGCGGTCGACATTCTGCAAACCGACATCAACCACGTCGGCGGCATCTCTGCGCTCTGGAAGGTCGCGGCTATGGCGAACATCTCTAACATCTCCATGGCCCCTCATGCTTGCGAAGGGCCCATCGGCGGTCTGGCAACCTTGCACGTCGATTCTGCCATGCCTAACTTTCTGGTTCAGGAAATCTGCAGCTTCGTAAAACCTGGAGACAAAGAGAAAATCTGGGCCGAATGGTTTGGTTTCCCTGCCATGCGCATGGTGGATGGACGCGTTCCTCTCCCCTCCAAACCAGGCTTGGGCTTCGAATTGAGTGAAGCCTCCTTGAATAAGTATCCCTTCGGGGGCACCAAACCGATGGAGTTCGTTTGGCACCAGGACGGTTCAGTCGCGGCGCTGTAGAGCGATACTATCTGCGGTGGTTAAAGGTCCCACCGGCCCGGGCTCGGGCTCGACCTGAGAGCACCGTCAGCTCTGCAGAGGCTTCCACCGAATGTGTGAAAACAAAAAACAGGCGGCAAGTCCGGGCACCTCCGGCGGTTCCAGTATGAAAAGCGAGCCTTTGAAGGGTTTGAACAAAAAGGCATTTGGCGGCCTTTTGTTCACGCTCCTGGTTATGGCAGCACTACTATTTCTTCCGGCGTGGACGCTTAGTTACTGGCAAGCATGGGCCTTCCTGGCGGTGTTCGCGGTATCGGCCGTTGCGATCACCGTGTACCTGATGAAAAAAGACCCGAAGCTCCTGGAGCGGCGGGTGCATGCGGGGCCAACGGCCGAAAAGGAGACGAGCCAAAAGATCATACAGACCATCACGTCCATATCGTTTGCCGGGATCCTGGTTATTTCCGCCCTTGATCACCGGTTGGCATGGACCCCACTACCGCCCTATGTTGCCCTGGCAGGGGACGCTTTGGTTGCGTTCGGGTTCCTCATCGTATTTCTTGTGTATAAGGAAAATACCTTCGCCTCGGCAACGATCGAGGTCGCTCCCGAACAGAAAGTTATATCGACGGGACCCTACAAACTGGTGCGCCACCCGATGTATATGGGAGCTTTGTTCCTGTTAGGTGGCATGCCTCTCTCGCTCGGCTCGTTGTGCGGATTGTTCGCGATTGCGCTGATGGTGCCTGCGCTCATTTGGAGATTGCTAAATGAGGAGAGGTTTTTGGTCAAGAACCTACCGGGCTATTCGGAGTATCGAAATACGGTGAGGTACCGTTTGGTGCCGTTCATTTGGTGAATTGGCAGCAGTCAATGTCACCCTCAACCCCGTTCCCGGACGAGGGTGCCCGCCTCGGCGGCAGCGGCGGCCAGTATGCGATTGTGCGTGGCAAAGAGTGCAAGTTCGAGGCGGTCGGAAACCCCCGTCTTGTCATAAATATTGCGCAAATAATTCTTGACCACCTGTTCGGTGGTGCCCAGGCGAAGCCCAATCTCTTTGTTCTTGCAACCTTGCATGATCAGGGCAACGACCTGCATTTCTTTTGGGGTCAGCCGATCGCGAACACGCGTCCCTATGGAAGCTTCTTCGTCCAACCCGATCGCTTCGCCCACCCGCTGAATCGACTTGTGGCCCTTGATCACCCGGCGCAGGCACTCCACCAGCTCCTCGGCGACAGTGTTGCGATAGACCACTCCGCTAATATCGTGAGCGAAGAAACTATCGGCCGGCTCGCCGTTCTCGGCGATCACCACCGCGCGGCTTCCTGCGGCCTTTACGTGCGCCATCACATTCTGATACTCGGGCCTTAGCGCAGAAGCAAACAAAACGATCGAGGAGCGGTACGCATCAACTGAGAGCAGTAGGCGTTCCAGGTCCGCGCACTGTGCGGCTAGGCGGAAATCCTCTTCGCTCGCCAGGATCTTGGCCATGCCTATGCGAAAAAGTTCCTGGTTGTCAGCCAGGAGAATTTTATTCATCGTACTATTTTATGCCTCAGGTTGCCTCGATTCGCAACCTCCACAGTTGTTTTATGCCTTTGGGGTTCCTTTCATTAGCAACCTCCAGAGTTACATCTTACTATCATGGTTCTCTAGAATAAATCGGGGCCTTGACCACAGCATTTCGCGTGGCCTTTCCTCGAGGGCTGTGCTTTTGAGGAGCTAACAACCCCCGCCGCGCCTTCAACTGCTGCTTGTCTGCTTCGCTCGAAGGTGCTGGTCAGAAAGATCCTGTTTTTCACGGAAACGGCGGTATCGGTCAAGCAGGGATGCTGGTCCGCGGGCTCGTAGAAAGACGAGGTTTCCTTCGTAGCGTTTCTGGTCGATGATCGCACCGCCTTCGAGCGAGGCGAGGATGGAGCCTTCGGATTGCGGAAGGCGAAAGCTGGACTCGACGAGCGGGTCGACCACCAGCGCGGCATCGATGGCAATCAGGAGTTGTTCCAGGCCGGTGTGCTGAAGCGAGGAGACGGGAAGGGCTTCGCGGTCGCTGGAGAGCTCGGCGAGTTCCTGGGGCGGGAGGAGATCGACCTTGTTCAAGACGTGGATGACCGGCTTGGTCGAGACCCCAAGCTCAGCTAAAACTTTTTCCACCTGAGCCTTCTGCTCTTCGCGCATAGGGCTGGCCGCATCCTGGACATGCAGAAGAATTTCGGCTCGCTCCACCTCTTCCAGTGTGGCGCGGAAGCTGCTGATGAGTGTGTGGGGAAGGTTGCGGATGAAGCCGACGGTATCGGAGAGCAGGATCTTGCGGCGGGAAGGAAGCTGTAACTGCCGGAGTTTGGGATCGAGCGTAGCGAACATGCGGGGCGATTCGAGCACGCCGGCCTCGCTGAGGGCATTGAACAGGGTGCTTTTGCCAGCGTTGGTATAGCCGACGAGGGCGACCACGGGGACCGGGACTGCCTCGCGACGCTGCCGCTGCTGATGGCGGATGCGGCGAACGGCGAGGAGCTGCGTCTTGATTTGGTCGATGCGAAGGTTGATCTTGCGCCGATCAGTCTCGAGCTGGGTTTCTCCCGGACCGCGGGTTCCGATGCCCCCGCCAAGCTGCGACATGGCGCGACCACGTTTGGCGAGGCGGGGCAGCTGGTATTCGAGCTGCGCGAGTTCTACCTGGAGCTGGCCTTCGCTGGTCCTGGCATGGCGGGCGAAGATGTCGAGTATCAACTGAGAACGGTCGATGACGTGGCAGGGTAGCCGGGATTCGATGTTGCGGAGCTGCGAGGGGGTCAGGTCGTGATCGAAAAGAACAAGCGATGCGTTGGTGCTGGCCACCACGCTAACAATTTCGTCGAGTTTGCCCTGGCCGACCAGGCTGGAGGGGTCCGGCCTCTGGCGGCGCTGGACCAGGGTGGCGGCAATGGTCGCACCGGCCGATCGGGCGAGTTCCTCGAACTCTGCGCGGCTGGCATCGAAATTGAGGGTGGGGGATGCACCCCCCGGGGGGTCTTCTTCGCCAGCCATGACGGCGGCTGCGGCGCGGGCTAGGCGAGCGGATGTGCTAAGCTGCTCCCGCTTGCGGACTTCTCCAGTGAACTCAACCACGACAATCACGGCCAGTTCCCGCTGAGTTTGTGAGGTACGTAGTTCGCGGGCGAGGAGTGCAGCGTCCTGGGCTTCACTTGCTTCGACCAGATTCCGACGGACTGTCTTTCCGCGATTCCGGCGTGATTGGGCTTGATCCGGGGCGGCCTCAGGCGAAGCCTTCTTCTTGGTCAAAGTTGTCTCAATTCAGGGCCGGGTCTCCGACTGGCTCTCCTCATGATACTGAATGATCAGCTTCAGCACCCCATTTCTGACCCTCCGTTTGTTGCTGCGAAAAAGGGGTTTGTCGTTACAGAGACTTCCACCAGGTAGGGCTCGCTGCGACCCAACCGCGCAGTGTCCAATCTTCTAAAGGAGGCTTTCTCCGCCAGGCACATCCTTCTCGCGAGACTTCTTCATCTCTTTCAATAACCAGATTCGCGCCAACGCCCAGTGCCGCTTTACGGATCGCGGAGATATCTCCAGGATGTCGCCAATCTCTTCGACGGAGAATCCGCCGAAGTAGCGCAACTCCACCACTTTCGCCTGCCGTGGGTCCAAGCTTTCAAGAGTGGTAAGCGCCTCATGCAAAGCAAGCACCTCATTTGATTGCTCGCTCGAAACCATCAATCCCTCTTCGAGCTCGACGCGCTCAAGGCCTCCCGCTCTCATCTCGGCGTTGTGTGCTCTTGCGTGATCAACCAGCAAGCGACGCATGACATTTGCGGCCACTCCGATAAAGTGTTGCCGGCCCTGCCAATCGACGCTACCGCGAGCAAGACGCAAATATGCCTCATTGATCAAAGCAGTCGGCTGTAATGTGTGGTCCGGCCGCTCCCGTTGCATATAGGACCTGGCTAAGCGGTGAAGTTCGTCGTAGACCAGGGGCAATAGCTTCCCGGCTGCAGACTCGTCTCCATTTTTCATGGCCTTCAACAGAAGGGTGACTTGCCCGTCATCTGCAGACATGATCGTTGGCTCCCATTTGGGTTTCAGAGCTGGTCGCCAGTCAACGCTGGTTCTTCAATGGCTCATAGGCTAGGCCTTCCGAAGGCCGCTCGCAACCCCATTTACTTCTCAGATTCGTGTGCCTCCTGGAGAAAAGCTTGCAATGTTGTCCCTTTTAGCCGGTGGACTGCGCTTAACAAATTGAAGGCGATCAGACTTCGACGCCTCACTGAAAGGAGACAATGTCATGAAACGAACCACAGCAATCACACTTCTCGCCATCGCAAATTTTGCCATGGCGGGCACGTCCTTCGCGCAGTCCAGCGGGGTTCGGGCGACCGTCCCCTTCGACTTCACCATGGGAAACAAGCTGCTTCCCGCCGGTACTTACACGATTGCACCGCTATCAGGGAGCGCGACCGTGATCGTGATCAGGAGCCACGACAAACCCATCGCGGCCCTCAGCCTTGTGCAGCAGGACGGCAATAAGTCCCCAAACGGGGGAAAGCTGCTGTTCCATAAGTACGGCGGTCAGTACTTCCTGAGCGAGATTCTCTGCGACCAGGCGGACATGAACGTCGAACTTCCTACCTCGAAGAGGGAGAAAAAAGCTCAGCTCCAGCAAGCAACGCTCGAGTCGAGCAGTCAAACTGAGGTTGCTGCCCAGTAATGGAGTCATTGCAGTAGGAAGGCCAGGAGCAAAAAGGGCTCCAGGCCTCCTCCTTTTTTGCTAACCCATTAGTTTTGATGACACACACGCGGAATCTGCAAAAAAGCTGATATTTTTTGTAGCTCCCACGCACTAACCAATAGGTAAAAAGGCACGACGGCCTGTTATGGCGAGGACAACGAGTCGGGAGCGGTAAGTGCCCGGCAAGGCGGGCAAGATCACCGGGGCGCAAAAAAGAACAGCTACTGCGCGCCGGTTAGTATAGGCTTGATGGCATCTTCAGCAACCGCTAATGGGGAAACTGCGGTGCTTTCTCTCCTGCTGGATGTCATCCGGAACCCCCTCCGTTGCTGGAACTCGGGCAGTTTGATTCTTCCTGCCGAGGCCCCAAAAGTGCCCAGGGTTTATCTGTCGCCGTGCTGTTGTCAAAGGCGCAGGGTCGCGGCATAGGTCTTTACAAATAAACGCTTTGTGAGACTGGGTATCATGGCTATTCAACCCGAGATCGTGGAGCAATTGTTCGAGGCGGCATTAGCGCTCAAGCCAGCCGAGCGCGAAGCTTTCCTCGACCAGGCGTGCAGCCACGACCCGGAGCTAAAACGCACGGTCGAAGAGCTGCTGGCTGAGGATGCAAACGCCGGCAGCCAGCTTGAGCACCCGCCATTTGATTTCCTTGGGGCCGCGCTGAACTCCCCTTCGCGCGCCCCCGGCACCACCGCTGCTATCGACGAGAATGAGATTCCTTCGCGGCCAGCTGCCGGGCGCCTGCAGCCCGGTCAAGTTCTGATCGATCGTTTCCTCATTGTCCGTTTCATCGCAAAAGGAGGAATGGGCGAGGTCTATGAGGCGGAGGATCACTTCTTGCAGGGCGTCCACGTCGCCCTGAAGACCATTCTTCCTCAAATCGCTGATGAGCCCGCCTTGCGCCAACGGTTCGAGCGGGAAGTGTTGCTTGCCAGGGAGGTTAGCCACCCGAATCTTTGCCCGATCTACGACATATTTCGTTGTGAGCAGCCGCCAGGTAACTTCTTGTTCCTGACCATGAAGCTTTTGCCCGGCGAAACCCTCTCAGCGCGGCTGCGGGGACCCGCGTCCATATCGATCGCGGAAGGATTGGCCATCCTCAAGCAGATGGCCGCCGGGCTGGCCGCCATCCACGCTGCCGGTATCATTCACCGCGATATCAAGCCGAACAACATCATGCTGGATGGCAGCGGTTCGGAAGTGCGGGTGTGCATTACCGATTTCGGCTTAGCTCGCGACCCTGAGGCAGATCCCTCTCTTTCCGGCAAAGGTTTAGTCGCTGGAACACCGGACTACATGGCTCCGGAACTATACCAGGGGCGGCCGCCCTCGCAAGCCAGCGATCTTTTCGCCCTGGGTGTGGTCCTACACGAAATCTTTACCGGGCAGAAGCCGGTGGTGGCGCCGGACGGCTCGTCTGTGATCGTCAGTTCACGATTGAATGCCTCAGGTGTGCCTTCCTATTGCGCCCAGTTCATCGTGGGATGCCTGGATCAGGACCCCCCGCGGAGATACGAGGCCTTTGACCGAATACTCGACTCACTGCAGATCAAGTATCGAAGCAAACAATTGTGGACCCGGCGTCGTTTTGCCGGCGCCGCAACCGCAGCCATTGCTGCCATGGCCGGCGCCGCATGGTGGAAATGGGATGAAGTGGAAGACCTACTGCGTCCACTGCCCAGGAAACGGTTCGTCGCGTTGTTGAATTGGCCGAAAACTTCCGACATCCACATAACTCCAATGCTGACCAGCGTCCTGGGTGCGATAAGACAGAACTTACCCACTTCGAGACCCTTGATCAGAACCTGTTTGTTATTTCGCCCGACGACGCGGGTTCGAGTATCGGCAATGCAGTCGGCCTGAAAGACGTATGCGATCCTTTGGGAGCCAACCTGGTGCTGGCCGCTTCCGGCTCACCCGGAGCCAACCACTTTCAGCTTTTTCTGCGGGTGTTGGATCCCTCATCCGGTCAACCACTTCGGGAGAAAAAGCTGACCTGTGCGCTCAACCAGATAACCTCCCTGCCGCAAAAGGCTGTCCATGCCGTGGCATCGCTGCTGGACCTGGAGAACTATTCACAGGACGATAAGCAGGCCGAACCGGAGACCCATTCGGCCGCCGCCTTTACCGCCTTCCAGTCCGCCGAGACCCTGAAGAACCAGCCAAACGACAGCAAGCTCGATGCGGCCATCGAGCAATACAAGCAGGCCATCGACCTGGATCCTCGCTATGCCGTTGCCCATGCCCGGCTGGCGCTTGCCTATACCCGTCTCTATGCAATTCGGCGAATCCCCGAAGCTCTGGACCTCGCTTATAGAAATAGCCAGGTGGCGCTATCGCTGAATCCTGGTCTTGCCGACGGACATCTCGCCCTGACTGTGGGTCTTTCAGGAGACTGGCAATAGCCAGGGAGCACTGGATGAGGTTGACCGGGCGCTTTCACTCGATCCCTCCAGCCGACAGCCTTTGGTTTGGCAGGCGCAGATCTACGCTCGTCTAAATCGGTGGGAGGACGCAGAGAAGACGTTTCGTAGAGCGCTGAAGGAACACCCCAACTACTGGTTAGCCTACAACGAACTTGGCTTTGGCTTACACGGGCAGGCGAGGTATCGGGAGGCGATTCAGGCTTTCCGCGCTGCCAGCCTGGCCGCTCCAAAAAACGCAATGACGTTGGCTAATTTGGGCGCAGGAATATCTCCAGGTGGGCGAATTCGCTGAAGGCTCTGCGGAGTTCGCAGCAGGGCCTCGCCCTGGAACCTGCCTCGGACTTCGCGGCGGCGAACATCTCCCTCGCCTATCGTTACCAGGATAAGTACGAAAAAGCCCTGCCATTCGCGCGCAAAGCCGTGCAACTGAATCCCGCTCTCGACTCGAACTGGTTGGAGCTCGCCGATTGCCAGGCTTCTTTTCCCAACCATCAAAGCGAAGCAAAAGCCGCCTATGCGCGGGCCGCGAAGGAGGCGGAGAGCCATCTCTTAACCGACCCTGCCGATGCCCCGAGTTGGATGCTGCTTGCCCTCTACAAGGTGAAGTTGGGTCGTCCGCAGAACGCCCCTCTGCTCATCGAAAGAGCTGAGTCGCTGGGAGCTCGTGACATGGACTCGCAGCTTTATAAAGCAAGAATATTGGAACTGCTGGGAAAGCGTGAGGAGGCGCTCACTACGCTCGCTGCCTGCTTTCGGAAGGGAGCCACCGATCTGCAGCTGGCGGCATTTCCTGATTTGCAGCCGCTCCGAAAGGACCCCCGCTATCGCCAACTGACGCAGTCAAAAGCTCTTGCCACTGTTACCAATGCTTCCCCAGGTGGAGTGAATCTGTAGCAGTGGATGCGCTCATGCGGTCATCGCTGCTTGAGGTTGAGCCGGGCCAAACCAGTTGTTCCATGGCATTGCCGGGAGAGCACGCATGCCGATGATCATTATCCTGCCGAAGCATTTTGCTGAGGTAAATTTCAACCCGATAACCTTCCCAGAGAGCGAGGATGATATGACTACTACTGCTATCGAGCGTGAACGAAAAATAAGGCACGTGGACGTAACTCTACTCGAGGTCGAGCCGGACGAGACGCTGGTATTCGAAAACCATTCCAGGAACTTTCCCTGCTTTACGATAGAGTTAGACCCTCCTGATTTCGCCCGTCCAGGCGCCAAACTCGAGGGAGACGAACAAATAACAATAACTGTGGCAAAACACGGAGATTTCACCTACACGGTTCGACACTATAAGGAGAAAGGCAAGAAAGGTGACCCGGTGAAGGCGGGGCCTTTTGGGGCTCGGTCTTGCCCCGGCGGCTGTAATCAATAAGCAACTCCATAGGGCAGGCGAGACGTTCACTCATCGGTTGAGATCATATGAACAGAGAAGACGTCTCGTCCGCCACCCAGAATGAAATAACGAGGAACACGGAGGGATGACATGGCGCGTCGAGACCGAACATCCGCACTACACTCCAGAGATCTGAAGGACCTGACAGCGGCGAAGTCAGAGTGGTCGAGACGGTTATTTCCGCCACCCAGGAAGGACTCGGCGCCGATCACGGGCGCGCGGGCACTCATGCGCGCCGTCAGCCCAGTGCCTACAGAGAACGTGATGGGGATTGGGGTGGGGGAGAAGATCAGCGGTGGAAGACACACTGGCGTTTGGGCGGTCAAGTTTTTTGTCCGGCTGAAATATCCGGAGGCGCAGCTTGAGAGCAAACATCGCCTGCCGAAGTCCATTAACGGTTTGCCTGTGGACGTCGAGGAAGCTGGCCTCTTCCGCCCCTTTGCTGCCCCGGCGAAGCAGCCCGCGACGAAAGCTGCAACTCCGAATCCACGGACAAAGATTCGCCCGGCCCAACCCGGCTGCTCAGTCGGCTTCCAGGATCCCACCAACCAGTCCACCATGGCGGGTACATTTGGCGCCTTGGTCAGCGACAACATGGGCTCGTACATCCTCAGCAACAACCACGTTCTTGCCGATGAGAACCAGTTACCCCCTGGTTCTGCCATCTTTCAACCAGGCTTACTGGATAACGGCAACGCCAATGCGGACCAAATTGCAGAGCTCACCAGAGCGGTGACACTGCAAGTCAACGTCCCAAACCAGGTCGACTGCGCCATTGCGAAGCTCCTTAAGCCTTCGCTGGCAACCGATAAGATCCTCTCTATCGGAGCTCCTCAGGGGACGGCCGATGCTGAGATCGACATGACCGTGCACAAGTTCGGTCGTACTACGCAATACACCGTGGGACGCATATCCAGCATAGATACAGACGTTAAGCTCCCATACGACATCGGAACCTTAACCTTTAACGGCCAGATAATGATTGTTGGGCTGAATGGGGGAGCGTTCAGCGCGCCCGGTGATTCGGGATCGCTGATCCTCGAGCGGCCCTCAAATCAGGCCGTCGCTCTCTTGTTTGCCGGTTCCAGCACTCATACAATTGCCAATCACATAGGCGATGTCTTGAAAGCTCTAAAGGTTAAGCTCGCCTAGTGCATGTGGGAGCCAAAGTCACCATGTTAACGGAACAGGAAGCTCGCGATGTCAAGCGCCGCCACTCCGCGGAATTACTGAGTAAGCCCGGAGTTTCCGGGGTCGGAGTTGAAAAGGATGAGGACGGAAACTTCGTCATCGCTGTTCACCTTGACGCAAACCACCCCGGGGCTCAGGCGCAGTTGCCGAAAAACATCGAAGGCTTTCCCGTGAAATTCGTTCGCAGTGGCCCGTTCCGTCCGCTCGCTACGGAATGAGGCCCACCACACCTCGCTCGCTCAAGTTCATCACCCTGAATCTCGATGTCGCGGGGTTCCTCCGTATTTCTTTCGGCATTCTCGATGGTTTCCAAGCCTGAGCACCTGCGTACCCGCATCGTCATGTAGACTGCGAACATCCGCACATTTTCGAGAGGAAGGCCGGCAACAAATGCTGGGAGAAAGAGGCATTTGTAAGATGAGCCCATCGCCATCGCACCGGTTGAACAGGGTTTGAGGAACAACTCGGAGGAATGAATGAACGCTGGGCATGGAGAGCCGGGCGCAACAACGCCGCCGCGCAGGCTTGGCTTAATTCTGACCCTAAGCTGTTTCAGCCTGGTAGCGTATGTACTTCGGATGAACATCTCCGTCGCCGCTGTCTTTCTGGTGGCGGAACTTCACCTGACTAAGGTGCAATTGGGGCAACTCTTTGGCAGTTTCCTAGCCGGTTACACCGCTTTCCAGTTGCCCTGGGGTATCTTCGGCGATCGTTTTGGCGCCCGCGCCGTACTATGCATCGCCGCGATAAGTTGGGGCGTCTTTTCCTTTCTTACCGGCTTATTGCCTGGCCTCATCCTCAAAGTCGGGCTCGGATCCTTCCTGGCGCTCATTGTTCTGAGATTTTTGCTTGGGGTGGGAGAAGCCGCCGGCTTCCCGGTTGCTGCTCGCGCAATTGAGAGCAGCATGCCAAAATCACGCCACGGCTGGGGATACTCCTTGGTTGTCGCCGGGCTAGCGGCCGGCTCCGCACTCACGCCGCCGCTCGTTTCCCGCCTGATGGTAAGCTTTGGCTGGCGCCAATCGTTCTACATCACTTCCAGCCTTGCATTCGTCCTGGCGGCGGTCTGGAGCCTCGTCTCGCGCGACCAATCGCCGGTTCCTGCCGTGCGGCAACAACTAAATGCGTCATCGTGGCGCCGGTTGTTTCGCACACCCGCTATCTGGAATCTGTCACTGAGTTATTTCTTCGAATCTTACGCGCTCTATGTATTTGTCTTTTGGTCGTATCTCTATCTTCTCGAGCGCCGCCACTTCACCGTGCTTCAAGGCGGTTTCTTCACCGGTCTTCCATTCCTGACCGCGATGCTGGTCGTACCGGCAGTGGGCTACGCGAGCGATCTGGCAACGGACCGCTTCGGATACTCGATGGGCCGGCGCAACCTTGCGATTGCGCTCATGACCCTTTCCGCAACATTTCTCTTCTGCGCCGTCCGGTTGGACGATCCTTATCTGGCCATCG
The DNA here is from genome assembly GCA_963844785.1 of uncultured Acidobacteriaceae bacterium. Taxonomy (GTDB): domain Bacteria; phylum Acidobacteriota; class Terriglobia; order Terriglobales; family Acidobacteriaceae; genus PALSA-350. Next base: position 189,387 of record CAWJPV010000027.1, on the reverse strand, counting down.
GAGCAATTTCGCTCAGCGTGGCAAGTCTCTTGTCGGTCGAGACCATTTTCTGGTCCAGCGCGATCAAGGTGGGAGGGCGTGACGCAGGGGCTGCGGGCGCTATCATGAATACCGCAGGAAATCTGGGCGGGATACTATCGACATTCGCCATTCCGATTCTACTTGGGGCCTTCGGCTGGAGCGTTGCATTTGGATCCTCCTCCGCTCTTCTACTTCTTTCAGCATTGCTATGGCTCAGGATCAAGCCATCCGCATCGGATGACTATCCGAACCGCAACGGAGTTGAAGTCGCGGCCTCAGGAGTGACCAGGGACCAATGAAGCGAAACTTCCATACCATCGTTATAGGACTCGGGGGTATGGGCAGCGCCGCCGCCTATCATCTTGCTGCGCGAGGAGCAGAGGTTCTTGGGCTCGAGGGGTATGGCGCAGTGCATGATCGCGGTTCTTCTCATGGCGGCTCGCGCATGATTCGCCAGGCGTATCATGAGGATCCTCACTATGTCCCGCTGGTCCTGCGCGCGTATGAGTTATGGCGGCAGTTAGAGCAGGATACAGGAACCAGTCTCCTTCACATTACAGGCGGGATCTATCTTGGCGCACCGGACATCGATGCAGTGCGTGGAGCCCTGCTCAGTGCGGCTATGCACAATCTTGCCAATGAGTTCCTGACTGCGAGCGAGGTCAGAAAGCGCTTTCCGGCCCTGCAGCCAGATGTCAACGAGGTCGCAGTGTATGAACCCAATGCTGGCTTTGTGCGCCCCGAGCGCGCAGTGGCGGCCTGTATTCAAGGGGCCGCCCGGCATGGCGCGGAGTTGCATTTCGACGAGCCTGTATCCACCTGGGAAGTGACAGCAGCGGGCACGGCGCGTGTCACAACTCCCCGCGGGGTGTATGAGGCGGCCAAGCTGATTCTAGCCCCTGGAGCGTGGGCCCCGGAGACCTTCCCTGGTCTCGATTTGCCGTTGGTTGTACGGCGCCACGTGATGGCCTGGTTCGACCCTATCGGCGGAATAGAACCCTTCTTACTCGGGCGCTTTCCTGTCTATCTTTGGCAGAGCAGTCCTGATTGCATCTTCTACGGCTTCCCGGCAATCGACGGTCCGGGCGGCGGAGCGAAGGTTGCCATGCACAAGGGCGGCGACCTCTGTACTCCCGAGTCCATCAACCGCAAAATTACCCACCAGGATGAGCAGGAGCTTCGAGACCAGATCGCTACGCGATTGCCGGCGTTGAACGGACGCTTACTGGCGGCCAGCACTTGCATGTATACGCTAACGCCGGACGAGCACTTCGTCATCGGGATCCATCCGAATCATCCGCAGGTAGCCATTGGTTGCGGATTTTCTGGCCATGGCTTCAAGTTCGCAAGCGTAATCGGAGAAATTCTGGCCGATTTGGCCTTCGAAGGAGAAACTCGGCATTCCATTCAGTTTCTCTCTCCTCAGCGTTTTCACAGAACAGCCTCTTCCGCTTATCCGGCTGCGAAAAACTCATATTTATGAAGGGTACAGCCTATCTAGCCGCATTGAGCATCAGGCCCTGAAGGGTACGGGCCTCAGTGTCTGCGTGAGAACTGCCGGTTCAAATTGAATCTCGTCGGAATTTCTGTCCTAACAGAACCCATTAGGAACTGGACGGGGGTGTCGGTCCCCTAACAGAATCCTTAGGAACTGGACGGGTGCCCAGGTTCGCCAAAGCGTACCTGGGACGAATAAGACGGGCGAAGCCCACCACAGCTTTTTGCTAATCAATCAACTAAAAGCAATCGAAACAGCTCATTTTCGTCCCGGGTACGCTTCGGCGAACCTGGGGCACCCGTCCAGTTCCTAATGGGTTCTGTTAGAAAATCGAGTCCTGCGGGTTGAGTTTTCACGCAGACACTTCAGCCCGTACGTAAATGCTTTGCAATGAATTTTGCTTTAGCCGCTGAGGGATGCTTTCACTCCAAACAGCGACTTTTTCCGCAGCCGCTTAGCCAGGACCCGCACCGGCCGGCTATGGCGTGGATGACGGTCCGGACGGGCTCTCCAGTGAAGAAAGATCTGGGTCCTCGATTGTTTTCATGCTACGGACGAGCCGCCGTTCCTTGATCGTCTTCACCTGGTCGAGGGCAGCTGTTGCATCTTTGGTGTCGCCGGCCTGGCGGTACAGGCGCGCCAGCAGGTAGTGGACGGAGCCGTCTTCATCGCTTGACTCACCCATCTTAAGTTGCTCGATGGCCTCTTTGGTCCTGCCCGTTTCCGCATCGCACTTTGCCCATCAAGGCATGCACATGGCCGACCATTTGCGGTTTCACGTTGAGGCTTTTCATCAGATACGGCTCGGCCCCAGCGAATTGGCGCTTGGCCACCATCGTCTCCGCCACAATCAAATTCAGTTCGGGATCCTGCGGATGGTGCTCCAGGCCAGCGAGCGCAATCTCCATAGCTTTCTCGACGTTGTTGTTGCTGAGGTACGCCAAGGCCAACCCGAGGTCGCCGCCGGATCGCCGGGAGCGATCGTCGAGCGCCTTGCTGTATTCAGCCTGTGCATCATCGAACCTCTCCATCTGGTTGTATATATCGCCGAGGAGGACATGGCTCCTGGCCGAGTTCGATTCCAGTTGCTGGAAGCGCGCAAGAGACTCGAGGGCGAGCCGCTTGTGGGCTTGAATCGACCAGTAGAGAGCTTCGGCAGAATGCGGCTGCGAGCGCCTCATAGCGCAGCAGCCGCTGCGATGGCGCGCTCGCTGTTTCCGGCAAAGAAAGAACAGGCAGCAAGCAGCCGGAGTTTCTCGGCGCGCTTCGCATCAAGCACAGGATCGAGCCGCTGGGCGCATCGCTCGAACTCCCCCGCCGCGTAATATTCTTCCGCGGTGCGCTGGACAGCGGAAACCGGCGCACCCGGTTGCCCCAGGTCCGTGCGATCGAGTGGATCGTCCGGCACGTGTCCGCCACCGTCGAAGACCGCGAGGAGAGCATCGTGCAGATCCGGCGGGATACCTGCTGTCGGTTGAGACAAATAGGCGCGACAGCCGCGGCTGCGCTGTCCGGCAGGCCCTCCAATAGGACTCCGGCGTTGGAAACAAAATAATTGTGATCGCGCTCCCACAATTCATCGATCAGCTTGAGCGCCTTTTCGTTGTCTCCGCCGTCCATGGCGATGCGCGCCTGACCGAGAAGCGCCAGGCCGCACTCAGGATGCAGCCGCGCGCTCGGCGGCGAACTCGTTGGCAGCCCCCTCAAGGTCGCGATGCCTGAGGAGCGAAAAGCCAAGCGCCGAACGCAGGCATGGAGGTTGAGGTTGTGAAGCCAGCAACCCTCGGTAGACGATTGCGGCTTCGTTGAATCTCGCCTGCTTCTCCAGCGACTCCGCATACAACGCCTGAGCATAAGCTGAATGTGGAGCTTCGCCCGTCATGCTCCGTGCTTCTTCCTCTACAAGGTCAAGGTGCGCAATCCCCAGAGCGAACCAGGCCGACGCCGAGTTTGGGGTCAAGCGCGGTTGCACGCGCGAACTCCAGCGTAGCCGGGGAAAATTTGCGCGGTCGCGTAGTACGCGTGCCCAAGCGCAAGCGCCGCCTGCGGATCAGACTTATTGGTCCTCTCCGCTTTGATCAGAAATGGAATCGCCTCCTGCGCCTTGCCGGTGCGCAGATAGTCGTTGCCGAGAAACAGATTGGGAACAAATAAAGATGGGTTGAGGCGATTGGCCTGCTGAAAGCTGGGAATTGCCGCGGCAATGTCTCCGGTTTCCTGCTGCATAAGTCCGAGATTGGACCACAGCTCAGCCATATTCGGCTCAATCTCGACTGCCTGCTGTGTAAGCCTTCTCCGCCGCTGCGTAATCATGCACACCCTGGGCCTGCTCGGGCCTCGGCTACCAGCGATTCCAGCGTGGGCGCCGTCGGCTGTTGGCCAAGCCCAGGTATGGGCTTCACTAGCAAGGCCAACAGAATCGCCAGCGATTTGTAGCCCGTCGTTCACGCTTGCGGTCACCAGTAGAATTTTCCAGCCCACTGGATCACTCTCGCCGGGAAGGCACTGGTGATTTGTCCTAAGCTACTGGCGCATCCGGAGCCTGCATTGGGATCGCATGCCAGGCGTAATGCTGAGGCCGGCGCATAGAATTGTGGATGGTTGAAGGTGTTGAATGTCTCGAAGCGGAACTGGGCTCTCATGGTTTCCCTGAAGAGTCCAGTTCTTCTCGAGCGCGGTGTCCCAGTTCTGATAGCCGGGACCGCGAAGATTGGAGAAAAAGCGAGGCGCTGTGCCGAAGGTGCCGTACGGCGCAAATTGGAAGGCTCCGGTGTTGAACCATTCGTGGATGGTGCGATGTGACAGCTTCGGAGTTGCCAATGACATCCGGCCGGGGATTGCCACCGTAAGTGGGCTGATCGTTGCCGAAGACGCCCAGCGGAATTCCACCCTTGAATGTTGCGATTCCCGAGAGCTCCCATCCTCCTATCACCGCGTTCTGCACCCGCGACCCATTCCCGAGCCGAACTGCTTGCCCCGGCCGACCGGCAGTTCATAGGTATAACTTGCCACCAGCGCCTGCGGAATATCGCCGGCATCCACGCTCTTGTCGGCAGCCAGATTGTAGTTGTTTGCCGGGGTGACGCCCCAGTTTGTCGGTCCGTTGTAGGACCAGCCGTTGTTGCCCTCAACGTTGTCAAGAAACTTGGAGTAGGTGTAGGAGACCAGCGCGGTCAGCCCTTTGCTGATGCGGTGGTTGTAAGTGATCTGCAGGGCATTGTAGAGCGATTGGCCCACGGGTGCGTCGACCTGGCTGACGCCGGCATTGCAATACTGTGGATAAGGAGAAAGCAATTGGGCGTTGGTCGCGCCTGCGTTGTCCAGATTGCAGCTGCTGGGAGCAATTGTTCCCCCTGCCTCCAGTGTCTGCAAGGGCACGGCAAACGGATTGGCGGCCGCTGCGCTTCCAAGAAATGTGGCCCCCATGGGCAGGTACTGCGGATTCAACTGGTTGTTGTTATAGCCCCCAATCATGCGAACACCGCGGTTGCCGATGTAGTTCACCTCGAGTAGATCGTTGGGGGTGAACGCATATTGCATGCCAAACATCCATTGCTGCACGTACGGCGACGGGCGGCTCCTGAAGACGCTGCCGACTCCGTTGCCGATCTGTTGATACCCCCCGTTGTTGTTCCCGGTTATCTGGGCGTAAACGCCACCCCAGGGATTGCTGGTGCTGATATTGGGATTGGGAGTGATGCCTCCATCCAAGCTCGCATTGGTGTAAGTTGCGGCGGAAAAGCCATCAGGATCGGCTGGAAAACAGCACGTGACCGATTGCGGATAGAAGATTCCGTAGCCGCCATGGACCACGGCCTTGGGTATCGGTTGATACGACAAGCCGAATCGCGGCGCGATGTTGTCATAGTTCGGGTTGTAGACGTTGCGATTGCCGGGACCGAGAAACTGCAGCGCGCCCAGGACCGGCATGCCCACCATAGAGCTGATCGGGTTTAAAACATCGGGGTTGAAGATCGAGGCTTCGTTATGGCGATAAGTGTATGGCGTCTGCATCTCGTAACGGAGGCCAAGGTTCAGGGTGAGATTGTGGGTTGGTTTCCAGTCGTCCTGGACATACTCAGCCCAAAAGCTGGTTTGAAACGGTGAATTGGAGATAGTTCCAACCGTGCTTTGGCCGTCCAGGACACCGAGCAGCATCTCCGCCACTCCGTTGCCGCTGGCGACTCCCGATCCACTCAACGGATCCGGGCCCGCCGTGAATTCGCCCGGTGAAATCCAGCTGGGTCTGGTAGTAGAGCTTCTGGCCGTCTACCTGCTCCACGCCCGTGAACCCCAAGTTCAGCGTATGTTTGCCGTTCAGCTTGATGAAGTCCACCGCCACCGTGCCGATGGGACCATGGTTGGTGACGGCCTGCTGGTTCCCGGCTCCTCGGGCCCAGAGAGGTCACGCTGCCCACATTGACCATGGGGAACAGCGGGTATTCGGAGCTGAGGTACGCGGGAGTCCGAGACTGCTGGTGGAGTCGAAACCGAACGACTGGTTGTTAGAGGTTTCATGCCAAATCTGGACCCCCGAGGTGATGTTCATGGTGAAGGTTGGGCTGAATATCTGCGAGAGCCCCGCCCACATGCCCCAGCGGTTGTTGGGCCGTTGATTGCCAGGGCCTGCCGGATCGGTTCCCCAGTCGCAGCGGCGCCCGTCTTTTCCTCCTTCTTGTAGGAGTAGCGGACATAACCGTTGAATGCGCTGTCGATGTTGTGGTCGACGCTGATACTGAATTCATCGGAATTTGCCGGCGCGGTTCCGGAGACCGTGTAGTTGTTGGCCGGTTCCCGTACAGGTTGGGCAGGGATAGTAACTCAACAGCTTTGCGCCCACCGGATCCGGGGTGTAGCCCGCAAGATTGGTCAGGATGTTGCCCGGGATCGGGTTGCGAATGTACCCGGTCTGTGTTGGCCGTGAGCCCGGTTCCATAGGGATTGGAGGCAGATTGAGTATCCGCTTGACCCGCGGTAATCGCGTGGCCGCTGCGTGGATCGTAAATCTGGCCTACGGAGATGGGACGGCCCAGGCCGTCCGTTCCCGTCGAGGCGCCCAGAATCTCGGAGAAGTTGCCGGTGCGGAAGTTGGCGTCGGGCACCGTGTACGTGAACAACGGTCGGGGTGGTTACCGTGAAGTGTTCGTACAGACCAAAGATGAATGTCTTTTCCCGCTGCCGGTAGAGATGGGGAAGGTAGAGAGGGCCGCCGGCCGATACGCCCGTCTGGTTGCGGCTCAGAGTACAGACATTCGTATTGTCGATGGTGCATTGGCTGGGGCTGGCAAAGTAGTTCAAGGCGTTGGTGTTGTTATTGGTATAAAACTCGTAAGCGGAGCCGTGGAAATTGCGCGTCCCCGCTTTCGTGACCACGTTCACGACGTTGCCCGTACTCCATCCATACTGCGCGGTGAAGGAGTTGTTCTGGATTTTGAATTCCTGAACCGCGTCCACTGACGGCACAAAGATGACGGCGCCCCACTCCGGGTCCGTATCCCATGAGCCGTCCAGCAAGAAGGCCGTGGTTCCAAAGTAGCCGCCGGTGAAGTTCAGGAACGAGATGTCCTGGTCGGCGTTGTCGGTCGTGTTGCCGCCGCCGCCCAGCAGCATCTGGCCTTCAGAGGAGTTGCTCACCGAGGAGTTGAGCGTGGCCAGGCCGTACACGTTGCGCATGTTCAACGGAAGCTCAACGATCTCCTTGGCATCAAGGCTCGTAGCTACGTTGGAGTTGTCGGTATTCAGCAGCGAGGCATCCGCGGTTACGGTGACCGACACCTCGTTGGACCCAACCGTGAGGCTCACATTTTGGGTCGCGGAATCGGCAGCGTTGAGCACGATCCCGTTCTGCTGATACTTCTCAAACCCTGCGCCTGGACGCTCAGACTATAGGTGGCGGGCGGAAGCTGATTGAATGAGTAACGGCCAACGGCATCCGTCGTGAAAAGTGCGGTTGATTCCCTTTTCCGGGCTGACCAGAGTCACCTGGGCCCTGGGCACAACCGCTTTCGAAGAATCCGACACTACGCCGGAAAGCGTTGCCGTCGTTGTTGCGATTTGGGCGTTGATGGGTGGGGGGCTGCCTGGCGATAAGCCGAGCAGCATAGCGAGTCCAACCAGGTACCTGAGAAACCCTGCTCTCCTAACGCCTTTTATGTTCACTATGCAGCCTCCAGATTACGCGTGCTCCCTTGGCGTTCCAGTCTCAGAGCTTTTTGAGCTCATGCCCTGTAGGGATCGACAGAGATCGGAACCATTATCGCCCACCTTGTAGCTGTCTCGCTCTCAGCTGTTAAGCTCTTTACGGCAAACGGAGGAAAATCTATCAGGTTAATGATTAGGTTAAACTTTGTATTATCAATCAACTTAAAGATAACCCGCGCGGGCCGTGGACGCATATCCTCTTAACAGCTATATAATCGGTGCAAAAAAATACGGAGCGATCGTGCCATGCTGGGAGACTTATCGAGCAAGGGCCACGTAACTTTGAGCAATTCGGATAAGGAGGCGGTCCGTGAGCAACTGGGCCGGCTATTGGCCAGTTCCTATTTCAGCCACAGCAAAAGGTTCCCAACTTTCCTAGGCTTTGTCGTCGAACAAACGCTGGGAGGGCAGGCGGCAAACATCAAGGAGCGCACCCTCGGCATTGAGATCTTTGGCAGAGACGCCAACTACGATACCTCCTCCGACCCCATCGTTCGCGTCACCGCAACGGAAATCCGCAAACGGGTCGCCCAGTATTACGAGGACCCCGCCCGCGGAGACGAACTGCGCATTGCCTTGCCTTCCGGCTCCTATATTCCCCACTTTTACTGGCCCAACGGCGCAAACGGGTCGATTTTGAGGACGATGGCTCTGGCTGTCCCTGGAAGCCTCCCCGATCCCGAGTGTGGATTCGGATCTCATTCCCCCGCGCCCAGGTCGCCATTCCTCCCTCGTGCTGGCGGTCACCTGTGTCGTCGCCGGGATTCTGTCAGTGGGATCGGTCCTGGCGTGGCAAACGATGCATCGCTCGGCACAGAGCTTTTTCTGGGCGCCGATAACCACCGCGAGTGGTCCAGTTTTATTCTGCATGGCGGATCAGCTGCAAAACCCTGCTATCTCGCTTCGGGACGCGGCCGAGCCAACCCACGAACTCGTGCTAAAAGACAACCTCACGGCGGTTATATTCGACGATGTCACCGCAACCATCGCTTTGCCGAAATCCTTCAGGCTACCGGCAAGCAGTACACCATCCGGGGAGAGGGCATAACGAATTTCAAAGATCTACAGGCCGGGCCAACGATCTTTATCGGCGCGTTCGATAACGCATGGACGCTACGGCTGACCAATTCCCTGCGTTATCACTTTTCCAACGATCCGCAGATGACGCAATTTCGAATTGTCGATAGCACGGCGCCACTGAATAGACGTTGGGTGGTCAACCGAACCACACAGATGGCCAGCAACAGCTACCGTGACTACGCGATCGTGGCGCGATTCACCGATAGCGATACAGGTAAAGTCGAAGTCATAGTGGCGGGAATTGGCAGCGGGGGCACGACGGCCGCTGCAATATTTTTGACCGATTCAGGCGACCTTGCCCAAGTGCAGCGCGCCGCACAAGCCGCGGGCAACAAGAAGAACATGGAGTTGGTGTTGAGCACTCAGATCGTCAATGGCGAATCCGGCTCCCCGAAGATTGAAGCCGACTATTTCTGGTAACGTTCCGCCCAGATCGTCGCTCGCGTCATCTACAAGCTTTTGGATGGATCAATAGCATTGATTCGCCGCACAAGAAGCGGGTCCTCGGTGGCAAAAGGAAATTGAGGAAGCGATGAGGGTTCCACTTTAAACGTCGCAGCCAGGACCTCGCGCGAATAGCATCCGGCTACTGTTCTTACGCCGATGTCTCCTGGTGTCACCTGATCGAAAAAGACGAGCAGTTTGAGATCACCTTCACCGATGTCTTCAAAGTGGTGCGGATACGCCCGCGGTATGAAGTACACATCGCCTTGATTCATCTCGAATGTATCGGGCGACCCATCCGGACTAACGATCGTCATCCGGCCTTTTCCCTGGGTTATGTATCCCATCTCCGCAGTCTCGGGGTGCCAATGCAATTCGCGCATCCCCTGATTGGTCAGATCCACGGAGAACATCGCAATGTCCTGCAACGCCGGCCAAACTTTGTACAGTGCTGTGCGGGCTGTACCGGCTTCAGACTTTCTTTGTGGCAATGCCGCCTCGATGGAGTACTTGTAGGGGTTATTCTCTCTGTCCTGGAGTTCAATCACGCTCGCGTTCGCCCGATGCCCGATTCCAGTGTTCTGCTGCGTCCTTTTTAAGCTGGCGAAATCAGATGCCGGCAATCCAAAGCTGTTGCCGAGAACAGCATCACTGAAACAGCCGAAGGTGCCGGAGAGACCAAAGTCCTCTGGCCTTTCATGGGTAAACCCCAGGATGATTTCACCCTCCTCACGGCCAATGTTTTCCACGTGATGGAGAGCTCCCGATGGCACAAAGAACATCTCGCCGGCGGAGATGACGAAGCTGTTTCTGGCCTCGCCATTGTCGGCAATCGTAACCAGGTGCTCTCCTTTCAGGCAATATCCGAGCTCGTGCGCATTTGCATGCCAGTGTGGTTCTCGAACACCTTGTGGCGCGAGAAGCAAACGGCGAATCGAGAGTCGGTTAAGCTTGGGAAGACAGCTCGCGTCGACACGGGTCTGGCTGCCAAAATCACCAGCGAAATATGGCTTTCTCCCGGTGAGCGAAGTGATGTGAGGCGAGCCGGCGGTAGGCTTGCCCGTAGACGCTATCTTATTGGCAACTTCAGACCCGTTTGCGGCATGATCGGCGACACCCTTGCTCTCGTCCGTCGTACTTTGTCCCAACATATAAGGCGCCATCAGAGTGCCAGCGCCCACACTTGCGGCAGCTGATCCAAGAAAAGAACGGCGACTTACGAATTGCTCTCTTTCTGTTTCAATTAGTTTCACGACTTTAATCTTCTCCCTTGCAATCATTCACAGGAGCAACAGCCGAAAGCGCGGCAAATCTGACGCCCAAGAAACTACGTCTCCTGTACGTATAAACACCGGCGTTGGAAAAATATTCCCTCGATGTTTCGTCGACAGACAGAAATGGCCTGTGTGCGTGCGCCGCCGAATGACAGCAAGCCGGGGTTCGGATTCTCAAAGGTAGTTGCCATTTCGGAGGGTCCAGTGACCTTGGCACACTCCGGATCTAGCCCCGTCTGGCTGTTAAAGCAAGTAGCTTTCCGCTTCCCGTAGACGATCGTAACAACCCAACGATTTCGACTGGTTTGAACGGGTGTAATCCCCCAAAGGTGGGATTCGATTGACCCACTGGTGGTATCCGATCCACCATGAGTTGTAGCCAGTCGCAAGTTCTCAAGCAGACGATCTTGCGGCCTTAATACGGCCTTGTTCCCCCTAGGTGCTGTTTTGCAATAGCGGCTTTCACGGGGGACGCATGCATAAATCTTGTACGCCTTGTTTCGTTTTCTGCCTTCTGGGCATGCTCTCTATCCCGATTATGGGATGCGGCGGTGGGTCCATTGCGGCCAGCACAGCTCCGGTGGCGGGCAGTCCTTCCATCACCTGGAATTCTCCGGCGACGATCCAGTACGGCGCAGCCCTGAGCGATGTTGAATTGGACGCGACGGCTGGCGTCCCGGGTAGCTTTGTTTACTCACCTGCAGCCGGAACGCTTCTCCAGGCGGGAACCCAAAGGCTCACAGTGACCTTCACGCCCTCCGACACCGTAACTTACAAAACAGTTACTTCCAGCGTGCAGCTTATGGTTACCCCGGCCACTCCGGTAATCACCTGGGCCCCCTTGTCTCCCATTCAGGAAGGCAGGGCCCTCGGCGCAGCACAGTTGAATGCGACCGCGAATGTACCAGGTACGCTCTCGTACAGTCCGGCAATGGGCACCGTTCTGCCCGCGGGCACACAACAGCTTACAGCCACGTTTACACCCTCCGACACAACCGACTACAAGCCGATAACAGCACAGGACTCGCTCACCATTACAGCGGCGGCTCCGAGCGCTCCTGCCATCACCTGGAATACGCCGGCATCGATCCAATACGGCACCGCCTTGAGCAACGTCCAATTGGACGCTACAGCGAGCGTCCCGGGTAACTTTATCTACTCACCTGCCGCCGGGACGGTACTCCACGCAGGATCGCAGAAGCTCACCGCCATCTTCACGCCCGCTGACACAACCAATTATCCCGCGATGACTGCTACCGTGCAGGTTACAGTTAGCCAGGCCACCTCGGCAATCTCCTGGACGGCCTTGGCCCCCATTCACCAAGGGGCCGCCCTCAGCGGAGTACAGTTGGATGCGACGGCGAATGTGCCGGGTACCTTCTCCTACACTCCGGCGGCGGGCACTGTTCTGCCGGTAGGCACACAACAACTGACAGTTACGTTTACACCGTCCGACGCGACCGACTATACGTCAGCCATGACGCTCAATGCGCTCACCGTCAACACCGGGAGTGCCGGCGAGCCGGCACCCGTGAACGGTGCATGCGGGCCGGCGAATGGCGCCATTTCGACCGTCGCGCCCAGTGCGGGTTTTTGCAGCGCAGGCACAGCCTCGGCGGTCACGGGCACCGGCCCGTGGACCTGGCAATGCACCGGCAGCAACGGCGGAACCACTGCAAGCTGCACGGTTTTGAATCCGGCTCCGGAAGCAGCTTCCACCTTTCTGCAGAATCTCGGGATCAATACTCACCTTGGTTATGGGAATACGCCCTATTACGGCCAGTCGCAGAACGTAATCTCGGCTTTGCGCTATCTAGGCATCGGCACCGTTCGCGATCAGCCCCCCGGTTACACTCCCGATCCGACAACGACAGATACGTATGCCGCAGTAGCGGCGGCCGGTGTCCAGTTCGACGCTCTCGTGGCTGGAAACGGTGCTGTCGATGTTACGGACACAATTACAGAGGTGGCTGCCTTCCAGCAGGCTTACCCCGGTTCCATCGCCGCGATCGAGGGACCCAACGAAATCAATGCGTGGCCCATTACTTATGAGGGCATCACCGACACTTATGCTGCGGGAGCACAAGTCACTCAGGATTTGTGGACAGCGGTCCAAAGTAACCCGTCGCTGCAAGCGGTTCCTGTCTATGCGTTGACCCTATCCTACGGAATCACCGGTGTTGCCGCCGGCGAGCAGCAGCTTGGCAACCTGGCTCCATACGTCACCTATGGCAACGCTCATGTTTATGCCTCGTCCAGCAACGTGTGGCAGGAAAACATGCCCTATTGGCTCCCGATCCTCGAGCAGGATACTCCGGGATTGCCGGCGGTTATTACCGAAACCGGATATACGACCACCCCCAGCTATGTGGATGAGCTCTCTGCCGCTAAGTACAACCTGAACACCTTTTTTGAAAATGCGCTGAACGGGATCGTGAGAACCTATCTTTATGAGTTGGTCGATGAGCATACATCCGCGACGGATACGAATGTCCAAGACCACTACGGAGAGTTTCATAACGACTGGACTCCGAAAGCCGGCGCCACGGCGATCCACAATCTAACCACCATCCTGCAAAGCGCTGGAAGTGGAACTGCCCCTACCAGGTTGAGCTACAGCGTCAACGGATTGCCCGCGACGGGGCACTCCTTCCTGCTCGGCAGCGGTACGGCATTCGATCTCGCGGTTTGGATTGATGCCACGGTTTACAACCCGGCAAATGCCACGGATATCGCCGCCCCCGCTTATCCCGTGACGGTGAATCTCGGTGCGACCTTTTCCAACGTTGCCGTCTACGATCCAATCATCGGAACCACGCCGATTGCGACCTACAGCAACGTAAGCACGCTCAGCATCAGCGTTATCGACCATCCGCTGATCGTGCAGGTCAACTAGTCTTGCATCAGCGGTTGGTGTGGGTTACCCCTGTGGGAATCCGAACATCAACCACGACTGGTTGGCTACCCAATGCGGGTAAAGCTCCGTCATCTGATCGAACAGTTCCTGGTCCGACGTCGCGGTTTTCTGCAGCCGATCGAAGTCCTGCAGGTAACGCTTGGTGTCCTGGATCGCCGAGGGAGAGTCGGGCGCGCCGGGCTTCTTGTGACCGGCGACGACCATCGCCGGGTTCAGCGCAGCTAACCGGTCCAGCGCCGCGATCCAATTCTTTCGGCTTTCCGGGGTGGTGTCGCCGACGTACATGCGGCATTGGTTATACACCACGTCGCCGGCGACGATCAGGCCGATCGATGGAACGTAGAGAGACGTCGTATCGGCACTATCGGTGTGGCCCTGCTCGATGATGCGCAATTCCTGGCCCTCGAGAGTGAACGTGTCGTGCTCATAGGGCTGAGGTGGAACGAATTTAGTGGCCAATTGCCCAGGAAACAACCGGCGGGCTAACCGCTCCACTGGGGGAGTAAAAGACATCTGCATCGCGTTCAGCGTCTTGGGCGTTGCTATCGCCCGAGCGCCGGGGAAACGGTCGAGCAGAACGCTCAGACCGTAGAAGTGGTCGAAATGGGCGTGCGTTATATAGATGGTCTCCAGATTGCGGTTGTGCAGAGCAACCCAATCCGCGAGAGCCTCAGCCTCAGCCACCGTCGTCATTGCGTCTACCAGCACCGCGTCATACTCGCCGAAGATTAAAGTCGAGGTCATCGGGTCAAAGCCGAGCGCTTCACCGAAGGGCCTTGGCCGCTCGCCGACCATCGTCTTTCCCGGGACGGTAAAAACGTTCACACCGAGCGTGTTCGACGCGACAGGCGAGGTCACGCGCGTGGCCTCTTTCAATCCAGCTTTGGCGTCCATTTGGTACTCCTTTCGATCAGAGCAAGATTGGCAGAAGCGCGACGACGAATCCATTGGACGAACGTATCGACCGATACCAAAGTATTGCTCTCCCGTCAGAGCTTGCATCCCGGAAAGACGGGATGCGTTGTGCCATCCGAAAGAGGGGGGATAAACAAGTACCTACGGCGCTATCGCAAAGGCGCTGATCCGCCGATGATGGGGACCGGCCCACAAACCACAAAACCGAAAGCGATAGGAGGTCTAAATGGATACGATTACCGTGAAAGACGGCACGCAAATCTACTTTAAGGATTGGGGCAAAGGTGAGCCTCTTTTTTTTCATCACGGCTGGCCGCTTTCCGCGGACGATTGGGATGCGCAGATGATGTTCTTTCTGGACCAGGGTTACCGGGTGATCGCCCACGACCGCCGCGGGCATGGCCGTTCCACGCAGACGATCAACGGGCACGACATGGACACCTACGCCGCCGATGTTGCAGAACTCGTCGCCGCGCTTGATCTGAAGAATGCCGTGCACATAGGGCACTCTACGGGCGGCGGTGAGGTGACGCGTTATGTCGCTCGCTACGGCAAGGGGCGGGTGGCCAAAGCGGTCCTCATCAGCTCGATTCCGCCGACGTTCATGAAGTCGGAGAAAAACCCGGACGGCGTTCCGAAGGAGGTCGTCGACGGCCTGCGCGCCGGCACCGCGAACCACCGTTCCCAATTCTACAAAGACATCACCATGCCGTTTTACGGATTCAACCGTCCGGGCGCGACTATCTCCGAGGGAATTCGGGAGAACTGGTGGCGGCAGGGCATGATGGGGGGCATCAAGGCTCAATACGACTGCATCAAGGTACTCTCCGAAACCGAGTTCTTCGATGATCTCAAGATGATCGACGTTCCCGTCCTGGTGATGCATGGCGAGGACGACCAGATTTGCCCCTTCCTCACCACCGGAGCAAGGTCCGTAAAACTTTTGAAGCACGGCACGCTGAAGTCTTACCCTGGATTTCCGCACGGCATGCCGACCACGAATGGAGATCAGATCAACGCCGATCTGCTCGAGTTCATAAGAGCGAAACACGTCACAGCCAAAGAGGCCGCATGAGTTTTTAGCCAAGGGGGCAGGCCGCCTACTGCAACTGTGGAATTCCCGCGAGGGGGGCGGCCTGGAACCACTCAGCCATTGCGCCAGCCGGTTGAGCTCTAAGTCACCGCGCTTCTCCTTTTCATCCCGAGCAGCCGACTTGCCTATCGCAAGTTGAGAGAGAAATGACACTCAAATCGCCATGGATGCGAGGCCCGGAGGGCCGGCCGCTAAAGTCAGCCCAGTCCGGCAGGGCTGGGATCAATCCGAAAATGATCTGAGCGCTGTAGGCGCGGCACTAAAGCTGGGCCCGCTCCACCTGTGTCATTAGGAGCGAAGCCGAGCGATCTGCTGTTCCTCTTTCGGTTCTCCCACAGAATCGTCATCCTGAGAGGCCGTGACTTTATTGATTTTCACGAGAAGTCATCCCGACTGAAGCGAAGTGGACCTGCTGTGTCTCTTCTGTCCATCCAACCTGACGGCCCCTCATAAAAGTCACCACCCTTCACTTGTCATCCCGAGCGCAGCCGAGGGACCTGCGGTGCGCCCCGGTTCCGGCACAAAGGTCTCCGTTCCGTCCACCTACAATTTGGCGAACCTGGGGCAACCGCCAGTTCCTAGGGGTTCTGTTAGGAAAGTGACTTCTGGCGGGAGTTCTCATCCAGCGGCGGGCCCCGTCGCTTGTGTAGTACCACACGGTCTTACGTGTAGCACCCTCTATTTTGTTTCCCGGGCAGCAGCCATATCGTCCTCCTAGAGGTTGCGCTTCCGCACTCACAGCATTGAGGGGTTCAAAGCGGCGCATCGAACGCTGGGGATTGGCCCCGCGGAGTATCGCTCACCGGAGGATTTCATGACAACGAAATGGATGAAACAGATAATGTCGATGGTGGTCTGCGCGACCCTGATGATTGCCGGCGCCCCCACCGAACTTCTTCAGGCACAGAGTGCCTCCCAACCGGCCTCGGCGTCTGCACCGCCGGCGGTCGCGCCGCTAACGAGCAGCCAGCTCGACACGTTGGTTGCCCCCATCGCGCTTTATCCCGACGCACTGGTTGCACAGGTGCTGGCTGCCGCCAGCTACGCCGATGAAGTGGCTTTTGCAGACCTCTGGCTGGCGCAGAATCAGAACCTGCAGGGAGCCGCACTCACCCAGGCAGTGGATCAACAATCGTGGGATCCGAGCGTAAAAGCGCTGACCCAGTTCCCGTCCGTACTCCACAATCTGGCCAAAAACCTTTCCTGGACCTCGAGCCTGGGCCAGGCCTTTGAAAATCAGCAATCAGACGTGATGGCCGCGGTACAGGTCATGCGCGCCAAGGCGCAGGCCGCCGGAACGTTACAGACTTCATCGCAGATCAAGGTAGTGCAGCAGAGCCCGCAAACCATCATCATTGAACCCGCCAACACGAACGTGGTTTATGTTCCCCAATACAACCCGGCAGTCGTGTATGGCGCGCCCTTAGTAGTGCCCGCGTATACACCACCTGTTGCCGTTGCAGCCGGTGTTTCCTTTGGCGCCGGGGTAGCGATTGGCGCCGCCCTTGGCGGAGGCGGCTTCGTTGGCGGCGGCTTCGGCGGGGGCTGGGGCTTCGGAGCATGGGGAATGAACTGGGGTGGTGGAGGCGGTGGGGGAAACATCAACTACAACCACAACACTTACATCACCAAAAACAACATCAACAGGAACAGCAATAACAACAACAACAATGGAAACCGGAATAACAACAACGGCAACCGTAATAACTCCGGCAATGAGGCCAACCGGAACAACGGCAACCGGCCGCAGGAACCGAACGGTGGCCGCAACGGCGATCACGGCCTAATCGGCGGTAACGGAGGAGTCCAGCGCCCGGTCGCTGACAATGAACGCGCCGGCAGGTCCGGAAGCGACCAGCCCCGCTCCGCCATGAGCGGCAATGGCAACCAGGCCCGCGCCGACTCCGATCGCGGACGCGCCAGCATGCATCCCGCTGCCTATCAACGGCAGCGTCAGGGTCAGCAGCGACAAGGTCAGCAGCGCCAACAGCACATCCAGCAACCACGTCAGCAGCACGAGCAGCGCGGTGGCGGGGGTGAGCGCGGTAGAGGGCAACGTTAACCCGCACCCCACAGAATCCTTGACCCACCACAAATCAATTCGATTATAGAGAGGAAGGTAGAAACGTGAGTTTGCAAAAGAAATGCTTGACCACGCACCGGGTTCAATCGATCGCTGTTGTCGTCATGGTTGCGGTCGTTTTCGTTCTCGGCTGCTCGAGGAAACAAGACAACCCCACGGCGGAAACATCGCAGAAAACCTTTGCCACACCGGCGGGAGCAAGCCAGGCATTGCAGGCGGCAGTCCAGTCCGGGGATGACAAAACACTTACCCAGGTATTGGGCCCAAAGGCGCAGAAATTAGTAATGTCAGGCGACCCGGCAGAAGATAAGGCTGCGGCCAATTCGTTCACCAGGAAATATGACCAGATGAATCGTTTGGTGGCGATGACCGATGGCAGCCAGGTGCTCTATATCGGGGCCGACAACTATCCCTTCCCTGTCCCCTTGGCCCAGGACAGCTCGTCGAGGTGGTACTTTGACGCCGATGCCGCTGACCAGGAGTTGCGCGCACGGCGGATCGGACGCAATGAACTCTCCGCCATGGATGCGTGCCGCCTGCTTGCGAGCGCCGAGGAACTCTACCACCAGAGCAGGCACCACTACACCGACACGATTGTCAGCACTCCGGGCCAGCAAAACGGCCTTTACTGGGAGATCTCCGAAGGCCACACGCCCAGCCCGATGGGGACACTCAACCAGTTTGCAAAAAGCATCTTCAACGCTTCCGCACCCAGCAAGGAAGTAGTATCACATGGATACTCCTTCCGTATCATGACCACGAAAGACGGGTATACGATCTTTGCCAGCCCTATCAATTATCAGCATTCCGGCATCATGACCTTCAGCCTGGGTCGTGACGGCGTCATCTACCAACAGGATCTCGGCCCGAAAGCACCTGATACTTTAATAGCTATCGAACAACACAACCCAACCCACGGATGGACGCAGGCGGAGTAGCTTGCGTCCAGTACGTTCACCCGCTGGAGGATTCTTATGAAGCGCTATCAGTTCCCTTTCACTTTGCTGGCCCTCTTGTTGCTGGCGCTCGGCCACATAGCTTTTGCCCAGCAGTTGCCCCAGGAGGAAAAGTCCGCGGCCAACGTGGCCGGCACCTGGATGATCTACACCCATGGCGACGACGGGAAGACCGGCACGCACACGGTCCAGATCGTGCAAAACGGCAACACCTTGACCGGGCACTTTAAAGGACCGTACCAATCGGGAGGAATCGAAGGCACCATGAACGTACGCCACATATTGTTTCGCACCAAGACGAAGAACGTGCTCACCTTCCGCGGAATGGTCGACGGAAACACCATGGAAGGAAACTTTGGCGTCCGCGGACACCACGGAACCTGGGAAGGAAGACGCGCTGACTGACCGCCGTCAAAGCAAAGACGTCAATGCAAAGAAAGAATCCATTCACTAGACGTTGCCTGCTCAAGTATCTGACCAGCGCTGCCGCGGCAGGGATGGTTCGCTCGCCGCTGCAGGCGCTTTGGCTCCCGCAGGGCGACACCAGCACCGGAGAGGAGCGCGGCGAGATCGGACGCCTGGCTGCCGCATTCAAAAGCAGCTTCAGCGTACCCTCGCTGTCCATCGCAATCTCGCGCAACGGTCAATTTGTCTTCGATCGGGGATTTGGTTTCAACCAGGGCTTTCGCTTCGGTAACGTGAAAGACATGGGCCCGACCGACATGTCGAGCCTCTTCCGCATCGCAGATGTGACCATGCCCATCACATCGGTAGCTATCTTTACCCTGATCGAACAGGGCAAATTGAAACTTACCGACAAGGTTTTCGGCGCATCGGGCATTCTCGGGACGAGATATGGCAAGAGTCCTTACGGGCAATACGTGACCGATATCACGGTGGACAACCTTCTGACCCACACCTGCGGCGGCTGGCCTGCCGATGCGAACGATCCGATGTTCAAAAGCAATTCCTGGGATCAAGCCAAGCTGATCGGCTGGACACTGGAGAACCTACCCCTCGCCAATCCACCTGGAGAGCACTGGGCTTTCTCGAACTTCGGCTACTGCCTCCTGGGACGGGTCATCGAACAGATCACCGGCCAACCCTATGCCGCCTACGTGCAAAGCGCTGTTCTGGCGCCTTGCGGCATCAGCGGTATGCGCATTGCGGGGAACAGCCTGAAGGACCGCGCTCCCAACGAGGTTGTGTACTTTGGCCAATACAATGAGGACCCTTACAAAATAAACGTTACCCGCATGGACGCGAACGGCGGATGGCTGGCCACTCCCTCTGCCTTGGTTCAGTTTCTCAACCACGTGGGTGGCTCGGGGCCAATCCCCAGCATTTTGAAAGCAGCAACCATCCAGGTCATGACGACGCCCAGCCCGGCCTTTTCCGCCACCTCCGCGGCTAAATATGCCCGGGGCTGGATGGTGGGTTCAGGCAACATCTGGCATAACGGCAGTTTTCCAGGTTCGACCACGCTCATGGTGCGAACGGCAACCGGAATGTGCTGGGCCGCCCTCACCAATACCCGCACTGAACCGCACGACGAGATGGACAACGCACTCAACGGGATGATGTGGAACATGGTCCGCAGCGTACCCGAGTGGAATGCATAGCCGTTGGCATGTCCCGAGACTCGTGTAGTACTACACAGGTGTTGTGTAGCCACCTCTATAGGTTTGGTCGAGTCAGTGTCGTAATCTCAACCTTGTGAACGCAAACAAAATCCGGGCCCATTTTATTTATTCATGGAGCTACTGATGACGATGACAAGAATGTTCTTGCCGGCGGTGATCCTGGTTCTCTGGGCTTCACCAGGCTTTGCCCAAAAGACATACTCCGATCCGGCGCCTTATTGCAAGGCCGTCGGCACAATCGACAAACCGGATGCGCGATACACCGGCCCGAAACTCCCCGGGTGGATGGCCAAGCAACTCAACATGCAGCCCGATCAAGGCAAGCTCATGGAATGGCGCTGTGCCGGGGGAGCTGTGCTCGCATGCCAATACGGCGCGAACATTCCGTGCGATGCAAAGGCTGCCACCAGCCAGAAGCCGACCCAGCCGATCTTGGATTATTGCAAGCAGAATCCTGGTTCGGACTTCGTGCCCATGTTCGTCACCGGCCACGATACCGCAGTGTCCTGGGCGTGCCACGGATCGACGCCCGCGGTGATCCATTCCGCGCAAGTCGATGCTCAGGGTTACCAGACAACGTATTGGCGCAAGGTCTCGCCGTAGATATACCGATATTTACTGACCAGCCGGAAGTGTTTCGGCAGCGATAGGAAGCAGGATGAAGATATTGATTGTTGACGATAACGCGGGAATGCGGCGCATGTTGCGCCGCGCGGTGGACGAAGCCGCCAGCGACATTTGGGAGTGCTCAGACGGCGCACAGGCTCTGGCAGCATACGCCGACTGGCAGCCAGATGTGGTGTTGATGGATATTCGCATGCCGGACGTGGATGGACTCGCGGCCACGCGCCAGATTCGGCAGGTCTACCCTTTCGCTAAAGTCGTCATGGTGACAGATTACGACGATTACGACCTCCGCATCGCGGCGGCGGAAGCGGGCGCTTGCGCCTACACTCTCAAGCAAAATCTCACCAACCTGCCTGCCTTGGTTCGATCGGTTACCGGTAAGGACAAATAGGCACATTTCTTTACTTCAGCATGGACACCCTCAGCGGTGTGGGTACAGGCGTCAGTAACCGCCACCAAACGCTTGCAGAATGGGCTCGCCCTGTCCGCCGGCTATATCTATTCGCACGCCATCGACGACGCTGCTTCGATCAACGCCGGCTCCCCGGTTGTGGCGCAAAATCCCAACAACATCTTGGCCGAGGAAGGAAACTCGAACTTTGATATTCGTCATCAGGTCTATGGCAGTTTCTTCTATCAACTCCCTTTCGGCTCCAATATGCCTTATTTGAACAACGGCCATTGGATCTCCCGAATATTCGGTGACTGGTCGCTCGCGGGAACCTTTGCTGCCAATTCAGGCTTGCCGCTTACGCCTTATATTGCGGTATCAGCGGTCGAGGTGGAGCGCGGTATCCATGGCTCGGTGCGTCCCAACCGTAACTTTGGCGTGCCTCTCATGGCGGGCGGAGGCCACCTTACCCACTGGTTCAACACCAAAGCCTTCTCTACCCAATTCGCGCCCGGCCAACTTTATGGAACGGCATCGCGCAACTCCATCCCTGGACCGGGCCTTCTCAACGTGAGCGCATCCCTCTCCAAAACTTTCCTGATCAGGGAGGGCAACAGCCTGGAACTTCGCTGTACTGCCGCCAACGCATTGAACGCCGTGCAATACAGCGCGGTGAACACCCAGTTTGACTCGCCCACCGTGGGCCAAGTGACGGCGACCCAGCCCATGCGCCAGCTGAGAAATTTCGCAAAAAACGCCCTGCCTCTCTCTCCCGGGAACAACTGACGGGTGCCCCATACCCCCGGATTTTCTGGTGAAGTTCGTTGGCGTTGATGGACTTCATGCGGCTTTCCTCAATGAAAGCCGCACACGTGGCCGTTGCTTGGTGCCCCGTACAGGAAATCCGGGTATCTCGCTCGTTTTTCGCGAGATGTGGGATACCACTGATCTTTCCCTCTGGCTCTCGATGCACCCGATGAACTTGGCGGTTACGCTCGGGATGACAAAGTGGGTTTGCGCTTCCATGCAACCTTGTCGCTGATGGATGGGTAGAACCACCGCAAAAAACTAATTTGGGCAAGACTGGCAGTGATTCGAGTCGATCAACCAGCAGGATCGCCAAATTTCGATTTGAATCCGTGCATAGGAGGAAGTTATGTCGCTGAACCTGGAGTCGCACTTTGTCGGGAACGTCTACATCATTCGCTGCAAGGGAACCATCGTTGCCGAATTCTCTCTTGAATCCATGGCCGTATCCCGTCGCGAAATGGGTCCGTAAGACTCCGTGACTCTGCATGAAAAAAAAACTCCGGCGAGGAGCGCTCGCCGGAGTCGAGGAGAGCCTCATTGCTCCGGCTGTACGGCTTCCAGCATCACCAGGCCCATCTGGCGATTCTGATTGTCTAGCTGAATCGCCAACACGCGGTTCGCATCGATCGGATAATAGCCGACGCCGAGCTGCGTTTGTGAGTTCGTTGCATCTAATCCAGTCAGAACCAACAATCCAGTCGAGCTGTCCTCTGAGCCGCTAAGGGCAACTCCCTCAGTAAGGGTTGAGGCGTTGTTGCTGGAGTTTTGCAGACTCTGGTCGGTATAGCCCGAGAACGCATCGGAAGTGACCGTTGCCGGGCCCACCGCGGACATGGCAGGCAGATTGTTGGTGTTTGAGAACCCATAAACCCTGAGAGCGTAGGTGCCTTCAAAGTCAGACGACGGTGCTTGTTGCAGGTACGCAACCCCCGAAGTGATTTGCGTGCTGTCTACCCCCAATTCAAGCGCATTTCCATTACCATCCAGGTAAAGCTGGAAGGTAAAGGTAGGGTTGTTGGAAAGCGAGCCTGACGTGATATTCGCCGTCAGGGTTACGCGGCCAGTCGGATCCACAGTGTAGGTACCCCCGGTGATCTGAGAACCGAAGCTGAAGTAGAGATCGTTCAGTGAAAGGTTGCCGCCTACCGTGCCGTTCGCGTTGAGACCGAAACCGCCCGCGATCTGCACGATTCGGCTTCCGCCCGCAGTCGTGTTGTCCTGGCCTTCGGCGGCATAGGCATACGACGCGCCGGAGACAGACGCCAGGTTGAAGGCCCCGGTATTCGATCCCTGTCCGAGGGCCATGCCTCCGAGGTCGCCGCTCAGCGTATCGTTGGTCTCCACCAGTTGGATCTGGTTGGTGCCCACCGTGTACCCCGCCACTGCGACCGATGGTAAGCCCGAGCTCGGATTAACAGTGATGACGACCCTGCCCAAGGCGTCGGGTGCACTCACCGTGCCCGAAGCTATGGTCAGCGCCTGCTTGACCGTGCCGCCATCGTTGTAATCAAGCACGCTGCCGGAAGGCGAGATCGAGGCGCCGCTGATGTTCAGGATGCCGCCAACAGCCAGGTTCAGCATTGGATTCGAGCCATCGTAGCCGCCCAGGTTAAAGGCATATCCACCGGCGGGAGCTGCCGTGCTCGTCTGCAGATCGATCGAACCTGCGGCTGTTGCAGATGAATCGAACTGCGTAATCAAAACTCGCGAAGCGGACACCACCGTCCCACGAAACGTCTCCAGCTGGTTGACCCCGACATTCGAGTCGCCTGTGTTCAGAACAACCTGAATGTTCCCATTGACGAGGCTCAGATTCGACCCTGAAGCGAGCAGAGTATCCTGGTTTTGGTAGCCTGTATCAACAATGTCCTGCTCACCGCCGGTGATCGCGCCGTCCTTCACCGTGAACACGCCCGCCAGGAAGTACAGATCGTTAGCATCTTCTCCGTTGACGTGAAAGACATAGTTCCCGTCTGCCAGGATAGCAGGGGCAGCGGTGATGGTTATCGTGGCGGAAGCCGACTTCGTGGTATCCGACACCGACGTTGCGGTAACCGTGACGGTAGCCGGCGTTGGCGGAGCCGCGGGAGCGGTGTAGGTTGTTGCCGTCCCGCTGGGAGTGCTCGTCGGGTTAAAGCTGCCGCATTGCGCGCTGCCGCAGCTCACCGACCAGGCGACACCCGCATTCGCGTTGTCGTTGGCGACTGTCGCGATCAACGAGGCGCTCTTGCCGGCAGCAAGCGAAGCCGGTGGGCTGGTCAGAGTTACGGCGATCGGTGCGACCGGAGTCGTGATGCTGATGCTGGCCGAAACTGACTTGGTGGAATCGGTCACCGATGTAGCCGTCACCGTTACGGTGGTGGCGGCAGCCGGTGCCTTATAGGTAGTCGCCGTTCCGCTGGCGGTCGAACTGGCAGAGAAGCTTCCGCACTGTGCAATGCTGCAGGCAACCGTCCACTTGACGCCTGCATCGGCGCTGTCATTGCTGACGATGGCGGTGAGATTGACGGTCGCACTGGTGGCCGTCGAAGACGGCGGCTGCGTGCTGAAGGTGACCGAGATAGCCGGCGGGTTGGGGTTGGAACCGGAGCCAGAGCTGCAACCCGTGATCAGCACCAAGAGCACGACAAGAGCAATGAAGCAAGAGAACAGACGGGTTTTCATTTCGCACTCCCGGAGATGGCGTTGACTACAATCGCGCGAGAGCGCTCTTGCGCATGAACGGTGAAGCCGTGTTCATTGCGGACGGTGAAGGGGCTGCCGGAGACGGTGAGCTTGCGCGCGATAAGGTAGCTATTGGCGTCGATCGTTTCGGAAATCCCGGAAGCAGTGATTTGCGCACCCGCTACCAGGCTCTTCCGCATGGCATCGCTCAACTTCGGTCCCAGGATCGCAGTAAATGTCCCCTGCGGCCCTTCGACCACCACCTGAGCTCCCCCGGGCACGCCCGCGGTGGTCTTCTCCATCACTTGCTGTACAGTGCCCGTCAGCGCGACGTCGTTTTTAGGTTGATTCATCGCGCCGCCGTCGAAGACCTTCGCAGTCGGGAGAACGACCTGCTGGGCCACAGCTCCGGGATGCGTGAGCAAGGAGAGAAAGACAAAGCAGAAGAACGAAACGAGCGCTCCTTTTCGAGCCCGCCTGCTTGTTATCCAACTGAATGTGTGCATTGTGGTCCTCTATCTCGTCGAAAGTTCCATCTCTTGTACAAGCCGGCAATCCTCAACACCCTACAACCCATTAAGACTTTTTAACGGTTGCTAATTAAGTAGCGTCGACTGGACCCGGGTTGCGACAGACCAAGCGTACGAAAAGAGGACCGGGACAAACATAGAGGGCACTACACAAATCACCGTGTGGAACCACACGGTCTTGGCCTCTACAACATTTGTCCTCGGAGTCCAGGTATTTTCGCTCAAACTCTACGGAGCGATAAGGCGGTTGTTCATTTCGATAACGGTATCGGTTACCCTGGCTCTTTCGTAGCAATACCATGTAGCACTGCACGCCAACTCTGTGGGGAATCCAATGGCTTCAATGAACCGCGCGGGGTTGCACTTCGTGTCCGTGTATCCTCTCTAGGGAAGGCGCGCTACTCGTGAAAGTGACCTTACCGGCAGCCTGTTTCATAGGCTTGCCGCAGTTTGGCATTGTCCTGAAGGAGAGCAAGGGGTGATATCGAAGTCAGGCCGGCAGCTCGAACCGGATCTCCGCTTTCTCCGCCCATCACGGTTTGAAAATCCCGCCTGCATCCTGCGTCTTCTTTTCCAGTTGACAATTTTCTTCTGCATCATCGAGCCGGCGCATGCGCAGTACGGCTTTGAAGTTTGGACGGTCGACAATGGTATGCCGGAGAACGAGATACGCGGCATTACTCAGACACCTGACGGATACCTCTGGATCGCTACCTTTAATGGATTGGCGCGCTTTGACGGTGTCCATCTGACTGTCTTCAACCGAGAGACCCCGGGGCTGCTTTCGAATCAGTTCGGCACCATGCTGCAGGGGAAAGACGGAGACCTGTGGCTCGACAGCGTCGATCATGGCCTCGTCCGCTACCACGATGGCGTCTTCCACGCCTATGGAAGGCCGGGCAGATTGGCGAGTGACGTCAATGGACTAACCGGAGACGACCACGGTGACATATGGGCACTTGCCGGCGGGCGGATCATTCGATGGGATGAAGCATCCGAACATTTCATCGACGTCGCGCCGGAGCGTCCGAGCCTGCGGTATCGGCCTCTTTTGTGGGACTCGGCTGGATTCTGGGGTCGCGAACATGAAAAAGTCAGCTGCTTCAGCCGTGGCCGCTTCGTCGACTTCACTCTACCCAAGGAAATCCGTGACGATGTTCTCTGGGGCGCGGCACTCGATCAGAGTGGAACACTGTGGCTTGAAACCGTCGACGGAAAGCGTGTACGGATCACTGCCGACGACGTGAGCCACGTGATTGCCCCCAAATCTACCCAAGAAGTAACCATCGGCACTACCTACGACAAGTCTCTAACGATGCACGTGAGTCCGCGGCTTCAGCGAACCTTTGAGTTCGTCAGCTCCAACCGGGTTATCTCCGTCACCCCCTGGCACTTCTATGAGGACAGACAGGGAAACCTCTGGATCGGCACACAAGAGGCAGGACTCTACCGGCTGCAGAAACAATTGATGCACAGCTACACCAGGGAGCAGGGACTGATCGACCGCGATACTTACGCCACCTATCA
Source organism: uncultured Acidobacteriaceae bacterium (assembly GCA_963844785.1). GTDB lineage: Bacteria > Acidobacteriota > Terriglobia > Terriglobales > Acidobacteriaceae > PALSA-350. Next base: position 162,713 of record CAWJPV010000027.1, on the reverse strand, counting down.
GGACCGGTCTGGCGCCTTCTGGATCGGGGCATGGCATTCGGGGCTCAGCCGTTTCGCAAATGGAAAATTTACCAACTACACCATGGCTGATGGGCTGCCGAACGAACTGGTGACGGCGCTGTTCCAAGACCGTGAGGGTCGTTTCTGGGTGGGGACCCATGGCGGGCTCAGCCTGTTCGACCACGGACGCTTTCGCATTCCCAGCAGCCCCACTCTTCCTTATGATGCGGTGGTGCAAACCATCTGTGAGGACCGCCAAGGAACGCTATGGTTCGGAACCAGGGCAGGGGTTGGCCGCTATGAGCATGGCGTAACCCAGTTTCTCACCGAGAAGGAGGGGCTGGCCGGAAACGACACCCATGCCATGATCGAGGGGGCCAATGGAGATATATGGATCGGCGGTTACGGCGGCCTGACTCGAATTCGCCACGGTGAGTTTACCCGCTGGACGGAGAAGGATGGTTTGCCCAGCACCAACATCTGGTCGATTTACGAAGATACCGACGGCGTTCTCTGGATTGGAACCTATGAAGGCGGCCTGGTGCGCTTCAAGGATGGGAAGTTCATCACTTATTCGGTTAAGGACGGTCTCTTTGATAACGGCGTATTTCGGGTGCTTGAAGACGCGCACGGCTACTTCTGGATAAGCTGCAGTCGAGGTGTGTACCGGGTAAGCAAGCATGACTTGAACGCATTTGCCGCGGGCGATCTGAAGAAGGTCGCATCCACGGCTTACGGCAAGATCGACGGCATGCTGGATATCGAATGCAATGGGGGAGTAGATCCGTCGGGCATCAAGACACGCGATGGCAAGCTCTGGTTTCCCACCCGGGATGGCGTGGTAATTATCGATCCGGAATCTGTGGTCCACGATTCGGTTCCTCCCCTGGTGATGATTGAATCCTCCCTGGTGGACAACGTAAGTACACCGGTGAATGCTCCGCTGCGGATTCCACCCGGCAGGCCCAACGTGGAAATCAACTACACGGCCCCAAACTTTATCAATGCTGCGCAGACACATTTCAAATACCGGCTCGAGGGTCTGGACACAGACTGGGTGGATGCTGGAGGACGGCGCATAGCCTATTACTCGCACTTGCCACCGGGAGAATATGTTTTTCACGTGATCGCGGGCAACGGTGACGGCGTGTGGAACCAGGAAGGCAAGACCCTCGCCATCACTGTGCTGACCCCCTTTTATGAGACCCGGTGGTTCCAGATACTTCTGCTGCTCACCTTGGGCGCCCTGGTCGCGATGGCATGGAAATATCGCGTGTCGCAGCTGAAGCAGGCACAGGCTGCGCAGCAGGCCTTTTCCCGGCAGTTAATCGCCTCCCAGGAGGCCGAACGCAAGCGTATCGCCGCCGAGATGCACGACAGCTTGGGCCAGCGCCTGGCAGTGATTAAAAATCTCGCCTTGATCCTTCTCCGCCCAAAGAAGAGCGGCCCAATCGATGACTCGGATGCGCAGACCCTCGCGGAGATCAGCGATGAGGCTTCCTCGGCGATCTCGGAAACTCGCGAGATTTCTTACAACCTTCGCCCGTTTCAGCTCGACAGGCTGGGATTAACCAAGGCGATCGAAGCCATGGTCCGCACCACGGGCATCGCATCCGGGATAGGCTTTACTTCAGAGCTGGATAATATCGATGACGTTTTTCCCGAGGATTTGCGCATCAACTTCTATCGCATCGTTCAGGAATCCCTGGGCAACATCATGAGGCACGCGCAGGCGACAGAGGTAAGCGTCCGCGTCAAGCGGCGCATCGAGAATGTAAATCTGACCATCGAAGACAACGGCCGCGGCTTCACGCCCGACGAGCGAACCCCTCTGTCCGCACACAGCGGCTTCGGGTTGACGGGCATGGGCGAGCGCGCGAGGCTGCTTGGCGGTGAGCTCAAAGTGCGGTCGACCCCAGGGAAGGGTACGACCGTAATGTTCGAAATTCCATTGAGACAACAGCAACGTAGATGATCGAGCCGATTCTATCGGCTTGGCGGTTGTGGTACGGTGGGATGGCAAATCTCCATCGAGGAACCAGCGCTTGGACGAAGGGATTCGTATTCTGATTGCAGACGACCATCCGCTGATGCGGAAGGGGTTGAGGCTCAGTGTCGAAGAGGATCCCGGTTTAAAAGTAGTTGGCGAAGCTTCTGATGGAGAGGCGGCTTTGGCGCTCATCACCAAGCTTCAACCACACGTCGCGCTACTCGATATTGAGATGCCCAAGCTTGACGGTCTCGGCGTCGCGCGGGAAGTGGTCAAGCGCAGGCTGAAGACAGAGATCGTCATCCTCACCCTGCATTCGAATCAGGATCTCTTCCGCAGCGCCATGGACCTGGGATGCAAAGGCTATATTCTCAAGGACAGCGCGGTCCAGGAGGTAGTGGCCGGCATTCATGCTGTAGCGTCGGGACGGCCCTATATCAGTTCGGCTATCACCGCAGACTTGCTCCAGAACCGCAATCAGGCCGATCCTAAATCAAGCTCTGCCCTGACGAGCAATCTCACGCCTACCGAGTTCCGCATCATGAGGCTGATCGCCACCGGCAAAACCAGCAAAGAGATCGGCGCTGATCTTTCTATTCACTACCGGACCGTGGAGAACCACCGGACCAATATCTGCCGCAAACTTGAACTTGATGGCGAAGGCGCAAACGCGCTCCTTCGATTTGCGCTGCAACACAAAAATATTCTCTAGCGCTCATCGCGCATCAAACAGATGCTTTCAAGTGAAACTCCTTACAGCCCTGCCTGATCCACTGCTCTTTGGCCTCGTCGCTGCACTCGCAAGCCTGCTCTGGTCCGTAGCCACAGCCACCGTCAACCTGTGAGCAACGCCAGACTGCCGGATTCGGTCTGAAGAGCCCTATGATGAACTTGAAGATGTAAATCGTGGCTGCTATGCCGACAAGCGCGTCGACCATTGAATCGCCTCCTCAGTAGCCTGGTCACAACTCGATGCGAGTGTTCTGCTCATCAAGGCTCTCGGAGGCGATTGGAACACTGGGAAACTTCCGAAGCTCTGAACTGGGGTCAGATGTTCAAGAACGCCGCTGCATCTCAACACCAGAGACTCTCGTCTATTTATTAGAGTGTTGCAAGTTGCAATGCAATCGGTAAAGGAGGCAGGCAGTTTCACCTCATGTCGCTGACATTTGATCGTCTTCCGGAGACACTTCTGTGGAGGCTTGTGGTCCTCTTGTGGCTGGCCTTTCCACTCTTCGGACACGCGCAGGGCCTGACACCCCACGCATCGGGGGATAATCCATTCGCAACCGATCCCTCCGATTCGTCTCCCGGTTTCTCCTCAGCTAGATCCTTTCGCCCGTACGGCGAGAAGAGTCAAAACCGGGTTCCGGCCATGCAACCTGAATTTGCACAGGCAAGCGGTTTCAACTGGGCCCAGTTCTTGAAGAGCGCCGCGGAGACCGGCACCCGGTTGGCAGCGCCAAGGCTATTCGCCAACGATGGAAGAAGCGAGTTGAGCGGCGCCAGTTTGTTTCATGCCGGTTCCATTGGAACATCGGGTGATCCTTCAACCTATCTTCGCGGGGTGTGAACTTTTCCACGAAAAGCTCGGGGCTCGACCTTCATCTATCGCTGCAAAGCATGTTTCCCAATGGTTTCTCCCCACGGGTGGAGGATCATCGTTCGCCGGCTCCGGATGGAGCAGTAGCGGAGAGGGAGGCTTGGGCAGCCCAGCCGCAATGGGTAGTCTGGGCGGGCGTGATGCGCAAAGAGGATCGGGTGCGAGGGTCTCTCTGCAATTGAAATTCTAGTTACTTCCGTCTCAAACTCAGTGTGCAGCTGGACTAAACACGACGACACTCGCCGAATAGACGGTTGTTCGACCTGCAGGGTCGCGTTCGTGGGCTATAACATTGCCCGAGGACCTCAAGCCACTTCGAGCAATAGCGCTCGACCGTAACTGGGCCGCCACCAGCAAGCCCAGAGCCACCTGCAGTCGATTTGGTTCAATTCGGGATCGTTCCTTAGTTGTTCAGTCTTATTTCTCAATCTGGCGCCAATGTGGATTAAGAAACGGTTTATACTTCACCCAGCCACGTTACCTACAGACCGTGCATAACACGGCAGTAACCGGTAGCGAGGGTACAGCAGCGCTCTTCCACGCACAGTCTTTTCTTGTGGTTGCGAACTTGATGGTGCATGCTCGGGAAAGCTGACGCGCACGATCCCCCTGGCAGCACTTAAGTCTTGGGAGATTTTGCCATGGTTAGTGCAAGCGACCAATCGACTGCGCAAGTTGCAGCCTCTTCTGAACACCGCCTCCTCGAACTCAGCGTGGTGATACCCACATACAAAGAGCGAGCGAATATCGCTCCGCTTCTCGCTGCTCTCGAAGCCGGCCTCCAGGGTCTCAATTGGGAGGTCATCTTTGTGGACGATCATTCGCCGGATCATACCGCCGATGCAGTCCGCGAGCTCGCGTTGGTCAATCCACGCGTTCGCATCATCGAGCGCATCGGACGGCGTGGATTGTCTTCCGCATGCATCGAGGGAATGATGGCCAGCCCTGCTCCGTGCCTGGCCGTCATGGACGCTGATCTGCAGCATGACGAAACAGTGTTGCCGGAAATGTTTCGTCTCTTGCAATCGCGGAACCTGGACGTTGTCGTCGCCAGCAGAAGAATCACGGGTGGAAGCATGGGCGAGTTTGCCCAGAAGCGCGTTCGCTTGAGCGACCTTGGCTCTCGAGTCAGCAAACTGGTTTGCCACTGCGAAGTGACCGACCCCATGAGTGGCTTTTTCATCGTAGATAGCCACTTTTTCAGGGCATCGGTGCCCCGACTCACCGGTACCGGGTTCAAACTTCTCGTGGACATCCTGGCCTCGAGTCCAGTTCCACCCCGGATCGCTGAAGTGCCCTACCGATTTCGTAATCGAGTCGCCGGAGAGAGCAAACTCGATGTGAATGTAGAGCTGGAATATCTTTTCCTGATTGTCGATAAACTTGTGGGCCGCTATCTCCCCACTCGATTTGTGCTCTTTCTCGGCGTTGGCTCCTTCGGCCTTTTGCTTCACTTATCCATCCTGGGAATGTTCCATATCTTTGCACCAGCTGCATTTGCCGCTGGGCAGGCGGTAGCTACGCTCTGCGCAATGATGTTTAATTTCTTCCTGAACAACCTGGTCACCTTCCGGGATCGCAGGCTCAAAGGATTGGCGCTGCTGCGTGGACTCTTCGTCTTCTACGCTGCCTGCACACTGGGCGTCCTGATCAATTTGAGTTTCGCGGACCGCCTGTTGGATGCGGGCCTGCCCTGGTACTTCGCGGGAATTTGCGGCGTGGCGATCAGCTCGGTTTGGAACTATGGTGTAAATACCATCGTGACCTGGCGGCGTGCGCGAGGCTCTATGGGCGAGGTTGCCAACCCGCCACAATCGCACACGGAACTTTTCCACACAACCATACCCGAAAGACCGTAGCCGGCACGCGGCTTTGCAGGTCATTGACACGACCGAGATCGAACGAGTGCGACACCACCCAGACGGAGTGATTCGCCTGGATCGCTTGCAAGATCTCGGGTTCTGAAATCGATGCGACATGAAGTCTTTTCGCCGCAGCGCTCATAATGGTCGGATGTAACGTTTCATCCCAGAGACGAATATTCTCAGGCTGCGTCCCATAGTAGTTCAGCACCATCGGATCGGAAGAAGGGCTAAGCACCACCAGATCCGCATGCTCAAGCTCCGGTGCAAATGCCTGCGAAATCTCTCGCCACGGCTCCTTGTCGCCGCCCGGCTTTGTCACCTCGAAAAACAAGCCAGTGCCAAACGCGGCGACCAGGCTGACCAGGACAACGTAACGGGTGCGTCCGGGCACGCGAAGTTGGCTGGCGACAAGCAAACAAAGAGGCACGGCCGTCCAGGCGAGAGTCCGCGGCAACAATATCGGGCGACCAAGGCTTATCACCAGGACCAGCGCAACATATAGGCAAGGCACGCCGATAAGAATGACACTCGCCCGGCTGGAGAGCGGGTGGAGCCACAGCGAGAGGCTCAGCGCTACGAACATGGCGGCCCCCAAAAGGAACCCAGGCCACGGATAAGGCGTTACTAGACCGCTCACAATCTGCGAAGCGCAGTAGACGATTTGATGGATGCCCGCCGGGGGCACGAAATTGATGATGCCACTGTGGCTCGCAGTGAACGCACGCAGGAAATAAGGCACTCCGAGCAACAGAACGAATCCATTCAACGCTGTCCACTTCAACAGCGCCGGCCGCCTGCTCTTGCCATGCGCCAACAAAAATAACCACTCCGCGCCTGCGCATGCTACCACGAGCAGCAATCCGGTGGCATGGAGATAGAGACAGAGAGTACCGGACAAAGCATAGAAAACAGTTGCCTTTACGGAGCGCGGGTCGCGCTCAAAGACAGCCGCGGCCCAGAGCACGACCGAGGCGGCCAACATGAAGAGGGCATAGACCCTTGCTTCCTGAGCGAAATACAAGCTCACCGGGCAAAGCGCGAAGAGAAGAGCGGCGAGTAAGCCCCGCGACTTGCCGCCAAACTCACGGCCGAGCAAATAGATTCCTGGAACGCACAGCGTGCTTGCCACCAGAGACAACGAGCGCAATGCTGCTTCGCTGTGACCCCATAGGGCCATCCACCCATGCAGCAGCAGATAGTAGGTGGGAGGGTTGGTCTCGAGCAAAAGCCCGTCGGTTAAGACGTAGTGCACCCCAAACACATCGGCGTAATACCGGGAAAAAATCTCGTCGCTCCACAGCGAGGCCGACCCGAGATGGTAGACCCTCAGCACGACGCAGAGAATAACGATGAGGCCTAAAGCGAAGATATCGAAAGATAGCTTTCGCTGATCGAAGGATACCTCAGACGTCTGGCTGGCCGAGGAGGAGTGGGGCCGGAGGATATGTGTAGCCATTTGGGCATTTCCCAAAGAACGTAAAGGAGGTATTACTCATCTCACACTTCACGGTCTAGTTCCCAACATAAATTAAGGAACTCTAATAGCAATACAACTTTCCGAACGCCATATAGCGACGGAATACTCTATGTCACCGCGCTTTCGATGCAGGCTCACCATGGACTGTTCACCCTATCTATACACTTAGAAACTCAGAGCGAACGCATAGAGCGAATCGCCAGAGGCCGCTAATACGTATTGACGCCCGTCAAGCATGTAAGATTCAACAGCGTTCGATACTCCTCCAAGGTGAGTGTGCCATAACGGCTTTCCGTTGGCCGGGTCATAAGCGACCAGGTTGCCGTTGGCATCGCCGCCGAAGAGCAACCTTCCCGCGGTCGTGGTTAAGCCGGTGTTGCCTCCGCCCTCTCCAACTGAAACCTGCAGATGCTTCCATGCGATCTTGCCCGTCTTGTAATCGATCGCGGTTATATATTTTCCCCTGGAGCCCACATGCTGCTCTTGAATACCGTTAAGTCCTTGCAGGGCTTTGAGGTTCGGTTCGGTGCGGTAGAAAACCGAATAATCCTCGTCGGTGACGACGTAGAAAAGCCCGGTTTGCGGATCATACGAGGGCGGCTGCCAGTTGACGATACCGTCGGAGTCCGGCGACACCAGCGCACCTCCAGGCGATGCGTCTTTTTCCGGATCGCCGACCGGCCGCCCTAACTTATCCACGCCCGTCGCCCAATTCAGCGAACTGGCAAAAGGCATGGTGAGCAGATGCTCGCCGGTTACGCGATCAAGCACAAAGAAGTAGCCGTTGCGGCTGGCGTCGAGCAACAGCTTGCGTGGCTTCCCCTTGAATTCTCCATCGACGATCACCGGAGTCTGGGCCGCATCCCAATCGTGCGTATCATGCGGCGAGGGCTGGTAATACCACGCGAGCTTTCCCGTATCCACATTCAAAGCGACCACACAGGAGGTATAGAGGTTGTCTCCGGCGCGCGTCGCACCAGAAAACGCAGGAGTCGGATTGGCTGTTCCAAAATAGTACAGGTGAAGTTCGGGATCGTAGCTTCCTGGAACCCAGGTGCCCGCTCCCCCGTGGCGCATGGAGTCCAGGTTCGGCCACGTCTCAGAGCCAGGATCACCCATCTTTTCCGGTTCGCTGTACCACTTCCACTGCAGCTCGCCTGTTTCCGGATCAAAGGATTGGAGAAAGCCCGGGGCATCGAGATCGTCGCCCGTGCCGACAATCAAGTGATTGCCGATCACGATGGGCGCCATGGTCGAGAAGTATTGCTCGCTGAAGTCCGAGATCACCTTGTGCCAGCGCTCCTTGCCTGTTTTCGCATCGAGCGAAACCAGGTAATCGTCCGGCGTCTCGAAGTACAGCCAATCGTGGTACATACCCATACCGCGGTTCCCAATGTGGGTGCCGCCCTTGGTCTTCCAGTAGTAGTGCCATAGCACCATTCCGTCGTGAGCATCGAGGGCCCAGGCATTATCGGGCACAGATACATAAAGGATTCCGTTCACCTGCAGGACCGCGCCTGAGATGCGCCCGGCGCCGCGTACGGGAACCGCTTCATCAATTTCACCGCCCACGATCGTGGGTGGGTTTCCTGGGCCAGGCCGGGAAAATGGTCCTGCGGCGCTCATTCCGGGAGTCAAATGGCTCACCCACGCGAGTCCCAGGTTCTTCACATTCGTCTGATTGATCTGGGTCAGCGAACTGAAGCGCCGGCCTGAATAGTCTCCGGAGTAAGTCGGCCAGGAGTCCGTCGCCGGCTTGGTCAGCAAAGCGGGATCGAGTCCCTGTGCTGACGCTATGCCAGCCATGGAAACCATCAAAACCACGAGCATGAGATTTCTTGTCGTCTTCATTTCAGTGTCACCAGGTAGGCAGTCAGATTATGGATGTCATCATCTTTCAAGCTTCGAAGCATCTCCAGATGGGGCCGCAATGGATCGTTCACTACGACCTTTGGAACATCCCCCTGACGAGGGTAACTATGATAGTTGCCATTGGCATCCATGAGTGAAACGATGAAATCATCGATCTGATAGAGCGTGCCCTCGATTGTTTCTCCGTTAGGGAGGGTGACGGTCACCGTTTTTCTGGGTGTCTCCGATGATTCCCCTCTGCGTTCCCCGGAAAGCATTGCACCTTGCAGGGCACGCACGTCTGTGTACTTTGCGCCGATGCCGGCGAGGTCTCCCGAAACGGAATGGCAGGTGGCGCATTTTCCCGCTCCGTTAAAGTAGGCTTCGCCGGCCTTCGCGTCGCCCACCAACGGATCAACCGTGCCGGTGGTTGCGGCGCGGCCACCGACAGGCATGCTGTGAATAAACGTTGCGATGCTGGCTATCTCTTGTGTCGTGAGATCGAATTTTGGCATGCCCTTATCCGGCCGGCCGTTCTGAACTACGGTTGCGATCCGTTCACCGTTGTTGTCGTCCAACACCAACTGACTGCGGATCAAATTGGGACCGCCTTCCCCGCCGCGCGCATCGGATCCATGGCAGAAACTGCAATTCGCGCTAAAAATCTGGCGGCCGCGCGCCACCACAGCGGGATCAGCAGGCGGCTTATCAGGGTATTCCGAAGGGGCGGCCACATGAACCGGAGGGGTAGCGGGCGGTTGGGTCGGAGCTGGAGCACTTGCTTGCGGGGCGGCGGGCTGCTGGATGGGAGCGGAAACCGAAGGTTGCTCTGCCACCAAGGCAGCCGCGCCCAGCCCCAGTAGCGTAAAAAAGACGATTTTTACCCGATGCAAAATGGCCTCCAGCCTGAGATTGCGACCAACGTTTCCACTTATCTTATCGTTGTCGCCGCTGGAGGCCTATGACTGGTTCGCTTTAACGTCCCTGGACCGCTCAGGCTTGCTACAGCAAGGGGCAGAACTCCGCCAGGAGGGCGAAGTCCCGTTGATTCGTCGTGGGCACTGCAGGAATGCGTACGCAGAGGAGATTGGTGAACATCGCCTGGGTGGGCGGCAATGGGGCGATTCCCCGCGGCCCGGCTGCTTGCGTTTAGGCGTCAGCGGGCCGTGGATCGGGAACGGCGTTCACTTTGGCAGCTTCCTTCTGTTCGGCAAATTTTCGTGCCGTGCCCTTGGAGACCTTTTCAAAGTGCCGTCTGAGGTAAATATGTAGTGTTTCTTCCGTATTGGGTGTGGCCATTTCCATGCCTCAGATCAAGAGATCAGATTGAACTACCGGTCAGCAGCTCTATACCTAAAACAGCGATTCTCCTCGTTGCCTTTCATCGAATCCCTCCCCCGAAAGAATCGATGAAAGGTGTTCTCAGAGAATCGCTGCTTGTTGGTAAGCATAGCGCTTCCAGCCAGTTGCGCCATAGTTCTTGGGTGACAGCCAGGGCAATCGTAGTTGTATCGTTGCGGCCCGATGGTGGCCAGAGTCAAACCTTTGTGGGACAGCAGAGTTACTGGCTCTGCGCAGTTTCCCCGCCGGGAACAGAAGCAATCGAGACTGCGTCCTGGCCAAAGAAGTTCATTTTGATTTGCGTCTCCACTTCCACCGGACTGCCCTGCACTTGATGAGGACTGTAGTGCCATTGGCGAACCGCGCGCACACCGGCCTCTGCCAATGCGCGGCTGCCACTCAATACCTTCACTTCTTTCACCGCGCCGTCGGCGCCAATCAAGGCTTTCAGTTGCAACTCCCCAATCAGATTGCCCCCGGGATCGACCGGATGAGCAAAGTGACCCTGCGGAAGTTCCGCGATAAACAGGCGCTCTGGAGCAGTCGGAGCCGGCCCGGGAATCGTATCTGGAACCGTAGCAAGAGGTGGAACCGGCGAGCCGCCGGCTTTGACAGTACGGCCCACTCCGTCTGCCACGGATACAGATTCCGGGCTCCAGCGCTTTAGTCTTTCCGGGAACGGTATCAAAGCGGTCGGTGAAATCAAAAGCGGAGTGATTGCAGCCCGATGGGGATTTGGCAACGCGTTCCCAGCGTGCACGATGGACGCTGACAGTGCCCGAGGATTCCGCATCTCGCTTAGACCTGAAAACAACGGAGCCCGATAAACGGATGCCAGTATCACGATGAAACCAAGGGCAGCCAGAAAGCCCAATTCTTTCCATTGCTGGAAGGGGAGATCGCCGGCATTCCTTCCCTTCCTGCCGCCGGGCATCTCTCGTGGCTTAACAGCCACTGAAAAATCCGGACCTGCCAAATCTCGAGTCGCGGGCTTGGTCCACCCTACTCGCGCCGCCGGCGATGCCGGTCTCAGCGTGACCACTCGATTGACAGATGGCGGCGCCTTCGGACGCTCCTTCTCGACCACTCCCAAAACGGCCTCGCGGGCCACCGGCAGAGTGGGTGTTACCACGGCCGACTGGAACAGTTTCTCAATCAGGCGCTGATCGGCCCGGCTCAAAACCTGTGGCGAAAGGACATGAAAGTGACGGAATGTCCATTGCAAGCGAATCCGTTGCCAGCCTGATGGCTGAAGGTAAACTGCTCCATTTTCGGTGCGAATTTCGAGAAGGTGTGGACGATTCTCCTCGATTTCCCTCTGCCCGTTCGTGCCGGTCGAAGCGGATTGCGGCGCTTCTGGGAGTTGGAATAGCGACGCTGTGTTTGCCATGACGGCCTCCGCCTTGAAATCTCACAGGGGCCCGTCTACTCATTCTAGTGGAAAATGGGGGCTGTCAAGCGCCGCCTATCTTCCCTCACCACTATCTTATGATGCCATTGAAACTGTTGCGACACCATCACTGTTCGCGATTACGCCGCGTTAAAATTCTCGTAGTCGGTGTAGCTACGTTCTCCCCGCCACAGAACTAGTAGAAATACCAGATAACTAAGAGAGAATTTTACGCATCGATGATCGAGACCATCCTGATTCACTTCTCCGGCGGGGACCGGCCGGGCCTTACTAAAGAGTTAACTGCAATTCTGGCCAGGTACGACGCCTGCGTGCTGGATATTGGGCAGGCGGTAGTCCATGAAACGCTCTCTCTCGGTCTGCTGGTCGAGATTCCGCGAGGTGAGAGCTTTCGCGGCTTGCAAGACACCTTGATAGCGAAGTCGGGCGAGCTGGGGCTGCGAGCCGATTTCACACCCATCGCGAAGGCTGACCTGGATGACTGGATCTCGTCACAGGGCAAGGATCAATTTATCGTCACCATCCTGGGCCGGGCGATTACCGCGGACCACCTCGCCCGGGTGAGCGCCATCATTGCCGATCATGGTTTGAACGTGGACCGCATTGAGCGGCTCTCCGGACGTTTGTCGTTGGCGGTGCACACCCCCGATGCGAACGCCTGCGTCGAGTTTACGGTGAACGGCAATGCCGCTTCTGAGGCGTCGCTGCGCGCGGCGTTTCTTGCCACTGCTCATGATTTGAAGATTGACATCGCCTTCCAGCGAGAGAGCATCTTCCGTCGCAACCGGCGGCTTTTTGCCTTCGACATGGATTCCACCCTGATTGAGGGCGAGGTCATTGACGAGCTGGCAAAGTTGGCCGGCGTAGCCGATGAGGTGGTCAGGATCACCGCATCTGCCATGCGCGGTGAAATCGAATTCCAGGAGAGCTTCCGGCGGCGCGTCGCGCTCTTGCGCGGGCTCAAAGAGACGAAGGTTCGCGAGCTGCTGGAAACCATTCCTTTGGTGGAAGGAGCCGAGCAGTTGATCGGCACGCTCAAGATGCTGGGCTACAAAACGGCGATCCTCTCCGGCGGATTCAATTTCTTCGCTCAGCATCTGCAGAGGCGCTTGGGTATCGACTATGTCTTTGCCAATGATCTCGACATCGTCGATGGCGTGGTGAGCGGAGAGGTGCGGACGCCGATCGTCGACGGCGCGCGCAAGGCCGAGTTGCTGCGGCAGATTGCCGCGCAGGAAAATATCTCGCTCGACCAGGTCGTCGCCGTAGGGGATGGCGCCAACGATCTGCCCATGCTTGGCATTGCCGGCATGGGCATCGCTTTCCGGGCCAAGCCGCTGGTACGGCAAACCGCCAGCCACGCCGTATCGTTCTTAGGGTTGGATAGCCTGCTCTATCTCATTGGTGTGCGCGACCGGGATTTGGCTTTCCCGGATAAATGACCCTCAACGGTAGCTCACCTGCCAATAAGTCCAGCCGAAGTCATCTTTCATCGGCGTGAGATCAAAAGGCGGGAAGCTCATGGTATGCGTGTTTCTTGTAACGGCAAGGGCCAGAGCTGTTTTGCGGCCATTTATCTCCACCGCCAGAAGGGTGTTATTGCCAAAGCTGGTGGTATGTAAGACTTTGTGACTGGTGATGCGGCCGTAGTCGCCGCTTTTGCCCCAGTCGACGACAAAACGACCGAACGGATAGCCATCCTTCGCGTATCGTTCGGTGTGCTCTTGCCAATCGGGATCGTTATTCCAGATGCCAAACGCTTTCGAGAAGTCCTGCGCTTCGACCGCGGCGAAAAATTGGTTCACGCGATGTTCCGCTGGCAGATTCCAACACAGAGCAACAACCATGCCGGCAAGGCCGCAGACCAGAAGAGCGCCGATCACGAGATTGCGGCGCCGCTTGACGAGAGTTCGGTCGTAGGCAGGTGCATCGAGCAGGGTCATTGGTTCCATCGAATCCCCGTCTTATAAGACACCGATGAATGCGCGAATGTTCCTTTGCCTTCCCTGGTTCCCACACCAAGGACGGGTGCCAGAGGCAGACAGGTCTAATTCCGCGTCGGGTTATCGGGCAGACAGTTTGCCGTTCTGACGAGGCGCCTTCGGCCTGGGCGTTGTAGGCCTTGATGAGTTCGTCCGTAATGTCCGTGTTGCTCGCTGCGTACCACACAACCGGATAAGCATCGGATCCGCGCTCGATCACCACTGTATAGCCATGCTGCTGAGAGAAGGTCTGCAAAAAAGCGTAAACCTTGGTTGCGACTCGTTGAAAAATCTGTTCTGATTCGCTTTGCGAATCGCTTTTGAAATCCTCGGCTTCGCGCTGGAGTTCCTTCTCTTTACTTTCCAATGACCGCGCCCGGGTTGCTCTTTCTGCATCCCTGAGGTTGCTGCTGGTGTCAGCTAACTGCTTTCGCAGATTTTCGACTTCGTCATTGAGAGCCTGTAGCTGCTTCTGTTTAGGAGCGTATCGAGCCTCCAGCGCACGGAGGTTCTTCTGCGCCTCAGCTGTTTGCAGCACGGCAGCGTTGAAGCTGACCGTGACGATGTTCTGGGCTTGATTCGGAGACGCCTGTGCGTGGGCCACCCCCGGAACACACAAAAGCAACAGGAGATTTCTCCATCGAGTCGTCGCGCCCTCCATCCGTTTGCCATTCATCTACTGAGTCACATTCTCGACCAAGTGAAACTTGAGAGAAGCGTCCCTGAACTCAAAATTTGCATCGAGAGCAGGATGAAAGCCCGGTGCAGCGGGCGTCGCAAAAGTGAACTCCGATGGAATGATCATCGGGTTGGTTGCGGGGGGGACTGCCAACCTGAACCTCGACGGCATGTACGGCCAGGACGACAGCCGGCCTACCTCCGCCGGCATTGCCGCCAACAGGAAATGCGGCGAGGGCAATGCCGCGGGGAAATAGTGGTTTTGGAAAGTTTCCAGATGGCCTGGTAACGCTCGCGATGGATCGAGGTGCCACTGAACCAGAACGCTCCTTGACTTGGCGCGGCTCCGATCTCTTCTCCTCGGGAGGAGATTTCGTAGAGTCCGGTGGGGTGGGGTTTGCAGTGTGAACAGATTTTGTCAGCTGCACCGCGTCGAAATGACCGGTATCTATAACAGGCCTCGAGAATGGCCCAGTCCTGATCGCTGCCGCCGTAACCAGCAGAACAATAAAAAGAGCGCTCGCCACACCGAGGTTGCCCAACCCGGCTACCGAAGGAGAAGTGAGTGGAACACCCTCCTTGATCGCTCGGGCTATGAAACGTTCCCGCATGCCTTCCGGGAGGCGCCCCTTGCGATGGTTAAAGGCGTGCGACAAGAGCAGGCATGTATTTGTTTTGATCATTTCGCTGTATTCGGTTTCTGCAAGCGGCACACTCAAGAGAATGCTCGCGAAGTTCAGCAAGTTCAGATCCGGTAAGCTCATCGCTGGCGACGAGTGCACACAGGAATTCAAAGTAGTTGTGGTTCGACGTCATCTTGACTCTCCCTTTGAGGCCGAAGAGACATTCGCGCAGAACGCTTTCCTGAGTTTTTCAAGGCCCCGGTACAGATTGTGGCGCACCACACGCACGCTCTCCCCCGTCCGTTTGGAGACTTCTTCTGCGGTAAGGCCTTCGTAGTAGACAAGCTCAATGGTCCTGCGCTGTCGAGGCTGAAGCGTACTTAGTACCTGCTCGACCAAGAGCTTCATTTCAGGCAGCGAATACCCGAATGAACGTTCCGTCAACGGAAACACTGCAGGTAAGAGTTCGTCAAAAGGGTCGGTGTCGAAAAAGCGGCTCGCTGCGAGTGATCGGCGGCAGTTGAAAATCCGATGGTAGGCGAACAGCAGAAGCCACGTCTTGAAGCCGCCCTTTTCCGCATCGAACTGCTGAATGGATCGAAAGACATCCAGGAAGATCTGCTGGACCGCATCCTCTGCTTCCGCTTCATTGCGCAGGATACGTCTCGCGATTCCGAAAATACTGGAGGCGTGTCGTTCAAACAGAACTGTCAAAGCATCGGCATTTCCGCTTTGCAAGTCCCTTGCGAGTGCCTCATCCGATAGAAATCTCTGTCGTAGCTGTCCGAGGATGGATATTCCGCCGGGGGTGGCCTCAGTAGCGGCATCAGAGACACACGCGCCGGAAAAATCGGCCGCCCTGGGCGGGACTGCGCCGAATACGAGCCTTGCAATACGTGAGCTCACCTTATCCTCACAGAAGCCATCATGCCAGCAAATTGAACTCTTATATGTGTATGCACGCAAAGAGCCCGGCCTTCCCCACCGTTACCGTATTTTTTTGCCGGTCAGGCCTGCTGTATATACTGTCTGGCGATGCTGCATATCACTGACGGAGAATCGGTCGCGGGAACACTCCGCCAATCCACGGTGCCCGGCGAAGTGCGCATTTTTGGCGATCTGATGTATGAGGGGCCGGCCCCGGCCGGACTCAGCGACGCCGAATGGTGGGATAGGCGGGCAGAATTCCTCTCGCAAAACTTCGTTCTTACGCCAACAGAGGTCGGTCACGGTGTAAGAGCTTTCCAGGATTCGTTGCATGCCATTTCCAATAGCGATGAAACCGTACTTTGGATGGACCATCGTCTCTCCGATCAGTTGATTCTCATCATGCTTCTCGATCGGTTCTCTCGTCATCGCGCTCGATCCAGTCTCAGCATCATCTGCACCGCGCGTTTCCCCGGCAAAGAAAACTTTGTAGGACTTGGCCACCTTACAGGAGAGCAGCTTGCCTCGCTCGTTGATACTCGCTCTCCTGTCTCAGAGGCTGAATTCGCCCTGGCAAGCGCTGCGTGGAACGCCTTTACCTCTCCGATGCCAACGGACATCGAGCTGCTCCTAGCGCGGGACACCACCGCATTACCCTTTCTTGCACCTGCCCTGCGTCGTCACCTGGAGCAATTCCCTTCTATCGAAAATGGCTTATCGCGCACCGAAAGACAGGCGCTTTCGGTGCTTCGCGATCAAGGCCCGCTACCTGCGCTGCGGCTCTTCTTCGCTGTACAAAAAATGGAGCAACCCCTCTTCATGGGAGATCTATCCTTCTTCGCCATACTCAAAGAGCTGGCCTCGGCGCAATTCCCGCTCCTTCGCATGGAGAGCAATGCTGGAGCCGTTTCGCTAACTGAAGTGGGCAGGCACGTTCTCGATCTGCAAGACGATCACGTCAAATTAAACGGAATCGAGCGATGGCTCGGAGGCGTTCATCTAACCGGCACTGACGCCATTTGGCGCTGGGACAGCGCTCGCAAGTCCATGCGCCTTGCTTAGTGCTCACCGCGAGGGCCACGGGTTCGCGAATTGAGGGTTGTGCAGGAAATCTTCATCGGTGAGCGACTCCAGGAATGCTTTGAGGTCGCTGCGCTGCTCAAGAGTGAGCGCGAATCCCGATACGAAGGGGGACTTATTCGGATTCTTGCTGCCGTCACCCGCGTTTGGGCCCTCCAGAACAATGCGGCCCCCGTGGCTGTAATGGTCAAAAACTTCGTCAAGGCTGTGCAGACTGCCGTCATGCATATAAGGCGCACGCACGGCTACATTGCGCAGCGAGGGAGGGCGGAATTTACCCACGTCCGTGGGGTTGTGGGTGAACTCATAAGCGCCGAGGTTATCCGCGGGGTAGGAGAATTTCCCGGCCAGGTTGTAAAGACCGTTGTTTTGAAATTCAATGCCATGCCCATCGTCCGTCGTTTGATAGATGGTTTCGCCGCCAAAGGTGAACCCGCCGTGGCATCGGGAACAGCTCAGCGGCGCATGGAAGAAGAGGTCCTCGCCGCGTTTAGCAGATGCGGAGATGGCATTCTCCTCATGCCGGTAGCGGTAATGGTCGTAAGGAGAGTTGCCGGAGATAAGAGTCCGCTCAAAGGCGGCCAGGGCCTTGCGAACATGGACGAAGGTATATGGACCTGAGTCGCCGGGGAAGGCAGCGGGAAAGAGTCTGCGGTAAGTAGGATCGGTGGCGACCACCTGGAGGAATCGATCGTTTTGCTGGATGAGTCCCAGTTCGATGGGGTGGTCGTTAAAGAGCGGGGTCACCGATTGATCTTCGAGCTGGGTGACGGTGGGATTGGCCCAGTTGAAGACGGCAAACCATGCGACGTTGGCCAGCGGCATCACACGGCGCGGGTGAGATTGACCAGTCACCCCGACCGCCACGGGTCGCTGATCGGTAAAGCCGAATTGCTGCATGTGGCAGGTGGAGCAGGAGCCTTTGCCATTCGCGGACAGGCGCAGGTCATAAAAGAGATAGCGGCCCAACTCCACCTTGGCGGGCAGCATGGGATTGTCTGCGGGAACCGGCGGTGCGGGGAATCCAGCGGGAAGACTCCATTGGAACCCTTGCGGCTGGTAGGCCAATGCAGACGCGGCGACGAGGACAAGAAGCAGAAGGACGCGAAGCAGAAGGACGCGAAGCAGAAGGACGCGAGCTACCCATGATGTACGGCCACCCGGCCGCCAATCATTGCGATTTCGAGAATCCCTACTCATGCATGTTTGCGCCGTGCCGCTTTGGTTTACATTGTTGCTTATGCAGAGAGCACCGGCAAAGCTTCGTTGGCATCTCGCGGCCTATTTATCTCCGCTCCTGGTGCTTGCCGCCTTTGTTTCTGGAGATCAGTTAGCCAAGCCGGCAACCGTATACGCCGCTCCCGATACAGTTGCAGCGCCGGCGGTGCTTAAGGTCGAGGGGGCGGTGCCGACGCCACTCTCGCTCACCTCCGAAGACCTGGCGAAGATGCCGCGCGCGACCGCTCAGCTGACCGCGGACGGAACAACCACCACTTATGAGGGCGTGCTGCTGTACGACATCCTGCTAAAGGCCGGATGGCAGTTTGGCCACGGCATGACAGGCAAGCCGATGGCCAGCTATTTGATTGCCAGCGGCAAGGATGGATACCAGGTGGTGTTTGCACTGCCGGAGATTGATCCGCAATTCTCCGGAGCCAAGGTCATCATCGCCGACAAGGCGGACGGTACGGCGCTCCCGGCGCGGGAGCAGCCGTTTCGCATCGTCGCTCCCGAGGACAAGATGCATGCCCGATCTATTTACTCCCTGGTCCGGTTGGAAGTGGTCCGGCTGCGGCCATAAGCCGCGTTTCATCAATGATTGCCGCCATGATGGAGAACGATCCGCCCCACCGCGATAGCAATCAGCGCCAACCCCGCCACGGACAACGTTAGCCGCGTAAGCCGGCGCCAGATGCGGCTCTCAGGGGGCAGAACGCCCCGTTTGGTCTTGAGGCTGTAGGCCTGCCCCAGTAATCCGGATAGCATCAGAAAGAAACCCAAGGCAAGCAATAGCCACGTCATAGCCGGTCCTCCGTCGTTCTACACATTAGATCCGCCACACAAGCTTTCTATGCGGCCAACATCTTTATTTTCGCCCCTGCGCGGGCGTCGGCCGGGGATAGAAATGATCTAAACTGTTTTGTGTCGGCATTAGGAGTCGCGTGATGAAGATCTTTCGCTGGGTCTGGCTCGCTTTAACCATTGGCCTGCTTGGCTACGGTTTTTACCAAGGCATGTATGTCGCGCCCACCGAGGCCACCATGGGCGACATCCAGCGCATCTTCTACTACCACTTCCCCTCGGCGATGATGGCGTTCCTGTTCTTCTTTGTCAGCTTTGTCGCCTCCATCGTTTATCTCGCCTCGCGCCGTAATCATCCCCAGCGGGCGCTGGCCGCCGATGCCGCCGCCCTGGCCGGAGCGGAGATGGGAATCGTCTTCTGCACCCTGGTGCTCATCCAGGGCCCACTCTGGGCCCGGCCCGTATGGGGTATCTGGTGGACCTGGGATGCGCGCCTTACCACCACCCTGGTGCTCTGGCTCATCTACGCCAGTTATCTGTTGTTGCGCAAGTTTGCCGACGGTCCGCAGATGCAGACTCTAGCCGCGGTGCTGGCCATCTTCGGCTACGTCGATGTCCCCATCGTCTACTACTCCACCACCTGGTGGCGGACCCAGCATCCCTCTCCGGTCATTAGCGGCGACGGCAGTCTCGATCCCGCGATGTGGACTGCGGTGTTGTGGAACCTGGCCGCATGGCTAGCCTGGGGAATCCTGCTGGCCGGCTGGCGATACAACGTTGAGCGCCGCCGGCAAGTCGCCGAACAGCACGCTGCCTTGCACGCTCTCGAAGCCAGCCTGGAAGTCACGCTCTAGAGCGGAGGGAACCCATGGCCCATCGTCATCTCATTCTCGCCTACGTTTTCACCATCGTGGTTCAACTCGGCTATGCCGGCTGGGTCGGCCTGAAATACCGGGAAACGCGCAAACTGGAGCGCGAATTTCCCCCCTACCCCGCCAACGCAAAATAGCAGGCCACGCAGGAAGTCTGGTCCTTGAAGGGTACGGGCTTTAGTTTTCGGCGGAGTCTGTGCCCTAATAAGCCCGATAGGAACTGGTTAGGAAACTGACTCTAAGGCACATGCGAAGGGGGAGGCACTTCCCTTACCTCTTCGCCCATCAACTCCTCGGTGTGATTCCCCAACAGTTCTTCTTCTGGCTCGATGTGCACCAGGACCTCGGCGATCTTGTCCACCCGCTCTCGCACCTGGTCAGCCACAGCGTGAGCAATAAGGTGCCCCTGGCGGACCGTCAGATCCCCCCGAACCACCACATGCAGGTCCACGTAATAGCGGAAGCCCACCTTACGGACAAAGCACTTCTCCACCCCAAAAACCCCCTGCACCGACGCCGCCACGCGGCGGACGTGCTCCTCTATCTCGGGGGCGGGCGCCGTATCCAGCAGCTCGGCGACGGGGCGGCGGAGCTGCTGCCAGCCCCCCAACAGGATCACCGGAGCGGCGCACAAAGCGGCCCAGTCATCGGCCGTCGGATCGCCCGTCCAGAGCGCGGCCGAGATGCCGACAAACGCAAATGCCGAGATAATCGCATCGCTCAGATGATGCCAGGCGTCGCCCCTCAGCGCTGAGCTCTCGATCTTGCGCCCGACTCCGGCGACATATCGTGACAGCAGGGTCTTGATGGGAACCACACAGATCAGGACCCAGAGCGTGTATGCCTGGGGTAGCTTGTGCGGGGTGCGGATCAGGTTGATGCTCTCCGCAGCGATGCCCAGGGCCGCCGCGATCATGGCCACACCCACCACAGCGGCCGCGATCGGGTCCGCCTTGCCATGCCCGTAGGGATGATCCTTATCCGGCGGCTTGATGGCCAGCCGCAGCCCGTAGTAGACCACTGACGAACTGATGACATCCAGGAACGATTCGATTCCGTCAGCCAGCAGCGCAAACGAATGCCCGAGGAGCCCGGTGAGGCATTTTACCAGCGCCAGGCTGAGGTTGATGACGATGCCGACCAGGGAGGACCGTAGCCCGCCCTCCACCAGCTCTTCGGTTGTCAGCGAGGCCGTCATGCCTGCATTGTCTCTTATTTCCGTCCTCGCAGGCAGCACCCACCCGGCCCCAGACCGGGTAAGTTCCCAATGGGTGTCTTTTTTTCCAATCCAACTTGCCGCATCTGGACGATCCTTACTAAACTTAGGTTGAACTCGCGCATTTCACGATTGCTGTGCCCGATCTCGCCTCAGTGACGTGGGGCTTTTCCCCGCCCGCGGCATCTTCACTGGATAGACCCATCGTGAAATCGCTTAAGGCCCCGGAGGCGTCCGTTGTTGCGCTTTTTGAAGTTAGCTCTCATTTTCGAACTATCCACGGTACTCGGGCTTTCGATACTGACGGGACAGTTCTTTTACCGGGCCTACAACAATTCCAGCCGGGAGCATCTGCCGGTTAGTTTTCTGGCTGCGCTGGTCATGCTGGTGCTGGGCACGCAGCAGACGGCCATGTCGCTTCGCCGGGAAAAACTCCGCCTGGCTTACGGTCGCCCGACCGTCAAGGAAAAGCTTCGCCTGAAGGTGGCCTACAGCACGCTGACGCTGCTGCTCTTTATCGCCGCCGGAGTTTTACTGGTAATTCTCAGAAACCATCTCCGCTAGTTCACTTCTTCTTTGCACAGGCAAGCGAAGTGCGATCTCTCCGTGGGAAAGCCGCACTCCGTTGCCCTTCCGGTGCCAGATAAAAGTGAAAACGCTTTAACGGCTGCCACCGACCGCCCTCTTCGGGCGCGCAACCACCGATTGCGGTTTTCTGGGCTGCGCGACATCTGGTTGCGGCTCCGCCTTGCGCGGCTGGGCGCCCTGCGATGACTGTTGGTCCATCCATTCGTCAAGCCGAGAACGCTTGAAACGCCAGCGATTGCCCAGCTTGAACGCGGGGACGAAACCGTCAGAAGCATATTTGTAAAGTGTATCGGGACTGATGCCGAGATAGTCAGAAGCCATGCGAATGTCCATGACTTCGCGAACCTCACTCCTCGCCGGTGTTGTTCTCATCGAAGCTCTCTCCTCTGGGAACTGCAGGACCGGGCGAGACTACATACCCGCCGTTGTGCTTATACCGCGTTTTCACCCTTTAACACAAGAAATTATCGCGAATTGCTGTAGTCTTCCGGGTTTTACGCGGTATCTAGCGGTTTTGTTTAGTTCCGACAGGAGCGTAACAGAATTTGCGCGCATGCGATGCATTACTTGCGGCATGCGCGCGGTTACCAAGGACATCGTGCCTGACCTGATCCCTTCCACAGGATCGTTCATCCTGCACATTGCGTATCGTCCTTATCTTCTTCATTCATCAACCTTAACTGCGGAATTCATCACCGCCTTAACGGCTACAGTTCCGGTTGCAAACCGGCGGCAAGGGCAATCAAGTCGTCACCTATGGTGCGAGTTTTTGCGATCGCATCTTCCAGCGGTATGTGGGTAATCTCGGTTCCACGTAACACCACCAGACGGCCAAACTTGCCCTCGTGCACCAAATCGATTGCAGCCGATCCATAGCGCGTGGCCAGCATCCGATCGTAGGCGGTGGGAGTACCGCCGCGCTGGGTATGTCCCAGGTTCACCGAACGCGTTTCGTACCCGGTCTTCTCCTCGATCAACTCCGCAACGGCTTGGCCAATTCCCGCCAGGCGGGCGTGCCCGAAGGCGTCCACCTTGGCGCCGAGTGTGGCTTGCTTGTCGCCGCCGGGAATCTTCGCGCCTTCCGCGACCACGACGATGGAGAAGAGCTTGCCGCGCTCGTGGCGCTCTTTGATGATCTTCACTGCCTGATCGATATCGATTGGCTTTTCGGGAACGAAAATGACGTCGGCGCCTCCGGCGATGCCGGAAGTAATCGCAATCCATCCAGCGTCGCGTCCCATGACCTCGCAGACGATGACTCGATTGTGAGCTTCCGCGGTGGAGTGCAGCCGGTCGACCGCTTCGGTGGCAATGGAGACAGCGGTGTCAAAACCAAAGCAAGCGTCGGTTCCGCTTAAGTCATTGTCGATGGTCTTGGGAACGCCCACCACCTTGATGCCCTTCTGGACCAGCGCATTCGCCACACCCTGGGTGTCATCGCCTCCAATGGTAATCAGTGCGTCCAGCCGGTTGGCCTTGATGTTAGCCAGGCATTTGTCGATGCCGCCCTCCATCTTGCGCGGGTTGGTGCGTGAGGTGCGCAGGATGGTGCCGCCCAGTTGCAGAATTCCAGAGACAGTCTCGATGGTGAGCGGAGTGGTCTTGCTTTCCACAACGCCCCGCCAGCCTTCAATAAAACCAACGAACTCATCGTTGTGGTGAAAAATGCCTTTGCGTACGGCGGCTCGGATGACCGCGTTCAATCCGGGGCAGTCACCGCCGCCGGTGAGGATTCCAACTCGCATGGTGCTTGTTCTCCTAAGAGTGCCTTGTGAATCATACTGCTGAGTTCACAAGAATGAAATCCGAGGAGCCCACAGCGGTTCCACCAGACCAGACAAATCTCTTCCGAACAGCTCTTTATCCAAAATACTTCTAGTGATGGAAGAGCTTCAGCACGTCGCTCGCGTTGGGTTGTTTGTTGCCGTTGCCCAGGATCTGCTGTTTGATAATATTGCCCGCATTCTTTTGCAGCAACTGACTGAGATCGGCCTGAATCACAGGATTCGATGTGGTGCCGGTGATGTGCACGGGTATTCCATTGGCAGCCGCCGTATTGATTGCCTGGCCCACGGCGCCGCCCCCCAGGGCACTCACTCCGCTCAGCGCCTGGCTGGCCACGCCGGAGCTGGTATTCAGCTTAGCCACCACCTGGAAATTAAGAGCTCCCTGCGGGGAAACAGTACCGGCGCCGGTGGCCGTGCCCAGCACCGGAACCGAAGCGTAGAGGCTATCAATGCGCGTTCCCTGGGGCGATGAGTTCACGTTGGCCCGGACGGTCTGGATCTGCGTGCCACCCTTGGAACCCGCAACCGGCTTCAGGCCGCCGATTTTCGAAGAAAGGTCAAAGCCGGCCAGCGTCGTGTTATCGACCTGGACCGGACCGCTGATGGTTGGCGCGTTGGCTGGTCCGGTGATTGCGAGTGTCGCCGTAAGCGTGCCACCCTGCAAGCTGGAGCCGCTGGGTAAGCGAACGCCGGCCGCGGGCAACAGCGCCTCAACTTGGTTGATGGGCAGGTTTGGAGCAGAGAGGTGGAGCGCCAACGTCACCTGCGGGCCCGTCACACTGTAGGTCCCGTTCACATGCACAGCTACTCCGCCGGTCTTGATACTAAGATCATTGACTTGACCGGTTCTGGCGTCCAAGTTGTGGTTGACGGTGTAGGAAATATCGACCGGGTTCGGGGTAGCAGTTCCGTTCGGCGCCAGTTTCAGCCGGGCCGCGTTCACGGTGCCGTTGCTGGTCAGAGTCTGGCCGTTGGAAGTGACTTGAGCGGTGATATCGGCCAGCATGGAAATACCCTGGTTTGCCTGGATCACGCCCGCGGCAACCGGATCAAAATGCTTCAAGTTAATAGTTGCATTCAATGGTGTATCTGAAGCGTCCTTTTGGTTTACCGGCCCGGCGTTGCCCTTTACGTCGAGTGAGCCACCGGCGGGAAGACTGGCCGAGAGTGTAAAGGGGAAAGACTTCGCAAAGGAGAACTGCTCCGCCGACAGGTTCAGATCGGCGTAGGTAAATGGAGTTCCAGTAGCGGGCACATCCGAGACCACGGCAGTGCCGTTCACTACCTTCAGCTCACCCACGGTGAAGTTCGGTATAGCGCTCTCCTTCTGGGTATTTTGTGTGCGGCTACCGGCATTGCGTCCCATGTCGGAGAAGTTCCATATTCCCTGCGCGTTGTGAACCAGATTGATGGACGGTGAATCGGCCACAAAGCTGGTAACCACGAGCTGCTGGTGGAACAGCAGCGGCCCGACTTCCACCCCGATGTGCAGCGACTTCGCCTCGAGGAACGGCTTGGGGCTGAAGGCGGGATCGTCGGCAACGGAAATATTGTCGGCCACCAGGCTGCCGGAGAAGAGCGAAAAGCTCAAATTGCCCAGCGTCACTTTGCGGCCAAGTGCATCCGAGAGTTGCGTTTCCAGGGTGGGACGGAAGGTATTGGCATTGATGAACAGCGGCACCAACAGCACCACCAGCAAGAGAAGAACGACGACGGCCACGACAATGCTAATCAGCGGATGCTTTTTCACGGTGACACCTCTGCAAGAGTTGGATGCAGCACTCTAGCGATGGGCGGTAGATTCGTCATAGTAGAAGGCGGCTATCTCTGTTGCATAGCGCTCCGCGACCACGCGCCGGCGTAATTTCATGGTGGGTGTCAGCTCACCGGAGTCCATCGACCACTCGTCAGGGACCAACTGGAAACGCTTGATGGTCTCAAAGTTCGCCAGCCCCTCATTGACGCTGTCGATGAGGGCCTGGTATTCGGCTTGTACTGCCGGATTGGCAACCAGCTCGGTGCGCGTGGAGAAGGCGATTCCCTTCTGCCGCGCCAGGTTCTCGAGCGCGGGAAAGTTAGGCGCGATCAGGGCGCTGATAAATTTGTGCCGATCGCCCACCAGCACGGCGTTGGCTACCAGTGGGCTGTTATTCAGCTTGCTTTCGATCGGCTGGGGAGCGATCATTTTGCCCCCCGAGGTCTTGAGCAGTTCTTTCTTGCGGTCGGTGACGTAGAGAAATCCGTCCGCGTCCTGGCGCGCGATATCGCCGGTATGGAACCATCCGTCGGATTCAATAGCCTGGGCGGTGGCTTCCGGTTTGTGCCAATAGCCGGCAAAGACAAAGGGTCCCCTTACCAGCAACTCGCCATCCGCTGCAAAGCGGCATTCCACCGACTCGATCGGCTTGCCCACGGAACCGATGCGGTGATCATGCCCGTTGTTCAGGGCCAGCACGGGTGAGGTTTCTGTAAGACCGTAGCCCTCGAAGATGCGAATGCCGACATCGGCAAACCAGCCCGCGGTGTCCACGCCGAGCGGTGCTCCGCCAGCGAGATAATCGTGGACTTTGCCACCAAAAGCCTGCTTGACCTTCTGGAAGACCAATCGATCGGCCACGCGCCACCTCAGGGATGAGGGTGTTTTCCCGCGGAGAATCTGCTCCCGGTGGCGGCGTCCGGTAGCCAACGCCCAGGTAAGAGCTTCTTGACCGCCGGTTTGCTGCCCGCGCGGCGTTGCACCTCATCGCGAATTTTCTCGTACACCCGCGGAACGGCGACAAAGACAGTGGGCTGAATAGTGGTAAGCGCGCCTGGCAGGCGGTCGAAGTTTCCGCAATAGGCAATGCTCGCGCCATAGCAAAACAGAGCGTAGTCGAGATGGCGAGCCGTGATGTGGGACAGCGGGAAAAAAGGAGATGCAGGAGGAGTTGGGATCCCAGGAAAATGCGCGGGTGGAGTAGTTCAGATTGGAGGCAATGTTGCCATGGGTAAGCATGACCCCCTTAGGCTCGCCGGTGGTGCCCGAGGTGTAGATGAGGGTAGCCAGATCCTGCGGCTTGACCGCATAACTGCGCAACCAGTGCCCCATGTCCACGGTGGCTGCGGCCGCATCGGCGTCCTTGAGCAAAGAGGAGAGCGGCGTGCCTTCGCCGCCGGAAATATCATCCATGACGACAATGCGCTCGAGCTGGGTGCGGCTGCGGACGGAGGCAATCTTGTCGTACTGCGCTTTGGTCGACACTACGGCGATGCGGGCGCCGGAATCGATCAGCAGTTCGGCGATTTGCTCGGCCGTGAGCGTGGGATATATGGGTACATCCGCCGCGCCCAGCACCAGGGTAGCGAAGTCCACCACCGGCCACTCCCAGCGATTTTCGGCCAACAGCGCGATGCGGTCACCCTTGACGATGCCAAAGGAGGAGAAGGCTTGCGCGACGGCATGCACACGGGCTAAGAGTTCGCCGGTGGACAAGGGGTGCCAGTTCCCGGCTGCATCCTGCCACAGAATTGCGCGTTCCCGCTTACTGGCTGCTATTAGCCCGACGACATCTACTAAGGTTTCGAGATTGAACATGAACGGGGTTCATTGTATCCCGCGCTAACGGAATTGATGATGAAGGGCGGGGACAGTAGCTTGGGAGCCAAGGAAGGCGCGCCCCAACTGGAGGCAAGCATCATGCCTTGGTTGTGCGACAAATCTCTCGCTTCCTCACAAGCCTTGCCCCTGGATTAAACATGAACGCGGCTCTTTGTATTCCCACGGTAACGGAATCGATGACGAAGGGCGGGACTTGGTGGAAGGGGAACCACCGGTCCCTCGGCTTCGCGAGGCAAGCGTCATGCGTTAATTATGCGATAAATCTCTCGCTTCCTCACAAGACTATCCCCCTGGACGGGTGCCCCATGTTCGCGTTTTCGCGTACATGGGTTGAACAAGATGGGCGAAGCCCCTCCTTTTTCTTTTCCTGTAAGTAGGTGTAGCCCGATGGTGAATGCATTGGAAAAAGGTCGTCTTCAACCCCTGTGCGCGAAAACGCGAACATGGGGCACCCGTCCAGGAGGCAAGGCTTCGCGGGAAACCGGGATAGCGGAGTGGCGGGACCTGCGGTTTCTCTAATCGTGCGCCTAAGCTGGGATAGGCGTGAGGCGCACGAAGCGCGAGGAAAGGTTGGACCAATCCGAAAGAATCCAGTCAGCCCGCGTACTGGCGGTCTTTTCCGCGTGTACCTGGATGAGCTCTCGCAGCTCCTCAACCGCACCCGAATCGAGCTCCGCGAGCGGCTCCGGCGCAAGAAAGCTGGTGTGGTAACGGGTCTGAGACATAAATGTGCCGTCTTCATCAAAGACCCAGGCCAGACCACCCGTCATCCCCGCGCCAAAATTCTGGCCCGTGGAGCCCAGCACCGCTACCAAACCACCGGTCATGTATTCGCAGCCGTGATCGCCAACCCCCTCGACAACCGCCAGAGCTCCCGAATTGCGCACCGCGAACCGCTCGCCTGCTCGCCCGGCGGCAAAGAGAGAGCCACTCGTGGCCCCATAGAGGGCGACATTCCCGAGGATGACGTGCAGCTCGCTTTCCCGCGCCGCTCGCCCTTGCCCGCGAAGAATCAGTTCTCCCCCGCACAGCCCCTTGCCCACGAAATCATTAGCCATGCCCTCCAGCACTAGCTGCATGCCGGGCACGGCGAAGGCTCCGAAGGATTGCCCGGCAACACCGGTCAATTTGAAGTTGAGCGGCGTCTTCTCATGGTGCAGCCCATGCCAGACCAGCTCCCCCGCCAATCGCGCGCCCAGGGTGCGATGTTTGTTGGAGATGGTGGCTTCCACCGCAAAAGGCTCCGGCCGCGCGGGCAGCCAACGCCGGCTGCACCCACGCGTTATCAATGGCCGCATGGTCGCGTGGGGCGGCGGTTGCGCTGGCCCTGCCAACGAACTGCCCCTCGCCGACCGGCGCCAGCAACGCACTCAGGTCGAGTCCGCCGGCAGCGCTCACTTGCTCCAGCAGATCGATGCGGCCGATAGCGGCCTCGAGCGAGGGCAGGCCGAGAGAAGCCAGCAGCATTTGAATGTCACGGGCCAGCTCCTCGAAAAAGCGGACGACATTGGCCGGCTTGCCGCGGAACTTGGCCCGCAGATCAGGCCGTTGGGTCGCGATGCCGGTAGGACAGGTGTTGAGGTGGCATTGGCGCGCCATGTCGCAGCCCAGCGCGACCAGCACCGCAGTGCCAAAGGCAAACTCATCCGCCCCCAGCAACGCAGCAATCAGCACATCGCGCCCGGTCCGCAG
Source organism: uncultured Acidobacteriaceae bacterium (assembly GCA_963844785.1). Lineage (GTDB taxonomy): Bacteria > Acidobacteriota > Terriglobia > Terriglobales > Acidobacteriaceae > PALSA-350. The sequence continues at coordinate 134,110 of CAWJPV010000027.1, read as the reverse complement.
GCCACCATCGCAACGCAGGCGCACGCGGCCGCGCAGCCCATTCTGCATCAGCACCTGTTGCGCTTCGGCCAGACCAATCTCCCAGGGATTGCCGGCATACTTGATGCTGGAAAGAGGCGAAGCACCGGTGCCCCCGGCGTGACCCGCGATCACGATGTAGTCGGCATAGGCCTTCGCCACCCCCGCCGCTACCGTGCCCACACCACACCCCGAAACCAACTTGACCCCAATGGCCGCGCGCGGATTCACGCGCTTAAGGTCGAAGATCAGCTGGGCCAGATCTTCAATGGAATAAATGTCGTGATGCGGCGGAGGGCTGATCAGCGGGACCCCCGGTTGCGCATGGCGCAGACGCGCGATCAGCTCCGTGACCTTGTGGCGGGGAGCTGGCCGCCTTCGCCTGGCTTCGATCCCTGGGAGATCTTGATCTCAATCTCCTCGGCATGGGCGAGATACTCGGCGGTGACGCCAAAGCGTGCGGAAGCAACCTGCTTCACCTTGTTATTGAGGATCGCCGGAGCTCCGGGATAAGCCGGGTAGTGCCGCCGGATCTTCCCCGCCCTCACCGGTATTGGAGCGAGCGCCAAGCTGGTTCATGGCCTCGGTGATGGTCTGGTGCGCTTCCGGGCTCAACGAGCCCAGCGACATAGCGGAGGCAATGAAGCGCCGCACGATGGTGGGGGCGGACTTCCACCTGGTCCAGCGCCGAGGGCGCCGCGGCAGGACGAATCTCCAACAGGTCACGCAGTACCGTAGGCTTATTCTCGGCCGCCTGGGTACTGAAGGCAGTCCAGGCTTGAGCCGGCGACAGGCCCGCCCCACCCGCTCCGCGAGCAGTTCCAGTCACGATTTGCAGGGCTTTTACCGTCTGCGGCTGCCAGCTATGCGGCTCCGCACGATCGTCTTTGCGGAAGCGAACCCAACCATAGTCGGGCAGGGTTTTGGCCTCGCGCTGCGCCACCGGCGCCTGCGCGGTCGCCGTCGGCGGCTGCGAATCCCGCTCGATCCTGGTTGATCGCATTCACCAGCGCTGGTTGGTCGTCCTCATCCTGCGCCGCCGCCCAGCGGTCGCGCGCAGCCACTTCCAGCTCAGCGAAGCCGATGCCGGAGATAGGCGACGGCGTCCCTTCAAAACAAAGCTCCACCACCTCGTTGTCGAGACCGAGGATGTCGAACAGATGGGCGCTGCGATAGCTGTCGATCACAGAAATACCCATCTTCGACATGATCTTTGCCAACCCGAGGTCAAAGGCATGCAGCATGTTGACTTCGCCCTTTTCCGGATCCAGGTTGCGCGCCGTTTCCAGTGCCAGCCAGGGGCAAACCCCCCCAGCTCCGTAGCCAAAAAGGACGGCCGCATGGTGCAGGTCGCGGCAGTCGCCGGACTCTACCGCCAGGCCGGCTTTTGTACGGACGCCGGCGCGTACCAGGGCATGATGCACCGCTCCTGTAGCCAACGCCATCGGAATAGGAAGCAGCTCGGCGCGTCCTCCCGGTTGGGCGACGGCGCGATCGCTGAGCAACAAAATGGCTGCTCCGCCGCGCACCAGGTCGATGGCGCGTGCGCACAGATCGTCGATGGCGCGGCGCAGGTTGCAGCTAGGCGCAAAGACGCAGTCCAGAACCGCCAACGGCATCTCGTCGGCCAAGGCGTGCTCTCGATTGCGCAGCGAATGCATCTGGCCCAGGGAGAGAAAGGGCGACTCCAGCGAGAGGCCGGGAATGCGCGCATGGGTATTAAGAAGGTGCGGCCAGGGGCCGAGACGGGTATGCAACTGCACCACAATCGACTCCCGCACCGGGTCGATGGCCGGATTGGTCACCTGGGCAAAGCGCTGTCGGAAAAAGGCATAGACCGGACGAGGCGCATGCGCCAGGGGCGCCAGCGGGGTGTCATCACCCATGGACCAAACCGCGTCCTTACCGTCGCTGGCCATGGGGGCCAGCATCATGCGGACATCTTCGCGGGTGTAGCCGAAAGCCTGCTGCAGCTGGGTCAAATCCTCCACTGCCGGGGTAAAGGCGGCCGGCTCCAGGGGAGTGTCCTCCACCAACGCCCCGTACGTGGTGAAACGATCGAATTCCTTCAACAACTGATCGTTTTCGAACATCTGGTGCGCAGCCAGGTCGGCCACCAGCATTTCGCCCGGGCCGAGGCGGCCGCTATGAATGATCCTCTCCGGGTCAAGGTCCACCAGGCCGGCTTCGGACCCGGCGACTACCAGCGCATCTTCGGTGAGGAAAAAACGACAAGGGCGTAGGCCATTGCGGTCCAGGGCGACGCCCACCAGGTGGCCATCGGCAAAGGCCAACGCCGCCGGGCCGTCCCAGGGCTCAACACAGTCCGCGTGATAACGAAGAAATGCGGAATCCTTCTGCCGCCCGGCAGGAGGCAGCAACATTCTGACCGCTTCGGCGACGCTGCGCCCGTTGCGCGCCAGTAATTCGACCACCTCGTCGAGGCTGGTCGAATCCGACCCGTTGGCAGTCAGGATGGGATGACATTCCGCCGGGATGGTGGCGGCCCGGGCAGCCATGCGGCCCCGGTTTCCCCAAACAGTGTTGATTTCCCCGTTGTGAGCCAGCGTACGGAGTGGCTGCGCCCGATCCCACGAGGGCGCAACGTTGGTGGCGTAGCGCTGGTGGAAGATGGCGAAGGGGGTCACGTAACGCGGATCAGCCAGGTCGGGATAGAACTCCGACAGCAGGCGCCCGGCGCACATGGCCTTGTAAACCATGGAATGAGAGGAGAGCGAGCAGACGTAGCCGGAAGCTTCGGCCTCGCGCTCGAATTGCTTGCGCGCCAGATATAGGCGGCGTTCGAAATGATCAGGATCGCTAGCGGTCACCAGCACGTGGCGGATCACAGGAATGCTGGAGAGCGCGATCTCGCCCAGAATCTCTTCGCGGGTAGGAACCACCCGCCACGCCAGCAGGTCCAGTTTTTGCGCCGCCAGCGCTTTTTCCAGGGCCTTCTCGCCGGGGCCCGATTCGCTGGGGAAAAAGACTACGCCCACGCCCAGCGGCCGCCCGGCGTCGAGCGAAATCCCGGTGGAGGCAAGCAGAAACTCCCGCGGAATCGCGGTCATGATACCCACGCCATCGCTGCTCTTGCCGTCCGCCGCGATGGCTCCACGATGCGCCAGACGCGACAGCGCGGTAAGGGCCTGGGTCAGAATTTCATGGGTGGGAATATTACGCAGCGTGGCCACAAAACCGACCCCGCAGGAATCATGGTCAAACCGGGGGTCTAAGAGGGTAGGGACAGAACTGCGCTCCAGCGTCTTTGAGGCAAAGAAACCCATACGTAACTATAATCCCCGTTTCCGTGACCAGCAGCCGGCAATTAAATTTTCTTTTGCACCACAAGGGGCAACGGCGGCGGCGTGACTTTTGCTTAAAAATAGGCATCCATTCGTTGACAAACAGACTCTGTATATTTATACATGTAAATGTATTTTTATGCATACCGAGCGCGGCCGTCGGCCGCGCTCTGGCTTTGCAGCAAAAACTGGAACAACGAAGCCCGGCCGCTGTCATCAGGCGGTAACGAAAAGGAAACATAATGAAGCAGGATCGGCACAGTGCAATTCGTGACCTCGTCGCCGGCGCGCCTATCGGCAGCCAGGACGAGTTGCGGCGCCGGCTGGTCAAGCGTGGTTTCGAGGTAACGCAGGCGACGCTCTCACGCGATATTCACGAGCTGCATCTCTATAAAGGTCCGAACGGCTATGCGGTGCCAAACGGCGTAGCGTTGGACGAAGACGATTCCCTCCCCGGAACCGGCGAACTGCTCAACAGCTTTGGATTGAAGGTGAAGCAGGCGATCAACCAGCTGGTGCTGATTACTACCAGCGGCAGTGCCCAGCCGGTCGCCCTGGCCATCGACGGCGAAGACTGGCCGGAGGTGGTCGGGACCATCGCCGGAGACGATACGGTGCTGATTATTTGTCCTGACCAGAAGCGGGCGACCCAGCTGCGGGACCGCCTGGAGACCATGATTGGATGATGGGCAAGGAATCGATACAAACCGCCGTTGCAGGAGTGAGCGGCTACGCCGGCATGGAATTGGCGCGGCTGCTGTTGCACCATCCGGCACTGAAAGGGCGGCCGCCGGTGTTTGTTGGCCGCGATGCGGAAGCGGTCCGGCTGACTGAGATGCATCCCCAGCTAGCCGGTAACAACGGCAGCTCCGGGTTGCTGGTCGAGCCTTTCTCCTGGGAGCTGTTGAAGGACCGCGGCGTGGAACTGATTTTTCTGGCCACGCCGCATGAGCAATCGCGCGGCTGGGTGCCGGAAGCCCTGAACCACGGTCTGAAAGTGGTGGATTTGAGTGCGGCGTGGCGGTTAAGAGAGCCGGAAAATCGAACCATCTACGGCTTCCATGACGCGGATGCGGTTTTGGCCGAGCGGGTGCAGAGCGGGAGCGTCTATGGTTTGCCGGAGCTGCATCGGGCGTGCATCCGCAATGCTCAGCTGGTGGCTAACCCCGGTTGCTACGCCACCTCGATCATTCTGGCGCTGAAGCCGCTAGTGGCCGCGGGCTGGGTGGATCTGGAGCGGGGAGTCATTTGTGATTCCAAGTCGGGTGTCTCCGGCGCGGGCAAAGCACCCACCCCGACTACCCATTTCATGTCCGCCGCCGATAATCTCTCCGCCTATGCGGTCTTTGGCCATCGCCACTTGGGCGAAATTATGGAGCAGCTAGGTCTGAAGGAGTCGCAAATCATTTTCACACCGCACCTGTTGCCGATTCCGCGGGGTATTCTCTCCACCACCTACGTGACCTTCCGGGAGAAGAAGGAAGCGGCCGAGGTGGAAGCGTGCTTCCGCAATTTCTACGCCTCCAGCCCCATGGTGCGGGTGACTAAGAAACTGCCGCAGATACAGTATTCGGCATATACCAACTACTGCGACATCGGCTTTCAGCTGGCCAAAGACGGCCGGCGATGTGTGATTGTTTCCTGTTTGGACAACCTGCTCAAAGGGGCGTCCGGGCAAGCGGTGGAGAACATGAACCTGATGTGCGGATGGAACGAAGCGGAGGGGCTGGCATGAGATTCGTGGTCAAACTCGGTGGTGCGGCCTTGGAAGATCAGGCCCTGCTGCACGGCTGTGCGCGTGCGATTGCCATGCTGGCACAGGACGGTAACCAGGTAGCCGTGGTGCATGGCGGCGGCGCCGCACTGACCCGCACCCTGAAGCAGATGGGCAAGAAGAGCGAATTTATCGCCGGCCTGCGCATCACCGATGCCGAAACCCGTGATGCCGCACTGATGGTATTGGGTGGGCGCGTGAACAAGCAGCTGGTAGCCGCACTCGGCGGCCACGGCCAGGCGGGCGTAGGCCTTTCTGGTGGCGATGGATTAATCTTCCGCGCGCGCAAAAAGCGCACCACGCCGGACCTGGGGTTTGTGGGCGAGATCGTAGCCTCGGATACACGCTGGCTCGATGCCATCTGGAAGATGGGCGCGGTGCCGGTGATCTCGAGCCTGGCCCTGGGCTTCGACGGCGAGTACTACAACATCAACGCCGATGAAATGGCATCGGCCTGCGCGGTCGCTTGTAAGGCCGATGCGCTGGTCTTTCTTACCGACGTGCCCGGCGTGCGCGGGTCCAACGGAGAGGTGATGCGCTGGTTGAGCGTGGATCAGATTGCCGGCCTGACGCGGGAAGAAGTCATCAGCGGCGGCATGTTGCCCAAGCTGCACGCGTGCCGCGAGGCGCTCCTGGCCGGGGTGAAGAGAGTGCGCATCCTGCCCGCGGATGCCGCATCTGTATTACCTGACTTGTGTTCGACCCGGGTACTTCAAGGGACTGAGGTGATGGTGGCATGAAGCTCGAAGCGATACAGGCGGCAGAGGCTAAGCTTCTGCTCCCCACATATGAGCGCAATCCGATTCTCTTTGTCGAGGGTTCAGGCATGTACCTGATCGACGGCAACGGGGAGCGGTATCTCGACCTTCTCAGCGGAATCGGCGTCAACGCATTGGGCTATGGACACCCTGCGGTGGCCAATGCCATCGAGCGACAGGGCCGCAAGCTGGTGCATATCTCCAACCTGTACTTCCATGCAGGACAGGCCGGGTTGGCGCTTCGCTTGACGGAGAGGAGCGGCCTGGACCGCGCCTTCTTCTGCAATAGCGGGACCGAGGCGAACGAGGCAGCGATGAAGCTGGCGCGCGCCTACGCCGGCCTCAAGCGGAGTGAAGGTAAGGCCTTGGGCACCAGGTTTCTGGCGCTCGAAAACAGCTTCCATGGGCGGACCATGGGAGCGGTATCCACCACCCATAAGGATAAGTACCGCGAGCCCTTCGAACCCCTGGTGCCGGGAGTGGATTTTGTCCGTTTCAACGATGTGGATCATCTGCGAGCCAGCTTCTCGAACGAGGTCTGCGCCATAGTGATCGAAGCCATCCAGGGCGAGGGTGGGATCCGTCCTGTGTCGCAGGAGTTCTTTGCGGCCGCGCGCGAGCTTACCAGATCGACCGGCGCGTTGCTGATCGCGGATGAGATTCAGTCCGGCCTGGGACGCACCGGCAAGTGGTTCGCCTATCAGCAGTTTGGCATTCAACCGGATGTGACCACGCTGGCCAAGCCGCTGGCCGGCGGCCTTCCCCTGGGAGCCATGCTGTGCAGCGAGGAAGCATCGCACGGCATTCATCCCGGCCTGCATGGAACCACCTTTGGCGGTGGACCGTTGGCGTGCGCGGTAGCTATCGCCATGATCGATGCCATCGAGCAGGAAGATTTGCTGGGCAACATCGCCAAGACGGGCGCGTACTTCAAGCACCAGTTGCATGACGTCGCCGCCAGGCACGAGAGCGTGGTCGACGTGCGCGGCATGGGGCTGATGCTGGCCATGGATCTGAACTCCGCCGATCTAGCCAAGCGGGTGGTGGCCAAGATGCTTGAGCGGCACATCCTTATCAACCGCACCAGCGAGACCGTCCTGCGCTTTCTGCCGCCTTTCATCACCGGGCGGGAGCACGTAGATGTGGCGATCTCCGCATTGAACGATATTTTGAGCGAAGAAGGTGCAGGCGCGCCCACTATGGCGGCAGCGCATCAAAACACGGGGGGACCGCGCAATGGCTAGCAAAACTTTATTCGTCGCTGAAAAGGTGGTACATCAGGAGAGCAGCATGCTTGCTGAAGCTTCCGTGACGCTCGCAGGGCGTGACCTTTGCTCCATTGCCGATCTTTCGCAGCGGGAAATCGCCGCCATCATGGAGCTTGCGCATGCCATCAAGGCGACGCCGAGCGACTATCGCTATTCTCTCGATGCGCGGCAGATGGTGATGTTTTTCGAAAAGGCCTCCCTGCGCACGCGGCTAACCTTTGAAGCCGGGATGAATACGCTGGGCGGTTCGGCGATGTTCGTGGACCAGACACAATCGCCGCTGGGGGAGCGTGAATCGCTGGCCGACATCGCGCGCAACGTGGAGCGCTGGGTTAGCCTGATCGTCCTCCGCACCTATGCCCATGAAACCATCACCGAGATGGCGGAGTACTCCCGGGTCCCGGTAATCAACGCGCTCAGCGACCTGGAGCATCCCTGCCAGGCCCTGGCCGACTTCATGACCATCGAGGAACGCTTTGGCACCGCGCGCGGGGTTAAGTTCACCTACGTGGGAGATGGTAACAATGTCTGTCACTCATTGATGCTGACCGCTGCCCTGTTGGGCTCGGACTGCACCGTGGTCACACCCAAAGGGTACGCTCCCAAGCACGACGTGGTTGCCCAGGCGCGCAAGATCGGCGAGGAGTCCGGGGCTGCGCTCACCGTGACCAATGATGTAGTGGGCGCGGTACGCGGCGCCGATGCGGTATATACAGACGTTTGCACCAGCATGGGCTTTGAGCATGAAGTGACCAAGCGGGCGCCCATCTTCAAGCCTTACCAGGTGAACGAGGCATTGATGGCCCACGCCGCGCCCCACGCTGTGTTCATGCATTGCCTGCCCGCGCATCGCAATGCCGAGGTTACGGATGCAGTGCTCGACGGACCGCAATCCGTCGTCTTTGAGCAAGCGGAGAATCGGCTGCATGCCCAGAAGGCACTGATGGTTCTGCTGCTGGGCGGCGGCCTGGCGGGCGTCCGCGATGGGGCGAGGGGTTGAGGTAAAGCTTCCCTCAGCGGCTAAAGCCGTCAGCAAAGCGGTTTATGTACGGGCTAAAGCCCGCACCCTTCAGCCTGAGCTCTCCTTTCCAGGTCTTCAAGGGGACGGCCTTCAGGCCGTGAAGGGTACGGGCTTCAGCCCGTACATAAATGCTTTGCAATGATTGCGGCTTTAGCCGCTGAGGGGCTCTAACCGGCCGGCATCGGCCGCACTAGAATTTTTGAAGGAGTTTCGCAATGTCGAAAAAAGTTGTGCTTGCTTACTCAGGTGGTCTCGACACCTCGATCATTATCCCCTGGCTCAACGAGAACTACGGTATGGATGTAATCGCCATGATTGCTGATGTAGGTCAGGCAGAAGACCTGGACGCCGTAGTGGCCAAAGCCTACGCCACGGGCGCCAAAAAGGCTGTGGTGCTCGACCTGCGCGACGAGTTTGTGCGCGACTACGTCTATCCGACGGTACGCGCCGGAGCCATCTATGAGCACAAGTACCTGCTCGGCACCTCAATTGCACGGCCGATAATCGCCAAGCACCAGGTGGAAGTGGCCCTCCAGGAAGGCGCCGAAGCAGTAGCCCACGGCTGCACCGGCAAAGGCAACGACCAGGTTCGTTTCGAGCATGCCTACCAGGCCCTGGCGCCGGACCTTAAGGTCATCGCCCCCTGGCGCGAATGGACGCTCAAGTCGCGCGAGGACTGCCTTGACTACGCCCAAGCCCACGGCATTCCGGTAGCGGCCAGCCGGGAGAAGATCCACTCCCGCGATCGCAACCTGTGGCACATCAGCCATGAGGGCGGCGAGCTCGAGAATGCCGGCAACGCACCTTTGCCCACCACTTGGGTCATGACCCGCTCCCCCCAGGAAGCGCCCGACCGCGAAGAAGTAGTGGAGATCGGCTTTGTCGAAGGCAAGCCCGTCTCGGTAGACGGAATGCAGTTGGAACCGGTGCAGATCGTGGAGCTGCTCAATGAGATCGGCGCGCGCAATGCCATCGGCCGCATCGACCTGGTAGAGAACCGCTTTGTCGGCATCAAGAGCCGCGGCCTGTATGAGACTCCTGGTGGCACCTTGATCACCACCGCCCACCGCGAGCTAGAGGCATTGACGCTCGATCGCGAAGTGATGCACTACAAGCAGCACGTCGCCCTCAAGTATGCCGAGCTGGTCTACTTCGGCCTTTGGTTTACTCCGCTGCGCGAAGCCCTGGACGCCTTTGTCGAGAATACCCAGAAGCATGTCACGGGTTCCGTCAGCCTCTCCCTGTACAAGGGCAACATCAGCGTCGCTAAGCGGCACTCGCCGTTCTCGCTCTACTCCGATGATCTGTCCTCGTTCACCATGGGCGACAGCTACGATCAGAAAGACGCCAAGGGCTTCATTCAGATCCTGGGGCTGCCTGCGCGTACCCGGGCGCGGCTGCTGCAGAAGAAAGAGGCTCACCAGTGAAGATGTGGTCTGGCCGCTTTCGCGAGCCACTGGACCACGACTTCGAACAATGGCAACGATCACTGGTATTTGACTGGCAGCTGCTTCCCCAGGAAGTGGCTGCCAGCAAAGCCCATGCGCGCACAATCGCGGCAGCGGGCATCCTCACCCCGGAGGAACTGGAAAAGATTGTGGACGCGCTGGACGCCATTCGCGACGAATACGCGCAGCGCCCGCCCAGCGACATTTACGGCCCCACCCAAGCAGAAGACATCCACCACTTTGTGGAGTTGGAGCTGGTAGCGCGCATCGGCGATCTTGGTTTCAAGCTGCACACCGGCCGTAGCCGCAACGAGCAGATTGCGACCGACCTTCGCCTGTTTGTGCGCGAGAAGTGCTCTGCCATCGCCGGCCATCTCGCAGACTGGTCGCGCGCATTCACCGCCCAGGCGCAAGCCGCGGGTGACGCGGTGATGCCTGCCTACACCCACCTGCAGCGAGCCGAACCAGTCTTGGTCGCGCATTGGCTACAGGCCTATGGCGAGATGCTGCTGCGCGACATGACACGGCTGGGGGATTTGAGCCGTCGGTTGAATTATTGTCCACTGGGTTCTGGAGCAGTGGCGGGCGCGACCCTGAAGCTGGACCGGACGATTGCCGCGCGCGAATTAGGTTTTTGCGGGCCAACCGCAAACAGCATGGACGCCACCAGCGACCGCGACTTCGCGCTCGAGTTTTTGCAGGCGCTGACGCTGATTGCTTTGCACGCCAGCCGCTTTGCGGAGGAGATCACACTGTACGCCACGGCCGAGTTCGGGTTCGTCGAGCTCCCGGAAGCATTTTCCACCGGGTCCAGCGCCATGCCGCAGAAGAAGAATCCTGATCTCACGGAGCTGGTGCGCGCCAAAGTAGCCCGTATCAATGGCGCGGCCCAGACGGTGACTATGTTGCTCAAGGGCCTGCCGCTGGCTTATAACAAGGACCTGCAGGAGAGCCAGGAGCCGCTCTTTTCCGCCGCCGATGCGGCGCAGCGGATGACCGCTTTGCTGGCCAGGTTTACCGCCGCCCTGCGCTTCAACACTGCGCGCATGCGCAGCGCCTGCGAAACTGGCTTTCTCAATGCCATGGCGGCCGCGACCTACCTCGTGCATAAGGGAGTTCCCTTTCGCAAGGCGCACGAGAAAATCGGGTTGGCGGTGCGTTATGGTCTGGAGAGGGGTTGCGAACTCGATGGCCTTACGCTCGACGAGCTGAAACAGTTTGGTCCAGAGTTCGAAGCCGATTTTTTCTCCAGCATCACTCTTGATGCCACGGTGAATTGCCATGACGTGATTGGTGGCACCGCGGTAGGGCGGGTGCGTGAGGCGTTAGCAGCGCAGGAGACAAGACTTTCTGCAGTTATGGGACAGATAGATGGAAATACGTAAGGCGCGGCTTCAGGACGCCTCCAACATATACGAACTGGTGAACAGTCTTTCGCAGGATGGCACGCTGCTGCGGCGCGCCTTTGCGGAGATCTGCGAGAACGTGCGCGACTTTACCGTCGCGGAATCAGATGGAGGCATCTTCCAGGGCTGTGGCGCCTTGCACCTATACGGTCCGCATCTGGCCGAGGTCCGCTCAATCGTGGTGCGTCCGGAGGCCAAGAGCAAAGGCACCGGCGGCATGCTGCTGCAATCCCTGCTGGATGAAGCCGAGGATCACGGCGTGGGCTGCGTCTGTCTCTTCACCCGCATCCCCGATTTCTTCTTCCGCCACGGCTTTCGCGTGGTGGAGGATCGAACCGCCCTGCCCGACAAGATCTACAAGGACTGCCAGAACTGCCCCCGGCTCTACCGCTGCGATGAAGTGGCGATGGCGCGCGGCCAGATTCCCAAAGTCTCGATCCTGGGAACCAGGATCGAGGCCGAGCGACTGGTGCGCCTGACAGGGTAAGCGAGAGCTCAGCCCGGCGTAGTCAGTCTTCTAACAAAACCCATTAGGAACTGGACGGGTGCCCCACGTTCGCCTCAGCGTACGTGGGCCGAAAATGATATGTTTCGATTGCTTTTAGCTAATTGGTTCGCAAAAAGCAGCGGTGGGCTTCCCCCGGATTTCCTGTGAAGTTTGGTGGCGTTGGCGAACTTCATGCGCCTTTCCTTACTGAAAGCCGCTCACGCGGTCGTGTCCGGTGCAGAAATCCGGGTCGCCCGTCTTTTCCGGCCCACGTACGCCCGTCCAGTTCCTAATGGGTTCTGTTAGAAGACTGACTACGCCGAGCATCAGTTTTAGCCCTAGCTCACAACTTGTAGCCACTACTTTCCGAGTTGTACCCCGCCCAGTTTCTTCAATTGCATTGCAGGTATGCCGCTGATGGGTGCGAATGCCAAGGGTGCCCCTTCCGCATTGGCCCTCACAAGCAGATACGCTTCCCCCTTGCGAACCGACAGTTCTAGGATGGACTCCGCACTCTTAAGCACACTCCTTCCCCGCGCATCCATGACTTCGACCGGCTGACCCGGCCATGGATTACGGATGTGCAGAGTCGACGTCGCTCCGGCTTCGATGGCCACCGTAGTAGGGACACCCGCACGGACCTGCACATCGACCCGGGTGCGATCACGCACCCAAACGCTGCCCTCAAAATCCCACTGTGATGGGGTTGCCGGCGCGATGCGAATCAGGCCATCGTAATCCTGCACCAGTGCCTCTGCGAGCGCCAGCGCCACGATGCCTTCCTGCTCGACGTAGAACTCTCCTGCGGGACCACCCCAGTTAGCGAACCCGTTTATGTAGTTCTGGTATCTCTCGGTCAGGGCAATCAGGGTCGATCGCACTTCATCGCCGAGGCCGAGCCGTGCTGCCTGCACCGGATCAAAGCTCCAGTCCTGATGAACCGGGTAGGGGCGGGTGGCATAGGTGGCTTTCGCCAACTCCAGCATGGGCGAGTTGTCACCGATCAAGTTGTAGGGCCAAATCGGCTCGAGGCCGATATTCTCCTCGTTATGTGCAACCGCGGCTGGATCATAAGATTCGGCAATCACCGTTTGTTTTCCACTGGCGTTGATCTTCTCGCCTTGGGGAAGAGGGGGAATCTGGGCCAGCTCCGCCTTGAGGTGTTGTACAAGTCGGCTATCCGTGTGGAGCAGTTTTGCCGCCTGGGCAACGGCGGGAAAGAGGGCCGAGCGCGCAGAAAGGTCCGTGGTCGGGTCGATGGTATCCCACTGTTGTTCGTGTGCATTCGACGGGTGGGTGTGCATTTTCCCGTCAGCACCCCGCGTTTCATACGCAAGCAGGAACTTGGCGCTCGCGGCCATGACCGGGTAATTCGATGCCAGAAAGGCGCGATCGCCTGTCGCCAGATATTGCCGCCAAATCCAAAGTGAAACTTCCGACGCAGTGGATAGAGTGCGCGCGTTATAGTACGGCCGAGAGCCGGCGTCGCAGTTCAGGCCGATAACCGCAGGTTTCGACGGATCCCAATCGCCCTCGAACTCCACCCCCGCCCCGTTGAAGCGCATCGTCTCCGGCACGCAGATCCCCGGGCGGCCTGCCATGTGCTTCGCTGTCCAGTCTTTGATGTGGGCAAGATTCTCGCGATACAAGCGGAAATACGGCGCGTTCAATTCAGACACGCCTGCATCTATATTCGCCGCCACCTGCATGCGTAGATTCCAGTGCCAGAAGGCAGCGGGATCCCAGTGGTGAAGATCCTGCACAGCGGAGAAAAGGTCTGCGATGCCTGCCTGTGAACCGGGAAACCTATCCCCGCTCTCGGCCGCAGCGGTATAGAGATAGAGGTTCCGAAGGTTCTCCAGGTACTCTCCGGAACCATCTCCGGAAGTGAGCTTGATAAGGCCTGCGCGGTGCCAGAACGAGTGCCACCAGTCGATGTGTTCCTGGGAATCGGAGTTCGCTAAAGCGCTGTTGATAGCTGCCAGTTGATCTTTCCCGCCGTTGTAGTGCTGGCTAGCGACCGTTACCCGAAAATGCCCGTCCTGCGCGGGCTTGAAGCTGATCGTCACTGAGCGAGGGCTGCTCACCGCGACCGACACATCGCGACCCGTCGCGGTGATGGCGGCGAGAGCCCCGAACGTTTCGCCGGATGCTTCGGGACCATAGTGGTCGATCCAGGTTTGTTCGAGCATGCCCACCCTGTTGGCAGCCGAGGCGTTCGGCTTGCGAGGCTCCCACAGCCGAAGTGTGGCAGTCTGGGTCGTATTCGGGTCTGCGCCTGTCACGTCGACCACGAACGTATCGGTCGATACCTGAACGTAGGCGGTGAGGCTGATACCACCGCCGTGCTCGACCAGAGATCCGTTATACAAATCGAGACGGCCGCTAAAATCCTTAGCCGAAGTAAGTGCGGAGAGGCCAGGAATGACGAACTGGCCAGGAGAATCCCGATGCGGCAGGGTATCTACGCGGTTCAGTTGGGCGGTAAATCCGTCCGCAGCCCACACGGCGATGCCCAGCCTGCCGTTGCCCATCGGCATCGCTTCGGCAGGCTTAGTGTTTGGCTCGCCCAGCACAATGTCAGATCGGCCTAACAGCCCGGCGGTATCTACGGCAAAATGTCCGCCCTGCCATGCGGTCGTCGAAACACGTTCGCCGCCCTGTGCGAGCGCATTTGGCTGTATGGAGGCGAGGCCGAGAAGGACAACAAGATAAAACGAATGCCGCGACGGTAGAAGCATCCTTAATGGTTTACCACTTTGTTTTGCGCTCAGCCAGCGCAAAACAGGAGCGGGAGTGCGGCTCAGGCATTCAAACGCCGGGCCGTTAGAGGCATCACCATCAGAATGACGAGAACGACGATATCCAACCATGCGAACCAATCGCCAAACCGGGAGTAAATGGTCGCGTCGTGGCGAACAGGCACTGTCACTATAACGGTGGCAAATGGAATGCCGAGAGTATCTCGCTCAGCTAAAATGCGGCCGCGGTCATCGGTTACAGTCAGGATGCCCAGCTTGGCGGATCGCGCAATGCTGAATCCGCTTTCGACGCCCCGCAGTACCGCCATGCGCCCATGTAACCAGCCGTCCTGAACAAAATCCCAAGCGGGCACAAGCAGCAGTCCCACCCCATCCTGAGAATACTGACGGCTCAGGCGCGGGAAATCCATGTCCTTGCATATCTCCATACCCCACTTGCCTGAAGATTGGTTAACCACCGTGCGTTGGGTACCGGGGGTTTCATTCTCCCAGTGGGGCAGCAGATGATGCTTGTTATAGGAAGCAACAAACGATCCATCTGGCGAGTAAAGCCGCTCTTGATTCCAGGTAGCGGTAGGAACACTTCGGTCAATGCCAACCGTCACATAGGCACCGGTCTGCTTCGCCATTTGTCCTAGAATGCCGTCGAATTCCGCCTGGGAAGCGTTGGTTACCGGTCCGCTGTGCTCACCCAGGACAAAGAGTTGAACTCCCTGGCCGGCGAGTGATTTCATCTGCTCGCCATAGCGCTGAAATATCGCCTGTTCCTGCCCAGGGCTTCCGGCTTGTAAGTTTGCTGCTTCATCCGAAGCGATGAGACCGACCCGCAGGGTGGGTGAATCTTTCGGCGTTGTGGCAAGTCGCCATACTCCAAACCCCAGTACACCGGCGAGGAAGACTGAAACAACGATAGCGAGAGGAGCCTTTGCGGGGGCAGAGCCCACACTAAGAAGCGCCGCAACCGTAGCCGCGAAGAGAAAAATACAAAAGCTGATGCCCCAGGCCCCGGTGACTGAAGCAATCTGCAAGATAGGCAGAAAATTCATCTGCGAATAGCAAATATCGCCGAAGGTGCCGTGAATGGAAGTGATGGCGATGATGTATTCAACGGCCACCCAAAACAAAGGAACAATCAGCGCCGCCTGCCATACTGGTCCACGGCGGATACGGCCGCGAAAAAGCAAAACTGCGCAGGCAAAGACGCAGGAAATAAAGAGCAGGATCGACGCTACAAGCCACGTAGGTAGCACTGAGCGCGAATAACTCCACTCGTTTAATCCGCCCAGCGCGTACGCAGCAACCGCAATGAAAAATGCCTCTCCGCCTGATACCCGCGGCGCAATCCACAACACAGGGATCGGCGCCAGCCAGGTGAGGGCCCAGAGCGGCGAAAGCCCTGTACCGAGAAAGAACAAAACCGCGGAAAGAGTAAGGCACAGCGCGATAAGGAAATTACTGCTAGGTCTTGAGACCATGGATCATTCTCCTGATGGAATTGCGCGTGAGCGTACGAAATTCCGTTTCCGACAAATGGAAACGTCCGGCGCGGTAAAGCATGATGTATCCGTGGGCGAGCGCCCAGAGTTGTAACGCAATCTCCCATACGTCGTGACGTTTCAAAAATCCGGCATCCATGGCCTGAGCCACGAGATCGGCGACCGCGTTCAGCGTCGGCGAACGCTGCGCGCGGAAGTCATCCGGATAGCGGCGAGCATTGGCCCGCGGCTGCGAGAAAACATAGTCGAAGATGCAGGGGCGGGCGAAGGCATAGTCAATGTAAGAGTCCATGCAGGCGGCCAGACGAGCCTCCCACGAACCGCGCGTAGGGCGAGCCTGGATGTATCCGAGGAATTTGGTGAACTCCCGGTCAACTACGAAATCGAGCAGCGCTTCTCGCTTTGGAAAGTGGTGATAGATGGCCATCGGAGTAATACCGACCGCCTGGGCAACGCGGCGCATACTCACCGCGTCCTCGCCTTCCTTTTCCAGAATCTTCAGCGCTTCTTCGGCAATGCGCTCCGCCGTGGCTGCTTCTTTCATCACCTATACACTGTATACCAATTAACTATACGCCGTATAGGTAAATTTTCAAGCCTCCTGAATGACAGGCTCGAGTGCTAAACTTTGCCTGCGGAGGCCGGCAAATGCGCAGCAAGCATGAACTAAAGAGCAACGAGTCTCGGGAGACGCCATCAGAAGGATTCGCATCCACCTGCAGTGTCCTTGCGGTGGGGCTCTTTGCGCTTACCTTTGTGTTTCAGAACTTCGTGATTCCCTCATCCTCAATGGCCAGCACGCTTCTGGCCGGCGATCACGTAGTGGTAGAACGCGAGACCCTGGCGCCGGCTGCAAACTGGGCCGGCTTCATGCACTACCGCGAGGTGCATCGTGGAGACATTGTTGTCTTCTACAAGCCAACCGAAGAAGCCAATGGCGAACATATGTTTGTGGTCAAACGGGTCATCGGTATTCCCGGCGATCGCATTCATCTGCGCAACGGCATCGTCTACCTCAACGGTGTAGCCCAGGACGAGCCTCAGGCCGCTAAGCCTACATCCGCGAACTACGACCCGTACGTGGACGACTTCCCCTCCGTGAATCCCTCTGCCGAGCCTGGAGTTACGGCGGTATGGTCCGCGACCCTCCCCGCTCACATGCAGGGCCCGGACGTGGTCGTACCTTCCGGCAATTATTTCGTGATGGGCGATAACCGCACCAACAGTATGGACAGCCGATTCTGGGGATTTTTACCGCGGCAGAATATCTTGGGGCGGCCCCTCTTCGTCTACTGGTCGATTGTGATCCCCGAGGCCGGCGCCGATGAGGCCCCGTTGGCACAGCAAGCAGAATCCACCCTTCATGAGTTCATTCACTTCTTTGATGAAACTCGCTGGAGCAGAACCGTTCACCGGATTCAATAAACTAGCCGGTTCCTGGGCACGAACTAAGCCCGCAGGTGTCCCAATTTGGGAATGCTTCCCAAGACGGACCCGTGATGCTTCGTAGCCCGCATTTCCTGTGCGCAGTTTGGTACGACGACAGTACCTTTGTAACAGCATTTCGTCTTTCTAAATTGCATCTCAAGCCAACAGGAGAGTTTATGAGAGCCTATTGTGTAATCCTGCGCAGCCATTCTTTCATCCCCCCCACATCTTACCCTCGCACCAAGCGCTTTTATGTCGGAGCACTCACGGCCAATCGGGCCATACGCGCGGCCTGCGAGTTGAACCCCGAATTCCGCGTCCTTGGTATCGAACATAGTGACCTGCGATCCTCAAACCCGTTAAGCTAATCTTGCAATAGCGAGGTGGCGATGCGGAAAGAGATCGTGGGACAAAAAACGGTGGCCGCAGAGGCCGCAGGCGGCGAATGGCTGGATCTAACCTCGATTGCTCGCGTACAGCTCACATCAGAAGATCCGGCGTTCCCCATCGAAAACGCGCTCAGTACGAACCCGACGCTCAATGAGCTTGGCTGGCGCTCCGCCGGCCCCGGCGCGCAGACCATCGCGATACTTTTCGATGCGCCGCAACGTATTCGACGCATCGTCCTGCATTTTGTCGAACATAAGATGGAGCGCTCCCAGGAGTTTCTGCTGCGTTACTCTTCCGCAGGCGAGACAAATCGTGAGATCGTGCGCCAGCAGTGGACTTTTAGCCCAAATGGTTCCCCGCAGGAGGTCGAAGACTACGCGGTCGACCTGGATTCAGTAACCAAGCTTGAACTTGTGATCGACCCTGATCGCGGGCGCCTGCACAGCGTCGCGACACTCAACGCTTTACGAGTGGCATGAGGCGTTTGGCCTAGCGATCATTGATGAGCGCTGGCGTTTACAGAACAGGCACGAATCGCCACGCTGAAAAGCTTCGCCGCCTGGGCGGCCGTCTCCGGCGACGCCATCGGTAGCACGATTGCTTTGGCTTTTGAGTCAACGTCCTGGATGCCGTTGACAGTCCTGGTTTCGGCAATTCCGGTGTCGGGCGCCGCGATTTGAATCCAGGAAAAATTGCAGGAGCGGTCTTCCTCACAACGAACGGTGGTATGGCTATTCAGCTGCGCTGGAACCGCACTCAGAGCGTGGACTGCATCCGCGCCGAGCTCACCAAGGTCAAAGCGATATTCATAGACAGTATCGTCTCTCAGCTCCCCTGTCTGCTCTAAGTGAACTCGCCCAAAGTTTCTGTGCTCGATAGCGCCTGAATATGTGTCCTGGATGGCGACCCGAACCGTCACTTTACATTCGTCCAGTTTGAAGTGATGTATGCCGGCGTAGAGGGTGCCCTTATAAGAGACCTTCTCGTTGTCATCGTCGACGTAAGACTGGGCGTACGTCAGCACGGAACCACGCTATTGTTCAGCGGCGATGAAATCGACGAGTTCGCCTTCCGGGGTCATTTGCGCCTGCGCGTTTATAGCGATGGCAAAGACAACCAGGACCGCACGCCGAACTGAATTCATAATCGACCCGTCCGTCGCATTTCAGGATAGAAGAACCTGGACCGAAAACAAACTCCGAAGAGAACGACGGGGGCCCAGCTTCGTGCAATCGAGCGCCCGCACTTGCGACACTCCTGACCAGGCAAAGATCTGCCGGTCCCCGCATCGATGGGGACCGGCCGGAGCGACCTAAGTTCCAGGACGCGTCTTATTTCGCTGATTGCATCAATTGGACCGCGCTCTAGTGATGACCCTCGCCGCCGCCGCCGCCACCGTGAGGCGCGCCACCACCGCCGTGAGGGGCGCCCCCACCACCGTGATATCCAGGTAGGGCATGTTCATTACCGCCTTCGTGGGGAGCGTTGCCTACGTGGCCTTGGGCATCATGCGCCTCGTTAGCCTGGAAGTGGTTGAATTGCTGTGCCCCGCGCGGGGGCATCGGTCCATGGTAGCCGTGGCGAGGATCATAGCGATTGTCGACGTGGCCATAAAAGCCGTGGGGGCCGTGGAACCAGGGCCCGGCTCCGATGAACACCCCACCCGTAAACCAATCCGGCCCATAGTAGCCGTAGGGTGCGCAATCATACGGAGCATAGTCGAAGTAGCCGTAGGGGCATACCGGCGCCACTCCAATGTTAATGGAAACCTGGGCTGGAGCCAGAGTTGCGCAGCTTAACAGGGCAGCCGCGAAAGCAGTAGAAGCAAGGTACTTGCCAAAGGACATAGTTTCTCCTCGGTCAAGGTTAGAGGTGTAATAGGAGCAGCGAGTTGCCTCCCTGTACCTACATAGCAATAGCCGGTTGACTGCGGCGTCCCGTACCTATACGTTTTCAACCACTACCCACGCTTTGCAACCGGCCCCGTGTTGCCGCGACCGCACTCAACGCCTCGCGGCTGGAGTCCTGATGACCAGCAAGCGGCCACGCGTTTTTTACGGTTGGTTGATCGTAGTCGTCAGCGCCGTCGGGCTCTTCCTCGGCGCACCACTCGTCATATTCTCCTTTAGTGTGTTCTTCAAACCGCTGGTGGTCAATTTCCATGCCAGCCGCGCCGCCGTGTCCTTCGCATTTTCCCTGATGAACACGGCGGGCGCGCTTTCGATTCCCCTCTGCGGCGTGCTCATCGACCGCCTGGGGGCTAAGCGCGTCATTATTTGGATGACACTGTTCTACGGCCTGATCCTGATCGCCGCCTTATGGGTGGGGAACAGCATCTGGCAGCTCTATCTCTTCTTCTCGATATTGGGTATTGCCCTCAGCTGCGGTCCGGTGCCGGTGCCGTACGGCGTGGTGATCTCGCACTGGTTCAACCGCCGCCGCGGGCTTGCCCTGGGACTGTCCATGCTGGGCATTGGCGTGGGCTCGGTTGTGGTTCCCATTCTGGCCCAGCGGTTGATCACGCTCTTCGGCTGGCGGATCACCTATGCGGTCTTTGGAGGCGCAGTCCTGCTTGTGCCGCTGCCTATCATCGCCGCCCTGCTGCAGAACGACCCAGCGCAACGTGGTCTGCAACCGGATGGAGACGAGACCGCCCCAGGCTCGCTTCTGTCGCCGCAAGGCAAACAGGGCATGACCTGGCACGAGATCTGGCATAGCCCCGTGTTCTGGATGTTGATCTGCATCTTCTCCCTAACCGGGGCCTGCGTGCATGGAGCCATCCTTCATATGTCGGTTATCTTTACTGATCGCGGTGTGAGCGCAGAGGGAGCCGCCCTAGCTGCTTCCCTGATTGGAGCCGCTTTGATTGTTGGCCGGCTGGGCTCCGGGTACCTTTTGGACCACTTTTTTGCTCCCCGGATTGCGCTCCTTTTTTACGGGGCAACCACCCTGGGCATGGCCATGTTGTGGGCGGGCACGAGCGGAACGCTCGCTCTTGCTGCTTCGTTTCTGGTCGGCCTTGGTATGGGAGCAGAAGTGGAAACCATGGGCTACATGATCAGCCGTTACTTTGGCCTACGCGCTTTCGGTACCGCCTTTGGACTCACCTTTGGCGCCTTCATGCTGGCAGGCGCAGCCGGGGTGCTGCTGATGGGCGCGGGATACGACCGCTTCCATTCCTATACCGTCCCTCTGGCAGGCTTTTGCGCAGCCATGGTTCTGGCGCTGCTCTTGCTTAGCCGGCTGGGTCCTTATCGTTACGGTGTTACCAACGAAGTAAGTCCGCCATTGGAGCCGGTTCCCGTGTCGAGCGGTGCATAACCCCCGTACCGGGTGCTCTCATTTCAGATAAGCCCGGACCAGGTCAATGAGATCCTCCGCCAGTTCGTGGGGCGGAGCGGAATCCTTCTCTGATGTCAGCAAGTGCAACCGGATATGATCTTCCAGCACTTCGGCCATCAGGCTGTTGACGCCGCCGCGCACGTTTGCCAGCAGCATCAGTACGTCGGCGCAATCATCTCCGGTGGTGAGCGATCGCTCGATCGAGTCCACCTGGCCACGGATGCGTTTAATGCGGGCGATGAGCTTCTGTTTTTCTTTATCGTTGGTTGCCATTTTCCTTGCGTATACCCTAGGGGGATATGGTACAACAATCAGAGGCGGGGATTTCCCTCCCCGTTGGAGAATCAAAACCACTTATGAGCAACCATTCCGCACCAGAACCTCCCAGTACCGGAGATTTACCTGTGCTGGAATGAGCGCTCTGGGACCCGCCCTTAGCCCGGCTATCGACGCCTTCCTTGCCGCTCATCCCAGCATACGACCTGTGATTTGAGCCCAAGGACGCCCCTGGCGTGTGTCTGGAAAGAGGCCTCTGCCCAATCCTCCTCCGAGGTCGATTTGGGTGCCAGTCTTCATCCGGCAAATTCGTCGCACAGCACCGGAGCCAACGGAGTATGGATCGACAACCACAGAGTGAAGCGGAGTAAGGGCAGGCGCCCGGACTTCGCCGCACTCTGGCGGGCTCCGATTCACCATCTTTTCTTCCCCACCCTGGTCTCCAGCCAATACACTTCCGATGCGGACAAACAGGAGAAGCCATGGCCCTGCACAACACCGAAGAGCTCAAAGCCGGCCCTACCAGCCAACTCGAATCCGAAGTCCTGAACGACCAGAACCAGACCTACGAGTTCCCTGTAGACCAGCAGGACCCGCAAACCGTCTACCAGACCATCCACAACCAGCTCATCCTCGACGGCAACTCGGGGCAAAACCTCGCCACTTTCTGCACCACCTGGATCGAACCAGAAGTCATGCACCTCATGGACGAGTCCGCTGACAAGAACATGATCGACAAGGATGAATATCCGCAGACTGCCGCCATCGAAGAGCGCTGCGTGCACATGCTGGCGAATCTGTGGAACTCCCCGGAAGCCGCCAGCACCATCGGCTGCTCCACCACCGGCTCCAGCGAAGCAGCCATGCTTGGCGGCCTGGCCCTCAAGTGGAAATGGCGCAAACGCCAACGCGCCCAAGGCAAAGCCACCGATGCTCCGAACCTCATCATGGGCCCGGTGCAGGTCTGTTGGCACAAGTTCTGCCGCTACTTCGACGTCGAAATCCGTGAAGTCCCCATGGAAGGCGAACGCCTTTTGCTTACCCCGGAAGAAGTGATCAAACGCTGTGACGAAAACACCATCGGCGTGATCGTTACGCTCGGAGTGACGTTTACTCTGCAATTCGAGCCGGTGCACGAGATCAGCATCGCCCTTGACAAGCTGCAGGCTGAGACCGGGCTTGACATCCCCATCCACGTCGACGGAGCCAGCGGCGCCTTCCTCGCGCCCTTCGTGCGGCCGGACCTTCTCTGGGACTTCCGCCTGCCGCGAGTAAAATCCATCAATGCCTCCGGCCATAAATTTGGTCTGGCCCCGCTGGGCGTTGGCTGGGCCCTGTGGCGGGAAAAGCAGGACCTTCCCCAGGAACTGATCTTTGAGGTCAACTACCTCGGCGGCAACATGCCCACCTTCGCGCTGAACTTCTCCCGGCCCGGCGGCGAAGTCATCTGCCAGTACTACAACTTTCTACGTCTCGGCAAAGAGGGCTACCGCGCAGATACAAAACGGTTGTTATGCGCTGGGCCGCTATCTCGCGGAAAAGATCGGCGCCTTCGGGCCCTTCAAAATTATTTACGACGGCCACGGAGGCATCCCCGGCCTCTGCTGGGAGCTGAAGGACCCCGTATCCTCGAGCTTCACCCTCTATGACTACGCCGATCGATTGCGCGAGCGCGGCTGGCTGGTTCCTGCTTATTCCATGCCACCCAACCGCGAAGATCTCGTGATCCAGCGCATCCTGGTCCGCCACGGCTTCACGCGAGCCATGGCCGACGAGCTTCTGCTGGAAATGCAAAGCGCCCTGGACCACTTAGCCCAATATCCACCAGAGGCGTCATCAACTCTCGCGCTGGCCGGCGCAGAAGCCAGCTCGCATGACCATTCCGGCCGATAGTTGAACCCGCTGGTCGAAGGGTACGGGCTAAACAGGCTGAAAAACTCCAGTCTTTGAAGGGTACGGGCTTTAGCCCGTACGTAAATGCTTTGCAATGAATTCGGCTTTAGCCGCTGAGGGAAGCCTTCCGCTCCAAGCGGCCGCAGCCTCTAAAAGCCCGTACCCTTCGAATACCTGACTTTTCAGCCTGTTAAAGCCCCATCTAACTCAAGCCCGCCCCGCAAACTCCCGGTTCTCGGTAGACACCTTCACCTTCTCCCCTTCTTTAATAAAGAGCGGGACGCGGATCTCAAGTCCCGTCTCCAGCCGGGCAAGCTTGGTCACGCTGCCGGCTGAGGAGTCGCCCTTCACCGCCGGTTCGGTGTAGGCAACGTTCAGCTCAACGAATAGCGGCAGCTGCAGACCGATGGGGTTGCCGTTGTAGATATGCATCTGCAGCAATGCGCCTTCGATCAGCAACTCCAATGCATTCCCCACCAGCCCTTCCGTAAGAGTGAGGGTCTCGAAGCTTTCCTGGTCCAGGAAATGAGAACCCTCGCCATCGCTGTACAGATAGGAGGCCGGAACCAACTGCAGGTCCGGCTCCTTGAACTTGTCGCCCGCCTTGAAGGTCTTTTCAAAGACCGCGCTGGTAAGCAGGTTGCGCATTTTTATGCGCACCAGGGTCTGACCGCCGCGAGCGGTGGGGGAGTGCACTTCGACCTCGAGACAGGAGTAAGGGATATTTTCAAACTCGAATACACTTTTGCGCTTGACGCTGATCGCGTCCATCAATGCGGCCATGAGATTCCTCACCCTCGAGTATAGAGCGCAAGGCCGGCCAAAAAAGTACCAATAAATTCCCGGGTCGATTGTCCATTTCCGGCTCTCTTGAACGACTATCTTACGTAACACGAATTGCGGAGGAAACAGAATGAAATACCTGTGCATGGTTTTGGTTGACGAGAAGAAGCTGAATGCGATGTCGGAGAAAGAGGCGCAAGAGCTGGATGACGAGAGCCTGGCCTTTGACGACACTCTCAAAAAGAAGGGTCACCTGTTAGCGGCCCAGGCATTGGAATCCGTGAGCACGGCCACCGTCGTGCGGGTGCGAAGCGGCAAAGTGTCCGTCACCGACGGACCCTTCGCCGAGACCAACGAGCACATCGGCGGATTCCTTCTGATTGAGGCGCAGGACCTGAATGAGGCCATCCAATTGGCCGCGAAAGTTCCGGCGATCCGGCTGGGGGGATTGAAGTACGGCCGATCAAGGAATTGACCGCAGCAAACCGTAAACAGGAGCAGCTCTTTCTTCAGGCGGCTCCAGATATGATGGAGGTCGATCAGGAGCCGCCGATGGGCCTGCCGCAGAAGGCCGAGGACGATGCACGCGCGCGCGATGGTGGATGCGGTCTACCGCTCCGACTCGCGCCGCGTCCTGGCCACGCTCATCCGTCTGCTGGGCGACTTCGACCGCGCCGAAGAAGCTATGCACGATGCCTTCGTTGCCGCGGTGGAACAATGGCCGCAACAAGGGGTTCCGGCGAATCCCCGTGCCTGGCTGGTCTCCGCAGGACGATTTAAAGCCATCGACGGCATGCGCCGGCGCGCCCGCTTCGACGCCACGCTCACCGAGCTTGAGCACCATTTGGATGGGGTAACCAACGACCCCGCGCAATGGAATGACGAAAGCATCGAAGACGACCGGCTGCGGCTGATCTTCACCTGTTGCCACCCTGCCCTGCCGCCCGATGCCCAGATCGCGCTCACGCTGCGGGAAGTGTGCGGCCTTACCACCGAGGAAATCGCCCGCTCCTTTCTCACCGCCGCCCCCACCATTGCCAAGCGCATTGTGCGCGCCAAGGGCAAGATCCGCGATGCGCGCATTCCCTACGAAGTTCCTTCAGAAACCGATCTGCCGGAGCGGCTGGATACCGTGCTGCGTGTCATCTACCTGTTGTTCACCGAAGGATATTCCGCCTCATCGGGCGGGTCGCTTACGCGGGCGGATATCTCGATCGAAGCCATCCGTCTTGGACGGCTGCTGGTGGAGCTGTTGCCGGAGCCCGAGGCTGTTGGATTGTTGGCCTTGATGTTGCTGCAGGAATCACGCCGCGCCGCGCGTTCGTCGGCGGAGGGCGATGTGGTGCTGCTGGAAGATCAGGATCGCTCGCTTTGGAACCAGGAGCAGATTGCGGAGGGATCCGCATTGGTGAAGCGCGCCTTGTCATCGCGGCGAATCGGATCCTATACGCTTGCAAGCGGCCATTGCGGCGGTGCATGCCGAGGCCCCCAACAGCGCCGCGACCGACTGGGCGCAAATCGTTGGCCTGTACGACGTGCTGCTGGCGGCAAATCCATCCGCTGTGGTTGAGTTGAACCGCGCAGTGGCGGTGGCCATGCGGGATGGTCCTTCGGCGGGACTCTCGCTTATCGAGGCTATTCTCGAGCGCGGTGAGCTCCGAGGACTACTACCTGGCGTACTCCGCGCTCGCCGACCTGAATCGGCGGCTGGGCAGAACAGCACAAGCGCGTGCCGCGTACGAGCAGTCGCTCAGGCTTGCGCGGCAGGAACCGGCGCGACGATTTCTCGAGCGGCGGTTAGAGGAATTGAAGTGCGAAGCGGGCGGACTGGCGGGATGAACATCACGCTTAGCGATCTACGCCGTCACGCAATCGCATCTTCTCTCTTCCCCGAGACTACGCTGCGCCGGGCGATTGCCCGCATCGGTTTCATTCAAGCCGACCCCATTCGTTCCCCGGCGCGGGCTCAGGATTTGATTCTGCGTCATCGCGTCACCCACTACCGGGCAGGCGACCTGGATCGGAACTATCGCGCCCTCAAGCTCGAAGAGGACTACCTCTACGCCTATGGGTTCATGCCGATCGCGACCTGGCAACTTCTCCATCCCCGAAAAAAACGGCGGGCGCTCACCCGCGCAGAGCAGAAGGTACTCGACATTGTTGCCAATCAAAAGCACCTCCACCCACGGGAACTGGAAGCGCACCTGGGCAAGAGC
Source organism: uncultured Acidobacteriaceae bacterium (assembly GCA_963844785.1). GTDB lineage: Bacteria > Acidobacteriota > Terriglobia > Terriglobales > Acidobacteriaceae > PALSA-350. Next base: position 108,039 of record CAWJPV010000027.1, on the reverse strand, counting down.
CTGGAGATAAACGCATGGGGCGGATCTTCGAAATCGACCACCCGGACCCTGGAGAGGCTTCACTACATGGGCCTGATGCGCATCGCCGGCCGGGTGAACGGGATCAAGATATATCAGCGCGCAATCATTACCCACGAACCACTTGACCCAGCCGAGCGCCTTCGCCGCTTGGTGCTATTGATCGCCAGCATCCTCACGCCGCTGCCGGAGAGCAGTCTGCGCGCGGCGGTCCAGCACCTGCGATATTCCGCGCCAGACCTGGCGGGAAGAAAAGGTGCGGTTGCCTCTCTCTTGAAGTCTGGGGCATTGGAGAGCGCCGTGGCCGACGGAGTGCGCTATGTGTGGCCCAGCGGCCGGCTGAAGCGCAGCGAGCCGGAAGAGGTAGTTCGATTTCTCGCGCCCTTCGATCCGCTGGTTTGGGATCGGCGGCGATTCGAGCACTTTTGGGGCTGGCCCTACCGCTTCGAAGCTTACACGCCACCGGCGAAACGCAAGCTGGGGTACTACGCTCTTCCTCTGTTATGGAGAGCGGATGTGATCGGGTGGGTCAATGTGTTGGGCCGCGGCAACGAGCTCACCATCAATCCGGGCTTTGTCAGCGGGCAGCCACCTTCAGAGAAGGCGTTCCATGAGGCGTTCGCAGCGGAATCAGAACGGCTGCGTTATTTTCTTTCCCCGCAGAGTGAGACTGAATCAGCGAAGCTAATTCCCGTGGCGGTGCAACAGCACAGTGGTGATCTGCCGCCACTCGTCATCCAGCGACGTTTCAGGATGGGGCTGGTGCGCCCGCTTGTACCAGTACCCCGCGTTCTCCTTATCTCCCTCCCTGCGATGGAGATAGGCATGAACCCAAGCCGCCTCCTGTCCGGACTCGTCGTCCTGGGCAATGTCATGGGCGCGATCGAAATTTCCCCGGGCATCCCACCACAGAGCCTGGAGCAGGGGCGACAGGCCCGCCGGAGGCACCCCCTCGCGCAGAGAAGCACGGAATTCTTCAATCGTCATGGCCGCATTCTACGCCGCCGGACAGGCAGTTGCTGCAATAGCCAACGGTAACCACAAATCGGCATTTCGCCTTCCCGATCAGGGATTGTCAGCAGCGCGGCCTAGCCGTATAGTTAGATATGCGACCTCAACGGTCGCATTTGGTCACTTTCCCCCCGGATCGCGAGGACGACCCCTACTTCTATGCCCCGCACGCTTGCATCGACTGCGCTGAGCGATCTCGCCATTGGTTCCTGTGCGACCCTGGCAACGCTCGAGCTCCCGGAGGAAATCCAGGGTCAGCTTATGCATCTGGGCTTCGTCCCGGAGAGCCGGGTGCTGGCGCTGCGCCGCGCGCCGGCCGGTGATCCGACCGTGTATTGCGTGGATGGGGCCGAAGTGGCGTTGCGCAAAGAGACAGCCAAATTCATTTCCGTCCATAGCGTCTTTGAGGCCGTCCGAAAGGACGCGCGATGAGCCATTGCGCCCCGGCGGCGGCGTCGCCGTCGAGTCGTCCCAGCCCAGGGTCGCGGGCAAGATCAGCACGGTAGCCCTCATCGGCCCGCCAAACTCCGGTAAGTCCACTCTTTTCAATCGCTTGACCGGCCTGCGCCAGAAGGTAGCCAATTATCCCGGGGTCACCGTGGAGCAGCATTCCGCCCGCATGAGCGGTATCGGCCATCGCGAGTTGACGCTGATCGACCTGCCCGGCATCTACAGCCTCCATTCCTATTCTGAAGACGCCCGGGTCGCGGTCGATGTGCTGCAGGGCAACATGCCCGGCACTCCGGCTCCGGACGCAGTGCTGCTGGTGCTGGATGCATTGCAGTTGAACCGCCAGCTGATGCTGGCTGCTCCGGTGCTGGCCATGGGTTTGCCGACCCTGGTGCTGTTGAACATGTCTGACCTGATGACGGCGCGCGGGGGTGAGATCGATCCCCTGGCCCTGGCCCGCGAGCTGGGTGCTCCGGTGGCCATGATCAGTGCCACCAAGGGCACCGGATTCGACGCCATCTCCCGCTTTCTGGTCCGCCTCTCTGAGCCCCTGGAACTCCGGCTCCAGCCCATGCAGCTGCCGGTCTTGCAAAATGCCGCCTCCTGCCATCAGTGGGCCAGCGGGGTAAGCTCGCGCACCAAGTACAAGGCTCCGAACTCGTCCAATTGGACCCGCCGGCTCGATGCCGTGCTGCTGCACAAAATCTGGGGCCCCCTGATCTTTCTAGCCGTCGTCATCGGAGTCTTTCAGGTGGTCTTCGCCGCCGGTCTTCCGCTGAGCGATTGGCTCACTGAGATCTTTACCAAGGCAGGCGCAGCGGTGGTCAGCTACCTGCCCGTGCCTTGGCTGCAGGTGCTACTGCGCGACGGGATTTGGAATGGTGTACAGGCGGTGCTGGTCTTCCTGCCCCAGATCCTGCTGCTCTTTCTGGTAATCGGCGTGCTTGAAGACTCCGGCTACCTGGCGCGCGCCGCCCTGATCGCCGATCGCGTGATGCGATCGATTGGGTTGAACGGCAAGGCGTTTATTCCGCTGCTCTCCGCCTACGCCTGCGCAGTGCCGGCGATTATGGCCACGCGGACCATTGAAAACAAGCGCGACCGGCTGGCCACCATCCTGGTGGCCCCGTTCATGACCTGCGCGGCCCGGCTGCCTATCTACACGCTGATTATTGCCGCGTTTATTCCCAACCGGCCTATCCTGGGCAACTTTTTCGGCCTGCGCGCAGCGGTGATGTTGAGTCTTTACCTGCTCGGCTTTCTGGCTGCGCTGGCCACGGCGCGCATTCTCAAGTCGTCTATTCTCAAAGCCAATGCGGCGCCCTTCATCCTGGAGTTGCCACAGTACCGGTGGCCGACCCTGCGCTCGATCGGGCTGCGGCTGCTGGATCGTGGAAGGGTCTTCGTTGCCCAGACCGGAACCGTAATCCTGGCGGTTACGTTTGTACTGTGGCTGCTAAGCATCGTGCCCTTTCATCACGGTACGATCGCGCCGTTGACCGAGAGTGTGATTGGAAAGCTGGGCCATTTCATCGAGCCGGTCATACACCCGCTCGGCTTCAACTGGAAAATCGGCATCGGGCTGCTCTCCTCGATCATCGCGCGCGAAGTGATCGTAGGCACCCTGGGTACCCTCTATGGCGCCGACCCCGCGACCCAGTCCGTGGGCCTGCAGGCGGCACTGCGGCACGATATGACCATCGGCGGTGCAATCGCCCTGGTGGTGTTTTTCGCCTTCGCCATGCAGTGCACCTCGACCCTGGCCGTGGTGCGGCGCGAAACCAATAGCTGGAAGTGGCCGGCGGTGCAGTTTTTATACATGACGGGACTTGCCTACGTGGCGGCGTTAGCGGCCAACCAGATCCTGTCGCGCATCTTCTAGCAGCTCCTCGAATCTGCGAAAATAGAAGTGAATCTAAGAAAATAAGAGCCTGAATCATGATTTCTGTCACCGATGTAACTATGCGTTATGGAGCCAAGCTCCTGTTCGAAGAGGTTTCGACCCAGTTCATTGCCGGTCGCCGCTATGGCCTTACCGGTCCGAATGGCGCGGGCAAATCCACCTTCATGAAGATCCTGTCGGGTGAGTTGGACCCCCAGAAGGGCACCGTGGTCCGGCCCAAAAAACTCGGCGTACTGCGCCAGGACCAGTACGCGTTCGACGCGTACAGGGTCATCGATACCGTCATCATGGGCAACAAGGGCCTGTGGAAGGCTCTGGAAGAGCGCGATGCCATCTACGAGAAGGCCGAACTGACCGACGAAGACGGCATGCGGCTGGGCGAGCTCGAAGGCATTGTGGGCGAGGAAGACGGCTACACGGCCGAGAGCGATGCCGCCATCCTGCTCCAGGGGCTGGATATTCCCGACGAGTTCCACGACCGCAAGATGAGCGAGTTGCAGGGCGGCCAAAAGGTGCGCGTGTTGCTCGCGCAGGCGCTTTTTGGCAAGCCCCAGGGGCTACTGCTGGACGAGCCGACGAACTCGCTCGATCTTGACTCGGTGCATTGGCTGCAGAACTTTCTGTTGGAATTCCAGGGTTCGCTCATCACCATTTCGCACGACCGGCACTTTCTTAACAGCATATGCACGCACATCGCGGACATCGATTACGAAACCATCATCACCTACACCGGCGGCTACGATGAGATGGTGCTGGCCAAGACCCAGGTCCGCTCCCGCCTGGAATCGCAAAACGCCCAGCGGGATAAGAAGATCGCGCAGTTGAACGAGTTCATCGCGCGCTTCTCTGCCGGCACTCGTTCCAGCCAGGTGACCTCGCGTAAGAAAGAAGTGGAGCGGCTGCAAACCACCGAGCTGGCGCGTTCGAATATCCAACGCCCTTACATTCGTTTCGATCTGCTGCGTCCTTCGGGCAAGCACATCCTGGAGTTCGAGCACCTGACCAAGTCGTACGGAGACCAGCGGGTCATTAACGACTTCGGCGCGGCCGTGATGCGCGGCGAAAAGGTCTGTCTGATGGGCCGCAACGGTTTGGGGAAGACGACGCTGCTCAAGTCGCTGCTGGTGAAGATGGAGCAGGCCGAGCCCGGTTTCGCCCTCGACCAGGGATCGGTAAAGTGGGGACACGAGGCGCAGATCGGGTACTTCCCTCAGGACCACACCGGCTCTATTGAAAAGGGCGTCACGATTTCCGACTGGCTGCATCAATTCGATCCCCGGGTTACCAAAGAAGACATTCGCGGTCTGCTGGGGCAGATGTTGTTCAGCGGCGAGGAAGGGCTAAAGAAGACCGAGGCCCTCTCCGGTGGCGAGGCAGCGCGGCTGATCTTCTGCCGCTTGATGCTGCTGAAGCCGAACATCCTCATCCTCGACGAGCCGACGAACCATCTCGATCTGGAGGCGATCAATGCGCTGAATATCGCCCTCCAACGCTATGAAGGCACGGTGCTATTGGTCACGCACGACCACGATTTAATCGACGAAGTGGCGACCCGCATCTGGCACTTCGATCAAGGCACCATCGACGACTTCAAGGGACCGTACGAGGAATACATGACCGCGACTGCAGCCGCACGGTAACGCCGTCCCTGCCAATGATCTTGGGTGTTTGTTGCGCATCCAGAGTTTTAATAAAGGACCCATCTTCCCATTGGCCCCAATCCTCAATGCACAAGGAATCTCGAAACAGTTCGGGGCCGACCCGCTTTTACGCAACGTCGCCTTCACCGTCGAAGAGCGCGCCCGCATCGGGCTCATCGGCCCCAATGGCTCGGGTAAATCAACGCTGCTTGGCATCCTCGCGGGTGAGATCGAACCCGATAGCGGCGAGGTCGCGGCACGCAAGCGCACCCGCTTGGCCTATGTGGCGCAGCAATCTGAATTCGCCGCCGGCACAACCATCCGGATGGTCCTCGAAGCCTCGCTGAAGCGCATCGCCGCACCACCGGCAGAGTGGGAAGGACGCATCGCGGAAACGCTGGGCCGCGCCGGCTTTGAGGACATTAACGCCGATGCATCCCGCCTCTCCGGCGGCTGGCGCAAGCGGCTGGCCATTGCCGAGGCCCTGGTGCAGCAGCCCGATGTTCTCCTACTGGACGAGCCCACCAATCATCTTGACCTGAGCGGGATCGAATGGCTGGAAGCCTTGCTCAATACCTCGTCATTCGCCTGCGTCGTGGTCAGCCACGACCGCTACTTCCTGGAGAACGTCTGCACAGAAACGGTGGAGCTGAACCGCGCCTATCCTGATGGCCTGCTGCGTGTAAACGGCAACTACAGCGCGTTCCTGATCAAGAAGGAAGCCTTCCTCGAGGCCCAGGCCAAGCAGCAGGATGCCCTTGCCAACCGGGTGCGCACGGAAATTGATTGGCTGCGCCGCGGTCCGAAAGCGCGCACCACAAAATCCAAAGCCAGGATCGACCGGGCCAACGAGCTGATCGGCGAGCTGGCGGAGGTTTCCAGCCGGAACCGCACCGCGACCGCATCCATTGAATTTTCCGCCACGGACCGCCAGACCAAGCGACTGGTGGAACTCGAAAACCTGAGCTATGGCTTCAACGGACGCACCCTCTTCGCCGGCCTAAACTTTGTGCTCACCGCAGGCATGCGCGTGGGCCTGGTGGGCCCCAATGGCAGCGGCAAGACGACCCTGCTGAAGCTGCTCCGCGGCGAGATTGAACCGCTCGATGGTGGGATCAAACGAGCGACCGCGCTGCGCACCGTCTACTTCGACCAGAATCGCATTCTGGAACCGGAGGTCACGTTGCGGCGGGCATTAGCTCCCGACAGTGATTCGGTGATCTATCAGGATCGGGTCATTCATGTTGCCTCCTGGGCGGCACGATTTTTGTTCACCGGCGATCAGCTCAATCAACCCGTGGGGCGGCTGTCGGGTGGCGAGCGGGCACGCGTACTGATCGCCCGACTGATGCTGGAACCCGCTGACCTGCTGCTGCTGGACGAGCCCACCAACGACCTCGATATCCCGACCCTGGAGATCCTGGAAGAAAGCCTGCTGGAGTTTCGCGGAGTACTGGTGCTGGTCACTCACGACCGCTACATGCTCGACCGGGTCTGCACCAGTGTGCTGGGACTGGACGGGCGCGGCAATGCAGAGCGCTTCGCCGATTACGGGCAATGGGAGGCGTGGCAGGCTGAGCCGCAGCAGGAGCTCAAGCCGCCTGCTCAGCAGGAAAAGCGAAGCCCGGCTACAAAAAAGAAGCTCTCCTACCTGGAAGCGCGCGAGTTCGCGAGCTATAGAAGATCGAGTGACCGCCGCCGAGGAGCGCGTCGCCCAAGAGCGCGCAGTCGTCGAAGACCCCGCGGTGGCCACCGATGCCGTGCGGCTACAAGCAGCCCTGCTCGCCATGGAGCAGGCGCAACACGCTCTTGATGAGTTGTACACACGCTGGGCCGAACTCGAAGCCAAGAGCCTGTGATTGATTCTCGACGGACTCTGTCCCCTAACAGGACCCATTAGGAACTGGACGGGTGCCCCAGGTTCGCCCCAGCGTACCTGGGCCGAAAATGTATGTTTCGACTGCTTTTAGCTGATCGATTTCGCAAAAGCTATGGTGGGGCACCCGTCCAGCTCCTAATGAGTTCTGTTAAGACACAGAGTCCTCCCGAGTCGAGCGCTCCCACCACCGCAGACCACTACGGCGCAACTTCACTAGCGCTGGCAAAGCTCAACTGGTGGATCGCCAGCCACGTTTGCGCGTAGGAATTCAGCCCGTTCAGGGCAGTGGTCCGGTCATCCTGCAGAGCACTCAGATAATCAAGCAAAGCAATCCCGCCGCGCTCGTAGGCAAACTGCGCGATCGACAACACATCCTTCGATTCGGCGAGATAGTGCCCGTTGTAGCGATCGGAAAGCACCTTCGAAGTGGTGTATTGTATCCATGCCTGATCCACATCGGAGTACACCTGGTTCTGCGCCGCCACCTGGCCGAAACGGCTCGCCTGCGCCAGGTACTTGCTGGTGTCTTTGTTGCCCTGGTTACGATCGAAAATCCGCAGTGGAATGCTGACACTGAAGCCGAATGAATTGTAGTCGCCGCTGCGGTCGTATTCGCCCTCCAGCGTGGGGTCCGTGGTTCCGTTGGCGTAGGCCATCTTCACATTGGCATCCGCCACCCGCACCGCTGCCTGCGCAGCCTGGTAATCGGGCCTCGCCGTCAGCGCCTTCTGCTCCAGGTCGGGCAGCGTTGCCGACAGCGGCGGCGGCACAAGATCTCCAGTGACATCGAAGCTGCGGCTGGGCTGGCCTATGCCTAACAAGGTTTGCAACTGGTCGCTGGCCTGCACCAGGTTCATCTCCGCATTGGTTTCGTCTGACTCATACTGCGCCAACTGCAGATCCAGCCGCTCATAATCCAGTTTGCCAATGTCTCCCGCGTTGTAGCGATCCAGGCTGATCTGCAATACATGGCGAAAGCTGCTCAGATTATCCTGCGCCAGCTTCAAGACCGCTTTGGCCAGTACTAAATTGGTGAAGTCTTGCTTTACCTGGAGCGTCGCCTGTCTTATCTGATCGTGATACTGCGCATCGGTCTGGGCGGTCGTTGCCCGCGCGCTATCCAGGCGCCAGCGCCGTTTCTGCCCCCGCTCGAATAAGCGGGAGAGGGACCCGCTGTAGAAATAAGGGCCCGCAGGGTTGGTGGTCGGAATGGAGACATTCTCGCCAGAGAACGCGAAGTCTGGATTCTGGCGCAGCCCGGCCTCAACCTCCTGCCCCTTCATGGAGAGCACATTCAGCTGCGCTGACAGCAGCACCGGATTGTGCGCCAAGGCCATATCCACGGCCTGCTGCATGCTGATGGGCGCTGCAGGAGGTAGGACGGGAGCTGGTGGCGGGGCCTGCGCGTAGACTACTTGCCCTGCCAGGCAAAGCAACACCGCAAACGTGCTCAGTCTGCTGGAGTTCAATTCTCAAACTCCGTTTCCGGTGTCGGGAGCACATCCCGGTCACCCGCGATCCATACATAAAGCGTTGGCAGCAGAAAGACGCTCATCAACAGCGCGGCGATCAGGCCACCCACAATGACGATGGCAAAGGGACGCTGCGAATCCGACCCGATGCCATGCGAGGTAGCCGCCGGCAACAGACCCAGCGTGGCCACCAGCATGGTCATCATGATGGGCCGAAGTCTGAGCACAGCGCCTTCAACCGCGGACTCCTCAATCGAGTGCCCGCGCACCCGCAGCTGATTGATGTACTCCAGCATGATGACGCCGGTTTGCACCGAAACGCCGAACAGTGCCAGAAAACCAACCCCGGAAGAAACACTGAAGTTGGTGTGCGTGAATAACAGCGCCAGCATCCCGCCGACCGGAGCCATGGCCACGTTGCACAAAATGAGCAGCGCCCACTTCGCCGACCGGAACATGGTGTAAAGAATGATGAAAATGATAGTGATGGTGATGGGCAAGACCAGCATCAATCTCTTGTCTGCTCTCTTCTGGCTCTGGTATTCGCCCGCCCAATCAAGATGGTAGCCCGGGGGTAGCTTTACCTGGGCGTTCACCTTGGCAATCGCTTCCTCCACGGTGCTGCCCAGATCGCGGCCGCGGACGCTGTATTTGATCGCGACGTAGCGCTGGTTGGCCTCGCGATAGATCTCCTCGGCGCCATCTTCCACCTTGACCTGCGTCAACTGGGCCAACGAGACCCGTTCGCCGGAAGGGGCCAGCAGGCGAATATCTTCAATCGCTTCCTTGGTGTCTCGATAGGGTTTCTGGTAGCGAACCACCAGGTCATAGCGCGCTTCGCCCTGCAGCACCTGGCTAACCGCGCCTCCGCCCACCGAGGTCTGAATGGCATCCTGCACGTCGGCCACATTGATACCAAAGCGCGCTGCTGCTTCCCGGTCAACAACATAGTTCAGGCTAGGCTGACCGATGACGCGGAAGATTCCGAGGTCCTGGACACCCCGGATTTGGCTCATGATGCCTTCGATCTCGTTCGTCTTTTGCTCCAGCAACTTCAGATCATCGCCGTAGAGCTTGACTGCCAGTTCTCCTTTGACGCCGCTGACCGCCTCCTCTACGTTGTCCGAGATGGGCTGGGAAAAGTTCCATATCACCCCTGGCATCTTCTCCAGTTCGCGATCCATGGCGCCAATCAATTCGTCTTTGTTTTGATGGAAGGCGGGCCGCCACTTAGCCTTGGGCAGCAGATCGACAAAATATTCGGTGTTGAAAAAGCCCGTGGTGTCGGTGCCGTCGTCGGGCCGTCCCACCTGGCTCACCACGTCCGTAACCTCTGGAAATGAAGCCAGAAGGACCCGTGCCTTATCCATGGTGGCCACGCCCGTGGTCGGGCCGGTGCTGGGAGCCAGAGTGCCGCGAACCCAGATCGCGCCTTCATCCAGGTGAGGCAGAAACTCAGAGCCAATCACTCCACTCAAGCCGAGAAAACCCGCCAGCACCAGCGCGCCCACAGCGACGCCGACGGTAACGTAACGATGTTCAATGGCCCAGGTCGCGGCATGGCGATAGCGATCAGTGAGCCAGCTCATCACCGGGTTGTGCCATTCGCGCGCACCCTTATAGAAGAGGAAGCTCGACAGCACGGGCGCAATCAACATGGAGAAGATCAACGCACCGAGCAAAGCAAACGCCACCGTCCACGCCATGGGCTTGAACAACCGCCCCTCCACCGCCTGCAAGGTAAAGATGGGAAGGTAGGCGGTCACGATGATGCCGATGGCGTAGAAGACCGGGCGTTGTACCTCGTGAGCCGCCTCACGAATCTGCTCGCTGGGGCTGGTACTGTCAGAGCGCCGGCGGCCGAGATGACGGACGATGTTCTCCACCATAACCACAGCGCCGTCGACCACCATGCCGAAATCGAGCGCCCCCAGCGACAGCAGGTTGGCCGGGATATGAACCAGATCAAGGCAGATGGAGGCAAATAGCAGGGAGAAAGGGATGGTGAGTGAAACGATAATGGCGCCGCGAACATTCCCCAGGAAGAGAAAGAGAATGATCACCACCAGGATGATGCCCTCGGTCAGATTGTGCAGCACCGTGTGCGTGGTGTAGTGCAATAAATCGCTGCGGTCGAGAAAGGGAATGACCTTGACGCCCTTGGGCAGAATGAGGTTATTCAGCTCGTTGACCTTGGCGTGGATGCCGACCAGCGTCGAGTCGGAGTCGTCCCCTTTGTGCAGCAGAACGATACCCTCGACCACGTCGCCGTCATCGATAATTTTTCCGTCGACATGACGAATGGCCTTGCCGATCTGGCCCAGGCGGATCTTCGGCCCCTGCACCACTTCGGCGATATCCTTCACTCGCAGCGCGGTTCCGTTGCTTGTCTTGAGAAGCGTATTCTGGATGTCCTGGACGCTGCGATAGAGCCCCACCTCACGGACATTGACTTGCTGCTGCCCCTGCTCAATAAAACTGCCGCCGGCATTGATATTGTTATTAGCCAGCTGCTGCTCCACCTGGCCGATGCTCAGCCCGTATGCGATGAGCTTGCTGGGGTCGACGCGCACCTGGTATTCGCGCGTCATCCCGCCAAAGCTGGAGACATCGACGACACCGGGCACAGACTTGAACTGCTTCTCCAGCGTCCAATCCTCGATCGACTTCAACTCCATGTTGTCGTACTCGGGATTGGTGCTATGCAGTGTGTACCAGTAGATCTGTCCGACAGGACTCCAATCGGAGCCGATCTGCGGCTGTAGATTCGCAGGCAGCGTTACCTCGGAAAGCCGTTCCAGAACCTTTTCGCGATTCCAGTCGTTGATCGACTCATCATCGAAGATCATCTTGACGTCGGAAAGGCCGGCCAGCGAAAAGGAGCGCAGATGCTGCATGTGCGGGATGCCGGCCATCGAGACTTCAATGGGCACCGTAACCTGCTGCTCCACCTCTTCGGCGGCGCGCCCGGGCCACTGCGTAATCACCTCGACGTAGTTGTTGGCTACATCGGGATACGCCTCCACCGGCAGATTATGAAAAGAGATGGCCCCCCAGATGAACAGGAGAATGGCAATCGCCAGGATCATGAACCGGTTGTTAAGTGCAAAATCAACCAGACCACGAATCATTACTGGTCCACCGTGTTCTGCAATTCAAGCGCCCTGCTCACTACCTGCTGACCCACAGCGAGCCCGGAGGTGACCTCCTGCATTCCATCAGGAAGCATGGCGCCACCGACAACTCCCACCCGCCTGAACTTCCCCCCTGCACCGGCACATAGACCCAGTCCCGATCGTGCAGATGGAGGATAGCGGCGGCGGGCACCGACGTGTGGTCCAGAGGCCGGCGTCCGTGAAAGGTAGCCGTGGCAAACATACCGATGCGCATCCGTTGGTCAGTATTCGGCACCTGAATGCGAACCTTCGCGGTGCGAATGCTGGGATCAAGAACGGCGTCGATCTCACCAATGGTCCCGGTGACCACACGATCGGGATAGGCGTTCAACCGGATATCTGCCGTCTGCCCAACGTGAACCATCGGCAGATCGTTCTCGTAGACATCGCAGATGATCCACACCTGGGAGAGATCGGCGATGGTGAAGGCGGTGGCCGATCCCGCGAAGGTCACTCCAGTCGCCGCCGCGTTGGTGACGTTTTGCGCGATCACCACCCCGGTCGCCGGGGAATAGACTTTGGCCGTTAACGAAGGATGGGCCGGGTCGACACCGAGAAAATGTAACTGTTGCTCTGCCGCCGTCAGATCCGTCTGGGCGTCCTGCTCGGCATCGTCCGCGATTTCCAGCTGGCTCTTGGCGATCGCGCCCTTTTCATAGAGTATCTTGGCTCGTTCATCCTGCGTATGCGCCAGTCGCTCATCATTGACCGCCTTCAGGTATTGATCGAAGGCGTTGGAGATGTCAGTACTCTGCACCTCCATGAGCAGCTGGCCCTTCTTGACCAAGGCGCCGATCTGGGTATGAATCGCAACCACACGCCCTGAGGCTATCGAAATGACCGGGATGGTTCGGGAGACATCCGGATTAACCGTACCGGTCACGTTGAGCGTAGAGGCCGACGCATATTGCGTGGCCGTTGTTACCGGAAAGCGGTCCGGGTGATCGACGGTGATGAGGACGGCGCCCCCCTCCTCCACCACCTGCACAGGAGGCGGGGCCTCCGCCGCTTTATCATGCTTCTCGCCGCCGCAACCACTCAACATCCCAAGACCGAGAGCGGCTGCGATAAGCACCGTTTGCTTCATGCGTAGACCTCGCGAAAATTAACCTCACGTCCCAAGGCAGAGCTCCTATCTTCCCCGGGGCAAATGTCCACCAGGCCGGGATCAGCGGTTCGCATACGGGTGAACATGGTTGGAACGGTGCAGAAAAACAGAAACAGGCACGCCATTCAGCGAAGCCTCGACCCGGACCCGGCCACGTAGACCAGCCAGTTCCGTGGCTTGGGAGTCCGTTGCCCCTCTGGTTTGGCTTGCCGGATGGGCTCTATCCGAATCATCGGATCCCTTTCAGCACTACAGGAAAGCCCCCTTCAGAAAAATGAGGCCCTTCTCACGCCGAGCCAGACCGGCATTCAAACGAACCGCAGAACCAGACTCGATGTTACTTGAGGCTAGGGGCCACGAACGGCCAGTACCAGCTATCTTTCGATCTAGAGACTACATGTTTAGCTTGATTTACCACGTAAAACTTTTGTTATGAATTTGAAAGCGCGAACATCCGTTTACACCTCGATCGTAACCGGGATGGTTTCCCCCGTTCCCTAATAGACGGTCGCGCCCCTTGCCCGGCGTGCTTTTTTTCACTACAGTCTTGACCCAGGCTGCAAAGCAGACTCGCAATCGTCCAAGCATAGGGACACACTGGACCATAGAATGAAGATCGGAACCCCGGACAGCGAAAAAATGTCATTCCTTTCCATGTTCTTGTCGGGAACGCGCCGCACGTCGCTGCCCATCGCAGGTCTGATGATCGCGTTGATTGCGGCCACCGATGCCCATGCGGCGGCGGAGATCCCGCTCGGCTTTCTCTATCTGGCGCCCATGCTGGTGGTCGGCGCCGCCTTGACCCGTTGGGAAATAGCCGCGGTCGCCGGCGTCTGCGCCTGGCTAGCGGAGTCGTTTGATGAGTTCGCCTGGGGACCCAATACTGGCCTGCCACGCGACCTGCTCTATTTCTCCGCTTTCTTTTTGATGGGACTCTTCATGCACGAGGTGGCCCGCAGCCGCAAGCTTTCCGCCGGGCACATGCGCCAGATCGAAGGCGAGATGACAGCACGAAGAGATGCCGAAGAGCAACTGAACGTGCTCGTGGCCAGTAGTCCCGCAGCCATCATCACCACCAGTTCGAACGGTACGGTCCTGCTCGCCAACGACGCGGCGAACCGCCTTTTCGGCCTGGAACCCGGCAAGCTTTCCGGCCTGCCCATCCGCGATTACCTGCCCTCGCTGCATAACGTGTCCGCCCTGGATAGTAGCCGCCAGGCTTTTCGCACGGCCATGCAATGCCGCGGGCTCAGAGCGGATGGGGAGGTCTTCCAGGCCGACGTCTGGTTCTCCACCTACGTGACCAGCGCCGGTCCACGGCTGGCGGCCATGGTGCTGGATACGTCGGAAGACTTGAGAACGCACGAGGAATCAGCCTTTCACCAGATGTTGACCAGTTCGCGCATCTTGGTGGCCGCTGTTTCCCATGAAGTGCGCAACGTATGCGGGGCCATCGCGCTGGTCCATGAAAACCTGGCACGCAGCGGCAAACTAAAAGAAAATAAAGACTTTGAGTCGCTTGGTACGTTGGTCCTGGCGCTCGAACGCATTGCCGCTATGGACCTGCGGCAGACCAACAGCCATGCCATCGGGACCGAGGTGCAGCCCCTGCTCGACGAGTTGCGCATCGTCATCGAGTCTTCTCTGCGCGAAGCTGGCATAACCAGCCGATGGCAGATGGACGACGATCTGCCTCCGGTGTGGGCTGACCGTCAAAGCCTGATGCAGGTCTTCCTCAACCTGACCAAGAACAGCGAGCGCGCCATGGAGGGGCGAGAGCGGAGGGAATTTACCGTAAGTGCCCGGCGCGATGGCCCGGGAGTCGCGATTCGCTTCAGCGATACCGGCGGCGGAGTTGCCCACCCGGAGCGGCTCTTCCATCCCTTTCAGCAGGATGCCCAATCCACCGGGCTGGGCCTTTATCTCTCGCGGGCTTTGATGCGCAGTTTCAAAGGCGATCTGCACTACGAACCGGAAACCGGGGGCTCCAGCTTCGTGGTGGAGTTGTCAGCCGCCGTACGAGAAAGCAAGAATGATAGTTATGAGCAGCGAAATTCGGATATTGCTGATCGACGACCACAGCCTGTTCCGCGAGAGCCTCAGCCGGCTGCTCCAGACCGAGCCTGACTTCCGCATGGTGGCCACCTGCGCCTCCGCCAGCGAGGCGTTGGCGATGCCGCGGCTGCAGGAGATCGACGTGGTACTGCTGGATTACGATCTAGGTCCTGAGCAGGGGACGCGCTTTCTCGAGCGGGCCCACGGTGCCGGGTTTGCCGGCCGCATTCTGATGGTGACCGCGGGCATGTCCGATGCAGTGATGCTGCGCATCCTGGAGAACGGCTCTTCCGGCGTCTTTCTAAAACACAGTCCTCCCAGCCGCCTGGTGGAGGCCATCCGCAAGGTCTTTGCCGGAGAAGTCTGGCTCGACCCCGCAGTCACCCGGTCCATCATTGCTGCGGCCACCGGCGGCGCGGCCGCGCCCCGCCGCCCGCAAGGCCTCACGCAGCGCGAGCAGGCGGTGCTCAAGGGGGTCTTCGAAGGGCTCACCAACAAGGAAATCGGTGCCCGGCTGGTCATCTCCGAGAGCTCGGTCAAGGCCGTGCTGCAACAGCTTTTCGAGAAGACCGGCGTGCGCACGCGCAGCCAGCTGGTGCGCATTGCATTGGAAAAGCACTCCGATGAGTGGCTCACAAATCCCACCTGAACAGGAAAACGTTGTGCACGACCGCGGTCAGCTTTGGGATGCAATGGTGGTGGGAGCGGGACCCGCTGGTTGCGCAGCAGCCTATGATCTGGCCGCCGCCGGCCTATCCGTTCTGCTGCTCGACCACAAGGATTTCCCCCGTCCCAAGGCCTGTGCCGGGGGTCTGACCAGCAAAGCCGTCCAGGCACTCCGATATTCGATCGCACCGGTGGTCAGGAAGGTGGTCGGCCGGGTCCGGCTGGAGGGCGGCAGCCTGTCCTCTTCGCCCGCGGACGCGGTGGTCCTGAAGAGCCGTGAACCCATCTGCGTGATGACGGTGCGCGCTGAGCTGGATGCATATTGCCTGCGCCAAACCATCGCGGCGGGGGCTTGCTTGCGCAAGATCGCGGGCGTGCTGCAGATTGAGCGCCGCGGCGACGAGGTGCACTTGCTTGCCCCCGGCGAAAGTTATCGCGCGCGCTTTCTGGTGGGCGCCGACGGGGCCAGCGGCCAGACCCGCCGCTTATGCGCGACCGGCTCCTGGTTTTCCCGGGGCTTTGCCCTGGAGGTCCAAACTGCGGCGCCGCCCGAGGAAGTCGATCTCACCTTCGATTTTGCCTCCGTCAGCAATGGGTATGCTTGGATCTTCCCCAAGGGAGACCACCTGAATGTGGGCGTTTATTCCCTGTCGTCTGTGGCCGGTTTAACCCGTAGCCTGCTACTGAGCTATGTAAAAAACAGGGTGGGCGTTGATCCGGTGGATGGTGTTGTCGGCCAATATCTGGGGATCGGTGCAGGAGAGAATCCACCTGAATATGTTCAGGCGGATTTACGTGATCGGGTTTTCCTGGTGGGCGATGCCGGCGGCTTCGTAGATCCCCTCACCGGTGAAGGAATCTACGGCGCCCTGGTGAGCGGCCAGGCAGCGGCCAAGGCTATCCTCGCGGAGTTGCGCGGAGAGAGTACGGCTGCGGAGGCATTTGCCCGGCATCTCGCAGCCTACCGGCAAACACTCCGTTTTTCTTCGCGAGCTGCGGCCGCTTTCTACGCCAATCCATCGCGCGGATTCCGCGCCATGCGCCTACCCTTCGTGCGCAGGTCGCTGGTTAGAACCTACACCCATGGGCTGAACGTCAACAGCCTGGCCATGCGCATAGCCCTCGCCCACTGCTGACCACCAAGGGAACCCTCAGGAACTGGACGGGTTCTGCTGAAAGACTGACTCCACCGTGGCTCAGCTCTTAATAAAACATTCGTGGCTACAGATCATGCGAAAAAAAAGCTGTAGAGCAACACGCAGAGAACAATGCTGCTGATCACGACGTAAACCTTGTCCTTCTGGGCGGCAAAACTATAGACGCAGTACGCGACTCTCATGATAGGGGTTGCGATCAAAAGCAAAATGCCCAAGCGAATAATGTTGCCGCTATCCAGGTGGTGAGCGACCAGCAGCGGAGGGATTCGGTCCGCGGGGCTGGCAATTCCTTGAAAATTCCGATAATCCGGCGCCACCCCATGGGCCTGCAACACGTAGAGAAACCCGCCGGCAAACACCACCACCGCAGCCAGGCTGACGCCTGCGCGCAGCATGTGGCTGATGGCAAGTTCCATTTTCAGATCAGCTTCCGATGCCATCGCATCACAACCTTCCTGTGGCTCCGCTGTAGATCATTTCGACGCCCAGCGCGACGATGACTATAGCGAAGACCACCCTGAGAATGGGTACCCTGATCCTGACCAGCAAGCGTGCTCCTAGAATCGAACCAACCAGCACACCCAGCATGACCGGCGCTGCCACACCAGGAGCGATATAGCCCCGCCCCAGATAAATACCCGCACTCGCTGCAGCCGTTACGCCGATCATGAAGTTGCTGGTGGTGGTGGAAACTTTGAACGGCAGTTTCATGGCGTGATCCATAGCCAGAACCTTGATCGCTCCGGAGCCGATGCCGAGCAGGCCAGAGAGAATTCCGGCGATAAACATGATGCCAAAGCCGGCCGGAATATTTTGCGCGGTGTAGGCCTCGCGGCCATGCGCTGCCGGATAATCCCCACTCAGCTTCAGCTTCTCAGCCAGCAAACTCCGCACCTGCGGCGTCTCATTGTGCGGGCCCCGGAACGAGCTCCAGGCAGAGTACAACAGTACAACGCCGAAAGTAATACCGATCGCGTGAGTGGAAACGCGCGCAGTAAGATACGCGCCGCCCAGGGCTCCCAACGTGGTGGCCACCTCCAGAAACATGCCGATGCGGACATTGGAAAAGCCCTCCCTCACGAACGAAACAGCAGCACCCGAAGAAGTGGCGATGACCGAAACCAGCGAGGCTCCAATGGCATAGCGAATGTCGATATGGAAGAGAAGTGCCAGTGCGGGCACGATCACGACGCCCCCGCCGAGACCAGTCAACGCACCCAGCAGTCCGGCGAGAACCGACATCAACAACACTGCGGACGTAAACTCGATTAAGCCCATCTACCCTTTCGAGCATCTAAATTCATGAGTGGCGCGGCTACTCTCGCGTCTCTTAGTGTGCATCACAGTTCGCATTAAGAAGGAATAAAAAACAGGAAGGCTTAATGAGTCGACAAATTCTCAACGGCTGGAAAGAAATCTCCAACCACATCGAGCGTGGCGTGCGCACCGCTCAACGGTGGGAGGCCCTTCTGGGAATGCCGGTTCACCGCCCGGCGTTGAAAGACAGAAGTGCGGTGGTCGCGTTCACCGACGAACTCGACAGCTGGATCACCCGGAACGTACTGGACACGCCGGACGCAAATGGCGAAGGGACGAATGATTCTCTGGCACGGCTACACGACAACATGAACTCTCTGGCGCAGCACACCGCGCAGTTGGAGGCGCAAACCAAGGCACTCCAGGAGCAACTCAAGCAATCGCTCGCGATCCACCGCAATTGGAATGCGTCGGGATTACCCATCCTTCAAGCCGCGGCTTCCAGCCGCAGCTTGGGTTCGATGCTACCGTTCCGGCCCAGGAACAACTCCGGGCGCCGGTTGGT
This sequence comes from uncultured Acidobacteriaceae bacterium, assembly GCA_963844785.1. Classification (GTDB taxonomy): domain Bacteria; phylum Acidobacteriota; class Terriglobia; order Terriglobales; family Acidobacteriaceae; genus PALSA-350. The sequence goes on along the minus strand of CAWJPV010000027.1, from coordinate 89,682 downwards.
GTTTCCATAAATGAACGTAGTTACCTGTAGGCTACCCAAGCTTGGAGATATCGTTGCCCATGGAAGACCCCGGCCTAGAAACAAAAGCACCGTCGGCTATCGAGTCAGCAAATGAAAAACTGGAAAAGGCGATCGAACAACTTCGCCAGGCAAACGAAGCGCTGCAAGTCACCGGCGAAGCGATCGGCGCGTTGAATTATCAGCTGGAGAGGATGAGCGAAGAAGTGGAAAGGCTTAGCCGCGAAGTCGTCCGGCTTCGCCTCCGCGGGACGGGGTGAGCGCGGGGTGTAGCTGTCAGTCGTAGCCCCCTGCTTCGGCAGGGGGAGCAACGCTTCACCGTCGCGGAAGGAGTAGCACGTCAATCGATCGGGCTTTAAAGAAAAACTCGCTGTTGGATAAACACGGACTTTCGCCGAACTGTGCCAGCCCCGGACTTTCAGTCCGGGGAGCGGGTTTTCAAACCCGCGAGAACGCTTTATCTCCCAATGACCGGGCTTTCAGCCCTGGTGAGAACGCCCCGAGCTGTCCAATCAGCCCCTGTGCTTATTTCCAGCCCGCGTTCCCATGTTTTGTATCAGGGCACGACTTCAGTCAGGCCGAAAGGGACTAAAAGAGAATTGGGCTTTAGCCCCAGAGGTCCTTAACGGAAAGCCGCATGAAGTTCGTTGGTCTCACCGGCCCCCACAGGGAATCCGGGAGACAGCACTGACCCGTAGATGTGCATCATCTGCGCGTAGTTCTCTTCCGCGGTATATTTCGTCTCATATTCTTTCCGCGCCTGGTCCCGCATCAACGCTACTTCCGCCGGGTGGGCGCGAAGCCAACGAACTTTTTCTACCAGGTCGCTTGCGTTCCCTGCCTCAAAGTGCAGCCCGGTTCGCAAATCATCAACAATGGACGACATGCTTCCCAGGTTGCTGGCAATCACCGGCAAGCCCACAGCAAAGGCCTCGGCCATAATCATCGGGAATCCTTCATACCACGTGGACGGCAGTATGAGTACCGATGCGTCCTTCATCCGCTGCAGAATCTCGGCTCGAGGCAGCCATTTCAACCAGCTCACACCTTCCGTTTCGCGGCTGGCCCGCTCCACTTCTGCCGCTAACGGACCGTCACCCGCAATTTGCAATGGCAGCTCACGGCCAACTTGCCGCCACGCTTCCAGCAACGTGTCGATTCCCTTCTCCGGCGTCAATCGCCCCACAAAAAGGGCGTAGTTGCCTTGGCCCTCGCCGGGGCCGGGATCGCTCTGCAGATAATTGGGCTTGACGAAGATCTTCCCCGCGGGAAACCCTCCCTCAATGAACTTGTCGCGCGCAAAACCGGTGAGGGCGATGTAGGCGGAGACCGCTTTGCTCCACGTCTCTTTAAAGTTGTGCGTCGCCAGCATCGCGGCAGCGGCCGCTGTCGTCAGCCTGCTGCTGCGATAGCAGCCATGCAGCACGCCCGGCCACGGGATGCGTTTCCTCACGCACTCTTCGCATATATGTCCATCGCGGAACAGAGTGCCCGCGGGACACAGCATGCGGTAATTGTGCAGTGTTTGGACCACCGGAATCCCTTCCCCATTGGCCGCGTAGTAGACCGCGGGAGAGATCACGGGAAAAGTATTATGAACGTGCACGATGTCCGGTTTTTCCCGGCGCATCAAAGCGCGCAGCTCCTGATAGATTGCCTTGTTCCAGATGGTGTTGCCAAGCAGCACCAGGGGGTTGACCCCGGTCACCTGGTCGTTGCTGGCCTGGTACAGCAGTACCTGGTGTCCATGGGCGCGCAGCAACTCCGCCTCTTGCGCGAACACCTGGTCTTCGCCGCCGGGCTTCTGGTACGTGTTATGTACGGAAAGAATCTTCATCAAGCACTCCGCTTGCCGAAGGCCCGTCCGACCATCTGCTTCCACACGCTTTGGGTGAGCAGTAAATTCACCGCCCGGTCGAACAACGGCAGGGGCAGACGATTGGAATAACGCCAGAACAGATCGACCTTGGAATGCGAATTCAGCCCGTAGCGGCAGAGATCAGCATGCGCCTGCCCGCTGCCCGGGTCGTTGGCCAGGCGTAGACGCATATAGTTGGCCCGCAGATAGAGAGGGGCCCGGCTAATAGGCGGAAACTCGTGGCCGAGTTGCGGATCGATACTGTCAAGGTAGCTTTTCTGATCGAGCCACAACGCATCCATGATCATCAATTCCCGCTCCAGACGGCGAGCGCTGATGCGGGTCGCGTTCTGATCGTTCTTGCCATGCTGCCGCCAGTGGGCCAGCGGCACATCGACGGCGCACAATTCGGTCATCAGCGGAGCCAGGCGATGGATCGTCTGCTCGGCGTAGCCGGTGTACTGCGCCGGGATCGGAAAAATGCGTTCCGCCACCTCCCGCCGCAAGGAAAGATTAGTGGTGGGCGGCAAGCCCTTCAGTATCCCCGACTGCCCATAGATGACGCGGGCGCAATCGCCGCTGGGCAAGGAGCCGAGCAGCGGATAGGTTCCGCGCTGCCTGCCTTCATGGTCCACCATGCTGGCGCGGTGAATTCCGAAGCCGGCGCGAGGGTTCTGCTGGAACGACCGCACCACTTCCTCGAGCTTGTTGGGCATGAACGTATCATCCGCATCCAGCAGGCAAAGGATGTCGCCGCTCGAAGCCCGGTAAGCAGCATTTATGTTCGCAGCCATGCCGCCATGAACATTGCGCAGCAACCGCACCCGCGGATCACGCTGTACGTACGTCTCCACCACCGCACAGGAATTATCAGTGGAGGCATCGTCACTGACGATAACCTGCGAGGGCGCGTAGGTCTGGTTCAGCGCGCTCTCGATGGCTCGCCCCACAAACGCTTCATAGTTAAAGCAGGTGATGAGAATCGAAACCGCAGGCCTTTCCGGAAGAGTGTGCAGCTTCACCGGAACTAGTTTGTCTATAGCCATCTCATCGCCAATCGCGGTATCGAGTGCCATTCCCATAATGTCTCCGTTTCATCTTGGCAGTTCGGGCGGCAGGGCTGTATCCCTCAGATGCGTTACACGCCAGCTTAGAGAGGAAAGCTGCCCCTTGCATCCACAAACCTCTCTTCTGCGACGCGGGAGGGCCGCCTGGCGCGCTTTTGTCCCATTTCCGGTCGCGTTGGGCTGGCTAAATCCTCTGCGGGGCCAGCTTAAGATAAAAGGCCCGCCATGCAGCCACGAAGTGTTCCTCAGAGTAGATAGAAACCGCCTGCCGGGCTCCTTGGCCCATGGCATGGCGCGCAGATGGGGGAAGGCTCAGAAATCGCTCCAGCCCCTGTCTGACCCCGTCAACACTGGTCTCAACCAGGATGCCATTGTCGCCGTCCACCAGCATTTCTTCCACGCCGTAGAGATGGGAAACCACGATAGGAAGACCGCAGGCTGCCGCCTCCAGGGTCACCAAAGGAAACCCCTCGTATAAGGACGGGAAGACGAAGGCGTCAACACTCCAAAAGTAAGGCCGAACATCGGACTGCATGCCGGCAAATATCACCCGGTCACCAACCTGGTACTTCGCCGCTCGCTCGGCGTATTGCGCGATCAGCCCTGGTTCACCACCTACCACGATCAGCTTGAACCGTTCCATGCCTGGCGTGGCCAGGGCCTGCAGCACAAAGGGCAATCCCTTGCGCTCAAACTGCCCCAGAGCCACAAACAAGCCCACCAAATCCTGGTCATCAATACCCAGGCTGTGACGAAAGGCCTGGCGATCGAATTCGGCAGGCATCTTCAGGCGATCCAGGCGGACGGGATTCGGCAGCACCGTCAGCTTATTTCCTACGTACGGGAATGCCGCCTTCAGCTCCCTTTCCAGCCCTCGAGAAATGGTCACAACCTGCTTGGCTCGGGGATAGGTATAGCCCTCCATCAAGCCGTGCAGCTGATGATCGAGCCAGCGGAACCAACCCCGCAAGCCCTTCGCCCCGGACTTTTTGAAATGATTCTTGAGGTACATCCGATGGCAAAAATGCGAGTACAGAAGGTCGGCGAAAACGATGTTGCTTTCGAGCGCCTGGATGAGATCGAATTTAGGGCCGCCGCGCAGCCGGTAGAGCAGATAAGAGAGCGGCGCCATGAAGTGATACACAACAAACAGCAACGCTATGGGACGCATCGGAGAAGGCACGCGCACAAAGCGTATCTTTTCCGGACAGGGATTATCGAACTCAACCGCGAACACCGTAAATTCATGCTCCGCCGCCAGACCACGGAGCATGGCAAGATGGCAGCTCCCGATCGGGTTGTTGCGGGTCATTTTGTGGTCGAAAATAGCGATGCGCAAGCAAAGTTTCCCTTAATATGCATTCTTACCTAAGCGGATGGATGACGCCTCAGGTTCGCTTCCGCGTACCCCGAACGCTATTAATCCCGAACATCCTTCCATCGCGCATCAGTGCCTGCGGGGGACGCGCTCTTAGGACAATTTCTTAATGCGAGCCACTAATTGTTTCAGCCAGCTCTGCCGAATCAACAGATTCAAGGCAAAATCAAACATCACGTAAGGCAGATACGGCGATATCTTCCAAAACCACAGATCCTTTATGTACCGTCCCTCGAAGCTGGTGAGAGACGCCATATAGCGATCGTAGTGCTCACGGACGTCGGGACTCTTCGCCAGACGGGCATAGAGAAACTTGTTGTAAAGGATGTAGTGGCTACGGCCGACCGGCTGGAAGTCTTCCGCAAGCCGGGGATCCATGGTTTTTAAAAAGCGCTTCTGAGCGCCCCAAAGGGCATCGCAATAATCCAACTCGCGCTTGAAAAAGGCCGAAGTCACCCGGTCCTGTCCATAGTTATTATTGTTGTGCAGCCGGTACTCAGACAGGGCTTCGTCTTCGCGGGTGACGTTGGTGATCAACGGCGCCAGGCGAGTGATGAGCTGATCGGGGCACGCAACCAGCGGTGATTCCAGGGGCAGAGGAAAAATCCGGTCTGCGACCTGGCGGCGAAGGCTTAACCCCGAGGTGGGAGGCATAACCGCCAAAATGCCGCCGTCCTCCATGAGCCGTGAGCCATACCAACCTTGCGGCAGCGCAGCAGACATAGGCCACACTCCCTGACGTTGCATGTTGGCGTTAATGCGGATGATGCGGTGGAGGCCAAAACCACAGTCAGGATTGGCCTGAAAATTAGCCACAACCCGCTCCACCTTGTTCGGCAGGAAAAGATCGTCGGAATCCAGCAGGGCAATAATCTCGCCCCGGCTGGCGGCAAAAGCCGCATTGAAGCCCGAGGCCTGTCCCCCATTCTTCTTGGGGATGAACCGCAGGCGCGCATCCTTGCGCTCATACTCCTCGATCACGGAGACGGAGTCGTCGGTCGACCCATCATCGCAGACAATCAGTTCGAAGTTCGTATAAGTCTGGTCCAGAGCACTCTGAAGCGAGGCCCCAATGTAGCGGGCGTAGTTGTAATTCGAGACCAGGATCGAGACCAACGGCTCCGCTGGAATGGGACGCAACTCAATCGGAGAAAGCATTTTTTCAGATTCCACAACGGGCATGAGAGGACCTCAAAAAAAAGATCATAGAAAGTTCACAAGACAAACGAAAGTCCCCCATTGTGGGATGACTCTCGTGTGTTAAAGGCGCGCCTGAGACCTAGTGTGGAACTGAACCGGTACGTTTGCGATACTCCATGCGCGCCTCTACCTCCCATGATCAAGCCAAGGGTCGCGAGAATTATCCTGATATCCGGCAGCGACCACTCACGCATATATTGTAGATCGTTCAAAGGGCAATTCGCTCCCTCCGTTTACCTTCCATATACCGTTGGTTCCACAATAAACCGCAGATGTCCGGCAGGCGGGGGTGGAGCGCTGTTATAGGGATGAAAAATAGGCAGGGCTGGTTGGCTCCTGAAGGTTGGCTCCTGAAGGTATCTGATACATCTAAAGTGTCAGATCGGGCGCCATCAAGCCATTTTGACCAGCGAGAGCCGGCCCGGCCGCGGCACCTTGCTGACGATCCTCTTCGCGATCTCCAGCGAAGCCGTGGCTGCCGGCGAAGGAGCATTACACACATGGAGAGAGTTCTTGCCTTCCAGCAGCAAGAAGTCGTCGACCATGGTTCCATCGCGCAGCAGGGCCTGCGCCCGCACACCGTTCTGGCTCGGAATCAGGTCATCGGCTTGCACTTCTGGAACCAGCCGCTGCAAGCTTCGCGTAAACGCCGCCTTGCTCCAGGAGCGATACATCTCCTGCAGCCCTTCGCGGTAATAGCGCGAAGAAAGCCTCCAGAAACCAGGATAGGTCATCACCTCTGAGAGATCGCGCCAGCTGAAGTCTGACTTGCGATACCCCTCACGCTTCATACTCAACACCGCGTTGGGCCCGGCGTGAACGCTTCCATCCATCGCGCGTGTGAAGTGCACTCCCAAGAAAGGAAAGGCCGGATTCGGCACCGGGTAGATGAGGTTGCGCACCAGGTGGCGGCGTTCCGACTTAAGCTCGAAATATTCGCCCCGGAAGGGAACGATCATGGCTTTCGGTTCCAGGCCTCCCAGCCGCGCCACACGGTCGCTGTGCAAGCCGGCACAGTTGATCAGAAAGCGCGTCTCCAGCGAGCCCCAGGACGTCTCCAGCAGGTGGCCCAGCGGAGTAGCCACCACCTGGAGCACCTCTGTGCCCACCTTCAGTTCCCCTCCCTGTTGCTGTATCTCGTGTACCAACGCGTTGCATACCTGACGGTAATCAACAATACCGGTGGTGGGAACGCGAATGGCTGCAATGCAGCAAACATGCGGTTCCACTTCTTTTACTTCTTCCGGACGGAGACGCATCGCCGGCACGCCGTTCTTGAGCGCGCGATCGAAGATCACATCGAGCTGAGGAATCTCCTCCGGGCTGGTGGCCACAATCAACTTGCCGCACACCTCGAACGGAACCCCATATTCATAGCAAAAGGCCCGCAGGGACTGGTTCCCTGCCTGGGCCATCTCCGCTTTTAGGCTTCCCGGCTTGTAATAAATGCCGGAATGGATGACGCCGCTGTTGCGGCCGGTCTGGTGCTGGGCAAAACCTGCTTCTTTTTCCACCAGAAGAATACGCGCGAAGGGATAGCGGCGGCCAAGAGCGGCGCCGGTTGCGAGACCAACAATTCCTCCACCGATGATTGCAAAATCATACATACGTTGTTGCCTTTAAAAGCCTCTGCTTGATGGCAGGCTGGATTGAAATCATGGAGACAACCAAGGTTAGACAGGCCCATGCTTTGAAAAACCGGTCCCTCCACTTGTCAAAAGGCATATCTCGACGTTCCCGCTCCATCAGCGGGCTGTGGTAAAGAGGTGTGGTCGAGGTACGAGAGAAAATCAGACGGCGGCAAAATCTCTAATGCAATGACCCAACAACTGCTGGTCGCTCCGGCCCTCTTGCAGGCAGCCATTCACGATAGTGCTCAAGAGCGAGGCCGCGATCCTTTGCGCCTCGCTCTCAGACCGCCTTAAGAACACTTTTTGCTCTGCTGGAACAACAACTCAGCGACAGATGCAAAAATGTTAAGCCAGCGGCCACAACCTCGGTACGAAGTCGGTCTCCTAACAGAACCCCGTAGGAACCGGACAGCTGTGTCAATCTCCTAACAGAACCCCTTAGGAACTGGACGGGCGTCTCAATCTCCTAACAGAAACCTTAGGAACTGGACGGGGTGTCAATCTCCCAATAGAACCCCTTAGGAACTGGACGGGTGCCCCAGAATCTGCTTTACCTCTTCTCTTCGACCAACCCCGCCTGCGGCTCATTCCTCTCGAATTCAACTGGCGCTTCCTGATGGTCCATCCCCGTGAACACCGCCAGGTCGTTCACACTGGGCGCTCGAAGCCGCGTCGACGCGGTAGCCGAAAAAGGATTCAACCCGGTTCGCCATAACACGAAGGTGAAAGCTACCAGGGTGTACGCCTGCGAAGCGACTGCCGCCCATGCGATGCCCACCGCCGCCATTCGGGGAACCAGCAGGAAAGCAACCACGATGCCCAACCCACCGGCGCTGTAATTTACAAAGTTGAACTGGTTGTCCAGCTGATTAGGCAGCAGCAACTGGAAGATCATCACCGTGGTCAGGGCAATCATCGGGATCCAGAGCGAAAAGACCCGCAACACCGGCACCGAATCCCCGAATCGGGGCCCCAACACAAAATGCACCAGCAGCGGAGCTCCAAAATAGATAGCCAAACCGAATACCATGCCCAGGCCGCCCAGAAGAAGCAGGCTGTATTTCACCGTCTTCATGGCTTGCCCGGGGCTATCCTGCATCTGCTTGGTCAACCTGGGATAAAGCGCCTGGTTCACCGGCCACATCCCTTGTTGAAAGACCCGCGTGATCCGTTCCGCGCCGGCGTACTCACCCAGCGCCGCGACCGGCGCCACCGAACCCAGGATCAACCGGTTGGCTGAGCCGCAGATACTCTGCACTGCGCGAAATAAGAACATCGAGGTGCCCAGCCGCAGCGAATCCCACACCGACCTGGGAGTAGGCCACTGAAAACCTACTTCTCGATAAGCCAGCACGACCGTGATTCCGTGAGCCACTACGCAGCCAACACCCTGGGCCGCCATGACCTTCCACCCATCGGAGGGCTTATGGACCAGCACGAAGATACTCAGAGTGGCAAGAACCTTGCCTGATATTTCCAGCATGCTGGCCAGGCGCATACGCTCCAGCCCCTGGAAATACCAGAGCATGTTGATGCCTTGGCAGACGCCCCATATGGTGCTGGCCCAAAACAGCGCCAGCGATGGAGCCACATGGTGGGTAAAGCGGCGCGAGAAAATGGCCGCCGCGATACACAAAGCAGCCAGCAGCACCTTCGCGCCCAACACCCCGGAGATCAGCGCGGAGAGATGTTTGGGTTCGTGACGATGGCGGGAAGTATCACGCGCTGCGGAGATGTCAAAGCCATACTCCACCACGCTCGCGATCACCTCTCCAATCGCTTGCGCAAAAACCACCACTCCCCACCCCGAAGGGCCGAGTACGCGCGCCAGGTATGGAAAGGTAAGCAGCGGCAGCGCGTAGGTACATACCTGCACTCCATACAGCGCGATTACATTATGTAAGACGCCGCTGCGCAGCAGCTTCCTGGATTTCGTTTGCAGTGAAGAGGCATCGCCCGGCGAGCCCGCTAGCTTCATGTCCCGCTTCCAACTCCCACGGTGCTGTTGCGATAGATTCTCCCTGGACTCTTCTTCGTCTCCGGCCAGGCGTCAGACCAGGTCTTCCATGGCGCCTTACCGCTTTCCCATAACCTGTCTAGATATTTCTTCTCGTGCAAAGTATCCATGCACTGCCAGAAAGCGCCATGGCGATAGGCCATCAGTTGGCCTGCTGCGGCCAGCCGTTCCAGCGGCTCCCTTTCAAAGTGCGTGTCATCGCCGTCGATAAACTCCAGCACCTCCGGCTCCAACACAAAAAACGCTCCGTTGATCCAGCCTTCCTTGCCCTGCGGCGTGCTTGACACCTCAACGATCCTGTCCTCTTCCAGCTCCAGATGCCCGAATCTCGCCGTCGGCCGGACCGCAGTCAGCGTAGCCAGTTTTCCATGCGAACGGTGGAACGCCAGCAGATCGTGCAGATGGATGTCGGCAATGCCATCACCCAAGGCAAGCATGAAGGTCTCATTGCCTAGATAAGGCGCCAGTCTCCTGATCCGCCCACCCGTCTCCGTCTTCATCCCAGTATCTACTAATTCCACTGTCCAGTCGGGAACGGCTCCGCCCTTCATCCAGACCTTTCCCGTTTTGAGCGACACGCTCAGATCGCGGTTGAGCGAGCAGTAGTCCAGCATGTACTTTTTGATGACTTCGCCCCTCGCTCCCAGGGCGATGACAAACTCCTCGTGACCGTAGTACGCATAGTGCATCAGGATGTGCCAGAGAATTGGCTTGCCGCCAATCTCCACCATCGTCTTCGGCTTCAGTTCTGTGTCCTCTGCCAGACAGGAGCCAGGGGCTCCGGCGAGAATGGCGACTTTCATACGGATTCCCCTTCCCGCGGGTTGAGATCGAGCGAGACTAGAAGCGTGCCCTTGGCTGCGGTCGCACGCGGGTTCTGCCAGTTGAACAGTAACTGGTCGGCGGCCACTAAAATGTCCCGCGCGAAGCGCCGCCGATAATGCACCGCCCAGCGCGCTATCGCGCCGTAGCATCGCAGCCGTTGCCCGCCGCTCAGCGGCGAGCGCGCAACCGAACGAGTGAACTCTTTAGCCGCATTCCATTCCGGGAAAGCAAGCTTGCGAGCCCTTGCCGGATCCCACCACCCAGGCGCCGGCAGCGTACCCCAGCGCCGCGTCAAACGGAACCCACCTACCCGGTTTCGTTCCGGCATGGTCCAGGCGGCCTGGCCCCGGTGCCGGTTGCTGATCGACAAATGCTCCGGCACTTCATAGAACCGGCCCAACAGTCCCAGCTGCAGCAGAAGCACGCGATCGCTGTGCGCATAGCTGCCCTGCGGCGGAAGCCGGCGCAGCGCATCCAGACGGATCACGCCGGAGAAGGGATAGCCCTCGTGGCCTTTGAGCAGCAAGTCGCGTGCCCGCACCACGGGATCGAGCGAACCGGTGCGTAACCGTTCGTCCTTGTTCTCGATAAATTGTCCGTCTTCGTCAATGCACCGGGTCAACGTGTGGGCCACGACCAGCGTGTCATCCGCCTCCAACGCGTCAATACACAAACGCAGGAAGTCGGGCTGAATCATGTCGTCATGCGCCGCCCATTTGAAATACTTGCCTTGGGCCTGGAAATAAACGTTTCTCAGGTTCCAACCCGCGCCCATGTTGCGTTCAGCGCGGTAATAGCGGATGCGGGAATCCTGGGCGGCAAACCGGCGGCAGATCTCCCCACTGCGATCGGTAGAACAATTGTCGGAGATGATGAGTTCAAAATCCCTGAACGTCTGATTCAGAATGGATTCGATCGCCGCTTCAAGAAAACGTTCTCCATTGTAAAGGAATAGCCCGATGCTCAGGAGAGGCGTGGTGCTCATTGATTCATTGCTCCAATCTGGCATGGCGAGGCGGCGCGAGGGAGGGCTGACGGAGAACGAAGAAAAGGAAGTTCCTGAACTTCGTCGCTGGCATCTTGAGCGTGGGATTGGTGCCTGATCTGGGAGGCACTCCGTAGGGACGGCCGAGAGTCGCCCGAACGTCAGAGTCCATAGATGGTGGTTAGATGGTGGTTGCTAAATAGGCACTGACGGAAACCGCCCCGCTCTCCCCATCCGATCTAACGGCTCCTAATAAAAGTCACCGCCTCCAAATTGTCATGTTGAGAGACAAATGACACTGCAAAGTCAATGCAAGGCCCGGAGGGCCGGCCGCTAAACTTCAGCCCAGCCCGGCAGGGCTGGGATCTATCCCGAAAATGATCTGAGCGCCGTAGGCGCGGCACTAAAACTCGGCCCCCTCCCACTGTGTCATCTCGAGCACTTGACTCGCGGCTTGCTGAATCGGCAACGAAGGCTGGGTGTCCCATGGCCCCGATTTCCTGTGGAGGCTTGTGGCGTTGATACACTCCATGCGCCTTTCCTTAATGAAAGGCGCACACGCGGATCTCTCTAGCGCAGCGTAGCAGGAAATCGGGGTCAAGCCGTACTTTGGCTTGAGTGGGATACCACAGCACTCGACGCGCCTTTTTTGTCATTAGGAGCGTACCCGGAATTTCCTACTTCACGGCTCTACCAGAGGCAACATATGGGGCTCTCCGTAAAGAGAGCCCCATAAAATCCACCCAACCTACGGTTCCCGGCTTTCAATAGGCCCCGACCCCCTTCACCACCAGACCTGGGGTGGCCAGAATAATCTTGATGTCCAGCAGCAGCGACCACTCGCGAATGTATTGCAGATCGAGCCGTACCATCTCTTCAAAGGGAAGTTCGCTGCGCCCATTCACCTGCCACAGGCCAGTGATGCCGGGATAGACCGCCGACCGTCCCTCGGACCAATCCGCATACTCACGGCTCATCCCGTCCGGCCCCAGGTCGCCCGCCGGTAAAGGCCTCGGACCCACCAGGCTCATCTCCCCGCGCAACACGTTGATCAATTGCGGCAACTCATCCAGGCTGTAGCGACGAATAAACCGCCCGATCGGGGTCACACGCGGATCCCGTTTGATCTTGAATATGTGACCATGCTTTTCGTTGGCATGAGCCACATGGGTACGATCCATCGCCGTATACATCGAGCGAAACTTGAGAAACATGAAATGGCGTCCACCACGGCCCACGCGCGGCGCCTTGTACAGGATCGGACCATCCGACGTGAACTTCACCAGGGCCGCGATCACCAGCATGGTGGGTCCCAGAAAAATCAACGCCAGCGCTGACGCTGCGATGTCAAAGCCCCGCTTCACGATCTCCTGGCCCCGGCTGAACGCCAGCGGCCGCAACTCCACCAGTGGCAATCCATATTGGTTGACCACATTGACCCGGCCCGGTTCGGGGGCAAAGTCCACCGTGCAGTTGACGATCACCCCCATGCGCTTGAACACCTTGTTGCATTCGTCCAATTCGCCACGGGAGATCGAGCCGTTCAACAGAATGATGCGATTCAGTTGTTCCCGGTTGATCACCTCGGCCAGTTGCGCCGTGGTCCCCAGAATAGGCATGGGAACTGAAATACCATCGCTGGTGTGGCCCTCAGGGATGATGAGTCCCTTGATTACGTTGGCCACGTTGGCCGAGTTCATCAACTCCACCAGGCGCCCGGCGTGCACACCGTCGCCCAGCAAAGCCGCCCGGATAGGGGATGGCCAATGCCGCTCAGCCACCATCGCCGCCAATACACTGACGCACCTCGCCAAGCCCAGGCTGACGAAAACCAGGGGCGCGAAAATCATGAAGAACGAGCGCGATACGCCGGCTCCCAACTGGCGGGAGAAAAAAGTGACGATGACGATGTTGCAGCTGGCCAGCAGCGCGCCTTCCAGGGCGTTGACGAAGCTGTTCCAAAGCCGGATACGGCCTTCCACCCGATAGAACCTGAGCCGCCACGCCATGATGATCCACAACACCAGGACCATCATCAGCGAGGGCGCCCAGAGCGACGCATAGTTCCACGCAACGTGTTGCGTGGCTAGCGGGTTGAGCAACACCCGAATCTGAATCGTGCAGCTCCAGGCCACCGACACTGCCAGCAGATCCAGTACGAATTGTAGGGTCTGATAAAAACGCAAATTCCGAACGTGCATGAGAGCGGTTCTCCCCATTCGCTCCTGGCGTTGCCAGGAAGCGTTCCGTTTACAAAGCAGTCAGAGCCTTTCTCCTCGCGGTGTAACCAGATCGACCGGGGCCTGAAGACCCACCGCTGCAGAAGAAACGCACTAGGAGAGGGAACGTTGATCTATCGAGATGCTCCTTTAAAATCACGAAACTCCTCGGTGAACCAAGGGCGATCCAACCCTGCGAATCTGATTGGATGCGCCCTTTGCTTCGCCTGCGACTCAAAATCGGTCGCCGTGGATGTTCGTCGGCTTCTCTGTTCCCTTGTTGTCTCGTTGTCGGTCTATGCAGCCGGTGCTTCGCGGCGGGGGAAGGTCCGCGCCCGGAGCTGCTAACGAAACCATCTACTTCGTGTGCCAACTCGAGTTGCTTCTTGATCGTCTCACAGCTACCCGTGAGACTTGATTAAACTACGCTTAACCGCGGGTTACGCCAGCGTAGCTGTTGTAACCGCTGACATACGACGGATCCTCAATGCGCAGATCACAGCCGTTGAGAATGGTGCCGATGACTGGAGTGCCGTCATCCGCCAGACGTTCTCTGGCTTCTCCCAACTGCTCCGGACTGGTTTCGCCGGCGCGGCTGATCAGAATCACACCATCCGCGTTGCGGCTCAGCAGGCGAGCGTCTGCCATACCCATCATCGGCGGAGAATCGATAAGCACGAAGTCATACTCCGACCGCGCCGTCTCGATCAGGCTATCCAGATAGGTAGAGTGAAGCAGCTTGGAAATGTTGGCCGGCTCAGACCCACCGGGCAGCACTGACAGTCCGGGTACCGGGCTGGTGCGAATCACCGAGTCCAGCGTGATCGCCCCGCTCCCGCCATCGATCAGCGCATCGCTCAAGCCGGTCGCGAACTGCAACCCGAAGAGCTTGCCCAGTCGCGGCCGCCGCAAGTCGCCGTCGATCAGCAACACGCGCCGTCCGATTTCCGCCAGGCTGATACCAAGATTCGCCACCGTGGTTGTTTTACCTGCCTTGGGCCGCGGGCTGGTCACCAGGATGACCCGCGGGCTCACTCCGTTTACCCGGCTGAGCAGGATGGATGTGATCGCGGAGCGGTATGCGTCCGCCATCATGGTCTCGTCTTGGCACCACTGCACCATATCCTTGTCCACCAGGGCTGAATTGCCGCCGGTCAGGCTGTTCTTCCCATCCGCCAGGGCCGTGACTCCGCTCAGATTGCGCAGGGTGAGCGGAATGCGATCGCTGTTGCCCATGCGCGCCGACGGAATGACCGCCAGCTCAGGCACGTTGAGGTGCTTGACGCTCTGCCCCGGCGAACGCAGGCTGGCGTCGTTGCGCTCCCGCAACAGGATGTAGCAGGTGGAGAACGTCAGGCCCAGAAGCAATCCTAAGGAAAGGTTCAGAGGCAAGCTGGGGCGGTAGGGCGAGGTAGGCGTCGTTCCCGGGCTGACCACGCGCACATCGCTCGAGCGCAGGGCAGCCACGATGCTGGCTTCCTTCACCCGCTGCAACATGGATTGGTAAATGTCGCGGTTGGCGTCCACTTCCTTCTTCAGGATGTTGTAGCGAACCTCCTTCACCGACTGGTCGCTCACCACGCCCAGCTGCTGGTTATAAGCCTGGTTCAACAATTGCTTGCGACGCAACGTGGCCGAGTTCACCACCCCGAGGCGCTTGACAATGTCGGCGCGCTGGTGCGCAGACTGTTGTTCCAGGTCGGCGATCTGCGCGTTGAGCTGCTGGATCTTGTAATTTTGCGGCGTCAGCGTCACGCTCAGATCGGAGAGCTGGCGGCGAAGGTCGGCCAGCCGCGAGCGGTTATCGCGCAGCGTCGGATCATCCAGTACCTGGGGCAGAGTTTCGGACGCATTGTTGTGCGAAACCTCCACCTGGGACTGGGTATCCGCCTCGTCTGCTTCAGCCTTGGCCAGGTCGCTTTGAATCTGCCGCAGCTTATCAGCCGCGACACTCTCCTGCGACTCGCTGGGAATTACGATTCCCGTCTGCCGCGCGTAGTTTTGCAGATCGTTTTCTGAATCCTGCAATTTCTTGCGCGCGTCGGTGAGCTGCGCGGTGAGGAACTTGTTGGTGTCCCCGGCGGAGCTGCCGCGGGCATCCTGCGCCTGGGCAATAAACTGTTGCGTCAACGTGTTCGCCGTATCCGCGGTCAGCTGCGGCTCCGGACCCAGAACCGTCACTGAGATCAGATCCGACGTTCCATCGACCTTTACCTTGGCGTCGTCCAGCATCTTCAAGACCACGGCTTCGCCCTCGGCTGGGGTCGCCGCGGCCGGTGAGCCAACCCATCCCCGCACGGTGCCGAACAGGCCTTCGCTGGAAGCGATGGCTGCGGGTACCTTGGGGCCCAACACCTGCGCCGTACGGGCCACTACCGGTGGGCTCTTCAGCAGCTTGGTTTGGGTCTCGATGTATTGGTCCCCGGTCACCTGGTTGGTGGTCGGATCGACATCCTTGCTATTCATGAAGTCCTGGTTGATCCCCATGACTTCCAGAATGACTTCCGACTTGTAGACCTTGGGTGCAACCAGGGTGTACAGCACGCTAAGCAGCAGCGTACCGCCAACGATAGCGGCCACCGCGTTGCGATGGCGGCGAAGCAAGGCAGAGTAGTTGACCGAAGCCTCAGGCCGCGGCCGGCTTGCGATAGACGGATGCGACAGCTCGATAGCGCTGCCGCGTCCGGAGTTCCGGCCTTCGGGTAAGCGAGGTCCAGGAATGATCTGCTGGGTCGGAGTCATCTTTATGTAGTCCTTTCGGATGTTGATCGTGTTCGCTCTGAACCGATCTCATGCTCGGTGCAAACTGCTTTGGACAACGTACGGCCCCCCGTCAAGTCGGGGGTCTCTCACCTGGGGCCATCCTCGGAAGTGGTAACGAAATGTTCTACCGCCAAATTGCTATGCCTGTCCCGATTCCAATCGCGGACGCCAAACCAAGCGCTCCCGCTGTCTTTCCGGTGCTGTTGGGGATGTACAGAATGTCGTCCGGACGGAGCTGCAGGTCGGGAGCTTGGTTCTTCATGATCTTCTTCACATTGGCGGGAATCTGTTCCCGCTCCGCTCCACCGGAGGCGCGCAATACGCGGGCCGAGGAGAGCGATGCTGTCTTGTCCCAACCGCCGGCCAGGGCAATCGCCTTGGTGACCGACATCTGCTCGTCGTCGCTCAAAACAAAACCACCCGGCTTGGTGACGTTGCCCAGGACGTAAATCATCCGCGCCCGGGGCACCGTGACCACATCGTGCGGCTTCATCACGATGTTGCCCTCCGGGTCCTTGCCGTTCATGACCGCGCGCACATCGATGTGGGCCACGCTGTACTTGCCTGTGGGATCAGTAAAGGCGCCGGCCACCGGGATCGGGCCCTCGCTCAGATTGCGGGTGATCAACACCACGTCGCCCGCATCCGCACGCAGACCGCCGGCCTGGCTGATCACTTCCATCAAATTGCGATTGCCCCGCAACTGCACTACGCCCGGGGTGTTCACGTTGCCCGCCACCGACACCGGCTGGCTGTGGAATTCGTTCACCTGCACGGTGACCTGCGGATCCTTGAAATACTTCTTGTAGGCGGTGACCAGGTTGCTCTGGAACTGCTCCACCGTCAGGCCGGCGGCATGCACTCGCCCGATCATGGGTAACGTCACCGTGCCATCGTTGTCGATCTGCGCTGGCTTATCAGGAATGTCGTCGGCGGCAAAGACTCGCACCGTGATCAGATCTTCCCCACCCAGTACGTAGCCGGTCATGTTGGTCGAGGCCGGCGGAGGCACGCTGGGCGTATAAGCCGCCGTGGAAGCCGCGGGCACGGTCAGCGGCGCAGCTGCTGCTACACCGTCTGCAGTGGTTGCGCTCTGGGCGAATGCCGGCAACAGTGTGAAGCCCGGCAAGCATAGAGAAAACAGGATCATTTTGGCTGAAGACTTGTGCATAATTTCACTCACCCTGAATACCTGGAATGCCGCCGAGAAATACCTCCGGCGGGGACGTGCTCCGTTAAGAGCGCTGGAACGAGACGGGGAAAAGTTTAGGTAGCCAATAAAACCGGCAAAGGGGAACGTACTCAGCAACAGCGTACGTAACTACGGGAGAACCAAACACGGGCGCGACAGAAGTGAATCAATGTTTCGCGAACTTACCTCTAGGCCATCATCCGCTCCGCGACCACCGGAGCATACGGCGAGACCCAGTCAGGATGTACTTCGACCAGAACCGACCGGCGGAGCAGGTTTACCGAAAGAATCAAGCGTTGCGAACGCCGCACTTCCACCAGGATGCCGGTTAAACCGGCCAGGGGGCCGCGCAGGATCGTGAACGAACTCGAATCACCGACTTCGGTGTAGGGCCACGCTTCGAGCGGCACATCGACGCTTACCGTCTGCTGCAGCGCGTCAATTTCTGCCTTGTCTGCAGGCAGTGGGTTGGTGCCCGCTCGCACTACATCGATCACCCCGCTGGTCATCAGCACGGGCACAATCAAAGAGCGGCTGGTGGAGCAGAAAATGTAACCGGGAAAGAGCGGCATTTCGACTACCTTGGTGCGGTCCGCCCATTGCCGCTTGGACTTGTAAAGGGGCAAAAATTCCGTAAACCCCTTCTCCCGCAGAGCGATCGAAACCTGCTTCTCGTGTCTTGGCCGGACGCGAAATGCAAACCATTCCTTCGACTCGTTTGACCCTGGATCGCGATACATGAGTATCTCCGTTACAAGAGTGAGCTTGCGTGCTGCCAGTTCCCTAAGGGATCTCACTTCGCTTCGAGGGGGGACGATGCGAAACTTTGATTTTGCAATTCAACAACACTCATCAACTTTTCAACTTCTCAACACTGCCGGACGAGCTTCCGCCATCTGGGTTACAGGACTTGTTTTCAGGCTCTTCGCCTGTACAACACTTGCAGTACACATTCAGCGGCTACTTGCTTCTCGCCGATTAAACGGCAGCTCGCCAATCAAATGGTCCTATAGAGCAGGGCTAGTGTCAATACAATCCGGGGTCTATGGCTGCGCCAACTTACGACACCCGGAAATGAGTACCAAAAACGAAACTTAGTAACCTCGTTTTGGCACTAAAGGTCACCTGCAGTAACCATTTCAAAGCTTCGCCATCTCAGTCACAGGGACCAATCCACTGCATTCACTCAAGGGTGATTGTCGAGACTTAAAGACCGCCACTAGGGGGAATCACGGCTGTTCAACGGGGTGGGCGGTTCTTGCCTCGACCGTTGCTGGTCTTGCAGTACCTACACCCCGTAATCTAGCGGCACCGGTCACCGGTGTCAACAATTCTTGCGCCTGTGGATAACGCCTCCGGGTGTTACCGATGGCGAAATTCTGTCGTTCTTTTGCAGAATTTAATTGCGTTGCAAGCGGACACCAGGCGCCCTCTCGAACCTTACTTCTCAGCCCTGAAAAATCACCCTGCGCAAACCGTCAGTGCACCGCAGGTAACCTCACACACGTTACCCGCGGAAACCGAAGTACACCAGAATCGGGCATATCGTTCTTCACCGACCGCCCTCGTCGTTTCCCAGGGCGGCAAGAAAGTACTCGGTCGAGCTCGGCTGCCAGGACGGTTTCCCTGCACCGTTTCCGCGGTCCATTTCCCTGGACCACTCCCCTCGTCCGGGCCTATCAAATGGCTCCTACGTTCAGATGCCTTCCGAGGCGTATTCGGTTTGCTGTGAATAAGCGACAGAGGAGCCAGCCGGATAAGACAGCGCCTCGCGCGCCGGCGAACTGAGGGCCCCCAGCACCGGCCCCACAAAGAGGCCGATCAGGAGATAGAGCGGAATCGCGCCCGCTGGCGTCTCCATCACGTTGCCAAAGAATGCCGACACCAGGGTGGCTGACCAGGCGGCCAGACCCCAGGCTTGACCGGTAAGCTTATACACTCGCCACAGCAGGACAGCGAAACCCGCCTGCAAGGAGAAGAAGATCGATACTCCAATCCACCCGGTATAGCCCAGCGCGTAATAAAAAACATTGTGCGGTGTACGCAGGTCGGTCGCAACCGCGAGGTAGTTCACCAGGTTCTTGAGCGCAAATCCATATCCGGGACCGATCAGCAGATTGGTGTAATTGTCCTGCGAATTAGCCCAAATAGCGCGCCACCAGTTTTTTCGCCAGGTAATGGTGCCCGCGTAGAAGTTGACGTTGTCGGAGCCGGTAAGGTCGCGGGCCAGATCGGGGCTGGCCGCAGCCAGACCGCGGGCAACGATTTCAGAGGAAGAGATGGCGCCGCCACGTTCTCCGGTCGAAGGCAGGTTGACATCCAAAATGGCGCCGATCGCCAGCACCGCAAAGATGCCTGCGCCCATCATAGCCACCTTGGCCATCTTCTTCGACAACACACCCCAGATCATGGTCGCCACCACGATGCCCAGCCATTCGCCGCGAACCTGGGCAGCCAGAAAACCACATGCAGCGATCGCCATCACAGGCCACCAGCGGAGCGGCTTGGGGTCAAGGCAAAGCAGCGACAGGATAATAAAGCCGCCACCACCCGCCTGGCCGAACAGCGGGACACTCGATCCGGGCATCAGCACGCTAATCTTGTTCAGGTACAGGAAGTACGCTGGAGCGTAAATGCAAAAGAGGATGGCAAAGACCTGGACAAACCGCAGTAGAAGGTCCGGCCGGCGCTTGCCCAACCACATACCCAGGAATATATAGAGGGGGTAAATGTTGAACACCAGGTTCTCTACGGCGGTGAGCGGCGGGAAGCCCAACAACACCCCGCGGATGACCTGGAAAATGCCGTAGGAGATCGATATCAGCAGAGTCCACGCTAACGGGCCCAGTGGGCCGCCCTTGGTAAGCCCTTTGATCCAGGGATCGAAGACTTGGCGCGGGCGCAGGAATATAAACGCCGCCAGCGTCAGGTCGCCAATGAACAACTTGGCGGGTGGGATCCCGAGATACGAAAAACTGCGCCCGGTGAGGGACAAGCCAACCAGCAGGAATAGAACCCACTTCGACCAGAGATCCCACTTCCGTATTGGCAGGCTTTCAGGTTCCATTTCGGTATAGTGCATTTCCCTAATCTCCAATCACGATGGCGCGATTTACGCAGTATTCATTCGTCGATGTACCGGCAAAAGGAATCGTTAAGACTGTTTGCCAACCAACTGCCGCGTGGGCTCCATCGCCCAGGACAAAGCAGGCCCTTCGAAATTCTTTCTACGGAAGATCGCCTGAGTAAGCTTGGATGCTGCTGATTCGCCGCAGGAACTCTGGACCCAGCTTCGCCATCTCAGTCCCATGGACTGCAAATTCCTGAAGCTGAATCGTGTAGGGAAAGCCACCGTGGGGGGGTACAGGGCTGTTCGATGGTATGGGCGGACGGCGCCTCATCCATCACATGTCTCGCAGTGCCTACTTCCCGTAATCTAGCGGTAGCGTCCCCCAGTGTCAACAAAATCGGCTGCCTGGGGTACGCCAATGTACGACAGAAATGGTTACCATCTCTGGGTACCTCCATTCTCCCGGTTTGGGAAAGCACGTTGTGTACCTGCTCAAAAATTCACCCCCTCGCGGAAACCTTTTATTCTCCCTGCCATAGACACCGGCAACGCCTCCGTGAGAGATTCATCAAACCGTCTGCCTGGCGGGTAGGCGGCCGTTCTGCCCCTTTGGGACCCTTTACCTTCAAACCTGCAAGTGGACCAACCAGGGTGAAGATTTTTTCATGTTCCGGCCCGGTTCCTGAATCGCTCCACCCTCATATTCGAATCAAGGAGAAAACGTTATGGCAGATCTCGATCAGTTGAAGCAGAAATATTCGCCCGTGATCCAGACGATTCAGGGATTTAGCGACCTGGGCGCGAAGGTGGACTCGGTAAGCCTGGACGGAGAAAAGCTATACCTGAAAGGTTCGGTGCCCTCAGAAGTGGTGGCCAATCGCGTGTGGGATGTCATTAAGCAGGTGGACGCCACCTACTCCGACCTGCACCACGAGATCGCCACCACCGGCGGTCCGAATCAAACCTACAGCGTGAAGAGCGGCGACAACCTCTCCAAAATAAGCAGCCGCTTCTACGGCTCGCCCAACCACTATTCCAATATTGCCGCCGCAAGCAATATCCCTGATCCCAATAAGATCCAGGTCGGCCAGCAAATCACAATACCCGTGCTCACCTAGGGCAAGGCCACGCCTTTGCTTTCTGCGCTGCGCACCAAGAGCCCGGAACTCAGGTTCCGGGCTCTTTTTTTGCGTTTCTTCGAGAGCCCGCCTGTCCGAGCCCGCAGGTGAGACCTCGGACGGTACGGTACACTTCCGTAGACCTCGAATGCACTTAACCCAAGACCGCCCCATGTTTAAAAAGTTTCTCGGCTTAGACAACTGGACAAAGTTGGTTGTGGTCTTCTTGTTCGGCAGTGCACTTGCCGCAATCTCCTATCGCATAGCAGTGAGCAACACGCAGCTGAAGGCGGCCACGTTTAATCCCAGCGAAACCAACGACGACGGGTCGGCCGCTGCGCCTGCGAATTACCCCGGACTTGGTCCGGCCGACGGCGCCACGGGGCCACCCCTGACCGGTTGCGGAGGTCCAACCATCAACGTGGACGCCGCTATGAGCCAGGGCACGCTAAAAAGCAAAATTTCGAGTGCTCCCAGCTGTGCATTGATCGTCTTCGCCCCCGGCACCTATAACATTTTCGCGCCCATCAGCATACCTTGCGGGGTCACCATCACCGGCCCGGTAGCATCGCCGGCAACCGCAATCCTGGCTGCCGCCTACACCGGCAACGTGATATTCGACGTAAGCAGATGCTCCAGTCCCGTCACCATCGGGTATCTGCATTTCGAGAACACCGGCGGCATTTATGTCACTGCGCCCATGTCGGGTTTCACCGTCACCCATAATCAATTCACCAACCTCCCAGCCACCCACCACCAGTGGACGAACATGGGGATCTATTTCGATGGAACCAGGGGAGGGACAATCAGCAACGCCACCATCACCAACAACACCTTCGGTGATCCGTCCTCCTGTACTGCGGTGATGTCGCCTGCTAACGATGAGGGCGGTCTCTGCAATGGGATCTTTTTCCAGACCGACCTGGATGGCGTCGTGATAGAGAACAACATCTTCACCCACCTGGAGGAAGGCTTTCACGTTATTTGCTTTGCCGGAGACCTATGCAGCGGGAGTAAGTCGCCGACCTGGAACAACTTCATGGTGCGCTGGAATGACTTCAATAACATTCACCGCATTGCCATGGAGATGCAGCCCCAGAATGCTTCCAACGTCATCATCGCATTCAACTCCTATGAGAACGCCATCGCCCCCACGACCTACACCATGGCAATCTCCGCGGCGTGCTGTGCCGGCATCCCCGGCGCCACTGTGCCCTTCGTGAACCACAATGTCCTGCTGGCGAACGTAAAAGAGGCAGGCAAGTACATCGCCTATGCCATCGAGTGGTGGGGCAATGGTGCGCAGGCGAATAACAATCTGATTCAAGGATATTGGGCCCACGGCATCGTTTGGGGTATGGGCGGTGGTCCGTGGGAAGTACGCAACTCAGCCATTCAAGGCCCGTACATGGGCGGTCAGTATGGCTGCTACATCTGCGACGAAAAAGAGGGCGCAACCACCATCCCAACCCAGAGCGGAAACGTCACCGGCGCAACCATCACACCAATAACCAGTATCGCTCCCACCATCTCGCCCGCGGGCGGCGCGATCTCCGCCGCCACTGCCGTAACCCTCGCCGACACCGGCTCGAACCATTCCATCTATTACACCACCGACGGCAGCAACCCCACCACTTCTTCGACGCTCTACAGCGGTCCATTCTCAGTCAACGCGGGAACCACGGTGAAGGCCATTGGCATGTGGGGCCGAGGCGCAAACCCCAAGAGCTATCCGTCAGGCTACGGCTACGTGCCCAGCGCGGTCGTCAGTGCAAGCTACACCGCCGGCTCGGCGCCTGCCGCGAAAGCCAGCCGGGACCGCCCCTAATCCATCAGCGACAACATTGCTTGGAAGCGCACAGCCTCGCTTTCTCATCCCGAGCACAACTTCTCCGTTCCGTTAGTTCTCCGGGATGACAAAGTGAGGCTGTGCGCTTCCAAACAATGTTGTCGCTGATGGATGGGTAGAACCACCGCAAAAAACAATTTGGACAAGACTGTTCAGAAATCCCTGCCAACAAAGTCTCTCCCGGTAACAAGTCCAGGACCGGGGCACGCTGAGAACAAAAGCGGTTAGCGAAGGGTAGTCGCTTTGCATCCCTTTGCCGCCACCAAACCGCGCCATCAGCATGCATGACAAGTCCGAGGCGGCGCAGCACCGAAATGCACGAAAATTCCACATGGCAGTACCCCAAAATACCCGGCGAGTGAGCAAAATCTTCACCCAAAACCCCATTGCAATCAGTCGCTTACAAACTTATGTAATGGCTCCTCGGGGTGATTGCCCCAATTCCGGACCTACGCGAAAGTAAGAACCATAAGGACAACAAAATGAACCGCCGGCACAACGTGTCTCAACGACGCGCATGACCGTTCGTGCCTTTGAAATGGCCCTTCTCCCCAGGCCGCGGTGCTTCGAAATTTAGACCCGACGAGGCTCCAAATGCGTATTCCCCCGATGCCACAGGTGTGTTCTGTTGCCCTGTGTGCTTTTTTGATCTTGATCACTGGATGCAGTAATCCCTCGTCCCAGAACCTGGCTTCCCTGACCGTGACCGCGACGCCCGCCACCGTGAGTGTAGGCAGCTCCTCGGTTTTGAAGGCAGTGGCCCATCTGACCGATGGGACGACCCAGGATGTAACTTCCTCGACCCAGTGGACGCTATCGAACCCTGCTCTGGCAACCATGAAAAATGGAGCGCTCACCGCCGTAGCGCCGGGCGCGGTGATGGTGCAGGCCGCCTATGTGGAGGCAACGCCCGCAGGCACATCGCCGGCATCGGCGAGTACGACGGCAGAGAATCTGAGCGCGTCGACCCAGGTGACCATCACCAGCGCTCCTTCGACCCCTTCGAACAACGCTGCCACCATTAGCTGGAGCGCGCCCGCGGCGATCCCCTATGGCACCGCGTTGAGCAGCACGCAGCTAAATGCAACCGCCAATGTTGCCGGAACATTTGTTTACACGCCGGCTGCCGGCGCCGTGCTCAAAGCCGGTGCGCAGACGCTTTCTGCTGTCTTTACACCCGCCGATACAAGCACCTATTCTTCTGCGACAGCCACGGTGCAACTGACCGTGAACCAGGCCACCCCGACGATCAGTTGGGCTGCCCCCGCTGGCGTTGCCACGGGGACCGCCCTCAGCGCGGCACAATTGGACGCCACCGCGAATGTGCCCGGAACATTTGTTTACAACCCGGCAGCGGGCGCCGTTCTCACCGCGGGGACACAACAATTGACAGCCGTGTTTTCCCCCACGGACACCACCGACTACGCATCCGCCACAGCCCACACCTCGCTGGCCGTCGGTGGAACGACCGCCGGCCCGGTCGCCGGTCCTGTCGGCTGCGGCGGTCCGACCATCAATGTGACCCCCAGCATGAGCGTAAGCACGCTGAGCAGCACCATCACCAACGCTGCCAACTGTGCGGTCATCGTCTTTGCTGCCGGCACCTACGGTCCGCTCACGTCAACGATCATGATTCCCTGCAACGTGTCGTTGACCGGTCCAACCGTTCCTTACTCGCAAACGCCCAACCAGACAGCGACCATTATTGGCTCATCCAGCTTTATGGGCTGGGCATTTCAGACCAAGTCGGGATGCAGCCAAAACCAAACGATTCAGTACCTGGAATGGAACGGGAAGTTGCCATCGAATGGTGGCGGCTTCTTGGAGATGAATGCGGGCACAACCAATATCACAGTCCAAAATAACTGGCTGCATGGTGCCAATGCTCCTGGGGCGAGCACGGGCAGCCAGAATAATCAATCGGCCCAGATATGGATGAACGGCAGTGCCACTTCCGCCACCACCAGCAATGTGAACATCCTGTGGAACATATTTGGATCGACCAGCTTTGCAGACTGCGCCACGGCCATGAACGATACCAGTTCTCAGGAGAATGATGGCGGGGGCGGCTGTAACGGTGTCGGCATGCATGACAACGTCAGCAACATAACCATTAAGAACAACATCTTCCACTGGCTGGAGGAGCCAATTAAGACCTACGAGTCTCCCTCGTCAGGGGTGTGCAACAACGTCGTGATTGACTATAACTCGGTGACCAATTTCTCCCGCATCGGGTACGAAACACAGTGCTATACTCCGGGCCCCACTCTGATGTACATCCAGTACAACAACTGGGGATCGCGCTATGGCGGCCAGCAAACTTACGACATATCAGCGGCCAATGGCTGCGGAAATACTTACGCAGGCGTCTGCGAAACACATACCGATTACAACATCGACTTGCAGGCTACTACGGGAGCGGCGGATGTTGGCCTGGAGATATGGGGTGGAGGGTCTACAAAAACCACCGCCAATGGCAATCTTTTGCAGGGCTACTTGTTCAACGCTATTACGTGGTCCGTGGCTGGCAACTTTGAGTTCAACAACAACACTTTCAACATCGTCAATAATGGAGACAACACATCCTGTACTTCCCCGGGCAGCGGGTATTTCAATGAAGAGGCAAGTAACGGCCCAGCTTTTACTCCTACCTGCACCGGCAACACGTTTTCCAACGCCATCACCGGCACTACGCCTTCCGTAGCGCCTGCCATATCGCCGGCAAGCGGGACGTTCAGCGGCTCGCAGGTGGTTACGATCACAAATCCGGGGACCAGTCGAGACACCAATACGACGGACTGGTGTACCACAGACGGCAGCACCCCAACCCCCGGATCTGGCACCGCTGTTGGTTACTACAACGGAGGGACGCTGACGGTCACCAGCACCACCACGGTGAAGTGCGTCGGCATGTGGGGCGCGCTCAACCAGCCGTACTCCTACCCGTCCGGTTTTGCCTATGTGCCCAGCTCGGTGGTTAGCTCATCCCTTACCCCCGCGGTGGCCAAGCCGGCGAGCCGGAACGCACGCTCGGCCGTGAGCGGAACGGATACTGTCGCAGCTACAGAAGCGGCGGCCAATGCGGCCGCAGCGGGCAGCTCAGCCGCAGCCGGAGCAGAGTTGGCTTCCGTAGCCGTTGTTCCTGCGCAAGCCACCGTCGCCATTGGCAGCACCACCCAGTTGAAGGCCATCGCGACCTTCAGCGATGGTTCGACCAGGGACGTCACCACAGGCTTTGCGTGGACCTCGTCGGATACACGCACCATCACCGCAAGTTCTTCCGGGTTGCTTTCAGGACTGGCCACCGGGAAGGCGACCATCACTGGCAGCTACCAGGGCCGCCAAGCCTCGGTGCCGGCGGCAAGCAGCATCGGCGAAGTGAACTGGAGCGGTCCGATCGTCATCACCGAGGCCGGCACCTACTCTGGAAACTGGCAAAGCACGGATAGCAAGACGCCGGCAGTCACGGTGGCGACCACCGCCCCCGTGGTTATCGAGAACTCGCACATCAGCAGTGTCGCCGGTCTGATCAAGACCAGCGTTGCAGGCGCTGATGTAACCGTCCGCAACAGTGTCGGTTTGGCCGTGAACTCAGCGGTGAAGGGCCAGGCCAACGGTGTCTTCCTCGACGCCTCTTCCCCGGCGCGGCTCGATGTAGAGAACAACTACGTTGAGAATGCGGGCGGTGGAGTACTGGTGCACGGCTATTCCGGTAACCGCGATGGACAACAGACCATCGTGATCCGGGCTAACCGCGCGCGCAACCTGAATGGCCTGCTCAGCGATGGCAACGGCAATTACTTACCAGCAGGCGGCTCCAACCGCAGCGTGTCGAACTTTATCGCTCTGGATAAAGTGCAAGCTGTGCCAGGCATCGACGTAGGCTGGAATGAAGTAATCAACTATCCCGGCCGCAGCCTGGTAGCCGATAACATCGCCATCAAGAGTTCGAGTGGAACACCCAACCAACCACTCGAAATCCACGACACCTACATTCAGGGTGCCTATCCCTATACCGCGGCACAGGCTAACTACGATGGCGGCGGAATCAAGACCGAGGGCAGTCCTGACGACAGCGCGCAGCAAGCAACTGCCTTCAGCAGCATCCACGACAACCAGGTGGTCGGCACCGTGAACTATGGCATCGCGTTCACCGCCGGGCACGACAACACCGCCGCTAACAACCGTGTCATCTCCAGCGGAATGCTGGCCGATGGGACCAGGATCGCGGCGCAACATGTAGGCATGGCGAACGGCGATGTCAATAGCCCCAACGCCAGCCTGTACAACAACACCATGCACGACAACCTCATCGGCTGGATGTGCTGGACCTCCTCTTGCTCTCAATCGGGCTATCGCAAGGACCAATCCTTCCCTGCGTCGCCCGGCGATTATTCCACCAACTCCGTTGTGGCTCAACCCATCACGCCAACGATGGAAAACAACGAATACCAAATCTGGCTGAACAAGACGGCCTCCGCTGGTATCGCGGTGGGCCCATCCTTCTAGCCAACACAGTCTGCAGCAATGCGCGGCTCTTCCTTTCCGGAAGAGCCGCTTTTTCTTGCTGGGATGGTCGAGTGCCCGAAATCCTTATGACCGGCAACAAACGGTGGGTGCCCCATTGCCCCGATTTCCTGTGGAGTTTGGTGGCGCTGATACACTCCATGCGCCTTTCCTTGATGAAAGGCGCACACGCGGACCTCTCTAGCACAGCGCCACAGCCCTCGATTCTGTTCAACGCATTCATCAAGTTGCGCCGTAGTCCTGGGTAGGGTTATCCACCGCAATCAGTCCCGAAGGGACGGCTGAGAATAGCCCAGGACGTAGTCCGGGGTAGCGTTATCCACCAAGATCAGTCCCGAAGGGACGGCTGAGAATGACCCAGGACGTAGTCCTGGGCGAACTGGACCACACGTGAATGCTAATGGCAATCATCCAAGGTCAACCCGATTCTCTCTGAGAACGCACTACCCGTACACCAAACGAGATTTGCTCGGCAATTTGGACAGCTCTGACCCTCAGCCGCCCCTTCAGGACTGAACTTAGAGCAGAACACACCCTGTCAAAGCCTGCGTAAAGGAAACAAAAACAACGACTTTACCCCGAACGGCGTCTAAGAAGAAGGCCGTGCGCCAACCCCAATGAGCACCCACGCATCTACTCTAGTGCTGATTATGCTGGCGTTTGGGCCCACAAGAGTATCTTTTGCATCCGCGGACCAACCCGCGGTCGTCGACCCCACCGCTCTGGTGCGGCGCGCCACCGAACATCGATTCGACGCCAGTCGAACCCACCAACCCCTGCGGTATCTCCTGCGCAAGACAGATGGGCTACGCGGCAACACCAAGGACATTATCGAAACCAAGGATGGAGCTGTTGCTCGCCTGGTCGCACTCAATGGCCAACCGCTGGACCCCCAAGCCAATCAAACCGAACTCGACCGCCTGAATACCTTGGCCAATCATCCCGAGATCCAGGAGCATCGTCGCCAGCGCGAGAACAAGGATGAAGATCGCGTGAACCGCCTCATGCGCCTCCTGCCCGATGCATTTCTGTATCGCTTGGAAGGTCTGGTTCCCTGCGGAGCTGGGCAATGCTATCGCCTGAGCTTCGAGCCCAATCCCCACTTCGATCCCCCAGACCTGGAGGCGGGAATCTTTCGCGGCATGGCAGGTGAGGTCTGGATCGATCAGGCGCAGGAACGGCTCACCCGCCTGAATGCGCACCTCATTTCCGATGTTGATTTCGGCTGGGGGATCATCGGCAAGCTGAACAAAGGGGGGACTATACAGATCGAACAGGCGGATGTTGGCGGCCACGACTGGGAAGTGACAGGCCTGAAGGTCAACATGCGCGGCAAAGCCATGATGCTCAAATCTCTAAGCTTTCAGATCACGGAGGAAGCCAGTCACTTCTCTCGGGTCCCGGACGGAGTGGACTATCGGAAGGCAATTCAGCTTCTCGAAGACTCCGGAGTGTCCAGCGTACCTTAATGCCTGGTGAAACATGCCTGGTGAAACTTTGGCGAAGAAATGGCCCCTGCGGACGACCCCCTCCAGGGGCGAAAATGACCCGGAAATGAAGCAGACCGCGGGTAATGGGATTGTCACAAAACGACCCCGGCTCGAAGGCGCAAGCTATTGCAATGGTTCATTTTGGGTCCGAATTCCCAAAAGTACCCTGGGGGGGAATTACCGACGCCCGTTCTTTTACAAGTCAGTGACACCCTGCGTTGGAGCACCAATTTATACTTCTACTTAGACCAGCTGTTCGGGAGATTTAATGGGCCTGTATCAAGGGAAGGTTGTAGTTTGCGGCGGGGGTGGTTTCATTGGCGGCCACCTGATCAAACAGCTGCTTCGAGACGGGGTCAATGTAATCCGGTCGGTCGATGTTAAGCCTCGCAACGAGTGGTACCAGGTACACCCCGGCGTAGACAATGTGACCGCCGACCTGAAGCAACTCGACGCCTGCCATCGTGCCGTCGAGGGTGCCGACCTTATCTTCAACCTGGCCGCGGACATGGGCGGCATGGGCTTTATCGAAAACAACAAAGCCCTTTGCATGCTCAGTGTCCTGATCAACACCCATCTTCTGATGGCGGCTAAGGCTGCCCAGGTAGAACGCTTTTTCTTCGCCTCTTCCGCTTGCGTCTACAACGCTGAAAAACAGACCAACCCTGACGTGATCGCGCTCAAAGAGAGCGACGCGTACCCCGCCTTGGCGGAAGACGGGTATGGCTGGGAAAAACTATTCAGCGAGCGGATGTGCCGCCACTTTGAAGAAGATTTCGGCTTGCAGTGCAGAGTGGCGCGTTATCACAACGTTTATGGGCCGAATGGCACCTGGACCGGGGGGCGGGAGAAGGCGCCGGCCGCGATCTGCCGCAAGGTGCTCGAAGCCAAATCCTCTGGAAAACATTCCATCGAAATCTGGGGAGACGGTGAGCAGACTCGCAGCTTTATGTATATCGACGATTGCGTCAAGGGGTCCCGCATGATCATGGAAAGCGACATTCACGAGCCCATCAATCTGGGCAGCAGCGAACTGGTCTCGATTAACCAGCTGGTGGATATTGCGGAGAGTTTCGCCGGCATCAAGCTCCAGAGGACCTATAACCTCAACGCTCCCAGGGGTGTCAACGGCCGCAACAGCGACAACACGCTCATCCAGGAAAAGCTGGGATGGGAGCCTTCAACCCAGCTGAAAGATGGTCTGCGTAAGACCTATGACTGGATCGAATCTCAAGTCGAGGCCCTCTCGTGCGTCTAACCCCGGATGAATTGCTGATGGAAGCCCTGACCCCTGAGTCCCTGGAGCGGCCGCGGGTCAATATTCTTGGCGTAGGTGTGACCGCCCTCAATATGGAAACTGCCCTCAACGAGACCGAGGCCCTGCTGCAGCGGGGGGAGCGGGGATACGTCTGCGTGACCGGCGTCCATGGCATCATGGAAGCCCAATCGGATGAGCGCTTTCGCGACATCCTGAATCGCTCTTTCCTGACTACCCCGGATGGCATGCCCACGGTCTGGCTAGGCCGCGTCGTCCATGGGTTCAAGCACATGAGTCGCGTGTACGGTCCGGACTACATGCTAGGCCTCTGCCAGCGTTCGGTGACCCAGGGGTATCGACACTTTCTCTATGGCGGCAAGCCCGGAGTCGCAGACGAATTAGCTGCGGAGCTCACCCGGCGCTTTCCCGGACTCAAGATCGTTGGTACCTACACGCCGCCTTTTCGTCCCCTCACCCCGGGTGAGGAAGACGACCTGCGCCAGCAGCTGAAAGCCTCACGGGCCGACATCCTGTGGTGCGGCCTGAGCACCCCCAAGCAGGAGCGGTTCATGGCTGCCTATTCCAACCGCCTGCCGGTTAAACTGATGGTTGGCGTGGGCGCCGCCTTCGACCTGCTCAGCGGCAATCTGGAAGAGGCGCCGGACTGGATGAAGAAGGCAGGCTTGCAATGGCTGTTTCGGCTGGTCAAGGAACCGAAGCGCTTGTGGCGCCGCTACCTGCTCAACAATCCAAGATTTACTTGGCTGACCTTTCTTCAGATCACTGGCCTGAGAGGTTTCCGGCTAAGCTAGGCAGTCCGTTCGTAAATGTCACTGATCGTTTTCCGGCGGAGCGCGGTGCCTCTTTTTCGCTGCCCTCCGCCTTTACTCGCCACTCGCAGCGCCCACCCGTCTTCCTGCTGAGTCCAATCTCGACTTGACCGCGGCCGCCGAGCTCCAGTATCCTCGCACTTACGGCTTGTCTAAAAGGCAAGTTGCATGATCGATTTTATTGGGGCAGTTTTCCTTCGGGCGATAACGACCCTCTTTCTTGGAGACTTAAGACTTATTTTGATAGAGGCCCCGCCCGGGGTTTCGTCTCTGTTCGGGCCAGGTATTCATCCCGGTAGTCAGAGGATCCCCCATGAGGTCGGACGCTAGTTCGGTGATCGATCGTCTTTCTGTCATACCCAATTGCAGTCCAACCAAACGGTTGCTACACGCATCTCTTGACATCGTACCTTCCGGCCTCAGGGGTCCTGTGGTAGGAGGTCCTCTTCAGGGCAAGCGCTAACCCCTCCGCTGGTGGTAACCAGTCAGAGGGTACAGAAGCGTGAGCGAGGCGTAGTTTGCTCTTGAGGCTGCAGGTTCGAAAGCGCAGTCTCTCTGCAGCGCTGATTTAGCTGTATTGGACCGGTTGAATGATGAGCGGTTTTCTCCGGTTCCTTGCATGGCTAGCACTGCGTGACGTATTTACCGTTTGCGATTCGAAGAGGGATTTGCTACAGTGGCGGCGTTGATAGGAAGACGATCTTAGAGCACTATCAATATCTTAAAACAGCTCTGCACTTGACTCACCCCCCTTCAAACAGAGCTTGATAAACCAGGACGCACAGAGGCGTCCTCCCCCTGAACATTGTCTTGCATTAGGGCCCGTTTAAAGTGCACTGGAACGCGAAGGTCTTGGCCGAATGTGCAGTTCGTGGCGGCACGACCAGGTAAAAACCTTCGTGACGGGGAAAAAATTGAACATGTTGAAGAATCAACACGTACTCGTGACCGGCGGTGCGGGATTCATCGGTTCGCACTTGGTGCCCCGCCTGGTTGAGATGGGTGCAACGGTTCGAGTTGCAGATAACCTCGAGCGAGGAAAATTTGAGAATCTTGGCGAAATAGGCGATGCCGTCGATTTCCGCGAGGAAGACCTGAGAGATCTGGCTGCTTGCCGGCGGGTTTGCCAGGGCATCGACGTCGTTTTTCACCTGGCCTCCAAGGTCGGCGGTATCGGGTACTACCTCTCCCGGCCTGCCGAGGTGATGGGCGATAACACTCTGATTGACACTTACATGCTGCGTGCGGCCGTAGAGGCTGGCGTCTCTCGATATCTTTACGCGGGAAGCGCGCATGTCTATCCCATCGAGCTGCAAGGCTCTCCCGACTCCCCTCTGATTCGAGAGGAACAGGCAATTCCCGCCCATCCGGAGTTGTCGTACGGTTGGGCGAAGCTCATGGGCGAAAAGCAAATTGAATATGCCATCCAGGAGGGTGTCTCGCTGCGCGCGGCGATTGTCCGTATCATCGGCGCATATGGCCCGCGGCAAGACCTCGATCTCGCTACTGGATCCGCAATCCCGGTCTTTACCCGCAGGGCGATTGAATATCCCGCTAAGGGCCCTTTCAAGGTGCTCGGTACCGGCGCGGAAACCCGTTCCTATTGCTACATCGATGACATCATCGACGGCTTCTTTGCCGCCGTCCGCAAGATGGACCAGCAGCAACTGGTCGGGCCCGTCAATCTTGGCGCGGAGGGACGCATCACCATCGGCGACCTCGCCCAGGAAGTAATTCGTATCTCAGGAAAAGACATAAAGATCACTTGGGATTCCTCCCACCCTACTGTTATCTGGGGACAGGCTCTGGACTGCTCACTTGCCAAAGAAGTACTGGATGGATGGGTGCCGAAAATCTCTTTACGCGAGGGCTTGCAAAGGGTCTACTCTCAGGTCGAAAAACAGCTCGAGCAGGCCACGCTAGCGAAGGCAAACGCATGAATCATAAATCGGTTCGCATGGGACACCAAAAGCCGGCGATCAGCCGCCACATTCTCGGCATGAGAGTGGATTGTTCCTCGTATGAGGATGCTGTTCAGCAAGTGTTGAACGCGGCGGAAACCAGGACTCCCTTCTGGCTATGCCCCGCCTGCGTGCAGACCGTAGTGGAGGCCCACCGTGCGCCGTCGTTTCGCGAAGTGATGGATACCGCGAATCTGGTCACCACGGACGGCATGCCTCTGGTGTGGGCGCTTCGCCTGATGGGCCTCAAGAACGCATCAAGGGTTTACGGACCGACGCTTACAGAGAAAATTCTCGAAACTGTTGCCGTCTCCGGCGTTCCCGTCGGTTTCTATGGCAGTTCTCAGGATTCTCTGGATAGGCTACAGGCGCGCTTGCGGGAAAGATGGCCACGGCTGAATATCGCTTACGCGTACTCGCCTCCGTATCGCCCGCTTACCCCGGAGGAAGACTCCGAAGTCACGGCCAGCATTCAAGCCTCTGGCGCACGTATCCTGTTCGTCAGCCTGGGGTGCCCGAAACATGAACTCTTTGCGTGGAATCACTATCGCAAACTCAACATGCCGATCCTTGCGGTCGGGGCGGCCTTCGACTTTTTGGCCGGAGTGAAGCCGCAAGCTCCAGCGTGGATGCAAGCCATTGGGCTCGAGTGGTTCTTCCGCCTCCTTTCCGAGCCACGCCGTCTTTGGCGCCGCTATTTGTTAATGAACCCGGTGTTCGTCTTCCTCTTTGCCGCACAACTGACGGGCCTTCGCCGCTTCCACCCGTTAAGAGCAAACCAACGTTAAGAGCAAACCGATTCGAGGGTCCCAAATCAGATGTCTGAATTAGTGCTCGTCACCGGCGCGGCCGGCTACGTCGGTTCTGTACTGTGCGAACACCTGCTGCACGCGGGCTTTAGCGTTCGTGCGCTCGACAAAATAACCTTCGAGCCGAGTCTCTTTCACTTGTGTGCCAATCCCCGATTCGATTTCATTCTGGGCGATGTCCGCGACGAAGCGCTCATGGTCCAGGCGATGACCGGGGCGGACGTCATTATCCCCCTGGCCGCCATCGTTGGGGCTCCCGCTTCCAAGCGCGATCCGTGGATGACAACGGAAATCAATCGAGATGCCATCCGCTTGATCACCAAGCTGCGCAGCCCCAGTCAGTTGATCATTTATCCCACCACGAATAGCGGCTACGGGACCCAGACGGGCGATCTTTTTTGTACTGAAGAAACACCGCTGGAGCCGATTTCGCTTTATGGCACTACCAAGGCCGAAGCCGAGGCGGACGTGCTCTCGAGCGGGAACTCCATCACCCTGCGATTGGCCACCGTCTTTGGTATGTCTCCCCGTATGCGCCTTGACCTGCTGGTGAATCACTTCACCTACGCTGCAGTCACGGACGGCTACATGGTGATTTTTGAGAAGCACTTCAAACGCAACTACGTGCATGTCCGCGACGTTGCCGATTGCTTCATCCATTGCATCCGCAACCAGCAGAAAATGATCGGGCGGCCCTACAACGTTGGGCTGGACTCCGCCAACCTCTCCAAGGAGGAGCTGGCTGAAAAGATTAAGCAAAAGGTTCCCAAATTCTTTATTCATTATTCGGAGATTGGTTCCGACCCTGACAAACGTAACTACATTGTTTCCAACCAACGGCTGCGCGAAGCGGGGTTCGAAGCGAGCCGGGCTATTGATGACGGAATTGTTGAACTGCTGAAGGGGTACCGCATGCTCGGCCGGGGCCGATTCCAGAACGTGTAGCATCTGCACGCTCTGATTGGGAGGGAAATCCTTTATGAGCACCGCAATCGTAACCTCCACCGCGTCAGTTCTCTATGATCGTGGATTGGTCAACACGAACACGGTAATCCGTGCGCGAGCGCCTCTGCGCATCAGCTTTGTAGGCGGCGGCACCGATCTGCCGCACTATTACGAAAAGCATGGCGGTGCTGTATTGTCCAGCACCATTAATCGGTATGCCTTCGCCACCCTGCGTCCGCGAAACGACGATGCGATCCGCATCACCGCCTTGGACTGTGGCCAGACAGCCACGTACCACTTGAGCGATGACAGCACCGACAGCGATGGAGTCTTCGACCTGGTACGCGCGGTGATTCGCCGCGTGGGGGTGAACAAGGGGTTCGATTTGGATCTTCGCAGTGATGCTCCCCGCGGCAGTGGGCTCGGCGGGTCCTCGGCTATGACGGCAGCCATCCTGGGCGCGCTGATCGAATATTTAGGCGTCGTATTAGACTCCTACGAGATCGCGGAGCTGAACTACACCGTCGAGCGCCTCGACCTTGGTATCGCTGGGGGAAAGCAGGACCAGTATGCGACCACCTTTGGCGGGTTCAACCTGATCGAATTCTCCAAGGACCATGTAGAGGTAACGCCTCTGCGGCTGCCGCCACACGTGCTGAACGATCTGGAACACCATCTCATTCTCTGCTACACGGGCAAGATCCGGCCAACGTTGGGATTGGTGGAAAGCCGCGTTCATGCCTACCAGCGCGGGGACCGCAAAGTGCTCGAAGGCATGCGCCGCCTGCACCGGATGGTGTATGAAGCCAAGGAATTTCTCCTCAAGGGCCGGCTGCACGACTTTGGAGAACTGCTTGACGAGGGCATGATCAACAAAAAGAAGATGAACCCCCATGTCAGTACGCCATTCATCGATGAGTTATACGCGACCGCGAAAAGGAGCGGAGCGATTGGCGGAAAGCTGCTAGGGGCGGGCGGAGGCGGTTATCTCCTCCTCATGGTCAGCGATCGCTGCCGCTTCCAGGTAATCGAAAGCCTGCAGAACTCCGGCGGA
The DNA here is from genome assembly GCA_963844785.1 of uncultured Acidobacteriaceae bacterium. Taxonomy (GTDB): domain Bacteria; phylum Acidobacteriota; class Terriglobia; order Terriglobales; family Acidobacteriaceae; genus PALSA-350. The sequence continues at coordinate 53,618 of CAWJPV010000027.1, read as the reverse complement.
GTGATTACCGATTTCTCGTTCCAGGATAGGGGCTTCAATGCTTGGCGAAGTCGCTACTTGTGAAGCTATGAGTCTGCCCGCGATTATCTTGTGCGGCGGCCTGGGGACCAGATTGAGCAGCGTGGTCAGCGATCGCCCAAAGGCCCTTGCCGAGGTTGCCGATCGCCCTTTCCTATCCTGGTTGCTCGATCAACTTGAGAGCGGCGGAATAGAAGAAGTTGTGCTCGCCACCGGCTACAAAGGAGAGCAGATCCGAGAGACGTATGGCGCCCGCTATCGCGCCCTTCGGCTGTCCTATTCCCAGGAGGCTACACCGCTCGGAACGGGCGGAGCGCTGTATCTCGCCGCGCAACAGATTCCCCGCGCCGACTGGTTCCTGGTGATGAACGGGGATTCGTACTGTCATATGCAACTGCATGCTTTCCTGCAAGCTCACCAGCGGAACCGGGCAACGAATTCCATGGTGGTGACGACTGTGGACGATATGCGTCGATTTGGTTCTGTCGAATTCGACGAGCAGGGAATCATACGGGGCTTTCGAGAAAAGGATCCAGCCGTACGCCGCGATGGAGCGGGTCTCATTAATGCCGGCGTGTACATCGTTTCGCGAGCGCTCATCGAGTCCATTCCCCAAGGTCGGAGCGTCTCTCTGGAGAGCGAGATTTTTCCTCTCTGTCTCGATGGACGGCTTCGCATGTGGAAGGCGAGTGGCCCGTTCATCGATATCGGGACGCCGGAATCGTTTGCCGACGCCACTGGATTCTTCGCCAGGAGTCTCGCATGAACGGATGCGCGGAAAAAGAGGGCCATATTCTATGAACGCCATGGAACTGATAGAGATTCATCTAAAGGAAAGCGCGGCAGTAAAGCAGCAACTGGCGCGTACGGCCGCTCCGGCAATCGCGGAAGCAGGCCGGCGCATCGCCGAGCGCGTGGCTAAGGGCGGCAAGATCATGCTCTGCGGCAACGGGGGCAGCGCCGCCGATTCGCAGCATATGGCTGCCGAGTTCACCAGCCGCCTTCGGGCCTCATTGGAACGTCCCCCAATTGCCGCGATTGCCTTAACCACCGACACTTCATTTCTAACCGCGCGAGCCAACGATTATGGGTTTGACGAGGTGTTCGAGCGCCTGGTCTTAGGGCTGGGCCAACCGGCCGACGTGCTCATCGGCATCAGCACCAGCGGCAATTCCGAAAACGTGATCCGCGCCGTGAAGTGTTGCCAGGCAAAGAACATTCTGAGCGTGGGCTTTCTGGGTTGTTCCGGCGGCAAGCTGGGCAGCCTGGTGGATATCCCCATCATCGTTCCCAGCGACAGTACGCAATACATTCAGGAATCGCACATCGCTATCGGTCATATCGTATGCGAGCTGGTGGAAGAAGCACTATACGGCGACAAGGGTTCAGAGTATGAGGTTCTAGCCAAGGGGGGCTTACAAGCATGAGTTTCTGGGAAAACAAACGAGTTCTACTCACGGGAGGCGGCGGTTTTCTGGGCAGCCATCTTCGGGAGGAGCTAGCTGCGGCCGGCTGCCCTCATGTGTTCGTGGTCCGCAGCAGCGCCTACGACATCACTCGCGAGACCGATGTCCAGCGGCTATTTGAAGATTTGCGGGCGGGAATAGGGGGCTGGCCCGCGCGCTTCAACGGCAGCACCGCGCCGGTGGATATAGTCATTCACCTGGCGGGTTTGGTGGGTGGCATTGGGGCCAACAAGACCAATCCGGCCGACTTTTTCTACCGCAATTTGATGATGGGCACGCTCATGATGCACTATTCGCGCCTGGCGGGCGTAGCCAAATTCATTGCTGCGGGCGCCGGCTGCGGGTATCCCGAACACGCTCCCATGCCGCTCAAAGAGACCAGCTTCTGGGATGGCCTACCGCAGGAGGAAAGCGCCCCGTATTCGTTGGCCAAACGCATGCTCCAGGTGCAGTCCATCGCCTATTGGAAGCAACACCGGTTCCCTGCCATCATCGGCGTTCCCGGCAACATCTACGGTCCCTACGATAACTTCGACCTGGAAAACGCGCATGTGGTTCCTGCTTTGGTGCGCAAATTCGTGGAAAGCGATTCCGTGGTCGTGTGGGGCACTGGCAAGCCCACCCGCGACTTCGTGTACGCCGGCGACGTCGCCAAGGGTTTGCTCCTGGCGGCTGAGATTTACGATCGAGCGGAACTGGTCAATCTCTCCTCTGGACGGGACCACTCAGTTCAGGAAGTAGTCGACACCCTGATCGAGGTCACCGGTTACAAGGGGACCGTAACCTTCGATACCTCCCGGCCGGGGGGTCAGATCCGCCGCCTCTTTGACATGTCAAAAGCGGAGAGAGACCTCGGATTCAAGGCCACGACCAGTCTGCGGGATGGTTTGGCCAAGACCGTGGACTGGTATCGCGCCAATCGTGAGAGCGCGCGAAACTACGAACCGTTGCCTGAGGTGGTAACAGGAGTTTCCTCTTAGCTTTCCATCTTCCGGGTGGAGGGCGCAACTGCGGCGATTGCAGTGCGCCCTCCACCTTTCGTTTTTTGCTCCGTACGGGGCAAAAGGGGCAAATTTAACAATCTGTTACTCCCTGATCACCAGCTTTTAATACTGCGACATTAAAGCTGGAAGGCGGTCGTAAAGGCCACCTTGAAGGGAGTCATGATGCAGAAGCTAGTAGCCACCTCCTTAGCCTCGTTGATGTTTGCCGGGACGCTTACAAATCCAGTTGTCGCAGAGGCCGAATCGGGAACCGCCACACCGATCAAGCATCTCGTTGTTATCTTTCAGGAAAACATTTCCTTCGATCACTACTTCGGCACCTATCCAAAGGCTTTCAATCCTGCTGGGCAGCCGCGGTTTATTGCTAAGCCCGAAACGCCCGCGGTGAATGGGTATACCGACGGATTGCTCTACAGCAATCCGAATGCCCTAAACACCGTGAACGGAGACGGGGCGACCAATCCCTTCCGCCTCGATCGTACCCAGGCCGCAACCGCCGATCAGGATCACGACTACACTCCGGAACAGCAGGCGTTTAACGGCGGGTTGATGGATGCGTTTCCAAAATACACCGGCACCCCCGGTCCTCCGCCCAGCGGCCAACCGACAACTGGACTGGTGATGGGTTACTACGACGGAAACACGGTGACCGCGTACTGGAATTACGCGCAGCGCTTTGCCATGAGCGACAACTCCTATGACACCAATTTTGGTCCCTCGACAGACGGCGCCCTGAACCTGATCTCCGGCCAGCTCAACGGCGTGAGTGACCAGGTGAACGCCACCGGTGACGTGGTCTCAGACGGCGGCGGCGGATACACCCTGGTCAGCGACGCGGACCCCATCGGGGACGTTTGCTCCACCACCACCGGTGCGCAGGTTGCGATGAGCGGGCAAAACATAGGTGACCTGCTCAATGCCGCTGGCATCAGCTGGGGATTCTTCGAGGGTGGCTTTGACCTGACGGCCAAGAATGCTAACGGAACCACCGGGTGCAGCCGCAGCACCACGTCCACGGTCACCATGACCAATAAGGCGGATTACATTCCGCATCATCAGCCCTTCCAATACTACGTTTCCACCCAGAACCTGAAGCACACCCGTCCCTCTTCGCCCAGGTCCGTGGGCATTGATGGCGACCCTGCAAATCACCAGTACGACACGCACGATTTCTTCGACGCCATCAACGCCGGCAACTTCCCCACAGTTAGCTACCTGAAGGCGCCCGGCTACCAGGACGGCCACGCCGGCTACTCCGATCCGCTGGATGAACAGACCTTCGTCACCACCGTCATCAACTTCCTGCAAAAGCAGAAGGATTGGTCCAGCACCGCTGTAGTCATCGCTTATGACGACTCCGACGGCTGGTACGACCACCAGATGGGTCCGATCGTAAACCAATCCGCTACCGCCATGGATGCCCTCACCGCCCCCGGCCAATGCGGAACTGGAACTGGCGCTCTTGCCGGTGTCACTATCCAACATGCCCAGGGGCGTTGCGGATACGGCCCTCGTCTCCCTCTCCTGGTGATCTCACCCTACTCCAAGCAAAACTACGTCGACCACACGGTCACCGACCAGACTTCGATTCTGCGCTTTGTCGAGGACAACTGGTTGGGTGGTCAACGGATCACGGGCTCCTTTGATAATCTTGCCGGCCGCTTGAACTCGTTCTTTGATTTCAAGAACCCCGACAACACTCCCTTGATCCTGAACACCTCGACGGGTCAACCCACAAACTAACCGCACGCACGCAACCGCAACATCGCAGGGCAAAGGGAGGTCTTCTCCCGATGCCCTGCTTCATTTATGTTTTCCTTTGAGGCTTTGATTTGATTACGCGTCGCAGGTTCCTGGAGCGGACCGGAATATTGGCCGCCGGGATATCCGTCAGCAAGTTGCCCGCACCGCCGCAGCAACCCAATCTCGATCCTGACCGGCTGACTCCTTACGTCGATCCGCTGCCCATTCCCGAGATTGCACAGCCCAGCGGCACTCGCCCCAGCCCGGAAAATCCTTCGCTGCAGCTTCCCTACTACCGCATGGCTATGCGGGCGATGGAATCGAAAGTCCACCGCGACCTGCCCGCCACCCCCATGTGGGGCTTTGGCTCGAGCTCCCCCGGACCGACCTTTGAAACCCGCAGCAACCACGGCCTGATCGTGGAATGGGTCAACCAGTTGCCGCAGCGCCACTTTCTGCCCATCGATCACACCCTGCACGGCGCCGAAGCCAATCTGCCCCAGGTGCGCAGTGTCATTCACCTCCACGGAGGCAAGACGCCACCCGACAGCGATGGCTATCCCGAGCGCTGGTGCGTCCCTGGCAAGTCCCTTACCTTCCACTATCCCAACCGGCAAGACGCGGCGATGCTCTTCTACCACGACCACACCATGGGCATCAATCGCTTGAATATTTACGCCGGGCTGCAGGGCATGTATTTCATCCGCGATGAAGCGGAAGACGCGCTAAAACTTCCCCAGGGAAAATACGAGATCCCGCTGCTGGTCTACGATCGCTTTCTGCTGCCCGACGGGCAGCTTGAATATCCCGTCTCTCCCAAGCCGGAGACGCCCTGGGTTCCCGAAGTCTTCGGCAACGCGATCCTGGTGAACGGCAAGCTCTTTCCTTATCTGGATGTCGAACCGCGCAAGTATCGCTTCCGCCTGATGAACGGTTCCAATGGCCGCTTCTACCGTTTTTCCCTGGGCAAACTACTCACCTTCCAGCAGATCGGCACCGAGCAAGGATTTTTGCCCACGCCCATCGCGGCCCAGAGGGCTGTGCTGGCTCCCGCGGAGAGGATCGATTTCGTCTTCGACTTCAGCGCCCATGCGGGAGAAAACATCCTGCTGCGCAGCGACGCATTCGACATCATGCAATTCCGTGTCACAACCAAGACTGCGCCGGACGCTTCTGTTCTTCCGCCGCAGCTGCGTTCTTATGAAAAGATTCCCGAAAGCCGAGCCGTGAAAACGCGCCGTCTCACGCTTGATGAGCGCATGGACATGGTTCAGCAATCGATGGGCATGTTGCTGAACAACACTCCATGGCACATGCCGGTGACCGAGAAGCCGGTGCTCAACACAACAGAAATCTGGGAACTGGTCAACCTGACTGAGGATGCGCACCCCATCCATTTGCACCTGGTACGGTTTCAAATACTCGACCGCCGGGCGTTCGACACCTTCGAGTTCCAGGACAAGGGAACGGTACGTTTCACCGGGCCCGCAATTCCCCCCGCCCCCACGGAGAGCGGCTGGAAGGACACGGTGCGCGCCGATCCCGGTGTGATCACGCGCATCATCATCCCCTTCGAAGGCTTCGCCGGCCGCTACGTCTGGCACTGCCACATCCTGGAGCACGAGGACAACGAAATGATGCGCCCCTACGAAGTAGTAGCCGCCCCCCAATAGGTGGAAGCCCCCGCATAGGTGGGAGCCCCCGCATTTATGCGGGGGAATTCATCGCAGACTTGCCTCTCTCTACGGGTAACAAATGACGGGTGCCCCATATCTGCCCGGTTTTGGCAGATGTGGGATTCCACCGCCCTAAACCAGCAGCTTCTAAATTTTCAAAGGGTCATCAGGCGTAAGTAGTAGAGATGGACCCGTTGCGAGCCGCCCGCTCCCGCGAGATTCGCTCTACGTACCCGCTCTCCTTCAGGGCCCGCAGCGGATCTTCCGGTAAGCTCTGCCCGAGACGCCATGCGCGCACCAACGGGCGCACATCTTCCCAGAAGGCGGAGCGGAACAGCTCCTCGGCCTCCACCAGCCTGCATTGTTTCTGCAATGCACTCAGTTGCTCCAGATCCACCAAGGCCGCCTTGGCATAAAGCTCCTCGGCCTGGACCACGGTTTGCACCATGGCCTCAACCTTGCCTTTCAGATTGTGGCTCTGGTCGATCATGAAAGCAATCTGGCTGCGATTGCCGGGCTCAGCGGAATAACTCAAAATTTCGTGGAAGATGCGAAACACCTGGTAAGGATCGATGGACCCCAACGTCAGGTCGTCATCGGCGTACCTGCGGTCATTTAAGTGGAAGCCGCCCAGCATCTCCAAATGCAACAACCAAGCCACAATCTGCTCGATATTCTGCGCCTGGTAATGATGCCCGGTATCGACCAGTACCTTCGCCTGTGGTCCAGCCAGTCGCGCCAGTTCCAGCGCCATGCCCCAATCGGCAATATCGCTGTGATAGAAAGCGGGCTCGAACGGCTTGTACTCGATCAGCAGCCGCTGATCGGGCTGCAACGCCGCATGCACCTGGCTGAAGATCTCTTCCATCCAGCCGATGCGCTGCCGCATACTCTGCGTGCCCGGATAATTCGAACCGTCGGAAACCCACGGCGAAATATCCTGCGAACCCAACTGCCGGGCAATCTCCACGCAGTCCAGTAGGTGCGTAAGCGCCTTTTGCCGCACTTCCGCATCCGGGTTGCAGATCGACCCATACTTATATTCCTGTGCCTGGAAGAGATTGGGGTTAATGGAACCGGCGCAAATCCGATATTTTTTTTCCAGCGCCCGAATCTGCGCCACGCTCCCAACCCCCTCGGGAAGATCCCATTCAACATGCAACCCCAGGGTCGGAGTAATACCCGTTAGCTGCTGGATCTCGGCCGCATCGGCAAACTTTTCTTCAATGGAATTCGCGGCCCCCATCTGCATGAACTTGCCAAAGCGTGTGCCGGTATTGGCAAAACCCCAGGAGGGTAGCTCGATGCGAAAATTGTCTAAGGCTTTTGTGACTCGGTCGGATTTTTCCTGTTGATCCACGGGCAACCCCTTGAGACTCAGGACAATGCCAGTATAGACGACAATGGAAGCATGACCGATGTACGCATGGACAAGTGGCTTTGGGCGGCCAGATTCTTCAAGACCCGCGCCCTGGCGGCTAAGGCCTGTGAACTGGGCCGGGTAGCCTCCAATGGCCAGCCGGCCAAGAGCGCGCGCCCGGTCCGCGTGGGTGACCTCTTACAGGTCAAGACCGAAGGCGGAGACTTTCAAGTGGAGGTGCTGCAACTCAGCGAAATACGCGGACCCGCTGCAGTAGCCCACACCCTATACCGGGAAACAGAAGCCAGCCGCGTGCTGCGCCAGCAACTGGCGGAGGAGCGCAAAGCAATGCCCCGCTTCGAAACCCTGCCATCCGGCAAACCCTCGAAACGCAATCGCCGTGCCCTGGACCGGCTTCGCGGCCGGGTTTGACCATCTACAATTCACCATTGCGCGGGCGCGGCCAGAGTGTTACGTTCGCCCATAAGTTCAGTTTCGCGATTCGTGACCGCGAGTCATAAAGGGTATAAGTCTTGGCACATCGCAACATTGCATCACCCACAGCCGCGGTCCTGGGCGAGATCGGCCTCCCCCAGCCCCTTGCTCAACTGGCCTCCCGTCCCTGGGATGCCATCGTCGTTGGCGCCGGCCACAATGGCCTCGCTTGCGCGGCATACCTGGCGCGTGCCGGCAAGCGCGTGCTGGTGCTCGAAAGCCGCGCCCGCGTGGGAGGCGCTTGTACCATCGAAGAGCCCTTCCCCGGTGTCCACATGTCGCCTTGCGCTTACCTGGCTGGCCTGCTGCATCCGCTGGTGGTCGAGGAGCTGGACCTGCCCAGGCGCGGCTTTCACTGGACACCCGCGGTCAACGGCATGTTTGTTCCCTTCCTCGACGGCAGCAGCGTGCAACTCTGGGATGACGACGACGCCTGTGAAGACGAGATCCGCCGCTTTGCTCCCCGCGATGTGAAGGGCTGGAAAGCCATGACCGCGGTGGTGAAGCGCCTGCGCGATGCGCTGCGGCCTGCTGGGGAACGAGATCTTTGGATTGGAGACGCCCCACCCAGGAAGAGATCGACGCCCGCCTGGGCAACGACCAGGAAGCCCGCAACGTGCTCTTCCATTGGTCAATGGCCGAGTTCGTCGAGCGTTATCTCGAAGACGAACGGCTGCAATACGCCTATCTCGGCCAGGGAGTCATCGGCACCAAGGCCAGTCCCTTCGATCCCGGCACCGCTTCTATCCGCTACCACCATTCCTCCGGCCGCCTGGGTGGCATCCCGGGCATGTGGGGTTACGTCCGCGGCGGCATGGGCATGGTCTCCTTCTACTTCTGCGACGCCGCGCGCGAGGCCGGCGCGGTGGTCGCGGCTGGGGTTGCGGTCGCAGAGATTCTGCCCGGTGAGGGCGTTCTGCTGGAGGGTGGCGAACGCCTCTCTGCTCCCGTGGTGATATCGAATGCCGACCCCGTCGTTACCCTCCGCCTGCTCGGCAAATCGGCGAGTTCTGACTTCCGGTCAAAAGTCGGCAACCTAGCCATTCAGGGTTGTACCGTGAAGCTGAATGTCCTGCTGAGCGAGCTACCCGATTTCATCGCGCGTCCTGGAAAGGACCAGCCCCACCACTACGGCCAGATCAACGCGCCCTTGACCCACGCCGAATGGAAAGCCGGCTTTGCCGCCAGCAGTAAGGGAGAACTACCCCCGCAACTGTGGTGCGAAATTTACTTCCAAAGCGTGCATGACCCAAGCGTGGTTCCCCCAGGCCAGCACACCATGAGCGTCTTCGCCCAGTACGTGCCCCACACCTTTGCCGCCGGCTCCTGGGACGACCATCGCGAGTGCGTGCGCAAGCTGGCCTTTGATTCCATCGGCCGCTTCTGTTCCAACATCCCCCACGCCGTGCTCGAAGCCCAGGTGATGGGCCCGCCGGATATCGAGGAAAAGGTTGGCTTGACCGGCGGTCATATCTTCCAGGGCGATTGCCTGCCCGAAAATATGTGGAGCCACCGCTTTGCCGCCCGCACTTCCATGCCCGGCGTCTACCTCTGTGGCGCCTGCACTCATCCTGGCGGAAGCGTCATTGCGATGAACGGCCGTAATGCCGCCATGGCTGTGTTAAAAGACATGCAATAGATCGCACAGGCTGAAGGCTACGGACTTTAGCCCGTGAAGGCTACGGGCTTCAGCCCGTACATAAATGCATTGCAATGAATTCGGCTTTAGCCGCTGAGGGGCCGGTTTTCCCCACGCGAGGTTCGTTCATGGCAGCAGAGAAGCTGAAACGAGAACTCGGTTTTCGTGATGTCATTCTCTTTTATGTCGTCACCGGCCTGAGCCTGCGCTGGATCGCGACCGCCGCCGCCTCTGGACCATCCGCCATCGCGATATGGATTATTGCCTGGTGCGGATTCTTCCTGCCCCTGGCGGGCTGCGTTCTCGAGCTCTCCTCCCGCTATCCCCAGGAAGGTGGACTCTACGTATGGACGCGCGAGGCCTATGGCGAGTTTGCCGGCTTTATGGCTGCGTGGACCTACTGGATGAGCAATCTTCCCTACTTACCCGCGGTGCTCTACTTCGCCGCCAGCAGCCTGCTCTTCGCCACTCCCCGGGTCCAGCACCTGGCGAATACCAATACCTATTACCTGCTCTTCACCGTCGGCATGCTGGCCTTAATCACCGTGCTGAACGTGCTTGGCCTGGGCCTCGGCAAGTGGCTTAATAATTTGGGCGCCGTGGGCATGGCGCTCCCCGTCCTGGTCCTTATCGCGCTGGGCTTCCTCTCCTACTCCCGCTTTGGTTCCGCCACCCATTTCACGCTGGCCGCTGCCATTCCCCAGGCCCACCTCAAAGACCTCATCTTCTGGTCCACCATATTTTTTGCCTTCGGCGGCTGCGAAGCCGCGTCGTTCATGGGCGAAGAGATCAAAGACGCGCGGCGCATCGTTCCCCGTTCGCTGATGGTCGCCGGCGTGATCATCACCATCAGCTATATCGCCGGCACCGCGGCTATGCTGGTGGCCCTGCCCTCAAGCAGCATCAGCGGCCTGGGTGGCTTTATGACCGCTATCAATTTTCTCTGCCGCCGGCTGGGTGTAGCCGCCTCATTGCCCCCGTCGCCTTGCTGGTGGCCATCAGCAACGTAGGCGCTGCCGGAGCCTTTCTCACCGCGACTGCCCGGCTGCCCTTCGTCGCCGGCATCAACCATTACCTGCCCCCGGTTTTTGGCCGCATTCACCCCCGCTGGAAAACGCCCTATGTCGCCATCGCCTCCTACGGCTTTGCCGGGATGCTCTTTGGCCTGCTGAGCCAGGCGGGCACCAGCGTCAGAGGCGCCTATGAGCTGCTGGTCAGCATGGGCGTGATCACTTACTTCATTCCCTATCTTTTTCTTTTTGCCGCCATGATCCGTCTGCAAGGCCGCCCATCTGCGCCCGATGCCATCCGTTTGCCTGGAGGCAGACGATTTGCCATCCCGCTCGCCTGCCTGGGTTTCTTTTCCACCACGGTAACCATCATCCTTTCGCTATTTCCCGCGGAAGACGAACGCGCTCCGGGCACCGCGCTCTTCAAGCTGGTGGTGATGACCTTCGTGCTCTTGCTGGCCGGGGTCGCGGTCTACCGCCGCGGCCGCCGCTCGATCAACCGAGCCGCAGCGGCACAAGCGTTATCCACAAACCTCAGCTGACAATTCCTTATTTACCGGCTGCGCGGCCTCGTGACCACCGGCTCCGCAGCTTGCGATGACTTACTGATCGCGCCTTGCAGCAGGCGCAGGAAGTCTTCCATGCGCCGGGCCGTCTTTTCCTCGGAGATGCCTGCTCGATGGAAAAGCCCCGGGTCCAGCTCTTCGGTCAACAAGGCATCTTGAAATCGCTCCACCGTCCACTCCAGAAGCGAAACGATCATCTCGCTGTCGACATCCGCGCGCAGCGCACCTTCCCGCAAACCCTGCCGCACGAAGGCCGCGGTTCCATAGGGATCCTCCGCCGCCAGAAAACGATTGATATCCCGCTTTAACCGCAGGTCAGTGCCGTAGTTGCCCAACAGCACCACCCGGTAGGGCTGCCAGTTCTCACGCACCTGCAACTCGGTTCGCGAAAGCCAGTAGCGCAGCACGCCCCAGAAGCCCTTGGCTCTTATCTCCGCCGGAGCATCCAGGTAGCGGGAAAACGACCCCGCCGCCCGCTTGTAAGCAGCCAGAAACAGCGCTTGCTTGTTCCCGAAATGCTGAAACACCGCGCCCTTGGCGATGCCCGCCTCGCGCGCAATGTCCTCCGTGCGCGCATCCTCATAGCCATGCTCTGCGAAGTGCCGCAGGGCCACGTCGACAATGTGGGCTCGCTTCGCCGGCGCGGCCTGGCGTTTGCCTTGAGTCACCTCGGTCACCCCGCGCAAAAATTTAAATTTACGCCCCGCCCCGTGCTATATATCAACCGCATCGTTGCACCATCGTGACCCGCGGTCAATATGACGACAAATACCCAGCTCGAGCCGACCCTTCCTGCGGCCTTTTACTTTAGCGACCAGATCTTCGCGCTGGAAAAGGAACACCTCTTCGCCTCCTCCTGGATGTGCGTGGCGCGCGAAGAGCATCTGCCCCTATCCGGTGACTCGCTGGTCCTGAACGTCGCCGGCGAATCCATCCTGTTGGTCCGTAATCGCCAGGGTGCATTGCGCGGCTTCTATAACGTCTGCCGCCACCGCGGCGCCGAGCTTTGCATGCCTACGGAACACGCGGGGAAAAGCCATGGCGTCACCCCAACCGGAGGCATCACTTCACGCGGAGTGATCCGTTGTCCGTATCACTCCTGGGTGTACGACCTGGATGGCGCGCTGGTCGCCGCACCGCACATTGACCCCCTCTGCAAGCAGGACTTTTCTCTCTATCCGGTCGGGGTCGACACCTGGGGCGGCTTTATCTTTGTCCACCTCACGCCGCAAAACGCCGGGCCCCTCTCCCAGCAGCTTGGAGCCGCTGTAGAGCGCACCGCGCGTTACCCGCTTGCCGGGATGCGTATCGGCCACACCATTCAATACCTCATCGACGCGAATTGGAAAGTGCTGGCGGAGAATTACAACGAGTGCTATCACTGCGCCGGCGTCCATCCCGAGCTTTGCGACGTGGTGCCGGCCTTTCGCCAGCACGGGGGCGCCAGTCTGGACTGGGAGCGCGGCATCCCCCACCGCGAGGGCGCGGTCACCTACACCCGTTCCGGTACTACCGCCCGCCGGCCCTTTCCCGGCTTGAACGAGGACGAGCGGGTACGCCACAAAGGCGAGCTCATCTACCCCAACTTCTTCCTGTCACTCTCCTGCGACCACGCGACCGCCTTCCTGCTGGCGGCCAAAGGTCCGGGGCGAACGGAAATCACCTGCCACTTCCTTTTTGCGCCGGAAGAGATCGCGAGAAACACCTTCGATCCTTCCGACGCGGTTGATTTTTGGGATTTAGTGAATCGCCAGGACTGGCTCATTTGCGAACGGGTGCAGCGCGGCATGGGCTCGCGTGCTTACCGCACGGGCTTTTATGCGCCCATGGAGGACATGAGTCTCGACATTCGCAAGTACATCCTGGAAAAATTAGGACCACATCTGGGCGAAAGGGATACGCTATGACCTCTTCCATCGAAAACGTGCTGGCGCTTTACGATCAGGACGCCCCTCTCGAAATGGCGTACACCATTCCGGCCGCCTGGTATGTTGACGAACGCATTACGCGCCTGGAGCGCGAACAGGTTTTCGGCGGCAACTGGATCGCCGTTGGGCGCACAGACCAGGCGGCCGCTCCAGGTCAGTTTTTTACCTTCGACCTGGCCGGCGAACCGCTCATCGTAGTGCGCGGGGCAGACAACCAGCTACGCGCCTTCTACAACGTCTGCCGCCACCATGCTGCGGCCGTGGCCACTGCGCCCTGCGGAGTGGCACAGCATCTGCGTTGTCCTTATCACGGCTGGACGTACGGCCTGGATGGTTCGCTAAAGGGCGCGCCTGAGTTCGCCGGTGTCTGCAATTTTGAGCGCGCCGACAATGGCCTGGTGCCTGTGTCCGTTGCCATTTGGGAGAGCTTCATCTTCGTCCACCTGAACCCGCACGCGCCTGCGCTTGAGAGTTATCTCGGCGACTTACCCGAGCGGCTGGCGCCGCTTTCTATCTCCACGCTGGGATTCTTTGTTCGCAAGACCTACACGCTGGCCTGCAACTGGAAGGTTTACGTCGACAATTACCTTGATGGCGGCTACCACGTTCCGCATCTGCACAAGGCGCTTAACAGCGTGCTCGAGTACACCGAATACACGATTGAGAACGGCGAACACTATGCGCTTCAATCGAGCCCCTTGGTATCTTCGAAGGACACCTCGGTCGCGCACACCCGCACCGGCGACCGTGCTTATTACTACTGGCTCTATCCCAATTTCATGATCAACATCTACGAGGGGGTCATGGACACCAACCTAGTCCTCCCCTTGGGTCAGGATCGGTGCCTGGTGGTCTTTGATTTCTTCTTCGCCGACACCTCTTCGGAAAAAGACCAATACAACGCAGAGAGCGTAGCCGTCAGTGATCGAGTACAGGCAGAAGATGTCGACATCTGCGAATCAGTGCAGCGGGGCCTGCATTCCCGTGCCTACGGCGCCGGCCGCTTGTCTGTTCGTAGGGAAACCGGAGAGCATCTCTTTCACCGGCTCCTAGCAGCGGACTTGAAGCGAAGCGACGTGCCCATCCTTCGATAACGGCTGCCGAGGTGAGCGCCGTCTGTCTTGGGGATAGCTGTCATTTCGTCCTCCGCTTTCCCGGTTTGCCACCAAGCCTCGCCCCCTGGACGGGTGCCCCATGTTCGCGTTTTCGCGTACATGGGTTGAACAAGATGGGCGACCCGGATTTCCTGTACGCTGCACCGGACATGACCGCGCGTGCGGCTTTCAGTAAGCAAAGCCGCATGAAGTTCGCCAACGCCACCAAACTCCGCAGGAAATCCGGGGGAAGCCCCTCCTTTTTCTTTTGCTGTGCACACCGGTGCTGAAGCATTGGAAAAAGGTCGTCTTCAACCTATGTACGCGAAAACGCGAACATGGGGCACCTGTCCAGGGGGAAAGGCTTGGTTAAAAGCGAGAGATTTGTCGCACTACCAACGCTGGAGCGAAGCGGACTGGAGGGACCTGCGTTCCCGCGCAAACGGCCCCAAATCAACCGCCGCCTCTTCCCCCAGAACCTTCTGCACCAAAGCCTCGCCCACCGCTGCCGAGTGTTTAAACCCGTGACCAGAGCAAGCGGAAGCAAACCACACCCGCTCCGAGTCAACACCGTGATCGATAACAAAACAATGGTCCGGAACCACCGTATAAAGACAAGTGGCCGTCCTTAAGCACCGGCTGCTCACCCCTCGCAGGCTCACACGCACGTACCCATCGTAAAAGCCCTGTGCCTGTTCCGCGCTAACCACCACCTGCCCCTCCCCAGGATCACTCAACGACGTAAACTGCTCGGTCGCGACCTTCACACTTTCTCCGTCCAGGCTGGGAAAACCATAAAAACCCTTCCCCACCTGAGCCGAGTTCCAGAGAAAGATCGGCATCTCCTCCGGCGAAAACCGCGGCTCGGGCTGCTCCATTCCGAACCAATAAAGCGTCTGCCGATACACCGCAAAATGGCTCTCTTCGAGACCGCAAATCCTCCGCGCCCAATCCCCCATCCACGGCCCAGGTGTCAGCACCACTTTGCCAGCGCCATAGCGCCCGCGATCGGTCTCGACCACGACACCGGACGCATCAGTAACGATATCGGTGACGATCTCGCCGGTTCGAACTTCCGCGCGATTGGCCGCAGCGACGCTCAACTGCGCCCGAATACACTTCTCCGGAAACAGAAACCCCGCCCCCGGCTCCAGATATCCTTCTGCGCCATCCAGCAGGATGAACTGCGGAAACCTCCGCCGTATCTCCTTCGCGCCAAGCATCTGATGCTCGATGCCGAACCGCCTGGCGCAATCGACCGTCTGATTAAAAAAAGCAGCGCCCGGACCCTGCACCCCACCGGCGGAATCCAGCAATATCAACCCGCCATTCTGCACCAGCAGCTTTTCTCCCGTGGTCGCTTCCAGCGCGCGCCACAGCACATTGGCGCGCAAAACCAGCGGAACAAACTCCGCTCCCTCCCCCACCGCCTGCCGGGTAATGCGGGTCTCCCCGTGGCTGGAACCAAATTCATGCGGCGGATCAAAGCGATCGATCCCCAGCACGCGGGCGCCGCGCAACGCAGATTGGCAGAGCGCCGCACTGCCCACCGCGCCCACCCCAATCACGATCAGGTCGTAGGTTTCCACTATTGCCAATCCCGCGGAATCGTCTCCGTCCACTTACGTTCCCGCACCACCTTACCTCCCTGGGTAAGCCTGCGCTGGAACGAGTAGTAGAAGTTCCGCTGATCGCTGGTCAGATCCAACACCACGCTCCACGTCAGCGTACGGTCTTTTAGTTTCACCGCCGTCGAAGCCTCGCCATGCATTGCGCTCTTGGCCGGATCTGTATCGGCCACGTCATACGTAATCAGCTCGCTAGTATCTTCCTCGCCCCAGGGTAGAAACGTCTTGCTGGTGCCGGCCCAACGGACGCGGGTCGATTGATGCTCAAAATCCCGGGTCGCCGTCCACCCTCCAGGCCAGGTATCACC
This sequence comes from uncultured Acidobacteriaceae bacterium, assembly GCA_963844785.1. Classification (GTDB taxonomy): domain Bacteria; phylum Acidobacteriota; class Terriglobia; order Terriglobales; family Acidobacteriaceae; genus PALSA-350. Next base: position 37,683 of record CAWJPV010000027.1, on the reverse strand, counting down.
GTCAGACCCATAGCCTTCCAGGTGCGGCGGCGCCGCCGGCTTTTGAAACTCAACCTTGCCGCCCGGCGAACGTAACACCGGCAGACTTAGCTGCGACCCCTCGTCTCCGCCCAGCTTCAACTGCGTCGTCATGGCATAGGGCGTGGGCCAGATCATCGGCCACAGCGCATTCGAGATAGCAATGCGCACGCGGTGACCCCGCGGGAAGACCCACGAAGTAAAGTGCAGCGGCATCGTCAGTGGATAATCCTCACCCACGGCCAACGCCTTGGGGTCACGCATCGAATCCCGTTGAGCGCCGTTCAGTGCAGCGCCCGTTACCATGGTGACGGCGCCGTCCGGGCCAACATCCTCCAGGCGCACCATCCAATCCGCCAGTGGAGCGGAGGCGGAAGCAACCAGCGTGGCCACCGGCTCACCCAATATCGGCAGATCCTGCGTCAGGGGCTCCGAATCGTAGCTCAAGCTCATCGCATCCAGTGGCCGTTGATCCACCGTCAGCTCGCCCCACCAGAAGCCGGCCTCGACCCCGGCCGAAGGCACATATCCCAGCGCATGCACGCCCTCCGGCGCAGGTGTGGAGACGAGCCCATGTTGCGGGGTAAGAAACCAATGGGAAGGCTGCACCTCAGGAGCCGGCCACGAAGCAAAGCTCTGCCACTCCCCGGGAATCTCTTTCAGTGAGAGCGACGGCGGGTACGAATGACGCACATAGGCCGTCAACATCGGCTCCCGTTCTACCCCATTCGCTTCCCCCTTCAACCAATGGTCCCACCAGCGAATCGCCAGTGCTCTCCATTCAATCTCCGGCCCGGGATCGGCATCATGGGGAAAGGTATGGTTCCAGGGCCCAATAAGGCCCATGCGCGGTCCGCTAAGGTGTTCCAGCATGCGCGGAACATTATCCCGGTAGCCGTCGTAATATCCGCCCACCACAAACACCGGGATCTTCACCCGCGAGTAATCCGGCCGCAGCGAAGCCCGATCCCAAAACGGGCCGCCCCGCTGGTGCTCGAGATAAATCGGAAACCACGGCTTGGCGTCGAAGCGCGCCCGCAGGCTTGACTCATCGGTAGGAAAATCAGGCGGCCGCGTCATGGCTGGCTGAAGGTCCATCGAGAGTTCGTATTCGTCCGCGTGCATCAGGCCGTCGATGTAGTGAATGTCGTCTTTGAACAAATCTTCGGTAGCATCCACCGCGATGATGGCCTTCAGCGCCGGCGGCTGCCGCATCGCCATCTGGATCGAGTTAAAACCGCCCCAGGAGATGCCCATCATCCCTACGCTACCATTGGACCAGCTTTGCGCGGCCAGCCACGCGATCACTCCCTCGCCGTCTTTGAACTCCTGCTCGGAGTATTCGCGGTCCGGCAACTCCCCTTCGCTGCGTCCCGTCCCTCGAATGTCCACCCGCGCCACCACGTACCCTCGCTGCACCCAATAGGAATGGAGCCCCAGGTCACGCTCGATACTCCAGTCGTCTTTGCGGTAAGGCAGATATTCGAGAATTACCGGCGAGCGATGCGTCTTCCAATCGCCCCCGCGCGTCAGTAAATTCACGGCCAGACGAACTCCGTCCGCCATGGGGATCCACTCCTCATGCACCACGGCGACGGGCGTCGTCCCTCGCTTGGCCTGGGCCCACGATGGCAGCAATGCACCTGAGCAAAGCAGGACCACCGTCGCTTCAAGACATCTCCGGAGCATGGTGAGCATCATAGTGACAATTGTGCCCGATAAAAAGTTTTGACCGTCAGTCAAAATTTTTCTCGTTGTCTCGTATCCGGCTCCATGTAATACTCGGCAGCAACCCGGCCCCTGTTATCCAGCACCACGAGAACTCTCAAGACACTTTATCTGGGAGCATTCCATATGCGTTTGCATTCGTGTACGCGCAAGACCGTTTTTTACTCAATTATCCTCCTCGCCCTCTCAACCATGGCGCCCTCCCCCATGCGCGCGGCCGACACGGCAGCCGAACTCACGGGCACGGTCAAAGACACTTCCGGCGCCGTCATTTCTAACGCGGTCCTCACCTTGGTCAACACGGCCACCCAGCAGACTCTGAGTCAAAAGGCGCACGAGGACGGCAGCTATGTCTTTTCCGGCCTCTCCATCGGAACCTATCAGCTCCGCGTGCAGGCCAATGGCTTCAACACCTCGGTACAAGACAAGATCACCCTCAGCGTCAATCAACACGGGCGCCTCGATGTCACCTTGAAAGTAAGCGCCTCTGAGGAAACCATTGAGGTGAATGCCGCTGTCTCCCAGGTGGATACCGAGGGAGCCACCCTGGGCAGCGTCGAAACCACGCGCCGTATCGAAGATCTGCCCCTGGTCGAACGAGATACTTTCCAACTGGGATTGCTGCAGGCTGGCGTCTACTCACCTGACCCGGACGACGGCAGCAACAACCCCTTCTCCGTTTCCGGCCAGCGCTCCGAGTCCTTGACCTTTCTGGTCGATGGATCGGATAACAACGACTTCCTGGGCAACAACGCCGTGGTCGATCCCAACCCCGACGCGGTGGGCGAGTTCAAGATTCTCACCAATAACTACAGCGCCGAATTCGGTCGTACTTCCGGGGGCATCGTCAACCAGGCGATCAAATACGGTAGCAACAGCTTCCACGGCGACCTCTTCGAATTCTTCCGCAATGATGCATTGAATGCGCGCAACTATTTCCAACTTACCAATCCGCCCTATAAACGCAACATCTTCGGCGGCACCGTTGGCGGCCCCATCAAGCGGGACAAGCTCTTCTTTTTTACCTCGTACCAGGGCACCATCCGTCACGAAGGAGAAAACCTGGCCCAGCAAAGCGTGCTCTCGCCCGCCCAACGCTCTGGTGACTTTTCCTCCGACCTTACTGGCAGTACACCTGTGCAGATCATCGATCCGATCTCCAGCAATCCCTACCCCAATAACCAGGTTCCGGTAAACCCCATCATCGCCACCTACATCGCCAAGTACGTGCCCTTACCGAACATACCCGGAACCGACCTCTTCGCCTCTTCGCCGGTGGAGGACCAGACCGAAAACCAGGGCATCTCTCGCGTCGATTGGCAGCTCTCGAAGAAGGATCTTATCTACGGCACCTACATCATTGACGAGCTCTCGGAGAATATCCCCATCCTCATTGAAAATGGGGCTTCTGCCGGCGGTACTCTCCCCGTGGGCTCCGGGTCCGCCTCTGACTATCACAACCAGTTTTTGACCGGCCACTGGACCCGCACCATTAACTCCAACCTGCTCAACGAGCTAATTTTTTCCTACAATCGCGCCTACAGCCTGGTGAGCGTGCCTACCGATCACACCTCGCCTTCGCAACTCGGCTTTACCAACGTGACCTCGGATGATCCCGCCGGCGTGGCCCCGCCCATCATGTACACCGCCGATTTCACCACCGGCCCGCCCCCCGGCGGCCCCACTACATATGCCGATAGGACCTTTCAATTGCAAGACACCTTCAGCTGGTTGCGCGGCAGACATCAGCTGAAGTTCGGCGCCGATGTGCGTGTGGTCCGCAACGACTTCGATTTCGACTTTTACAATAACGGGAGCTTCGATTTTTCCCTCTACATCGGGACGCTTACCGGAGATCCGATGGCCGACTTTGTTGGCGGCTTCCCCGATAACTATTACCAATTCTCCAATGCGAGGTATGGGATCCGCACCCAGTCCTACTACTTCTTCGGGCAGGATACTTACAAGGTCACTCCGCGGCTCTCGCTCAGTTACGGTCTGCGTTACGAATACAACACCCCACAGCAAGATCCGCACAACAACATCATCGGCTACTTCCCCGGCACGCAATCCACAGTCTTTCCCGACGCGCCCCCCGACTTGCTCTACCCCGGCGACCCCGGCACACCGAACAAGGGTATGGTCTACCCCGACCGCAATAACTTCGCTCCCCGTTTTGCCTTTGCCTACGATACGTTCGGCAACGGCAAGCTGGTACTCCGCGGTGGCTTTGGCATCTTCTACGACATTGAAGACGGCGCGCTGAATCTACAGTTTGGCGGCCAGCCACCGTTTGGTGCAGTGGAGAACATCAACCCCACCCAAACCAACTACAGTGCTCTAGCGGATGGGACCAACGTGATGACGGATCCCTATACCCCATTCGGCTTAATCAACCCCTACCCCACCCACGATCAAATCGTGGGCTTCGGCGTGCCCAAGATCCCCTTTGCCTACGTCGTCTATCCTCATTTCCGCACGCCTTACTCAGAGAACATCAACCTGGGTTATCAGTACCAGTTGAGTCCCTCCACCATGCTGGAGATGGATTATGTCTCCACGCTCGGCCGCAAATCCGTAGCCAGCTACGATCTCAATCATCCTGACGAATCGCTGCTGGAAGGCCAGTATGCCTCGTATCAATCGACGTATGCGGACTGCGCTCGTCCGCTCGCGGTTTGCTATGATCCAGCCATTCCCGATCAGACACCCGCCGAAGCTGCCGTGGATCCCAACGCTTCGCCAACCGAAACATTGCAACTGCTGACTGACCTAAGCAATGGTTCGTCTACCAACCACGAGTTGCAGGTGACGCTCGACCGTCAACTCTCCAAAGGATTGAATGTAAGGGGAGCATACACACTGGGGAAAACCATCGACCTTACCTCCGGCTTCCGCGCCCGTTCCTCGACCTATACCGACCCTTACAATTTTGCCTTCGATCGCGGGCCGGCTGACTTCGATGTCCATCAACGGTTAGTCATCAGCGGCTTCTACGAGGTTCCGGGCCTCAACTCCGGATGGGTACGCCTGCTCACCAACAACTGGCAGGCGGGCGGCATTGCCACCTTCCAGACGGGCACGCCCTTCACTCTATTCTCCGGCAACAACTCCAGCGGCCAGGGGACGAACCTGGACCGTCCCGAGCTAGTCGGGCCGGTGCCAAGACTCGATGTAAGTAAGCCCGGCCATTATCTGTACGACACTACCAACCTGCTGACGAATGTCGTTCTTCCGGGAGACAGCGGCCCGGGAGTGCCGATGTTCACCTTTGGAAACCTTGGCCGAAATACGTTCCGCACGCCGGGTATCAACAATTTTGATCTGTCATTCCTGAAGCGCTTTACCCTGGGAGAGCAGCGCCGGCTGGAATTTCGCACCGAACTCTTCAACGCCTTCAACCACACGCAATGGTTATTCAACAAGGCCAATAATACCGCGACCAGCAGCACCTATGACCAGGTAACCCAGGCCCGCGATCCGCGGCTGATACAATTTGCGCTCAAGTTCTACTACTAGCACCGCCCGTTAAAGCTCTGTCCTGACCACGGATGACGGGTGCCCCACATCTCGCTCGTTTTTCGCGAGATGTGGGATTCCACCGCCCTATCCCCAGCCCGTCAGATCGCAGCATCGGCGATAGCCAGCGACTGGTCCAGCTGTTCCACCGCGAAGTCAATCTCCGACTTCTCAATGATCAACGGCGGCGCAATCACGAAGTGGCTGATCCACGCCTGGATAGAAACCCCCCGCTTCATCATCTCCGCCGCCACCTTTTCCACTACCGCCACTTTCCCATCGACCTTGTCCTGCTTGGTATTGAAAGGCGTTTTCTTAACCTGGTCTTTCACCATCTCCAGCGCCCAAAAGAGCCCCAGCCCCCGCACCTCGCCAATCGAAGGATGTTTCGGCTTGAGCGCGTGCAGCTTTTCACCCATATACTTACCCATCTCCCGGGAACGATTCACCAGGTCAAGCCGCTGCATCTCTCGGATCGCCGCCACAGCGGGCGCCAGCGTCATTGGATGCGCCTCATAGGTATGTCCGTGAGCGAAGAAGTGATCCTCAAAGAACTCAGCGATCTTGCTCGTAGTAGCGCACAGCCCGAGGGGAACGTAGGCCGAAGTAATACCCTTGGCGGTAACCAGAATATCCGGCTTCACCCCCCAATTATCCAGGGCAAACCACTCCCCGGTGCGGCCCCAACCCGACATCACCTCATCAGCGATCAACAAGACGCCGTAACGGTCGCAAATCTCGCGCAACTTCGGCATATACTCCGGCGGAGGCACCAGCACACCATTGGTCCCGACCACCGGCTCGACAATGACCGCGGCCACATCGTGTTCGTTCTCGATCATGTGTTCCAGGTAATCGGCGCAGGCAATGCCGCACTCCGGATAGGTGTGCTTGATGGGACACTTGTAACAGTTAACTTCCGGCGCGAACAAAAATCCCTGTCCCTTGCCGCCCGGCTCCATGGGCCAGCGGCGCGGATCGCCGGTCGCGGCGATGGAGGCCATGGTAGACCCGTGATACGAGCGGTAGCGAGCGATGATCTTGGTCTTGCCCGTATACATCCGGGCGATTTTGAAGGCAGCCTCATTCGCCTCCGTCCCCGAGGTAGTGAAAAAGAACTTGTTCAACCCCTCCGGCAATACCTCCAGCAGAAGACGGCTCAATTCCACCCGCGTATCGGTCGCGTAGCCCGGCATGATGTATGCCAGCTTGCGCGCCTGCTCTTCAATCGCCTGAATGACGGCTTGATTCTTATGCCCCAGGTTGCAGCACATCAACTGCGCCGAAAAATCCAGATAGCGCTTACCGTTCGCATCGGTGAAGTAGCATCCCTCGGCATCGACCACATGTAAGGGATTCCAGCTCTTCTGGTACTTCCATGTGCCGTAGTTCAGTTTCTTGGTCCATGCGACCACTTCCTGGCTGGTCAACGTGGTTTCGGGAGAAGTGACAGTCTCGCTCATGATCGTTTCACCTTGTCTTTAGCTACTTTACGCTGGTCCTAGTCCACCCAGGCAGAGATACTTCATCTGCAGGTATTCATCGATTCCATACATCGACCCTTCCCGGCCATAGCCGGATTCCTTGACACCGCCAAAGGGAGCGAGTTCGGTCGAGATCGCGCCTTCATTCACGCCCACGATCCCCGCCTGCAGTTGCGCAGAGACGCGCATCACGCGCGCCAGGTCCCGCGCATAGAAATACGCGGCGAGGCCGAAGGGCGTCCCATTAGCTGCCGCAATGACCTCATCTTCGCTATGGAACCGAAACAGCGGCGCCACCGGACCAAAGGTCTCTTCACAAGCCACATCCATGCTGGTATCCACATCGGCCAGGATGGTGGGCTGAAAAAAGTAGCGGCCCAACGCGTGCCGCTTGCCGCCCAGCAGGACGCGCGCGCCCCGGGCGATCGCGTTAGCCACGTGTCGTTCTACCTTTTCCAACGCCTTGGCGTTAATCAGCGGACCGATCTCGGCCTCTCCCCCTGCCCGCCCCACGCGCAGCGCGGACGCGGCCTGGACCAGCTTCTCCGCAAAGACGTCATAAACCGCATCCGCAACATAGATGCGGTTGGCGCAAATGCAGGTCTGGCCCGCGTTACGAAACTTGGACGCGATGAGACCCCGCACCGCCGCATCCAGATCGGCATCCTCAAAGACGATGAAGGGAGCATTCCCGCCCAATTCGAGCGAGAGCCGCTTGAGCGTCGAGGCAGATCCGCGTGCCAGGTGCTTGCCCACGGGAGTCGATCCGGTAAACGAGAGCTTGCGCACGCGGGTATCGTTCAACCACGGATCGACCACTGCCGCGGCGCGTTCGCGGGAAGCAGGAACCACATTGATGACGCCGGCGGGAATGCCCGCCTTAGCCGCGAGATACGCCAGTGCCAGCGCCGACAACGGAGTATCCTCCGCCGGCTTGGCGATCACCGTACAACCGGCGGCCAAGGCGGGAGCGATCTTGCGCGCCAGCATAGCGATAGGAAAGTTCCATGGAGTGATAGCGGCCGCGACGCCCACCGGTTCTTTGGTGACGATGATCCTGCGTCCATGAGCGGGCTCGGGAATCACATCGCCATAGATCCGCTTGGCTTCTTCCGCAAACCACTCGATATAGGCCGCGCCATAGGCCACCTCGCCCCGGCTTTCGCTGAGCGGTTTCCCTTGTTCGAGCGAGATTAAGCGGGCCAGATCTTCCCCATGCTTCCGGATAACCGCCAGCCACGCCTGCAGATGTTGTGCCCGTTCTTTCGCCAGCAGTGTGCGCCAACTGCAGAAGGCCCGCTGCGCGGCGCTGACGGCGGCCTCGGCTTCGACCGGACCGCAATCCGGCAGTGTGGCCAGAACCGTGCCATCCGCAGGATCTTCTACCGTAAACGTGCGCCCATCGCTCGATCCTGTTTTTTGGTTATCGATCCAGGCATGGTTAAGGATCAATTCACTGCATTCGAGTTGCAACATCAGGTCTCCGTCTACGGCAGCAAACGATGAAAATAGAAGAAATGCTCGTCGCGCACGTAGCCCAGCTTTTTATAAATATGCTGGGCCGCCAAATTGTCGTGGGCGGTGGCTAGGGTAAGCCGCTCGGCGCCGCTGCTGCGCGCAAACTCTTCCGCATAGCCTAGCAACGAAGTGGCAACGCCCTGGCCACGGGCTGCTACATCCACATAGAGATCTTCAAGAAGCCAAATCGGCCGCATGGCCAGCGTGTTGGTGGAAGGCATCAGGTGCATAAAGCCAATCGCGCGAGACCTGTCGTCCCAAGCCAGGAAATACCGTCCCGACAATTGCATGACCCGGTCGCGAATGAAGGCGATGGCGCGCTCTTCCTCCGGCGCCTCGCCATAAAAGGCGCGATAAGCGATGTACAGCCGCAACAGCTCGCTCAGATGCGCACTCGAAACAGCTTCTATCCGGCAGACTGGCCTACCCATACGATTCGCGAACCCATCTCTCAGACTACCAACGTGGCAGCAGACCCCATTAGGAACTGGACGGGGGACCCAGATTTCCTGCTACGTGGAACTCACCAACGTCCACGTGTGCGGTCGTAGCAAACGGGATAATGGCACATCGACCCGGCAACAGAACCCCATAGGAACTGGACGGGTGCCCCAGGTTCGCCTCAGCGTACCTGGGCCGAACAAGACGGGCGACCCGGATTTCCTGTACGCTGCACGGGACAAGACCACGTGTGCGGCTTTCAGTAAGGAAAGCCGCATGAACTTCGCCAACGCCACCAAACTTCACAGGAAATCCCGGGGAAGCCCCACCAAAGTTTTTGCCACACCGGCAACAAACGCTGGGTGCCCCATTCAAGCCGAAGCCGTACTTTGGCTTGAGTGGGATAGTGGCTCTCGATGTGGCCACTCCCAATTGCAAAATGGTCTGGAGGGACACATCTCCACCCTCTCCGACCTACCTAATGAGCAGCGCCAGCAAGCTCACCCAACTCCGCCGCCACCACACTCAGCCCCTCTTCCAGCACCTGCAGAGCATCGCCGAATTCCTCATCACTGATATTCAGCGGCATCAACAGCCGGATGACGTTGTCATACGTCCCCGCACTCAGCACCAGCACGCCGTGCTGTAGGCAATGCTGCACTAGCTTTTTCGCCACCGGTGCGCAAGCAACTCCATGAGCATCGACAAACTCCATCGCCTGCATAGCCCCCACCCCACGAACATCACCGATAAAGGCATGCTGCCGTTGCCAACCCGTAGCCCGGCGTTGAAACTGTTCTCCCAGCCAGCGCCCACGCGCCAGCAACTTGCCATCAGCAAATTCCTCGAACACCGCCAAGGCCGCCGCGCAACACGCGGGGTTGCCGCCGAATGTGCCGCCCAGACCGCCCGGCCCAGGAGCATCCATGATCTCCGCACGCCCGGTAATCGCGGCCAGGGGCATACCGCCCCCGAGAGATTTAGCAGTGAGGATAAGATCCGGCTCGATACCGAAGTGCGTACTGGCAAACAACTCCCCAGTGCGCCCGAAACCGGTTTGTACCTCATCAGCGACAAAGACAATGCCGCGCTCGCGGCAGATCTTAGCCAGAGCCGGCAGAAATCCAGCCGGAGGCACAACAAACCCACCTTCACCTAGCACCGGCTCCACCACAACCGCCGCAATCGCCTCCGCAGCCACCACGCGACGGAACGTCTGGTCGAGCAATTCCGCAACTTGACCCTCGGTCATCGGTCCACGGCTGGAGAGCCGCGCATTCGCGGGCACGCCATAAGGGATGCGGTAAACCTCCGGCAGGAAAGGCCCGAAGCCCTCCTTGTACGGATGAGTCTTACTGGTAAGCGACAACCCCATCAGGGTGCGCCCATGAAAGCCATCTTCCACCGACAGCACCGCGGGACGACCCGTGAACGCGCGCGCAATCTTCACCGCGTTCTCCACCGCCTCCGCACCGCTATTCACCAGAAACGTCTTCTTGGCAAAGCTACCCGGCGTGAGTTGGTTGAGCTTCTCCGCCACGGCAACGTAACTCTCGTACCCCGTGACCTGAAAGCAGAGATGAAGAAAAGCATCGAGCTGCGCGCGCACCGCGCTCACCACCCGTGCATTCCGGTGGCCAACGTTGACGCAGCCGATGCCGCCGCCCAGGTCGACGAAGCGATTGCCGTCCACATCTTCGACCATTGCGCCCTCAGCATGGCGAACAAACAGCGGGGTGGACGCATAGACCCCGCGGGGAATGGCCTGCAACCGGCGGGCCGTCAACGCGCGCGAATTCGGCCCCGGAATTTCCGTCTTCAGTCGGATATTGGACATGTCAATACCACCCAATCGGCTGTTCGTTCAGATTGATATAGACCTGCTTGGTCTCGAGATACTCGTCAATGCCATGGATCCCCAGTTCCCTGCCGAAGCCCGACTGCTTAAACCCTCCCCACGGCGCTTCCACGCACGTAGGCTGCATGTGATTCACCCACACCACACCGGCGCGGATGGCCTTAACCATGCGCATGGCGCGATAGATATCCCGCGACCACACAGCCGCAGCCAATCCGAAAGAAGTATCGTTGGCAATCTTGAGTGCCTCGCGCTCGTCCTCGAATGGGATCACGCAGACCACCGGGCCAAAGATTTCTTCCCGAGCAATCCGCGCTGAATTATCCACGTCGTAAAAGATCGTCGGCTCAACGTAATAACCGCGGGTCAAAGAAGCCGGCCGCCCGCCGCCCAGCGCCAACTTAGCTTCGGACTTACCCAGCACCTGATAAGCCGAGACCCGGTCATACTGTTCCTTGCTGACCAGCGGACCCATCTTGGTGGAGCGATCAAGCGGTGGCCCCAGCTTGATCGTGCGCGCCTTCTCCGTCATGGCCTCGAGAAACTTTGAATAAATAGACCGCTGCACCAGCACCCTACTGCCCGCCGAGCAAACCTCGCCCTGGTTGATGAAAACGCCAAAGAGCGCTCCATCGATGGCCGACTCAAAATCCGCATCGGCAAAAAAGATATTGGGCGACTTGCCACCCAGCTCCAGCGTCACCCGCTTGAGCGTATCGGCGGCCGATTTCATGATGATCTTGCCCACTGCGGCCGACCCGGTGAACGCCACCTTATCGACATCAGGATGAGCCACAATCGCGGCCCCCGCCGTTTCCCCCAGTCCAGTCACAACATTAACCACTCCAGCCGGCACTCCGCACTCCGCCAGCCAACCAGCCAGCTTCAACATGGTGAGCGGCGTTTGCTCTGCCGGCTTCAGCACGCAAGTGCAGCCCGCGGCGATCGCCGGCGCCAGCTTCCACGCGGCCATGCCCAGCGGATAATTCCAAGGGATGATCTGCCCCGCAACCCCAACCGGCTCTTTCAACGAGAGGCTGAGTGCATTGTCAGGAACCGGATTCACCAGTCCGGAGACCTTGTTGGCCAGTCCTCCGTAGTACTCAAAGCAAGTGGCAGCATCGGCGATGTCGTATTCCGCTTCGACTATCGGCTTGCCGCAATTCCGCGACTCCAACTCTGCAAGTTGCGCAGCTTCCTCACGCAGCTTGGCCGCGATGCGAAAGAGGATGCGGCCCCGCTCCTGGGCTGTGGTCTGCGGCCAGCCGCCTTCATCAAAGGCATAGCGCGCCGCGGCCACAGCGGCGTTGATATCGGCCGCGCTGGCATCGGGAATCTCCGCGATCACTTCTTCCGTCGAAGGATCATAGACAGGAATGCGCTTGCCGGAAGTGCCTTCCGTCCATTCGCCATTGATAAACATCGGTTCACTACTGGTCTGTGAAATTGCCATGGGGGAATCCTTTCGAAAGCCAGGTATGGGCGGCGGCAAGCCGCCGCCCAGGAAACAACTACGCCCGCGCCAGCGTTTCCTGCTGCGCCTGTGCCAGCGCTGGTGCAACTTCTTCGAAGGCCGACAGGTGCTTGTCAATATCCGCCATAGAGTGAGCGACGGAGATGGTCCACTGCTCATCCCACCAGTAGGGCTGCGCCATCACGCCACGGTTCAACATACCGAACCAGTACAGCTTCCACAGATCCGTATCCACCTTAAGCCAATCGCGGTAGTTACGAATCTTGTTGGGATAGAGCAACATCGCTCCATTCGACCCGGCGCTCTCCACGTAAGCTTCGAGCCCGGTCTTCTGCACAATCTGCTTGTACCCGGAGACCAGCGCATCGCTGACCTTCGCAATGTGCGCATAGCCCGCCGGCGTGAGCACTTCACGGAAGGTGGCAATTCCCGCCGCCATCACCATCGGGTTGGTGGCGTAGGTGCCGGCGTGAAAGACCTTCTGCTGCGCGATCACGTCCATCACCTGTTTGCTCGCAGCGAAGGCAGCCAACGGAAAGCCTCCACCGATGGACTTGGCCAACGTCACCATGTCGGCCTTGATGTTGAAGTACTCACAAGCGCCGCCGCGGCCCAGCTTGGCGCCGGTCTTCACCTCGTCAAAAATGAGCAGCGCGCCCTCGCGGGTGCAGATCTCGCGCAACCCTTCCAGATATCCAGGCTCCGGCATGCAGATGCCGATATTCATCATGATGGGTTCCACAATGACGGCTGCGATCTGGACCGGATTCTCGGCAAAGAGACCGGCAACGGCTTTGAGGTCGTTGAACTGCGCCACTAGCGTGTTCTTCACCGTATCGGCAGGAACTCCACCCGAGGCCGGCACCTGGTTCGGCCGGTCAGGATCGCCGCACAGTTCGAGCTTGGGCTTCATGCTCACCAGCACGGAGTCGTGCACACCGTGGTAGGCGCCCTCCATCTTGATAATCTTGTCGCGGCCGGTAAAGCCGCGCGCGATGCGGATAGCGTGCATGGTCACTTCCGTGCCGCTGCTGCCGAAACGCACCTGCTCCACCGGGAAGCGCTGGCAAATTTCTTCCGCCAGGTCATACTCCAGGGTATGCGGCATGCCGTACATGGTGCCGGTGACCAAACGCTCCTGCACCGCTGCCACCACCGCGGGGTGACAGTGACCCGCCATCAGGGCGCCGAAACACAGGTTGAAATCGATGTACTCATTGCCATCGAGGTCGTGAATGTGGCTACCCTTGGCATCTTTCACAAACAGGGGCCAGGGCTCGTAACTGCGGAAGTTGCTGGCTACGCCAAGCGGCATGCGTGGTTCTGCCCGCTTGAGTGCAGCGCGCGAGCCGGGGGTGCGGGATTCAAAGCTGGAGAGTTCTTTCTCAAGAAGGTGGTACATGCAATTCTTCCTTTGCCCAGGGGGGCGGTCAATAGTAAAGAGGGCCGAACGGCAGAAATAAGCCGGCAGACGCCGCGGAGCGGGCCTAGCGTTCGATGAGGATGGGGTTGGACCGCCGGCACAGCCGGCCTTCGCCGCGAGCATAGCGAAGAAACCAGCGCATCCGGCAAAACGTACCGGCGATGGGGCAATCTTCGCAGCTTAAAAGAACTGACATTTCGGGCAAGCCAATTATACGTTGCCTCGAATAAACCCTTATAGTAATTTTTGAAAACCAGCCACCTCGTCCACAGCAACAGTAAGCAGGCTACGTAAGAACTCTGGTCCTTGAAGGCTAGGCTCACCCCTGAAGGGTACGGGCTTCTGTGAAGGGTACGGGCTTCAGCCCGTACATCAATGTTCTAAACATGTCCGGCTTTAGCCGCTGAGGGGCAAATCTCCATCTCTCTTCCGACTTTTTCGCAGCCTATAAGGCCATACACAAGCAAGATTTGGAGCAGCATGAGCGCGAAGCCAACAAGATTACTCCTACTATTCACCGCCGTTGCGCTCACCCTTCTATCCGGCTGCAAAAAAGCGCCCCCGACCCTAAGTCTGCTGGTCTGGGAAGGCTATGCCGACCCCTCCTTTATCCAGGGCTTTGAAGCCCATTGCCAATGCAAGGTAACCGCGGCCTATATGGGGACCAGCGACGAGCTGGTCTCCAAGTTACGGGGTGGTGCTTCCTCCAACTACGACGTAATCTCTCCCTCGAGCGACGTAGCCACCATGCTCAGCCGCTCCGGCCTGGTCACGCCGCTAGACCTGACCAAAATTCCAAACTACAGCCAGCTCTCGCCCACCCTTACCTCCAAGCCGCTGGTCAAACAAAACGGCAAAGTCTACGGCGTGCCTATTACCTGGGGTCCCAATCCGCTGCTCTACGACACCACCGCCTTCGCCAAACCGCCCGCCACCTGGGCTGAACTTTGGGATCCCAAATACGCCAACAAGCTATCCTTCTGGGACGATCTCTCCACCATCTACATGGCGGCGCAGGTCCTCGGCTTCGGCAAGCCCGATCCAACCGCAATCTATAACCTGAACGATGAACAACTGCAGCAGGTAAAACAAAAGCTCATCGCGCTCAAACCAAATATCCGCAAGCTTTGGACCACCGGCGGAGAGCTGACCAACTTATTTCAAAACCACGAGGTCATCGCCGCTATGGGTTGGCCCCTCGTGACCAACCAGTTGCACAAGAGCGGCCTCCCCATCCAGGAAGAGATCCCCGCCGAGAGCACAACCGGGTGGATCGACCACCTGATGATCACTCAATCGAGCGACAACAAAGACCTCGCCTACCAGCTGTTGAATTACCTCATCTCCGCTCAGGCGCAAAAACAACTCAGCGACGTTACGGGATACATCCCAGCCAACCCGCAAGCCGCAGCACTGATGACCCCGGAGCAGCGCCACAGCCTGCACCTGGACGATATCGACGCCTACCAGCACCAGATCGTTTTCTGGCAAGACGTGCCCCGGCGCGCCAAATACACCGAGATTTGGAACGAAGTGAAGGCCAGCCAATGAAGGACGCAGCATGAGCGGCGCTGTCTTTCTCCGTCTGGAGAATGTAGGCAAACGCTTCGGCGAGCACACCGTGCTCGCCTCCATTTCGCTGGACGTAGAACAGGGCGAGTTTCTTACCCTGCTGGGCGAGAGCGGCTCCGGCAAGACCACGCTGCTCCGCATTCTCGCGGGTTTTGAGGAGGCGACCGCCGGCCGCATTCTGCTCGACGACCAGCGCCTTGACGCCATGCCGCCCCATCGCCGTCCTATCCATACCGTCTTCCAGAGCTACGCGCTCTTTCCCCACATGAGCGTCTTCGACAACGTGGCCTACGGCTTGCGAGTGCGCGGCTGTGCCCGCGCAGAGATGACTTCACGGGTGAACGAGGCGCTGGAAAAGGTCCGCATGGAACGCTTCGCCAAGCACTTTCCCCGGGAAATCAGCGGAGGACAAAAGCAGCGTGTGGCGCTGGCCCGGGCGCTGGTCAACCGGCCCCGTCTACTGCTGCTCGATGAACCGCTCTCCGCCCTCGACGCCAATCTGCGCCTGGAAATGCAGCGCGAGCTGAAGCTATTGCAGCGTGAAGTCGGCATTACGTTTATCTTTGTCACCCATGATCAGAGCGAGGCCCTGGCCATCTCCGATCGCGTGGTTCTGCTGCGCCACGGCAAAGTAGAGCAGTGCGGCAGCCCGCGCGCCATCTACAACACACCGCGGACTGCATACGCCGCGTCGTTTCTGGGCAAAAGCAACCTGGTGACCGGAATCGTTCGCCAGGGCCTGGCAGACTGTGGAGCTTTCTCCGTACCGGTGAAGCTACCCGATGGTCCGGTCACTTTTTCTCTGCGCCCCGAATGCATCGCGCCCGCGGGGGAGTCCGGCCAGCACCGGGTAGAATTTGCCGCAGACGTAGTTGCAGAACAGTTTCACGGCGCCGACTCCTTGCTAACCTTGCGTTGCACGGGTGGCATGGAGCTCTCCGCGCGCATAGCCGGGCCGCTCAGCAACGGCGCAGGCTTTGCCTTCCAGGCAGAAGACTTGATCCCCCTGGAGCAGGAATAAATGCGCCGCACACGTATCTCCGCATGGCTGGTGGCCTTACCGCCCTTCGCCTGGATCGCTCTGTTTCTCTTTACCCCTTACTGTCTTCTCTTCTGTTACAGCTTCTGGAGCCTGGACGCCAACCAGCAATTGCTGCACCACGCGACCCTGGCCAACTACCTGCACCTGGCCACCACTCCCCTATACATCACCGTCATTCTGCGCTCCATGCGCATCGCCTTCTCCGTGGTGCTGCTCTCGCTGCTCATCGGTTATCCCCTGGCCTGCTTCCTTGTTTTTCAAGCCGGCAAGTACAAGCGCATTCTCTACCAGGCAGTGATTATCCCGCTATGGATCAGCTACCTGGTGCGCGCCTACGCGTGGAAGGTCATCTTCGGCAACGAGGGCGTGATGAATACCCTGTTGCTTTGGGCACACGCAACCCGGCACCCTCTGGGCTTCCTGTTGTACAGTCCCTTCGCTGTGATCGTGACCCTGACCCACATCTATGTGCCCTTCGTGGTGCTCCCGGTGGTGGCATCGCTCGAAAAGATTCCCCATGAGCTGCTCGAGTCATCGAGCGACCTGGGCGCCACCGCCTGGCAGACCTTTGCCCGCGTAATCCTTCCTCTCTCGCTGCCCGGCGTTCTCTCCGGCGCAACCTTTGCCTTTCTGCTCAGCTTTGGAGACTTTCTCGCTCCGCTGCTCTTGGGCGGCCCAAGCAGCGTGATGATCGCCAACATCGTCGCCAACCTCTTCGGTGCGGATTACAACTGGCCGCTGGGAGCGGCGGTAGCCGTACTCATCCTGGTGATGGTGCTGGTCATTCTCACCATCACGCAAAGGCTGGAGCGCCGCTGGAGGATGGCATGAAGGCGTTCTCCACCACCTTCGCCTGCGCCGCGTACGGATTTCTTTACCTGCCTATCGTGGTGCTCGTGGTTTACTCCTTCAACCTGGATGGTGTAGGCGGTTTTCCACCGCAACATTGGACGCTCAATTGGTACCGCATCCTCTTCGACGACTCCGCCATGTGGACCGCGGTGGGCAACAGCGCCATCGTCGCCCTATCCACCGTCGTTCTATCCATGCTGATAGGCTTCCCCGCCGCCTACGCGCTCGATCGTTATTCGTTCCCCGGCAAAGCGGCCTTTCAACGCCTGGTGCTGCTGCCACTGATTGTTCCCGGCGTGATCACCGGCATCTCTCTTTTATTGCTGGCCGTCAGCGCCGGGTTTCATCTCAGCCTCATCACCGTGATCCTCGGCCACTCGACCGCCTTGACCGCGGTGGCCGCAACCGAAATCTTAGCCGGCCTGGCCAAGCTCGATCGCTCCCTGGAGGAGGCCTCCGCGGACCTGGGAGCCAGCCGGATACAAACACTGGTACGAATCGTCCTGCCCGGCCTGCGAACCTCGCTGCTCGGCACTGCGCTCCTGGTCTTCACACTTTCCATGGATGAAATCGCCGTTACTTTTTTCCTTATCGGCAGGGAGAACACCCTGCCCCTCGAAATCTGGTCCCGCCTGCGGCGCGGCGCAACCCCGGAGATGAACGCCATCGCCACCCTTATCTTCCTGTTCTCAGTCATCACCATCTTTCTGTCACAATGGCTGACCACTCGCCAGTCTGCCCAGGCAACTCCATGAACAGTAGCCGCCGCACCTTCCTGGCCAACGCCGGTATCATCGTCGCCGGCTTGCCTCTCTACGCCACCCCGCTGAAGCCACAACATTCCTGCATCGTTGTGGGCGCCGGCTTCGCGGGTCTCACCGCCGCCTACCGCCTTTGTGCCGCAGGCTGGAAGGTCACCGTGCTCGAAGCCCGCAACCGCACCGGAGGCCGCGTTTGGTCCTATCGCTTTCCCCAGGCGCCGGAGCTGGTCTGCGAGATGGGCGGCGAATGGATCGGCAAAGATCACAAAAAAATAATCGCCCTGGCGAAAGAGCTGAACGTGCCCCTGGAGCCCCACGCCTACCGCGTGTGGTTGCTGCAGAGCGGCCAGATGCACGCACCCGGCGCTTGGGACTTCTCCCCGCAGGCGCACGCAGCATGGAAAAAATTCCTCAGCGAGTACAAGCGTTATTCCGAGCAAGATAAGCGCCGAATGGACCAGTACGACTGGTGGACCTGGCTAGGCAAGATGGGATTCGCCGGCAATGACCGCCGCATTCACGAGCTGATCGATTCCACGGACTACGGCGAGTCCATCCGCGAGGTCTCCGCCTATGTCGCCGCCCAAGAATACGTCGACACCGACTACACCAACCCCAACAACACCGACGAGATGGACTGGCACGTGCTGGGCGGAAACAGCAAATTAGTGCAAGCGCTGGCCAATCGTCTTGCGCCGGGCGCCTTGCACTTGAACTCGCCCGTCGTCTCCATCAAGCAGCGTGCCGGCCTGGTCACCGTAGCCACGGCAAAGGAAAGCTTCACTGCCGACGCCTGCATTTTCGCCGCGCCCGCATCGGTCTTGTCTTCCATTCACTTCGAGCCTGCCCTCTCCTCCGCGCAAGCGCTAGCCGCCGACGAGCTCGAGTACAGCCGCATTATTAAAACCCAGCTGCTATTCAATCACCGCTTCTGGCCGGCGGAAGACTTTTCCCTGATCAGCGATGAGACCGCGCATGAGTACTTCCACACCACCCAGCGGCAACCCGGCCCGCGCGGCATTCTCTGTTCCTACTCGGTGGGCGATAAGGCCGATGTACTCGCCGCCCAATCGCAAGCCGAGCGCCAGGCACAGTTGGTTCGCGATCTAAGCGCCGTTTCCGGCGACGCGCCCAAAGCGCTGATCTCCTCTGCCGATCAACCCTGGCAAGACGACCCATGGGTGCATGGCGCCTACGCCATCTACCGTCCCGGACAGTGGTTCCGCATTCGCCCCCTGCTCCAGCAACCGCACGGCAAGGTGCTCTTCGCCGGCGAGCACCTGGCCGAATGGCAGGGCTTTATGGAAGGCGCCGTCGATACCGGCGAAATTGCCGCCGCCCACTTGTTGCACTAATTTTTTATCTCACACCGCAGCGACCGGATGCCCAGGCCAAGCCTTCCCCCGAGACACCAGCCCCGCCAGCATGAGATACAACAACAACCCCATAGGCCCAAAGAGAAAAGTCAGCACCAGGCAAGGCAGCACCAACAAAAAAGGCACCCGATTGCGCCGCGCATCCCGCACCTGCCAGCTACCAATAAAAAGATCGAACGCAAGATAATGGACCCATCCAGCGAGTACCAGCCAACGGTCAGTGAACAGCAACATAACGTTGCTGAGAGAGTTGAATCCTCCCCGATGGCCGCTCCAATGAGTAAAGATGAGCACCAGGTACAACCCACACAGAAGCGCCGGCACCAGCAGCCCCGTGATCAGCGAAGAGATCACCCGCGACGCGCGCGGAGACCACCCCGTCGCCACCAGCAGAACCCAGCCGGCCAGCGCCGTGCTATTGCAAAGTCGAAAGAGAGAATCCGCCGTCATAAAATGCCTTTCTTACTTCTAATCGCAATGACCGCAACCGCCGTAAGCACCAGCCACGCAGTAAAGCTCGCCCAGGACAAGCTATCAGGTTGCGCAATCGATTGCCCTCGAAAAGCCTGCCACAGAATCAGCCCGAAAAGCGTCAGATAGCTGCCGGCCGCCGCAAAGATGAGATTCCGCTGAGTTCGCTCGTCTGCAGCGACCTGCCCCGGCTCGCCGTGGGAGCGGCGGCGACCGATCCACCAGGCCAGCAGCGGCAGCACCTGCAAACCATGCATGCCCAGGAAGTGCGCCACCCGCAGATCGCCATGATCCGCACTCCATCCCGTGACCGGCAACCCTGGCCCTCCATCCGGAGCACCCACCGTGTGCGCCCCCGCAATCGGGAGTCGTCCGCTCACATGCGCCTCCGCCAGCTGCTGGGAATTCGGCACCGTCATCAAGCCCCCCGAGCCAGTCCCGATCAGCGCCAGCACCATGCCCAAGCGCAGCGACCATCCCCAGGCCGGCGAAGCATAAGGTTGGCGGAACAGCACAACAGTGAGCAGCAGCATCGCCAGCCAGATGCAGAGGATGCTCACCCCCATCACCGCAAACACAGCCCCATCAAA
Organism: uncultured Acidobacteriaceae bacterium; assembly: GCA_963844785.1. Classification (GTDB taxonomy): domain Bacteria; phylum Acidobacteriota; class Terriglobia; order Terriglobales; family Acidobacteriaceae; genus PALSA-350. The sequence goes on along the minus strand of CAWJPV010000027.1, from coordinate 17,556 downwards.
TGGCGTGGCAAAGTTGAAGTGGCTGGTAGTGCCCCGCGCCGCCTGCATGTCGATCAACGCGATCTCAATCGCCAGGGCCGCCGCCAGCGCGATGTCCAGCGCCCGCGTGACCCGCGGCCAGATACGAGTCGATGCAATGCAGAAGGCGAAGCTCCAGGCTGCGATCATGGTGGAGAGCGCAAACTTCGCCGGTTTGAGCCACGCCGGAGCCCCGGTAATCACCCGCCGGTCCACCACCAGGCCGCACAAGGTGAACACCAGGTCGGCCGCCATAATGAATCCGAGAATCGTAAGCCCGGGCGCGGCAGAGAACAATATGGAAAACCGATGCTTCATGTAAAAGAGATTAACATAAATGTTAATCCGATTCACATTTATGTAAAATAAAACCAGGAGAGACCTCCAACCTTGAAAGCCAAGCGCCCCTATCATCACGGAGACCTGCGGGCAGCCCTGATGACCGCCGCGCTTTCCCTCATCGACGAGCACGGCGTCAAGGGCCTGGCCCTGAGCGATGCGGCTCACCTGGCGGGAGTCAGCGTGGCCGCTCCCTACCGTCACTTCAAAGACAAAGAGGCCTTGCTGGCGGAAATCGCAGCCGAAGGGTTCACCATATTTCGCGATGCCCTCGCGCACGCATCCCGGAGCAACTCCGATGACAAGGTGAAGCGCCTGGTGGAGATGGGTGTGGCTTACGTCGACTTCGCCCTGCACCACCGCCCTCACTTCAAGGTGATGTGGGAGAGCGGGATCATCCAGGCAAACCACGCGGAAATGCAACAGACCGCCCAGCAGGCCTATCGCTTATTGGAAGAGGCGGCGAACGCCCTTCATCCGCGGGCCCACCCCAGCCGGCAGCAGGCCCTGGTCAGGGCTGCCTGGAGCCTGGTTCACGGCTACGCGATGCTGACCCTTGCCGGCGAACTCCCAGCCCATGGAAGCGAACAAAGCGACAGGAACCTCTTGCGCCAGTCACTCCATCTGCTAGTCGACCAATTCGCCCCCGAAAAGATTTAGTTCAATAAACAGTCGCTGCATGTATAAAAGCTACCGACTCCCTATTAAAAAAAACCCTGAATTCCCGGTCCGTCATTCGGCAGCATAACGCTGCATCCCAACAGATTGAGGTGCCCACGGCATGGCAAACTCCGCACCAGAAGCCGCTTGGACTTCCATCGAAGACCTTTTCGACCAGACGCTGGGTAGCCGCCCCTCCGCGCAAAATTTGGCAATGATGAAAAAGGCAGAGAACGAGCGCCCAGAGGTGAAGGAATTTATCCATCGCGCCCTTCGCCTGATGGCCATCGCCAAAGTGTCACCGGCGAACATGTCGCCGATGCACGCCTGGTTCCTGGGGGTCATGATCCCCGGCCTGCTTCCCGGGGCCTGGGGAAATGTCGTTCCCCCATTCACCCTTGAGGACCGCCATAAGCGGGTCAATGCCTACCTTGCCGCAGATCCCTGGGGCCCATTTCCGGAGGGTACCGTTCTACTGGAGATGGGTTGCGGGTTTCCCCCACAAACGGCGCTCGATGCTGCGCGCGATTTTCCTCATTGGCAGGTGATTGGAGCTGACCTGCAATTTGACCCCTACGTTCTCTACGATGCTGACGGCAACTATGCGTGTATGAATTCCGAAGGCGGCGTCCGCTATTTTCATCCCAACCCAAAGAATCCTGCGAACTTCTCCTTGCTTTACGGTGACAAAACGTCCGCCTTCCAACGTTTCCGCGCGACCTTTACTGCCCTTCGTGAAAAGCTGCCCGTTTCCCATAGTGGTGAGTGCGTATCCATCGAGCACGATGGCGCGCGGCTCGTGCATCATCCCATCAGAACCTACGAACGCGAGAATCTTAAGTTGATGCAAGCCGGCCTGGGCGAAAAAACCCCGCCGGCCAATATCATTCGCGTCTTCAATGTCCTCTTCTATTTTGATGCCGCCTTCCGCAGCCGCGCTGAGCAATGGGCACTGCGCACACTGCAGCCGGGAGGTCTTTTCCTCTGCGGTGCGGATGGCAACCAGACCTTCGAGGCGCGTTATTCTGTCTACCGCAAAGAGCACGGGAACCTGGTTCCCAAAGAATTCGCTTTCAGCCTCGACAACCTTCGCAGCGCCGGGGGCATGCCCTGGTTCTCCCTCCACAACGATGAGAAGGAAACCTTTGTCCTGGCCAAGCTGATGGGGGTTCTTCGCGCCGATGAGGCATTCCGCCTCGACTATGATTCTCGTGTGGACGAGCTCCTGGCTGAAAGCAGGATGCTATTCCGTCAGGAAGATGGCTTCCTGGGGGCGCCACCTGACCCGCTCCCCTTCTCCGAGTGGCAGCTGGTCTTTCTCGCCATGCAAAACAAGTTGCAGCAGGAGGGGTTCGTGGACCGCGCCGTTTCCGTGCTGAAACGCGCTGGCTACCACGCGTGGATAAACCCCGTGGGCCACGTAGCCGTGGACCCACAGGGCATTGCTTCTTTCTGATTTACCGGCGCAACTACTCCGGCTGGGGAACCAGACGGATATAAGGCTTGGGTGATCTCCATCCGGAGGTGTACTTCTGTTTAGCTTCCTCATCGGAAACCGAGGGCAGGATGATGACATCTTCCCCCGGCTTCCAATCCGCCGGTGTGGCTACCTTGTGCTTGGCTGTCAGCTGCATGGAATCGATGACCCGCAGCAGCTCCGCAAAATTCCGGCCCGTGCTCATGGGATAACTCAATTGCAGCTTGATCTTCTTATCCGGACCGACAATAAAGACAGTGCGGACCGTAGCATTGGCCGCGGCCGTACGTCCTTCCGAAGTCTCCCCTGAATCGGCGGGCAGCATATCGTACAGCTTAGCCACCTTCAGTTCGGGATCGCCGATCATGGGATAGTTCACCTTGAAGCCGCCCGTCTCTTCGATATCAATGGCCCACTTGCCGTGGCTGCTCACCGGGTCTACGCTCAGCCCAATCACCTTCGTATTGCGCTTGGCAAACTCGCCCTGCAGACTGGCAACGCTCCCCAATTCCGTGGTACAGACCGGCGTAAAGTCTTTGGGGTGAGAAAAAAGAACAGCCCAGCCATCGCCGATCCACTCATGAAAGTGAACCGTGCCCTGGGTTGTTTCGGCGGTAAAGTCGGGGGCAGTGTCATTAATTCTTAGGGACATGAAGCGTCTCCTGCAATCGCTTGCGTTTTCTGGGGTTGGGACGCCTGCAAGGCGCCCATCGAGGATTCTAACAGGCTCGTTACCCCGATTTCGTGTACGCCACACGCGGACGAGCCACCGCTCTCATGTTTTGTATCAGGGCACGACTTTAGTCGGGCCGTACCAAACGCGCCTGATGAGAGCTTTAGCCCCTGGCACTTGCTTTCCCGCCCGGTACGGTCTTAGCCCGTACCCAAAAACTTTGCAATGATTCGGCTTCAGCCGCTGAGGGACGCCTTCCACTCCAATCGTGCCAATCCGTGCCAGCACGGAAAAACTCGCTGAACGAAGGGCACGCCTTTAGACGTGCCGTGGCAGCCAACCCAGGGCCATGTCCTGGGTAACTCTCAGCCGTGCCTACGGGACTCAACTGGAGAGAGAAGTACACACACCTTCTTTGGCCCCTGAGGTACGTCTTGGGGGCATGCCGGACCAAATCGGCATCTTTTGCAGCGCCGAGTTACTGGTGGTCGCAAAGAAATTCGCCGCGAATCATTAGAAACCGTACCTCAGGGGCTGAGCGGATACCGCGGGGAAAGACATCTGTTCTTCCTCGGTAGCCGCAGCTGAAGCCCTCTCCGATCGCATACTGAGAGCGGCGCGACTGACCTGTCCCGGCGTGCCGTGGAAGCCGTGCCACTCGTCCAGTTAGTTTTTCGCGCAGCCTGTAATTCCCCTACGCCTGTTAACCGCATGGTACCCTCCGCACCGAGCCCGGGTACGACTAGCGGTTACCGATTCCAAAAAAATTCCCGACACCCACTTTGCACCATTTACTGTGACATCGCGCCGGGTTTAGGCTGACGCTGATTCGATAAAAAGGTTTACTCCCCGCTGAATTTTTTTTGGGAGCTAAATCTTCTCGTACAACAGAAACTCGTCTCAAGCCGGAGAAGACACTGAGCTCAGTCGGGTTATTCGGTATCGACAAGTCCGTGGCCCATCGTCACCCCCTCGATGGGCAAAGTGCCGGCCCTCTACGCGATGGCTGCACCCGCACCACCGCCCTCATTCTGGGGGAGCAAAAGCTGCGTCTATTCCTCCAGGAGATTCGCGACCTCCGCCTGCGCTGCGGTCAGCAGGACGACCTCACCACCGATCCGGAATATTTCATCACTGCCAACACCCTCAGGTTTAGAAGAGTGGCGGCTGTGCTCATTCGCCGTGATCGCGAACTCGAGGCCTGTGTCTTCTTTATTGAGCACTGCATCCTGGGTGTAGGCCTCGGCATATTAGATGGAGGAGACGCTGCCGGCGAAAGTCTCGTTGTAGCTCCCGAACCCTTCCGGGTGGAATATGTCCATTTAGCGGCGCAATCCCTGCTGGAAATCTGGCGCATTCACGGCGTAAGCCTGCGCATGAGTGGTTGTTCCCGTCACTGTATGGACGTCATGGGGCCTGAGAGTCGATACCGCGTCTTTGCCGCCAGGGACACGCCGCGCAGGCTACCGTTGGAAAGCACCTACCGCAAGATGCTGGCCGCCATGGGCCCCCGCACGCGCCGGAGCCTGGCGGGCAAGCGCCGGCAGTTGGAAGAGAGCGCGCGCGTCGTCTTTCTGCCCGAGCTGGAGCCGGACGAGGCGCTCGAAGCCATGATGCAGCTTCGTCCCTGGGCCCTCCCGCGTCGGCTTGAGAGGTTCTATCGTGCCCGCCACCGGCTATTTTGCGAAAGGCCTGAATTCTTCTGTATGGGGATGTGTCTTCCCAATGGCAAGTGGTTGAGCATTCTCAGTGGTTGGCGTCGCGATCGGGTGACGTACGTCGATTTGCAGATGAACGACAGTCGCTTCAAGAAGGAATCGCTCTCTGCGGTGATGCGCGCCTTTATGTTGGAGCACGAGATCGCCTGCAAGCAGCAGTGGGTTGACTTCGTGGGTGGAACCTCGTTGTTGTTGAGGAGATACTGCTACCCCATCGAGCCCTGCACCGACATCTTTCTCTGGCGGCCTGGCCTGCGCGCCATCCTCTCCAAATTGGTTTACCCGCGCCTCAAACGGGACAGCATCTACGAACGCATAAAGAAACCAACCGCCTAATCCGACCTCGGATACACACTGGAAAACAAGAAGTGAGCGAAGGGTCGAGCCGCGCGGATAGCGGGGATCTTAGTTTTGCATAGGGTGAGGAAAAGCCGGGCGTTGTCTGCTATGTATACTGAGTGGACCGAAGGCGCAGAAGTAAGCGGCTGTTGATGGAGGCATCCCCTCCCCGTCCACTTGCTGGGACGGATTACTGAGTTACCGCCAATCTAAGTCCTCGGCTCCTAGTCACATCGTTACGAATCCCGACCCGGGCCCTTTACTTATACTGCGAGACTAGTATCAGCCGGAGGAGAAAGTGAGCCCAGCGGAATTGATCGGTATTGAAAACGCAGCGCCAGATCTTCCAGCCCTTGAGGAAGGAACAACTCGGCCTATCTTCGATGGCCGCACAAGAACCACTGAACTGGTCTTCGGCGAGCGGAATCTACGGGCCTTTATCCCGGCGATTCGTGAACTCCGACAGCGTTGCGGTCAACAGGACGACCTCACGACCGACCCTCAATATTTCATCGCTGCAAACACCCAATGAAATAGGCGAGTTGCTGCTGTTCTGATTCGCCATAATCAGGAACTCGAAGCCTGCGTCCTCTTCTTCGAACATTGCAAGTTCGGGATAGGTCTTGGCATCATGCGCGGAGGCGGCATGATCGGCGAAAACCTTGTCGCCGGTCCCGAAGCATTTCGCTTGCAGTATGTCCAATTGGCGAGCGGAGGCCCTCCTGCGACGTTGGCGGATCCATGGCGTAAGCCTCAGCCTGAGGGCCCCCCTCGATGAATGTCTCGAAGTCATGGGACCTAAGGGTAAATACCGCATTTTTTTCCGGACGAACACATCCAATACAAGCTTCCGCTGGAAAGCACCTATAGCGCGATGCTGGCCGGCATGGGCCCCCGCACGCGGCGCAGCCTGGCGGGAAAACGCAAAAAGCTGGAAAACAGTGCGCATGTCGCCTTCCTGCCTTCGCTTGAGCCTGCCCAGGCTCTCGAAGCCATGTTGCGGCTTCAACAAGATCGATGCCGAAACGAATCACCGGGTTTTATCATGCCCGCTATCGGCTGCTTCAGGAAAGCCCCGAATTCTTCTGCATGGGCATGCGCCTTCCCGAGGGAACGTGGTTGAGTGTCCTGAGCGGCTGGCGCCGGAACGAGTCACCTATATCGATTTGCAGATGAATGACATGCACTTCAAGCAGGAATCTATTTCCGCTGTCATGCGAGCCTTTATGTTGGAACACGAGATTGCGTGCAAGCAGGAGTTCATCCACTTCATTGGAGGAACATCCTTATTGCTCAGAAGATACTGCCAGCCAAGCGAGCCATGCACCGATGCTTTTTTCTGGCGGCCTTGCCTTCGGGCCGCGCTTACCAACATGGTCATCCCGCGACTGAAGCCGAAAAGTTTTTACACATTCGTAAGGATCGGAACCCAGGATCAGAAAATGGCCCTCAATACCGCGAGCAAGATGTGACCGAAGGGCCCTAATCTAGTCATGCAATTCACGGCAGCTTAGCTGACCTTGGCCCACGGTCCTATCACACGGGCCGGCTAGGATCGTCGCGAAACGATCCTTAAGTCGCAAGAACGGCCCCTACACTGGAAGACAAGATTTGACCGAATGGTCGTTAATCTTCTGCGGAGTCCGCCGAAGAGAGCAATCCATAGGGAACAGATCTGAGCGCTAACTCACAAGACGAAAATGCCAATTAGCAAAAGAGCTCTGATAAGTCAAGCCTTCCATCGGTCGGCAACACACGATACACTAAGTAACAGAGCCGTCGTTCACTTATTTGCGTCACCGGCGTGCCGCCATGAACGCAGACATACTAAGTGGTTGGAGTTTTCGATTCAAGCCTGATAATGGAAAATCTTCACGAGATAATGCGGCTTGTCGAGCGTGACTTTCGCAGTATACGCGTCCTGGTCATCGGCGACGTCATGCTCGACAAGTACGTGTGGGGAGACGTGGAGCGCATTTCGCCAGAGGCGCCGGTGCCCATCGTGCGGGTTGCACATCGACATGAGCAACCAGGCGGCGCGGCCAATGTCGCCATGAATCTCGCCGGCTTAGGAGCCGAGGTTACCCTGCTTGGCTTCGCTGGCGGTGACAACGACCAAAAAGCGTTAGAGCGCCAGCTGGTCGCGGCGGGTGTGGTCTGCAAGCTGACCACGACCGACGAAATACCCACCACTTCGAAGCTCCGAATCCTGGGCGGCAATCAGCAAATGATGCGGCTCGATGTAGAATCCAGTGCGCAGCGTTCGGCCATTGCCTACGAGGAGTTGCTGCGTCAATATAACGCAGCCTTGCTCACCGCAAGCGTTGTCATCCTATCTGACTATGCCAAAGGCGCGCTGACCAATTTGCTTTGTCGTTCTTTGATCCACGCGGCACGCGCCGCTCGCGTGCCGGTGCTCGTCGACCCGAAGAGCCCCGACTTCGGGCGCTATCATGGGGCAACCACCATCTGTCCGAATTTAACTGAGCTGTCCGTCGCTACCCGGCTTTCTTCACGAAACATCGAGGAAGTGTTGGCTGCCGGCCAACGAATGATCGCGGGCCTTGATCTCGATTTTCTTGCCGTGACCTTGAGCGAGAAGGGCATCGCCGTACTATACCCCGATCGGCGCTTTCTGCTCCCGGCGGTCGCTCGTCATGTCTTCGACGTCTCTGGCGCCGGAGATACGGTCATTGCCACATTGGCCTTGGCTGTCGCAGGTCGACTCCCCATTGAAAATGCGGCTCAGCTCGCCAATGTGGCCGCCGGAGTTGTTGTCGGCAAGGTAGGCACTGTCCCCATCCAGAAGCATGAATTGATTGCCGCGTTGTCCAGAGAGCTTGAGGTACACGCGGAGGAGAAAGTGCTCGAAGTCGATCAACTTCTGACGCGTGCCTCCTCGTGGCGCGCATCCGGCGACAGGCTCGTATTTACCAACGGCTGCTTTGATATTCTCCACATCGGGCATATTTCGCTATTAGCAGCAGCCCGACGCCTGGGAGATAAACTGATCGTTGGGATTAACAGCGACGAGTCTGTGCGGCGCCTTAAAGGTGCATCTCGTCCACTCGTTGGCAGTCGGGAACGCGCGCAGGTGCTGTCAGCCCTTGCCGCGGTTGACTCCGTTGTAATCTTTGATGAAGATACCCCCTTATCTATCATCAAAGCACTGCGCCCTGACGTGCTGGTCAAGGGTGGAGATTTCACCGAGGCTACGGTCGTTGGCGCGGCCGAAACGCGAAGCTGGGGAGGGGTCGTCACCATCGTTCCCCTTGTCGAAGGATTTAGCACTACAAAAATAATTGCCAAAGCATCTACTTCCCCCGAAAATCGAGCCGAGTGTTTTGTGGAATGAGCGCCCCGCTAACGGCCGGTCAAGATCCGCATTCCTGTTTGCTCAAGTAAGTCGCCACATAATCGTGGATGGCGTTCTCCAGAGAGGTGAACGGAGCTGCATATCCCGCGTTGCGCAGCTTAGCTGGTTCAGCCTGGGTAAAATACTGATACTTGTCACGCAGAACCTCCGGCATCTCGATGAACTCAATTTGGGAGGGAACTTCCATCGCGGAAAAGGTAGCATTCACAAGGTCTTTCCAACTTCGCGCCACCCCGGTGCCGCAATTGAAGAGCCCGCCAGTTTCACGATCATTGAGGAAGTGGAGGGTGACAGCTACAGCGTCTTTCACATAGACAAAGTCGCGCATTTGCTCGCCGTCGGCGTAGTCTGGCCGGTAGGACTTGAAAAGTTGCACCTTGCCCGTATTCTTGATTTGCCCGTAGGCCTTATTTACCACCGAGCGCATGTCGCCTTTATGACCCTCGTAAGGGCCGTAGACGTTGAAGTATTTCAAACCAACGATCCGGTCGAATAACCCGTGTTTTTGGGCCCACAAGTCAAACATATGCTTGGAATACCCATACATGTTGAGCGGTCTGAGGGTATTGAGCAACGAAACGTCGTCGCTGTATCCGTTGCTGCCGTCACCGTAGGTGGCAGCGCTCGAAGCATAGACAAAGCGAGTATTATGCTGCAGGCTCCACTCGCACAGCTTCCGGCTGTAAGCATAATTATTTCGAAGAAGAAAATCAGCATCTCGCTCTGTGGTTGCGCTGCAGGCCCCGATGTGGAGTATGGCGTCCAGGTTCGAAAACTTCCCCTGCTCCAACGAATTTAGGAAGTCCGGCGGTTGCAGGAGGTCTTCGAAGCGGAGACCGCGCAGATTGCTCCACTTCTCGTCCGTCCCCAGGTTGTCCACCAAAAGCAGATCGTCGTAGCCCCGAGCATTCAATTCTGCTACAAGATTTCGCCCGATGAAGCCGCTTGCTCCGGTTACTACAATATTCTTAGTCATTTCACCACTTCCCTTTTATCATTATTCCTGTAATGGTTTCGACCTTCGGCATTGGCAGAAGATCTGGCTGACAGTTCGCTTGCGGCCTATCGACAAGCAATTCGGGCTTCAACCACCAATACTCGGTAGTGTAGAACGCCGATCCACATTGGGATTGCGAGGATCGACCTCTGAAAACTGCGAAACTTGAACAAAGACCTCTCCCCGGCGGACAGCAGAGCAATCCGGAATGGATCGTCTGCGTCTCGGACCTTCAGTGGGACGAGCATTGGTCGAGCGAACAGCAATTAATGTCACGGTTAGCCGATCGCTGCCGCGTGCTATATGTCGAAAGGCCAGTCTCTTTTTTAAGCTTTCTCACTGGATCCAGTGACACATCCGTCGGCCGTCAGTTTTTGGAGATCTCTCAAAGGCGGAGTGAGACACGAAAGTAACACACTCACAATCCTGACGCCTCCCCCGGTCTTTCCTTTACGCTTTGTTCGCATCATAAATAAGCTGAACGAATTTATCCGTTTGCATTCCATTCGCAGCGCAATGAAGAAGCTCGGAGTGCTCGATCCGGTCTTATGGGTCTATGCTCCTGACGCCGGCCGCATCGTCGGCAAACTGGGAGAATCAGTCAGCATGTACTATTGCGCGGATGATTGGTCGGCTTCAGATCAATGGTGGAATAGAGCATCCGACATTCGGAAATAGGGAAAGGGAGCTCGCCTCAAGGTAGACCTCATCGTGGGAACATCGAACAAGATCGTTCATAAATGGACCCAGATCCATGAGAACGCGATTTTGGTATCGAATGGGGCAGATGTGAATTCTTTCAAGCGCGCGCGGGAGACGGACTTAGAGATACCTGAGGACCTGCGGGCCATTCCGCAACCGCGTATCGGCTATATAGGCTTCGTTGACGGAAGATTCGATGTGAGCCTTTATGAACATGTCAGCTCGTGCCGGCCGGATTGGAACTTTGTGGTCGTCGGACCAGTGAATGAGAGGAACCTGAATCTCTCAGTTCTTAGAAAAAGGCCAAACCTCCATTTTCTTGGGCCACGCACCCGTGCGGAGCTCCCAGGCTATCTCAAAGGTTTTGATGTCTGTACCATTCCATACATCTGCAATACCCTCTCTGAGAGCATCTTCCCTCTGAAGCTCTTCGAGTATCTCGCTGCCGGGCGTCCAATAGTGACAACGCCATTACCGGAGCTTCTGCCCTTCGTTGGCTACATTCGGGTTGGAGGGACCCCGGACGCATTTAGGGAGAGCATCGAACTAAGCTTGAGCGCCCCTCTCGCTCCCGCGTCCGAAACATTTCTCAACGACAACTCCTGGGACGCGAAAGCAGACCTCCTATGGGAAAAACTCCAACAGCTTTATGCTCCCAACGTGGATTCGTGCTTCGCGACGGAGTGAAATGTGAGCAGCTATAAGAACATTTTGCTCCTGCCTATGTGCGGTTTCGGAGATGCCGTATGCTATCTCCCTTTCCTAAAAGCAGTTCGCGAGCACTTTCCCCAGGCAAAAATCGTATGTGTTGTGGTATCTCCACCGGCCCGTACCGTGCTCGAGGCAGGCGTGGACAACGTCACTGTCATGGTATTCAATCGAAGCGGTCAGCAACGAGGCTGGCGGTCGCTTCTTGATTTCCTGCGCCAGCATACGTCAATACAAGTTCGATGTCGTCGTCTCGGGAGCACATCCCGATTCTCCCAGAATACCTTTGGTCGCCGCCCTGTCAGGCGCTAAGACTCGGATTGGGGCCAGGAACGAACGGTTAAGCTTCCTCTACAATCGACCGCTCGATATTCGGACTGATTCGCACGCATATGAGCGTTTTCGGTCACTTCTCACCGGCCTGGGCGTCCACCTGTCTCCTGATCAGTACCTTCCGGCAGTTCAGCCGTCACGGACCGGAAGGGAGGGCGCCGCAAAACTTTGGGCTGAGGCTGGCTTAGACAAGTTTTCCGTCATTATTGGTCTGGCGTCAGGAGCCGATACCAACTCTCGCGGACCGTGGAAACCCTACCTGAAGCGATGGAAGCCGGAAAGATACGCCGAACTCGCAAGATGGATAAGCGAGGAGCTTGGCGGCCAGGCGGTTATGTTTGGCGGCGCGGAAGAAAGAGCGCTAGCAGAACAGATAGCGACGACCGCAGGTGTACCGATTGTCGATTTTTGCGGCAAAGCGGGAATCCAGGAACTGGCGGGGCTTCTAGAAATGTGTACGGCTCTGGTCACCAACGACACGGGGGTGATGCATATGGCCGCCGCGGTGGGGACACCGGTCGTCACGCTATTCGGGCCGACCAGCCCTCTCGGGTTCGCCCCGCTGGCGCCTTGGTTGTGCAGGGGAAAATCCACTGCTCGCCATGCTACCCCTATCCCACCTGCGATTTAAAAGGATGTGGAGCGATGGACGACATCTCCGCCGCCCGCGTTAAGGATTCTTTGCGGACAATGCTCACCAGTTTGCAAAAGAAGTGCGAGACCCGTGAGATTGGGGTGCCGTAGCAACCGCGCTTTCCGCGCCTAAAACACTGCACATTCAAAAGGGGCTGTGCCTCCGTTCCCTTCGGAGTCAGCTATTCGCTGCTGAAATGCCGTTACTTTCGTAAGGCTAGCGTCTCAACGCCACGCACCCACATTACCCGGGGCGCGTCTGCCCCAATCGTGACCTTGTCTATCCTCTATCAGTAACGCAGCATGGGTAGAGCGATGTCGCGGGCCAGTCTTTTGCTTTGTGAAAATCCTCAGAATGGTTCTCAGACCAAAGTAACCTTAGCTATGGGCTTTTTTGCTATGGTGATGCTTGCGCTGAGTGGCTGCGGACTCACGATCAATAACCCCGCATTTGTGGTGGCTCACCAGCCCCCTCCTCCCGCTACTGCCGCTTTGTCAACCCAGATTCACGGACATGTAGGGGGCGCGGAGTGGTCAGTCAGCGCATCGAGCATACAGCTCTATTCCGCCGGTACACAAGGCACAGCCTCCAACGCCAGTCCCCTGCTCGGCGAAAGCCGTCGAAACAGATACGAGCGGGAATTTCGCCATCACCGGAGGGTACACGTGCCCATCGTCGACGGCCCAGCTTTACCTGGTCGCGACGGGTGGCAACCCAGGTCTCGCTTCAGGCACAAGCAACAAGGCACTTTCTCTCATGACCATGCTGGGTACCTGCGGCCAGCTCTCGTCAACGGCCATCTATCCGGTAAATGAGGTAACCACGGTTGGGTCCATTTGGCCCCTTTCTTCCTTCATGGCTTCCGTCACTGAGCTAGGGTCCAGCCCCGCGGATAGCTCATTCTCGTCCGCAATGAACCTCATCGGCGAGCTAATCAATCCCGGAAATGCTACCTCTCCCGGGAAGGGGATTCCCGCCGGGTACGCCGTCCAAACGGCAAAGCTCTACACCTTGTCCGATGATCTTCATGCCTGCACGGTATCGAGCGGTGGAACTGCTGGAGATGGAAGTGCCTGCGGCCAATTATTCTCTCTTGCCACTGCACCAGGTATGCCCACACCAACCAACACGATAGACGCCGCACTCAGCCTGGCGCGGGTCAACCAACTTAGCGTCAACGGCCTCTTCCAGTTCTTGCCAGCGGATGCACCCTTCCAGCCAGTATTGCCTGATGCTCCCACCGACTGGAATCTCAACCTTGTCCCTATCCCGGCGGCTCCCACCTTCACTCCGGCATCTGGCACTTACGCGCCCGGGCAACAGATCACTCTGAGCAGTAGTACGAAAGGGGCAACCCTCCGTTATAGCCTGGACGGCTCACCGCCGAGCGCGACCTCCCCAGTCTACAGCGGCCCGATTATGCTCTCTTCCACCGAGACCGTTAGCGCAATTGCCCAGACCGAAGAAATCGATAGTGCCATTTCTTCTGCCACCTTCAGCACAAACACGACGATTGATATTTCGATAGCGCCCTTGACTGCGACTCTGTCTGCGTCGCAGAGTCAGCTCTTTGTAGCTAACGCTACGGGTAACTCGAATACCGGCGTCACCTGGAAGCTTGCCCCAGCGGTCGGCGCCATCTCCGCCGCCGGCCTGTACACGTCGCCGGCTTCGATTACCAGCCAGCAGACGGTCACGGTTTCAGCTACTAGCAAGGCAGATCCGACGAAGACGGCCAGCGCTACGGTCACGCTCACTCCACTTCCTGTCGCTGCCGTGAGCGTAGAACCGGGCAGTGCGACCCTAGCCCCAGCCCAAAACCAGCAGTTTACTGCAACGGTCACAGGTACATCACAGCAAAGTGTCGCCTGGACACTTAATCCGGCGGTCGGCGCCATCTCCGCCACCGGCCTGTACACCTCGCCGGCTTCGATTACCAGCCAGCAGACGGTCACGGTTTCAGCTACTAGCAAGGCGGATCCGACGAAAGCTGCGAGCGCTACCGTCACGCTCACTCCACTTCCTGTCGTTGCCGTGAGCGTAGCACCGGGCAGTGCGACTCTGGCCCCGGCCCAAAACCAGCAGTTTGCTGCAACGGTCACAGGTACATCACAGCAAAGTGTCGTCTGGACTCTTAATCCGGCCGTCGGCGCCATCTCCGCCACCGGCCTGTACACCTCGCCGGCTTCGATTACCAGCCAGCAGATGGTCACGGTTTCAGCTACTAGCAAGGCGGATCCGACGAAAGCTGCGAGCGCTACCGTCACGCTCACTCCACTTCCTGTCGTTGCCGTGAGCGTAGCACCGGGCAGTGCGACTCTGGCCCCGGCCCAAAACCAGCAGTTTGCTGCAACGGTCACAGGTACATCACAGCAAAGTGTCGTCTGGACACTTAATCCGGCCGTCGGCGCCATTTCTAGCGCTGGCCTGTATACGGCCCCGTCGTCCATCGTTGGGCTACAAAATGTAAAGGTGACCGCCACCAGCACCGCGGACCCAACCAAAGCGGCCAGCGCAAACGTCTCCCTCACCCCCGCCGGGAGTGCCTACCTTACCTACTATGTCGATAACCTCGGGCGGCAGCGATGCAAACAACGGCACCAGCGTAGCAACACCCTTTGCCACCATCGCCAAGGTGAATGCGCTGGATCTCCTGCCTGGGCAGACGGTGGCATTCAAAGCAGGTGACGTCTGGCACGAGATGCTGACGATCTCACATTCAGGATCCCATGGCCTTCCCATCAACTACACTTCCTACGGCAGTGGCCGGCAGCCTGTGATTGACGCGTCAGACACGGTAACCGGCTGGAAGCAAGGCGGCACCGCTTCCTCTTCCAGTCTCCCTAGCTATGTTTGGTCACATCCTCAAGCGACTAACCCGCTGTTGATCAATTTCGCAGGCCAGGCCGGAACCCCTGTTTCAACCGCGCAGCTATCTCCGCAGCCAAGCAGTTTGCGTGGGACGGCTCAACTCTCTACGTTTACTCGAACACAGACCCGGCGTCGATTGTAGAAGTCGCGGCGAGACCTCGGCCCTAACAAGCTCGGGCGCAAGCTATATCACGGTCTCAAACCTGGAGCTGCGAGGCGGTACAGACATCGCCTTTTGCGGTGTGGCCAGCCCGTGCACGACTGGGACTTCGAAAGTAACACCTTCGACTCAGGGTACGGAGTGGCACTTCACTGGGCGCTGAATAAGGGCGTAAGCGGAGGCGGCCTTACCGTCAACGGCAACACTTTTCGAGGGACTGGAAGCTCTGGTATTGGCTTGGGCAACGGTGGATCCGCAATGGGCGATATCTTTACCAACAACACCATGACTGATCTCTGCAAAGTGTTCATAGCCGGGTCATCTGAAAACGCCTATTGCGATGCAATGAATCTCTTTCTCGCAGACCGGAACCGACGGCGGGGGAAAGATCCTCAATAACACCATCTCGGAGGTCGGGCTGACCTCAGGGGCAGCCTATGGTGGTGGCATTCATCCCGACACGGTTGTCAACTGGGACATCGAGAACAACAACATTTTCGATACCAACTATCCTGGTATTGAGTTAGAGAAAGGCTCTGGCTCCGTAGCGCGCTACAACCTACTTATTAACACCGGCCAATATCGCTACTTTGCAGGCCTGTTCATTCGCGCTGGCGAGGGTTTGAGCGTCTCCAACATGCTTGCCGAATACAATACGGTTGTCGGAGGTATTGGGCGTGCGCCCTGGGAATCTCGCAAAACGCAGGAACGGTGACTGCGACCAACATTACGATCAGTCGCAATATCTGCACCGGAGCGAGCAGCGGAACACAGTTTTGGTTGGATCCCGGGTTTTCCGGCGCGGGAAATAGCTTCTCCAGCAATGGCTTTGGAATCGCAGCACCAGCTTTCATCAGGGCTGGGACGGCGACCTATGAGAGCTACCAGTCCTTACCAACCTCGATTACGGGCAGCATTCCGGGCGACCCGCAGTTCGTGAATCCGGCCGCACAAAACTATAGCCTTCAGCCGACCTCACCTGATATCTCGATCGGAGCATTCCCCAAATCCTGAACCGGCATTGGAACCCGGTCGCGCGTTCGCTGAATAGCGCTAGTGCCCCACAGCATTCAGCGTCAAAGTTGTTGGCTTTTCAAAAAACTGAAACGCCTGTACCTGACCACTCTGATGGTATCCCGCTCGCTGAATGAATGCCCTGAGCGAGGAGTCTTTATCGTATATATCCGGCTTGGAGAGAACGATCAAATCGGGCGCAGGCAACTGCTGGTACTTTCCAGAAAAGTCGTCAGGGCGAAATGGCAGGCCAGAGGCCTGAGGATTCTCTATCGTAACGTCGAGTCCGTAGTATCTGCTTGCCCACACATCCGCGAACCACCAGACGCGTTTGCCGTTAGAAAGTGCTGCGGCCGCCCGATTCGTGGCGCCACGATAGTCGTCTTTCCTATGCCGATCCGCATATCTCAATTGCAGGCTCGATGCAATTAGAAGAAGGCACACCGTCGCCGCAAGACCCGAAATGGCCAGCCGTCTGAGGCCTATCGAACTCAAGGAAACAGCGGCGATCAAGACTATCGCCGGAAACACCGGCGCCAGATGACGGCCCCAGAAAGGAAAATGAGCGGCGGCGGCTAGAATCGCAAGTCCCAAAACCGAGATGAACACCACTCCCGACGGCACAAGCAAATACAGCGCATGCTTATGGTTTCTCAAATAATGGAAATAACCAACCGAGGCGACGCAATATAAGAGGAATAGCCCAATCATCGCTGGCAGGTATGGAGCCAGGTTCGCCATGAGGCCGCCCCCGTGGTCACCCGCGGCCGCCCCCCTTAGCGCCACTCGCCCCGGACCGAGTCCGGTAAACCCAAGCAATTCATAAAATGCAAACGCGACGTTGCTGACATTCACAGGCCAAACTTTGGAAGCACCCGCGCCGCGGTGCAGCGCAGATAAATAGTACCGGCCGAGTAGAAGAAGCGGCGGAACAGCCAATATCAGCGGGATCCACGTCGCACGCGAGGCCCGAATACCCCTCTTCACGAACACGGCAATACCAACTACAAATGCCGCGAAAAAGGGGATGATCCCTAACAGGCTAGTGGCACACAACAGCACACCCGACAACACGAAGCACCAAACCCACCGAGAGCCACGCTCTCCCAGCTCGAGGCATCTGAGTAGAGATAAAAGAAGCCATGATCCCTCTGCAATTTGCAGCGTGTATGGTCTGGCTTCATTGGCATAGAACCACAAAAACGGCTGAACAAGAAACAAAATTGGCAGCCACGGCAAAGAGAGTTGCCTGCTGATTAAAATTAATGGGATCAGGGCGAGTATCGCCCAAAGAATATTGATCGCTCGCATGCGCCATTCGGACGTGGCGAGCACTTTGGCCGCGACCCATGGCACAAACATTCCTACCGGCATCAGCGTCTCAGATTCCTTCGCTGACACCAACTCCGTGCGCCATGCCTGGAAATTTGGCTGCTTCGCGTAGTGATAGGTCTGAGCTTCGTCAGTCCAAACGCTGTCAGTACTGGGCATCGCAGATATGAGCGCAATGGCAATGGCAGCGAAAATCAGCGACATC
>CAWJPV010000026.1:0-20451 GCA_963844785.1 uncultured Acidobacteriaceae bacterium | reverse complement strand
GTTTCCCCACTTTCCGGCGACGGGCAGACGTCCACTCAGGAGATCCCGTTGAAGCCCGCGTCCTTCGAAGACCGGCTGATGGCGGGGATCTTCGACCTGGCGCTGATCGTGGCCGCCTTTGCTCTCTTTGTGCTGGTCTTTGTGGCCTGTACGGCACATCCGCCCACCGGCAAGCCCGCGCTGTTCGCGGCCGGTTTGGTGCTCGGGGGGTTCTTCCTTCTGTACCAATACCTGTTCTTCAAGTATGCCGAGGGCACTCCGGGAATGCGCTACGCGAAGATTGCGTTGTGCACCTTTGACGACGAGAACCCAACCCGGCAAGCCATGTGCCGGCGGGTATTTTTCATGCTGCTGTCGGCAGCGCCGCTGGGATTGGGATTTGTCTGGGCGTGGTTCGATCCCGATCGCCTGGGATGGCATGACCGTATTTCCCGAATCTATCAGCGCAGTTATTCCTAGCAATCCGTGCCAGCCCCGGACTTCAGTCCGGGGAGCGGGTTTTCAAACCCGCGAGAACGCTTTCTCCTGCAATGACGGGGCTACCTACAAAGCCGCAGCCGTGAGGGCTTTTAGCCCGTACATAAACCGACCGGATGCATTGCGGCTAAAGAGTTGTTCTCACACCCTCTTTAGCCCCTGAGGTATTTCTTTTCCTGCCAGCAGCAGACTTTTCACCAACCCGCTAACTTACCGGGGCGAGAAGAGCAGAAGCCGCAGCGCCAATCACAGCCACCTCGCTGTTCTCGGGCACGACTTCCAAAGCATAGCTTTGCAGCGGGCTCATCTTGACCATCTGCCACAGGTACTCCTTGAGCAGATTCAAATCGAGGAAGCGCACGTTAATGCCGGTGAAGTAAAACCGTCCAGGACCGCCCAAATGGATCGAGGTGGCGGTGGCAGCGCCCAGACCGCGATGCCATAGACGCACGAAGTCCATGCAGCGCGCATCGCCCTTCTTGGCGGCGGCAAATACCTCTTCCGGTTCCATGTCGAGGAAGCGCAGCCGCATCGCGCGATACCCCATGATTCCTTCCAGGTGTCCCCGCCCGCCGCATCCGCAGTAGGTCTCCTTGGGATCGAGCGTCACCACCATGTGTCCGCCCTCCCACACGCCCGCCGTATAGGGATAGCGTCCGAATCCGATGCCGTTGCCGATGGTCCAAACCCGCACCAGCCGATCCATGCGGCCTTGGGTCACGGCCAGCCCAGCCGCAACCGCATCGGCGTCATTCATGGTCTTCAATGGAGCAACAATCCCCTTCGACTGAAAAATGGCGGCTAGCGATTCCGCGATCTTCCCACCCTTCAGCTGGGCAAGGTTAGGAGAGTCTTCCACAACACCGTCGCGAATAATCCCGGGAATGGCGACACCGATGGCATCGATCTGTCCCTCCGGGTGCAGCGCCATCACCTGGTCGGTGATCAAATGACAAAGCCTTTCGAAGGGATGTTCCAGCAGAGCTTCGTGGTCGTCTGGATTGGCCGGATATCGGCTTAGCTCGCCCACCAGTTTGTGATCTTCCATGAGCCCCGCGACAATCCTCGAGGACACGACAATGCCAATGGTCCTGCTCATCAGCTCTTCCTTTTAGTCCGCTGCCCGGGCCAGCCGGTTGATGCCGTTGAACGCGGCAGCCTTATAGCACTCGGCTAGGGTGGGGTAATTGAACACCGTATCGATGAAGTAGTCCAGTGTGCCGCCCAGCGACATGACCGCCTGCCCAATGTGCAGCAGCTCGCTGGCGCCCTCGCCGATGATGTGCACGCCCAGCAGATGCCGGGTTTCGCGATGAAAGACAATCTTCAGCCGTCCCGTCGTATCCCCACGTATCTGTCCCCGGGCGATCTCGCGATAGTAGGCGACGCCTACTTCGTAGGGCACGTCCTCATCGGTAAGCTGCTCCTCGGTCTTGCCGATGAACGAGATCTCCGGGATGGTATAGATGCCATACGGGTAGTAGCTCGGATTGGATACCACGTGCTCGTTGCCAAAGGCCCGCGCCACGGCGATTCGGCCCTGTTCCATCGATACCGAGGCCAGGCTGGGAAAGCCGATCACATCGCCGACCGCGAAGATATTCGGCACCCTGGTGCGGAAGTCCTTGTCCACCGGGATGCGCCCGCGAGAATCCGGCTCGATGCCGACCGCCGGCAAATCGAGTTCGGCGACATTGCCGGAGCGGCCGACCGCATACAGCAAAGCGCCGCCCGAGATTCTCTTCTTGCTTTCCAGGTTAGCCACCACACTGCAATCAGGCAGCTCTTCCACGCTTTCCACTTCTTCGGCCAGACGCATGGTCACGCGGCTGTCGCGCAAATGGTAGCTCAGCGCCTCCACGATTTCCTGGTCGGCAAACTCCAGCAGCTTGGGCCGCTTTTCGATCAAGGTGACGCGTACTCCGAGGGCGGCGAACATACACGTATACTCCACGCCGATGACCCCGCCGCCCACCACGATCAGCGACTTGGGCAGGTTTTGCAGCTCAAGAATCTGGTCGCTGTTTACGATCGAGCGCCCATTGATAGGCACCCTGGGGGAGTCGGCCGGCTTAGTGCCGGTGGCGATGATGATGCTCTTCGCCTCATAGGTCTGGGTGCCACCCTCATTGGTCACCTTCACATGAGTGCTGTCTACAAAGCTGGCCACACCCGGAAGCACATCGATCCCATTACGCGAAAGCTGCGCTTCGGTCACATCGATCTCGGTCTTGATCACATGCTGAACGCGGAAGGCAAGGTCCGCCATCGTGATCTTTTCCTTGACCTTGTAATTCATGCCGTAGATCGAGCGGTAGTTATAGCCGGAGAGATGCAGAACGGCTTCACGCATTGTCTTGCTGGGGATAGTGCCGGTATTTACCGAAACCCCACCGACCGTCCGCATTCGCTCCACCACCGCGGCCCGCTTGCCCAGCTTATTGGCGTAGATGGCGGCGCGCTGGCCCGCGGGGCCGGAACCAATGATGAGTAGGTCGTAGCTAATCATGCCTTGTTGGAAGCGTACCGGAAGTTCGAATCGAAGAGATTAATTTCCCGTTTTTGTGAGTCGACGGAAAGAACCTGAAAGCAACCACCATAACTTACTCTAGTGTACGCGGGGTCGTTCAACAGACATGCAGAATAGACTCCACTCCGTGCAACTCTATGCCATAACGGACCGCGGGAGCTTGTCGGCAGGAAGCCAATCCGAAACGGTTCTTCGCCGGCAGCTTCTCCGTCTGGTGGAGGGCTGGACGGCCGGGGGCGTACATTTCATCCAATTGCGGGAGAAAGATCTGGCTGCGGCCGATCTCCAGGCGCTGGCCCGCGACATGGCGGAGAAGATCGACCACGCCCGGTCCAAGCTGTTGGTGAATATCTCCACGGCAGAATCGGCAGCGCTAGCCGCGGCCGCCGGCGCCGACGGAGTGCATCTTGCCGGCAAACCTACCCGCGGTGCGGCCCAGCGCGTCCGGCAGCTATTTCGAACTGCCGGTTTTGACGCGCTCATCAGCGTACCCTGCCACACCCTGGACGACATTCATGTGGCTCGGAGAGAACAGGTGGACCTGATGCTCTTCTCCCCGGTCTTCGAGAAACGTGCGGGGGAGAAGCTTGCAGCGCCTAAAGCCGAGCCCCAGGGCCTGGAAGCGCTCCAGCAGGCTTGTGCGGCAGCCGAAGGCATACCCGTCCTTGCCCTGGGCGGCGTGACCAGCATCAATGCCCAGGATTGCCTGGCCGCAGGCGCCGCCGGAGTCGCCGGTATTCGACTCTTCGCGACCGACGATTGGCGGCTGCTACCGCCAAACTGAGCCTGGGGAACGATATATAGTGGGATAAGACTTAACATGCAGAGTGTCCGTTTAAAAAAGTCGTTTCCCTTCCTTCGCTTGGCTTCCAGATCATCATGGACCCGGCAGTTTCCCACCTTCCTAAGTGGACTGGTCATCGCGGTGGGTATGCTCCCATGGGCGGTTCCTTGCCTTGCCCAGGACACGCAAGCCGTGCCCGCGGCCGGCCCAGCCAGAGAGAGATTCGATGTCGGCGTGGCCGGGCTGTATCAGGTGACCCACCAATCGAACGGGAATTCTGTGCAGGAGGATACGACCGAATCGGGGGGCGTCCTGGTGAGCTTTCGCCAACCTTACCGCCCTTGGCTGGGATATTCAGCGGACCTCAGCTACACCAAATTCTTCGAGGCTTACAACAAGGGCGTAGTCAAGGTAGAGGACAACGTAACCGACCTTAGTTTCTCCTACCTGCTTCAATCGCCCCCCATTTATGGGGTTCAGCCATACTTTACGATTGGTGGCGGGATTATTCTCTTTTCCCCCATATCGGGAACGCTCACCAACTTGAACCAGACCGTGCCCAACTCGCTGCCGTCTCAGCTGTTGCCGGAGTTCGCTTATTCTCTGGGGTTTAAGTTTCCGGTGTTCAATCGCGTCGGGGTGAATTTTGGGCTTCGCGGCTTGAAATACAAGACCCCTGATTTTCACCAGGTCTCGATCGACACCCATACGCTGCGAACCACGCTGCAGCCGAACTTCGGTGTCAATTATCGCTTTTAAGCCGAAGGTAACCACGGTGGATGCCGCCGCAAACAGCTGCACCTGACCGCGCGTATCATCACTCAGTCACTGTGAGAATGCCATGGCCATATTGATAACAGTGCTCGATCTGGAACGGGAGCCGCTTGAGTTTAGCGAGACCGTTCCGCCCGGCGCCATCGACTACGGCTCCGGCATCAGGCAATTGGACGGCATGCCGGTAAGCGGGCGCGCCGACCTCATTACCGAGCATCGCGGCGCCCACGAGCATATCCACGACATCCGTTTGCGCGCCGCCTACCAGGGCAACTTCGAGATGCCCTGCGCCCGCTGCCTCGATCCTGTCGCCCATCGCCTGGAAGAACAGTTCGACCTGCTTTTCCGCCCCACCGGTGTCGACACGGACGCCGCGGAGCACGCTATCTCGACCTCCGATACGGAAATCGGGTACTATGAAGGAGGCCGTCTTGCGGTTGAGGACGTATTGCGTGAGCAGGTGTTGCTCTCCCTGCCCGCCAGAGCGCTCTGCCAGCAAGACTGCAAAGGACTTTGCCCTCGCTGTGGACGGAATCGGAATACCGAGCCCTGTGCTTGCGATGCAGGCCAGAGCGATGCGCGGTGGGCAGCGCTGGCCGACCTCCGCAGCAGGATGAAAACGTAAAGTTGAAAAGCGATCCCAGAATGCAGCCGTTTCGGGGCATGCCCAGCATGGCCGGACCAGCACTCTGGGAGAACGCCTGAAAGGAATCTGCAATGCCGAATCCAAAGCGGCGCCACTCCAAGCGCCGCACTGCCATACGCCGTTCGCACGACGCGCTCACTCCTATCACCGTCTCGGAATGTCCTAACTGCCACGAGCGCAAACTACCACACAGGGCTTGCCCCAAATGCGGCATCTACAAGGGTCGCGAAGTGCTCGAAGCCAAGGAAGCCTAGCCGGATCTGTGCCCAAGCTAACGGATATTGCGCTCGACGCCATGGGCTCGGACAAGGCTCCTGATCCCGAGATCAAGGGCGCAATCCTAGCCTGCCGTCAGTTCCCCATCCGCGTGCACCTGGTTGGGCCGGAGGATCGTCTGCGCCCCGCGCTCGACGAGGCTACCCGGGGCCGGGAGCTGCCGATCGTGATCGTTCCCGCAGAGGAATGGATCACCATGAATGAAAAGGCGGCCACGGCGATCCGCAAGAAGCCGAATAGCAGCATGCGCGTCGGTCTTCGCCTGGTCAAAGAAAACAAGGTGGCGGGCTTCCTTACCGCGGGCAATACAGGAGCCGCGATGGCGCTGGCCAAGATGGTGCTGGGCGCGTTACCCGGGGTGGACCGTCCCTCGTTGGCCACCATGCTGCCCACATCAACCGGATCGCCCTGTGTTCTGCTCGATGTTGGCGCGAACGTTGATTGCAAGCCACACAATCTGGAGCAATTCGCCGTGATGGGCGAATTGTACGCGCGCTGCGTGCTCAAGATCCCGCGGCCCCGTGTCGGCCTGCTTTCCATCGGGGAAGAAGAAGGCAAGGGCAACGATCTTACCCGCGAGGCATCTCCCCTGCTCAAGCAGCTTTCCATCAACTTCATTGGTAACGTCGAAGGGCGGGATATCTACAACGGTAATGCCGATGTCGTGGTGTGCGACGGCTTTGTCGGCAACGTTGCACTCAAGACGTCAGAGGGTCTGGCCCGGTTGGTACGTGACCTCTTGCGCCAGTCGCTCAACTCCACTGTCACCGCGCAGGTGGGTGCGCTGCTTTCGCGTACAGCCTTCAATGACTTCAAGAAGCGGCTCGATTATTCCGAGTACGGCGGCGCGCCTCTGCTTGGTCTGCGCGGGGTCTGCATCGTGAATCATGGCTCTTCCAATGATCGCGCCATCTTTAACGGTATCCGGGTGACGGCTGAGTTCGCCCAGGCTGGTATCAACCAGCGGTTGGAGCAGGAGTTTGCCCGCCGCCAGCCGCCGGATGATGAACCCGAGCCGGATCTGGGCCTGCCCATCCAGCCACTCCACTAGACACTGCACGAATGAGCAAGACAGCCTTCCTATTCCCTGGTCAAGGTTCACAAAGCGTCGGCATGGGCCGCGACCTCGCCGCCGCCTTCCCCATCGCCCGCCAGACCTTCGAGGAAGCCAATGAGGCCCTCGGCTTCGACCTGGCGGAGCTCTGCTTTAGCGGACCCGAAGAGCAGCTCCGCCTCACGGAGTTCACCCAGCCGGCGATCTTTACTGTCTCCGTGGCGGCGCTACGGGTTCTGGCCGCAGCCGGAGCAACCGCCGATTATTTTGCCGGACATTCGCTGGGAGAGTACTCCGCCAACGTGGCTGCGGGGACGATCGAGTTCGCCCCCGCAGCTCGCACCGTGCGCCGCCGTGGGCAGTTAATGCAAGAGGCCGTGCCCGCAGGTCAGGGGGCCATGGCCGCCATTCTTGGCATGCCTGTGGAGTCAGTAATCGCCGCATGCCAGGAGGCCTCGAGCGAAGTGGGGGCGCCGGTCGAGCCAGCCAACATGAACAGTCCTGAACAAACCGTCATCTCCGGTGCGACTGCCGCCGTAGAGCGGGCTATCGCGTTGGCCAAGGAGCGGGGGGCCCGCCGGGCCGTCCTGCTGCAGGTTTCCGCGCCCTTCCACTGCAGCCTGATGCAGCCGGCTCAGGATGCCCTCGCCCCGGTGCTGGAGAGCCTCTCCTTCTTGCCCGCCAGGGTTCCGGTGGTGGTCAACGTGGATGCCGCCCTGGTGACCGATGCGGAAGTGCTGCGCGATGCGCTGGTGCGTCAGGTCACGGGCGCCGTTCGTTGGACCGAGTCCATGCAGTTGCTCATCGCCCAGGGCGTAACCAACTTTGTTGAGGTCGGTCCGGGCAAGGTGCTTAGCGGACTGTTGCGGCAGATTGACCGCAGCCAGAAGTGCGGACAGGCGGAAGACCCGGCAAGTATTGAAAAACTGCTGGCGGCTCTCAGCTAGTCCGTTGAAAGCTGGACAGGGGAGAAGCCAATCGTCTTCGTCTTGCGCTCGACCCAAAGGAAGACGGGCGTCTTTTGTCCGTTGACTAAGATCCCCACGACCACTCCGGACCCTACTGTTTTCGACATCACGATCTTATGTGTCTTGATGTCGCCCCAGTCGCTGGAGTGGCCCCAATCCACTTCGAAACGGCCATAGGGATATTGCGCATATTGTTGCGTGTGCTGCTGCCAGTCTGGATCGTGGTTCCAGATGCCGAAGGCCTTCGGCAGGTCCTTGGCTTCAACGGCGGCAAAGAATTGATTCACGCGATGCTCTTGCGGCCAATTCCAGAAATACCAGAGAAAGCCCGTCAGCACGAGCACGGTGATGAGGCTCGCGATCAGAATATTCTTGCGCGCGCGTGCCTTCGCAGGATCGTAGGTGGGTGCATCGAGCAGGGTCATGGCGTTGGAGTGCTCCTCGCCTCTCCCGCAAAGTTTACTCTGATCCGTACAAGCAACAAAAGCACCCACCAGCTACCGTGAATACGAGATCTGTTCCTGTTCCATTTTGCGTTCCAGCGCCAGCTCAATCAGTCGCGAGATCAGATCGCGATACTTCACCCCCGACGCCTCCCACAGTTTGGGATACATGCTGATCGAGGTAAAGCCCGGCATGGTGTTGATCTCGTTGAGGTAGAGCCGCCCGGAATCGCCCGCCTCGAGGAGAAAGTCCACGCGAGCCAGGCCCGCGCAGTCGCAGGCGCGGAAGGCGTCGAGCGCCATGGCCTGCACTTGTTTGCTCTGTTGTTTCGTCAGCTTAGCGGGAATGATGGCCTGTGAGCCTTCGCTGAGATACTTGGCCTCATAGTCATAGAACTCTTTGCCCGGGACGATCTCACCGACAACGGAAGCGATGGGCTCATCGTTGCCCAGCACCGCAACTTCGAGTTCGCGGGCCTTACCCATGGTGGTCCGGTTGCCGCGGCCACCGACAGCCTGCTCCACCACGATCTTGCGATCGAAACCGGCCGCCAGTTCGATGGCTGGGCCAAGCTCCTTGCGGTCGTGCGCCTTGCTGATGCCGACGGACGAGCCCAGGTTCGCGGGCTTAACAAAGAACGGATACTTGAGTTCAGCCTCGACCCTGGCGATGATCTTCTTGGGACTTTTCTCCCACTCCCGACGCAGGAACGTAACGTGCTTGGTGATGGGTAACCCGGCCGCCAGGAAAAGGCGCTTCATCACTTCTTTGTCCATGCCGGTTGCCGAGCCCAGAACCCCCGAGCCAACGTAGGCCAGCCCAGCGAGCTCGAAGAGTCCCTGCATGGTGCCATCTTCGCCAAAGGTCCCGTGCAGCACAGGAAAGACGACGTCTAACTGCAGCACGTCCTGGGCCGGAGAGATTGCAGTGGCTTCTCTTTCGAAGGGCACCAGCGACCCACCCCGGCCGCCGCCTGCGGCCGGCATCGGGGGCACGATGACGCCTTGTCCCTTGGCTAGCAGTGCGGCCGGTGCGGTGTGTTGCGGATCGCCCGCGCGCAGCGTCCCCGTATCGGGAAAGTCGCCAGCCAGGAGCCGCTGGGCGTCCCCTGAGACGAGCCACCGGCCCTGTTTGGTAATGCCGATCGGCACCACCTCATAACGGCTGCGGTCGATTGCCTTAAGGACCGAAGCGGCCGAGAGCAGGGAGACCTCATGCTCGCCGCTACGCCCGCCAAAGAGTACGCCCACCCGAAGTTTCTTCTTCATGCCGTTCTGATTCTATGGGTCTTCGACAGCTCCGGAAGACAACCTAAGTTGCATCTTCTGGTGCGGGCGCAAACTCAGTCTCGCCTCACCGAGGCCCAGAACCATAGACCGTGGTTAGAGACAAGTCTCAAACAGAAGCCATCTGCGGTTTTTCCGCAGAGTCATTCTCGCTCCGCTCCACACGCAGCGCGATCAACGCGACCAGCAGCGCCACGCTGGCCACCGCCGCGCTGCCCAGGGAGAGATACCGGTAGCCGATGCCCTCGGTCAGCATGATCCCGCCAAGGCTCGCGCCCAAAGCATTTCCCAGGTTGAACGCACCCTGATTCAAGGTCGAGGCCAGGTTCGGAGCGCCCTTTGCCTGGTCTACGATCCGAGCCTGCAAGGGAGCCCCAGCCGCGAAGTGGATGCAGCCCCACACGAAAACCGCCATCACTGCCGGCGCTACGGTGGGCTCAAGCAAGGGCATGGCCAGGAAGATCGCGATCAACAGCACGATTCCGCCAATGATCACCGGCATTTGTTTCCAGTCCGCCAGCCGGCCGCCAAGCAGATTCCCGAGCGTAATGCCCACTCCGAAGACCACAAGCACCTTGGTCACTGCGCCCGGCGAGAGGTGCGTAACCTGTTCGAGAATCGGGGCAATATAAGTGAAGACGCAAAACAACGAAACCGAAGAGAGTGTGCTGAGCGCAAGCACCAGCTGCACCTGGGGGCGCAGCACAGCGTGGAACTCATGCTTGAGGTGCATCTTCTCTGCCGGTTGCGAAGGCACCAGGCGCAGCAGACCCAAACCAGCGATCAAGCCGATCGGCACCAGGGCCCAGAAGGCAAAGCGCCATCCAAATGCCTGGCCTAAAGCTGTGCCGGCAGGAACCCCAAGCACATTCGCCAGCGTCAGCCCGCTGAACATAAGCGCAATGGCCTGCGCCCGTTCCGAGCGCGGCACCAAGTGAGAAGCCACGATGCTGCCGATGCCGAAGAACGCCCCATGGCAAAGCGCGGTGAGAATGCGTGCGCAAAGAAGAAGCAGGAAGCTTGGAGCCAAAGCGCACAGGGCATTGCCAACCAGGAACATCCCCATCAAAATCAGCAGCGCCCGTTTCCGGTCCATGTGAGACAGGGCAAGTGCCACCAGCGGCGAGCCCAGGGTGACGCTTAATGCATAGCCGGAGACAAGAATCCCTGTCTTAGGGATGCTGACCTGGAAACTATGGGCCAGATCCGGCAGCAGCCCCATGATGATGAATTCCGAGGTGCCGATGCCAAACGCTGAAACGGCCAGTGCAAGTAGGGGTTTTCGCATAGGTCATTTCTATTGTCCTCGATCTGGCGTCATCCGTTGACGCTAATCGCTGCGATCAACCCAATTCAATCAGAGCGCTAACTCCATAAAGACATTGGCGCGCGTATAGGGCATGGGCGGGATATTCTCCGGGGCCACATGGCGAAAGCCGACCGACTCATAGAGATGCACAGCGTTTTCGAGCTTTGCATTGCTGCCCAGGAACAAAGACCTGGCCCCAATCCGCTTTGCCTCTGCGATCGCATGCAGCAACAATTTGCGGCCAATCCCCAGACCGCGCAGCTCGGGTGACACCGCCATCTTCGACAGTTCATAGACACCGTTCCCGATGGGAATCAACGCCACGCAGCCAACGGCTTGATCGTCGGCATACACCATGAAGATGTATCCGCCTTTCTCGAGGATCTTCTTCTGCGGGTCGCCCAGTGTCTCCCGATCCATCTTCTCCAGCGTGAAATAGCGCGTGATCCACTCCTCGTTCAAGGTCCGGAACGCAGTGGTGTCTTCTCCTTTTTCGAGCGGCCGAATTTCAATTTTCGGCAGATTTGCCTCGCGCTCCCCACCCACCGTTTGCATCTCTTCCTCGCGTATCGCCATATCTGTTAGCTCCCTATCAGCAGTCTGCCTTTCCGGATCGATTACGTCCAATATCTTGTTTAGCTGTATTAAGATCTCTAGCATATGGATCGCGATATCGAACTGCGACACTTTCGTTACTTCGTTGCGGTGGCGGAAGAGCTGCACTTCGGCCGCGCAGCGGCGCGCCTGCACGTTGCCCAACCGCCCCTCTCGCAACAGATCCGCAAGTTAGAGGAGCTGCTGGGATATCCGCTCTTCACCCGCACTTCCCGCTCCGTCAGCCTTACTACTGCCGGCGAGGCGTTATTGCAGCGCTCACAGAGGACGCTGCGCAACGTACAGCGCGACATTGACGAGACCCGCAGCATCGGCCGCGGGGACGTCGGCTCTCTTCATATCGGCTTCATCGGGTCAGCGATGCTCTCGAAGTTGCCGGGCATCTTTCGCTCCTACCGCGAGGCGTACCCGCAAGTACGGCTGTACCTGCATGAGTCATTCACTGCGCTGGTGACGGAGGGCCTGGAAAACGGCACGCTCGACGCCGGGATTCTACGCGACGGGGACCCGGTGGAAGGCCTGCAAGTGACCACCATATTATCCGAGCCCTTCGTGGCCGTGCTGCCCGCAACCCACCCCTGCGCCAGGCAGAAAAGCATCTCTCCCGCAGCCCTACGGGACGAACCATTCATCTACTACCCTAGAAGCGCGGGTGCCCGGGCCTATGAGAAGCCATTGACGCTCTGTGAGGAGCACGGCTTTCGTCCGCAAATTGTTCAGGAAGCTTCGCACTGGCTCACCATCTTGAGTCTGATCGGCGCCGGGCTTGGAGTTTCGATCGCACCCGCATGTGTGCGCCGCATAGCCTCACGCGAAGTGGTTTGCCTTCCACTGCGCGGCGCAAAAACAGTCAGCAATATCGAGTTGGCGTGGCACGCCGGAGATGCGCGCCCCATCGTCGAGCGCTTCAAGCAAATCGCCGAAAGCACGCGAGGCCTGCAGTGAGCGGGTCTCCACCTTACGAGAACGGCGGCTACTCAACCCCACTGGGTTCAAAGCCGGCCATGATGCTAACAATCTGCCCGTAGGGAACGAAGAAGGCAAGACCCGACGAGGAAGGCTTCTTTTGTAATTTGCCCAAAACCCTGTCGACTGCACTCTGACTCTCGATCCAGATGCCGGCTTCTTCCACTGCCAGCAGCTTCACGCTCTCCAGCTTGCTCGTTGTCGATAAAACTGGGCCCCGTCACGATAATCTGGCGACCGATGAACCCGCGCAATTCTATTTCCATGGCTACCTAGACGCTTTCGAATGCGGCGAGGTTGCAACTCCGCTGAGCTTATCCACCGGCCGCTTGGTTATGGAGCCTCCTTCGCGGGCGGGCGGATGGACGATGAGCGGCAAGACGATCGAGGCCACCATGATGACAGCGATCACGTGAAAACCGCTGCGGTAGCTTCCGCTGGTCTGTCTCAGGTGAGCGATGAGCAGTGGGCCAAAGGCACTAGCAGAGCCCCACGCCGTGAGCATGAGCCCATAAATCGGCCCCACGTTTTTGGAGCCGAAGTAGTCCGCGGTGAACGCCGGCATAGTTCCGAAACCGCCCCCATAGCACATGAGAATGATGAAAGAAACAGCGGCCAATACTGCAGCAGAAGCAAGGCTAGGCAACATCCAGAAGAGAACCACCTGGACCAGGAACATGACCACGAAAGTATAGCGGCGGGTGATGGAGTCCGATACCCAGGCCCAGAAGACGCGTCCAACAGCATTGCCGATGCTGGCGATACCAACCATTCCAGCGGCCACGATAGCGCTCACCTTCACGATCTCCTGGAACACAGGAGATTCCTGGGAGATAAGAGAGATGCCGGCGGATGTATTGAGGAAGAGCAGCAGCCAGAGCGCCCACCACTGCCAGGTCCTGAGTGCGCCGCCGAGCGTGTAGTCTCTGGTCGAACGCTGAGCAGTCTCCGTGGCCGTGGGCGTCCAACCCTGGAGCTTCCATCCCTCGGGTGGGTTCTGCATGAAGTAACCGGTGGCCATGATTACGACCAGATAGCCAATGCCCAGATAAGCAAAGGTCTGGAGCACGCCGACACTCTGGATAAGATGTGTAGCTAGCGGGGCCACAATCAGAGCGCCGGCGCCAAACCCGCCCACGGCGATACCGGTAATCAACCCTCTGCGATCTGGGAACCACTTCACCAGTACCGCAACCGGCACGATGTAGGCAAAGCCGAGGCCGATGCCGCCGATAACGCCGTAGCTAAGGTAGAGCCACCACAGCTTACCGGCGGAGAGGCTAGCCAGAAAAGTGCCCAGGCCATATAGAAAACCACCGGTCAGCGCGACGATGCGCGGGCCTGACTTGTTCAGCCAGAGACCCCCCACGAAAGAAGCAATGCCGAGTACAAAAATGGAGATAGTGAAGGTAAGTGTGACTTGCGAAATGCTCCAGTGAAACTGTTTGGCAAGTGGAACGCGGAAGACGCTCCATGCATACACCGAGCCCAGAGCCACCTGCAAAAAGATTCCAGCCAGGGCGATGCCCCAGCGTTTCGAGTTTTCCATTGAAGAGGTCCCCGCGCATTCTTGCTCGCGCGATGAACGGTCGCCAAAGTCGCAGTGAGCAAAAAAAGCCTTCGATCCGAATCAGTTAGATCCGCCCGGATCTTTACCAATTGGATGCGCCATTTAACGAAAAGGGGCGACAACTTCTCGATTGTGTATGCGATGCGTCCGCTTTCGAGGCACTCGAGTTCAGAGAATCTTTTTCCCGAAGGCGGAGCAGATCAGCTCCACCGCCAGCTCGGCGGTTCGATTGTGCTCATCAATCACCGGGTTCACCTCGACCACCTCAAAGCTCAGCAATCGTCCATGGTCGGCCAGGATCTCCATGGCCAGATGCGCTTCGCGATAGGTGGCCCCGCCGCGTACCGGCGTGCCCACGCCGGGCGCGTCTTCCGGGTCAATCCAGTCCATATCCAGCGAGACGTGGTATCCGGCGGTGCCCCGTCCGGCCACGCGCAAGGCCTCTTCCATCACCGTGCGCATGCCCCGCTCGTCGATATCGCGCATGGTGTACACCTCGGAGATACCGGCGCGGCGAATGTTTTCCTTCTCCGTGGCGTCGATGTCGCGCACGCCGATCAACACTGTGTTCTGCGGGTCGATCTTTGGCTGCCAGTCGTAGATGCCCGACAGCGGCTCCGGCCCCAGGCCGAGCAGCGCGGCCAGCGGCATGCCATGCACGTTGCCGCTGGGCGAAGTCTCAGGAGTGTTGATGTCGGAGTGAGCGTCGATCCACAGCAGGCCAACCTTCTGGTTCCGCCGCCGGTAAAACTCGGCCAACCCGGAGACCGAGCCGGCGGCAACGGAATGATCGCCTCCCAGGAGCAGAGGGCTGATGCCTTCCTCGAGTGTCTGCAGCACGATGCCGGCTACTCGTTCGCAGGTCTCGCTGATCTCCCTGATGTATTTTGCGTTCGGTTCGCCGGCCGCCCGGGTTTCAGCAATCGCTACGGGTACATTTCCCCCGTCGGTGACCACGTGGCCCAGAGTCTCGAGCCTGGCTTGTAGCCCAGCTACCCGCACAGCGGAAGGCCCCATGTCCACGCCGCGGCGTGATTGGCCAAGATCGAGGGGCACACCGAGGATGCGGATATGACGCGGCGGAAGAGACTGGACCCCGCCGTGCAAAGAGCCGGCAGGGCGAGGCCGACCAGTCGAAATCAGATTTCCATCCTTCGCCATGTGGTTAGGGGTAGATCCGGTTGAGAGTCCGCGCGAATGGGATGGTCTCGCGCACATGCTCCAGGCTGCAGATCCAGGCCACCACGCGCTCGATGCCCATGCCGAAGCCGGCGTGGGGAACCGATCCGTAGCGGCGCAAATCCAGATACCAGGAAAAAGCTTCGAGCGGCAGCTGGTGCTCCTCGATCCGCTTCTTCAGCAGATCGTAGGAGGCGACACGCTGCGAGCCGCCGATCACCTCCCCATAGCCCTCCGGCGCCAGCACGTCGACGCACAGCGCGAGGCTGGGGTTTTGCGGGTCAGGTTCCATGTAGAACGCCTTCACCGCGGCGGGGTACCGGTGCACCATCACCGGGCGATCGAACTGGGAGGAGAGATAGGTCTCGTCGGGCGATCCAAAATCATTTCCGTAAACAAATTTCGACTCGATCAAGCCCTTGGCAAAGGCATCGTCAAGCATGCTGACGGCCTGGTCATAGCTGATCCGTGGAAAGGGCGGCCGCACGGACTCCAACTTTGCGATATCGCGTCCCAGAACCTTCAAGTCCAGGGCCCGCCGGCTCAGCACACGCTCGATCAGAAAGCTGAGAAACTCCTCCGCCAGCACCATCAGGTCGTCCAACGTGGCGAAGGCCATCTCCGGTTCCACCATCCAGAACTCCGTCAGGTGGCGCCGGGTCTTGGATTTTTCAGCGCGAAAGGTGGGCCCAAAGGAATAGACCTTGCCCAGCGCCATGGCCGTGCTTTCGATATAGAGTTGGCCGCTCTGGGTGAGGAACGCTTCGTCGCCGAAATACTCCACAGGAAACAGCGTGCTGGTGCCTTCGCAGGCCGCCGGAGTAAGAATCGGCGGGTCGGTCAAGACAAAACCGTGATCGTCGAGATAGTCGCGCGCCGCCTTGATGATTTCGGCGCGAATGCGCAAGATGGCCGACTGCCGCGGAGTGCGAATCCATAGATGGCGGTGCTCCATCAAAAACTCAACCCCGTGCTCCTTGAGCGTAATGGGGAAGGGTTCCTCTTCGCTCACGCGCTGCAGCACTTCCACGTTGTCCACATCCAGCTCATAACCACCGGGTGCGCGCGCATCCGCTCTCACCCTGCCGGTCACGATGACGCTTGACTCGTGGGTCAGGCCGCGCACCCGCTCAAAGACCTCCGCCGGCACCGCGGCTTTGGGCACAATGCCCTGCACTGTGCCCGTACCGTCGCGAAAGATGGGAAAGAGCAGTTTCCCGCTGGCGCGCAGATTGTAGAGCCATCCGCGCAAGGTGACTGCCTGCCCCTCGTGCTGGTTCAGGGTAGCGATGGTAGCCAATGGGGCGGCCACGGGCGATCGTTCGTCTCTCGGTTCTTCTGCCATTTCTCGATCTCGAAAGGTTGGGAAAGCGCTCTACAGCTCGAGCATCTTGAAGGTTTCCGCAGCCTTGGTGGCGACATGCTCCGGCGAATCCTCGGGGAGGTAATTGATCTCCAGCACAGCGGCAGCCAACTGCGGAGCGGTGCGCAATTCCTGCATCGTCTCCGCCCAGGCAATGGTTCCTTCCCCGGGCCAAAGATGCTCGTCTTTCTGGCCATGATTGTCATGGATATGGGTCGTCCGGATAAGCGGCTTCAACTCGGCGATGGCCGCGGCCACGCCCCCACCCATGTGGGCGTGGCCCGTGTCCAGACATATCCCTACGTCCTTGAAGTGGCCGATGCGCAAAATCTCCACCAGGTGCGGGGCTTCGGTCACCTCGTTGGTGAGGTTTTCCAGCAGAAGTTTTACCCCCAATGGCCGGGAAAAGGCCTGCAGGTGCTCGATCGCTGTCATGGCATTTTCGAGTGATCGCGGGCTCCAACTGTCGTCCCGGTCTCCGAGATGCAGAACCAGGTAGCGTAGCGGCATCTCTTCGGCGGCCTCGAGGGCCCGCTTTATCTCGTCCATGGCATCGATGCGCCGGGACTTTTCCGGATGCACAACGTTGACCGCAGGAGAGCCGCTGCGTCCCATCTCGGTGTCCCCAAACAGCGGCATGTGCATGGAAAACGGTTCCACGGGATTGGCTGCGAACCACAGCGCAATCTCCTTCACATGACCCTTGTTGGTGTAGTCGAAATGCTGGCGCGCGGCAAAAATTTCAACCGCCTGCGCGCCTCCTTTAGCCAGGGCCTCCAGCAATCCCGGATGTAGCCTTTGGCGAAGAAATACATGGGTGGAAATCGTTCTTAGCATCGCGCCATTTCCACGGAACTCATCGACTGCATAGATTGGTTTCCTTAGTGCCGGAGCCTGTCCGGTCTGTCGCGCAAGTATTCTCTCCTATCTTCTCACCGCGCAGCAGTACGTGAACTCTCTGCCGCCCTCGTTGGCTGAGGCACGCATCAGAAGAAATACTGGATTTGTGGAGTGGGTAGCGGGTGGGGCAGGGTCAACTTACCACTGGGAATAGTGGTCGTTAAGGATGGAGACTGGGCGCATCTCGTCGTGCAGCGAATAATACGGAACCGGGCGCCATTGCAATAGACAATCAAGCACAGCCTCGGAGTCATAGGCGATATCGGCGACCACCAGTTCCTTGCCTTCTGCCCCATGGATCACGACCCCGCGGTCGCAGCGAATGCGGTATTCCCGTACATGCTTGAGTTCTTGCCAGCGGATGCGGGTGGAGGCGCAGCCGCGCTCGATCAGGCCTTGCCCGTCCAGGATCAGCGGTTCGGGCCAGTCGGCGAGCACGACCGGGACCACGAAAAAGCCGATGCCGAAGCAGGTCCAGCCAATCCAGTTAGAGTTGCCGGAAGCCAGAAGGTGGGCTGCGCCGAAAGCCACCGCGCCGATGCCCCCGGTCAAGGCCAGATAGTAAAGGAGGAGGCAGGTTGGTTTTACCGGGAAGCGCCAACCATCCACCGTCTGCTTCGGCTTTAAGCCGAAGTTGGGGGCGATCAGAATCAACAGCCCAACCGCACCGGCCACGAGCATGCCGATTTCAATTATTTTTTCGGGGAAGGGCTGCACGAGAAGAGTGTCGTCTTCCGCACCCGCAATTGGCAATAGCCGAATTGTATAAATGGCCACTAAAAGTACCGTGTCACGCAGGGTTCGGGATTTTGTATCCCCGTCATTCGTGAGAGAACCAGCGGCACGAAATGCTCCCTGCGCTGAGCAGACTAAAATCCATGGATGCCCACCAGCGTTCGTTCGCATACCAAAATCAATTTGGGCCTGAGTATCGGCCCTGTGCGTCCGGATGGCTTCCACCAGCTCACGACCGTCTACCAAACCCTAGCGCTTCACGAATGGGTAACGGTGGAGGCCCGGATGGCCCCGGTCACCCGCATCACCCTCAGCAGCACCGACCCCCGCGTGCCCACCGATGCACGCAATACCGCCTGGCGGATGGTGGAGCGCTGCCTCGACCTGCTCCATCTCCGGGCCGAAGTTCACATCCACATCGATAAGCAACTGCCGCTGCAAGGCGGCCTGGGCGCCGGCTCGGCCAACGCCGTGGCCGCGCTCATAGGACTCCAGCACGAACTCGATCGCCGCTTATCGCCCCCCCAACGCCTGCTGGTGGCGGCAGAGATCGGCTCCGACGTACCGCTCTTTCTGCTGGGAGGCGCGGTAGTCGGGGTGGGACGCGGCGAGGAGGTCTATCCTCTTCCCGACATTGCCCCGCTGCCTTGCGTGATCGCATTGCCTGCAACCGGGGTTTCCACCCCCCAGGCCTTCCGCGACTGGGACTCGTTGACCGCGACCCACCCCTCAGCTACAATCGGAGAGTTGAGTCGGTCGATCGCTGTTGCATTTGGCGAACCGCACTCCTCCGGTGTCTTCTCCGAAGCAGTGAATGCGAGAGAAGACCGGGCCGAGGATCCGCTTCTCGCGCTTGTCCGAACCGGGATCGAAAACGACTTCGAACAGGTCGTCTTTCCTCAGTATCCCTTTCTCGGTGAAATCAAGCGCATTCTTGTGGGCGGCTCCAGCACGGAGGACGCGGCTCTCTATGCAGGCCTTTCCGGGTCCGGGTCAGCCCTTTTTGGGCTCTACCCTACCCTGGGAGCGGCGCAAGCGGCTTTCGAGCGGCTGGAGCGACACGCCGTAACCGGCTTGGTCACCAGAACGTTGCCTCGAGGCGATTACTGGCGCACTATGATGGTGGCAGACGGGCCGTAGCGCGCAATCGCCCGTCGCATCCAGTTGGGCGATCGACTAATGGTAGGTCAAGTGCCTTTGGAGCACTTTGTCTAGGTTCGACTCCTAGTCGCCCAGCCAGATTTTCCGAAGTCGGGAGTTACTGTCACGGCGAAGCATTCCGTGGCGCAACAATCAGGCGGAACAACCAAAGCAAACCAGCTTGGGAGGTTCGTGTGAAGGGTGAATCCAGTGTGCTGACGGTTCCCACCTCGCAACAAGAGGTTGGGGGCGTGACCCAGGAGCTAGTGGCGCCAGGCAAGGTGAAGCCGGAGCGCAAGCGTGCCGGGCGTTTGAGCGAAGACAAGCGCTTCAAGATCTTCGCCGGTTCAGCCAACCGCAAATTGGCTGAGGATATTTGTACCCACGTCGGCGTGCAGCTGGGAGAGAGCAAGCTGCAGCGTTTTGCCGATGGAGAGATCTACTTTCAGTTGCTCGAGAACGTCCGTGGCGTGGATGTTTTTATCGTGCAGCCGACATGTTTTCCGGTGGATCAGCACCTGGTGGAATTGCTGATCATGATTGACGCGTTGAAGCGCGCTTCAGCCGGGCGAATCACGGTAGTGGTGCCGTATTACGGCTATGCCCGGCAGGACCGCAAAGACCGGCCGCGGGTGGCTATCTCGTCCAAGTTGGTGGCGGATTTGTTAACCACGGCGGGAGCCAATCGGGCGTTGTTTATGGATCTGCATGCGGCGCAGATTCAGGGGTTCTTTAACATCCCGGTCGACCACATGTTCGCCAGTCCAGTGATGGTGAGCTACTTCCGGGAGCTGAACCTGCCCAATCTTACGGTGGTTTCGCCGGATGCGGGTGGTGTGGAACGGGCGCGGTTTTTTGCCACCAAGATGCAGGCTCCGTTGGCCATCGTGGACAAGCGGCGCACGGACTTGAACGTTACCGAAGTGATGAATGTGATCGGCGATGTGCAGGGAAGAACCTGCCTGATCATCGACGACATCATCGACACCGCGGGCACGCTGGTGAAGACGGCGCAGGCGCTGCTTGAGGCGGGCGCAACTAAAGTGTATGCGGCAGCATCGCATCCAGTACTTTCAGGGCCGGCCATTGAGCGCATATCCAGCTCGCGGCTGCAGGAAGTAATTGTCACTGACTCGATCCCGCTGCGTGAAGAGGCGCAAAAGCTGGAACGGCAGGGAAAGATCAAAGTGCTTTCTGTCGCCGGCCTGTTAGGAGCCACGATCGAGAGTATTCACATGGAGACCAGCGTCAGCTCTTTGTTTAGTTAGCGAACGCAGGTCAGGCAAGAGGGAGAAAAGTATGGCTGAGCAGGAAGTAGTTGCAGCAAAGCCCCGCGAGGGCAAGTTCAATAAGAATGCGGCCCGCCGGGTGCGCGTCGCCGGGATGATTCCAGGCGTTCTCTATGGCGCCAAGGAACCCGCGATTGCGGTGGAAG
>CAWJPV010000025.1:0-121137 GCA_963844785.1 uncultured Acidobacteriaceae bacterium | reverse complement strand
GCATACGTTCGCCGTTTGCAGTGCGGCGTCGCGGCGTTGCTCGAGCGGCCTCAGTTCGCTCTGGACCGTCGCGCATCGGCGTTGTCGGGTTCCATCGAGAACGCTGCGTTTACCGCCGCTTGTGCGCCCGACAGGTCATGGGCGTCCGCGTGCGTATGCGCTGCGCGCAGGCTTTCGGGCAAATCTCGATAGTGCGGGACGACGACCGGCGGGCCACCGCCGGCGTGGGGACGGCGGATGGATTGATGGCCCCCGTGCTGGCTCGCGTGTTCGTTGTCTGATCCGGCGTGTACGGCGCAATGGAGCCTGCCGTTGATTGGGTGTCCTGCTCATCGTAAGCGGGCGTACTCGTGTGATGATCGCCCAGTAGCGTATATCCGCCATAACCTAGTATGACGACGCCAAGCACGATCAATCCGCGCGTGAGCAGCCCGCGCGAACCCACAGGAGGCACTCGACCGGCACATGACCGAGTTGAGGAACCGGTGTATTCGGTGAAGCGAGTTGCTGCATGGCCGGCTTGCGTTGGGTGTCCGCCTGCAGCGGACGGTGCAGCGGGCCATCCGCACCCGCAAAGCGCGCATGGCGCGGGCGTTGCGAGCGGATGAGACGCGCCACAGTAAGGACATAGATCGGCGTGCTGATACAACGCACCACCGCAACGTTTGCACGGCGCGGGAAAACTTTGGTCAGGAGTATTTTGGGCGGACATGCTGTGACCCACCTGCGATAGGCTATGCCGATACCGCATGCTCCAGATCGTGGTCGAGGCAGCGTGCAATCGCTGCGTGAATCACGATCCACATGCGCTGGAGTTCAGCGCTCGCCACAGCAAAAATGACGGCGCTGTTATGAACAATATGTGAGCTTTCGGGGTGAACGTCAATCGACGTTCGTACCTACCAAGTGTGCGGCACCACACATAATGGCGGCGCGAATTGCTGCACATGTCGGCAGAACGAACGAAAGGGGAATTTTTTTCATCTGCCGGCAGCGCGAGGACCGGCGAGGCGTGTGTTCGGATGAAGCGCTTAGCGAGGCCGGCCACGATGGCATGCGGCCTCGCACATTGCAGCACTCAACTGCTTGCGCAGCGGATGATCCTTGAGCAGCCAGGCAAGCGCGAACGCCAACACGACCACGCATGAGGCCGACAGATAGACCGTGTGCAATGCACCGGCAAAGGCCTGCATCCTCGCGTATTTCGTGGCTGTGCACGGGGGCTTCGGCTCCCAATACATCTCACCGTCTGTTTCAGAGGCCGGCCGGTTTACTCTAACTCAATCTTCGTGGACGGCGTCTGCTCGGCGTTGTTCCCGCAAATGGATGTCTGGCCACGCTGGCAAAGCGTTGGTCCTGATAAGCGGTCGAGGACAGCCAAAAACTAGAACCCTTTGCTCGCTCGGGGAACCTGCTTCGCCGGGTCAACGGGAATCTCCGTTTCCCCTTGACCATTACCTATCATGGATGTCCTGCATCTCCGGCGATTATGAAGCCCGTGCAACGATACTCCCTTTCACTCTTCGTGCCACGTTGGGTGATTTACGGACAGGAAACCTGGTGACAGACAGGACGTACATCCCGGCACGACAACACCTACATCAATGGATCCCCGTCTACTCTGATTCAAAGGCCAGTTCGCTTTGTCTCGCATCCAAACCGGCCTTAGGAGGGCGTCCTCCCTTTTGTGGTGCCAGCCGCCGCTTCATCGTCCCTTCGAGGGCCTGCACAAACTCTGCGCTACCCAGGGGCCGCCCTGTGTGGGTGCATCGACGAATCTCCGTCAGCTTGGATTCCGTCTCGCCAGCCGCTAGGTACTGCCGCCAGGCACTGACAGTCCAACTTTTCCGCCATAGCTCGAAATCTAAGGTTTCGTTCCGCGATTCCGCTCCGCAGTGCGCTGCCGCGCTGGACCACGCCCACGCTTCCGCCTCCCTCACTAAGCCGCCGCGCACCGGGTTCAACTCCGTATAGCGCAACGCTTCCCACAGATGCACCCGATCCAATGGGCAGGAGTAATAACGACCCTGCCAGGCATGGCCGCTCGACTGATGAACCGCATTCCAATAAATCGCGTAGCGCCCATGGGTATGCCTCAGGGCCAATCCCAAGCCGTCAGTATTGTGAGGAGTAACCACCAGATGCACGTGATTCGACATCAGGCAATAACCGATCAACCCCAACCCGTGGAGTTCAATATTCCGGCGTAAAAGATTGAGATACGCCATCCGATCGGCATCGCAATCCAGGATAAATCTCCGCGCATTGCCACGCTGTGTTACGTGGTGCGGAACATCTACAGCGATGACTCGAGCCAAACGCGTCATAATGAGAAACCCCGCTGCACACCCTATAGCCTTCGTGGAACGCTGCATAAAGGGTGTCGCGGAGACGCCCATTTCGTTAGCTCCAGTTTGCCTTCGTCAGGCTAAACTCTCGTTGAAATCTGGATTAGCTGAAGTTAATATTGCGCATCTTCACAGCGGCCATGATGGGGAGCCTTGGCGACCCCGAAGATGAGGCTCCCGCGAGGCAAGGAAAAGAAGATGATTACCGCCCAAGCGGAGTTCAAGAAGTCTTTAGACACAGGTTCATGGGGTACGTCCTGTCTGTCACCGGGTTGACCGGGACAGATGACGGGCAACCCGGATAGTCGTCCGCAGGAATACCGCGCTCACGCGGTTATGGACCAGGCGCTTGTGGATCTGTCGAATAACTGCAGGCGGCCCTCGTTCTTGAAAGGATTACTTCAGAAGGTCGAGTGCCATGGCGGTCATCGCGGTTACACCGGTTTTGATCGCCGGCGCATAGAGTGGCGCGAAGAGCGGCGAATGCAAGCTGGGCAAGGCCACACCGGATTTCCGGCTCTCCGCCAGCTTCTCAGGATCCGCTGCACCAAGCCAATACATAACCCCCGGAATTTTGCCGTCAAGAGTAAACCGGCCAACGTCCTCGCTTCCCATAATGGCCCTGGCTTGTTCCACATGATCCTTGCCAAGCGCCGAAACTGCACTCTGACGCAGCCGTTCGGCCATGGCATCATCGTTCACCGTCACCGGCCCGGTACTCAACACGGTGACAATTGGCAACCGGTCCGCGGGAACTCCGTAGGCCTCAGCCAGCCCGTTTGCGGTCCGGCGTATGTCTGCAATGATCTGATCCTGCACGTCTTGCGAATATGTGCGCAGCGATAATCCCAGCTTGACCTCGTCGGGTATGACATTGTTCTTGGTCCCGCCGTGGAACATCCCAATGGTTAACACGGCGGGCCGTTGCGGATCGATCTGGCGGCTCACGATGGTCTGTGCCACAAGGACAAACTCTGACGCGAGCACGATGGGATCTTTGCCTTCCTGGGGTGCCGAGCCATGTGAACCGAGTCCGCGGATGGTCACGTCAATGGCGGCGACACCGGCCAGCAATGGCCCTCCCTTAATTGCTACGGAACCTGCCGGAACATCATTCGAGTCGTGTTCTGAAAGGACAAAATCTGGCTGACCAAAGCGGTCGTACAGATGATCCGCGAGCATTGCCTTTGCACCCTGTCCGACCTCCTCAGCCGGTTGGCCGATCAGGATGAGTGTTCCATGCCATTGGCTTTTGCGTGCTGCCATTTCGCGCGCCACGCCTAGAAGCACCGTCATGTGCAGGTCATGCCCGCAGGCGTGCATGACGCCGACCTCCTGGCCCTGCTCATTGGTTGATCGAAGTGTCGATGCGTAGTTGAGCCCGGTCTTCTCCTCGACCGGAAGCGCATCCATGTCGGTGCGAATCAGCAGACGTGGTCCCGGGCCGTCCTCCATGACTGCAACAACGCCGTCGGCTTGTGAGCCATCCGAATATCTGCCGACATGCTCCGTCACGGAGTAACCGAGCTTGCGCAGTTCCTCCGCGAGGAAAGCCGAGGTTTTTTCTTCGTGGCGCGAGAGCTCGGGATTACGATGCAGGTGCTTATAGGTCTCGGTTAGCGCGGTCAACTGCTGCTGGACATCGGCCGATAGATCGAGTGCAGGAGCCGTGTTCTGTCCCGCCGCTGACGCTGCAATCGCAAGGACTCCAGACAGCGCAAGCGCGCGCTTCTTAATGAACATTTTGCCTCCGGAGAATTCAGCATTGAGCGTAACACGCGGAAAGACTCCCTAGCCGCTTCAGGTCAGGGTCTCGTGAATGGGTCACTCCCGACGGTGTCTTCTATGTGGCGCAAAACTGCTTCCCGGATTGCGCACGGTTGGCGCCTCGACGGCAATTCATGACTGATTCTCAGTTGTTGCTTCCAGGCCGAGTCACGCGTCGACAGCTCAGACCAGTCTCCGCGCTGCTCTGAAGCGAAGCTCTTCGGCATTGAGTTCTCCGATCTCCATATCTCGAAAGAAGACTCTGTAAAACCCTGGTGTCACCGACTCGAATCCCAACTCCTCAAAGCGGAATACCTCGCTGATGAAGATTCTCGTCTTATGCCAACTGATATCTCCACTATTGTTCACGCGTCGCAATAGAATGCCTTTCGGGTAAATGAACTCCGGCAACTTACGTGGAAGTCGGACGGAGCTGGGCTGGTAGAGACTCGCTGGAACCTGGTTATTCAAACCTTCGTGCGGACGCTCATTGTTGAACACATAGCGAAAGTTATCAAAGCGGCTCTGCTGTGCACGAAGGGATGCCGCAGGCGGCTTCGTCGTGTCCTCCTTCAGCGTGCGATGCATCCGCTCGTGGCGACCGTTTTGTTGCGGTCTGCCGGCTTGTATCCCAAAGTATGAGGATATTGATTCCTGATGCAACGCCCACGGGGGTCAGCCGGTTTGAGTTTCCCATCGACGCCCGCCGCTAGGTTTAATATGCACAAATGGATTTCAAGACGGTCAAAAAGGGCGCGCTCTCTCTATTAAAAGCCGTTCTGCTGGCTGTGGTCGCGGCTATCACCAAAGAACTTTGGGAGGGACAGCCTCTAAAAGGCGTTGCGAAGCTCCAAACCTATCAGCACCTTTTAAATTCGCCAACGAAGTTCTGGATATTCCTGATTGCCCTTTTGATCATCGGCCTACTACTGCCGTATTGGTGGCGAACGGTACGCAGCAAAAAACCTGCGCTACACCTGGCGTGGCACGGCTCCGCCGGCTGGGGCATCGGCGGTATCTTGCAGAAAGACGGGAGCATGGAGAGCGTTCTTAGAATTCAAGGGCCGACCGTTATCTCTTCTTCGCACCTAGAAGAACCTTTAATCGTTACGGGGATTGAACTACGTCATGCTGAATACGCTGGACCAAACTTCCAAATGTTTGAGCTCAAGCCGCGCGAGACACTTCCCCAAGACCTTTTACTCAATTTCCGAGGTGTCACGCCAGAGCCAGGAAAGGCATTCGAGGTCGCTCTCACACTCCTTGATATTAGAGGGACGCGGTATCCGCTCCTACCCGCGCTGCTTCGTGCATTTCCCGGTCAAAACCCTCCGTCGACACAGCCCTCCAACCCGACCCCGGTTCTCCACGCTTCTTGGCGTGCTGACTCTGATTGGGGATGGGCAACTCCGCATCCAGAACGAGATCCGATCTATATGATTCGTGGTGAGGTGACACTTTGGACTGCACCCCTGAGCTGAGACACGCCGCACGTCGATTAATTGGTGACACTCTCGGCATGGTTGATGCTTCGTTATGGATTAGCAGCCGCCGTGCCGCGGGAGTGTGGTAATCCCGGAGGGATTTCCAAGGCCTGTGGGAGCGGTGGTAAACCGTTCTTTGGTTTTCCATCGCTTCCATCAGTGCCGTCACTTCCGCGAGCCTGGCTGTGCTGCTCGAACTCTTCCGGTGTGAGATATCGTAACGCGGAATGGAGTCGCTTTCGGTTGTACACTTCTTCGATGAACCGGCCGATCCGCTTGCGCGCATCTTCCAGGTTCAGATAAGTCGCGTTGTGAACTTCCTCTTCCTTGAGCGTTCGCATAAACCTCTCAGCACGAGCATTGTCGTAGGGATTGCCACGGCGGCTCATGCTTATCTGGATCTCGTTGTTGTCCAACAGAGCGGTATATTCGGCCGACGCATATTGAACACCGCGATCCGAATGGTGAATCAACCCTTCGGCTTTCCAGCTACGCTGCTTGAGAGCCATCCGTAACGCTCCAAGTGCCAACTCCGCCTGCAGAGTTCGTCCGAGGTCCCATCCGACGACGCGGCGAGAGTAGGCGTCCAAAATCACTGCCAGGTAGATGAACTCATCGCGCAGGCGAATGAAGGTGATGTCGGATACCCACAACTGATTCGGTGCCGTCAACTTCGCGTGCCGCGCCAGGTTCGGGTAGATGGGCAGAGTATGCGCTGAATCGGTGGTAAACACGTATTTGCTGCGGCGTAAGCTCAGCAGGTTATCCTCGCGCATCAGCCGCAACACGCGCTTGCGGTTCACCAGTTGCCCTTCTCGTCGTAGCAACGCGGTCAGCATGCGATAGCCTCGCAGACGATGATGCGCAACCGCAAGATCCTGCAAACGGGCGCGAAGTAACATATCGGCCTGTTTGGGCTTGGCCTGATGCAGATAGCGATAGAAGCCAGCCCGGCTCACCTCCGCTGTCTGGCATTGCTCCGCCACGGTCAGTCCTTCCCCTTCGAGCGAGAGCGAGGCTTCGATGGCGCGGTAGGTTCCTTCTCTCCAGCGCTGGTGTGACTCGATGCTGCTCCCCTGACGTGCTCGAAGGCTCGTTTTAAAAAATCCACTTCCAGTTGCTTGCGCCCAAGCAGCCGTTCCAACTCGGCAATACGCAACTCCGTTGCGCT
Organism: uncultured Acidobacteriaceae bacterium; assembly: GCA_963844785.1. Taxonomy (GTDB): domain Bacteria; phylum Acidobacteriota; class Terriglobia; order Terriglobales; family Acidobacteriaceae; genus PALSA-350. The sequence goes on along the minus strand of CAWJPV010000025.1, from coordinate 114,367 downwards.
GGCAACAGGTCGCGAAATCTTCTGCGGCCTGCTCCCCGGTGGCCGGCCCACACGTCTTTCCAGCCCGGCATTGCCCTCTGCTTGCAATCGCTCACGCCACTGATACAGCAGCTTGCGCCGAACGCCCAATTCCTCCGCCAGACCAACAATGCTCGTGGCCTCCGCCATGCGACGCACCGCCTCTAGCTTGAACTCCGTGCTGAACTTTCTCGCCTTCTTTTTCCCCATCGGCCTGTCTCATTATGGCCGATATGTGTCACCTATTTCCTCGCGACCGCCGTGTCTCACTTTTGGGGTCCACTACACTTCAAATGGACAATATTACGGAAACGGTGACAATCACGGGATTGGAAATCGACGGAGCTAAACCGGTAGGAGCATTTGATAACTTCCATGTAATTCCGGGACGAGTGCAGACAAGGGTCATGAAGATATACTTTCGCGGCGAAGCTCCCAAATCGATTGATCACTATACGATCCAATTGGCTTTCAGAGATTTACGAGGAAACCGTTACCCGACCGCTGCGCATCGATTCAATCCGCTTCCAATCCAAGACCGAGTCGAAGTCGAACGTGGCCGATCTCTGATTCCTCCTCCAGACGTGTCGGTCTAACGGCCAATCAAGCACCATTTTGGTTGCAGTCCGTTATACTGGCTCCGAGCGGGACGAGATGACAGACCCTATAGACTATTGGGCAATGGAAGAAACCTGGTAGAAACCTGGTGACAGTGGACGGCACCCCGGTCAGCGAAATTTTTGGCCCTTCAATACCAGATTCAATTACATTGCTCTATCTTCCGACGAAATTGGAATGGGGATAGGTTCGAGCTCACGCGCACGAACGCCAACCGGGTTCGGCGGAGGGGTAGCACTTAACAACCACGCGAGGTGCCGGCAAAATGGGAAAGCTGACAGGAACGGTGCACGGGGATGCAGCGAATAATCTGCATGCGTTTTATTGCGATCAGGCCCAAGAGCTTGAGGCATCCGGCCACTATTTCATGTCAGCGGTTGCTTTGGCCCTCTCTGTCGAATCCGCGCTTCTTGTGTACCTCCTCGTCGAATTTGGAGACGACAACACAGACGAGTTGGAAATACCCGACTCCGTCGGGTTCGGCGAGCTCGTAGAGGCCGCGAATGCCGTTGGGGTGCTGAGCGCACCCATCGACATTCCCTCGCACGTGGGAAAGGGCGAGGAGCGGCCAAAGCACGTTGCCCAAGAAGTCATCGACAAGATAAGGAGTTTCCGCAACTTGATACATCCCGCCCGCGCGCTCAGGATGTCCTACGAACCCTCTGACTTCACTCTCGAACAGCTGGAGGAATTCAAGGAGATGCACCGTTCCGTGGCCCATAGCCTCGTGTATTTTCTTTGATACTACGGTTTGAAATATGGCGACAGCGCGGGGTTCAAGCTGAATGCTGTCACGCAAACGGAAGCGCCGAAAAACCCCATTCCAGAGCTGCTGCCAGCAATCACGCCTTGTCCTTACGCCTCAAATAGAGGCACGAATTTGCGCTACTCGGCTCTGGGGCAGGCCACTGCCGCACGCCGGGCCTCGTCCGTCCCCCGGATTCCTTATTTGGGAATCCAGGTGCCTTTCCAGATTCCCTGTCATTTTGTCGGTGGAAAACGCGGAGCGAAACCATCTTGCGATTCGTGCTTCCGCGTATCCTCGCCTCAAAGGAGGAGTAGATGGAGGAGAAACTGACACTTGTACAAAGCATGAAAACCGATAGGTTCGGAGATGTCACGGTATTAGGTAGCCAGTACCGTGACGAGTGCGATTGCTTGATTTGGCATTTCGCAGTTTGGTCGGAGCGAGATACCGAAGTGAAGCGTTATTTTGTCAAAGACGATGGAATGCCGCTGCGTACGGAACGGGCTAGCGATGCGCCAGTGATGGCTGAAGCGAGAGCTAAGTGGCGCGTTCCAGCTAAAGCCGCCTAGTATCTCAACTAACAGCAAATGCTCACATGGGGGAATGGGAATACACCAGTGTGGACAAATACTTCGGGGAAAAGAAGGACGGCCTGGACTGTGTGATTCATTTGCATTGAGATTAGGAAGATCGTGCAGATCAGGCCGTCCCCCATTCTTCCCGGTCTGGGTTTGTGGCTGGCTAGCGAGCTCGGACGAAACCATCCAGCAAACTAAGCCCAAATAAATCGCTTGCATAAAGTTCAGCATCCTCAAGGCTGTGGCGTGGCCTTGAGGAAACCTTCTGCGAAGTATTGGGGAATGGCTTCACCCAGTCGGTCGAATGCTCATTTACCTTTACTGCAAGGCCATCGGCGCTATCCTCAACACAGATGATGCGCGTGCAGGTCGAGCTACTGGTCTCCTTGACTAATTTGCGCAGGCTATGAGCTGTGCCCATAGCATAATCATACGTGGCCCGAAAACCCCGCGCCGTGAATCGTTACATTAAGTTTCCTTAATCACCTTAGAAGGATCCTTATCGTCTCTGAGCCTGACAAATTTGGTGTGTCTCAGATGATCAGCCCCGGTCCATTCCAGAAACTGGATCTCCGCGACCACCTCCGGTCGTACCCAAACACACTCCTCCATCTTCTCCGCGGTAAGCCCCTGACCCCAGCGGCCGGCCGCCGCTTCAGGGAGATTGACGAACGGGCACCTCGGGGTCTTCAAATGCTTCAGCTTCTCGAAGAGCTCACGGCGGGTAGCAGGCACTAGTCCAGCTCGCACCCGAGCCGCATAGATGAGATCCTTACCGCGGTAGACGCCCACCACCAGCGAATCAATGCCCAAGTTGCTTGGGACGTAGCCACCCACCACGAATTCCTGGCGAAGATCGATCCGGTACTTGCTCCAGAGCCCGGTTCGCTGACCAGGCTGGTATGCGCTGTCAGAGCGTTTCGCGACCACCCCTTCCAGTCCGTGGTCTTTTACGAACTGCAGCATTTCCGCCGCCGGCCGGTCAGACACTTGAGACAGCGCGACGTGCTCCCCGGGTTCAACCACGTTGATCAGGATAGCTCGGCGCTCCAGGAGTGGAAGCTCTGTGAGACGGCGCCCCTCATGCATCAGGATGTCGAAGGCGTAGTAGACAATGCGCGACTCCGCGGAGCGAAAGTTTTGCAGGAGATGGAAGTCCGGCCGGCCGTCGGGGGCGAGGGCTACCAGTTCCCCGTCGATCACCGTGTCCTTGGGAAGATCCTTCAATGCCGTCGCGATGTAAGGAAATCTTTGGTTGAGCACATTCTCCCGGCGAGAATAGAGCGTAGTGGCACGGCTCGTCCGTACCGCCTCAAGCCGATAGCCGTCCAGTTTGATTTCATAAGTCCACTGCGGTCCATCCGGCAATTTGGCGACCGGAAGGCAATCCATCGTCTCGATGAAACTCGCCGCTTGCTTAGGCAATGCCCGCTTGTTTGGCACGGGACCCAGTGTATGCCCTGCCGGGAGAGCCACTGTATTGATGACGTTGAGGGGACGGAGCAGAAGATGCGGAAGATGCGGGACATCCATGATAGGCAAGCAATACCTCAGGGGCTAAACCTCAATTTCCTGTACGTGGATGCTGGATAGGTCCGCGCGTGCGGTTTTCTCGCAAGGAAAACCGCATGAAGTGCCATGGCTCATTAGGCGTATACAGGAAATTGAGGGAAGCCCGTCCTTTTCTCGATCGTTTACGGCCCGGCTAACCTGTCCCGGCGTGCCGTGGAAGCCGTGCCCTGATACAAAGCAGGAGCCTTTCCGCAGCCTGCAACGCCGTCCATGCCAGCGGTTTCGATGGAAGAGCAATCTCCCTCAGTGGCTAAAGCCGTCTTACCTACGAGGTCCGATTATGTACGGGCTGAAGCCCGTACCCTTCAAAGACGGCGCTCTGTTGTTTCTGGAGTTGTGGTCGACCGGGTTCGCAGTTATTTCTGTTCACCAGCGCGGGATGGAGATTACGGTCAATGGGGTTTGTGGGCAATTCAGGAAAAGCGATGCCCAGGACTTCATCCTGGGATATTTTCAGCCGTCCCCTTCGACAAGCTCCCACGGCACGCCGGGGCAGGCAGGGCAGGCTCTGCGGGACTGATCGCGATAAGCCCGGAGAGCTGATTTGTTTTCAGCAAGTGCGCTACAAATCGGGCGCATCGAAGAAGTTTAGTCCGGGACTGGCACAGTTCGACTAAAATCCGTCTCGCACAAGAGCAAGTTTTTCCGCGGCCTGTAAAGTCGTGCCCTGATCCAACACGACTGAGTGGCTATACGGAATCAACGAAAGTCACAGGGAGGACGCTCTCTTCAGGGGCCCAGGTGACCGGTTCCACCCGCCCAACCCCAAAGACCCAGGCCATGCCGCCGGTCAGTGCGATCGCCGAGGTGATCAGAAACGGCGTGCGGAAATTCCCCGACCGGTTCACGATAAACCCGGTCAGCGCCGGCGCGATTATGCCTGCGAAATTCGCAAATCCGCCCTGAAAGCCGGTCCACGTACCCGCCGCTTTCGGGCCGGCAAGGATCTGGCAAAACGCGTAGATGCCCGAGGCTGCGGTTCCGCATCCCGCTCCCGCGACCAGCAACCATGGCAGGTAGGTGTGTGGCCCGGCGAGAGCGCAAGCAGCCATGCCGATCGCGCCTGTCGTGTGGCCGATTGCCATGACGGATTTCCTGACCACGGTCGTGGTGTAACCGCGGCGTATGAAGAGATCGGAAAGCGCCCCTGCGGTCATGGCCGAGGTAGCATCCACCAGGAAGTACAGACCAGCGATTCTCGCCATCGCGCTCATCGAAAGATGACGTTCGCGCACCAGGTAGAACGGAAGCCAGGTGACCATCACATACAACAGGTAGTTTCCGCAAAAGTGGCCGGCGGCGGCGCCCCAGAACGAGCGCTTGCGCAACATGGTGGTGATGGTAGCCAGTCCCCTGAAGCTGGAGCCGCCAACAATATGGCCCCGCGGCATCCACTTCTTCCACGCCGGCAGCCACACCAGGCTAACCAGGCCGATACCGATAAACACCGGCCGCCAACCGTACCTGGCCATCAGGAGTCCCGCGCCAAACATGCCGACAGCGGGACCGGAGCGAATTCCGGTGATGATGGCGCCGTTGGCGAAGCCGCGGCGTTCTTCAGAGACATGGAGCGCGAGAATCTTCGAGCACGACGGAAAGGCGACCGACTCGCCGATGCCGAGCACTAAACGCGTCACCAGCAGCAGGGCGAATCCAGGTACCAGGCCGGTGGTCACCGTAGCCAGCGACCACACCAGGAACCCGGTGGCAACCACGACATTCACTTCAAATCGATCGACCAGCCAGCCTACAACGAAGAGCAAGACGGTATAGGTCCAGAAAAATGCGGAGAGCAGAATCCCCAGTTGCCAGGGATTGAGGTGCAGCTCATCTTTGAGCAAGGGCGCGGCAATGGAGAGATTTCCCCGATCGACGTAATTGATCAGAACAGAAATCGCCAGCAGGGCCAGCCAGGGAGCGATCGCGGAGATTTTCTGCGGAGTCACTTTCAAGCGACGCGCTCTCCCTGGGCGAACACCATGGCCGGCCGCTGAGTACCCAGGAAGTACGGAATCTCTCTGTAGTCGTTCGCTTCGTGAACCACAAAGTCGGCGGACTTGCCATGCTCCAGCGAGCCCACCTGACCGCCCAGGTTGAGGCTCCACGCCGCGTTGATGGTCGCCGCGGTGAGGGCCTCCGCCGGAGTCATCTTCATCTGTGTGCAGGCCAGGGACATGACAACGGGCATGGATGCGATGGGCGACGAGCCGGGGTTGAAGTCGGTGGCCAACACCACGGCGAGCCCGGCTTCAATCATGGCGCGCGCGGGTGCGTAATGCCTGGAGCCAATGGAGTAGACGGAACCGGGCAGCAAGACGGGCTGCACCTTCGATGCGGCCAGAGCGGCGATCGAAGCGGCGTCGGTATGCTCCAGGTGATCGGCGCTGGCAGCACCCAGGCGCGCCGCCAGCATGGCCCCGCCGGAGCAGCTGAACTGGTCGCCATGGATCCGCAACCCAAAGCCTAAGCGGCGCGCGGCTTCGAGAATGCGCGCGGCGGAGTGCTGGTCGAAGATGTGCGGCTCGCAGAAGACATCGCAAAAGCTTGCCAGCTGGCGCAGACGCACCAGGGGAAGCATCTCCTCGATCACCAGCTCGACGTAAGCGGCAGTGTGGCCAACGAACTCGTCCGGCACTTCATGCGCGCCGAGAAAGGTTGGCACGCAGCGCAAGGGAGTGGTCTGCTCTGTTTCGCGCACCACCCGCAGGATTTTCATCTCTGCTTCCACGGTTAGCCCGTAGCCGGATTTCGCTTCGATGGTGGTGGTGCCGCCGCGCAGAAACCAGGATGCGTGCTTTTGCGCGACGGCCAGGAGTTCGCTTTCGGTGGCAGCGCGGGTGCGGCGGACGGTGGAGCGAATGCCCCCGCCCTGGCGGGCTATCTCCTGGTAGGTGATTCCGGAGCAGCGCATTTCAAATTCATCGGCGCGGTTGCCGGCGAAGACCAGGTGGGTATGCGCATCCACGAAACCGGGAGTTACTACCCGTCCTCCGGCGTCGATGACCTGCGTGTCGTTATTGAGAAGACCTTCGATCTGGTTGCGTGCGCCGACGGCTTCGATTCTGCCGTCGCGGATCAGCATGGCTCCGTCATGAATGATGGCGAGCTCGCGCATCTCCGCCGCCACTCGGGGGCGGTTCGCACCAGAGAGCGTGACCAGTTGCGAACAGCCAACCAATGCGCATAATGGGCGGTCTTCGATGGACGGCTGGCTATTCTCCTGCACTCAATGAGAGTACCGCAGAGCCGCATTTCTTGAAGGAAAAGCAGCGCCGTCCTCAGCCTTCAGCCCCGATTTTTGGCTGGGCGGCTGTAGAGCGCTAGCAGGGAGCCTGTCGCGAGGATATGGCCCCGCATCGCCGCCTCTACTTCCTCTTGGGTCGCACCGGGAGGCAGATTCAAGACGACATCAAGCGCGTAAAGCCGGAAGATGTAACGGCCGCCGGATCCAAAGAAAGGGCAAGGTCCATAGTAGCCGATATGGCCCACATCGTTCTGCCCTTGTTGAGCACCGCCGGGCAGTCGTTTCGCATGAGGAATAGCCTCAGCGAGCTGGCGAGTTCCAGAGGGCAAATCATAGAGCACCCAATGTGAAAACGATCCTACTAGCGGGTGGGGATTACTGAAGGTCAACACCAAGCTCTGCGTTTCTCGTGGCGGTAGACTCCACGACAGAGTCGGTGAAACATTTTCGCGGTCACAGGTAAACTTCTGCGGTATCTCTTCCCCGTTGGACCAACTAGGACTGCTGAGCTGTAATGAGGGGCGCGACGTCCCAAGAACGGCCGACTGTTTGCATCCAAGTGGCGCCAGGATCATGACTGTGGCAGCAAATGCGAGCAGGTTCACTTGCCTCCGCAAGATATTCCACCCCCCGGTACGGCCCGCGGAAAGCGATCCCGTCCTGATAGGGTAGACGTTCACTAAAGAATCAACAAGAACTTATCACTGTGGCATTAAGACGGTCGTAATCTTGCTAACGTCTCCAGCACGATGGCAGATCGACAGCCTCAGTGTTCTTCCATAGGCAGACGTAAACCTGCATCCTTGGCAAAGCTGCGGGCAGCAGGATAACCCGCATCCGCATGCCGCAGAACGCCCATTCCCGGGTCGGTGGTGAGAACGCGCTCCAGGCGCAACGCGGCTTCGTCTGTGCCATCGGCCACTACCACCATGCCCGCGTGTTGGGAATAGCCAATGCCCACACCGCCGCCATTGTGGATGCTGACCCAGGATGCGCCTGCCGCGGTGTTCACCAGGGCATTCAGCAGCGGCCAATCGGCCACTGCATCAGAGCCGTCGAGCATTCCCTCTGTCTCACGATAAGGCGAGGCTACCGATCCGGTATCCAGATGGTCACGGCCAATCACGATGGGCGCCGTAATCTCTCCAGAGCGCACCAGCTCATTGATAGCCAGACCCAATTTGGCCCGTTGCCCGTAGCCCAGCCAGCAGATGCGGGCGGGCAACCCCTGGAATTGAATGCGCTCGCCGGCCAGCTTGATCCAGCGTTTCAGCCCTTCGTCCCCAGGAAAAAGCGAGAGCACCAGCCGATCGGTCTTGCGAATGTCTTCCGGATCACCGGAGAGCGCCACCCAGCGAAACGGCCCCTTGCCTTCGCAAAACAACGGCCGGATGTATTCGGGCACGAAGCCGGGAATCTCGAAGGCGTCTTGCACCCCAGCCAGCTTGGCGTTGGTGCGAAGATTGTTTCCGTAATCGAAGACCACCGAGCCTTGGCGCTTCAACTCGAGCATCGCTTCCACATGCTTGCCCATGGCCGCCATGGAAAGGGCGACATATTGCTCGCTATCCTTTTGGCGGAGCGCCAGCGCAGCATCAAAGCTCATGCCGTTGGGCACGTATCCGTTCAAAGGATCGTGCGCACTGGTCTGATCTGTAACAATCTCAGGAACGACATTGCGCCGCAGCAGCTCGGGCAAAACATCCGCAGCGTTGCCTACCAAACCAACCGAGCGAGCGGCGCCTTCCCTTCTCGCCTCCGCAAGCAACTGCAGCGCTTCATCGACCGTGGTCGCCATGCGATCGCAATAGCCGCTTTCCACGCGCTTCTGAATACGCTTCGGATCCACGTCGATGCCCAGAAAACACGCGCCGGTCATGGTGGCGGCCAGTGGCTGTGCTCCACCCATGCCTCCCATGCCACCGGAGACAATCAGTTTGCCTTCCAGGCTGCCGCCGAAGTGTTTGCGGCCGGCCGCGGCGAAGGTTTCGTAGGTGCCCTGCACGATGCCCTGGCTTCCAATGTAGATCCATGACCCGGCCGTCATCTGGCCGTACATCATCAGCCCCTTTTGTTCGAGCTCGCGAAACACCTCCCAGTTGGACCATTTGCCCACCAGGTTGGCGTTTGCGATCAGCACCCGCGGCGCCATGCTATGCGTGCGTAAAATGCCCACCGGCTTGCCCGATTGGATCAGCAGCGTCTCATCGTTCTCCAGGCTCTCGAGCGCGCGCACAATCGCGTGAAATGAGGGCCAGTCGCGCGCCGCCTTCCCTGTTCCGCCGTAAACCACCAGTTGGTCTGGAGCCTCGGCCACTTCCGGATCGAGATTGTTCATCAGCATGCGCAGGGCTGCTTCCTGCTGCCAGCCCTTGGTGCGCAGGCGGGTTCCTCGCGGCGCACGAATGACTTCTTTATGCGGACCAGCTATCAAAGTCTCCATCGCGAATCCCCTTTGCCAGGCGTTCGATATCTCCTGCAATGACCCGGTCTTCATCCAGCCGGGGCACAAGCGTGCGCACGAATTGCCGTGCCCGCTCGATCTCGGTCGCAGCCTTGAGCGGCCGGCGGTACTCCAGTCCCTGGGCCGCGGTCATCAGCTCGATGGCCAGGACCTTCTCCGCATTCTCGACGATTTGCTTCAGCTTGAGCGCGGCGGTCATGCCCATGGATACATGATCTTCCTTGCCGCCGGAAGTGGGCAAACTATCCACACTCGCCGGATGGGCCAGCACCTTGGCTTCATTCAAAAGCGCAGCCGCGGCCACGTGAGCAATCATAAGCCCCGAGGAGAGGCCCGGCGTTTGCGCCAGAAAGGCAGGCAGGCCCTCGTTGACGTCTGGATTGATCAGGCGGTCGATTCTGCGTTCGCTGATGCTCATCAGATCGGTCACCGCGATGGCAGCATAGTCCAGCACCAGGCCCAACGGCGCGCCATGGAAATTTCCTCCGGAGAGCACCTCGCCGGCGCCCGGTCCGGACTCACAGAAGATCAACGGGTTGTCGGTCGCCGACCCGGTTTCAATCTCAATCACTTCGCGCACATGCTCGAGTGCGCCCCGCGCCGCTCCGTGTACCTGCGGCATGCAGCGGAGGCAATAGGCGTCCTGGACCCGGGGATCATTCACCCGGTGGGACTCGCGAATCTCGCTATCGCGCAGCAGCGTTCGCAGGTGAGCAGCTGCCTGCAACTGGCCGGGATGCGGCCGTGCCTGGTGAATGCGCTCGTCGAAGGCCACCGGGGTGCCGCGCAACGCCTCCAACGCCATGGCGCCGGCCAGATCAAAGAGCCGGTTCACGCGTACCGCGCGTAGAACAGCCAGGCCACCCACCGCAGCCATGGCCTGGGTCCCATTGAGGAGCGCAAGGCCCTCCTTGGCTTCGAGCACCAGCGGGGTGAGACCAGCTTTCGCCAGCCCCGCCTGGGCAGGCATTCGCGCACCCTCAAAAAAAACTTCCCCTTCCCCGATAAGCACCAAGGCAAGATGCGCCAGGGGCGCCAGATCTCCGCTGGCGCCGACGGAGCCTTTACTGGGGATGACCGGGTGTACGCGGCCATTGAGCAGCGCGATGAGCAGCTCGATCAGCTGGTAGCGGACGCCGCTCAACCCTTTCGTCAGGACATTCGCGCGCAGCAACAGCATGGCGCGCACCTCGGCCTCTTCCAGAGGCTCGCCCAGCCCGCAGGCATGGCTGCGCACCAGGTTGCGTTGCAATTGCTGGAGGTCTTCGATGCCTATACGCACATCGGACAATTTGCCGAAGCCGGTGTTGATCCCATAGGCGGTCTCATTGCTGGTGACAATGCGCTCGACCACGGCCTGCGCGGCGGCAATTCGCTGCCGGGCTCCCGGCGCAACGGCTACGCTCATCGAGCCGGTAGCTACCTGGTTGACTTGGTCGAGCGAGAGTGGCTGTCCGTCCAGTTCCAGGACGCCGAGGGGGAAGCCCATTGTCATGCTGACCATCGTATGGGCTTTGGGCGCAACTAAGCCAGCGCAGCGGTGAGCCGGATCAAGTGGCTGTTAAATCATCCAAAAGCTCTGTTCCGGGATTGGCCGTCATTTCGTCCTCTGCTTTTCCGGCTTCCCACCAAGCCTTGCCCCCTGGACGGGTGCCCCATGTTCGCGAAGTTTAGCGTACATGGGTTGAAGACGACCTTTTTTCCAATGCTTTCAGTGCCGGTGTACACCGACTTATAGGAAAAGAAAAAGGAAAGGGCTTCGCCGTCTTGTTCAACCCATGTACGCGAAAGTCCGCGAACAAGGGGCACCCGTCCAGGGGGCAAGGATTGGTGAGGAAACGAGGAGATTTGGTGCACAACCAACGCAGGACGCTTACCTCCGTTTTAATCCGTTCCATCCACCCTCGAGCGTCCGCGCAATTTCCATCGCCGCTTCGTTTGGTGTGCAGAGACTGGTGTCGATCGAGAGCCGGGGGTCCGGCATGTGCGATGCTTCGAATACTCCCTCCGCGTGCAACTGCTCAAATAAGGAGACAGAGGAGAGCTTCTGGTATGCAAGCCTCGAGGGGCTGTCGATACGCCGCTTCAGCTCCGGGAGCGGGCACACCAGCTCGAAAAAATCGACTTCGCCGCCTTCCCTTGCAACCCTGCTCTTTACTTCATCGATGAACCCTGGCCGAACCGTCCCCTCTGGCGCGAAGGTGAATATGAGTCCAGGCAGCCGGCTGCGGCAAGCCTGCTCAAACACCGAGAGCCAGATATCTTCCCGCAACTCGACAAACGGCGGGCTACCGAAATCGAACACCGACATGAGGAGATCCACCACCAGGTGGTTGTGGAAGAGTTTGTAGCCTGTCATGGCCGCCAGTTCAACAGCAACCGTCAGCTTTCCGGTCGCAGGCAAACCATAAATGAAGATCAACCTCATAAGGCCTCAACAAGCAATTGAATCTTCCACCTCAGGTATTTGGCAGAAAAGGACTTAATCTTTCCGTTTGAACGCAGCAACGGGTTCGATCTGGCTCTCATCTGATTTGAGTGACGAAAGTAACCCAAGCCGAATTTCTTGGCGAATGCAGCCGTGACAGTCCATCCAATCCGATACTCCCAGACCAGGCTGGTGCTTCTGCGACGGAATTCATCATTATCCGCGTTTTCCCTGTTGCGTTTCCCGTCTATCCGTCGGAAACTGCGAGAAAGCGCTGAATCGGGGATTTGGTGACGTATGCATCCAACGGCTCTGGAGAAGACTGGGTTCACTACAACTCTGAACATGGCCTTAAGCTCCACCGCTCCCGAGCGGTCCGCCGAAACCTTTCATCGCAAGCAGCTTGCCCGTTTCGGTAAGTGGCTGTATCGATTGGGTTTCGTACCCGGCACGGCGGGCAACCTCTCGGTGCGCCTGAGCCACGACCGCATTCTCGCCACGCCCACCGGCATGAGCAAGTTCCTGCTCAAGGCGGCGGATATGGTGGTGGTCGACATGGAAGGCCATCGCGTCTGCGAAAGCCGCAACGTGACCAGCGAAATTGGCATGCACCTGGCAATTTACCGCCAGCGGCCAGATGTGCAGGCGGTGGTGCACGCGCATCCACCCATCGCCACCGGCTTTGCTTCCTGCGGCTTGGCTCTGGAAGAGCCGTTGTGCTCGGAGATTGTAATGGCGCTGGGGTCGATCCCGCTGGCGCCCTACGCGACCACGGGCACGGCCGACGTGGCTTCCAGCATCCAGCCCCTGATCGTTGATCATGATGCGGTCCTGCTCGCCAACCATGGCGTCGTGACCTCAGGCAATACGCTGCAAGATGCCTTTATGCGCATGGAAACGGTCGAGCACTTCGCCCACATTTGCCTGGTAGCTCGCCAGCTCGGCTGTCCCCAGCCCCTCTCCTCAGATCATCTGCAACAGTTATCCGAAGCTCGTTCCCGCTACCTGAGAAACGCCCTCCCGGATATCGTGTGAAGTGTGGTGGCGTTGATGCACCACATGCGGCTTTCCTTAATGAAAGCCGCACACGCGGTAGTCTCTTGGGCCCGCGTACACGAAATCCGGGCCTTCCCGGTTGTTGACCGGCGGTTCCCCACGCTCACCCCGCCCCACGCATTAACATAGCTAGAGGAGATCCTCGGGCAACCGGCATGACTACGCAGATCATTACGCCTAACCAGGTCGAGGCCCCCCGCCTGGTCGAAGAGAAAACACTGTATGGGGTGCTCGCCGCGGTGGGTCTTGGCCACCTGCTGAATGATTCGATGCAGGCCCTGCTGCCTTCCATTTATCCCATTCTGAAGACTTCATTCCACCTGAACTTCGGCCAGATCGGTCTGCTGACGCTGACCTATCAGATGACGGCATCGATCCTCCAGCCCTTTATCGGGCAATACACCGACCGCAAGCCCCTGCCGTACTCGCTACCCGTCGGCATGGTGTTTACCCTGCTGGGTCTGCTGTTGCTGGCCGTTGCGCCCAGCCTGGGATTACTGTTGCTGGCCGCCTCGTTGATTGGCATGGGCTCGGCGGTCTTTCATCCCGAGTCATCGCGCGTGGCGCGCCTGGCCTCAGGCGGCCAGCACGGCATGGCGCAGTCGATTTTTCAGGTGGGCGGAAACACTGGATCGGCCATCGGGCCTCTGCTGGCAGCTTTTATCGTTCTTCCCCACGGGCAGCGAGGGGCGGCATGGTTCTCCATCCTGGCGCTGCTGGGATTTGTGGTTCTGCTGCGGGTGAGCCGCTGGTACAAAGCCCGCCTGTTGCATCTGCAAACCCGGCCCGCCAGGCAGGAGGAAGACGCGCACGGTTTGCCGCCCAAAAAAGTGGTCGTAGGCCTCACGATTTTGATCGCTCTCGTTTTCTCCAAGTTTTTTTACCTGGCCAGCATCACCAGTTACTACACCTTCTACCTGATGGCCCGCTTTCATATCGGGGTGCGGAGCGCGCAGCTTCACCTCTTTGCTTTTCTGGCAGCCGTCGCCGCCGGTACCCTGATCGGAGGACCGATTGGCGATCGCTTTGGCCGCAAGGCAGTGATCTGGTGGTCCATCCTCGGAGTCTTGCCGCTCACCTTGGCGCTGCCTTACGCGAACTTCCTCTGGACTGGCGTGCTCAGTGTGTTGGTAGGCTTGATGCTGGCTTCCGCCTTCCCCGCAATCGTCGTCTACGCGCAGGAACTCGTTCCCGGGCGGGTGGGCATGATCTCCGGACTTTTCTTTGGCTTTGCCTTCGGCATGGGCGGCATTGGGGCGGCAGTGCTGGGCAGGATCGCCGACGCGACCAGCATCTTTACCGTGTACCAGATATGCGCGTACCTTCCGGCGATTGGCTTACTGGCCGGTTTTCTGCCTGCCAAGCCGCGGCATGCGGGTAAATAGAAACGCGGCGAGCGTGCTTCATCGCTCGCCCGTCTTGTTCAGCGCAGTGGTCGCTAACATGCCTCCCAGACCCATCGTTTCCACGGCGGATGAGGGCACAATAACCATCGAGCCGCGCTCCTTGATCGCTTCATAGAGCATGTTCATGGCTCGCAGGTGCAGGGCGCCGGGCTTATTGGCATAGACCTCGGATGCTTCAGCAAATTTGGTGGCCACCTGCAATTCCGCATCGCCGAGAATGATGCGGGCGTGCCGTTCGCGTTCCGCCTGGGCCTGCTGGGACATAGCGTTCTCCAGCGGCTGCGGAATACGCACATCGCGTATCTCCACCGACTGGACCGTTATTCCCCAAGGGTTTGTCTTGGCATCGAGAATTTTTTGCAGCTCCTGGCCGAGGGCGTCACGATCCGTGATCAACTTCGCCAAGTCATGACGCCCAATGGATTCGCGAAGCGCCGTTTGGGCACTCATGGCAATCGCATCCTCGAAGTTTGCTACTTCGAGAATTGACTTCTCAGCATTCCACACCAGCCAGAAAACAATCGCGTCCACATTTACAGGGACGGTATCCCGGGTCAGTGTAGACTCCGCGGTGACCGTGCCGATACGTACCCGTTGATCGACAAAGTTGCTGAGCGTGTCTACCACCGGGGTCAGCATGAATATCCCTGGTCCCTGGAGCCTTTGAAAGCGTCCGAAACGAAGCACCGCAACCTTCTCCCATTGGCGCACGACCTTGATCGAAAACAAGAAGAAAAAGCCGGCGAGGATCCCGAGAACCAGTGGCAGGTTATTCCGAGTCAGAAATGTCGCGGCTAATCCGGCTCCCATGCAAGCGACCATGGCTGTTATTGCAGGCGCGCTGATGTCGATACGCTGGCTCATTCTGCTATCTCCTCTTGGTACTTTGCTCATTGCCAAGTTCCTTCAAAGCGTCTATCAGCTCGGTAAGACTAAAACCATTCGCGCCTGCCCTGGCGATCACTTCGGCTGCAAACTGTTGCATCTGCCGAGTGCGGGCGCGGCTATCGGTCGCGACCGGCTGCTCCGCGATAAATGTTCCCGTTCCCTGCTGAGTCTCCAACATGTCTCGAATCTCCATCTCGCGATAGGCACGGGTTACGGTATTCGGATTAATCGCCAGATCGACCGCGACCTGGCGAATCGTAGGCAGCTGATCGCCGGCCTTTAAACGCCCGGCGGCCAGTGCGCCTTGCACCTGATCTATCAGCTGCCTATAGACGGGAACGCCACTATGCGCATCGAGTTGAAAGCTGAACGTGGCGTCTGCGTTCTGTATCCGATTCTTCATTCGTTGACTAGTGTACTAGTTCTATAGTACATGTCAAGCGGGGAGATAAGAAAATGAAAAACTTCTTGATGTGCGCTCTTCTCGTCGGCAGTCTTGCCACCTCGGTAGCACCGGGCCTGGGCGAGACGAACCAAACAACTACCGTATCAGCGACACCAATATTGCCAGTTCCCTCAGGAACATTTGGGATTGGCCGAATCGGTTATGAGTGGATAGATCTCTCCCGCCCTGACGCCTATTCCACCGCCCCGCAAGCGCATCGCGACCTGATGGTCTATCTCTGGTATCCCTCGCCGCGAGGAACTGCTGGGGAACCCGGATGGTATTTGCCCGGCGCCAAGGAGATGGATGCTGACCCGGATCTTCAGCCTCGCACGCAGGATGAATTCGAAGCAGCGTGGCCACTGATTGTTTCTGGAAAGATCAGACCGCATGCCATCGACAACGCCCCGGTCGCCGGCTCGCCCAAGACCTTTCCCGTTGTGCTTCTCTCACACGGCCTGGGCGGCACGGGCTTTGAATACACTTCCTTAATTGAAGAGCTGGTGAGCCACGGATATGTAGTGGTTGCGATTGAGCACACGTATACGGCCTTAGCCGTTGCGTTTCCCAACGATAAGATCGTTCCTTTTCATCGCGAGGCCATACCAGCCAATCTCTCTGCCGATGAACGCTTCAAACGCATGATGGCCGGGGCAGGCTTGGAAATCAGTACAGGCGCCAGCGATCTGGTATTCGTACTGAACCGCCTGCAGACGATGAATAAAGCCGGATCGCGGCATTTTCTACTCAGCGGAAGACTGGATTTGAAAAACGTTGCGGCGATAGGTCACTCCGCAGGGGGAGACTTTGCGACGAGAGCATGCCAACTCGATGAGCGCATCAAAGCTTGCATAAGCCTTGATGGAGGAATGCCGCCGGTGTCAGTATTTCCTGAATTTCCGGATGGCAAGCGGTTTCACCAACCCGTCCTTCTTGTCGAGGTGGACCATTCGGGCGATCGGAAACCCTACAGTGAAACGCAGTACCACGATTATCTGAAGAAAAAGGAAGCAGAACTCAATAGTTGTCCTATTGGCAGTTACGACGTCGAATTAAAAGCGCCGGGTCTCGTTCACGGAAGCTTCAGCGATTACCGGCTGCTGGCGGCTCAGGGCCGTGTAGGTGAAACTCAGATCGCGCTGCACAACTTACGTCTTACGCAGTCGTTCACGCTTGCTTTCCTTGATAAATACCTGAAGCAGGCGAACGAACCCTTGTTAGATACCGTATCCCACGACCCCGAAGCCACTGTCACGCGCTACGGTCACTAGCCCGCATTTCTCACGGCCGGTTCCGTAACGGGATGGACTCTACTCTGTTCGCAATGCTTGCATGGGCTCGATCGACGCGGCGCGCCGAGCTGGAAACCAACACGCTATCAACGCAATTACAGCCAGAAACGGTGGCACAACCGCGAAGGTCAGCGCGTCATGCGGGTGAATGCCGTAAAGGAAGCTGGCCGCCAGTTTGGCTAACATCCACGCCGCTGGCCAGCCGAGCGCCATGGCGATCAGCGTCAGCACCAGGCCTTGGCGCAGCACCAGGCGCTCGACCGTACCCGGTTGCGCGCCCATCGCCATGCGGATGCCGATCTCGCGCGTGCGCCGGCTGACCCCGTAACTCATCACGCCATAGAGACCCACTGTGGCCAGCACCAGCCCCATAACGCCGAAGACGCCGAACAGCATGGCCGCCAGGCGAGGCAAGAAGAAGGCAGTATGAACGTGCTCCTCCATGGTCTCTTCGTTGAAAACGGCCATGCTGCGATCAAGCGCGTGCACCTGCCGCTGCACTGCTTCCCGCATTGCCGCGGGATGGCCCGCTGTGTGGACCACCAACACATAACCCAGCAGATTAGGGTCGATCCCCACGTTTTGCTCGAGCGAGCGATAAAGCACCGGCTTAAGATCCTCGCCCAGGCTGGTGGTTTTGACGTTGTCTACCACACCCACGATCTGGTAGCTCACCCCGCCGCCGGTCACCTGCTGCCCGATGGGATTTTCACCTCCGAAGACGCGCTCCACAAAGGCCCGGTTGACGACAGCGGTTTTTTCGCCGCTCGCCGTTTCCCCTCCGAAGTCGCGGCCCGCAACGCGTGGAATGCCCAGGGTCTCGAAGTAGCCCGGCGTCACCCTGGTGAGATTGGCCACGGGGTCATCTTTGCCGGCGTTTGCCCCGCCAACATGGAACCTGAGCGCGTCGCCAGCCATGGAGAGCGGCGGAAAGTCTGTGCACGCCGCCGAGACCACACCCGGCAGAGCCGCGACGTGCTCCCGCAACTGCTTGAGAAACTCGACTGTCCGCTCCGGCGTGTACCCGTGAAGCCTTGGATCGACAGACACACTCAGCAGGTTCTGCGGGCGAAAGCCGAGATCGATGCTGCCCGCAGTTTCGAGACTGCGGAGGAAGAGCCCGGTCATCGAAAGCAGAATCACCGACATCGCAATCTGCGCCACCGTCAGCAGATTACGCAGACTCCAACGCCGCCCGGGACGAGCCAGCGCGTCCTCCCCTTTGAGCGCGCTGCCCAGCAGCGGACGCGCTGCCGCCCATGCCGGGGCCACTCCCAACAGCAATCCACTGAGAATGCTCAAACCAAAAGTGAAGACCAGCACACGCCAATCCACCCCAATGCGCATGTCGACAGGAACCGGTATGGGCAGTTGAATCGCGGAGAGTGCCTGCGTAGCCCATAACGACAGAAGAACACCTAACACGCCCCCGCCCAATCCCAACAAGACACTTTCCACCAGCATCTGTCGCTGTAACCGGCCGTGGGTAGCTCCCAACGCCAGGCGCACGGCCATCTCGCGTTGGCGGCCGGAAGCTTGCGCGAAAAGAAGGTTAGCTACATTGGCGCCCGCAATTGCCAACACCAGCAGGGCGACCACAGAGAGCGCCGTCAGAAAGATCAGCAACGCATTTTGCTCGCCCGGCGGCATTAGACCCGTATGCACAAAGAGAAAGGGCTTGCCCTTGTCGGTGTCTGGATGGCTACGTGCCAAACGTTCGGCCAGCGCATTCAGTTCGGCCGCGGCCTGCGTACGCGTCACGCCGGATCGCAGCCGGCCAACAACGAATATCCAGTTTTGGCTGCGGTCAGCGCCTTCCGGCAGGTTAGGAAATAACAGCTCAGCACTCCCCAGCGGCACCCAGAACTCGGGAGCGAACGTCTGGTCAATGCCCTGGAAACCCACCGGCGCGACGCCCAGCACCGTAAACATGTGGCCCGAGAGCGTCACCGTCTGGCCCACCATCGCGCGATCATCGTGGAAGCGGCGATGCCAGAGGCCGGCGCTCAGCACGACCACAGGCTGCTTGTCTTCGCTGTTCGCGAAAGCGCGCCCGCGCATCATGGGAACTTCAGCAACATCGAAGAAATCTGCACTGACTGCCTGGCCGTATACGCGTTCCGGTTCTCCGCGGCCACCGAGGGAGGCGGGCAGCAGCGGAAAATAGCCCGCAACACCGGAAAACGATTTCACCTGCTCGCGAAGATCATTGAAGAGTGGCCACGAAAGCGCATTCTGGCCCCGCCTCTGCAGGGCCAACAGGGTCGATGGATCGCCAACCGGAGCGGATCGCAGAACAAACCGGCTAACCATGGAGAAGATGGTGGCGTTGGCCCCCAAGCCCAAGCCGATCGAGAGCACAGCGATGGTTGTCATTGCGGGGCGGCGCACTAACCGGCGCAGGCTGTAGGCAAGGTCGAGGACCAGCGTCTCCAGCCACGGCAGCCCACGCCGCTCGCGATAAGCCTGCCGGGTTTGCTCCACGCCGCCGAGGCGAATCAACGCCTGGCGGCGCGCTTCCTCGGGAGTGAGACCGGCGTGGATACCGTCCTCGATGTGCATCGCCACGTGACTGGCGAGTTCGGCCTCCAGGTCATCCTCGCCTTCTGCCTTGTGCAGGAGGCCGGAAAGGCGCATCCATAGCGCTCTGAGCTTCGCCAACGTGTCGCTCACTGTTTCCTCTTGGTTACCCATAGAAAGTTTGCCACCCTCTCTATGGGAATGCAATAGGAAACTGTCGAAAGCACGGCGAGCAGAATTAGGCAGCGCTCATTCGAGGTCTATCTTCTGCAATACGAATTGCGCAGCGAAGGGAAACACCAGGATGATGCCCGCGCGGATTACCGCCGAAACGCCCAAGTAGTTCGAAATACCCCTGACGTCCAGGTGGGATTGGATAAATTCCTGCAGCACAAGATTGGGCAGATGGATTCCCGGCCAATAGTGGGGCACGACTCCCTCGAGAAAGAGATAGCCCACAAGAACGCCTGCGCCATAGATGAGGCCCTTCGCGTGTTTCGCGATGACGGTGGAACAATACGTCAAACTGAAAACCAGCCCCGCCAGCAGGTATGCGGCGCCGAAGTTCAACCAGACGATATAAGCGAGCGTGACCGGCCTGCCCGCAATCATAATGCTGCCATGCAACGGATCTCCCACGGCAACGAGGATCCGGTGCAAAAGGACTCCAAGCACCAGATTCAGCAGCGCTGCGATCGGCAGCAGTTGCGCCATGCCTACACCCCAGTCACACCAGACAAAATATGCGCGACTCTTCGGTCTGGTGAATACGTACGACCCGCTCCTGTCCCCCAGATCCCTGCCAACCCCAAAACTGCCCAGAAGCCACGCGACAAAACTAATTGGAAAAGCCTGAATGGTGAGGGCAAAAGGAAGAATGTTCGAGAGCTTCTCGAAGGGTGCATGGTTGCCGATCACAATATCCTTGCTCACGATCGACACAAATAAAACACCGATGCATACCAGGCTGGCCACTAGAACGATGCGTGTATCACGCCAACACTTCCATAAGTACATTGGCTTCCCCCTTCCCCACCACTTCCAGAAAGATCTCGTGCAGGTTCATGGGTGAGACATCGAGCACCGTCGCCCCCTGGTTTCTCAGGCTTGCAGTAAAGCCCTCTGCATTGGCCCGTAAGACGTACTCCGTTGTGCCCTCGACGGTGCGTGCATGGAGGATCTCGTTGCCCACCGGGAGACGCAGGTTCTCCCCCACGACGCGGACGCGGCGGAAGTTCACCCGCACATCGTCGAGCTGTGCCTCGAGCAGTAGCTTGCCTTGGTCAATGATGCCGATCCAGTCGGCCACCCGCTCTACTTCCGAGAGATGATGCGAGGAGAGCAGCAGAGTCCGGCCCTCGCCCGCAAAATCGTCGATGATGATGCGCAATAACTGATCCGTGACGATGGGATCCAGCCCGGCCGTTGGTTCGTCCAGTACCACGAGCTCGGCTCCCTGGGAAAGTGCCAGCAGCAAGCAAAGCTTGGTTTGGTTTCCGCCAGAGAGTTTGCGGAACTTTTGCTTCATGGGAATCTCGAGCGCGTCGGTGTATTTGCGGGTCAGAGCGTCTGACCACCGAGGAAAGAACCCGCGATTGAACCGCACCAGATCATTGCCGGTCATCGAAGGCAGGAGCATCTTATCGATGACGAAACTGGTGCGCTCGAGGACCGTAATGCGGTCGGTTTGTGGGTCCAGATTGAGGACGCGTGCATGACCGCCGGTGGGTTGAATCAGTCCGGCAAGCAATCGAATGGTGGTAGTTTTTCCCGCGCCGTTGCGGCCGAGGAATCCATACACAGAGCCTCGGGGCACATGCATCTCCAGCCCATCGACGGCACGTGTACTGCCGTACTGCTTATGCAGAGAATGCGTTTCGATAACGAGATCGCTCATGGCGCCTCTCCGAGTTCGTCATACGAATTTTCGAGCAATTGCAACAACTCTTCCCGCGCCAGGCGAAGTTGTTTGGCTTCCACTGCGAGTTGTGTCGCTAGAGGCCTGAGGCGGCGTAGTTTTTCCGACTTCAGCAGGCCTGGACTTTGGCCGTTCACATAACAACCGCCTCCGGGAACGGTACGCAGGATGCCGTCGCGCTCCAGGTTTTGATAAGCGCGCGCCACGGTATTCGGATTGACGCGCAACTCAGCCGCCAGTTTGCGAACCGGAGGCAGCGCATCGTCGCGCTTCAGAGCGCCGGCGGCGATGGCGTGCTTCAACTGGGATTCGATCTGGAGATAGATCGCTGTGCCGAGCCCGGGCTGCACACGGATAATCATTTGTATTAATACATTAATACAGTCGTGAACTTTGTCAACGAGGAATTTTGGAGCCGACGGCCTCCTGACCACGGCCTATGGTTCTGGACGGGTGCCCCAGGTTCGCCAAAGCGTACCTGGGCCGAAAATGGTTTCTTCCAATGTTTTTTGCTCTTTGCACGAGGATGTTGACCTCGGCCACCGCCTTTGTACCCGCATTGCAGGAGCGTCGAAGGGGCTGCGCCCCGTCATTTTTGGCCCATGTACGCTCATGCGAACATGGGGCACCCGTCCTGTTCCTATTGGGTTCTACTGGAACAGCAACGGTGCGAAGTGAATCAGGTTGTCGCGCCAGACGAGCCACGTATGTAGACCCGGAATCTCGATCTGTGTCACGTTCATGTTCTTTTCCTTAAGGAACGCGACCAGTTTGCGGTTTGGGGTAATAAGACCGTCTTCCGTTCCGCACGCGATCCAGAGCAGGCGCAGATTTGCCGCCCTGTGGTCGAGAGCAGCGAACTGTTTGCTGAAGTCGAGCTTCTGCACCGCGGCGCTGAGGCCGATGACGGAAGCGAAGCGGTCCGTATGGGCGAGGCCGATGGTCACAGCCTCAAGCCCGCCCATGGAGAGGCCGGCGATAGCGTGGTCGTTGCGGTCTTTGGAGATGTTATAGGTCGATTCGACCTGAGGCATGATCTCGGTAAGAAAGGCCCTGGTATACAGCTCCGTGTTGTGGTCGATGCTGGGCGGGTCCTTCCAGACGTCGATAGGGCTATGGATGAACGCGAGATCGCCATAGCCGAGCGGCATGACGACGATCATTGGCTTCGCTTTGCCTTGGGCGATGAGGTTGTCGAGAATGAAGTTCGCGCGGCCATTGTAGAGCCAGCCCCGGGCAGAGTCGGTCCAACCATGGAGGAGATAAAGAACAGGATAGGGCGTGCCGCGAGGGTCGTAGCCGGGCGGCGTATAGACATAATAATCGCTCTGGTTGTCAGGTAGACCAAGAACAACAGACGTGGTGTAGGTGTGGTGATGGACTGCGCCATGAGGCACAGCCGTCTCATCCCACAACTGTGGCCCGTTCCCCGGTACGGTGACCATGTTGGCCGGGCGCATCAGCGAGTTGGAGATGACCGGATTGGCAGGGTCGAGGAAAGATATGCCGTTAATCTCGAAGTGATAACGGTAGATCCCCGCCGGCAGCGGCGCGGAGGCGACGGTCCAGATGCCCTCCGCATCCTTGTGCATAGGAATTGGCTTGGCGACGTTTTCTATGGAGCAGAGGACGGCTGTTGCGCCCGGGTCGCGATAACGGAAGGTGACGCTGTGATCTGTATTGATCTTAGTCGAGGCGAAGTTGGACAATACCTGCGCCCAGACAGGTGCATAGGTTGATAGAAGGGCGATGCCGATCCTGATGAGCTTCGATGCGCAGCCCTTCATGCTTTTCAGTGTACACACACTAAAATCCCAGATCTTCAAACCTGACGTTCTGTATCGGATACTGTTTCCAATCCTTGTAGTCGAAGTGCCACCACTCATCCGGGTTGACCACGAAGCCCTGTTTTTCCATGGCTTGGCGCAGCAGCGCGCGGCGAGCCCGCTCCTCGGCGGTGCCCCCGGGATAATCAGCAAACGCCCGCTTGGTCATCTCGTCGTAACCACTGGGCATCTTCACTTCCTTGCCGGTCTGCAAATCGTATAAGGATAGGTCCACCGCGCATCCGCGATTATGCCTTGAGCCCTCTTTCGGATTAGCTACGAAAATCTTTTTGTCGTCGGGGGTCGCCTCCCAGAATATCTCGGTCACGTACCACGGCCGGTAGCCGTCGTGGATGATCAAGCCGTATCCCTGGGTCTTGAGCTCTTGATTCGCGCGGACCAGCGCTTCCGCAGCCGGGCGTTGAAGAAACGCCCGCACCTGGGTATACAGCGGAGTTCCCAAAAAATTATTCGTCGTAGCGTAACGCACGTCCAGCTTGATCGTGGGATCGAGCTTGACCAACTCCACCAGCTCAGGCTTGCGGAAACTTCCCTGCTCCTGGGGCGGCTGCTCTTTGAGCGCCTTAGCGCGCAACTCATCGATCGGGTGCAGAGGTTGGATACGGAAGCTAACCTCTTGAGCAAAGCCAAAGGGCAGCAAAACGAATAGGCAACAAACTGAAGCGCGGCGTAACCGGGACACGTTCCCTCCCTAAGACGTTAATATTGACGAACCCCGACGGGCGTATTCTGGGGCCGAGGCTGAGTGTAAATTATGGCGATCGCACGGCAGGTTATCACATCCATTCTCCCTGATGGGACGGACATGCTCGGAACCAAGAGCCTGGCCGTCAAGATTGCAGACGAGAGCATTGTTTCCGGCTCGCTGCTCACGGTTGAGAGCAATCACTTCTGCGTATTGAAATCGCGCGGGGCGGTACTGAATATTTACGAGACCGGGCAATATGCCCTCACCACCCCCGACAAACCCATCTTCGGTTCGATTGCCCAGGGATTCTTCGGCGGCTCTTCCCCGTGGGTGTACGAGGTCATTTACGTCAACCGCTCCAAGCTGTTGATCCGCAGCGAGGGAGTAGCCACCAGTGAAGAGATGGCCGAAATGGCCTACCAGGTGGATTACTACATCCACGTCGACACCAAGGAAGCAGCCCTCCAATTGATTACGCATTTGCCCTTCAATGGCCATGTCATCGACACCCGAGAAGTCTCCGACTACGCGGGCCCGGCCATTGAACAAGCCATCAACCAGGTCGTCCAGGTGACGAAGATGGAAGACATCAACGAGCACATCAACGAAGTGCGCGAATTGGTGAAGACCCATCTTTCTGACTTTCTGAAGGTCTATGGCATCACGCTCAATGATCTGAAGATCCTCATCCTGCCCAAAGACGAGCGCATGCGCGAGTTGATCTCGCTGCAGGCGATCGGTCTTACCCCCATCGAAGCGGTGCGCTATTACCTTGCATTGCAAATGGCTGAGAAGGGCCTGGTCTCCGCACCCAACGCCGCGGCCGGCTTGCCATTCAACATCGGAGCTCCAGTGAGCGGATTCTTTCCGGCGGGCGCCCCGACCGGATTGCCTGGAGAAAAATAGTGTCGAGCTACGGATTTTATGACGCAGGCGCGCTAAGACAAGTGGCCACCAACCTGTTTTACGGCTGGGGCTACAACTTCTACCGCGTGGAGAACCAGTTGCGCGCAGACGACCAACTGGTTCGCAGCAAAGCCGCATCCCTGCTCGGTATCGCGATGGCCAGTGTGGAGACTGCGGAAAGCGCGTACCGGCGCGAGTTCCTCCCCGCACCCTCGCGCTGCAAGCCATTTCCCGACCCCGCCGCAATCGCAGGGGCCCAGCGCCTGGAGAGCCTGGCCCGAGGGATCGGTGCCCTGGAAGCCACGATCCAACAGCAACCGGTCCCCGAGAACGATCGCATGACCCAACGCTATCGCCAGGAGGCAGCCACCCTCAAGATCCTGATCGAGCACGATGAGCGGCTGGTCGGTCAATGCGAGCTGCTGCGATCCATGGTGGAGCACCAGGAGAGCGCCAAGGTACTGGAGAACCTGCCCGCCCTTGAGCTGGGTCTCGAGGCCATTCGAACTACCCTGCACGATCGAGAGGCTGTCCTGCTTGATCGTGCACGATAAAGTTTCCTAGTCGTAGTATTCCAGGCCCAGGTGGGTGATCAGGGACTCGCCCTGGATGTGGCGCAGCGTGTTCTTGAGCTTCATCAACTGAATGAAGAGATCGTGTTCCGGATAAAGGCCGGGAGCGGTCATCGGTGACTTCCAGTAAAAACTCAGCCACTCCTGAATGCCCAGGTCTTTCAACTCCGGAGTGCGCGCCGCCAAGTCCAGGAAGAGCACCAGGTCAAGAGCAATGGGCGCGGCCAGGATCGAATCACGGCACAGGAAATCGACCTTGATCTGCATCGGGTAGCCGAGCCAACCGAAGATGTCGATATTATCCCAACCCTCTTTGTTATCACCACGCGGCGGATAATAGTTAATCCTCACCTTGTGGTAAATATCCTTATAAAGGTCGGGATAGAGATCGGGTTGCAGGATGAAGTCGAGCACGCTCAGCTTGGACTCTTCCTTGGTCTTGAACGACTCCGGATCGTCCAGCACTTCGCCATCGCGATTGCCCAGGATGTTGGTCGAGTACCACCCGCTCACGCCCAGCATGCGCGCCTTGAAGGCCGGCGCCAGCACCGTCTTCATGAAGGTCTGTCCGGTCTTGAAATCCTTACCGGTAATGGGCGCACCATTCTGGCGCGAAAGCTCCTGCATCACCGGCAGATCGACGGTTAGATTCGGCGCTCCCATGGCGAACGGGACGCCTTCCTGCAGCGCTGCATAGGCATAGATCATAGAAGGCGCGATATTGATGTCGTTCTCTTCCAGACCCTTTTCAAACGCGGCCAGGGACTGGTGAACCGCCGTCGGGGTGAGAAAGATCTCGGTCGAGCCGCACCAGATCATCACTTGGCGGGCAGTGACCTTTTTATAGGCCTGGATATCCGCCCGCAGCTGCTCGGCCAGATCGCGCTTATTCTTGCCCTTCTTGACGTGGCTGCCCTGCAGACGCTTGACGTAGTACTGATCGAAAACCGCGGGCATGGGACGGATGCCTTCCAGGAACGGCCGAACGGTCTCCAGTTGATCGCGATCAAGCACGTGCGCGGTTCTGGCCGCCTCGAACATGTTTTCGGGAAAAATGTCCCAGCCCGTGAAGCAGAGATTATCGAGCTTGGCCAGGGGGACGAAGTCCCTGATCAGAGGGCTGTTCCCTTCTGTACGCTTGCCCAGGCGGACGGTTGCCATTTGGGTAAGGGAGCCGATAGGTTTAGCGATTCCCTTGCGGACGGCTTCCACGCCGGCCACCAGGGTGGTCGCAACAGACCCCATTCCGGGGATCATGATTCCTAGTTTTCCGTTGGCTGGCTGAATCGGCGAACTGTCAGCAGGCGCTTGGCCGCTGCTCTTAGGCATAGACATTTTCTAGCAGGTCCGTCCTCTCGGGGCGTTATTTATGATCGCTCTGCGGGCTGGCTTGCACGCCTGGCCGGAGCAACAATGAAGCACCACCTCAGTCTCAGCTTTCATTTCTCCTTTGGCAAATCAGACCCGCCCAAAGGAGAGAAAGCACGGCTTAACGGTAGCCAAGCGTGCCTTAGGAGCAGGGCGAGGTTCACGCCGTGGCGGCGGCCCGCTGCTTCCAGTGCGACCACACGAACCAGATAATGGCCGCTAACAGCACAACCTCCACGCCCAGATGAAAGCGGTGAAAAACCTCCTTGAAGCGCGGGTCAGTATCCCATGAGCGGCCAAGCCGCATGCCCACGTAGGCCAGGACCAAGCACCACGGCCAAGACCCCAGGAAGGTATAGATATGGAAACGCCACAGCGGCATGCGGGCGATTCCGGCAGGTAGGGCGATGAAGGTGCGCACCACCGGCAGCAGACGCGCCAGGAAAACGGTGATCGATCCGTATTTAAGAAAGAAATGCGTGGTGCGGTCCAGATCGTGCCGGCTGAGCAGAACGTACTTGCCAAAACGCTCCACCAGCGGGCGGCCCCCGTGTGCTCCGACCCAATAAGCCACTGCCGAGCCTAGGTTGCAGCCGAGAGCGCCGGCCGTGGCCACCCACAAAAGCTGGAACCTGCCCGTGTGGACCAGGTACCCGGAGAACGGCATGATGATTTCAGACGGCAGCGGAACGCATGCCGACTCGATGCCCATCAGCAGCGCGATGCCAAGGTAACCCGAGCCGGAAATGACAGCGATGATGAAGTTGGCGAGGACAGCTAAAATTTTCTCGGTCATTCGCAGGCAGTATAGCCTGACGACTTCAAAATGACCGCCCGCCTGCTTTGTTACCATAGAGTTGGCAAAGGATCACACCATGGCACAAGCCCTTCTCAGACGCTGGCACGGCTCGGTTAGGCGCGGATGAAGGCCGCGACAAAGAAGGCGCCAGCCAGTAAGGCCGCCGGGAAAAAGCCGGCGGCAAAGAAAACAGCGAAAAAGGGACCGCGGCGCAATCCTCTGGACCCCGAGCGCATCGCCGCCTTGCTGGAACGACTGGCAGAGGCCTATCCCGGCGCCGAGTGCGCATTGCACCACAGCAACGCGTGGGAACTGCTGGTGGCCACCATCCTCTCCGCGCAATGTACCGACGCGCGCGTCAATATGGTCACCCCGGCGTTGTTCAAAAAATTCCCCACCACCACTGACTTTGCCCATGCGCCCCTGGTGGAGATTGAAGAGCAGATCCGCTCCACCGGCTTTTATCACAACAAAGCGAAGTCCTTGAATGGGGCGGCGCGCAAACTCACCGCCGACTTCGACGGCAAAGTTCCACAAACCATGGAAGAGCTGTTGACCCTGCCCGGCGTGGCGCGCAAAACGGCCAACGTGGTGCTGGGTGTGGCCTTCGGAAAAGCCGTGGGCGTGGTGGTGGACACCCACGTGCTTCGGTTATCGAGACGTCTCGAACTTACCCAGGCTACCGAGCCCATCCAGGTGGAGAAAGATCTAATGAAGATCATTCCTCAGGATCACTGGATTGCTTTCTCCCATGAAATGATCCACCACGGACGCCAGGTCTGCATCGCCCGCAAACCGCGCTGTGCCGATTGCACCCTGGAACCGCTGTGCTATTCCAGTGATAAGACCTGGAGCAGCCACTAGAGCACTTCCCTCCACGAGGTAATTTGGCCGATAGATATGGCCATTAGATAGCCTGCTTGCAAGCGTAGTACCAGGGTCCCCACCGCATTCTTCTCGTTATACTTAGGCACTGGTCGTTGTTACGCACCAGTGTACGAAAATCAAGAATTGCGGATCGAGTTGGCGGTAGGATGATCGAACAAACTCTGGGGACGTCTCTGCGTTATCTACGAGAACAGCATGGCATGTCACTGCGGGCTCTCGCCGACCGCGTCGACTTCTCCGCCAGCTTTCTCTCGCAAATTGAGAATGGGCAATGCTCGCCCTCCATCTCTTCGATGGAAAAGATAGCCAACGCGCTGGGCGTGACGCTGGGACAGTTTTTTCTCTCCGCCAATCAGCAGGTCAATATCGTGCGCGCCAGCGACCGCGCCCACATGGCCCTGGATTGGTCGCGGGCCGAAATAGCATCGCTGGGAGCGCTTTCCAATTCATCGCAGTTCCGCGCATCCATGCTCATCATCAAGCCCGGCGGCCTCACGGGAAACCATGCCACGCCTTCCATCTCCGATGAATTCGCCATGGTCTTTGAAGGCAAAGTGATCCTGAAGCTGCAGGAAAGTGAGCAGGTTCTCGAGCGTGGTGATTCGGTCACCATCGTCGCTGGAACCGGCCGCCAATGGCGAAATGAATCAGAGGTTTTAGGCGAGATTTTGGTCATTTCCCTTGGTCCTTATCGTTGACATGCGAAACGCCTGCACAGCGCAGACTCGCTCACTTTCCGGTTGATTTGCTGCTGGGTCTGGCTACCGCATACATCTCAGCGGCGATCCGATCGAAAAGCGCGAATCGATCATCGTCGATTCGGTACAGGTCGAAGTGTGTTCGCCCGGGCAGAAAGTTGAACTGCGCCTGCCCTTGCAAACGATCCAATAAGGCTTGCAGCCGGTGCGCCGCACCGTCCAGATAAAAGGTATCGTCGGTCCCCACAAAGAGATGGATTTTGCCCCGAAGGTCGGGCGCCAGGGTAGTCCAATGGGTCTCAATCCGGTGGGCGATGTCGTAGTGTTCCCCCCAGTATTCAACCACCTTTGGATCGACTGCCCCAGTGGCGCGATTAAACATTTCCAGGGGACGCCCATCCGGACCCCGCGGCGAAAAGACCCACTCGAAGGAAGACAGCTGGCCGCCATACTCTCCCAGCACACCCTCCAGGTGCGCCAGTTGCTCCATCGTGGCCACCACCTGGGTATGCACGCGAACGATGGGTTGCGCAGAGCCATCCGGGCGGTGATACATGTTGGCCTTGGGCGCGTATAAATCGACCGTGCTGAATGCGTGGAAGTCACTGGGATCGGGAGACGTAGACCAGGTGCCGCCAAAGATTTTCGGGTAGGCGGTTTGCAGCCACAGTGTTGCCCAACCGCCGGAGGAGTGACCTTGCAAAAATCGTCCGCTGGCGCGGGCATCCATGCGGTAGTGGGCTTCCAGGTAAGGAATCAGCTCCGTGGTGAGCGCCGTGCCCCACGGGCCATTGTTTACGCCGTCGGCAAATTCATGGGTGCCGGTGAGACTGCTCTCATCGAGCAGCACCCAGATCATCTGCGGCATTTTGCCACTTTGCATCCGTTGGTAAAGTGGCGGAGCGTAGCGGCTGCGCAAGGAAGCCAGTGTGTCGCCAAACCCGTGAGTGAAGTAAACCGTCGGATAGTGTTGCCCCGCATGTGCGCGATAGCCGGGCGGCAACAGTACCCAGGCCTTCATACGTATATCCCGGCCCCAGAACTTGCTGAGCAATGGGCTACGAAAATCTACCGGCTCGAGCGCGGAGAGCACCTCCGGCTCATTGCTGAGCGGATCGGGAGGCTCCGGTACCGTCGTGGTCAGCGTCAACGCGGGCGGCGGTTGTTGCTGAGGATTCCAGGCCGGCAGTGTTGCGACCTCACTCTCCAGGTCGCCCGGCGTGCGCCCGGAATAATTGTAGGTATGCCCGACATCGAGCACCGCTTGCACTTCGTAATCACCCGAAGGTGCATTCGACAGGGGTCCAGGAAAGACGACGTCGTCGGCATCCACGCTTACCGTCTGTCCGGGTGCTAAATACGGGACCTCTTTCGCCGCAACAAAGGTTTTCGTGATCGCCATCAGGTCGCTGTCGACTGCTTTGTCGCCGTGCCCCGGGGAAACAAACAGCAGCAGTCTGCCGGAGACCGGAGACGAGAACTGCGGTCCCAGCGTAACGCGAAAGAAAAGATGCTGAGGAAAGCTTTGCTGTTGGGCCGTTGCCGTAAAAGCTACCAGGCAATAGAAGACCGCGAAAAGATAACGACGCATTACCAACTGTAACAACCCGGCAGAAGTCAGTCTCCTAAAGGAACCCCATAGGAACTAGACGGGCGTTGGTACCTTGACGGGTGCCCCAGGTTCGCCAAAGCGTACCTGGGCCGAAAATGATGTGTTTCGATTGCTTTTAGCTGATTGATTAGCAAAAAGCTTTGGTGGGTGCTCCGCCCGTCTTATTCGGCCCAGGTACGCTTTGGCGAACCTGGGGCACCCGTCAAGGTACCAACGCCGTCCAATTCCTACGGGGTTATTTAGGAGACATCGGATGATTTTAAGTACCTATCGTTGAGGCGTATTCAGCTTATCGATAGCGCGCTTCAACTCCTCAAGCTTTTGCCCTGCCTCGCCCAACTTGCCTTCCGCCGTCAATCTTTGATAGTCGGCCAGGTCTTTAGCGGCTTCCGCGATGGTCGGCTTCAGTTCCACTGCTGCCTGAGGCGTAGCGGCGCCCGCGGGTTGCGGAGCCGCTCGCTGCTGTGGTTCCGCAGAGGTCAGCGACGACCCTCCACCTGCAAACAGCGCGGTGAGCGCCGCCTCAAAGGTCGACCCGTAGGCCAGCCGGTCTTGCAGCGCCAGCACCACCAGGCGCAGCTCCGGCATCGGGCTGCGTTCTGCCTGCAGATAGATCGGCTCAGCATACAGCAGCGCGCGCCCGGTGGGGATCACCAGCAAAGTGCCCCGCCGCACGTGCGAGCCCTGCTGATTCCACAGCGTCAATTGCCCGGAGAGCTGAGCATTCTGATCGATGCGCGCCTCAATCTGCAGCGGCCCATCCACCAGCTTGTTCTTGGGAAAGTTGTAGACCACCGATGTGCCGTAGTGCTCGCCATCGCTGCGCCCTCCGATCCAGCCAATCAGATTGTTGCGGTTGGCAGGCGTGAAAGGCAGAATCTCTACGAACTCCATGCCGGTTTCATCCGGCAGCTTCATCAACACAAAATTCGGCTGCATCGGCTGCGTAGTTTGCCCGCCCCCCTCGCTCATGCCGACTTCCGTGGCCACCGTCCACAAATCGTCGCGGTTGTAGAACACCGCCGGATCCGTCATGTGATACAGCCCGTAGACCTCTCCCTGCATTTTGAGCAACAGCTCGGGATAACGCATATGCTTGCGCAGCCCGGAGGGCATCGCCGCCCCATCCTTGAACAGGCCGGGAAAGATGTTACGGTAGGCGGCCAGGATCGGGTCCTGATTGTCAAAAACGTAAAAAGTAGTAGATCCGTCGTAAGCGTCGATGACCACCTTGACGCTATTACGCATGTAGTTGATGAGATCGTCGCCCAGCCGGTAATGGGTCGAATACGGATACTGGTCCGAAGTAGTGAACGCATCCATCACCCACGAGAGCCTGCCATCCTCGCCGACCACCATATACGGGTCAGGATCGTAGGTAAGAAACGGTGCTAAGGCCTCTACGCGATCGCGTACGTTGCGCCGCATCAGCAGCCGGCTCTGCGCGTTCACATCATCGCTAAAGGGCAACTTTCCCAGATCGCCGCGGTCGATGGCCAGCAAAATGCGGCGGGCGAAGCCGCCCAGCTCGATGCCGCCGTTGCCCTGGTAGGAGGTAAGATTGTTGCTCTGGCCCTGGGGGTAATTGAACTCCTGTTGCCGTGTTTTGACGTATACGTCAGTATTCGTCATCTCGCCAAAATAGATCTCCGGGCGGGTCACGCTCAGGCCGGGTACGGTGCTCTGCACCGGCATGTTGCTCAGGTAGAGGGTGGGCAGTCCTTCCGCCGTAAATCCATTCACGGGATTCATGGTGATGCCGTAGCCGTGGGTGTAAATCAGCTTTTCATTGATCCAGTTGCGGCTGCTCTCGGGCAGTTTGTCGACGTTCAGTTCGCGCGTGGCGAGCATTACCTGACGCAACGTGCCATCGATTACATAGCGATCGATGTCGATATCGGGGAAGTCATAGTAGGTGCGAATTTCCTGAATCTGACGCAGTGTGTCCTGGAGCGCCTGCCAATCCCACAAGCGGATGTTCTGCAACGTTGGTTGATTGTTCGCCGGATCGGCCGCACCAACGGTCGTTTCCGCGGGAAACTCACGCTGCACGAACTTGTCCAATCCGTAGGCCTGCCGCGTCATCAGGATGTTGTGCGCAATATAGGGTTGCTCGCGGACCAGTTCATTCGGTTTGACGATAAAGCTGCTCATCCACCAACCGGCTAATTGAACGCCCGCATAGCACAGCGCAGCAGGAAGAATCGCGGCCACCAGCCAGCGTCCCCGGGCCACCGTCATGGCGTTGGCGACCGCGGCCACCGCCCCGGCAACCAGTGCCACGCAGACCAGAAGCAAGCCGGTCAGCGTGACATGTGCGTCGGTGTAGGTAACCCCGCCGAAGACCGTATGATCGTCGAACAACAGATCGTACCGGCCGAGGTACACGCGCACCGCCAGGATCAGCAGCAGCAACGCAAAGGTGATGGAAAGTCCGCGCCAGGGCAAGATGAGATAGCTGCGGCGCTTGGCCAGCGCCCCAGCTCCGCCGGTAATGACGATGAAGAAAACGGCCACTACACAGGTAATGATGGCGAGCGTGAGCAGCCAGCCGGAGATGAGTTGCCATGCCGGCAGAGTAAAGAGAAAAAAGTTCAGCGGCTTTCCGAAGATGGGGTCGACAACGCCGCCCATCGCACGGGGTGCATACCAAAAGAGCGCCAGCGTCGGCCACTCCGCCATCATGCCCGCGCCCGTGACCAGGGCAATGACCAGCGATCCGCCGAAGGCCAGCAGCTGCATCACCGGTTCGACCGGGAGCTTGATCGGCTGTCCACCGAAGAAGATGGTATGGCTGCTGGGTAAATCGGGCAGATGCGCCCGCTTCAGAGCGGCAAACGTTGCGTACAGGATGAAGAACGTGGCCCCTGCAAAGAGCGCAAAGATGCTCCATTGCAGAACCAGCGTTTTTGAGAACACGCTCCCATAGCCGAGCGACCGGAACCACAGCAGATCGACGAAATACGAGATCGCGGTGCGGCCACCGAAGACAATCAGGGCAAGGAGCGCGAGCAGAATAAGGAAGCGGCGGCGGCGGCGCTGCGGGTTTTTCAGGGGCCAGTCAAGAGAGGTGGGCATTGCTCCACTCATTCTACCGGCATTCCTCTCCTCAGCGTTGCCAGGCGATGTTGTATCGCGGGATCAAGGCTTGGATTCCACTCGTAACTTCCTTGGAAACGTATAGCGGAATATGATGGGTGCGCACTTCGGAGAACTCCCCATGGCTACCAAGACTTCTTCCTCGCGCTTCTCGTCCCAGCAGCGCGTAGTACTCAGCGGTAGTGAAAAGGCTCCCCTCTCCGCGGCAACCGGTGAAAAACCGGCCCGCCCCAGCAGTGTCTTTACTGTTTCTGTCGTCGTCCGGCGCAAGAATCCTCTGAATACCAAACGACTGGGCCAAGACCGCCTGACGCGCGCCCAGTATCGCCAGCAGCACGGCGCCGATCCCGCCGCGATCGCACTGGTGCGCGCTTTCGCAAAAGAATTCGGGCTGACAGTCGAAAAGGGCACCCCAAAGCCTGAGCGCCGCACCATCAAGCTCACCGGAACGGTCACTGCTATGCAGAAGGCCTTTGGCGTCACCCTCGCGCAAAAGGTTCTTGACGGCAACACCTATCGCGTCCGTGAAGGCAGCATCCTTCTGCCCTCCGAACTGGCCGGCGCGGTGGAGGCTGTCCTGGGCCTCGATAATCGTCCCCAGGCCCAACCTCACTTTCGAGTCCTGGGTTCCGCCATCAACGCCAGCATTGGGGGCACGCAAGGCTTCGCCCGCGCCCATGCCAGCGCAGCCGGCAGCTCGTACACGCCCGTTCAGGTGGGCGAGCTTTACCAGTTTCCTAAGGGAGCGACGGCCGCGGGCCAGACCATCGGCATCATCGAGTTGGGTGGCGGCTATCGTGCCGCGGACCTTACTGCCTACTTCAAAGGACTGGGCCAAAAGGCGCCCAAGGTAACGGCTGTCTCCGTCGACAAGGGCAAGAACTCTCCTGGCAACGCGAACGGGGCGGATGGCGAGGTTATGCTCGATATCGAAGTCTCAGCTTCCGTCGCTCCGGGGGCAAAGATCGTGGTCTACTTCGCGCCCAATACCGACCAGGGCTTCATCGATGCCATCGGCAACGCCGTGCACGACACCACCAACAAGCCGAGTGTGATTTCGATCAGCTGGGGCGGCCCGGAATCCAGCTGGACTGCGCAGTCCATGACCGCACTCGACGCCGCCTGCCAGTCTGCTGCCGCGCTCGGCATCACGATAACCGTCGCCGCGGGAGACAACGGCTCGAGCGACGGAGCTACAGGCAACAACGTCGACTTCCCTGCCTCCAGCCCGCACGTGCTGGCCTGTGGTGGAACCAAGCTCGTGGGCAGCGGCAGCACCATCACCTCCGAGGTAGTGTGGAACGAGCAAGCCAGCGGTGAGGGCGCAACCGGAGGCGGAGTAAGCAGCGTCTTCGCCCTGCCTTCCTGGCAAGCGAACGCCAAGGTGCCGGCGCCCTCGGGAAAAACCGGCGGCCGAGGTGTCCCGGACGTTTGCGGAGACGCCGACCCTGTAACCGGTTATCAGGTTCGCGTCGATGGTCAAAGCATGGTCATTGGCGGCACCAGCGCCGTCGCCCCACTTTGGGCAGGACTGATCGCACTCAACAATCAGCAGAACGGAAAAAGCGCCGGCTTTATCCAGCCCCAAATTTATGCCGCAAAGGCTGCGTCTGCCTTCCACGACATTGTCTCTGGAAACAACGGCGCATTTTCCGCCGGCCCTGGTTGGGACGCCTGCACCGGCCTCGGCTCCCCCATCGGCTCCAAGATCATCGCCCTCCTGGCTGCCTCCGCTCCGACCAAGAAAAAGGCTGGTGGAAAGAAACCAGTCCGCACGCGTCCGGCAAAGAAAAAACTCGCTCGGCGAGTAATGGGCAAATAGCTGCCCAGCCTGCGAGTTAAAAGAGAAGGAAGGACTTTGGCTCTGTTCGGGGGTTGGCTGTCATTTCGTCCTTCGCTTTCCCGGCTTGCCACCAAGCCTTTCCCCCTGGACGGGTGGCCCATGTTCGCGTTTTCGCGTACATGGGTTGAACACGACCTTTTTCTAATGCTTCCACTACCGGTCTACACCGACTTACAGGAAAAGAAAAAGGAGGGCTTCGCCATCTTGTTCAACCCATGTACGCAAAAACGCGAACATGGGGCACCCGTCCAGGGGGCGACGCTGGTGAGGAAGCGAGAGATTTGTCGCCCAACCAACCTATGACGCTGACCTCGCTTGGGTCGCCAAGTAAAATCGCTATGAACGCGAGGTGGCGGGCCGGGCGTCTGCCTGCCCCGGCCTGCCGGGGGAGCGTCATAGGCGCGGCACTAAACTGGGAGCGCTCCCACCTTTGTCATTAGGAGCGAAGCCGAAGGGTCTGCGGTTTCTCCTTCTGCAACCGTTGCCAAACTCATAACTACAACTTTGGCGTACAGTCCTATATCGATACACTCTTCACCTGTTACAAACTCCTGGTTTAGCATCGGTACGGGCTAAACCATGCGCAAACCGGGATGGCGTCTGATCGTTGGGGCGACAGTACTTCTCGCTGGATGCAGTCCGGGCAGTCAAACCCCTGCAACCCCTTCCCAACCCAGCACCCTGACGCTGACCACAACTTCCCTTCCTTCAGGAACGGTAGGTGCCGCGTATAGCAGTCAGGTGGCAGCATCCGGCGGTACCACTCCGTACGCTTACAGCGCGGCCAGCTTGCCCAGTGGCTTGTCGATCAATAGTGCAACCGGAGCGATTACAGGTACACCGGCGCAGAGCTCCGTTGGAACCGCATCAGTAACCATCAAGGTGACCGACTCGACGCAGCCTTCGCCGCAATCGGCCGCTTCCAACCTAAGCCTCAAGGTCAGCCCCACCACGCTCGCCGTGACTACAACCTCGCTGCCAGCCGGCGCCGCCACGTCGCCCTATCCAGGGACCACTCTGGAAGCCTCCGGCGGAGTCAGTCCGTATACCTGGGCGCTGGCATCAGGCAGCATCTTGCCTGCCGGGTTGATTTTGTCGCCCGGGGGAGTCCTCTCCGGCACTCCGGCTGCCGCCGGCCCCTACTCATTGACCTTTGTGGTCACGGATTCTTCTACTCCTCCCGAGACCGCCCAGGCTACGCTCACGCTGACGATATCCGGCGGCCCGGTAAACTCGTCCACCGGGCCGTCCTGCGGCAACATGAGCACCGGCAATGGAGCCAGTCTTAATGGCTACGTACCCTTCCCCGCCTCAAACCTCTGGAACACGAACATCGCCTCCGCCGCGGTCGATCCCAACTCGGCAGCCATCATCACCGCGCTCACGGGAAGCAACCTGCACCCGGACTTCTCCAACGTAGTCGACGGAAACTATGGGATACCCTACGTTGTAGTGGACTCCAGCACCACGCCGGGCGTGCCCGTGACGATGACGACCTATCAAAGCGAAAGCGACATCACTCTCTACCCCATCCCCATCACCGCTCCCATCGAGGGTTTCCCGCCCGTCTGCTCCACTACGGGGGACAATCACCTGATCGTGATCGATAAGACACAATGTTGGATCTATGAGACCTGGCAAACACAGCTGTGCAACGGCGCCTGGAGTGCGGCCAACGGCGCCATCTGGGATCTGACCAGCACCGAGCACCGTCCCAATGGATGGACTTCGGCAGATGCCGCGGGCCTGCCCATCCTTCCCGGGTTGGTACGCTACGACGAAGTAGCGGCGGGCGCCATCAACCACGCTATCCGCATGACGGTGGCGCAAACCAAGAGCGATGCCAATGGGGGATTATTTGTGGCCCCCGCCACTCACGCGGCGGGCAATAGTTCCACCACCAACAACATCATGGGGATGCGCCTGCGGCTCAAGGCCAGCTTCGACATCACCGGCTTCAGCGCCGCCAACCAGGTGATCCTCAAAGCCATGCAGAATTACGGCTTGATCGTCGCTGATAACGGCAGCAACATGTTCTTCCAGGGAGCGCCCGACGCACGCTGGGACGATAACGATCTGGACGCATTGAAAGCCATCGATGCGTCCAGCTTCGATGTGGTGCAAATGGGAACCCAATACGATGATGCCACTGCTCCCACCGGCGCGGTGCCCACCATCAGCAGCTTCACCGCCTCGCAAACCACGGTAACGGCCGGAACAGCGGTGGCCTTGAACTGGACGGTAGCCAATGACTCCTACGATTTCATCGATGTCGTCGGACCGGTCCGCGGAGGAACGCAAACCGTGACGCCCACCGCGACGACCACGTACACCTTGAACTCCACCAATCAGTATGGGCGTTCGACTATGGCAGTTACGGTGACCGTGCAGTAGGCTTTTAGTCGCATACAGCCGGCAGACTAGGATCGCGGGCAAATCTGAAGAGAGTCACCAGCTGTGACTCGGTCACCCGATCGGTGGAAAGCGCAAGAGACGACAACTGCTCCGCCCGGAACCACCCAGCGCCCCCTGTCTCAGCCGTTTCTTGCGCCAACTCGCCGCCTTCAATCTCACATTTCACAAAAGCCTTGTAAACGTACCAGGGCTGCGGCGGATGTGGGTGTTTCCGCTTGTCATAAAGCGCCAGCAGACGCACCGCCCGAACGCGCAATCCGGTTTCCTCTTCTGCTTCCTTCATTGCCACCTCAAATGGTGAATAGCCAACATCGGCCCAACCGCCAGGCAGCGTCCACCTGCCCTGGTCGTTCTTTTCCCTCACTAGCAGAATTTCGTTGTCTCCGCGAAATAACACCGCTCGAACATCAACCTTCGGCGTCTGGTATCCGGACTCGGACGCGAAGGTGCGAATGATCTTCTCCCGCGGCTCATCGGTCAGTTGCTCAAGCAGGTCGACACTGATGCCTCGGATTTCTTCATAGCGTTCCCGGTCATACGCATTGGTTGTGTAAGCTATCCCAGCCTGCGCAATGGCCTGGAGGCGCTGGGCGTGCATCAGTAATCTACTTGACTCCATCAGTCACCAATCCTGCATTGCCGTACTTCGGTCCGGCTCCATTCTAAAGCCAGCGCCACCTTGCCCTATTCCGCGCCGCTGGCGAGCGGGTATATTAGAGCGAAGTAACGCAAGATCATTGACCTGCCCCAGTATGCGTCTAGCTGTAAGTTCCCGTGAACGAGGTGCTCGGGTATGTGCCGGAATATCAAAATGCTATTCAACTTCGATCCTCCCGTGACGGCTGAAGAGGTGCGCGCCGCCTCGCTCCAGTACGTGAGAAAGATAAGCGGCTTCAATAAGCCGTCGAAGGCAAACGAAGCTGCATTCCAGGCAGCAGTGGATGATGTGGCCGCCATCTCCAGCCGGCTTCTCCATTCGCTGGAAACGAATGCGGTGCCGAAAAGCCGCGAAGAAGAGGCAGCAAAAGCCAAGGCTCGCAGCGCTGAGAGATTCCGCGCGTAAGCCAACCACACCGCAGTTCGCGAGGGTTTCAGCGATGATGAAGGAAAGAGCCGCGAAAATCGCCGTTCTGGTTCTTGCTCTGGCAGCTCTTTCCCAGCCCGGCACAGGAAGAGCTGAACCACTCAAGGTAAACAACCCGGGCACAGGTTCGGTTCCTCTGTCGGGTAGCTGGCAGTTTCACCTTGGCGACGATAAGGCGTGGGCGGACCCAGCACTGGACGACTCGAACTGGGAGCCCATCCGGGTCGACGAAACTTGGGGGCAGCAGAACCATCCTAGCTACACAGGGTTCGCCTGGTATCGGCTACGTCTGCAGATAGACAACGCCAATTCCGCGGGCACGAAAAGTTTGGCAGTGCTGATTCCCGTGGTACAGGACGCGTACGAAATCTACTGGAACGGCCAAAAACTTGGGACCTATGGCAGACTGCCGGAAGGGGCCCATTGGTGGGCATTTGGCCATGAGACCGTCTATCCGCTGCCCAGTTCCAGTGGAGTCTTAGCGCTCAGGGTGTGGAAAGCACCCCTCTCGTCGGTCGACGCTGCAGAATCTGGCGGGTTCACACAAACGCCGTTCCTGGGCGACGCGTCCCTGCTCACCGCCAGGACGCAGTTGACCTCGTACGCGCTCGATGAACGAAGACTGCCCAACCTCTTGATGTCGGCCATCACGCTGGTCATCGGGTTGCTGAGTTTCCTGCTGTATCTGCGGGACCGCAAACAGGGATTGTATTTCTGGCTGGCACTCTATCTGGTTGCCTCTGGAATCGTTCAATTTCAACAACTATCAGCTATCCGCAATATTTCGACATTTCGCACCTATCAATTGATGACCCAGTTGGAGACATGCGCTCAGGATATCTCCATGTGGCTGATCCTGCTTTCGCTTTTTGGAATGGTGCAGGAGCGGCAATGGAGGCGAGTGACTGGCTGGATCGTCGCCGTCTATCTTTCCGCCCAGGTCACCGACATCCTCACCATCTGGTTTTGGGAGAAGGGCGGGGTGCTGCCCTGGATTGACGGAATCACGACCGGCATCTACTCCATCACACCTTTATATGTGTTTGTCATCATTGGTTTCGGCCTGGCACGTCGCAAGCGGCTTTCGCTGTGGCCTTTGATCATCGCTGTTTGTGTTACCGCTCTGTACAACGTACTTCTGAATACTGCCGGGCAGGGCATCCGATTTACGCATTGGCCGCTGTTGGCCACTCTTTCCAGCCTTGGCTTCCACTTCGGTGTTTATTTCTTCAACATGCCGTTTATTCTCAGCACACTCTTGTTCCTGGCCCTGATCTTCACCATTGCCCGGGAGCACTTCCAGGAGCGGGAGCGGCAAGCCCGTATCGAACTGGAGATTAAATCGGCCCGCGAAGTACAACAAATCCTCGTGCCCGAGGACACCCCGGCTATTCCGGGTTTGTCCATTGCCAGCGTGTACCGTCCTGCGGAAGAGGTCGGCGGTGACTTCTTCCAGGTCATTGCCACCGCTGACGGCGGTGCCTTGATTGCCTTAGGCGACGTAAGCGGCAAAGGACTCAAGGCGGCGATGACGGTATCTCTGATTGTCGGCGCGTTGCGCAGCATAGCCGACTACACGCAGAGCCCGGCAGAAATTCTGCTGGGCCTGAACCGCCGGCTGCTGGGACGCACCGACGGAGGCTTCGCCACCTGCGTGGTCGCCCGCATCGACCCCAGCGGCACTACCACGCTCGCCAACGCGGGGCACCTTGCTCCGTA
The DNA here is from genome assembly GCA_963844785.1 of uncultured Acidobacteriaceae bacterium. Classification (GTDB taxonomy): domain Bacteria; phylum Acidobacteriota; class Terriglobia; order Terriglobales; family Acidobacteriaceae; genus PALSA-350. The sequence continues at coordinate 73,634 of CAWJPV010000025.1, read as the reverse complement.
TCGGGAGGGGAAAGAACTGCCCGTCAACGGATCGTTACCGCTTGGCCTGACAGCGGACGCGACCTATGACGAGGTAGTCTTCCTGCTGCACGAGGGTGAGACGCTCACCTTCTATACCGATGGCATTCTGGAAGCACGCAATGCAGCAGGCGAGTTGTATGGCTTCGACCGTGTGGCTGCGTTGGTGGGGTCCGACCGGACCATCGAGCAAATGGTAGAAGAGGCCTGCAACTTCGGCCAGCAGGACGATATCACCGTCTTCCGGGTCACGCGGCTGGCGCGGTCCGCTCCAGCCAACGCTGCCCGGCTGAGCTTGGCAACCCAGATTGCGGGAGCGTAACTACCGGCGCATACAGCCAAATTTTAGTTTGATAACCATGGGCCCGTTTGGCGGCTCTGCCTGTATGCTTGCACTGCATGACTGACCACGTTGCCGACGGCAAGCCACACCGCACCACCCGCGCCCTTGCCGCGATCGGTGTGGGCGCGACATTCTTCCTTGGGGCTCGCTTCCTGTTGAATTACTTCGGCCCGGCGATTCCCTATTCCATGCCCGAAGAGAACAAGGCCGCTCTCGACTCCCACGAGTTCATTCAGTTTCTTAGCATCGTGACCGATGGCACTCTGCGCCATTCGCGTATCTCCCGGCTCAAGAACGGAGTCGAGTTTTACCCGGCGCAACTCGAATCCATCCGCCGGGCGAAACAAGCCATCAACCTGGAATTCTACGAATTCAAGCCAGGACAAGTTGGCGACGAGATGCTGGCTTCGCTCACCGAGCAGGCCGCCGCCGGGGTTGAGGTGCGGGTCATTATCGATGCCCTCGGCAGCTTTGGTACCCCCGACTCCTACTTCGACGGTTTGCGCGCGGCCGGTGGCCAGATGCGTTGGTATCACCCCCTGCGCTGGAACACCTGGCCCAACGCCAACAACCGCACCCATCGCAAGCTATTGATCGTGGATGGGGAGACAGGCTTCATCGGTGGTGCGGGTGTGGGCGATCATTGGTTGGTCGAAACCTCGGTTCCCGCCTGGCGCGATACAGTCTTCTGCGTCGAAGGCGAGGCGGTGGCCGGCCTCATATCCGCCTTCTGCGAAAATTGGCTCGAGGCCTCCGGCGAGATTCTTTCCGGCGCAAAACAATTTGCTTTCCGCGCCACACCCGACGGCGCAGAAAGCTTCGTGGTCACCAGCACGCCCCGCGGCGGCGGCACCTCGGCACGCATTCTCTTTCAAGCCTTGATCAACAGCGCGCGCGATAACATACGCATTACCACTCCGTACTTCCTGCCCGATAGAAGCGCGCGCCAGGCATTAATCGAGGCCATTCAAAAACGGGGCGTCACGGTGCAGATTTTGACCGCCGGCCCGCTCATCGATCACCCCACGATCAGAAGGCTTAGCCATCGTAGTGTGCGTCACCTCCTGGAGGCGGGCGCAGAAATCTACGAATACGAGCCCTCAATGATCCATGCCAAGCTGATGACCGTGGATGGCCTATGGAGCGTAGTGGGATCGACCAACTTCGATCACCGATCCTTCGCCCTGAACGATGAAGTGAACCTCGCGGTCCTCGACCGGCAATTGGCGGCCACCATCGAAGCAGATTTCTTTGACGATCTCAAGCAAAGCTATCCGCTGAGCCTCGCCCTGCTTCAGGAGAGCGCTCTGCTGGGCACGGATGACTCCTGGGTCGACGACATTATGAAGCAGGAGAGCTGAGAGCCGCTTAGCGCTTTGCTGCAGCAGAAAACTCCTCGTTCAAGTGAAGTATCGCGCCGTGCTCGCGCAGCTTCTGCTGCAAATCAAGGATAGCGACCTCCTGAACGGACGTATGACTCCGAATCGCAAGTGCCGCGGCCACGCCCGCTGCCTGTCCAATGATCATGTACTGCGGTTCCATGCGCACTGAAGAATACGCAGCATGGCTGGCCGATAGGCACACCGGCACCAGCAGGTTCTCCGCTTCTGATCGCTTGGGCGTAATACTGCGATAGGCGATCTCGTAGGGTTCCACCGGAACCTGAACGTCTCCCTCGTTCTTCACCGTGCCATCCGGCATCGCAACACGCTGAATATTGTGCGAATCGCTGTTGTACGATCCCATGCCGATGGAATCGGTCTTAGTGCGCTCGGTCTGTAAATCCGACTGCCGCATCACGTACTCTCCCATCATGCGGCGGCCTTCGCGAATATAGAGCTGATTGGGCCAGTGACCCGTATCAGCGAATTCATCCTTAGGCAGGCCCCATTGGTTCACTTCAGCCCGCAGGCTCGCCGGCACCTTGGCATCCTGAGAAAGAAAATAGAAGAAGGATTTTGTGTATAGCAAGTGATCCTGCCACAGCGCTGCTTTGGTAGCGTAACTGGCTTCGGGATACTTCCAGCTGTGACCAATGTAGTCCGTGGAAACGGGACCATTATTGTTGAAGTCCGCCTTGTGGTTGGGGATCATCACCGGATTGGTAACATCCCGAAACCCGGGCGCGCGTCCCATGTGTTGCTGAAATTCATCGAGGTAGCGTTCCAACAATGCGAAGCGCTCACGGTCGTATCCCTCCGGACGCGGAAAAGGAAGCCTGTTGGCGGGATCGTTGGTAAGAATGAGGCGGAAGTTATAAGCCTGAACTTTCTTGTCACCGGAACCGGGCGCAGCCAGCGGTCCAGGATCAATCTCCGGAAGCAGGCGATGATGTTCGTCGTAGGCAGAGAGCGGCCAGAGAAACTGGTGTTTGGGTGTGTTGTCGCGCACGCCGGCCAGGTCTTCCCCATACTCAGATGCTGCTTCCCTACCCCAGGTATAGCTGACCTTAGCCTGCGCCATCACGTCACCTTCATAGCTGCAGTCGGCAAATACCTTTGCCCGCCAGTGGGTTCCGTCCGAGGTAGTAATTAAGACCAGATGGTTGCCCTGGAGTTCGACGCCCTCCTGCTCGCGTATTCGTTCGCGAAAGTGAACCTCAACCCCGGCCTCTTTCAGCATGGCGCGAAAGATCTCTTCATCCACATGTGGTTCGGAGAGCCAATTGGCCGGACGGTTCAGATCAAGCACACCATAGTGAGCCGCAGCCTTCATATAAAAGTCGCGCGCATACCCGCCAATGATGGTGTAGTGTCCCAGGTCCGTAGCCGAGAGCCCTCCGGTGACCATGCCCCCTAAGTGAATGCCCGGTTCCAACAGCACCACCCGCAGTCCCTCGCGTGCCGCGGAATAGGCGGTCATCACCCCTGAGGCCGTGCCGCCGTAGACCAGCAGGTCGGGGGACGGAGCGGGATCTGCCGCATGGATCCTGGTCGTGAAGAGGATTGCTGCGAGAACTACGGCCAAGCGACAGACATTCATCGTGGCAACATTCTGCGGCTCCCACGGCCAGTCTAGCAAGCCCGCCGTGCCCCAGAACGCCGAAATTCCGCTTGATTCTCTTATCCCCGGTAATAGCTCAACTTGTGAGCACAGCAGAATAGAACGTGAACTGCTCATAGGGTTGGGCCCAATGACTCGCTGCAGCATCTTCGGAGGACAAAGGGTGTGTCGATTCAGATATCTCTTGCAAAAATGGAAATCTCTCCAGTACATCCGTAAATCCCGGATTGCACGCATAGAGCACATAGGTGGTGCGCGGTGACTTACGGAGTTGCTTTTCTAAATTCGCAAGCACGCGACGGAGCACCGGTGCGAGGAAGGGATGAAACATAAAAATGAGTAATGGACCCTCCGGGTAGGTTACAGAGACCGCGTCTTCGTGGATGATGCTGGACCGGTTCGCCCATTCAGGCCTGAGGGCAAGGTTCGCCCGGGCAATCTCGCAGAGTTCCGGAGAGATCTCCACGCCCCAGAGACGATGAAATGGAAATTGCGCAGCAACCATGATCGCCCGGCCCTTGCCGCAGCCCACATCGGCGAAGGTGAACTCGTCGTAGTTAATTTTCAAGTCCGAAAGCGCGCTTGCCAGTGCGGAAGGCGCAATGCCGTAGTAAGCCGTGGTGTACAAGCTTGACAGGGTCTTTCCGTGCAGGTTCTCGCTGGAATAGTAACCGCTCGTATCGGTGCCGTTCTGTAAATCAAAAGGGTGCGTCGGCTCTGGCGCCGGCTCACCGGCTACCGTGGGGGCCTTGATGAACGCGCGACTCAACGTGCCTCGTAAGCCATGGCTCTTGAGCGATCGTAAGAGCCGTCGCCACGAGGAGACCATTGCCCCGCGAAACCCGTTCGCATCAATCGAACGAGCTAATCGGCGGAGAAGCTTCAAAAGTGGACTAGGACGGAACTTCACAGACCCTCTCTATCCAAGCAGCTTGACACATGCCTTCACCACCCCGGGAATATCGTAGACAGAAGCTTCGCAGTCCGGCTCCCACGCATGCTGACGCAAGGTGAGTGTCGTCACTGGTCCGATCGAAACTGCCCGCAACCCCCAGGGCTTCTCCATCCTGGCCGCTGCGAGAAGCGCGAAAAAGTTGTTCACCGTCGAAGAGCTGGTAAAGGTCACTGCATCCGGCAGCGGCTTCCCTTCTGCGAACAACTCGCGCAGTTGCTCGATCGAGTCACTGGGAATCACGGTGCGGTAGGCCTCGACCACATGGATATCCGCTCCACATTGCCGCAGCTGCTCGGGGATAACGTCACGAGCCACCGCCGCGCGCGCCAGCAGGACACGGCGCCCCACAACTTTTTCCCTGAGCACGGCCACCACTGCCTCGGCGACATATTCGTCCGGCATGACAGACACCTTCAGCCCGATGCGCCCCACGGCCACCGCTGTCGCAGGGCCAATCGCCGCCACCTGCAAATGCTGCAATCGCGCTGCGTGAATACCCAAGAATTGCAAGCGGTCCGCCAGGGCCGCGGCCCCATTGGCGCTGGTCACGATCAGCCAATCGAAGCCGCTGATCACTTCCAGCACTGCATCCAGGTGAGCGTAGGTTTCGGGCGGGATGATCTCGATGGTGGGCAGCCTTAACACCTCGGCGCCTAAAGCCTCCAGCGCCTCCGCCAGCTTGCCCGCCTGGTGACGGGCGCGGGTGACCAGGATCCGCTTCCCGGCCAGGGGATGGGCGGTACTCACGCCCGGCGCTCCTCCAGACCCAGGATGACGCCGGCGCCCTGCAACAGCAATTGCTGAGCCAGTTGCTCGCCCAATGCTTCCGCATCGGCGTGCCGGCTCTCGGCGCAGATCATCTGCTCGCCATCGGGTGAGGCAACCACGGCGCGCAACGACAACTCGTCTCCGTCACGGTGGCAATAGGCCCCGATGGGCACCAGGCATCCGCCGCCCAGAGCGGCCAGGCATCTGCGTTCGGCAGTGATGGCCATACGTGTGTCCCGGTCCTCCAGCGGCTGCAAGGCCGCGTGTATTGCCCCATCTCCTGCCCTGCACTCGATGGCCAGCGCTCCCTGGCCCGGCGACGGGCATAGCACCTCGGGCGCAAATCGTTCCCGGATGGCGGCGGTTTTCTGCAAGCGTTCGAGCCCGGCCGCGGCCAGGATAATAGCATCGGCCTTGCCCTGACCCAGCTTGGCCAGCCGGGTGTCTACATTGCCGCGAAACTCTATGTATTCGAGATCCGGGCGCCGCGCGCGCAACTGGGCCTGGCGGCGCAAGCTGCTCGTGCCCACCACCGCTCCCGCCGGCAGCGCATCGAATCCGCTGTAGCGCTCCGAGACCAATACATCGCGCGGGTCCTCCCGCCGGGGAATCGCTGCCAGCGTGAACGCCTCGCCCAGTTCCGTGGGCAGATCTTTCAGGCTATGCACCGCCAGATCGATGCTCCCTGCCAGCAAAGCATCTTCAATCTCCCGGGTAAACATTCCTTTCGCGCCCACCGAGGCGAAGGCCATGTTCTGCATACGGTCGCCGGTGGTGCGGATAATGTCGATGGAGACGTCATGCCCCAGACCGCGTAGCGCGTCTGCGATGTGATTGGCTTGCCACAGCGCCAGCTGTGATCCCCGGGAACCGATGCGGATCAATTGCGTTCCTGGTCTTCGAGTTCCGCGAGGTCCTCGAAGAAATCTTCCTCGGCCGCGGTCTGCCCCGATCCGCTTACCCCGAAGGCTTCGCGGATAGCATCCACTGCAACCACATTGCCTTCGGTCGCTGCGGCCTTGATGGCCTGCACCGGCTGATGGAGAAACTTGTTGACCAGGCCGCGGGTCAGCGCCTCCACGGTGGCCTGCTGCTCGGGGGAAAGGGTCTGCAGGCGGCTGGCCACGCGGCGCAGCTCCGATTGGCGAATCTGCTCCGCAGATTGCTGCAACTCCATAATCTGGGGCCCCACATTCAGCGCATGCAGCCGGCGCTGATACTTGGTGACCTCGGCCAGTATCATCGCCTCCGCCACCTCTGCCTCTTTGCCCCGCTCTTTCAGGTGCGATCCGGCCACCGACTGCAGGTCGTCAATGTCGTAGAGGAAGATGCCGTCCAGCTTGTTGACTTCAGGATCGACGTCGCGCGGCACCGCGATATCGATAAAGAACATGGGCCGCCCCCGCCGCTGCTGCAGAAACTGCTGCGCGTGTTCGCGGCGAAAAACCGGCCGCGCCGAGCCCGTCGAAGTGATGATGATATCGGCCTGGTCTGCGCTGGTGTACAGGTCCTCAAAGCGGATGGCTCTACCCCCGAAGCGCTGGGCCAACTGCTCGGCACGCTCGTGGGTGCGGTTGGCTACCAGCACGTCTCCGGCGCCCTGGTTCATCAGGTGGCGGGCCGCCTGCTCGCTCATCTTGCCCGCGCCGACGATCAGGACCTTCTTGTCCTGAAGCGAGCCAAATATCTTCCGCGCCAGCTCCACCGCCACCGATGCAATCGATACCGATGAGTTACCGATCTGGGTCTCCGTGCGCACCCGCTTGGCGATCACAAAGGCGCGTTGCAGCACCTTGTCCAGGTGGCCGCGAATCGCCCCCGCCGAGCGCGCCGCCAGGTAACTGCTCTTGACCTGGCCCAGGATTTGGGGCTCGCCAATAACCATCGAGTCGAGACTGCAGGCCACGCGGAAGAGATGGCGCACGGCATTTTCCTGCCGGTACTCGTAAATGTGCGGCGTCAGCAATTGGGGGTCAATACTGAAATAGCTGCCCACAAAGTCCATCAGGTGGGGTGCGTCCGGCGCCAAGCTGGTGAGCAGCTCCACCCGGTTGCAGGTGGAGAGAATCATGCCCTCCAGCACCCCCGGCGACTGCATCAGAGAGCGAGTCGCCTCCTCCAGTTGCTGCGGCCCAATGGCTAGCCGCTCGCGCAACTCAATGGGCGCGGTCTTGTGGTTCAGCCCCAACAGGACGATATTCATGGCGCGGTAAACCTATGCACGGAGCTCAGCTGGTTGGCCGCCCAAACACTGATCACGACCAAAAACACCAGGCTGGACAGGTAGACAGCTCTCCTGCCCCGAAGACCGACTTGGCGGCGCACAAAAAGCATTACTAGATAGAGTGCCCACATGGCAAAAGAGAGCAACACTTTTGGATCTTTAAAATAAACCGCCCCCACGCTCTCCTGGGCGATCAAGGACCCCGCCAGCAAACCGAGGGTCATAAAAGGGAACCCGATCAACAACATACCGGATGCAATGCGCTCCATGGTCTCGAGCGGCGGCAGCCAGACCAGGAAACCGACATTGCTTTTGCTCTTGAGGCGCCGCTCCTGCACCAGGTAAAGGAAGTTGGCAATCAGGCTGAAGATGAGGGCGGCATAGGCGGCCAGCAGGGAGACGATGTGCAGCGAGAGCCATCCGCTGCGGATCTCCGGAGACTGAAAGGTCCAGTGGTCCGGACCCATGGCCGGCCCCAAAACCAGCAGCAGCGACAGGGGCAGGGCGATAATTCCGAAGGAGACGGTCCGGTAGAGCAAGGCAACCAGCAAGAAAGCGGCGCAAATCAGCAGCGCCAGCAGTGACTGCACCTCGTGCATGCCCACTGGCAGGGAATGGTGCGCAGCGGCAAGCATCTCGATAAGCGAAACAAAATGGAAGAAAAAGCCGCCGACGGCCGCCGGAACGCAGAGCTTCTTCCACCCGGGCTTGTCATAAAGCACCGCCGGCAGTGCAGAAATGCTCGCAACGGCGTACAGCCCCGCAGCCACTCTTAACCACAATAGAAACATACCGAATCCCGCAATCCTCAAGTATAGCCGTCCCTGAATGGGGCTGCCCGCCCCGAAAGAGTCTATGTCGTAGCAAGGCCAGAAGGAGTCGGACGGGTGCCCAGGTTCGCCCCAGCGTACCTGGGCCGAAAACGACGGGGCGCAGCCCCCGACGATCGCATTTACTGAATCCGCAAAGAAGGCTGGGTGCCCCATTTGCCCCGATTTCCTGCAGAGGCTTGTGGCGTTGATACACCCCATGCGCCTTTCCTTAATGAAAGGCGCACACGCGGACCTCTTTAGCACAGCGTGGCAGGAAATCGGGGTCAAGCCGTATTTTGGCTTGAGTGGGATACCACAGCACTCGACGCTCCTTTTTTGTTATTAGAAGGAAGCGACCTGCGCACCTCTCTTTCCCCAGTCCCCCAGCCCACGCAAAAACACCGCCTTTAATTTGACCCTGCTCAACTTCGGGAATTCCGCTGGCAATCGCCCCCTTGGAGCGTGCATCCTTTTCACCTGCCCGCACCTCCCAGCCGATAAGAGGTATTTTGATCCGCTCCTTGCGGCGGCCAGAGTCCCCATCTAACCCCCACTTGCTTCACCGTCCTTGAGACAGGAGATTTAACTATGGATCATCGTGTACGCGCCGGAGAAATACCGGAAGATCAAACCACCGCCCTGATGGAGAGCTACTCCGCCAAACTGCCCACCAGCTTCTTCCTGGGTGCAGCCCTTACCGCGATCGCCGGTTCCCTCATCCTTAAGACCACTGGCAAGGACCACCATGCCCTATTTATTGGGCAGTGGGCCGCCCCCTTCCTCCTGCTCGGCATTTACAACAAAATGGTCAAGCAGCACGGATCCGACGCCCACGTGAACGAGGAACCCCGCATCGTCGCCTGATGTAGATCCTTCCCCGCCTTATCTTTAAACGCCAGCACGTCATTCGCGATATGCTGGCGTTTTCGTGTCTACTCTTCCTCCAGCCCCGACGACCGAAGTAACCGACGCCACCACCACGCCCCTGATGCGGCAGTACGCGGCCGCCAAGCGCCAGAATCCCGATGCCCTGCTCTTTTTCCGCATGGGCGACTTCTACGAACTCTTCTTTGAAGATGCGCAGATCGCCTCCCGGGAGTTGCAAATCACCCTGACCGCACGCGATAAAGAGCGCTCGGTGCCCATGGCCGGAGTTCCCTACCACGCCGCCGACACCTACCTCTCCCGGCTGCTGCGCAAGGGCTACCGCGTCGCCATCTGCGAACAGATGGAGGACCCCAAGCTCACCAAGAAAATCGTTCGCCGTGAAGTGACCCGGGTGCTCACCCCCGGCACCGCCATCGACCCCACCCTGGCCTCGGAGCGAAACAACTACCTCGCAGCGCTCCACTTGACCGGGCCGGTGGCAGCCCTGGCCCTGCTCGACCTCTCCACCGGCGACTTTCGCACCACCGAATTCACCGGGGCCGGAAGTCTGGGCTTCTGTATCGATGAACTGATCAAGGCCCAACCCAGTGAGGTCCTGCTCTCCTCCGGACTGCCCCCGCTCGACCCGCAAATGGAAGCCGAGATCGACAAAATCGGCACCAAAACACGCCTGGAGGAGTGGATCTACACCCCGGACTACGCCATTCCTCTCCTGGAAAGGCAGCTAGGGGCAAACTCGCTCGAAGGCTTTGGCCTGGGAACCGCCCGGTCGGCCGCCATCGCCGCCGGGGCGATCGTCCATTACGCCCGCGCCACCCAGCAGATCGAGCTGCAGCACATCAACAACATCCGCTACTACGAGCGGGCCGAAAACCTGCAGTTGGATGCCGTCACCGTCCGCAACCTGGAGCTAATCGACCCCCTCTGGGCCGCCGGAACCAATGAAGCGACCCTCTACGCCAACCTGGACTGCTGCATGACCCCCATGGGCAAGCGGCTCTTGCGGGCATCGCTGGTGCGCCCTCTGATCGACCGGGTGGAGATCGAATCGCGCCTGGAAGCAGTCGCAGTAGCAGAGAGCAACCTGATCGATCGCGAGCAATTGCGCAAGACGTTGGGCGCAATCCAGGACATGGAGCGCATGCTCTCCCGCATTTCGCTCGATAGCGCCGGGCCCCGCGATGCGGCTAGCCTGGGAGCATCGCTCGCCCGCCTGCCCGACCTGCATGCCGGCTTAGAAAGGCTCAAAGCCCCGCGCTGGCAAGCGTGCGCGCAGCGGCTCGATCTGCTGCAAGATCTGCGCCAACACCTGGAGCGGACGCTCGTGCTCGAGCCCCCCGTGAACCTGGCCGATGGCGGCGCCATCGCTGCCGGCGTCGACGCCGAGCTGGATGAGCTGCGCTCCCTGGGCGCCAACGCTCGCCAATCCATCACCACCATCGAGGAGCGGGAGCGCAAGCGCACCGGCATCCATTCCTTAAAGGTTCGCTTTAACAATATCTTCGGATATTCCATTGAAGTAACCCGCGCCAACCTGGCCGCGGTACCCCCCGACTACGAACGCAAGCAGACCCTGGCCAACGCGGAGCGCTTCACCACTCCGGAGCTGAAGCAGTATGAGATCAGCGTCCTCACCGCCCACGAGCGGTCGATCGAGATTGAAAAACGCATCTTCGTCGAGCTTCGCCAGACCATCCTGAAGGCTGCCGGCCGCATTCGCGTCACCAGCGGTGTGATCGCCGAGATCGACCTGCTGGCCAACTTCGCCCACCTGGCCGCGCTGCGCAGCTACGTGCGCCCGCAGCTGGTTAAATCCGCGGTGCTGGAAACAGTAGCCGCCCGCCATCCCGTGGTGGAGTGCCTGCTGGAAGCGGCGGGGCAAACAAAATTCGTCCCCAACGATCTCTACGTGGAGACCGGCGGTCCCAGCCTGCTGCTCATCACCGGGCCGAACATGGGTGGCAAGTCCACCTACCTCCGCCAGGCCGCGCTGCTGGTCATCATGGCCCAGATGGGCTGTTTCGTTCCTGCCAAGAGCATGCGGCTGGGCATAGTGGACCGGATCTACACCCGCATCGGCGCCAGCGACAACGTAGCTCGCGGGCGCTCCACCTTTATGGTGGAAATGACCGAGACTGCCACCATTCTCAACACCGCCACAGCGCAATCGCTCATCCTGCTGGACGAAATGGGCCGCGGAACCGCGACCTTCGATGGCCTCTCGCTGGCCTGGGCCACGCTCGAATATCTGCACGCGCAAGTGGGAGCGAGAACACTCTTCGCCACCCATTACCACGAGCTCACCCTGCTGGCCGAGCAGTTGCCAGGATTGAAGAACCTGCGCGTCGCCGTAAAAGAAACGCCAAAAGGCATTGTCTTCCTGCACGCCATCGAGCCCGGCGCGGCAAATAAGAGCTACGGCATTGAAGTGGCGCGTTTGGCCGGCCTGCCGCTCTCGGTCATTGAGCGTGCGCGCCAGGTGCTAGTGCAGCACGAGCAGTCCGAGAAGAGGAATGTGGCCCAGGAAACGGCTGCGCCACTGCAGCTAACCATGTTCACTCCGCTCTCGCAGCGGATTCTCGATCGCCTGGAGCAAACCGACACCAACAGCCTGACCCCGCTGCAGGCTCTGAATCTGCTCGAAGAGCTCAAGAATGAGATCAGCGGCCGGGGGAATTCGTGAGCGCGATGACCTTGAGACAGGCTGCAGGCCAGGTCCTGGTGGTGGGCCTGGAAGGTGCCCAACTTAGCGCCATGGAAGCAGCCTGGCTACGCCTGCTGCGGCCCGGCGGAGTGATCCTCTTTCGCCGCAATATCGAAGACGCTGCGCAGACCCACTGCCTGCTCCACACCACCCAGCAGGCAGTGGAGTCACCCATGCTGCGTTGCATCGATGTGGAAGGCGGCAGCGTGGACCGGCTGCGCGATTTGATTGCGCCCATGCCATCGCCCTTAGCGGTGGCCGCCACCAACAAACCGGCGTTGTTCAAAAAGCATGGCAGCCTCATCGGTCAGGAGGCGCATCTGCTGGGCCTGAACACCACCTTTGCTCCGGTGCTCGATCTGCGCACCGATGCCTCTGCCGAAGTAATGACCACGCGGGTCGTCTCTGGCGATCCCGCTCAGGTCGTCCGCTACGCCAAGCACTTTCTTGAGGGACTGGCGCAACACGAGGTATTAGGTTGCGGAAAGCACTTCCCCGGTCTGGGCAGCGGGCAGGTGGACTCGCACCACGCTACTCCGTCAATCACCAAGCCTCTCAGCCTGCTATGGAGAGAAGATCTGCTGCCCTACCGGCAGCTAGCCACGCAGCTGCCCATGGTGATGATCTCCCATGCATCCTATCCCGCTGCGGTGCCCGAACCGGCCTCTGTCTCCGCTTATTGGATCACCGAGGTCCTGGTGCGAGAGATCGGCTACCGCGGCCTGATCGTCTCCGACGATATGGAAATGGGCGGCATCCTCAATTACATGGGCATCGCCGATGCTGCGATTCGTTCGTTGGCGGCCGGCATGCATGTGGTGGAGATTTGCCGCGACCCGGTGCTGGTATTTGCGGCGTACGAGGCCCTGCTGCACGAGGCCGAGACCTCCCCGGCCTTTGCCCGCGTGCTTCGCCGGGCAGCTGTGCGTGCGCAGTCATTTCATACCATGCATCTGAAGCGAGACGCGCTACCCCCAGCGCCCACCGCGGCCGCAATCAACAAAATGCGCGGTGCGGTAGAGAAGTTTACCGAGCAGGTCGCCCGGGCATGAGTGTACTAACACCGATGACGGTAGCCGGCATCATGAGCGGCACCTCAGCCGATGGAATCGACGTAGCCTTTACCCGCATAACCCCCAACGCAAAGGACGCGGCTTTCCCAAAATTGAACCTGCTCGCCCATGCCGGCTTCCCTTTTCCGCCCGCACTGCGCCGTGCTGTGCTGGCAGCGATGAATGCCGAAGGCATTGCGACCGCCGAGTTGGCACGATTGAATTGGCGGCTGGGGCAGGCCTACTCCGAAGCGATTACCGAAGCCCTGAAACGCCATCCCTGCCGCCTGGATCTGATCGGCTGCCACGGCCAAACCATCTACCACCAGGCCACGCCCGCGCGCTATCTGGGACGCGACGCCGCCTGCACCTGGCAGATTGGCGAGATGGCAATCATGGCCCAGCAAAGCGGCGTCCCCGTGGTTTCGAACTTTCGTCCGGCAGACATGGTCGTTGGAGGCCAGGGTGCACCGCTGGTTCCCCTGCTCGATTACGTGCTCTTTCGCCACCCAACACGGGGCCGCGTGTTGCAGAATCTGGGAGGCATTGGCAACCTGACGGCGCTGCCCGCCAACGCGGGTCCATCGCAGCTAGTGGCTTTCGATACCGGCCCTGCCAATATGGTGATCGATCAACTGATGCAGCAACTCTTCGACAAACGGTTCGACCGCGGGGGAAAGACGGCGGCGCGTGGTGCGGTGATTGAGACCGTGGTAACTGCGCGGCTGCGCGAGCCCTTTTTTGCCGCACGCCCGCCCAAGAGCGCCGGCCGGGAGCAGTTCGGCAGCGACTATGCGGCGCGCTTTCTTGAGCAGTGCCGCAAGGCCGGAGCCAGCCGCGAAGATACCATCGCCTCAGCCACTGCACTGACCGCACGCAGTGTGGGCTATGGCTTACTCCAGCTTCCTGTTCAAGAAGATGCGTCCCACGCCGGTGGATTTTATCGTCTCCGGCGGCGGCGCGCGTAATGAGACGCTGATGCAGATGCTGCGCGAGCAGCTCGAGCCGCAGGGGTGCACGGTGCAAGCCAGCGACGACCTCGGGCTGCCGGCCGAAGCCAAGGAGGCGGCCGCCTTCGCCTTGCTGGCCTATGAGACCTGGCATCGCCGTCCGGGAAATATTCCTTCGGCGACGGGTGCGGCGCGGCCCTGTGATCCTGGGTGAGATCACCTATGTTTAAACGCTGTTTGGCCTTGGCAGCCATCTTATTGCTGACTGGATGCGGCGCCACCCCTCCCTCGCCGCAAACGGTGACCATGCTGATTGAGAGCAGCCCTACCAGCCTCGATCCCCGCATCGGCGTCGATGCTCAGTCGGAACACATCACCAGTCTGATCTTCGACAGCCTGGTACACAAGAACGCCCACTTCAACCTTGATCCATGGCTCGCCACCAGCTGGGAAACTCCTGATCCGCTCACCTATCGCTTTCATCTGCGCACCGATGTCCATTTTCACAATGGAAAGCCGCTGACCGCGACGGATGTGAAGTACACCCTGGACTCCATGCGCAACGGTACGGTGATCACGGCCAAGGCGGGAGCGCTCGCGCGTATCGATCACGTCGACGCGCCCGATGCAGCGACGGTAGTCATCCATCTGAAGCAGCCGGATGCGGCCTTGCTATGGAACCTTTCGGATGGCGCCATCGGGATCGTTCCTGCAGGAAGCGGCGGTGATTTCGCCTTCCACCCCATCGGCAGCGGCCCTTTCCGCTTCGTCAGCCAGCTGCAGGATGACGAAGTCATCATCGAACGGAACGACCATTCCTGGCAGCCGCGCCCTGCGATTGCGCGCATTCGTTTCGCGGTGGTGCCCGATGCGATTACGCGAGCGCTCGAACTGGAGAAAGGCTCAGCGGATGTGTGCATAAACTGCCTGACTGCGGACATGGTCTCTGCCCTGATCAAGCGGCCCAATCTACAGGTGGAGAGCGGTCCCGGAACCAACCTGAATTACATCTCCTTCAACACCCAGGACAGTTTGTTGCGCGACATCCGCGTGCGCCAGGCCATCGCGTACGCCATGAATCGGCCGCTGATTATCAGCTCCTTGTGGCGAGGCCGCGCGCAACTGGCGGAGAGCCTGCTGCCCCCGGAGCACTGGGCGTGGACTGGCGACGTGCAGCAATATCCTTATGATCCGGCGAAGGCCAACGCGCTGTTGGACGCCGGCGGATGGAAGCGAGGCAACGATGGTGTTCGCTTTCATCTAACGATGAAGACCTCCACCGATGAGACCAGCAGGCTATTGGCCATGATTCTGCAACAGCAATTGCGCGACATAGGGATTGCTCTGGAGGTGCGGAGCTTCGAGTTTGCGACCTTCTATGCCGACATCAGCAAGGGAGCTTTCCAGATGTACACCCTACGCTGGCTGGGAGGAAATGAAGATCCCGACATCTTCGGCTACGCCTTCGATAGCCACAGGACTCCGCCCCGCGGTGCCAACCGCGGCCGCTATGTAAACGCAGCATTGGATGAACTGATCAAGGAAGGGGCGACATCGAGCGATCAGGCCCTGCGCCGAGCCGACTATGTGAAGGTGCAGCAAATCTTAGCTGCTGAGTTGCCGTCGATCAATTTATGGTATCTGGATGCGGTGCTGGTGCACACCAGGCGCCTGCAGAACATCCATATCTCCAGCTCCGGCAACTTCGACTTCCTGCGAACCGCGACAGTGACAAAATAGGGCGACCACAAATATCTTTGTCCCCACAACAAACGTCCTTGTCCTGGACGGGTGCCCCAGGTTCGCCAAAGCGTACCTGGGCCGAAAAAGACGGGCGAAGCCCTACCATTGCGTTCTAATTTTTTGATAATCAATGCACCTTGTACAGCATCGCCGCATGCGGAGCCAGCGAAGTCTTAAGCGAACCAGCCGTGCCCAACTCCTTGCGCGCCCATAGATCACGCACTGCGTGCCCACCCTCAGGCAAACCAAGATCCTTCCACCCGTACTTCACGTCCTGTGCAGCATCACCCAGATTAAACACCGCCACATAACGGCCGCCCCCAGCCTCAGGAACAGCCGTCCACACCACCACCGACCCATTCCGCGAAAGCTCACGATTCTCCCGCGAGTGCTGATCGACCGCGATCACCTCCGGGTTGCGTATAGAGGGCCTCCGTGGCCGCATCCATGCGGGTGAGATTCGTGCCTGCGACCAGCGGAGACCGCGCCATCGACCACAACGTCATCAGCGTCCTCGATTCATCCGCCGTCAGCCGCGAAACACGCGCCTGCGCCCCAACCCGGCCTGAGGCCCTAGATAGCCAAGCGGCAGCATATCCGCATCGGGCCAGTGCCCAACCTCGATATGGGGAGCCCACTGCGCAGTGCGATCGAATTGCCGCACCAGCCCCGCCGGGAACGTCTCCCCCGCAGGAGCGAGCCACGTATCCCACATATCGTCGGAGATCCGCCACTGTTGCGCATACTTGCGCACATCGTCCGCTTCCTCAATGGGAGTCGGCCCAGGAGAAAGGCTCAACACCATCGGACGCCCGGTCTTCCGAAGAGCGGCGCTCATCATGTGAATCTCGTCCGCCTGGTAGGGTCTGGAAATGCAGTCGACCTTGATGAAGTCGACTCCCCATCCCGCGTACAGCTTGGCGATGGAATCGTAATAGGCCTGTGAGGCAGCATTCGCCTTGAGTCCATAGTTATCCGAATTCCACCTGCAGGTATCCGCGGTATTGGCCGCATCCGCTGCATGAAATCCAGATCCAGCGATGGGCAGATTCTTCTCCACCGCCTCGCGGGGAATGCCGCGAATAATGTGAAGGCCGAACTTGAGCCCCAGCGAGTGGACCCAATCGGCAAGGGGCTTGAACCCCGCCCCGCCCGCAGCCGAGGGAAATCGATTATCCGCCACCAGGTATCGCCCGGTGGCATCCATCACAAATCCCTGCGCGGCGCCCTTCTGTCCCGGCTGCCGCAGATACCACCCTTCATCGACCACCACATACTGCCATCCCAGCGGTTGCAAGTGCCGATGCAACCAGAGGACATTCGCTTTGTACTCAGCCTCGGTGACAGTCAGCCCATACGAATCCCAGCTGTTCCACCCCATCGGAGGAGTGGGCGCGAGCTCCGTCGCGGCAACACAACGCAATCCGCTCAATACGATCGCTACAGCCAGGATTCGGCAAATCATTGGGTGAAGGTTCCTCCAGAAAGTCTTTTTCTTCAGCCGATTGCGGCGTCACTCATACCGTAGAGCAACCATGGGGTCAACCCGCGCCGCCCGCCTGGCGGGAATATAGCAAGCCGCAAGGGCAACGATCACGAAGACCATCGCGACCCCAGCGAACGTAAGCGGGTCATGGGGTGTGACGCCGAAAAGTTGGCTGCGTCATCAGACGTGTAAGGCCGAGCGCGAGAAAGATGCCCGGCAACAAGCCAAGGAGAGCCATTCTGACTCCTTGACCAAGGATGAGACGCAGGACGTCGCTGCGCTGCGCACCCAGAGCCATCCGGACGCCGATTTCGCGCGTGCGTTCCCCGACCAGATAAGAAATGACTCCGTAGATGCCGACGCAGGAAAGCGCGAGAGCAAGCACGGCAAAGGCGGCGAGCAGAATCATGGAGAGGCGGCGAGCGGCCATGGAGCTGCGAGATCACTTCGTTCATGGTTTCGACGGCATAAACGACGGCTCCCGGATCGAACTCCGAGATGTTACGGCGCACCAGTCCCATGATCGCGTCAGGATCTTCATGGGTGCGCAGAACGACGGCGACTCCGTCGGCGACCAGCCGCATGAGCTTCGGAGGAAGCTGCATGAACGGGTAGTAGAACTGCGCTTCAATGGCGTTTTTCGGGTCGTTGCCCGGACCCCACTGCCGAATGTGTCCGACGACACCGACGATCTCCGCTTCCACATCAAATCCGGCAATATGGATGTGTTGACCGATGGGGTCCTGGTTGGGGAAGTAGCTGCGTGCGAAAACGTCGTCAATGTCGACCACGGTGGGGGCGTTCTCGTTGTCCTGCTCGGTGACGAAGCGACCGCGTTCCAGGGTGACGCCCATGGCCGGCTTGAATCCGGATTCCACCAGATAGAACATGCCTGATGCATGTCGTTGAAGTTGGCCGGCTTGGGTTGCCCCTCGATCCAGAAGGGCAATTCGGAATCATGGATCATGGGGCGCGAGCCGAGCGTGACGGAGACGGCTTCCACCCCGGGGATGGCGCGCATGTCAGCGTCGAAACGGCGCAGGCGCGCGCGGGTTTCAGCCGGGGTGGTTCTGGAATTGGAGGGCAAAGACAGCGAGAAGGTGATGGCGTGCTCCGGATTGTAGCCGGGATTCACGCGCCACAGAGCCGCGAGCGAGCGCAGCATGAGTCCTGCACCGATAAGGAGCACGAAAGCCATGGCCACCTCAACAGCAACAAAGAGCCCTTGCAGGCGATGGCGCGCGTCGCCCGCGCCGCGGCTGCTTTGACGGAGCACCTGCTGCAGATTGGCGCGCGAGGACCTGAGCGCGGGTGCGAGGCCGAAGATGATTCCGCCCAGCAAAGACACGCCGAGGGTAAACAGCAGCACGCGGGCGTCGATGGAAACTTCGCTGGCGCGCGGAAGCGCACCGGGCAGGAGCCGGATGACGGCCTTGGTACCGAAGAACGCGAGGAGAAATCCTAATGTCCCTCCGAGGCCCGCAAGCAGCAAGCTCTCCGTGAGCAGCTGGCGGATGATGCGGATGCGGCTGGCTCCAAGGCTGGCGCGCAACGCAAACTCGCCGGAGCGGCTCATGGAGCGCGCCAGCAGCAGACTCGCGACATTAGCGCAGGAGATGAGCAGTAGGAAGGCGACCGCGGCGAGCAGCACGAGGAGGAAGGGCTGAACGTTGCCCACCATGTCCTCCTTCATAGACAGCAGGCCGATGCCGACGCCCTTGTCAGCTTCGGGATAGGCGAGAGCGAGATGGTGCGCAATGGAGTCCATATCGGCGCGGGCCTGGGCGAGGGTGACGCCGGGTTTGAGCCGCCCCAGCGCATGGGAGCTTACATCGACGCGGCGGTCGAGGAAAGAGGGGTCGTTCCACTGGCCGACGGGGGTATAGATATCGCGCTGGATGCCGTAAAAAGAAAATTCCGGCGGCAGGATACCCATGACGGTGTAGTCCGTACCGTTCAGGTCGATGGAGCTGCCCACGATATTCGGTGAAGCGCCGAAGTGGCTATGCCAAAAGCCGTCGCTGAGCATAACGACCGGGGCGGCCCCGATGCGATCGTCCTCAGAGCGAAAGTCTCGACCGAGGGCAGGATGGATGCCGAGCGTGGGAAAGAAGCTGGCCGAGACCATGAGGCCGTTCACACGTTCGGCCTGTCCGCGGCCAGTCAGGTTGTAGTCTTCATGGCGATAGAGAGCCAGCGAGGAAAACGTCTGCGTCGCGCGCTGCCAGTCAAGAAAATTGAGGTAGCTGATGGGAGCCCGATCCATTCCCACATTCTTCTCGTACACAGCGACGAGCTGGGTGGAGTGTGGATAGGGCAGCGGGTTAAGGAGCACGCCATTGACCACCGAAAAGAGCGCGGTGTTCGCGCCAATCCCGAGGGCGAGGGTAACAATAACAACAGCGGTAAAGGCGGGAAACTTGAGCAGCATGCGAAGGGCGTAGCGGAGGTCCTGCAGCAGAGTGGTCAAGACTTCACCTCTTATCGCAGTTATATTGCACCCTAATCGGAAACGAAAGCTCTGGGTGCCCCCGGCTAGCTGTTCTTCTCAATCACCGCTTCCGGATGAGCGCCGTATTCCGCCCAGGAGCCGTCATACAGGCCGACCTGCTTTGCGCCGGCGACTTCGAGGCCCAGCGCAATGACCGCCGCGGTAACTCCGGAACCGCACGTGGTAGTGATGGGCTGTTTCAAATCCACGCCTTTTGCGGCGAATATCTGGCGGAGTTCCTCAGCAGGTCTCAACCGGCCCTCTTCGACCAGTTCCGTGAAAGGAATGCTGGTAGCTCCCGGCATATGTCCGGAGCTTATGCCGGGCCGCGGCTCCGGTAAACTGCCGGCAAATCGGCCGGCTGAGCGGGCGTCCAGAATTTGCCCCTGCGCCGCGATCAACTGCTGCATCTGCGAAAAATCTTTCACCGCTTCCCGGTCGAGTGTGGCGTGAAAGCTAGCCGGTGCGCGGTGCACGTCGCCGGACTCAGTAGGGAGACCGGCTGCGATCCAACCACGGAGCCCGCCGTCGAGAAGGTAAATACTTCTAGCTCCGAAGCTCTTGAGCATCCACCATGCGCGGGGCGCGGAGAAGACCCCTTCCTGTTCGTAGATAATGATGTCCATCTCATCGCCTATCCCGAGAGCCGAAAGGCTCCGGGAAAAAACCTCGGGTGTAGGCAACATGTGGGGCAATGGGCTAGATCGGTCGGAGTGCTCCTCAATATCAAAGAAGACTGCACCTGGAATGTGCTGCGCGAAGTAGCGCGCGCGGGTATCCACTGCCGGCGTGACGCCGACCGGAGGGAGCGTGGCATCGACGATGACGACACTTGGATCGCGCAGACGGCCGGTTAGCCACGCTATGGCGACGAGTGGGTTCATAGAAATAGCTTACAAACAGCAAGCATAACTAATATCGAAAGCAACCGGATTACACACCGAATTTCCACTTTCTGTTACGCCATTTCCACAACAGAAAATTACTACAGCCACTAGCATTCCTATGTGTGGAGAGTACTATTGGTTTCAGAGGAAGAGTGATCTTCCAGAAGGAGAGAGCGGACTAGCAGTCGTCTTCGAGACTCGGCAACGAGGCTCGGTCCGGGTAACTGGAAAGGACGGCAGGCAGAACGCTCTTGCGACGAGTGTGGTACCGAAGAGTGAGGTAAAAGTACGGGCTGTTGCTCGTGGGTGCCGAGCGATTCTGGGATAACAAGCGTTGTGATCTGGAACCCGAACCGGATCTCTGAAAATCGGAAATGAGAGGGCGAGATCTCGCAAGAGAAATCGCCCTCTCGCTTTTGTACGCCCCTCGACATTGAGCCCAACATACGCGTCGGCCGCTCTCGTCCTGTAACCAGACCCATTTTGCAGAAATTTGGCGACCTGACACCCATTCCCCGCCAAGCAGCTGGAACTGCGATAATAGGCCTTGCCTGGGGCGGATTGGCTCTCCGCCCTGTATTTGTTTGCGCCTTCCAGCAAGCCGCTGAAGTTGTATGGCTTGCCGCCAGGGGCCGCTTTAGTGTTTTCTATTAGCAACAACCATGTCGCCGAGGTGCTCCGTGCGGACAGGCCCCAAAATATGTCGCCCATCTCGAACAGATAGCCCCGTGGGCCGCAGGAAAGCAACGACATGGCGCTACGGGAACTAGATCAAATCTCCTCTGACAACATTGAGTTGTCCGCTTCGGTTTGTATCGTTGGCGCTGGGATGGCGGGACTGATTGCCGCCACGCGCCTGGCCCGGGACAAGCGGCTCCGTATTATTGTCGTGGAAAGCGGCCTTCGGACGGTTGACCCCACCGTAGCTACGCTCAATGAAGTCGACAATGCCGGCGATAAGTACGATGGCGCCCTATTAGGCAGGTCCAGAGCCTTGGGGGGATCATCGCTGATGTGGTCCGGAAAACTCCTTCCCCTCAGCCCCAGTGATATGCTGCCCCGCCCTTATCTGGACCTGGAGGGGTGGCCCCTCGATAGTGCCGAACTAGATTCGTACCGGCCAGAAATCGAGGCTCTCATGGAAATTGGTAGTGAGCCTTACGAAGGGGATATTTCGGAAGACCTTGAACCCCAGGCTATCCTTCCCAGGGACGATATCGATTTTTGCCTTAGATGGCCCAAACGGCCAACCCGTAAGAACCATAATCTGGCCTATATCTTTCGCAAAGAAATCGAGAGCCTAGAGAACCTCGAAATTTGGCTCGGCGCGACCGCTTCACATTTTGATTTCGATTTTGATTCTAAAAAGATCACAGCCATAAGCTGCATCAACCACGCTGGAAAAACCTTGCGCGTGGTGGCAAACGAATATCTCATCGCTGCCGGAACCCTGGAGACAACGCGTTTGCTCTTGTTGGCGGACCGGCAATCGAACGGTTGCATCTCGCGTGGCTGCGACGCGCTAGGCCGCTATTTCAATGATCACCTGGGAGTGAATGCAGCAGCCATGCGCCCCCGCGATCGCGCATTGACGAATCGGATCTTGAATGACCGCATCAGGCCACACTCGGAACGGCATTTGCATTTCGAGTTGCGTCCGGAAGTCCAGAGAGAGCATGGAATCGGCAGCGCTTATTTTGAAATTGGAGCGGAATATCCCGATTCCTCCGCCTTGACCAAGGCCAAAGAGGTAATCCAACGCCTCAAACGCGGCCAACTAGCCATTCCTTATCAGGACATACAGGCGATTCTGAAAGACTCGCCCTCGTTGTTCTGGACAACACAATGGAAATGGATGCGAAAACAAAATTACTGGCCCCCTAACGTGGGTCTGCACATATTTATCCGCATCGAACAGCTGCCCCAATGGCACAACCGCATTTCCCTTTCCGATCAGAAAGGCGCCCTGCAGCTCCCCAAGCTAAAGCTTGACTGGCACAGAACAGATGCGGACGAGCGTATTTTCCGAGTGATGGTTGAAAAAATCGATCGCTACTGGAAGGCCAACCTTGCCCAGGTTTGCGATCTGCATTGGAGGCCTGAGATTCTAAATTCAGAGCTTGGGATGGCGGGTTTGTCCATGGATCTTGCCCATCCTGCGGGCACAACCCGAATGGGAACGAGTCCTTCGGACTCCGTGGTTGATCCCCACTTGAGGGTTCATCGAATTCCAAATCTAAGTATTGCCAGTGCTTCCGTTTTTCCTTCCGCAGGGAGTGCTAACCCTACCTTGACCGTTATGTACTTGGCCATGCGCGCTGCAGATGCCTTAGCAAAGCAGGCGCAGAGTTCGTCAGCCAATCTCTACGCGCAGCAGCCGAGCTGAATTCTGGTTGTAAACCTTGTGTAAAATTCCATCGGGCAGATCGACTCCCGATATCTTCCAGCGGCCTTGCGGAGGTGTCGGTGCCGGAGCGTAGTCGAAGTATTCATCATCTGTCTCTAGAAATCGGAAGTAGATTTCATACAGCTTATCGTTGAACACCTGTTGCGGGAACTGATCTCCATGCGGTGTAGCATCGGTTCCAAAAACAATCCGGTCCTGGTACTTGTCAAAGAACTTGCGTGCCGCCCTCGGCTGCCGGCCCAGCTCATTCAGACGGGCGGCAATGTCTACATACATATTGGGGAAACGATCCAGGTTTTGCGAAACGTTTTCCAGGTCTTCGGCGCAGTTACCGACATGTAAGGCGACAAAGTTTGTCCTGGGGTGGCGGGCAAAGACTCGATTGCGTGCTTCCAGAATGTCCGCGTTGGAGGGAAACCCGGCTCCGAAGTAGGACCAATCAGGGTGATTGTTCAGTTCCTCGTAACGCTCGTTGAAGCGATCCGTTGCCGTGAAGAATGCCAGTGGATCGGATACGTGAATGGCGACCGGCATGCGCAGACCAGCACAAGCCTCCCACATCGGGTCAAATCGGGGATCATCCACTTTAACCAGGTTGCCGGTCGTCGTTTGCTCCCGCAAAGAAAGGCCGAGGGTCTTCAAAATCTTTAGACCACGGGCGCCCGACTGGTGGGCAGCGATGATAGCGTCGGCCTGCAGCTGAGGATACTTCGGTTGTTGAAACAGGTTATACGAGGGTTCGGTGAAAGTATAAAAGCGCGTCGGAAAGCGCTTGTCGTATTGCGCGACCGTACTTTCCAGGCCACCTGCAAAACCGCCGGTGAGGTTGGTCAAGGCAAGGATATTCCTGCGCTCCATGACCGGCAGCAATTCCTCCGGCTGACCCACGATCCTGCGTTCCGCGCCCAGAGAAACACCCTTCTCTACCTGGGTCGAGAATGTCAGGTGGGTATGAAAATCGATGACCGGGTATCTCGCTCGCGGCACCTGTGTTTCTTTCAAGTGGAGCATGCTTACCGGCTGGTACTTCGCCAGGGCAAGCGGTTCCTTCTGGCTCCCAGCAGCAGAATCGTTGCTCGATTCGACACCGAAAACCCGGCGGAGGCCGCCAGACAAGATGCCTATTCCGGTCGTAGCCAATAAGCTGCGACGACTGATCCGGCTCATTCTAACCAACCTCTCTCAACGAATCCCAAGGATATACTGCCCTGTCATCTCCCCTGCCGCCAGGACTGCGTCATCACACTGCGGATGTACGCCAGGTTCTTGCGCATGTCCGGTTCCAAGTGCTTCGCCGGCGCATCCGTCTCCAGGTTGGCATAACCTGAAAACCCAATATCCCGAATCGCCTGCATGATGGGCCCGAACTGAATGCTTCCGTCACCAAGGTAGTGCGGATTATCCTTAATATGGAACTGGCAAATCCGCTCTCTCCCCAGCCAGCTGATCTCTTTCACCGGATCGAATCCAGCCTGTGTCGAGTTACCCACGTCGTAGTACACCAGCACGTTCGCGGAGCGCGACCTCTCCATGATGCGCACGTTATCTTCAGCAGAGATAGTATCCTCCAAACCCAGGATGACTCCCGCATTGGTTGCTTCCGGCGCCAGCTCGCGCAGCGCATCCCCCACATAATCCATTTCCGCCTTCGTCTGGAGAGCCCAGCGGGAGAAGAAGGGCAGCAGTAGTACCTTCGTATGCAGGGCCTTGGTCAGCCGGATGGAATCGAGCACCCACTTCCCGGCCGACGGGTCGCTCTTCAGACCATTGTCATGCAGTTTATCGACGCAGGTTCCATCGATCGGAATCTTATATTGCTGGGAAAGGCTGAGGTAGCGGGCAATCACCTCCGGATTGTCAACCGGCATCTTGCCGTCCACGAGCTTTCGCCCGAAGGATATCTGCACCCCCTCAAATCCCAATTTCGCGGCCAGCGGCACAGCCTCAGGGTTTGCTCCCAGGTCCAGGTTCCAGTCCGTGACCCCGATGCGCAGGGCCTGCTCTTTGGCGAAGGCCAACCGGGAGCATACGCCGGCGGCTACAGACGAACTGAGAAATCTACGGCGGCTAATCATGGGCACCATTTGTCCCTGGCCTTTCGCGGCATGCGCGGACAAATATAATGCTCGAGGACGAACGATGTCACCCAATGATTGCCTGAGCTCGCGCTCGAACAAGGCGCTATCGGGACCTGAGAAGTAAGAAAGAGAGGAAACTGTGGCGCCTTACGAGAGACCCCTCATGACCACCGGAAATCTGAGCCGGCGCGCTTTACTCGGATCCGCAACTGCAGCGGCCTTCCTGGCGGCTTTGCCTAAAGCGGGAGCGCGCCCGAAAGAATGGAAGCCGCGTCTTGGCATTTTAGCCAAATATACCGAATCCAACGTTGACTTCGCCCTGCAGGAAGGATTCAACAACATGATCCTCAACGCGGGAGCAGGTGTACCAGGATTGGACACGACCAAGCTCACGGATGAGGAGATCGGAAGCATAAAGAGTCATCTGTCATCGAAACCGATGCACGTTTCGGCCCTTCAAGTGGGTGGAAATCACATCGCCCCGGATCCCGCGCAGCGCGAGCGGGAAAACAGCAACTTCGTGAAAACGATCGAACTGGCGGGTAAGCTAGGGGTTCCCTATATCGGGACGCAGTCCGGCAAAGATCCCTCCAAAACCTTTGCCGCGCAAGTGGACGAGATCGTGCGTGTCTACAACGAAAAGTATTTCGCCGCTTGCCAGCAGTACAAGGTGCGCATCTTGTGGGAGCCTTGGCAGGGCGGCCCCAACATTGCCACCAGCCCGGTGGGGTTCGAAGCGCTGTTCACCGCTTTCAAGGATTCCCCCTATGTCGGCCTGCAATACGACCCCTCTCATCTCCTGTGGCAAATGATGGATCCCATTCAAACCGCCAAAGACTTCTTGGACAAGATCTATGACGTCCACCTGAAGGACACCCGGATTCACTGGGACATCGTGCGCCGGGGCGGAATCGTCCCGGTAGACCAGGCCCGGTGGTGGCAATTCCGCATTCCCGGTATGGGCAGTATCAATTGGCCAGAGTTCTTCGGCGTTTTGCAAAGCGTCGGTTATGACGGAGCGATGAGCATCGAGCACGAAGACGAACTCTACGGCGCATCCGAGAATCCGGGTCCGGATTTCAGCGAACCCTATAAGGTCGGCTTCCGCATGGCCAAGCGCTATCTAAACCAGTATGTGCCGGTATAGGGGAGGGTGGGATCCCCCGCAAGCCGCCGAACCGCCGCAACAGGTATCATGGGGCGATCCCCAATTCCCTTGCATCCATTCCGCGGTTGCAGTGATCGAATAATTGGCCGGCAGAAGGATCGCATGAACCAGGAGGTCTTATGGCCCAATACACCAAAACCACGGACGCTGTCTCTCGTCTCTCCCGCGAACAATTTCGGGTAACCCAACAGGCTGCCACAGAACGTCCCTTTGAGAATGCCTATTGGGATCATGACGCCCCAGGCATCTACGTGGACATCGTTTCCGGCGAACCACTTTTCTCTTCCCTCGATAAATTTGACAGCGGCTGTGGCTGGCCCAGCTTCACCAAGCCTGTGGAACCCGAAAACGTCGAGGAACTGTCCGACGACAGTCTCGGAATGATCCGGACTGAGGTGCGGTCGACCCACGCTGACAGCCACCTGGGTCATGTATTTGATGACGGTCCCAGGGATGCAGGGGGATTGCGTTACTGCATCAATTCGGCCTCCCTTCGCTTCATTCCCCTGGAAGAGATGGAAAGCGAAGGCTACGGTGAATATCTCAAGCTATTTGAGTCCAAGAAGGAGAAATAGAAAATGTCATCCTCCCAGGAAACTGCAATACTCGCTGGTGGCTGCTTTTGGGGCATGCAGGACTTGTTGCGTCGCTACCCGGGTGTAATCTCGACGCGTGTCGGCTACAGCGGCGGTGATGTTCCCAACGCCACCTATCGCAATCATGGCACCCATGCCGAGGCCATAGAGATCGTCTTTGACCCGCAGAAGCTGAGCTACCGCAAGCTGCTGGAGTTCTTCTTTCAGGTTCATGATCCAACCACATTGAATCGGCAAGGAAACGACCGTGGAACGAGCTATCGCTCCGCGATCTTTTATACGACCGACGAGCAGAAACGTATCGCGGAAGACACCATCGCGGACGTCAATGCCTCTGGCATCTGGCCGGGAAAAGTCGTGACGCAAGTAGAGAAGGCAGGTCCCTTTTGGCAAGCGGAGCCCGAACATCAGGACTATCTGGAACGCTATCCAAATGGCTACACTTGCCACTACATCCGTCCTGATTGGACTCTTCCGCATCGGGCAGCCTAACAGGCTGCGGAGAAACTCACTTTTTTAATGGGTACGGGCTTCAGTGTCTGCGTGAGAACTCAACCCGAGCGGAGTCAGTTTCCTAACAGATCCCCGTAGAAAATGGACGGGTGCCCCACGTACGCTTAGGCGAACGTGGGGCACCCGTCCATTTTTTAAGGGATCTGTTAGGACTCCTGCTTCCCCTTCGAACCGACTTTTTCCGCAGCCTGTTAAGGAATATCTTCTCTCCCGGGCCCCATTCAAGCCAAAACAAGGCTCAATGGGGCATCCCTTCCCCAAGAATCAACTCCGTCCTGCGATTCTCCCACTCGACGGAACCTTCCTTCGCCCGATAGCGTAATACATCTCACTGGGAAGCCAGCCGCTCACCCGGCTGCTCGCACGTGTACCCGGAGGCCTATGCATGGCAACGCTCGCTGACCACCTCAAGCAGGTCCTGCGCAGGCTCGGCCGGTCTCCGCTGTTTACCACCATTACCCTCATTACTCTCGCCGTCGGTGTGGGCGCAAACACGGTCATTTTCAGCGTAGTCGAGGGCGTGCTCCTGAAGCCGCTTCCCTACCCCCATGCCGAGCAATTGATCGGCGTGTGGCACTCCGCGCCGGGCATTGGCTTCGCAGAACTGAATATGTCGCCCTCCATCTACTTTATCGATCGCGAGCAGAACACCACGCTTCAGGATATCGGCGCCTACGACGGCGATTCGGTGGACGTGACCGGTGCGGGAAAACCGGAACACGTGCCCGGGCTCGATGTTACCGATGGCACGCTGCCCATCCTGGGGGTTGCTCCCGTTCTGGGGCGGCTATTTAACCGCAAAGACGACTCGGCAGGTGCGCCGCAAACCGTGGTGCTCTCCTATGGTTATTGGCAGCGGAAATTCGGCGGCGCGTCATCTGTCATTGGGCACTCCCTCACCGTAGGTGGAAAGCCGAGAGAGATCATCGGCGTTCTGCCCCAGGGATTCCACTTTCTCGATCAACCGGATGTCGCGCTCTTCCTGCCTTTCCAATGGGATCGCAATAAAACCAAACTCGGCGACTTCAGTGAGCGCGCGCTTGCCCGCCTCAAGCCCGGAGTCTCCATGGAACAGGCCAGCACAGATATGGCGCGGCTCCTTCCCGTGGTCTTGCGCAGCTTCCCCGCCCCGGAGGGATTCAGCGTCAGCATTTTTGAAAAAGTGCGGCTCGCGCCCAATCTCCGCCCGCTCAAGCAAGACGTTGTCGGTAACGTAGGCAATGTCTTGTGGGTTCTGATGGGCTCGATCGTTCTGGTTCTGCTGGTCGCTTGCGCAAACGTTGCCAATCTGTTGCTGGTCCGGGTCGAAGGGCGTCGTCAGGAGCTGGCCATTCGTTCTGCCCTGGGTGCTGGCTGGCGACGCATCGCGGCCGAGCTGCTCTTGGAGAGCTTCGTCCTCGGCGTTGCCGGCAGCCTGATCGGGCTGGCATTGGCCTATGGTGCATTGCGCCTTCTGGTGTCGATGGCGCCCACCGGCCTTCCCCGTATCCATGAAATTGGCATCGATCTCCCGGTGCTGTTTTTCACCCTCGGGCTCAGCCTCTTTACCAGTCTGCTCATCGGTCTTATCCCCGTCCTCAAATACGCGGGCGCAAATGCCAACAGCGGTCTCCGCGAGGGTGGCCGCGCGCTAAGCCAGGGCCGTGAACGGCATCGCGCCCGTCAGACCCTGGTTGTGGTGCAGGTCGCGCTTGCCCTGGTCCTGCTCATCTGCTCCGGGCTCATGATCCGCACCTTTCACGCCTTGATGCATGTGGATCCAGGCTTCGTCGCCCCGGATACAGTACAGACCTTCCGCTTTTACATTCCGGAAGCGCAGATAGCAGACGATCAAGCCGAACGCGTCGTACACATGGACCAGGACATTGTGAACAAGCTCGCGGCCATTCCAGGAGTGACCTCCGTCAGCTTCTCCACTGCGGTGCCCATGGATGGGCGCAGCTCGAACGATGTTCTATTCGCCCAGGACCATGTGTATGGTGAGGGCGAGCTACCGCCGATACGCCGCTTCAAATTCGTCTCACCCGGCTTCTTCGCAACTCTGGGCACGCAACTCCTGGCCGGGCGCGATCTCACCTGGACTGACACCTACCAGAAAAGGCCGGTCGTCATCATCTCGGAGAATTTTGCGCGCCAGTATTGGCATGACCCCAATGGCGCGATAGGTAAGAGGGTTCGCGTGGCCAACACCGATGACTGGCGCGAGATTGTCGGTGTGGTTCAGGACATGCACGATGACGGCGTGGACAAAGCGGCGCCCAGTTCGGCCTATTGGCCCGTGATGCTCGACCGTTACGAGGGCCAAAAACAGACACTGCGACGCAATCTCGCGTTCACCCTGCGTAGTCCGCGTGCCGGCTCTCGCGCCTTCATAAACGAGGTCCAGGAGAAAGTCTGGTCGGTCGATCCCGACGTGCCTCTGGCGGATGTTTCCACCCTCGGCACCCTTTACACCAAATCCATGGCGCGCACTTCCTTTACCCTGGTGATGCTCTGCGTCGCGGGAAGCATGGCTCTCCTACTCGGGATCGTAGGCATCTATGGAGTCATCTCCTATTCCGTATCGCAACGCACCCGCGAGATCGGCATTCGCATGGCGCTAGGTGCTCAGCGCGAGACATTGACGGCCATGTTTGTACGCCAGGGACTGCGGCTCACCCTCATTGGCGCAGCCTGCGGTCTGGTCACAGCCTTTGTCACCATGCGCCTGATGTCCTCGATCCTTTTCAATGTGAGTCCGGTAGATCCGCTTACCTACGCCACCATCACGATCGGTGTGGTTGCCGTCGCCTGTCTTGCCTGCTATCTGCCCTCCCGTCGCGCCGCGACCGTCGAGCCCATGCACGCTCTCAGAGCCGAGTAGCCAGGTGTTTGCCACCGTCATCACTGTTGCGGTTACGTATAGTTTCGCCCAATTAATCCCCCGTCATCGCTAGTGCCCAGATATCGTGGACGGCCACACTACGCAGATGGGAACCGCTCTGGCCATTTCACCGGGGCGCGCGCGCCGGGTCGAAATGAGCCGACTTTTTTCGCTCTTGGTGATCCCGGTCACAGACAAGCAGCTCTGTTTTGCCACACAATTGATTTGGATCCTCGATCGTTATGGCGTGCTTTACATGAAGACCGGCGTAATCGGAACACCGCCCCGATTCCGCTTCTTCTCTCAGCACCACCGCCGGGCCCTTGATTTCACCACGCTCTGCTTGTGTCGTGGTCAAGTTCCTGGGCTGTCACAAACTCGACGAGGGTCCACCTACCGCCGATGCGATCGGTAATCGGTAATCGTGCGGGTTACGCAAACAAAACCACCAAAGGAGAACCTATGTCTACAGCCATTGCAACCAAACCCAATATGTCCAGCAAAACCACAATCCTGTTCCCCCAAACCATGAACTTCCTCGATGAACTCGATGCACTGAGCCAGGAAACAGCCAGGCGCGCCTTCAGCTTTTTTCAACAACGCGGCCGTGGTGACGGCTGGGATTTAGATGACTGGTTCCGTGCTGAGGCAGAGCTCCTACGCCCCGTTCCGATCGAAATGAGCGAATCAGACGAAAGCTACACCATCCGCGCCGAGGTGCCGGGCTTCGAAGCGAAGAATCTAAGTATTCAGGCAGACTCCGGTGCAGTCTACATCCGCGGTAAGAATGAGCAGAAAAAAGAAGAGAAAAAAGGCGGCGAGGTCAAATACAGCGAACTATCTGCCACTGAATTGTGCCGTCGTATTGCTTTGCCAAGCTCCATCAACCCGGAGAAGATTATGGCCCGCCTGGCGAGCGGGGTCCTGGAGATCACGCTGCCCAAAGCCGCGCCACCCAAGACCATCGAAGTTAAGGCGGCTTGACGTGTGATGGTCGCCGGCTCGAGAAGATGCCAACAGGGCCCGAGCCGGCGCACCCTGCAGCTCTCGAGCCGCGCCCGGGCGGAAGAGACAGAATCTATTCTGCAAGCTTATCGAGCCGTGTAGGGTCTAGTATCGCCAACGACGCGCCCTGCCGCTCCACTATGTGATTGCGCTCAAACCGATTGAGCAGCCGGGTCACCGTCTCGCGCGAGGTCCCTACGATATTGGCCAGCTCCTCATGGGTGAACACCATAGTGAAGCTAGGCGAAAGCATACTATCGGTAGCGGGCGCCGCCCAATCCAGCAACAAGCGCGCCAGCCGGCCCGAGGCCGAACCGGAGAGCGCCAGCCGCCGGGTATCTAAGTACAGTTCACGATATTGGTTGGCCAGCACCTGCGCGGCCTTTCGCCCTACTTCGGGGAATGTTTCAAGCAGCCAGAGAAGATCCTTTCGTCGCACGCCTATAAGTTGCGAAGGTTCCAGCGTCTGTGCAGTCACTTCGTAAGGCAAATCATTGAGGGCCGCGTTCAGGCCCAGGATATCTCCCGGCCCGGCGACTCTGATGATCATCTTGCGGCCTTCTCTGGAGGTGCTGAATAGCTTTACTCGCCCCCCACGGATGACAAACACCTGATTGGAGCGTTGGCTCTCTTCGAAAATCATGGCCCGGCCCGGAAGGGCGAGCCGCGTACCGGTTTCATCGAAGCGCCGCAAGGCGTTGTCACTGCACTTATAAGACGCCCCGAGCGATGGTTGCTCGCGAGCATGGGACTCCATAGACTATCTCCGGATAGCGAGAACAAACCTTACTGGAGCCTCCAAGGCGAGCAAACAATATTTCGCGTCGGTTCCTTGCTGTAACGAACGACGCTGCGGGGGGTTCTTCTCTTCGGCGGCTGGTGGTGAAGCGGCCACACTTACCCCGCGCGGTGCCCCTTAGGTTAGCGAGCGCCGGTTGTAACACGGGCAGACTCTCATTTCCGCCTCGACTCATCCTTTTTACCATACATCGACTAAGGCATGGAAAAACCAGCGAGTCAAATGCCCAATTATCGCTGCCACCCGAGAATTTTGAGAGTTATAATTGCCGCGCTCCAGAAAGGGGGGAGCAATCTATGCTGAGAGCACTCTCTCAAGCGTGTTGGCTCGTAGGATTGTTTTCTTTATCTGCCTTTGCTGCAAACGCTCAACAGGTCGTTCATGCCTTGGCAGGTACCGTTACTAACATCAATTCAACCAACAAAACCATCCTCATCAACACCGACGACGGCTCGGAAGGGCTTTTCAAAGATATGACGGTGTCGAACCTATCGCTCGACTTCGCAAAGGTCCTCAGAGCGGATTCGACTCCTGCAGACGCCTTCTCAAAAAAGGGGAATCACGTGATCGTCTACTACTGCGGCGAGGGCGACGAGCGGACGGCGGTCGCATTGCAGGACCTCGGTGGGGGGCCGCTTCAGAAGATCAGCGGGTCGGTTACCAAGTTCAACAGGCACCAGCATCTGCTCACCATCAAAGACTCCGCAGGCGCCACCGAGTCCTTCCATATCGATCCGAAGACAGTGGCCGAGACCGCCGTGGGAGCGGTAGAAGGTGAGAGATTCGATCCCGAGAAGGGCGAACAGGTGAGGGTAACTGCCACGCTCGCGGACGGCAGCCCAGAGGCCCTATTTATCCGTACCAACTAGGGTAAAGCACAGTGCACGCACACAGCAGCCCCGGGTGGTTTTCCGCCACCCGGGTGACACTCTTGTGAGATGCCATAAGAACGCCTTAAGCGTTCCTTTCTCAACCTAGGAAGGGTCTTCTCGCGGCCATTAAAGCAGTTTCGCAATTACTGTGGTCTCAAGCAGATCGCGAGGTGTGGTTTTCCTTGGAAGAAAACCACGAAAAGGCCTACGGGCTTCGGTCTACACCAATTGCGAAACTGCTCTAGCCCGCGAGTCTGTGCTTGTTGTTTGTCGTCCAGTAAGGTGTGTAGCCGTAGTGTTGATGCAGGCGCAATTCATATTCCCTGCTAACCGGCGAATCGGGATTCCATTCAGGGCTGCTCTGAATCGTCTGCCGGGCTACTCGGGCATGAATCTCCCGCTTGGCCCAATTCACGCCCCTGATCCATTGTGGCCTCAACAACACCTTCTTGCCCGGCCACCAATTCTTGGTGTCTACGATCAGGTACCGAATCTCCCAGGTCTCGTCGTCAAACAAAAAATCTTCAAGGTGGCCAATTTCCCCGTCTCTCGCCTTCATATGGTAGCCGGA
Source organism: uncultured Acidobacteriaceae bacterium (assembly GCA_963844785.1). Taxonomy (GTDB): domain Bacteria; phylum Acidobacteriota; class Terriglobia; order Terriglobales; family Acidobacteriaceae; genus PALSA-350. Next base: position 40,438 of record CAWJPV010000025.1, on the reverse strand, counting down.
AACCTCGTGCGTACTCCGCAGATGTGGATCAGGCGACCGATCTTTCATTGCCGTCGTCGACCCCATTCTTGGCGCATCCGCGAGCGCCTGTGGCGTTGGCCAGGAGCCCCACACACCGCTCCCCTCCCAGTAGTAGGGCCACCCAAAATGTCGATGGTGCTCGGCCTCGTGCTGGCGGGAAACAGGTTGATGGAGATCAATGCTGGGGCTGTTGTGCACTTGTTCCCAGGTCAGGTTCACATAAAGATGCAGCGGGCTCCAGGCTGGATGCCGCAAAGCCAGGGGTGAGATTAAGACTTTGCGTCCGGAGAAGATGATGCCGGTGGAAACCATAATATAGCGGATGGCCCACTGCCGATCATCGAAGTAGAAATCGGAGACCGACCCGATATCTGTGTCGATGGCTCCGATCGTATAGCCGTTGAGATCCTTTATCCTGCGCAGCCGCATTGCTTTTTTCGCGTTCAGCCCGAATATTCGCCACTCATTCCGACTAGACTATTTTACTCCTCGTTGAATCCAATTGAGTGTAAGGTCAGCGCCGTAATGCGCCGGTCGCGCTTGGTATTGTCTGTCGCTGTGTTAGAGGGGTGGAACAAGGTTCGTGAAAACCGGAGACAGGCCGCGACTCCTTGTAGATTCACTTGTGCTCGGCGTTATTGGCGGCCTGAGCGCACAGTTATTTATTTGGACCTTGCGCTTCTCTTTCAGGATTTTCCTCTTCGCCATCGCCGGTTACCACCCTCCCGGACTTCAGGAAGAGGGCGGAGTTCTTCGCCAGGTCATCGGTCCTCATGGGTTGTGGCTGATACCGCTCTCCACTACCGTCGGCGGGCTGCTCTCGGGAGCTCTTGTTTACGGCCTCGCACCCGAGACCGAGGGCCACGGCACGGATACAGTGGTCAAGGCCCTCCACTGGACAGGAGGAGCCATCCGGGCGCGGGTGGCTCCGGTAAAGATGATTGCCTCCGCAATTACCATCGGCTCCGGGGGATCCGCCGGGCGCGAAGGCCCTACCGCACTTATCACCGCTGGCTTTGGCTCAATCTACGCAAAGCTGCTCCACCGCTCCGAGTACGAACGGCGGCTGGTGGTCTTGATGGGCATGGCTGCCGGGCTTTCCGCGATCTTCCGTTCCCCGATCGGCACTGCCATCTTCGCCGTCGAGGTTCTCTACGGCGGTATGGACTTCGAGGCTGGCGCTCTTCTTTACTGCATGCTGGCCGCGATCGTCGCTTACGCCGTGAATGGGTGGTTCGTCGGATGGCACTCCCTCTTTCAGGTCCCCTCCCACCTGTATGCCACAGGCCTGGCAGATTACGGTTGGTACATTGCTCTCGGGGCTGCGAGTGGCGTCCTCGCTTCCATCTTGCCCGAGGTGTTCTATCGTTTCCGCGATCTGTTTGCAGCGTTACCTATACCCGCGTGGACCAAGCCCGGCGTCGGCGGTCTACTCCTGGGCTTAATGGCTCTCCGCTTGCCTCAGGTACTGGGCGGTGGATACGGTTGGATTCAGGAAGCGATTGACGGCCGGCTGGCCTTGGGGCTACTCCTGGTTCTTGTCGTCGCCAAGATGCTGGCTTTGTCCTTTACTGTCTCCTCGGGCGGGTCGGGAGGCATTTTCGCTCCCAGTCTCTTTGTCGGCTCGATGCTAGGTGGTGTCTTTGCGGCAGTTGCCCATGTTCCTCCAGCGGGTTTGGTGATCGTTGGGATGGCGGCCGTGTTCGCCGGTGCCGCCCGGGTTCCCATCGCGACCTTGCTGATGGTAGTCGAGATGACTGGCGGTTATCAGCTACTCGTTCCCGCCGGACTCGCTGTCATGCTGAGCTTTGCGATTCAAATCAATCTCTCGTCATTCTTCAAATACGGCAGTCTTTATGAAGCCCAGGTAGACGGGCGTTCCGATTCGCCCGCGCATATTGCCGAGCATGTTCAGATTGCACTGCGGCTCCTGGAGCAAGGCAAGATTTCCCTGCCCCAACCAATCACCCATCTTCACCTCGCAACTCTGTTGCGATCGGGCGTGGCGCTGGATCTTCCCGATGGTTCCCAGCTGATGATTGGAGCCCTTCGTCCGGAGAGTCCCTGGGTGGGTAAGCAGCTGCAATCGCGGGTTCTTGGCGGCTCAATCGCAGATTCGAAGGTGGCCGCCATACTGCGCGGCAAGACGGTTTTGCGAGCTCGGCCCGACACCGTCTTACAGCCCGGCGACCGCCTCTTGATGATCGCGCCGCCGCAAGCCCAGGCGGAGTTGTTAGCTCACCTTGCGCCACCCTCCGGTTCGCTCGGCCAAACGAATGCAGACGCTTACTGATTGTTGCTTCTGTCGATCCGGCTGATCCTGGCCAACGACAAATAGCTAAAACTAATTCGAGCGCACGTTCGTCTCTGGTCAGGCAGCCTATACTCGCTCATGGTCAACCCGTAAAGGATCGTTCTAATGGGAATCAATCGCAGAAGTTTTCTTACGTCCATGGTAGCGGTCGCGGCGGCGCGCGTGGTCAAGGCTCAGTTGCCCCCGGAGACAGCAAACCTGTGGGGTAGCCCAGTGATCGACTGTCACTTTCATCCCCGGCCCACCTTGGAGGCGAACCTCGCCCATCTGAACGGATCGGGTTGTCAGGCCGCATATATGTTGGCTCGGCTTACCGCGGCCGACGACTGCAAACACTTCATGGCCCAGGAACCAACACGTTTTGCCGGTTACTCCGTAAGCACCAACGTCTCCGCGCCCGACGCGGTAAAGCTGTTGACCGAGGCGGTAAAGGCCGGAGCCCACGGCTTCGGCGAAGTGAAATATCATGTCGAAGCCGATGGGCCGGAGATGAAGCGGCTCTATGCGGCCGCCGCCGAGCTCGATGTCCCCGTGACCATCCACTTTCAGGAAGTTCCGCACACCCCAACCGAAGGCGTATTCAACACCGGCTTCAGGCGCTTCGACGCGGTCCTGAAGGAGTTTCCAAAGACTACCTTCGTCGGACACTGTGACGCGTTTTGGGCCAATATCAGCGCGGACTATGCCAACGACAAGGACTACCCCAGAACGCCCATCGTGCGCGGCGGCATTACCGACAAATGGCTCTCCGATTATCCCAACCTCTACGCTGATCTTTCGGCGAACTCCGGCAACAATGCCCTCACCCGCGATCCAGGCTTCACCGCCGACTTTCTCAAGCGGCACAAAGACAAGTTGTTCTTTGGCAGTGACTGCTCCTGCACCGACGGACACGGTGCGGGTATTCCCCAGGGAGGCAATCCAGGTGCAGCCAGGCTGGCGGGCAAGTGCGTAGCCCGCGAAACGCTCACCGTGTTGAAGGCCAATACAACGCTGAAGCTCTTTCACACCTTGGTATGGGAGAACGGGCACCGTGTATACAAGTTAAAAGCAACAGCATAATCGGCTTGTATTTCTTGGCGGACAGCGATTGTTCCGTCGACTGATGCCGGTAACGTTTCTCTGCATCACCACTTGCCTGAACGCGCAATTTGGGCCACCGTTGTGACCGTTGTGAAACCGTGAAGGGTGGCGACACCCAAGCCGGCTGAGTGTGCGCGATGCCGCCGCTTCTTGCTTGACGCGAGGCAGCTCTTTTTATAAGTTTGCATAATTACTAGTCTGAGCGCACGCGACCGGGAACTCGGAATGGGCCGGACAATTACCCGGCGCGATTTCATGAATGGGGCCGCCATGATGGTGGGCTCCTCCATGTTCCCTCGCAGCGGAATGGCTAACGCGGGCCAGGCGCCGGAGCCGCAGAACCGTCCCGGATACGCTCCACCCATATCGACGGGCCTGCGCGGTAGTCACCCTGGATCTTTCGAAACCGCGCACAGCTTGCGCGATGGCACCTTTTGGAGCAAAGCCGGAAAGCCCATAGAGCTCCGCGAGAAATATGACCTGGTCGTGGTGGGTGGCGGAATCAGCGGTCTGGCCGCGGCTCATTTCTTTCGTGAGCGTGTTGGGACCTCGGCACGCATTCTCATTCTCGAGAATCACGACGATTTCGGCGGCCACGCAAAGCGGAATGAATTTCATCTGGACGGGCGGCTCGCCCTGCTCAATGGCGGAACGCTCGAGATCGATAGCCCCACGCCTTATAGCCCCGAAGCCGGAGGACTGATCCAGAAGCTCGGAATCGATCCGCCGGCGTTTGAGAAAAAGTACAGCGATCAGAGCACCTATCAGTCACTGGGGCTCTCTGAAGGTATTTTCTTCGACCAGGAGACATTTGGCGCCGACAAGTTGGTGGTCGGCGTGCCCAGGCACAAACACAGTGCCCACCAATCCAAGTCCTGGGCGGAGTTTCTTGCCCAGGCGCCTCTGTCCCCGGCGGTGCAACGCGATGTGGCCCGCATTGAGGAAGCCAACATCGACTACCTTCCCGATCTAACATCCGCGCAGAAAAAAGACCGTCTTTCGCGCATAAGCTACAAGGATTTTCTGTTGAACGTGGCCAAGGTCGATCCCGGTGTCGTTCCGTTCTATCAAAGGCGCACCCACGGCGAATGGGGTGTTGGCATCGATGCCGAGCCCGCGCTCGACTGCTGGGCTCTAGGGCTACCGGGGTTTCAGGGGATGAACCTGGAACCTGGCGCTGCTCCGCGCATGAGCTATACGGCCGCCGGATACGCCAATGGCGGATCGTACCAATTTCATTTTCCTGATGGCAATGCGTCGATTGCGCGTTTGCTGGTGCGCGATCTGATTCCGACCGCGGTGCCGGGAAGTAGCGCGGAAGATGTGGTCATCGCAGAGGTCGATTACAGCCAGCTCGACCGTGATGGATCCCCGCTTCGCATTCGCCTCAACAGCACCGTGGTTCGTGTGCAGAATCTCGGCGACCCGTCTGCCGCTCAAGGAGTGGAAGTCGCCTATGCAAGTGGCGGCCAGGTCTTCAGCGTGCGCGCCGGGCATTGCGTTCTTGCCTGCTGGAATATGGTTATCCCCTACCTGTGCCCCGCCTTGCCCGCAAAACAAAAAGAAGCGCTGCACTACCTGGTGAAGGTTCCCTTGATATACACCAGCGTTGCCATCCGCAACTGGACTTCTTTGCAAAAGCTTGGCGTGCACAGCGTCTCTGCCCCGGGAGCATATTGGTTGGGAGCCGGTCTCAACTGGCCCATGAAGATGGGTTCGTACGACAGTTCGGTGCGGCCGCAGGAGCCGGTGCTGCTACATCTCTCGCGGACTCCGTGCAAGCCAGGACTGCCGGTCCGAGAACAACAAATCGCCGGTCGGCAGGAGATTCAGGCGACCACATTCGATACCTACGAGCGCACCCTTCGCGACCAACTGCAGCGCACCTTTCACCAGGGTGGCTTTGATTCCGCCAGAGATATAGAAGCCATTACGGTCAACCGTTGGCCCCATGGTTACGGCTACGAATACAACCCGCTCTTTGATCCTGAGTGGCCCGAAGGAGAGCAGCCGCACATCGTGGGCCGCAAACAATTTGGACGCATCGCGATTGCCAACACAGATTCCGGCGCAACGGCGTACACCGATGTTGCGATCGACCAGGCCTTTCGCGCTGTGAATGAGCTGCTTGCGGACGGCAACCATTCTTAACCATCTGCCGGAAAGGATGACTTCATGGGCCCCGATGACCATAGCAAGACTCACGATAAAGAATTAGGCATGGGCTGCCCTATCTCACGCCGCGACTTCCTGAATGGTGTAGCGGTTGGAGTCGGTGGCGCGGTCGCGGGCTCTCTCGTGCCGGGATTACCGTGGACCGCCGAAGCCGCGACCCAGTTGTCGCAGGACACCCCCGGGTACGATCCGCCGGCACTCACCGGCATGCGCGGCAGCCATCCTGGCTCCTTTGAAGTGGCGCATTCGGTGCGCGACGGAAGCTTCTTCGCCCACGCCGGGCAAATCTCCCAAACCGGCGAAACCTATGACCTGGTGGTTGTGGGCGCCGGCATCAGCGGACTGGCCGCGGCCTATTTCTACCGCAAGCTGGCGGCCAACGGTGCCCGCATCCTGATTCTCGACAATCACGACGATTTTGGCGGACACGCCAAACGGAACGAGTTTCGTCCCGGCGGCCGCTTGCTTCTCGCCAACGGCGGCACGCTCTCCATCGAGTCGCCGTTCCCGTACAGTCCGGTTGCCCATCAACTGCTCTCGGAGCTGGGGATTGATCCGCCGGCACTGGAAGCGAAGTGCGTGGATCGCCAGGTCTATCACGGTCTGCAGCCGGCGGTATTCTTCGATAAAGAGACATTCGGCGTCGATCGCCTGGTGGTGGGCAGGCCGGGCGGGCGTCGAGGTGGTGGGCAGTCAGCCGATGCGTGGGCTCTGTTCCTGCAGAAGACGCCGCTTTCCCCGGAGGTGCAGAGCGATATCGTCAAGATCCAGACGGCGACTATCGACTATATGCCGGGTCTCTCGCAAAGCGAGAAGAAGGACCGGCTTACGCGGATGAGTTACAAAGACTTTCTGCTGAACGTGGTCAAAGCTCATCCGGGGACGATCCCCTACTATCAAACCGACACCCACGGCTTATATGGTATTGGCATAGACGCCGTGCCCGCGCTCGATTGCTGGGCGATCGAATTCCCTGGATTCCAGGGAATGGGGCTGGACCGAACCCCAACGGGTGGGCGGTTGAGCTTTACCGCCCTGGGCGCCGTAACCCCGCAGTACGACTACACGTTTCATTTTCCTGACGGCAACGCTTCTATCGCGCGCCTGCTGGTGCGGTCGCTTGTTCCGGCTGCGATACCCGGGCACACCGCCGAGGACATTGTGACCGCCAGCACCGATTACAGCCAGCTCGACAGCAGCAGCTCACCCATCAAAATTCGCCTGAGCAGCACCGTGGTTCGGGTTCGCCATCTGGGCGATCCCGCGTCCGCGAAAGAAGTGGAGATTACTTACTCTTCTCCGCAGGGACAACTCTCCGCGGTAAAAGGCAAAGCAGTGGTGATGGCGTGCTGGAACATGGTCACCTCCTTTATCTGTCCGGAGCTGCCAGAGAAACAAAAAGAGGCCTTGAAGTACGGCGCAAAGGTACCACTGGTTTACACCGTAGTGGCAGTTCGCAACTGGTCCTCATTCTCCAAGCTCGGGATGCAGCGCGTCGCAACCCCGGGTATGTACCATACCTCGATCGGCCTCGATCAACCGGTTAGCATCGGCGGCTATGAATGCCCTAAGAAACCTGAGGATCCAATGCTGTTGCGTATGCTGCGCACGCCATGCAAACCTGGCCAGGACGCGCGAGAGCAGCAACGGGCCGGACGTTACGATCTGCAGAGCACATCGTTCGAGACCTTCGAGAGAAATATTCGCGATCAGCTGCAGCGCGTACTGGGGCCGGGCGGCTTCGATGCGGCCCGCGACATCGATGCCATCACGGTGAATCGCTGGCCCCATGGATACGCTTACGAGTACAACCCGTTGTGGGATCCGGACTGGCCCGCGGGGCAGTCACCCTGCGAGATCGGCCGTAAGCCGTTCGGGCGCATCACCATTGCTAATTCCGATGCTGCGGCCGCAGCCTACACCGACCAGGCGATCGATCAGGGATACCGCGCCATCACAGAGATCTCCAAGGCATATAGTAGATAAGAATGGTCGCAATCACCCGGCGGGCATGGCTGCAGGGAGCCGCTGCTCTCGCGCTTACTTCGCAAACGTGGGCAGATAACGCCCCACTGGCCACAGCATCGGCGCTGGAGCTCCCCCATGCGCGGCCCGCCGTTGGGGCACGGCATTTCACCAGCCAGGCGGTCGAGAATGCCATTACACAAGTACAAAAACAAATCCCTGACCGGCCGCTGGCCACCATCTTCGAGAATTGCTTTCCCAATACCCTGGATACAACCGTCTTCCCCGGCACCCACGATGGCAAGCCGGATACTTATGTGGTGACCGGCGACATCGATGCCATGTGGCTGCGCGATTCCTCCGCGCAGGTAACGCCCTATCTGGCCCTGGCAAAGCAGGACAATCGGCTACGCGAGCTGCTCGAAGGGGTCATTCGCCGCCAGGCGCGCCTGATCCTGATCGACGCCTACGCCAACGCATTCATGCGCGATACTGCGGCGCCCCCGCTCAGCTGGGCAGTGAACGATAAGACGAAACACTATCCAGGGGTGGGCGAGCGCAAGTGGGAAGTTGATTCGCTTTGCTATCCCATCCGTCTGGCATACGGCTACTGGCAGCAAACGGGAGACACGGGACCTTTCGATGCGCAGTGGAAAGAGGCCGCGTGGACCATCGTGCGCACCTTTCGCACGCAACAGCGTAAGCACGATCGCGGCCCCTATTCCTTTCAGCGTCTATCAGACACACCGACGGATACGTTAGCACTCAGCGGATTCGGGAGCCCTGCGATCCCCGTGGGTATGATCTTCTCCATGTTTCGCCCCTCCGACGATGCCTGCACTTATCCCTTATTTGTTCCCACAAATCTCTTCGCCGTGGTGAGTCTTCGCCAGCTGGCAACGCTGGCCAACCAGGTTCTCAAGGATGCGAAGCTGGCCCAGGAAGCGCAGGCGCTCGCAGCGGAAGTAGAAGTGGCGATTCAGCGGTACGGCAAGACGCATCACGCCCAATACGGAGAGATTTGGGCGTATGAAGTCGACGGCTACGGAAACCTGTTGATGATGGACGATGCCAACGCGCCGGGACTGTTGAGTCTGCCCTACCTCGGCTGTTGCCGGATCGATGATCCGCTCTATCACCGTACCCGGCAATTTGTGCAGAGTGCAGCCAATCCATATTTCTTCCGTGGCACTGCGGCGGAGGGTGTGGGCGGTCCGCACGCGGGACTGAATATGATTTGGCCGATGTCGATCATCATGCGCGCGCTCACCTCCACCGATGACGCGGAGATTCGTCAATGCCTTCGCTGGCTGCGCAACACCACAGCGGGCACCGGCTTCATGCACGAGTCCTTTCAGAAGGATGATCCCAAGGTATTTACCCGGGCCTGGTTCGCCTGGGCTAATACCCTGTTCGGCGAGCTGACGATGAGGTTAGCCACCGAGCGGCCGCGCGTCTTCGCCGGCGACAGCGCCTACTGGAGCCACTAGCGGGACTGCACTTCTACCAGTTGCTTGAGTTTGTCGTGGGCGCGAACCTGGACCGCAATACTCTTCTTCAGGTAAGCAGCAAGCACGTTCGGGTCGGCCCAGTTCAGGTCCCAGCCTTCCTCGATAGCCAGCAGCCGGTAGCGGCCGGGAACGATGTTCGACAACAAGAAGGTGCCGTCGGAATCGCTCTGGTCGCGGCGGAAGAGGATCTGGTTGTCCTTTGCATCCTCGGGCGCGAGCAGGATCATGACTCCACTTGTTGGATGGCCGGCGCGTTCGGCCAGGCCCTCGATCTTTCCGTAGCCGGTGCCGGCCGCGATCTCAAGCCTCGGAGCGTCGCCTGCCTTCACCTGCAGCAAGCGGCCTTTCACCTCAGCGTTCGGGGATGAAACGCTGGCAATGTACATCTGCTGAATCTGGCCGATGACCTGGTATTCACCGGGAACTACCTGCATAGTGAACTCGCCGGCATCGTTAACCGGAACCGTATAGCTGCGCTGCGGATGCGAAGAAACCAGGGAGATGCTCGCGGATCGGATCTTGTCCACTGACGTCACCTTGCCCGACACGGTGACGTCGCCTACGCCGCCCTCAGCGCTCAACTGCGTTGCACCGTCAGCAATGTCTGCCGTGAAATGAGTCGACTCCGGCGGAGACTGGCCCTCAGAGTGGGAAACCGTGACCTCGTATCGCCCCGGAAGCACGCCGCTGATTTCAACGCCCCCTGCACTACTCGTCTCCATACCCATGGGCATCGGCTCCAGCTGACCAAAGACGGTCTGCTGAATGGAAACGTGGCCCTCCTCCTGGCCGGGAGCAAGCGCTACGTGTAGGTGCATGGCGCGCTGGGCAGTGAGCGTCATGTTGGCCTCGATCCGTTCTCCGCCCCTAATCGGAATCGGTACAGCATCGTCGGAGTCGATCGCGTTGGGATAGAAGATCGTGGGGTAGGCGACATCGAGAGCGGAGTCCACTAACGGTTGGCCGTCATTGGACCGCATCGGTGAACGCACACCGCTCATCACAAGTCCATACCAGGGTTGAGCCGATACGCTGAGGAAATAGTTGCCTGGGGCGATGTTGGGTATCTCATACATACCGCGGTCGTCGGTGATGAACGTCTGCCGCTGATGCGTGGACCTGATCCCATCCACGTCTCGATCCTCATAAAGGTGCACTTGCGCTCTGCGGATCGGTTCACCGGTTTCATCGCTCACTGTGCCATAGAAGATCCCCTGGGGCGGGAGACTAAAAATCAAGTCGTCGGATTTTAGTTCCGGGCCTACGGCAATAGCGGTGGAGAAGCCTTCGTGCTCCTGGTAAGACTGTGTGAGATAGCCGCGTTTGGCGGCGTTTAGATCATACTTCCCTTGCCGCACGCCGCCGAAGTCGAACCGGCCATCGTCTCCGGTTTCGGCCGAGAGGGACTGGCCGGGATTATCCGTTGGGTCGATCTCAACCACACAGCGTGCCACGGCCTGCCCGCTGCGCGCATCGACGACTTTCCCGCTGATGTGCCACGTCTGGGCTACAGCGGCAGGCGGCGAATCTGGCTGCTGCGCTGCCCCAGCAGCGGGATGGAACGCAAGCAGCACCCCAAGTATCGGCGCGACCCACTTCCTGTTATGAGAACTGTACATCTACGGTTCTCCGGTCATTATCTTGAGCTCAACTTCCGATTTGTCACCGCGAGTGAGCGTTATTTCCTGGCCCAGAGACAGGTACCGTTGCAGCGCCTCATGATCGCGGTAAGGCAACTCCTGCTGCTGTCGCAGCGCCAGCACCAGATAGCGGCCGGGGGCAAGCCCCTTGAATCCTCCCTCTGCCGGGGAATCCGGCGACGGCTTATGACCCGAGAAGACGCTTAAGGAGGGAAAGAATTCCGCCGCCGACTGGGTCAAATTATCCAGCGGGATGGCGGCTACGTATACCTGGTCGCTGCTGCCATTGTCGGCTTCCCCCGGAGAGGCCGACCAATGCAGTGAAGCGGAATCATCCCGGTACACCATGCGCACCGTGCAGGCGGGCGTGCCGGCTGCGATCACCAGGGGATCGCGTGTGAGGTCGATGTTGCCGCACGAAGCCGACGCCAAATACCATGGCGGCTGCGGCGGGCTTTGCAGCATATAGCGCCCTGGTTCGATATCCCGGAACACCATGGGAGCACCGGGCTCCAGCGGCTGTGCCCGGCCCGCCTGTTTGAGAGGTTGCGCGGGAAAGCCACGCCCCGGACCTCGAGGATCCTCGTCCTCCAACAGGGCATTCAAATAGGGCGGCGGGGTAGATGGTGCATTTGGGGAGCCGGTGGTCACGGCCTGGTACTCCACTTCGATGGGTAAGATAGCCGCTGGTTCAAGCGTCATCGAGATCCCTTCGAGCGGAGCCTCGCCGACAGAAATGTCGCGTGTGGCCTTCAGCTGCCGGTCGGGCTCTGAAGAGGACTGCACTTTGAGGCGATAGGAGCCGCTGGGTAACCTCAAATGGAAGGCGCCGCTGGGGTTTATGGTGATGGGTTCGTCGATGATTTCGCCGTCTTGGGTCTCGACGAACCCTCCACCCGGGCCGGCCATTCGGTGGATCACGCCCGAGACCGGATAGAGCTTCTCCATGGCTGGGCTCGCGTTTGCTTCGACATGATCGCCCGGCGCCAGCGTAAGGGAGCCGCGGATTCCGTCTCCTGTCAGCGGAGGAAAGCTGACGGGCATGAACGCGACTGAGGACGCTGCCTCCGCCAAGCCTTCGATGCGGAAGACCGTGGCCAGTGAGTATTGGCCTGCCTGCAGCTCGGCAAAGCGAAACTGGCCCTCTACGCTGGTGCTGGTGGACTGCATCGGCTGCCAACGCTTGACCCCATTACGCACCTGGAGCATGCTTAACTGGACCCTTAGATCCTGGATCGGCTGGCCGTTCTGATCGGTAATGGTTCCGAAAAGAATGGCCTCAGGGATAAGCTGCAGCGTGATGGACTGGCCCTGCGCGAGCACTCCCTGATCTTCTGCAAAGTAGCCCGGCTTGGAAGCAGACGCGTAGGCGCCGTCTTCACCGGCGTTGTCAAACTCGAAACGGCCATCATGATCAGTGAGCGCTGCCTGCTGAGTGCCCACCTGCACCCGTGCACGCGCGATGGGCTCGCCGGTAACGCTGTTGACGACCTGTCCGCTAATCGGACTCACTTGGCCGATGCAGATGGCTGCGGTCATCGTAAGCACCAACGACGTAAGCAGCCGGATAATCCGGTTGATGGTGGTCATTCACGCCAGCCCTGATACGCTAAACAGGTTAGCACTGATGACCTAAGTTTTTAGGCCTGACTCGGATGGCGGACCCATTGCCTGCCCGCTACCAGGTCTTCTTGATCAGAGTATCCACCGCAACGCCGCCGTTCTGATCGCGTGTAGTGCTGATTGCGACCTTGGGCGAAAGCTGGTATTGCCCCTGGATGGTTTGGTTCTGGGTCGAGGCTACGTTGCTGGAAAACGTAACAAAGAGATTTCCCGTGACCCGTTGCTGAATGGTGACATTCGCGCCCGGAGGTCCCTGGCTGGTTCCACCCGCCAGCACTGGGTTGATGGAAAGCTGGGAGATGCCTGCAACCTTCGAGATCCGGCTGGTCACCTGGCTGCTCACTTGCGACGCAACCAGCGACTCCGCTGCCTGGTTTGCCGGCGTCGAAGTCTGCGCGTCCGCCTCGGTCGTAGTACCGAATGCCAGCAGGTTGATTATGTCGGCAGCGGGCAGCGAAGGGTCCGAGGAGTAGTTGGTGCGCAGTTGGTCAATCGGTCCGTTGAAGCGCATGGAGATGTTGTACTGCTGAATGGTCGTGTTCAATGACAGGTTCACCACCGGCTGCGTCTCCGAAGGATTGACGAACTCAATGGTTCCTCCGTTGAGAACGAATCTGTCTCCGTTGAGAATGATGTCGCCGCCGCTTAGGTTCACGCGTCCCAGGATCACCGGCTGCGCCGCGGTGCCCCGCACCCGCAGGTTTGCCGAGCCGTTGATACTCACTGTCCTGCTCACCAGGTTGATATTGTTTTCCGAAATCACGCCCAGGTTCAGCTGAATATTCTGGGTGATTCCCGGGGTTGCCGGTGCGGAGACTCCGCCGGAAAACTGGTTGATGAAGCTATTCAGATCGAAGGCCGGAGTAAAGGAGAGATCGGCCAGGTTAACCTGTCCTCCCAGGACCGCATTATCGGTAGTGCCGGCAAGACGAATATTGGCGTTTACGGTTTCACGAACGCCATCCGGATACAACGCACGAACACCATTGGCAGAAAGCCCCAGGTCAAACTGAATACTGGGACGGTACGCGACTCCGCCCTGGGCCGTAACCGTGCCTCCGCCGACCGTGCCTTGAAATTTTGTGATGTTGAGCCGGTCCTTGGTTAGGGCCAGCACTCCGTTACCGTGCTGCAAGCCGACGGGCAGATCGCCGCTGGCAAAGTTCGCATCGACGATATCGACCTCGCCGGCAAAGTTGGGACTGTTCGTCGCTCCGTTGGTATTGACATTGAATTTCAGTTCTCCGGAGCTTCTGATATCCGGCTCAAATAGCTGCGCGATCTGCAGATTGACGGTGCCTAACAGCAGCAGGGCGACGGGTCCATTGTTTGTTGTGGACATTGACCCGGAAAACTGCAGGTCAGTATCCGTGCCCTTGAGACCTGAGCGTTGCAAAGTAACTACGGTGTCTTTGTAGTCAACCCGTATAGGAGCGGTCTCCGCTAACTGGATGGTGTTGCTATAGGCCAGCTTCAACGTTGGAATCGTGATGTGCGCTTCCAGCAGTTTCTGCTTCTTGAGTGGCCCGTGGAGGGTGGCGTGCACCTCCGTCTGCCCAGTCAAATCCGCTGCCTGGTCGGGAGCATAGATCGCGAAGATGGGCTGCAACGGAATCGTCTGCGTGTCGAGCGTGGCATCGGCCGCGTAGTCGCCGGTCAGGTTGACCTTGGCATTCGCCTTGATTTGCGTACCCACCGCCGCGGAGGTCAGATTGGCATTCGCCAGATGATTGGCTACATTCATCTGCAGGTTGACATCCGCGATCTTCTGTTTCTGTATCTCGATCTGCGGAATCTGCAGCGTTGCGTCGAGTTGCGGGTTATCGAATGTCCCGGCTCCCTTTGCCTGGATACTCACTACTCCCTTGGCATCGATCTTCTGCGCCTGCAAGGCCTGCAATTGATCCAGCCGAATGCCCGAGGCCGTAAGTTGGGCGTTGTAACTTTTCTCCCGCGGCCGAATACTTACTTTGCTGTGCACGTCGCCCGCGGGAAGCTGTACCCCAAGGTCGCCGTGCACTTCATCTCCTGTGCCGGCGAAGGTTAACTTTGCAGACGTGATGGGTTGATCGTAAGCAGTGATGTGGGTCACCGAGAGGTTCCCTTGCCCGATGGGACTTAATTCCGTGCCATGCATTTGCATGTTCGCGGCCAGCGTACCCGTCACCGGCACTTGCTGCCCGGAGAGCTTCACCAGGTCCTGAACATCCAACTGCGAGGCGTTGAGATCGACCTGCAAGGGACTGCTGTCGGTGAAGGCCCACTTGTGCAGACCGGCGCTGGCGTCGAAGGTGATCTTTCCATGCGAGACCGGTTCCAGGTCCGCGTGCTGCAGACTAGCCAGCGACGGACTCAGGTCCACATTGGTTCGCAGCACGCGCCACTCTGTTCCGTTGACTTTGAATTGAGAGGCGGTCAACTGCCCGGTCAAATGAGGCGCGCTGGTCGACCCGCGCACTGTGCCCTCAAACAACGCCGTGCCGGCAAGACCCAACGGCTGCGCGGACGTGGTGAAGAGATCCGCAATCGTTTCCAGTTCAGCAAGGTTGTTGGATTGAAATTTAACATCCAGGCTCGACCGCTGGCTCACTACCCCGTTCATGGTTAAGGTGCTTTGCGGGGTTCGCAGATAACTCTGCTTCAGCGCGAGTTCCTGGTTGCTGCCGGTATACGTGCCGTGAATCGAGCTCTCCACGGGAACCTGGGAAGTACTTTTGGATACCGACGCGTGCATGGATGCATCGGCGTGGGCCACCACATCGTTGAAGGTCTTTCCCCAGGCGGCATTCGCGTCGGCATTCAGCACGCCCGCCAAGGCAATGTTCTTGGGCACCGCCGACGATTTCATGGCGCGGTTCACATCCGCCAGCCGGATGCCGCGTAAAGTGGCGTTGAATTTTGAGTGCGGGCTGCCGTCGATGTTGCTCATCTTGCCCGTGCTGGTGACTACGCCGCCGAGAACACTGGCGCGAAAATCCGTGAGCGTTGCGTCCCCGTTTTCGAGCGTGTAGTGGGCAGCGATGTCTCTGATCTGCGAGCGAAGGTCCGGCGTTTGCACGTCGAGCTGCTTGCTGTTCACATCACCCTTCACTACAACCGTGTCCAGCAAGGAACGATTGGCAATCTCCTGGTAGTCGACCGTTCCGCTGGCGCGAATCAATCCCACCGGCACCGAGGGGTTCTGCAGGATTCTTTTAACCTGGCTGGCATCGAGCGTCGCATCATAATGCGCCTGCACCCGGGGATGGCTATAGTCCAGCAACGTCGCATTCAGTACGACCTGCGATGTTTCGCTGGTCAACCTGGCTTGCGTCAAATGGAAGGTGGTGGGTGTGGCATCGAACTCTGCATCCAGGTTATGTGGAATTGGCTTGAACGATCCTGACTGCAAGTGGCCATCGGTGTAGCTCAGCTTCCCGGAGTACTTCTGCAGCAGGCTGTCGAAGGAGGCGCGGAAGTCTACGTTGTGCAAGTCCGCGGAGAGCGCACTCTGGCGATCGTTATAGTAGACCACGCCTTGGTTGAGCGCCGCGTGGCGAATCCCCAAATCGAAGAGGCTGGTGTTACTACTGCTGGAGCCGCTGCTCTTTATGACCGGGATGTTGGTTACGCCATGGGCATCGGTAAAGATCTTTACTACGGGTTGGTCCACCACGAAACTATCCAGATACCACTTCTGATGCAGGACGGAAACGATGCGCACGCTCACCTCGCCGTGAGCCACCTGCAGCAGCGGCGGATTCGGATAAGGAGCCGCGCCGTGAACCGTCAGCCCGTAGAGATCCAGGCCGAGGTTCGATAGATTGAGAGCAAAGTTTTGTAACTGTACCTGGGTGCCGAGGCTTTCGCTGGCTTTCTTTTGCGCAGTGGCCAGAACATAGTTGTGGAACCGCGCACTATGCAGGACCACTGTGAGAGCAATCCCCACGATTACCAGGAACGCGACCAGACCGATGGCAATCCAGGCCGTGATCCTGCGCCAGGTGTGCCGGCCTGGTTGCGGCGTAAGTTTGGGATGGGACGATGCCGCAGCGGTGCTCAAGAGATTACCTCCATCAAAATGCCTGGCCGATGGTAATGAAATATTGGGTAGACTTTACCCCCGGCACCGGATTGAGGTTATGACCTAGATCGATTCTTACCGGACCGACAGGCGTTGCGTAGCGTAAGCCCAACCCCACGTTGTTGCTGTACAGCGAGGTAAAGTCATGGAAGCCGACCGTGGGAAAGACATTCCCTCCGTCGTAAAAAACAGCCAGGGCCAGACCTTGCTTAATAGGTAGTGGAATACGGGCCTCGGTGTTGAGAATTAACTGCTCATTTCCACCGGCAGGCACTTGTATGTAAGAACAGTCTGTGGAAGATCCTGAGCTGCACACCTGCACCGGCCGCTGGGGGCCGGCGCCATCCAGCGGAAAGCCGCGCAAGGTGTTGCCGCCGCCGGTGAAGAACGCCTGGCTCAGGGGCACAGAGCTGTTCGCAAAAGGCTGCGCCAGACCGATGCGAATGCTGTTTGCCCACACAATATTATGAAAGATCGTGCGATAGTAAGCCTCCTGCGCAGTGAGCCTTGCGAAATTAACGCTGGAGCCCAACTTGGTCGGATTGAAGTCGATCTCGATCGATTGCAGGGTCCCTTTGCTCGCATCCAGGGGATTGTTGCGGGTATCGTGGGTGAAGTTGGCCGCGATGGTAGACAGCCGAACGTGTTGATCCCCGGGCGGCACGAGCTCGGGAATGAGGATGCGCGTCAAATCAGTCTGACTAAAGCTGTAGCGCAGGAAAAAGACATCCGCCTTCTTCTTATCCAAAAATCTCTGTAACTGGAAGCTGCCGTTTTCCACCTGGGAGGAGTAGACCGGGTTTTCTTCGTCTTTTTCCACCAGAATGGAGGTGGTCGACCCCCACTTCGACCAGCGGAAATTTGGATCGATGTAATAGCCCGCGACCCGTTGATCGAGGCGGCCGGCGAAGGCTGTCGCCGAGAGGGATTCGCCCTTGCCACGCACATTGTTGCGGGTGTATTGAAAACTTCCCCGCGGACCATAGTAGGTGGTCTCGCTGGTGGTGAAATTGGAGGGTAGGCCCACCGGTGGCAGGCCGGGAATGGCCACGGTGCCGCTGGGGACGCTGCCGCCGCGATTAACAACTTCGAAACCGATGCCATAGGTCATCGAGTTTCTCTTGGCCTCATGAACTTTGACCAGCACATCTTCCGTGGTCTGCGTGGTTATCTGCCGGCGCGGATCCACTTCCGCCCAATCGAAGACTCCGGTGTGGTTATACAGGTTACTCTCCGCCGTGAGCAGCTGTCCTTCCTCCAACGGGTGATTGGGAACAATCGATGCGACATCCGTGTTAATCAGCCGCTGTTGTGTCCTCACTCGCCCCAGGGTCAAGACATCCCCGGTATGGACCTGGGGGCCCTCGTAGATGTGATAGACCACGTTGATGTGATGAGGATCGCTCTTGGAGACTACGTTGGCGGTTTCACGAAAGCTGGAGGTGAGATAGCCCGCCTGCAGATAATGAGCAATGATGTTGGCGCGATCGGTCTCGACCAATTTCTGCGAGTAGGGCTTGCCTTCGGCCAGCTTCAGGCCGCCGGGTGCGAATTTTGACTGCGGGAAGGTATCGGCTCCCTCGATCTTGAGCGAGCTCACGATATCCCTTGGTCCCTCGACTACGTGGAAGGCCACGGTCAGGTTGCCGTCCTTCTTGCTCACCGACGAGGTCACCTGGGCATTGCTGAATCCCTCGGATTGATAGAGCGCGGTGAGGTTCTTGACGCTGGAGCGAACCAGATTCTGGCTGTAGTTGCCGGGCGAGAAGAAGTGCTTCTTTTTTACCGTGACCAGATCCATCAGAGCCGGCGTCTTAAGCTGGCTGTTGCCGGCCACAGTCACATCGGTCACTTTGTGTTTTTTGCCCTTGGTGATGACATAGACGATGGTGTCCACCGAATCCTCACGGTGGAACTGCGAGTCGACGTCGACGTCAAAGAATCCTTTCTTCTGAAAATAAGAGACCAGCGCCTCACGGCCTTCCTGCACCAACTCGGGATCGACCCCTATGCCCTGATAGATCGGGAGCAAGGACTTGCGGGTCCAGCTCCAAAGGTGCGCACCCTTCACCTGCACATTAATGGTAGGGCCCGGGTTCACATCGAAGTGGACATCGGCGCGGTTGGTCTCCGCGGTGTAGGCTGCCCCGTCGAGTTTCACTTGCGCAGCCAGCTTGGCCTTTTTCTCCAAGCCCTTTTGCAGATATTGTTGGGCATTGGTCAGGGTCTGGCGGCGGTAGTTCTTTCCCGGCCGGATGGCCGCTCCTCTCACTCGCGCCTTGATTCCTTGCAGGCTCTTGGTCATCTTGGCGGCTTGTTCCGGGGTGGTATTGGCGATGGCCACCGTGCCGAATTTCGCTTTGCGATTCAAACTCACCAGGAACCGCACGTTGGCCACGTTGTGGACGGTGTCCAGGTTTACCTGGGGACGGACCTCGGCTTCAAAATACCCTTCCTGCTGAAAGAAGCGCAACAACGCGTCGGTGTCTTGCTGCACGTCGCCGGAGTTGAAGGGCGCCTGCGGAGGATAATTCGCGATTTGCACTAACTTGGAATAGGGAAATCTTTCCGCTCCAGGAAACTCGAAGATGCCGAACCATATCGCGGGTTCCTCGATCAACAGAATCCGCACACCGTTGGCCTCGGGTTCTACCTGCAGTTGCACTTCACTCAACTTCCCCGCGCTTTTTAACGCTGCTATGCTGGCATCCACCTTCTGCCGGGAGAAGGGCTCCCCTGCGTGCTGCTGAAAGAGCGGCGTCAACTGGCTGCTATCGATGCCCGGACGTCCGGCGATCTCGATGCCAGTGACGTTCTGGCCTTCATAGGAGGATAGGATGCTATCCGTGGCTGGAGCGGTCTTCGGCTGCTGTGCGGGCTGCTCCGAGGGCTTGGTGGTGCTTTGGGCTCGCAGTCCAGCCGAGAAAACCAGGAGACAAAGTACGGCTAAAAAATTGAAGCGTCGATGGAGGGGCATTCTTGGTTCATTCACACTGGATCGAGCCAGGACCCGAAAAGATCCCACAACTGGCGCGATCCACGCCATTTTGCCATGAGATGCAGAAACGGCGGGCTGTGGTTTGATCCGTAGCCAAGGGAGTGCCCATCTCATTACGAAGGTGCGATGGATGGCGAGCTCACAATCTCTGGTTTCAAGATTCCCCCGGCAGTCAGGCTCTTTTCCTTAACCGCGGCCTCAATTTCGCTGTTGATCTCGCCTCCCAACAGTAACATCAGCCCGGTCAGATAAAACCACGTCAGCAGGATGATGACGGTTCCCAGCGACCCATAGGTAGCGGAGTAATTGTTGATGTAGTGAACGTAGACGCGAAGCCCCAGGGACGCCCCCAGCCATCCCAGAATGCCGAGGGCGGAACCAGGCGTGAGCCAATGCCACTGGGATCTTTTGACGTCCGGCGCGAAATAATAGATCAGCGCGAACAGCAGAGAAAGAAAGGCTGTAGCCACCAGCCATCCCACGGTCCTCAGGGAGATGGAGGCGGTTGCGGCCAGAATGTGGTGATAGATATGAAGGCGAGCGAGGCGGGCAAGAAGGTCAGCCAGCAGCACGGAAGCGAGCATCAGGGTGATGACAATCGAGAGTACAAAGGTGACCCCGATCGCCGACAGTCTAGCCCTCCAATAGGGCCGGGTTTCCTTCACCCGGTAAACCACGTTGAGGCTGTCTTGAATGGCGGAAAACCCTACGGAAGCGGACCACAAGGCCGCCGCCAGGCCAAAGGTCAGCTTACCGCTGCTCGCGGCAGCCGTGGTTTGATTAAAGGCCTCGAGGACGGTGCCCAGGGCCGAGGGAGGGACCACAATCCACAGGTACTGCAGCAGATGTTCATAGAAATGGGCGGCCGAGCGGGCCGCCAAGCCGAGGATTGAGCAGGCGCTCACCAGGGTGGGAAACAGGGCAAAAAGGAAATAGAAACCAAGCTCGGCGGAGCGGCCCAGGAGGTTGTCGTCGAACATCGCGTTCCAGGTATTTTTCACGATAACACGCACGGGTATCCCCTGAAGATTCCATAGCGAGCGCAGGGGAGAGCGGGAAACATAACTCCAAACATATCGCCGCAAGCCGCTCGGATCCCGGGGCGCGGGAATAGAGGCATCCTTGAATTCTTCGGATCGGAGAGGGGTAGGCATACTGTGTCTCCCTGAAACGGTCAGATGCAAAAAGTTGTCAAGCGACGAGTCGATCATTTCCTCCGTTTTGCCAAATAAAAGTGCGCCATAAGCGACATAAGCGTCATAAGCCGCTGCGAAAGCAAATTGGTTCGAGGGGGAAAACCGTCCCCTCAGCGGCTAAAGCCGTTCCTGCTTTTAGTCACTTACGTACGGGCTGAAGCCCGTACCCTTCAGAAATACGGGCTTTCCGCGTCCTGTTAGGTCCCCTCTTGTTGGGTCGCTAGCTCGTCTAGATCGGCCAATGCCTGGTTTTCTTCCTGCTCTTGTTCTTCGCCGGCGGTGGCCGACCAAAGGGTGGATGGGCGGCCTGCGGTGAGTTCGCTGTGGCAGCTGGCTGCGTCGATCAGCATTAGTTGTTGGAGGGCTGCATCGATGCGGTCGCCGTTGACATGGCCATGGAAGAGACGAATGATTTGATGCTTCGATAACCCCTGGGGGGATTGCTCGAGCGCCTCGCGAATACGATCGGCGATGGGGTCCCCGGTGGAGTCTCCGAAGAGGTAGGAGGCGCTGGCGGAACAGTAGTCCCACACGGCCAGGGCAGCCTGCAGATGGGGCAGGCCGACAACCGAACTACAGTCAAGAGCGGCGTAGATGGCGCTGAGACGCAGGACCTGGGCTTCAGCGCGGCTGGTGGCGGCGCCGTGCAGGCCGGGCCGAAGCTGGCTGAGGCCGGGATAGCAATCCTGCCAAAGCTCGCGGGCCGCGGCATCGCGACGGAAGAGGATTTCGGGTGTGGCAGCTGCCCAGTCGAGAGCGCGGCGCAGTTCGTGGGCGACCGTCGATAGGTCGTTGGGACTAAGATTTCCGCCCTCGGGAAGGCAGTGGTTGCGCTCGACCCAGGTCCAGAGGCAGCGGTTGGCAAAGCCATTGTGGGCTTCGGTGCGGTGGAGACTTTGGGCCAGCTCGCGCTGGGTAATGTGGGCGAGGAGGCTGATATGGGTTCCAGTGGCGTGGAGTTGCTGGTGCATATCGAGGGTGAGGAGATCGCCGCTATCCCAGGCGCTTCGGAGCAGCGGCGAGAGGTGTCCCTTGGCGCGCTTCAGTGAATAGAGGATGGAGGCAAACTCTTCTGAGAGCGCGAGGAGACGGCGGTCGGTGGGCGGTTGCTGATCGCGCAGAGCGTAGACCAAGCCACTGGCGGTGAGGCGAGCGCCGGTGACGCGCGTGGAGAGCCATGGGCGATCTACTTCTGCGAAGAGGCGGGCGATCTGGTTCCAACTGGTGCCCTTGCGGGCCTTGCTGGAATCGCCTACTAACACGACGAAGAGGTTGAGACCGTGGCGGGTGGCATCGACCATGCAGTGGGGTCCGCGGCCGACGAGGTTGCCAAAGGCGGCCAGCAGTTGAAGAAGAATGGCGGCTGGATGGGCTTCGGTGTGAGGAGCGATGGTACGGACGGCGAGCCCCGCTGGTCCATAGAGGGCGGCTTCGCCGAGCGCGGGGTTCGCGGACAGTTGGAGCGGTGAGAGCGATGGTTGCGGCGCCGAGCCGGGCGGCGGCGGATCCGGATCGGGTTCAGGCGGCTGGGCCTGCGGTTGGGGTGGGAGATCGAGGAGCTCAGATCTGCGTTGTCGCAAGCTCGCGAGGGTGGGAAAGGTTGGGCGAGCTATCCCGTTGATTGTGTTTCGTATCATGTTCGAAACTACCATGGTTTCATTCCCTGCTTCAAGGGCAGTAAGATGGTTTTTGACAACTCATTAGTCACGCGCTATAAGTTACCACAGACCAGATAAGTCGCTCTCTGTATAGCGATGGTGCGGCTGCTACTAAGCACAGCGATTGCCAACTAAGCTGGTAGTTATGCTTCACGCATCGCTCAAGCAATGCTTGGGCGATGCTTGAAGCATAATAGAAATTATTATCCTTGTTTCTTCGTATTACTATGCCTGGTGCGCAATGTCGGTCGAGGATTTGGGCGTCGCCGCTGACTACGCCGACGGGTGGTTCTGATGAGATACCGTCGCATGATCCCCCCCAATAGTTCACCCACAAGCCAACGATGCCACGGGCGGTTTCGTCGCGCAAGAACCCCGGACGAAAGAGTTGTGGATGGCGGGGTAGTTAACTAAAGGTAACCCCGTCGCTTTCCATACGGCAAACGGCCATTCTGCGAATGCCTGTGTTTAGCCATACGATTCGCCTCCGCTACGTTTGCAGCGATTCTGGGGGGATAGGTTGTAGTGGACCCTTATCTTTCCCCGGAAAAGTTCTCTAATGTAGCACTACCCCTTGATTCGGGGAGTCCAGCGAGAACGTTGGTATCTCAACATCAAACCGATCCCCACTATCGGTTTCCACCTGATAACTCCCACCCATCATCCCTGACGCCGTGTTAAGAGGCGTACCGCTGGTGTATGCATGACTTTCGCCAGGCTTGAGAAATGGTTGCTTCCCGATCACGCCCGATCCCTTGACCTCAGTCAATTCGCCGCGCGCATTCGTGATCATCCAGTGCCGGCTTAATAATTGCACCGTTTCCGGCCCTTGATTCTCGATAGTCACGTGATAGGCCCAAAGATACTGCGAATTGGAAGGCGATGACTCCGCCTCAAGGTAAGTAGGCACAACGCTTACCGCTATCCCTCTTGTGATTGCCTTGTACGATATCCGATTTGCCATAGAGAGAAGATTAGAGCAAAGTCGAGGGATGAGCCAGGGTTGTGGGCTCATCGGCGCGGTCGGCTCAGTGATTGGAGTTGCTAATTGGGATGTCAGGGTCCGCTTCGACAAAGATGTCGTTCGGCTTCCGCGCTAGAGTGCCTTGGGGACACGATGTGTATCCCCAGAGTTGCTGCAATAGGTATGGTGTCCGTTTATCTCCCCGACGATGACCTGAGGAGGGGCGGACGGGACGTTTACTAGTCCAATATGATCGTGGAAGCAAGGGTAACGTTTGGTCTGTCCCCGCCAGAGTTTCGGGACTGTCATAGAGATCGATACGGCAGACTAGATGGCGTAGCCTTCCACAGCTTGCCTGAGCTGTGAGTCTACCTCGTCCGCAATCGTCATCACCTGAATTAACAGCACGCTGAAATCGATGCTACTCAGATTCTTCTGCAATGTATGAAAGATGCTGACCTGCAAAATACGTGACTCTTCCACCAACATCGCAGCAGAATATCCTTGCTTACGTCGATTCATTCCGTGTTCTGCCGCTGCTACCGAAAGCGTGCCGACGGTGCCACGAGGGTGATCAGCGTTCAGCCGCGCAACGAGATCCCGGAAGACTTGAGGCAGATGGCTACAACGCTGCTCACGTGTTAATGGCACGTTCGTCAGGCTGTCTTCAAGCTGAACTCTTTCAAACCAATCTTCGATACATCCTGGGGCCGCGCGTTCGAGAATCGTCGCCACGCTCTCTACGCGAGAACGAGCAGGATGCTTCGATAGCCTTTGTCTGCTGATGGCGATACAGTTCCCTCGTGTAAATCTTGGCTCAGCTTGCTTATCGGCGGAACTCTGAGGTGCTTCACAGAACTCTCCAAAGATCACAGCGCTCATCCTCCACGAAAAGCAAGGGTCGCCCCGCCAACCATCTCCTCAGCTCGCGTATTGCTCAGGCGTCAGCCGCAGATAGCAGCCACCGCGTCCGGTCTCTATCGCGTGCTCCAAGATCTGCCGGCTCTCCGAATCGCCCCAGGCTTCCCCGCGCTGTGCCAGCTCTCTGATCTTCTCCGGGTCGGGTATCATGTCGCCTTGTCTTTCCCTAGTGCCGCAAGGGTTACCGGGTAGGCTGAGAAAGGCGTGAACCAAATGCGGCGACACGCAAACCTATTCACCCGAGCCCTCGGCAGGGGCGAGGATGATCGCTTGAATTTGTTGCAATAGGTATGCTGTCACCGGAATAAAGCGAAAGTACTCAGTTCCAGGTGTCGAGCCTGGGATGATGTACTATGTCAGCGATGACTTCGGCAGCGCAGTCCAGATAGTGACGTTGCTGAGCACTATGCGTCTTAGCGTGCCTTGACAGGTATATGAGGTTGGAGATCATCTCAAGGCTGACTTGGAGTGGGCGGATTGGCGCGTGAGTTTCCGAGGAACGCATAAATACTCCATTGCTCCAATATTGGAGCAAATTTCATCTCGGCAACTCTTCTGTTGTCGGTTGGCTCAACAGTCAGACGCGTCATTTGACGACATCCAGCTTCAGAGTAACTATATTCTTGATATTCTTTCCCGTCTAGAGGAGGATCCGCGCGTGACCTCTCTTCCTGTACGCCTGCTCTGCGTGGGACAGGAATCGGAATTGTTAGAGCTTCGGTGCGCTGTCCTTCGCCGTGGCGGCTACCATGCCACGTCCGCCACCGTGCCTGAGTCGGAGACCATTCTCCGGACTGAGCACATCGACCTTGTAATCGTTTCAGCATGGTTGCAAGAGTGGGAGACTGAACAAGTTTTGGCATCGGCAGGCAAAACACCAGCCCTTGTACTAACCAGACTCATGTTGGCTGGTGATCTGTTGGACGAAGTTGGGCGGCTGCTGCTATCGAGGGCCGCTCGCGAAGCTACCCCATGATCCAGCACTCGTCGCGTATTGCGTAGACTGTTCCATGGAACATTTGAGTGCCTGGCACGACTTCAATCCCTCCGATAGAAGCACCTACCCCAGAACGAGCGCTCCCGTCCAAGTCAGGTTCGGGGATGGAAAGGTAGAGGAGGGAGACAGTCGAATGCTCTTCCCTAGAACAAACCTCCTTCCTATTTCATCGATCAGCGCCTGGCGGTACATGAAAGGCTCTTTTTTTCTGATGGAGTCCCGGCACACTGTGTCTGATACCCCCGGCCCGAAGCTCCATCCACACTGAAGTTGATGGGTTCTATGAGGCGGATCTCAAGACACCTGCCGAGGAGGTTCACATTCACAAGCCCCGAGAAGATTCGCGAGCTGGCGCGCCGGGGAAAAGCCCGGGACATGGCAGAGCGGCTATTTAGTTTTGTGCTCCGAGAGGACGTGGGCTTTGAATGCTGCGCTTAAGGATGGTTTGGAGTTGGTGTCAAAGGATCGCTTGCAGGCTGAACAGCACTTCTTGCCGCAGATTTCTTTCAAGTGAGGGGGAAGTTTTTCGGTGTCCTAAAGACTACCGCATCGCGCCTAGCGGCTCGTCACTGGGCATCCTGGGCCGGAGTCTTGCCTTATCTTTCCCCCTCATTCATTCCACCAGTCGGGTTTGTTGAAATCGAAGCCAGAGGCATTCCGCTCATACGTCGTCATATCGGCTGCGATCATCGCGTTCAGTACCGTCTGGTTCTCGTGACATTGCTGTCGTACCTTATCGACGAACGTGAGGGGAAGATTCAAACAGACGGATCTGGTGTTTTGGGGAAATGAAAAGCCGTTCCTGACGGTTTTATCCGTTTGGTTCCATCGGCGAATGCGAGGGAACTCTCGGTCGATATTTTCCAAAGTACGAGTTCCGTCACTAAACCTTAGAATGCCACGCATCTATAATGGCCGGACAATTGGTGGTTAGTTGGTCCCCGAACTGTGAAGAGAGGAGCCTTTTTTGTTTTTGTCTGAGGGTATTTTTACCGTAGAGGGTGCATCCTCGTCTCGTCCAGGTTTCAGAGGGCTCTCCGAGACAATGAAAAGCTCCTTCTCGTCGCACTGGTGAGCCGCCTCAAGTTCATTGAGGTCAGATCCGATATCGGCTTTTGCGGCGGTTAAGAAGCAGTTCAGGCAAATGGAATCAACTGTGCCATCAGCGTTCAGACGGTGATAGAACTTGCGGCTTTCAGAGTCTTTCAGAAAATATCCCCGCTCAGTGATCCAGTAGTTTAAAACTGAGACCGCAGAACTGGCAGACGCCAAATTGCGCCAGCCCGGCGTACAGTGTCAGACCTACCTTGTGGCGCTCAAGCCGGGCGAGACAGGCCATTCAGCAGGTCAACGCAGCGACCGTCGAGGTTCAAGGCGAGCATCTGGTTTCCTTGAAAGCCGAGGGCAAGCTGGCCGCGCTGTTTCTGATGGATATTGTCCAGAGCCGGAATGTGCTACCTGCAGCAACATGAGCAAAACGAGACAGCCGGGGTGCTTCACTTTCGCTTAAATTCTTTCCCATGGCCGAACCGATACAAATACGGACCGCGGAACGCGACGGCGAGGATGGTTTGATCGTGACATTTTCAGACGGAACAATCACCGGCTATGTGGCTGAGGAACTTCTGGAATTGAGGCCGTTCCGTGAACCTACCGAGGCACGCTGTGGCCGGGATGGCCCTAGGGCCAGTACGTCATAGTCTCTCGCTACCCCCTGTCTCTCCCAGACGTTTGCCAACAAAGAATAGTTTTGGTTCGCCGTGATCCACTAGCTGTTCGAATGCTACGCGAGCTCGAGTTTCTCGAGCGAAAAGCCAACCCGGAGCTTGAGCGGCAAACGCGGGCAAAGTGGAAGGCTCTTCATAAGGCGATGCGGCGGCATCCAGATCGGGACTGGTGGGCGCAGCCGTCGTGTGGCGCAGAAAGCCGCGAGTGGCCGCTTTTCGATGGAGCGCGAATCCCTTAAAGTTTTGCCGATTACTCCAGCTTGCGACGCCACAAATCCTCTGCGAAAGTGCCGGGGCGCCGCGCGCGGCGTTAAGCCACAGTAGCTGACTGCATCTGCTACAGAGGAGAAGCGGTGTGGATCGGCGACTTCCAATGCCCATGTTAGTGCCGTGATGGGACCGACTCCGTCGATGCTCATCAATCGCTCGAGCCGCTGCTCCAGGACGGGATCGCAAAGCAGTCTCTTGATCAACTGTTTCTGCGTGGACTCGAACATCTCCATAGAACCGCGACTCATACGTAGGAGATCTTTGACCGATTCCGGTACTTCCCGCAGGCTCTTCATCAGGTCGGCGAAGTACTTCTTCCGATGCAGCCGCTCTCTGTCGAACGGAGCGCCGCTTTCCATCAGCAGACCGGCCATCCTGTTCTGCATACGCACCGATTGCCGCACCACCAGGTTTCGATAACGCAGCAGACGTCTGAGATCGCGCAAATGCGGGGGCAGCACGTAGCAGGCAGGCAACAGATTGCACCGCAGCAGGTCGGCAATGGTACGTGCATCCAGACAATCGCTCTTCTTCTTGCCCGCCGTGATGGCCTTCATCTTGGCCGGATGGCCCATCGACAATTGCTGGGCGTACGGCTTCAAGGTGTCATAGATCCAGGCACTGAAGAGGGTGGCTTCCATCGCTCCTTGCCAGACTACTTGGCGCCGCTTCGCCCAGCGGCGCAACTCCATACGCTGCGCCTGCAGTGTGCCTTCTTCCACAATCTGGCCGTCTGCGGTCTTTACGCAATAAGCAATGGTTTTCTTGTGAACGTCGAATCCGATATAGTGAATAGCATTCATGGGGTTCTCCTAATTGAGATTTCTGAATCGGCTGCTGCGAACAGTCCATTTCAGCAGTGTAATCTCGGGGAGAACCCTTTCTCATGTCGCCTCTCTGATTGCTGAGTTCGCTCATCCGGCGTGGCCCACTTTGATCATCTAATTTGGCCCACCTGGGTAGTGGTTATTGTGCATCATTGTTCCGGTTTTGGTTTGAAGGTTTTGAGAGATTTATTCTTTTCCGTCGTCGTGGCCGTGTGTAATGTGGAAATCGCGGTAGCGATTTCCAAGGGCTGTGGGAAGGGTGGGAAAACAGTTTTATCGTTTTCCCATGCTTTCCACAGCCCGTCATTTCCACGGCCCCTTGTTGTGGTTGAGCTTTCCGCTCAATGTTTTTTGCTCCTTTCAAACGTGCGCCGGAAGCGGAAGGATTCGGTTCCGGTTTCGATGATGTGGGCTCGATCCGTGATCCGGTCCAACACCGCTTTACAGAGCCGGGGATTGGGAAACACGGTCGTCCATTCCGAGAAGGGTAAGTTGGTGGTGACGATGATGGCCGCCCGCTCAGCCCGCTCCGAGATCACCTGAAAGAGGAACTCCGCGCCGATGTCCGCCAGAGGCACGTATCCAACTTCGTCCAGCGCGATCAGCTCGTACTTCTGCCAACGCATCATTAGCTTGCGCACCTGGTTGTTCTGCTTGGCTTCCACCAACTCGTTGACCAGAGCCGCCGCCGTCGTGAAGCGGACGCGCCGCTTCTGCCGGCAAGCAGCCAGGCACAAGCCGATGGCCAGGTGGGTCTTTCCCGTGCCGCACTCGCCGATCAATACAATCGGTTCCTTGCGTTCGATATAGCCGCCTTCGGCCAACTCGCGTATGCGTGCCGCCGGGATCTGCTGGGCTTGCGCGAAATCAAACTCTTCCAGCGTCTTCAAGCGCGGCAGGTGCGCATCGCGAATGCGGTTGTCGATGGCGTGCCGGTCGCGCTCTTCGCACTCGATGGACAGCAGCGCTTCCAGATAGCGGGTGTGGCTGTGGTTCTCCTTCACCGCCTGCTCGGCCAGCGATTGAAAGTTGGCGCCCACGGTAGGCAGTCGAGTCGCTTTGCAGTACTGCCGAATGCTGGCATGTTCCAGGGCTTGCGTCTGGTTCTTCACTGGATGCCTCCCGTCGTGTTGGCCAGCAACAGGTCGTATTCATCCATCACCGGCATGGGGCGTTCGAACGGAAGTAGTTCTTCAGCCAGGGCGACAGCGTATTGATGGCGTTGCTCCGGGTCGGGCATACGCAGCAGATGCAGCACCGCGGCTGCATCGCTAATCCCCAGCCGCAATGCCTCTTTCACGGCGGCGATCAGCTTGTCCCATCCTTCGATGGAACCGGCACGGATCAGCGAGATCATCTCGCGGGTCCCGTTGCCCTTGCCATGACGTTGCTCAAGCTCTCGCCAGATCGCGTCCAGGCAAGCGGGCCAGCGGCCAGCCTCACGCCACTGCTGCAAGGGCGTGGAACCGGCCATGGCTCCCGGCTTCTTATCCAGCACATCGAGATAGTGTTCCAGATCGAGGATCTGATGACCGCGCCCGTAGCAACGTGCGTGCCGCGCAGCCACCTTGTTGTCGTGCACGATCTCTACGCTTAACGGGGCAACCATCGCGGTTACGCGTAGCCCTGGCCAGAGCGGGGTCGAGTACCAGTTGGTCTTCACCTTGACGCGGCCCTTGCTGTCCACCAGAAGCGGATACAGCAACTCGTCAATCGGAAATCCTTCTTCGGCCAGCGGCGACAAATGCTCGCGTTCCAGTTCGCTGGCCTGACCGATCGTCATGCCGCGGCCGAGAATGGTGCGGCTTCGGTTCTCCAGGCAGGCATCCAGGATATGTTGGTTCAACGCGTCCAACACACTGGCTTCCGGCACGGGCACCAGCCAGTTGCGCCGGAACCAGCCCAACTCCCCTTCCACGCCGCCTTTTTCGTGGCCGCTGGCCGGGTTGCAGTACTCGCTTCGGTAGCCCCAGTGCGACCGGAACGCGATGATCCGATCCGTCTCCACCCGCTGGTATCCGCGCAGAATCTTCTTCACCACCGAGGTCATGTTGTCGTAGCGCAGGGTCTTGAAAACACCGCCAAAATAGGCGAACGCATGTTCGTGAGCTTCCAGCAGCGCTTGCTGCGTGGCATGCGGATAGGCGCGGTGGAAGGCATCGCCAGAGCCCATGCTGCGCATGGCGAAAAACTGCAGCTTGCGCGCTTCGCCGCCCAGTATGGCCATGGCTTCGAACCAATCCACCTGCGCTTCCTGGCCCAACTCGTAGCTCTGCGGCACGAACACTTCCCGCCCGCTGAGTCCCAACTCCCGCTTCCGCTCCCGCACATAGCGCCGCACTGTGGCTTCCCCGACCGGGTGCTCCGGATGCTCCTTGCGCAGCCGCATCCAGATCCGATGAGCCGTATGCCGCTGTTTGCGCGGAGCCTGAAGGTCAGAGGCCAGCATCCGCTCGATCTGCGCCATGACCGGACCCAGTCTGGGCGCTTCGCGTACCACCGCTTTTCGCTCGGGAGGAATCGCGTTCCCGATCGCCTGCCGCACCATCCGCCGGTGCACACCGTGCTTCTTGGATAGCCCTTGAATCGTCTCTCCGGCCGCGTATCCCCGCCGGATCACCTCAAATAGTTCCACCTTTTGCCTCCTGTCCATCCCCGAATGCTTACATCCGGGCTTGTACAGGTGGGCCAATTCAGATGAGCGAAGTGGGCCAATTTAGATGAGCGAACTCAATTGCCTATACATTCAAACAGACGAACCTGACACTTTGGGAAAACAGAGTCACGCTAAGTTTTAAACGTGAGCTCGGTCTCGTGAAAGTGGCAGCTCCGGAGTGTGTCGGAGATAGATAGGCAGTCGACGAAGAATCTATATGGGCGCGCAGGGATTTCGTATGATTCCCTAATGAGCAAACGGTTTCGAGCTTGTAGCCTTGATCAAGTGTTTTTGTTGCCTCCTTCACTACAAGACTGGCTGCCGGAAGACCACTTGGCGCGATTCATAGCGGATGTAGCGAATGAACTCGATGTGTCTGCCATCTACGCTGAGTACGAACGGAAGGACGGGCGAGGGCTGTCGGCTTATCACCCGTTGCTGATGACCCGGTTATTGCTCTATGGGTATTGCATTGGAATAACCAGCTCCAGGAAGATCGAGAAGGCGACCTACGATGACCTAGCATTTCGCTATCTGTCCGCCGACCAGCATCCCGACCACGATACGCTGGCTGCATTTCGACAGGAGCATCTGGAGGCACTGTCCGGCTTGTTCTTACAGGCTCTGAGGCTATGTCAAAAAGCTGGTTTGGTGAAGTTGGGCAACGTGGCCATCGATGGCACCAAGCTGAAGGCTAACGCCAGCACCCACCGATCGGTGGACTACCAAAAGATCGGCGAGCGTGAGCAACACTGGCGTTCCGAGGTGGAACGATTACTGAATCAAGCGCAGCAAACAGATCAAGAAGAAGACCAACGCTTTGGCGTCGGCCAACCAGCCGATCCGTTGCCCAATGACTTAGCGAATGCGCAAAAGCGCTTGCAGCGACTGCAGCAGGCCAAGATGGAGCTAGAGCGAGAGGCAGAAGAGCAGTTGCAAGCCGTCGCCGCCCTTCCCCTGCGCAAACGTGGTCGTCCCAGCAAAGAGGAGCAAGCCAGTCAGCCCCCAAAGGATCGCAAGCAGCGCGAGAAGGAGAAAAAGCAGCGCCAACGAGCTAGAAAGAATGCTGCTGCGCCAGCCCGTCAGTATAATTTCGTCGATCCCGACTCACGGGTGATGCGTGACAACGGGCAGAAATGCTTTGTGCAGGCTTACAATGTCCAGATCGCAGTGGATGCGCACGCTCAAGTCATCGTGGCTGCCGAGTTAACCCAACAAACCATCGATCGGCAGCAGCTGTTGCCGCTTGTAAAGAGTGTGTGCAGCACAGTCCAAGCCACGCCAAAGACAATCACCGCAGATGCGGGCTATTGGGATACGGCCAGCCTGCTTGATCCGTCGTTGAAGGGCATTGAAGTTCTGGTTTCACCTGACTCCAATCCACAACCGCCCGGAGCGCCGCTGCCCCCCAGTGCACCTCGTAACGAAGAAGCAATCCGCATGAGAGAGGTCTTGGCCAGCCAAGAAGGAAAAGCGCGCTACGCTCTTCGAAAATCCACGGTGGAACCAGTTTTCGGACAGATCAAGGAGGCCCGTGGCATCCGTAGATTCCGCTTTCGAGGCCTGTTGAAGGTGACATCGGAGTGGAAACTTATCTGCGCGACACACAATCTCCTAAAACTATTTCGCCATCGTACTGCTCTTGCCTACGCCTAAACCATCTCAGCATCATTCATGCCGCTTCTGCGTCGCCTTAGCCCTATTTTCCGCCCAAAACGTCGCAAGACGAAATGCATGTCTGCGCGCCGATTAATCGGCTAGGTGTCCTTCGGTCCCCACCCAGGCACTCCCCCAACGTGGATCTCTCTATTTCTTACCCGAATTTCCAACCTTCTCTCCGACACACTCTCAGGCGGTCACGAATTACGAAGTGTTTGCCACTCTGAAATCGTTTTCTACCCCGTATTGAGAAGCCTTTCTGGAGTGCCTTGGGACAGCATACTTGTTCCCAGAATTGCTGCAATAGGTATGCTGTCCCTTTATATCCCATCACCTTTGCGACCCATCCAACATGCTCGGGACAGCTCTCCCGATCGGCAAACGCGTGCGCTTGGGAGGAAACTGAGACTCCGATTGCTGTAGCGAGAAGACCTAAGGCGCGACGCCGATTCATGCTGGACCTCTTGTAGAAGCTCCATGATACTTTCGGAACAACGGACCCGTCGGAATTTGCCTTGAAAGGATTTTCGGTAAGTTCCCGTGGTGACCACCTAGTAAACGGATGAAGTTACCGAGAACCCCGTTTTCACAGCACTTGAATAGAGCGGCCTGAATGGTCGGCGATGCGACCTGGTGGAACTAGTTCTCCGAGGGCAAGTCGATATGGTCAATCACGACCACCTCTACCTCACCCTTTGTCGGTTCCAGCTTAAGTCCAAGCTGCTCCTGTAGTGCGGTGAACAAGGAGGGGCCTTTCGAATCAGACACCTCGCCGCTGCTCAGGTCCTGCCATGGAGTCCAGTGTAGCGTCCAGTCGTACAGACCGCTTAGATTCGTCTTATCGACCACTATCCGTCCGCGGCCGCCCGGTGGGTTGCCGACTTCGTTTTGTCTTTCGAGAACTTCGGCCAGCGCACCTATTGTCGTCCCTGCGCCAGCAGCCTTGCCCGATCCTGCCTGGAGAAATGCTGGTTTCACCGTTTTCGCACGATTAGCTGGATCCTTCTCGCTTGCCTTTAGCTTCGGGCCGCCCTTCGCCACCACCAGCGCATAAATCGGCAACAATCTCGTTTCAAAATGAACTTTGAGCTTGAATCGATCAGCAAGTAGGGCCTGCTGCATGAATCGGTAAGGGTTATATGACGGAGGAAGTTTAGACATTGCTGCAACCTCAGCATCGCCGACTTTTGCATCGATATCGTATGGCTTGGAAAGCATCCAGCCGGATAACCCAACAACTTGGCGGTCGTCGTCAATCGTATAGGCGAAGTCGATTAAATCTTTCACTGTGACATTCATGGCGAGAAATCTATCGGCGCCCTTAGGTCCAAAGGCACGGATACCCGTAGCGCTGGCTTGACTGGGTTTGATCGTTGCCACCTCAAACGAGGGCAACGGTCCGGTCGCGTGCAGAATCTGCCCGCGGACCTGGACCCGAGCCATGATGCTGACTGCTAGCGGCAGGACCAAAGCCAGCCGCTTAGCTAGAAGCAAAAGTCGGATCTTTTTGAATTCCTGCCCGTGCGCGTTACGTTTGATCATGATCGGACATTCTTGAGGGCCATTATCTAGGGTCCAGATTGCAGCGAACTAGGTCTTTGGAACGGCAATCCGACGCTACTCTCTCTATGAAGTCCTGAAAAGTCGCATTTTTCGGTAGGTTCCCAAGCTGGAGGGTTCGCGGTGAGCAATTTACTTATAACCGTTTTTCGGGATGTCCGATCCTCCGCTCCATCTACCTTCCTTCCTCGCGTGTTACTTCCGGATTGGCGACGATCCGATCGGAACCCCGGAGAGCTTCGAGAATTGAAGCGTTTTCAACCTTTCTTGCGTCTGTTAATTTACTATCCTCTCGGGTGAAGAGAGACGTCGCGGTCTTTCGTTGTGGCCCGACGCTGGGAGGTTCACATGCTCAAGTACTTGCTGGCGTTTGCGCTTACAATTCCGCTATGCGGTCACTGCCAGAGCTACGCCGACTCGACCTTTTACAGGATAATATCTGCTGTACCATCGACAGCGCGTGTAGAAGGATGGTCACATGGGAGCATCAAGGCAAACGGCGTCGTGATCGACCTTTCTGAATCGGTTCTTCGTCGTCACCGGATTTTGACGAAATAGCGGGCTGGTCTCGTGGATCGCAGGTAGATGGGAGCAAACCTGCTCAGCTTTTTCATTTCTATATTCAATACGACCACTTGAATGTGATCTTCGGTTACGATCTGCTGACACAACCTGTCGAGGGCACGGACAAGATCAAGTGCACTTTCAGTGCCTTCACCGATTACCCGGTCGCCGACCACCGCAACAGGGACGTTGCCCCCGTTGCTCTCCCGACTGACCTGACTCCTCTCGTGATCAAATCCGGCGATGCAATCTCAATCACGACGCTCCCACTCGGTCAGGGCAAAATTGCCGCGGTCCACTACCTTCGCCTCACTCGGACCGATCTCGCGCCCGCGTCCACTCAATAATCAACGATCTTTGTACGATGTCGTCACGCGGAAGCCATCAACATCTTTGCGGACGTGTCACCGCCAATCCAAAAGTAATCCGAAATGGCCTGTGAAGTCGGATTATCGGTAAGTTCCCGGATTGACCGGCTGGTAAACAGGTGAAGTTACTGGCCGAGGTGCCCGCCCAGGCGGCAGCAGGACCGGCCCCTAGGATGTGCAATTCCGGCAACGCTTGCGGCACAGGAGTAGACTCGTGTCCAGAGCTGAGGGTCCGTCCATGAAATACGCCAGTGTCCTGCCGCTCGCCCTGCTCACAACCGCTTTCTCAGTCGGACAAACGACCTACCAGAAACCCCTACAGATAGATCCCACCAACTGTCCTGTCGGACTGCAGGTAAGACATGGAGGTGGGCTTCCAATTGCGGTGGGGGCCGCTGACTTAAAGTCTCCTCCGTCAGCTCAAAATCAGGGAATCCGCCTAACCGTTGCTAACCCTAGTTCACGGGATGTTGTGGCGCTTGAAATCACCGTTCACGGTTTGAGCGAAAAGTGGAGATACGTTCCTCTGTCAGACATGCCTCAAAAGCCCGACTTTAAAAAGACGGTTAATCTCAGCTTGAACGTGAAGGGAAGTGATCACGCCTCTCAGGATCTTTCTCTTACCCACTTCACGGCTGTGACGTCCGTTGATGTGAACTCTGTTAAATACTCTGACGGCTCCGAATGGCAGGCTCTGTCAGCCGACGCCTGTAGCGTGACCCCCGATCTGATAATGCTTGTTGCTTCGCGATAGCGGCTAATCGTTAGCTGATTGCTTTCCACGCGACGACTACGAGAACCCTGGAGGCAGACATGAAATCCGCCTGTATTCTCCCACTTGCCATGATGCTCGCAACCACATCAATGTTTGGGCAGAGTCTCACGCATCCCCCACGCATTGATCCTTCCAACTGTCCTGTCGGTCTTGAAGTGGAGCAAAACGGGAGCATTGCCTACAAGAGCGCTAAATCCGGTCCGGCGGACGATGTTGATCAGCGGTCCTCGCAGCGATTTGATTTCAAAATGACGAATTTCTTGCCTAACGGGATCGTGAACGCGGAAATCACCGCTCACGCGTTCAGTGAGAAATGGCGAGTTTTCAGTGTCCCCGCTCCAACACCTGACCTCTGGCAGACGGTTGATGTCGCATTCGATGTGAAGGGAAATGGCAGCGCTACTCGTGAACTTTCGTTCGCCCATTTCCCTGCTATCAGGACTTTTGACGTGAACTCGGTGACCTATGCTGACGGCTCCACTTGGCATGCCTCATCACCTGGGGCCTGTAGCGTAGCCCCCAGGGCCCCGATGCGCATCAGCGCTCAATGATTCGTGTAAAAGATTGCCCCAGTCGTGAGGTGTGATATGCGAGAACAACAGCTAATCAACAAGGTAAAAGTCGCTGGTTATAGCCTCGGCCTAGTCGTCTTTCTCGCGGTTGCGGCGTGGAAGCTGCTGGTTCGCTGATCGAACCACTAGGGCCGATCATGATCGAACAAGGTGCGCGCAAACCGGATCTTTGCAGGAAGCTGCTGCTCGTTGCAGTCCTGGCCGCCTTTTGTCAACCCAACGTCGCGCAAAGCCAGGCTGCGCCACAGGCCGCAAAGGCAGCCGCCAAAGTGCCTGAGTTCGAGGTTGCTTCGATCAAACCAAACGCGTCCGGCCTCGGAATGATGAGGTTCATATTCACGCCCGACGGATGTTCGGCGACGAACATCTCGCTGGACTTTCTCGTTTCGAACGCATACGGAATTTCACGGGACCTGATCTCGGGAGGGCCGAATTGGATCGTCTCGTCTCGATACGATGTTGAGGCGAAAGTGGCGGGCGCGGATGTCGCTGAGTGGCACAGGCTCGACCTTAGTCAGCGCAACTCCATGCTTCAGCCGCTTTTAGCAGACCGCTTCAAGCTAAAGGTCCACAAAGAAACCGAATTGCGTTCCATCTATGAGTTGGTCATAGCAAAGAATGGTCCCAAACTGAAGGAGGCAAAACCTGGGGATGCAGATACCAGCGGAACGAAGGGGGCCAACAGGTTCTCTCGCCCAGGCGCGATTCTGATCGCAAGTCAAGGGATGTCGATCGCGGCGCTGGCGAACCACCTGTCGGAGCTCTTACACCGCACCATTGTGGATAAGACCGGCCTCACGGGCAAATACGATATCGTGCTGGAGTGGGCATCGGAGGATGGCCCGGCTCCGATGCCTCCGGGGCCGGGAGGAGACCAGCGGGGAACCGAAAGCGCACCCCCTCCAGATTCTGGGCCCTCGATTTTCACGGCAATTCAAGAGCAGCTTGGCCTAAAGCTGCAATCGACTAAGGGTCCCGTAGAAACACTCGTTATCGATCACGTGGAGCAGCCTTCCGAAAATTAACTCCTAGTGACGGGACGTTTACCTACCAATCTGTGCGAACGTCGAAACTTCCCTCTGTCACCCTGCTTCCACCCTGGCACTTTGGGAAAATAGAGTCACGCTAAGTTTTAAAAGTGAGCTCGCTTTCGTGAAAGTGCCACCTCCGCGTCTGGTCACGAATTACACTCGAGCTGCGGCTTACAGCTCGCGAATTGCGGTCACGGGGTTCCGGCGCATTGCTCGATGTGCGGGAAGGTAGCATGCCAGCAATGACATTGCTCCCAGGAGCATGACGACGGAAACGACGGAGACCGGATCGTTGCCGCTGATTCCGTACAACAGCCGGGCGATAAGACGTGTGAGTCCCAACGCAAACGCCAGTCCCAGCGCCAGGCCAGTGCCTGCGAGCCATAATCCCTGCACCAGCACGAGCCGCAGCACAGCGACACGGGAAGCACCTAAAGCCATTCGTATTCCGAACTCGTGGGTCCGCAATTGGGTTCGATAGGCCACGACTCCGTAGATCCCCGTTACTGCAAGAACCAGCCCGATCAGCGCGAACATTCCTGCCAGGGTGCTCTGTATAACCGCGAAACTGCTCGCCATCTGGGTACACTCCCGCATGGAACGCACATCGAAAACCGGCAGTCGCGTATCGATCCCATGAATGGCCTGCTCCACCGCCGGCGCCAGGTCGAAGGGATTTCCCTCGGTCTTCACCTGCACGATAGTCTCGTACCCCTCCTGGAAAAAGCTCATATAGACCATAGACTCCGGTGACTCATTCACGAAAATATGTGTTGAATTCCTGGCAACGCCGACAACCGTGAAAAGTCTTCCCCACACCCTGAGCCTCTTTCCCAGCGGATCCTGCCCTGGCCAGTAGCGCCTCGCCGCGGTCTGATCCACGATGAGTACCCTCGGGGCCTTTTCATCGTCATCCGGTGTAAACTCGCGTCCTTCCAAAATGGGTATATTAAGGGATTCGAAATACCGCGGGGACACCTCGGCATGGTACACCTGCAAAGATTCATGGGGGTGCGGCACATACCCTTCCGGATACGCATCCTCGCCCTTGTGGCTCAGGGTCATCGGAATCCAGTCCGTAAGAGACGCAACCTTCACGCCGGGCAATGCCGACACGCGGTCAAGTATCTTGTGACGGATCAACTGTGTCTCATCGTTGCTGTAGCCGGCAATATTCAGCCCCACGGACGCAGTGAGAATGTGGTCCTGCTCAAATCCGGGATTCGCGCCGGCGAGATTCCGCAGTGTTCGCAGAAGTAGCCCGGAGCACAACAGCAGAGGAAGTGAAAGCGCGATTTGCGCCACCACCAGCCCGCTGAGCAATTTCCGGTTGCGTGAGCCGCCGGAGATACTTGCAGACTCTGCCTTCAGTACCTCACTGGCCGGCGCGTGAGACGAACGCCAGGCGGGGAGCGCGCCGCATAGCATACCGGCCAATAGAGAGAACACTGCAATCCCAATCACCACCTTATGGTCCATGTTCCCGTTTAGTACGAGGGGAATTGCATTCGCTGGAAAGAACCATGCGAATGTCTTCGATGTCCACGATGTCAATCCAAGGGCCACGACTCCTGCGACGATGGAAAGCACAGCGCCCTCCAGCATCATCTGCCGCACCAGTTGTATGCGATTGGCCCCGAGCGACTGCCGGATCGCAAGTTCACGCCGCCGGGATACAAACCGCACCAGCGTGAGCGTAGCCACGTTCGCGCTGGTCAGCAACAGCACCAAACCGGCGAAGGCCAGTAGAATGGGCAGTGTCGCCGCCATATATCCGTTAGCGCCGAATGGCGAACGCCACATGGGATCGAGCGTGATCCGGTTATCGCCGAGATGCTGGTCCGGATACGCCGTCACAATATGGTGCATCAGGGTGTCGAGATCCTGGGCTGCCTGGCCACGGCTCACGCCGGGCCGCAATCTTCCTATTACGTTCAGCCAGACCGCACCACCACTGCGATGCGTCATCCGCCACTCATCCGTCCCGAGGGGGTCGAGCGTTACCCACAGATCTTCACGGATTCCGGGCATTGCTCCGACAACCCCCTCCGGCGCCACACCGATCACCGTCACAGGATGCCGGGCAACCTCGATCGACTTGCCCACAATTGCCGGGTCTTCGGCATAACGCGTCTTCCAGAGCGAGTAACCCAGGACCACGTTGGGAACTGCACGTGACTCCTCTTCAGGCAGAAAGAAACGCCCCAGCAACGGCTTGATGCCGAGCACATCGAAATAGTTCGCCGATACGTTTGCAATATAGACACGCTCCGGCTGTGCATTGCCGGTCAGAGCGATCCAATCGTGATGGTAGGCAAGTATTCCGGCGAAGGTGTGGTTCTGCTCGCGCAGATCGCGATAGTCGAGATACGAAAAGGGCGGAGTCGGGGAGAAGTTCCGTTCCCCCCTCTGCAGGCTAACAAGATCGCCCGTGTCCCGCGCGCCGGGAATCGGACGCAACATTGTGCCGTCGATCCAACTGAATACGGTGCTGTTGGCGCAGATAGCTACTGCCAGCATCGCCGTCGCGGTGATCGAAAAGCCGGGGCTCTTGCGCAGTTGCCGTAACGCGTAACGGACATCCCGGCCTAGTTGTTCAAGCCACGCTTGGCCCCACATGTCGCGCGTCACATCTTGCACCAGAGGAATATTTCCGAATTCCCGCGCCGCCGCTTGTCGCGCCGTCTCTGCCGTCTCGCCTCGCGCCACTCGATCTGCAATCGCCATCCGCAGGTGAGCATCGATCTCTTCCTGCAATTCGCGCTTGCGCCGCTGAAAACCGAAGCTCGGGAACCACTTCATGACTCACTCTCCTCCGGCTTGACGTACATCACCGACCCAATCGCTTCGACAATCCGCTCCCATCGGCCCAGATCAGAGGCCAACTGCTTTTTCCCCTTGGCCGTGATTCGGTAGTATCGGGCTTTTTGCTTGCTCTCTGACTGCTTCCATTCAGACTGCACCCAGCTCTGACGCTCCAATCGATGGAGAGCCGGATACAGTGATCCGGTCTCCACCTGAAGCACATCTCCGGATCGCAAACGTAACGCCTGGACAATGCCATATCCATGCTGCGGTCCCCATTGCAGCGTTTGAAGAATGAGCATGTCGAGTGTTCCCTGCAACAGCTCAATCCGGTTCTTATACTGGTCTTTTTCGCTCATAGATGTAGACACGCTACTCCCAATGGAGGTAGATTGTCTACTTCGTTTTGTATAGCGCAGCGAGCAGCCTTGCCCACTCAGCAGATAAAAGTACGTCAGTTCTCAGGACGAAAATTGGTGATTCTGCATTGGCGCT
>CAWJPV010000024.1:0-329001 GCA_963844785.1 uncultured Acidobacteriaceae bacterium | reverse complement strand
GAATTTTCTTCTATTTCAGAAAGAAATTCGGTAGCGGCCGAAGCAACGTCCACCAGCTCCCAGGTTTGCGGCAGTAAATCGGGAAAGTAGCTGTCCTCCGTGTTGTACCACTGCTTCGGCGCAATGACCATCTTGTCCATTCTTGGATTCAGCCACGCTCCCCACCAGGAGAATGTGCTGTTGGCGATGATCTGATGGTGGCAAGACGACATAAGCCGCAGGTCCTCATGGGCACTGTAATCGTCATTGTGATCGACGAACACCATGGGAACATTGCGCGGCAGGTATTCTTTGACGAACGGGATGTCGTCGGAGAAAACAAAAAAAGTGGGGTCGCCGAGCCGCTGCTTGAAGGTGGAGACAGCGTTCAAATAATACTCGAGCGGCAAGTCAACCCGATTTGTCGCAGCAACTGTGCAGTCTCCCCGGCGCACGTGAAGCGAGACGGAGTTCCTGCTTTGTTTAATCTGTTTGAGTATCTCTAAATTTTTTCCCTGTGCGGGCTCTTTGAATGCTAGCTCAGAGCGCAGCTCGTCGGCAACTTCCTCGACCACCCCGGCGTTGTGCCAATACCCCGCAAGATATAATCTCCCCACGCGCCGTTCCAACGGAAGGTCTCTCAAGAAAAAGTGACAGTCTGAAAAATCCTCAGTGAGGACCTGTGTCCGAAGTGCTTTTGCCGCCGGAGCGACAGCCCGCTTCAACCACCCTTTGCCGGTAAAGAGCACACGGTCGCCAAGGGAACGTTCGCGCATAGGCACCGTAATCGAGAAGTGGGAAAGAAGAAAAGGACGTGGATAACCATAGGACTGAGCGTACCGTGCCGGCTCAACCGATATCCGCATTTTCTTGGCGCCATGTCGCTTCGCATAGTATCGAAGCGCCGCATAACGAAACAACTGGTTCCCTAAACCGCCACACTCAGCGAGAATGATTTCCACACTATTCCTCGGCAGCAATACTTCAAGTTTGACAACTTGCGTATCCAACAGCGGGAAACGCGTAAAAATACTTAACAAGTATGTAGTTTGGTGAACCAGGGTTGCCAGATCACTAACGTGCTATCCACGGTGGCGGAAGGCGCAGGAGGTGCTTGCCAATGGTGGCATCTCAATAGGACACAGTCACGCATCTCTATGCGGGGTCAGGCAATCAGCTTGAGGTAGTCCGGCTGGTCTGCGATGGTGCGATAGCGGTAGGCACGCGCAATGGCCCGCTTTTGCAGATAAAAAATGCCGGGCATCTGATCCGCGTCTTCCTTAATCATGCCAATCCCGTGCTTTTGCACCGCGCCCAGCAGCCAGGCCTTCCAGACCGCGGGAACGAGGAATTGCGTAAAAACATTTTTTCGCGGCACCTGGAACACCGAGGAGGCGTAGAGAGAACCCTCTGGATTGCTGACCCGCTCGACATCTGAAAGATGGTAGTAGTCAAAGTAGGGTTTCGCTCGCTCCGGCGATCCCAGATGGACGAAGACCGGACGGATGCCCCGTGCTTCAATCTGCCCACGGAGCTTCGACACGTCGTCCAAAGTCTGGCGGCAAAAGGAGCATCCAAAATGACGAAGGAAAATCAGCAACACCGGCGACTCATCCACAAGCTCCAGCAGGGCTCGTCCGGCTTCGGTCCGGTACTGGCGAAGCACGGCCGTCATTTCCGTCTCTTGTGTCTCTAAATCGGTCACCGGCAATGGCATGCACACCTCACAATTGTCATCCCGGCCGAAGCGTACCCGGATTTCCAGGGTAGCGTATGGGAGGGACGAGGTAACTATTTAGATACCACCTTGGGGTTACCTGCCCCGAAGCGCCCAGACGGCCATCCTTAAACAATATTCTACAAAGCGACGCGGTGTTTCCTTGCCGGCGGTTCCATCGATTTCTTCGGGGGAGGGATTCGATGAGGCCGGGACGCAAGAGAACCACCGCGTCGTTCTTTTCTTATGGCAGTCAGGGGCCGGTTATTCGCCCCCGGTCTGTTCGATCATCAGCTGGTGAAACTCGGGGGTAGTGCGCAACGACGCAAACTCCTTGTCCTTCATCAACTGCTTACGGTCGCGGAAGCCGGCTTGCAACGCCTTGCGCAGGTATCCGAGCGCCTCCTCTGTCTTCCCTTCCGTGGCGTAAGTTTTCGCCAGGTAGTAGTTGACGGCGACGAGTTGCCGGCGAGTGCTGGTCTCTTCCACGATCTGGGACTGCCCCGCGTCGAAGATGTGGGGGTTGATCGCCATGGCTTTGTGGTATGCCTGCATCCCCGGCTTGTATTTCTCCTGCGCGAAGTAGGAGGTTCCCAGGTTGCAGTAAGTGATGGCGGACGACGGAGCGTACTTGAGCGCCAGCTTGTAGGTGTGTTCCGCTTGCTTATATTCGTGTTCGCCATGGTAGACGGCGGCCAGATTATTGAGCGCTTCCGGATAGTTTGGCTTCATAGCCAGCGCCATCTGGTAGTACTTGCGGGCCTGTTCAAGCGCGAACAGGTGATGGTAGGCGACACCGATCTTGTTCCACAGCACAGCAGATTTCTCGGGATCGCGCTGATAGGCCTCCAGCGCTGCTGCATAGCGACGATGTGCCATGAGCAGATCGCCTTCAGTCTGGGGCGAGAGGGGTGTGGTTGTTGGGAGGGGGGCCACTTCCGGGACAGTAGGAGGTGAGTCGGGAGTTAAGGCGAAGGTGGTGTGACCGCACACCACAGTGAGAAGAACGAACAACAGAGCGAGGCCGGAGGACCTGCGACAAGGAAGGTCACTCATATATGCCTCCTTTCCTGACGACAGGGTCAGATGGACGCGGAACCAATAGTACTCCCCAAAATTTCCGCTGACAGATCACACTTTCGCGTCAGAACCTGTCAAGCTATCCTTTCGTGCC
Source organism: uncultured Acidobacteriaceae bacterium (assembly GCA_963844785.1). Classification (GTDB taxonomy): domain Bacteria; phylum Acidobacteriota; class Terriglobia; order Terriglobales; family Acidobacteriaceae; genus PALSA-350. Next base: position 326,131 of record CAWJPV010000024.1, on the reverse strand, counting down.
AAAACCATCGATTTTATTGATGAGCTGAAATCGTGATCGGCCGAAATCGCCGGCTGCGCGAGGACAATTTCCACCAGGCGGACTATGGCGTTCACCCGGTAGTGGGGAACCCTAGGAATTGCACAGGGAAAGAGGTCAACTGGTCCTGCCCTTGCCAGCGGATGAGGGTTGGCCTAATACTGGGGTCTATGGGTTTTCAGCACGTCAGACTGCCCGCCCGAGCACGCTGTTGCTGTACGCGCATCACTGCGGGCGTTTTGGGAGACTGGCCAGGCGGCTGAAAGCTTACAAGACCATATTTCCCAAAGGCCTGCTGTCCACCCAGACTGCAGGCCTTTCGCTTGCCACAGGCGTAGTCAAGGATCTCATTCTCAAGTTCAGAGGAGTAGACAGATGTCAGAAAGCAAGAAGCAACATCTCGGAACACTTTCCGTGCATGGCGGGCAAGAACCCGACCCCACGACTGGATCCCGCGCCGTCCCCATTTACCAGACCACGTCTTATGTCTTTAAGGACGCCGATCACGCCGCCCGGCTCTTTGGCCTGCAGGAATTCGGCAACATCTATACCCGCATCATGAACCCGACCACCGACGTCTTCGAGAAGCGCGTCGCCGCGCTCGAAGGGGGAGCAGCCGCACTGGCCACCGCCTCCGGCCAAGCCGCTGAAACGCTGGCCATTACCACGTTGGCCGGCGCCGGAGACGAGATCGTCTCCACCACTTCCCTCTATGGCGGCACCTACAACCTGTTCCACTACACTCTGCCGCGACTGGGCATTAACGTACGCTTTGTCGATGCCGACGACTTTGACGGCTTGCGTGCGGCCATCAACGAGAAAACGAGGGCTGTGTACACCGAGACCCTGGGTAACCCCAAGCTCGACATCGCCGACGTGGAGAAACTGGCCGGCATCGCCCACCAGCAGGGCGTGCCGCTGATGATCGACAACACCGCCGCCACACCGATCCTTTGCCGTCCCATCGAGTGGGGGGCCGACATTGTGGTGGAGTCGGCAACGAAATTTATCGGTGGCCATGGAACATCGATCGGCGGCGTCATCGTCGACGGGGGCAAGTTCGACTGGAAGGCCTCAGGACGCTTTCGCGACTTTGTCGAGCCCGACCCTTCTTATCACGGCCTGTCGTACGTGGAAGCGTTCGGTCCCCTGGCCTTTATTCTCAAAGCCAGGGTGCAGGGTCTGCGCGACATCGGCGCCGCTCTCTCTCCCTTCAATGCTTTTCTGTTTTTGCAGGGGCTGGAGACGCTGCACCTGCGCATGGAAAGGCACTCGCAGAACGCGCTCGCCGTGGCTAAGCACCTGGCCAATCACCCGGGAATCGAGTGGGTCAATTATCCCGGCCTGCCTTCCAGCAAGTACGCGGAGCGGGCAAAAAAATACCTGCCGGAGGGGCAAAGCTCCCTGGTGACGTTCGGCATCAAGGGCGGCTTCGAGGCGGGCAAAAAGCTGATCAATTCGCTGAAGCTGTTCTCGCTGCTGGCGAACATCGGCGACGCCAAATCGCTGGTCATCCACCCCGCTTCCACCACCCATTCACAGCTTAGTGTCGAGGAGCAAAACGACACTGGGGTCACCCCCGAGTTGGTGCGGCTATCGGTGGGTATCGAAGATGTGCGCGACATTCTCGCCGACCTCAACGATGCGATCGAAGTGGCCAACGGACATGCGGCCCGGCCGGTGGAAGCACTCAGCGCACGATGAGTTCCACCCCCAGTGCGGCTCTGGTGGCGCCCAGTTTCGAGGGAGACTTTTCTCCAGGCGAGGCGTTCTCCCTCGAAGCCGGCGGGGTGCTGCAGGCGCCCACGCTGCGCTACGCGATCTACGGCGAGCCCAACGCGGCGGCGGATAACGTCGTTTTTGTTGCCCACGCGCTTTCCGGCACCGCACGGGTGGCAGATTGGTGGCCGCGGCTGTTCTCCGATGGGGGCTTACTGCAGGCCGGCGGCCACTGTGTCATCGGCATGAATATGCTCGGCTCCTGCTACGGCTCGACCGGGCCGGGCTCGATCGACCCGCTGACCGGCAGGCCCTATGGGCCGAACTTCCCCCTGGTGAGCATCCGCGATGTGGTTACGCTGCAGGCGCGCCTGCTGGATAAGCTGAAGATCCATCGCCTCAAGCTGGTGATGGGCGCTTCCATCGGCGGCATGCAGGCACTGGAGATGGCCATCCAGTTTCCGGAACGGGTGGAGCGGGCGATTTCGATTGGGGCGGCGCCCCTGCAGGCGATGGGCCTGGGCTTGAACCACCTGCAGCGGCGGATGATCGAGCTCGACCCGGCCTGGAAGGGCGGGCACTACTCACCCGATGAGCCGCCGCGGGAAGGTCTGGCCCTGGCCCGCGCGCTGGCGGTTTGCACCTACAAGTCGCCCGAGTTATTCGAGCACCGGTTTGCGCGCAAGCCGGATCGCAGCGGCGAAGATCCCTGGGCCTCCGGGCACGAGCAGGGCCAGGGTTTGAGCGGACAGCGATTTGATGTGGCCGGATACCTCGACTACCAGGGAGATAGGTTCGTCGAGCGCTTCGATGCCAACGCCTACCTGGCGATCACGCGGATGATGGATACCTGGGATCCTGCCCGTGGTTACCCATCCGCCGAAGCCGCATTCCGGCGCATCCAGGCAGAGGTGATGCTGGTGGGGATCTCTTCGGACTGGTTGTTTCCATCGGATGAAATAGCTGCCCTTGGGCTGCAGCTGCAGAAGGCCGGGGTCCGTTGCGAGCATCGGGAGCTGGTCTCCTCCCACGGGCACGATGCGTTTCTGGCGGAGCCGGATGAGCTGGCGCGGCTACTCCACCCATACCTCTAGTAGGGTGGGGAAAAGGTCGCTGTTAGGTAGGTCTGGGCTACCTCGCCGCAGCGAGCATTAGCCCGGACATCAACCAGGCAAGTTATATGGCCTTTAGGCCCTGAGGTACGTAGCTGTTAGGGTTAGGCGAAAAGGATGACGGCCATGAACGAGATCACACGCAAGCTCAGCGCGGAAAAGCAGGAATTTTACGCAGAGAATGGTTATCTATATCCGATTCGGGTCTTCAGCGACGCCGAGACGGCGGAGTTCCGCCGGCAATTTGACGATTACACCGCTCAGAACAAAGATCTGCTCGGCAAGATGATTCCGCGTGAGCGGCGCGCGGTCTACGCTCTCACGCATCTTATGCTGCCCTGGGTGTATCAGATCGCCGCTCACCCCAGGGTGCTGGATGCGGTCGAAGGCGCCATTGGCCCCAACATCCTGGTTTGGGGGTCGGATTGGTTCGTGAAGTTTGCCCGGGACCCCGCGTTTATCTCCTGGCACCAGGATGGGGCCTATTGGGGATTGAACCCGCCCAAAGTCACGACCGCCTGGATCGCGCTCTCCCCCAGCACCCTGGAGAATGGATGCATGCAGGTCATGCCGGGGACGCAGAAGACGCAGCTTCCACAACGGGAAACGTACGCGCTGGACAATGCCTTGTCTCGGGGGCAGGAGATTGCGCTTGAGGTGGATGAATCAAAGGCTGTCGCGTTGACGCTGGACGCTGGGGAGATGTCGTTGCATCACATCGGGATCGCGCATGGCTCCAAGGCAAATAGCTCAGATAAGCCGCGCATCGGGATCGCGGTTCGTTACATTGCTCCTGAGGTGGTACAGAAGGGAGCGGAGCGCCAGATCGTACAGCTGGTGCGCGGCCGCGACGAGTATGGCAACTTCGAAATTGTCGGGCCACCGGCAGATCCAGTCAGTGCAGCGGAGATCCGGAAGGAAGCCGATCGAAGGATCACAAAAAATGTGATGCCAGATGCTAAACCGAAGTAGGATGACCCGCGGCTCTGGCTAGCCCATCAATCCCAGGTAAGGATTGCTGCCGAAATTGGCAAAGTTCGGAAAGACCTCGCGGACCTGGCTGTCGGAAAGCCCCATCCAGCGGCCCAGCGTTCCGCCGTATTGCTCGACGGCGGTAGTTGGGATTAACCGGCCTGCTCCAACGTCATTGGCCTGGTTGGCGCCGATGATGGGGTATTCGCCGTAGATATTCTGCCCCGCTACAGCTCCCCCGGCCACGATGTGGTGACTGCCCCAGCCATGGTCCGTGCCATCGCTGTTGGCGGTGAGCGTGCGGCCAAAGTCAGAGACCGTGAACAGCGTTACCTGGCTGCTGAGCCCGGCGGTGACCATGAGCTGATCGAAGTACTCGAACCCGGCGCTCAGCTGGCTCAACAAGGTGGAAAGGCGCTTAGCCTGCGTGTCGTGGGTATCGAAACCGCCCAACTCCACAAAAAAGACCTGGCGGCTTACTCCCAGGGCAGCGCGCCCGGCAATGACGCGGGCAACCGTCTGTAGCGAGATGGCGAGTTGGTTGTCAGTGAGTTTTCCGGTTGCGGGATCGAGAAATTGCGTGGGGTTAGGCACGCCGGTTGGACCCGCGGGCGCCATAGCGGTGGCCAACTCTGCCTGCGCGGCCAGCGAGCGCCGAACGACAACGGCATATTCCTTTTCGAAGAGGTTGGTATTGTCGGCGCCAATGATGGCCTGCAATGCGGCGGTACCTTGCGCGGAACCGAAGAGCGGGTTGGTGAGCCCGTTAGCGGCCAGTGCTCCGGCATTGGTAACGCGGAGCTGGAAGGCCGTCTCCCCAGAAAGAAAGAGTGTGGTGCCGCTGGTACTGATGCAGGTGAACGATGCGTTGCTGTTCATGCTCTCGAACAGGTCGGCCATACGCCCGCCCCAGCCCACGTTAGCCCCATCAGCGGCAATTGCTTCCCATGCGTTGCTTTGATCGAAATGTGAGAACAGTTGCCTGGGCAGAGGGGCATTTCCCTTGTTCCACTGATCCTTGGTAATGGGCTCAATCAGGGTTCCCGTGTTCGCAACCAACGCACAGCGACCGGCATTGAAGAGATTCTGCACCCCCGTCAAATAAGGATTTAGGGCAAAGGTGCGTCCTGACTGCGGAGTGGTGGGGGTAATGGGCAGCAACGAATTCAAGGGATAGGCCAGCCCTTGCGCTCCACTGCGAGCCTGAGTAAAGGCAGCGAAGGAATCAGTGTCCGTGGCGATTAATGTGCCGTGGCCGTCATTGCCACCCTGAAGATAGACGCACACCAGGGCGCGGTAATCGGTCGGCGCGGACGCAGCATGTGAGGTCATCGCGGCCAGGGCGCGCATGCTGTGCAGGGTCGGGCTTGCGCTGACGCCGGCCATCGCCGCATAGGAAGCCGTCTTCATGAACTGGCGCCGTGAATGGTCGGTCTTGCACATGGTCGATAAACTCCTGGTGCTACGTCGTCAGTGCTGGGCAGTGTATTCAGGCGAAGCGACTGTTAGAAAAATGGCGGTTTGGGCGCGCGTCAGAAGCGCGTTGTTCATCGCAACAGGATCGCCACCTGCAGGGATGGGGATGGCATTGACTGCGCCCTCAACCTCGCTGCGCAGTGTGGATGACATCTGTCCACCCAACAGCAGCAGATTCACGCGATCCATCAGCGCATCCGGATTGACGGCTAGCGCAGTCTCTGTAGTCAGCGGCAAATAGAGATCGTTGTTGTTGCCGAAACCCGAAGACACTGCAGCCTGCATGCTGTTCAAATAGCCGATCACGGTGGTTACGTCGGTGATCTCCATCTCGGGCGCAACCAGCCCGGCCGTAGCAATGCTTGTGGAACCCGGCACGAAACCGGGAGCGAACCAATTGAAAACGGTGGGCGAGCGGGAAGCCATCTCGCCAAAGCCATAGGCCGGATCTTCGGTGCTGCCGGCATCGAAGGCGCCGCTGAGCGATTCCGCGGTAAAGGCGCGCGCCATGTGGGTAAAGCGAAGCACCGGCTCCTGCACCCGGCCATAGTTGGGGCTGGTGGTCGAGGTCAGATTGCGTGCTTCTTCATCCATCAGAATGGCAGTGATCACCGCCTGCATATCGCCGCGCACTCCCTGCCCGTCATCCTGGAATACGCCGGCAACCCTCTGAACGTAGGCTGGGCTGGGGTTGCTCGTGACCAGCCGCTGAATCAGTTGCTTCGAAACAAACGGCGGTAGGTTGGGATGATTGAAGAGCGCATCGAGCGCAGTCTTCAGATCGGCAGAGGGATCCGACGAACCCGCCGGTATAGTGGTTCCAATAAAGTCTTTTTCATCGGTGGAGTGGTGATTGGGATAGGCCGCCATAGGTAGAAGGTCTTGCCCAAAGCCGGGACCCGCATAGACAGCGCCGTAGCCTGACCATGCCTGATCGCTGGTGTTGCCGTTCATATTCCAGCTGAACCCGGTGAAGACTTTGGCGATGCCCATCACGTCGGTGTTGGAGTAGGTAGGGATGGCATTGCCGCTGCCATCCAGTTGCTGTGTGCCATCCGGGTTGAGCTTCCAGAGGCCGATGGTAAACAGCTGCATCACCTCACGAGCGTAGTTCTCGTCAGGATCCGCGGTGGCGGTGCCCTTGTCGTTAGCCAGGGTCGATAGGTAGATGCCCATCATGGGGCTCAGCGTGACATCATTCAGCAACTGCCGGAAATTGCCGAAGGCATCGTTGCCCAACATGTCGTAGTAGTTGGCAACCCCGCGCGGCATCTGTCCGACGACCGCGTCCTGGCTGGAGATCACGAATAATTCGCTCAGCGCGAACTGTACGCGCTTACGTAGCTCGTCTTTGCCGGTGAGGGCGGTGGCCCAGAAAGGCTGCTCGAAATATTGGTCTCCGAACGTCCCCAGGAACAGCGTTTGGTTGCACGTGGTGTCCGTGGCCGCGCAAGGGGGATTGTTGTTGAGGATGAGCTCGCGCTCGGCGTAAGGCTCGTGCAGCGTGTTTGGGATGGCGAATTGCTGAGCAAACCAGGCGCTGTAGCCGATGGTTGAGAGGTTATTGATGTCCGCCTCGGAGCCGCCAAACGTGGCCTGCATCAGGAACCGGGAAGCATCCGCCGGGTCGACCAGCGGCGTGGGCGGCGTTCCCGCTACCTGCTCGATCACGTCGGCAGAAACGGCGCCACCTGGATTGGGATTGAGAACCTGCAGATCAAATGGACCGGCAACAGTGGGATCGACGGTCGCTGTGAGCTGACCGGAGGAGTTGAACTGTGTCGGTATCGGGACGCCATTGGCCAGCGCCGTGGCTCCGTTGATAAAGTTCGCCCCAGAAAGTACGACGGTGCTGGAACCGATGTTCAGCGAGGAGGGCGTGGCACTCAGGAGTGTGGGCACAGGGTTCAGCACCTGCACATTCACGATCATGGTGGAGTTGGGATTGTCGACGCTGGTCGCTTGCACGACCACCAGGTTGTTAGGGGTGGGCACGACTGCGGGCGCGGTGTAAACGCCCTGGGCAGTAATGGTGCCAATCTGCGTGTTACCCCCAGCTATGCCGTTGACCGTCCAGGTAAGCGCCGTGTCTTGCGAACCGGTCACCGTGGGCGTGATGGTGATGCTGTTGTTGACCCGGACGCTGGTCTCTGAGGGTTGTAACTTGACTACTACCTGGCCTGGCTGAACCAGTGCGTTGACCTTTTGGGAAGAGGCCGAACCAGGATCAGGATTGACCACCGTCACCGGGTAAGTGCCCGGCGTGTATTCCGTGACCATGGCTACGAGTTGGGTGCCGGATAAATAAGTGGTCGGAACCGGCACGCCATTCCACAGAATTTGCGCGCCATAGACGAAAGCCGATCCGTTCACCGCGACCTGGGCCACACCCTCGGAAAAGGCGCCCGGCGTAATGGTGGTGACGATGGGAATTGGATTCAGAACCGCAACACCGTAATTTCCCTTGGATGAAGGGTAGATTTCCGCTGAGCTTCCAATCGTTACTTGATTATTGGGCAGTGGAACGATGGCCGGCGCGGTATAAAGCCCGGTGCTGGAAATGGTGCCGATGTCGGCGTTGCCGCCGGGAATTCCGTTGACCGACCAGATCACCGGCGCCTCGGTCTTGAACTGCATGGTTTGGGTTACGCGCAGATTGTTGCCAGTCGCCTGGATGGCTGACATCTTTTCTATCGCTGCCTGATTGAGGCTGAAACCGCAACCAGTAGTGATGCCGCCTATGGCCGCCAGGGAGAGTGCAGCGGCGCTGCGCTGCCAATTTGCTGACAAGTTGGCTGTCGACATACTCCGCTCCGCACTTGACCGTAGCTCGCCGTGGTGGCAGTTTGAAACTACCCAAGCCGGACACTCAGGGAAACGGTACTTTTGAGGTACTTAGGGGGTATCGCTGCAATACAGCCCATGCAGCCATCCCACTGGTTTCGCGGGTTCGCGGGCGAGCTAGCCACTATTTTCGTGGTCAAAACAAGCTATCTCCCCTGAATCGAATGGATATGCGGAGCCTGGTAACCGCCTCGGTGCCAGTGAGCGCAAGATATCTTATTGACTTATGAGTTATCTTTGCGAGTTACCAGTGCAAGGGGGATTTGCAGGATCGCAGTGAGAACCTTGCGGGGAGGCGCAACCGGCGAGCAATGAGCGGGGTCTTTGCCCGCCGGTGAGCGAAAGCAGTGGAGATTAGGAGGCGAACAACTGGGTCAGGTTGCTGAGGCGAAGCAGTTCTTTTACCCGGGGAGACAGATTGAGCAGTTCCAATTTGCAGTACCCCTCTTTAAGGGCTGAGACCTTGAGCCCCACCAGGGTTCCCAAGCCGGAGCTATCCACGTAGTTCACGTCCGTGAGGTCGAGCACGATTCTTCCACCCAGCGGTATGAGTGGCTTGACCACTTCCTTGATCTGCCCCGCAGTTTCGTTCACCACCCTGCCATGACACGCGATCGTGGTGATTGGACCGGTGGTCTCATCCCCCGACTTTTCGACTTCGTAATGAAAAACAGTCTCTGGCGTCGCCGGCATGCGCTCTCCTTGTGACCGAAGCTTCGGCCATCTTAGTCTCCGGGGTTGGTCTTCTTCATTAAAATCTGGTTACCGGAGGGTTTTCGATGCCGTTGCCCGAGAACTCCGGCGCATCAAAACGGGTTAAGGGCGAAAACTACCCTGTCCGGCCAACCGCACGCTCAATCTCCCCTTCTTAGCACACAGGCAACGAGTTGTTGAAGCAAGCAGACTTTTGTCGTCGTTGTCTGCTCTAGATCCCTTGCAGTTGTGAGTATCTCTTGCCAGAAGACGACCCTACCCCCGAGCAGTTGCGAGAGCGCCTCCGGAAAGCCGAGGAGTCCCTGCGCAAGAGTGAACGGTTGGCTATTGCCGGCCGGTTCGCCGGCGCCGTTGTCCATGAAGTGAACAATCCGTTGGAAGCTCTGGCCAACCTGGTTTATCTCACCAAGCAAGAAGCACACCGTCCGGAAAACGTGCGGAAAAACATGGCGGTGGCAGAAACGCAACTGAATCGACTGGCAGAGATCACGCGGAAGACTCTTTCCTTTTATCGGGAGCAGAACGAGCCGAAGGAATTTGACCTGGTAGAAATCGCGGAATCTGCCCTACGTATTCACGCTCATCGGTTCGCGGCAGGATCTATCGAGTTGCGCAAAGAATTACCCGGCCAGCTGATGGTGAAAGCGCTGGGAGGCGAGCTCTTGCAGGTTTTTTCCAACTTTATATTGAATGCTCTGGATGCGCTGCCGGTCAAGGATGCGGTGGTTTGCCTCCGCCTGCGCGCCGATAACGAGCGCGCTTACATCACCATTTCTGACAACGGACATGGAATCCATCCCTCCATCCGGCCCCGCCTATTCGAGCCGTATGTGACCAACAAGAGTTCGGGAAACGGGGTCGGGCTCTGGCTTTCCAAGCGAATCCTTGACAAGCATCAGGGAACGATCCGCTTCCGCAGCTCTCATGAGCCGGGAAAAAGCGGTACCACCTTTCGTGTCTCATTGCCGATCGGCATTGAGATGAAGACCAGTGGGTGAAAAGACTTAGGCTACGTCCGGCCTGAAGCGTCTGCGTAAGACCGACTCTCTCCCAATTGGGTCCCGAAAGAACGGCTGAGAATAGCCCAGGACGCAGTCCTGGGCGGCCTATTCCTCGAAGTAGACTATTCGCAATTCGGGGCAGCCAACCGAGCAGCATGTCCCATAAGCGCTCACTCGTTTAAGGTGTTTGCCGTCGACCCCTCACAGACTCGTCATCCTGGACGACTCTCAGGGGCCCTACGGGGCGCGGCTAGCCCTCGCTTGGTCCAGACCCGGGGAGAAACAACGAGAAGACGGTTCCTGAACGGCGCCCGTTAACGCTGGAACGGACGGAGAGATTGCCGCCACACTTCTCCATCAATTCGCGAGAGACCCACAGGCCCAACCCGGTCCCCGTGTCCTTTTTGGTGGTGAAGAAGGGTTCAAAGATCCGTTCCATGTTTTCGGGGGCAATACCACAGCCAGTGTCTGCTACGGCGATGCGCACTCCGCGCAGAGCGGGATCGCGTGGACTCACGGCAGCGCGAACGCGAACGCAAATCGCATCTCCGTCTTTACAGGCGTCCAAACTGTTGGCCAGCAAGTTGGAGAGCACCTGGCGGAACTCACCCTGGTTTCCAAACGCCTTTTGCTCGGTTTTTACACTCACATGCAAACTCACGCGTGCGGTAGCGGCGCGCGCAGAGTAAAAGTCGAAAACCTCCCGGGTCACAACATCAGGGCGAAAGCTACCCGCCACCGAGGTCTCGCGATAAAAGCCGAGGGATTGGCGGGTTATGTGCGCGATTCTCTGCAGCTCCCGATCGGCTTCCGTGAGATGCCGGCGAATCTTCTGCATATCCTCCTCACCCCGCGCCAGGTAGATGAGGTTGACCAGGCCTTCCAGTGGATTGTTGACCTCATGGGCGATGGCCGCGGCCAGCCGCCCAGCGGACGCCAGCTTCTCCGCGCGCATGAGTGCAAGCTCGGACGCATGCCGTTCGCTGATGTCTCGGAAGACCAGCACGATGCCGATCATGCGCGCGTTCACATTAAGGATAGGCGCGGCGCTATCGTCGATATGGAACTCTGTGCCACCTTTACTGATAAGAATGGTGTGGTTGGCGAGCCCCACAATCTTGCCGGACCGCCGTACCGCGTCCACCGGGTTTTCGACAGTAGCGCGTGTGCGCTGGTTAACAATGACAAAGATTTTGGAAAGGGGAAGGCCGTAGGCCTCCTTCTCTTTCCAACCCGTGAGCTGTTCCGCGACGGGGTTCATGAACACCACCTGGCCGTCAGGATCGGCAGCGATCACCGCGTCACCAATGCTGCGGAGAGTGGTATTCAGCCATTGCTCACGGGCATAGGATTCGTCTCCCCAGCGCTTTACCTCCTTGATCTGCAGACTGTAGGTCCCGGCAAGCTTTTGGAAGAGCCGGCGAATCTCCCAAGCCAGCAACAAGGCGAGAATCACGGCCAGACCAAGGAGCCCATAAAGGCTGAGCTTATCGATCCTGACGGAAGCGAACGATCGGCTGGCCCTTGTGCGTGTCTCAACGGTCAGAAAATCGTTGGCTATGGCACGCAGATCATCCATTTTGCGTTTATGTTCGAGCATGTGCAACTTCAAGTCGAACGTAGGCTTGGGCGGAGCGATGTTTTCGGCGGTATCCTGTTGCCACGCTTGAAATCCCGTTCTCAGCCGCCGCAGCCGGGCAGTTTGTTCGGGGTCGTTTCTTATCAGGTCCAAGAGAGCTGTGAACTTAGGTTCCAGCTGTTGATTGGCTTCCCGGTAGGGTTGAAGAAAGGTTGGATCGCGGGTGATCAAGAATCCGCGAAATCCGGTCTCTTCGTCGACCATCAGCTTGATCAGTTCGTTGGCCTGGGCAATGACCCGATCCGAATGGTCTACCTGGCGAGCGCTCCGTTGCATCTGCTGGATCCCATAGGTAAGGGTCAATGCCAGCAGGCCCAGTGCAACGATTGGGAGTGCCAGCAGACGGAGAAGCAAACGTCGATATGCTGCGGCTTCCAAATCGTCTCCCCGGGGCGCCTCATGCGGTGTCAAGCCAATACCAAAGCGCACATGAGCGCCTTACTTGCAATTTTGCCTGATCGCCGCGTAGCAGGCAACGGGGAGGGGCCGCACGGAGCAGGGCAGTTAAGCAAGACTCAGTGTATTCTCTGGGAGCCAGTGCCAATATGCTCCAGTAGAACTCGGGATTTTCCGAGAGAGGTCGACATGAAAGATGGCCCAGTACGCGTAGGCATCATCGGCTCGCAATTCCAGGCGGATTGCCACGCGGCCGCGATGAGCATGGTCGAGGACGATATGTCTGTTGTGGCCGTGGCTTCTCCCACAGCTGCGCACGCACAGGGTCTTGCCGATCGCTACAAAATTCCACATGTGTACTCCGACTACAAAAAACTGGCGACTGATCCTGACGTGGAAGCGGTCACCATTACCGCTCCCAATGCGCTGCACTGCGAAATGACCATCGCCATGGCGCGGGCGGGCAAGCACGTCATCTGCGAGAAGCCGCTCTGTGTCACGCCCGGCGAGGCCGACACGATGATCGAGGCCTGCCGCGCCAACGGCGTGCTGCTGCTCTATGCCGAAGAGCTTTTCTTCACCCCAAAGTATCGCAAGGCGAAAGAGATGGCAGACTCCGGCGCTTTTGGCAAAGTGCACCTCATTAAACAAAGCGAGAAGCACTTCGGTCCGCATGCCGAATGGTTCTGGGATGTGAAACGAGCCGGAGGCGGAGCGCTGCTCGACCTCGGCTCCCATGGCATCGGGTTCGCCTGGTGGTTCCTGGGGCGCCCCAGGATTCTGAGCGCCTACGCGCACCTGGGGACTTATGTCCATAGTGACAAAACAAAACTCGATGACGAAGCCGTGACCATCATCGAGTTTGAAGGCGGCGCCTTCAGCATCATCGAGAACAGCTGGGCGCGCCGCGGCGGCATGGATGATCGCATCGAAATCTACGGTGAGGGCGGTCTGACCATTGCCAACCTGCATATGGGCAATGCGCTGCAGACCTACAGTGAACATGGCTTCGCCTACGCCGTCGAAAAAGCGCCCACCACCACTGGTTGGACCTATCCTGTCTTCGAAGAGCTGTGGAATTACGGCTTCCCACAGGAAATGCGCCACTTCGCCCGCGCCATCCGCGGATTGGAGGCCCCGCAGGCAACCGGGGAAGACGGCAAGGTGGTGCTGGAGGCGATCTTCGCCGCCTACGCTTCCGCCGGCCTGGGACGAAAGGTCAGTTTGCCCTACCAACCGACGGCGGAGCGCCCGGTCGAAGAGTGGCTGAACAGGAGAAAAGCATGAGCCGGATTCCCATGCTGGATAACATCCTGGCCCAGCCCGCATCTCATCGCGGTGTGCTGACGCTTCACCAGCGCAACGCAACTCTACGCGCGTGCGCGGAAAAAATCCGCAAGGCCCAGGGGCGGATTATCTTCACCGGCATGGGGGGCTCATTGTTCGCCACGTTGCCCGCGGTAAGCCGGCTGGCGCAGCAGGGCTATTCAGTGCAGGCGATAGAGAGTGCGGAGCTGCTGCACTACGGCAGCGCTAGTTTGCGCGCGGGAGATGTAGGCGTTGTGGTTTCGCGCTCCGGCGGCTCGATCGAGCCGGTGCTGGTTGCCGAAAAAATGCGCCAGGTCGGCATGACCATCGTTGGGGTCACCAATGTACCCGGTTCCCACCTCGAACAGATCGCCGATATCACTCTGCCCGTCGGCTCACAGTCGGACAAGCTCATTGCGGTGCAGACCTACACCGGCACTGTGCTCGCGCTGCTGCTGCTGGCGGAAGAGGTGCTCGCCGGGGAAAGCGCGAAGCTGGGCGACGAGTGCGGTGCTGCGCTGCCGGCGCTCTCGGCGCACATCGACGAATGCCTGCGGGCTAGCGAGGGCTGGCAGGAGTGGCTCATCGGCGGACCGCTTTACCTGCTGGGCCGGGGTCCGGCGCTAGCTTCCGTCCACGAAGGTGCCCTGCTGCTGCATGAAACGGCTAAGACCGCGGCGGTAGGCATGTCTTCAGGGCAGTTCCGTCACGGGCCCGCTGAGATTCTGTCGGCCGATTTCCGCGCGGTGGTCTTCGGTACACCACCCATCACGCAGTCGCTCGACCGATCGCTGGCTGACGATCTCTTCTCAGCCGGCGCGCAGGCCCGCTGGATCGGACCCGCCCCCGGCGACAAGCACGACCACGCACCGTCGCTGATTCCGTGGCCGGAAATTGCACCCGTGCTTGCACCGCTCTTTGAAATCGTTCCCCTGCAAGTGGCGGCCTACCGGCTGGCACTGTGGCGCGGTATCACTCCCGGCGACTTTCGTTTCGTCACTGAGGTCACGGCCTCGGAGTCGGGTTTTCTAAAATAAATAGCAATCAAACAGGAAGGTCAGAGATGAAATCATTCACACGCCGTAGTGTGGTTAAGGGAGCACTTTTGTGTGCCGCAAGCACTGCCTTCGCGACAGCGCCTCCGCGGGCGACTTTTCCGGTTGACCCGCGCAAGCGAATTGCGGTCGCGACCTATCCTTTCCGGGAATCGATCATCGCGCCCGGCAATCAGGACCGGAACCCCAAGAAGCCGGGCATGGATCTGGCCTCATTCGCACGCTTTGTGCGGACGGAGTTTGGGGTGTACGGGATCGAGCCGCTGAGCGGGCACTTCGCTTCGACTGAAGACAGCGAGGTACGCAAGCTGCGCGCGGCGTTCGATGCTGCCGGCGTGCACACGGTGAACATCCCGGTCGACGAAAAAGTTGAGCTGTGCAGCGACGATGAAGGCAGGCGCGATGCAGGCAACGCGCGCTACCGGCATTGGATCGATATCGCGGTGCTGCTTGGATCCCCCAGCATTCGCGTCTGGATCCCCAAGTGTTCCGACACTTCCGATCTTCCCCGGGCTGTACGCGCCCTCAAGCCGACGCTTGATTACGCAGCCACACGCAACATCGTTGTCAATCTTGAGAATGACGATCCGGTTTCCGCTTCTGCTGCGCGCACCATCGCGGCAATCGAGCTGGCTGGCACTCCTTATTTGCGGGCACTTCCTGATTTTGGCAATGGGCTCATGGGCGGTGATGAACGCTTCAATGCGCAGAACGTGAAAGACATGTTCGCGCACGCATGGAATATCGCTCATGTCAAAGACGCCGAGTCCGTTCACGGCCAGCGAAAGACAGCCTCCCTGGCAGAACTTTTCGGGATAGCCAAAGCTTCAGGATATCGAGGCTATTACTCGATGGAATCCGACTCAGACGTCGATCCAACGGTCGACACCAAACATTTGATTGAGCAAAGTCTTCGCCTCATCTGAGCCCACTAACTCTTACTCTCTGCACCGGCAACAAAAGCCGGGTGCCCCATTGCCCCGATTTCCTGTGGAGGCTTGTGGCGTTGATACACTCCATGCGCCTTTCCTTAATGAAAGGCGCACACGCGGACCTCTCTAGCACAGCGTGGCAGGAAATGGGGGTCAAGCCGTACTTGGGCTTGAGTGGGATACCACAGCACTCAACGAGCCTTTTTTGTCCCGTCGTTCCTACTCACCCAGCCTAAACGCTAATAATTCGCCGGGATATCCCTGGCCTCCGATGGCCAGCACTATGTATTGCTTGCCATTGAGCATGTACGTCATGGGCGAGCCTGTTTGTCCAGCCGGCATATACACAGCGCCCGCGTCCTTCCCGGTGGCCTTGTCGTAAGCACGTAACCGTGCTCCCTGCCGGCCCGCCGCATCGGTAAAGACACCACCTTCGCCTGCAATCACGAGCGTCTTTGTGGTCAACACACCAATCACGCCTGGCCTTCCGGTGCGGGGGATATTCAGCCCTTTGAGCACCGGGCTGTTACGAATCTCATCTGGAGTTTCGCCGTGGGCCACTTGCCATACAATCTCTCCCGTGTCCAGATTGATTGCGCTGATCCTGCCATAGGGCGGTTTCACTAGCGGCAGCCCTTGTACGGTCAGACGATGGAAGGCATGCCCACTCTCATGGACTGTACCGACGAAGTACTTCACATCGGACTCACCGGCTCCCGGTGGAACCAGCCCCAGACTGCCCGCGACCCGCTGAGAGAAAACGTAATAGATGTGAGTCTGCGGATCGAACGATCCACCGGCCCAATTCGTTCCCCCATTCGGATAGCCGACGATCAGAGTACCCAGCGGTCCCCCAGGTTTGCTTACGACAGGCGGGGTAAAGACAGGCCCCATCTTATATCTCGAAGCTAACTGTATCGCCTGCGCTCTTAACTCCGGAGTGAAGTCAATCAGATCGTCAACCGTGGAACCGTTGCGGTCATAAAACGCCGGCTTGGTAGGAATCGGTTGCGTGGGTGCATACCATTCCCCGGGTACGTCGCCCTGCGGTACCGGCCGCTCTACGAAGGGCCAGACCGGTTCGCCGGTCACGCGATTGAGCACGTAGAGAATGGATTGTTTGGTCGCCTGAGCCAGAGCCTTGACCGGTTTGCCATCGACCGTAATATTCACCAGAACCGGAGCGCATGGAATATCAAAATCCCACACACCATGGTGAACCAGCTGGTAATGCCACTTGCGTTGACCCGTCTTGAGATCGACTGCGACCAGGCTTTCCGCAAACAGCGCATTTCCCGGCCGGTCACCGCCATAAGAATCCTGGGTCGGCGACTCCACCGGCAGGTACGCCATGCCGAGCTCTTCATCCACGCTGATCTGGGCCCAGACCCCAGTGTTTCCCGTGTACTCCGCAGAGCCCTTCTCCCAGGTGTCGTAACCGAATTCCCCTTGACGAGGTATGGTGTGAAATATCCAAAGGCGTTTGCCGGTCTTCGCATCGAAGCCGCGCACATAGCCTTTCACGTTGATCTTGCTCCTGGGCTCCTCGCCGGAACGATGAGCAGCGCCCACGATGATCGTATTGCCGGCCACGATCGGTGTGGAATGCAGACCGATGTCGGCAGTGACCAGATCCATCTCCTGGTCGTCATCCAGCCGCAGATCGACTACACCCCCCTTTCCGAAAGTGGGTACCGGGACACCCGTCTTCGCATCCAGCGCGATCAGCCGGTAGCCGGGCGTGACATAAAGAATTCGTTCTTCCGTATCGTCGGTCCAGTAGGCCAGACCATGGCCAGAAAGCCGCCGCGGAGCAGCCATCCCGCGGGCGCCTTCATGCTCCGCATGGCTCCACAGAAGTTCGCCGGTTGCAGCATCCAGAGCAACTACTGTTCGCCGCGATCCAGCGGTGGTATAGAGAACGCCGTTAGCCATCAACGGCGTCCCTTCAAACTTGTATTCGGGCTCCGGTCCGAAGTTGGCGGTTTTGAGGCTCCAGACAATTTGCAGTTTGTTGAAATTGGAGGCGTTGACCTGATCAAGAGCTGAGTAGCGCGTGTTGCCAAGGTCGCCGCCGTAGGTCCGCCACTCCCCACCCGGTGCCCCGGTCTGCGCTGATAGCGGAAGCGCCGCCACGAGACACATGCTCAGAATCACCCTATCGCAATGCATGTCTCTCCCTGACCAGAAATAGATAGCAAGCTATGCCCACCAGGAGCCAAAAGCCAACCGCGATCAGCGGCGCGTTGAAACTTCCCGTCCTTTGTACCAGGATCCCAGTAATCCAGGGGGCAGCGATGCCTGCCACGTTAGCTGCAGTGTTCTGGATCCCCGCCACGCGAGCCGAAGCGGAGGCCGGCGTCAACGTCTGGGTGAGCGCCCAATAGTTGGCCGTGGCCAGGCCGAGCCCGCTGAGCGAAAACACGGCCAGAAAAAGAGTGGTCGTAGTTGAATGTGAGAAGGCTGCGAAGACCTCGCTAAAGGCCAGCACGAAACCGACGATGGTAAACATTTTTCGTACGGTGACAGGGTTACGCCCGCGAACAATGAGCCGATCGGCAGCCCAACCTGCCAGTATCGCAATGGTTGCCATTCCGCCGAAGGACATGAACGTGAACCAACCCGACGCTGTCAATGACAGGCCAAACCGGTCTTTGAAATAGGTGGGCATCCAGGTCATGCAGAAATAAACAAAGTACATGTAGCAGAATGTGGCGACGCAGGTGCCCCACATAAGCGGGGAGGCAAAAATAGCGCCCCAGGAGACGGAAGCACTCTCTTTCTTTACGTGAGAACTCTTGCGATCATTCCTGACAAACAGAAGCCAGGGAACCAGCCAGAGAATGCAGAGCGCTCCGTTCAGGATGAACATCCATCTCCATCCGTAACTCAGGACGAGATAGGTAGCAATCGGCGCCCCAATTGCCGGACCGTACTTGGTTCCGGAAAAATAAATGCCGATGGGTAGACCCCGCTCGTGCTCGGCAAAGTTGTCGCGGAGATAACGCATGCTGGCCGGAGTGACGATGGACTCGCCAATACCAAGCACGATCCTCATGACTATGAGGCCGTTGAGGGAGCTCACCAGCGCCGTTGCCGCAGAAACGGCGCTCCATAAGAAAAGCCCCGCGGCATAAGGCCACTTGAGACCGAAACGATCGACCACCCATCCGGCCGGCGTTTGCAACAACGTGTAGGCCCAGAAAAAGGCTGAGAGCAGGATCCCTGACGCCGCCGCCGAGATCGGGAAACTCATCCGAATCTGGGGGAGTGCTGCCGATAGATTAATCCGGTCGGTGTAGGCAATCACCACGCCCACGGTGAGAAGAGCCACTACGAGCCAGCGGGCGTTGCGTCCCGTGGGGGAGGCGACTGCGACGCTCGAAGTTGTCATAATCCTTAGTAGACCTCGTATAGCAGGCGGCTGTAATTCTTGTCGGTTAAGCTGCTCTCAATCACTGGCCAAAGCTGCTTGTGGAGCTCGGTCGCGACCCATTTCTGCCGCAACGCCTCGCTGGCAAAGGTCAGGACGAACTGGTAGTTGGCTCCGGGCGGAGCGGCGCCTCGCAGGGTGGACTTCAACTTCAGCATTCTGAGATCGATATATCCAGGCTGTTGGGCAGCCGCGGGACGGAATTTTTGCTCAAAAAATTCCAGCATCTCCTGTTCCTTCGCTGGATCCACTGCCAGATCTACGTGCAGTTGGATGGGCCGATCTTCGCTTGCACTCGCCGCGAGCGCGGCGGCGGGAAGGGCAGCACCTCCGGCCACGGCCAACATGGCTTTCAAACAGCTTCTGCGTTTCATTGGTAACAACCTTCTCACAACTTGAACCGGTAACCATTATTTTCCCGGTGGATGCGGTGCACCCAGCTCCGTGTCGAGCGCATCCTTCACTGCAGAGATACCGATGATCATAAGCTCGAGATCGGAAGATCCGTTGTTGGTAAACGAGTGCGGCTCGCGGAAGAAGATCGGCACGGCATCCCCCTTTTTTATCGGCTCGGTCTCGTTATTCACGCGAACCTGGCCACCACCATCCATCACGTAGTAGATCTCTTCTACGCCGGTGTGGTAATGCAGCCCCTCCGATGCCCCGGGCGGAATCAGGAGATGATCCACGTAGGCCCAGTTGGTCTCGAATGTATCCGAATCGAGCGCGCGCCGATATTTCACAGTTCCCTGTCCACCGCGATAGCTCGGCATGGGTTGCAGCAAGGTCTTGTCCAGCCTCATCAGCATGAACTGCGGGATTTCATCCTTCGCCGTCACCTTGTCGCGCGAATCGCCAAGGTTGAACGCATCGTAATGACCCTTGACCATGGATACGTTGATATTCAGGTAATCGACCAGTTCGTTGGTCGGGTTGTAAACCGCGTGCGAGTGGCCTCTGCGTTGGGGTGCTCCCGCAGGCCCCTTCACCAGCGAGGTGTGACTATCAACGGTAAACTCCGCCTCCCCATCCAGGATGGTGAACATCTCTTCGACGGTGTTGTGAAAGTGTTCCGCCACACCGCCGCCAGGCTGCATCTGGCAGCGAAATAAAAAGTTCAGGTTCACATCCATCACGCCACCGGCCACCAGCGTCTGGCACTTGCGCAAGCCGACGCTTCCGTGGGAATGAGCGAGCTCCACTTTACTCAGATCGGTGTGCCCGATCCTTTGCGCAAGTGGTGGACGAGGAGCAGCCATTTGGGAATACCCGGCCAAGGGTAAGAGCAGCAAACCCAGGTTGATCGCTCTTCTTATTTTCATAACTCCTCGCTCCGCTACCAGTTGGTGATGGAACCGTCCGGCCGGAAGTAGGTCTGGGCCCGCGCAGTGACGGGTTCAGTAATTTCCGCGATCTGGGTAAGCTGCTTGTAATCCAACTCCACACCCAAACCTGGCCGGTCATTGGGATACAGCTTGCCATCCTTGAAATCCAGGCATACGGGCAAGTGGGGGAGGGTGCGGCCCTGGAAGTTGTATTCCATCAGAAGCGGCCCCGAAAAGGTGCCCAGGCAGTTAACCAGAGCAGCCGTGGCAATTGGCCCAGTGAAATGAGGAACGATGCCGACGAAGTGAGTTTCGCAGATCGCCGCAATCTTCATCATTTCTGTAATGCCACCTACGTTAGGAAGAGTGGCGCGCACAAAATCGACGGAGTGTTCTTCGACCAGGCGGTTGAAGTCCCAGCGGTTACCCCATTCTTCGCCGGCGGCCAGAGGGACGTTCACTTTGCTGCGCAGGATGGGAAGGTCTTGCTGAAACGCCTCGGTGCGAACCGGGTCTTCTACGAAGAATGGGGCCAGATCTTCAATCGAGTTGCATCCGCGAATCGCATCAGGCAGATCGAAGCGCTGGTGGAAGTCGATGCACCAGTCGCCATTTTTGCCGACCCCTTCTCGCACCTCGGCGCATTGCTCGCGCATGATGGTAATGCGCTCCCGGGTGTTATACGTGCCGTTTGCCGGGGCTTCCGAGGCGCCGAAGCGAAAAGCGCGATAGCCGGCTTCAATGGTTAGCCGGGCGCGATCCTTGAGACTGGTTTCATGCGTAACACCCGGAATGACGCCGGCCGTGTTATAGCACTCGACGTAGTTACGAACCATGCCCTCCAGTAATTGATGGACGGGCTGACCCTGCACCTTGCCCTTGATGTCCCATAAAGCCAGGTCGAGGGCACCAATGGCGTCAGTCCTCTCCCGGCCCGCGGGATAGAAGAAAGCGCGATTCATGTCCTGCCACAGACGCTCGATATATTGCGGGTCCCGTCCAATCAGTCTCCCGGCGGACTGCGATATCGTGTCCTTCACGCCACCCTCGCCTATGCCCGTGATTCCCGCGTCGGTCTCGATGGTGACCACCACGTCGCTCTGGTTGAATAGCGGATTGGGATGCGGAGGTAGATAGGCTCGCACCCGCGTGATCTTCATCTTGGGGAGAGGAACGGCATAAGCGGGCAGAGCGCGCACGCCGCTCGCGATTGCGGTGGCCGCCAGGGAACGGAGGAAAGCTCTTCTTTTCATGAGTCGACGTCTCCTTCAAAATTCAAAATTCTCTACCTGGCAACCAAGCCCGGGTGCCCCATATCTCGCTCGTTTTTCGCGAGATGTGGGATTCCACTGCTCTCAACCCGTGGGCCTTGGGCTCTCAATAAGCAACTAAGGTGGGGATTCGTGCTATTCCAGCCCTCTCCGCTGCACTACCGGCCCTGCCAGGCATGCACCGCTGCCACCAGAGCCTGCGCCTTTCCTTCGACAATCCCGACATCGTCTCCAGGCTTGTAGATCGACGAGCCAACGCCCAGGCCAAGAGCTCCCGCGGTCATCCATGGAGCGACTTGTTGCACATCCACTCCACCCACTGGTATGACGATGGCCGACTTGGGAAGCACGGCACGCAGCGCCCTGAGCATAGGCGGACCCAGAACCTCAGCGGGAAAAAGCTTGATCGCGTCAGCGCCGGCTTGCAGCAAGGCGAAGGCCTCGGTCGGATTGAAAAATCCAGGGACCGCAAATAACCCCGCCTGCTTGGCGGCACGCACAATCGCGGTGTCGGCATGCGGAGTGACAATCAACCGGCCCCCGGCCGCCGCCACTTCCCTAACCTGCGATGGTTCGGTGAGAGTACCGGCGCCAATCAGCATCCGGCTGCCGAAACTTCGCGACAAGATGGCGATGCTCTCCAACGGGCTGGGTGAATTGAGCGGAACCTCGACGATGCAGATGCCGGCCCTTTCCAATGCCGAGCAGATCGATTCTGCCTCGGCCGGCTGAACGCCTCGCAGGATGGCGACCAGGGGACAGCGTTCGAGCCATTCCCTTACGTCCAATGCAGCCTCCTGCCGATAGCGGCCAGTCCAAGTGCCGCCGCATCTTCGTCTTCCATGGTTGCCTTCCCGCCGCAAGCTTCGATGACCTGCGCATAGAGACCACACAGATGCGCCGCGCCCACCAGGTGAACATCGCTGCCCGGCGGCATGGTCGCGCGCACCTCGTGCCCTATCAATAAACCCGAGAGGTACGAGGCGGACACATCTTCCCTGAGCTGACCCATTAACGGCAGCGTGCGCACGCCGAAAAGATGGTGAAGCAGTCCGCCTGGGTCCGTGGAGCGAGTCACCCCGTCGTGAAACGCAGCTTTGTCCACGACGGGATTACTGGTCATGGTGCGTTCCAGGATCGTGCATTTACGCAGCGCACCGTACAGCTCGCCCGTCATGCAGGTGGTAAAACTCACAATCTTCCGATCGCTCAGTTGAATCCACTTGGAATGCGTTCCGGGAAAACACACCAGGCCCCCCCCAACGCAAGCGTCGAGCATGCCCATCGCCGCGGTTTCTTCGCCGCGCATCAGCTCCGGCACGCCCGCAGCGTCTGGCCCTATGACCCCCGGCACCAACCGCACTTTCGCCCCGGAAAACGGTATGGGCACCACAGCGTCCGCCAGCTCCGCTATCCCCACCGGACAAGGAAGGTATTCCGCTTCCACCCAGCCCTGCCGGCTGCCGATCATGCCACACAGCAGGATGTGCTTCTCTCCTGCTGCCAGCCATACACCCACCTCGGCACGTAAGGCTTCTTCGAAATTCCCCTCTCCCACACGCAAAATCCCCTGCGGCGAAGAGCACCTGGCAAAGACTGTTCCCTCTGCACTGACCCTAAACGCACGGAAATTGCTGGTACCCCAATCCACTGCAATCAAGACTTACGCTCCTGGGAGTTCTCTCCTGACCCAATGTAGCAAGGCGTCGGGTCAGATGCCGCGCAGGGCGTGGAGCCGATCCCGGAAGAACCCTACCTGGCCGCATAATCCTTGGTCTGCTTGGTCCCCGAGTTGTAGACGGTGAAGCTGCCTTTGGGACTCGCGGTCAGCACAAAATAATTTCCCGGGTCGGCACCCTGCGGATTGGCAATGTACTCCGAGGCCGTGTTGTGCTCCGCGCCTGCCTTCTCCGCGAAATGTAGCTGCCATAGCGTTTCCAGACCGGGAGCTTTCAGTACCTCATCAATTACCTGCGGCGCTCCCCCCTTGGTGGCTGCGTTGTTCATGATGGCCACCCGAGGATGAATAGCATCGATCAGCGCGTGACTGGAGCTCGCATTCAGTCCGTGATGTGAAACCACCAGGATGTCGATGCTTCCCAGCCGATTCACAGGGCACATGAACAACATCTCCTTGTCCCAGGTGAGATCCCCCAGGTCCAGGATTTTGAGTTTGCCGAAGTTGATAAGCACACCCAGCGAATGCGAATTTTCGCTGCGGTCCGTAGGCTTGGTTTCGGGCGTACTGCAGTATTGGTTGGTCTCCCCGCCTCCCGGCAGAGGATGATCGATCACGTTGCCGTCGCTGCTGATGACCGTAACCTTCATGCCGGTTATGGGCAGCACATCTCCAGGATGCGCGACCAGGTGTTTGTACTTTCCCGTGGCCAGCACCTGCTGGTACGCAGCGTAGATGTCCAGCGTTTTATTCCCGGGCTTCGTGTCGATGTTGGCTCCGTGATCAATGAAGGTTCCTACAGGAACCTTGTCGACCAGCTGCGGGATGCCCCCGCTATGGTCATCGTGATAGTGGGTCAACAGCACGTAGTCGATCTTGCTGATGCCCGCGCTCTTGGTTGCAGCAAGAATCCGGTCGGCATCGCGCCCCTCGTTGTCGGGCCAGCCAGTGTCAATGAGCAGAGACTGCCCGGTTGGCGTCACGAACAGTGTCGACTGTCCGCCCTCTACATCGATGAAGTAAACCCGAAGATCCCGCTTGGCCGCCCACGCCGGCAGGCATGCCAGGAGTCCGGCAAAAACAGCCAGCAAGCCAGCGGCTCTATTCCTTCGTAGGAGATGAGTCATTTAAGTTCCTTGCTTCCTCAAATTGCGTTGCTGCAGGGGTACTGGTGTCCCATCCTTGCCACGCTTTCCCGGCAAGAATGGGACATCGCTTTTCGTCGCGTTCTCAGGCTAGAACTGGAACCGCAGCGAGGCCTGCAGGTTACGAGCATTGCCGACAATCGAAGTAATCTGACCCACCTGCGAATTTCCGATGGTCTGATTCGGATAGCCGAACTGCGGATGGTTGAAGACGTTAAACGCTTCGAAACGGAACTGGAGCGTCATCTGTTCATGAATGGTGAAATTCTTGAAAATCGACTCGTCAAGATTTGTGCGGCCCGGACCGATCAGGGAGTTACGACTGGCATTGCCGTACGTGTATGGCGCGGGAGTGCTATACGCCGATGGGCTGAACCAGTGCAAAAGAGTTTTTGGATAGGTGATAGGACCACTGACGTTGGGACGGCTCGACGTTCCGGTGTTGGTGGTGGATGTTTGCAAGACCGGTGAGAACCAAAGGCCGCTCTGCGTGAACAAAATTCCATTGTTCTGCCACCCACCGAGAACCCAATCCGTCACTCCGCCATGATTCAGAAACTTCTGGCCCTTGCCGAAGGGAAACGCCCATAGATAGCTCAGCGTCAAACGCTGGCGCTGGTCGATGATTGAGTTGCTCACCTCATGCGGGAAGCGGGGATCCTGGGGATTTGGCCCGGCATCGCCGCCACCAAATTCCAGCGGTACATCGTCGATAGCATGAGAGTAGGCGTAGCCAAGCAGCGCACTGACTCCCTGGCTCAAGCGTTTGTCGGCGGTGAACTGAAAGGCAAAATACTCCGCAAAGCCATCCGATATGTAGTAGTTCACATCGCTCTGCGCTGGGTCTATACCGTACAGCGGACGCCGTGAGACCGTCGAGGTCGACCCGGGGATTGCCTGGTTGGCGTTCCAGGCGTCTTGCAAGTGACGTCCCAGGTTGCCCACTCCGACAAACTTCAACACCATGTCCAAGGGAACAATCTCTTGTTCCACGCCCGCATTGAACTGCTCCGCATACGAAGGACGGAAGTTCGGAGCTACCCCGTACGCTACTCCATTCGGAGTAGGCGGGATGATGATTGGCTGCAACGGTGGAAAGCCTTGGCTTACGGTCGGACCCACCGTTACGTCTCCCGGCGTAATTTGCAATGTCAGGCCGAAAGGAAGATTACGCGCCAGGCGCATATTGCCCGCCTCACTGCCAGAGGCGTTGTAGAACAGGCCGACGCCCCCACGGAACACTGTGTGTGGCGTCATCTGGTAGGCAAATCCGAGGCGTGGGCCAAAGTTTGGCCAGTACTTCAGCACGCCGGCGTTCACGCCCACTCCGCCAACACCAGCGACAAGGTATTGGCCCGTAGCAACATCAAAATTGGACCAACGGTTAAATGCCTCATCGGGCGGGCTGAAATAATCCCAGCGCAAGCCATAGTTCAGGGTCAGGTTTTTGGTGGCTCGCCAGTCATCGGCAAAGTACATGCCGAACTCGTTCATCCTTATCCCAGGGAATTGATAGTTGTAATCATGCGCGTCCAGGGTGGGGAAACCAAGAATGAAGCTCGCCGCGGCATCGCCACCCTTACCGGCCGGCTGCCGCGAATCCGTAAACGCGGGTGAAAAATTGAAGCGGCCGTTGCCTTGGTTCGTTTGATAAATCGTCAACTGCCGGCGGCGGAAGTCAGCGCCAATCTTGAACGTATGGGTGCCCTTGGTCCAGGTCAGGTTGTCAAGCTCTTGAAACGTGTTCTCCCGGCGATACAAGGGCAGAGAGCGCGTCTGGCCGACACCAAGATAACTGGACGGCGAAAAGATGGGAAGGTTTTGCTCACGCGGAGTGACATTCGAATTTGGTACTCCCAATTCGTTGCCAAGTCCGGCGCCGGGGGCATAATTGATGGGCACGTAGTCCAGCCGATAGCGGTTGAAACCGAAACGAAAGTCGTTAATGAGCGATGGAGTGAAGACCCGCACATAGCTTGTGGCCACATGCTGTGTAGGCTGCAGCGAGGTACCGGCGAAAGAGGCCTCATCACTGAGGCTCACCGGCGTAGAGATGCCGGGGATCGTGGATTGCGCATAGGTACTGGGTGAAATAGTGATTGTGTTCTGAATCGACCAGCGGGCGAAGATAGAGTCCTTGGTCGTGATCTGTTCGTCCACCCGGACATCGCCCTGGTCGTAGTTCTGCGGCTGAATCCGAGGCACTGCATAGTTGTTGAGCCGGGCAGTGCTGGTCGGGGTGGGGTAAGCATTGATCATCTTGTACGCAATGGGGTCAAAGCGATCAGCGGGAATTATGTTGTTTGGGAACGGAGTACGGGAAAAACCGCTCGGTGAAGCAGGATTTTTCACCGTCGTCAGCGGATCGTAAATAAGGGTATTGGGCAGGAGTTCGCCGAAGTCTCCCTGCCGCATGCGCATGGTGGGGATGTTGCCCCGCTCGAATATCTGCGTACTGTTGCGGAAACCCTCGTAGTCGACGAAAAAGAACGTCTTATCTCTGCCGTGGTAGACCTTTGGGATAACCACGGGGCCTCCCAGAGAACCTCCAAACTGATTTAAACGGAACGTGGGGAAAGGAGTGCCCGCGGCATTGAAGAAGGTGCGTGCATCCACATCCGAGTTACGGATGAACTCGAAGAGGCTGCCATGCAGCTGATTCGTCCCCGATTTGGAGATGACGTCGATCACCGCGCCCGAGTTACGGCCGACATCGGCGCTGTAGAGGTTGGTCTGGATCTTGAACTCACGCACCGCATCGATCGCGGGCGAAGGGTGAGCGAAAGCGTGAGGCGCTCATTGTTATCCACGCCGTCATATAGAAAATTGTTGTCGCCTTCGCGGTTACCGTTAGAAAAGATCTCGTTGCCTGCGCGGCGGTCGTCCGGGCGCGTGCCGCCCATAATGGTTCCCGAGGCGGATGCCCCCACGCCATTCACTCCGGGGCTAAGCGTCGCCAGTTGCACGAAGTTGCGGCCATTCAGCGGCAGTTCGTTCACCAATTGCCGGTTGATTACCGTTCCTACCGAAGAAGACTCGGAATCCAGGAGCGGCGGATGACCAGTCACGCTGACCGTTTCGGCCGTCTGCCCCACCTGGAGCGTGAGGTCCACCCGAGCCTGCTGATTGACCTGGAGATCTATGCCGGTTTGCACAAGCTTGCGAAAGCCCGCCGCTTCGACGGTGAGTGTGTAGTCCCCCGGAGGAAGATCGGTGATCACATAGTCTCCTCCCTTTCCGCTGACGGTATTGTGAGAGATTGTGGTCGCGATGTTGGTGGCGGTTACGGTCGCGTTGGGAAGGGCCGCTCCCGAAGCGTCGAGGACGTTCCCACTCAATTCGGCGCTCGATATCTGCGCCGGGCACCGCGAGCACACCAGGAACATTGCCGCCATCAAACAAAGCGTCTTTGCCAACCAAACCGCATTTTGCATTCTCTGTTTTTTGACCACCGCGCTTGCCTCCTAAATTCGTGCGCTGAAACCTATATCACCGCGCACGAACGACACGCAACATTTTTTGAATCAAGTTTCAAAATATTGCGGAGACGTCGACAAATTGGTACTGATTCCGCTATTATCGCCCCACTTTGGTTCGGCAGGTTCCGTTATCATGAAGTCAGCAGAGCTTTTATGTTGAAAACCAAGACCGCTCGCCCGGCAAAAGCTGGGACTTCCAACCTGGTAAAGGCCGAAACGGCTAAAGAGGTGCGCGGCGGAGATCAATATTTCTCCCGCGCTGTGGGCAAGGCGCTGGAGGTTCTGGAATTCCTTCAAGCCGAGCTTAAACCGCTGCCTATGAACGAGATTGCCCAGCGGATTCAACTTTCAAAGACATCCGCGTTCCGGATTCTGCGCACACTTGAAACGCTGGGCTGCGTAACCGTCGATGGCCGCGGCCAATACTTGCTGGCCCCGGGAATTCACGCCGTTACGCCTACGCAGTGGTTGGGCAAGCTTCATCGTGTCGGCGTGCCTTATCTGGACGCGCTCAGCCGCGAACTCTCCGAAACCTCTACCCTGGCCGCCTTGTTCGAAAATCGGGTGGAAGTGATCGCCGTGGTCGAGAGCCCACACGTGATCCGGATGAGCAATGTTGTGGGGCACATCCTGCCCCCCAACGCCAGTTCTCTGGGCAAGGCAATCACCGCGTTTCAACCGCAGGAGCAGCGCGAAAGGCTGTTGCGGAGCTTTGGGACCTATCGTTTCACCAAGCACACAATCACCGATCGTAAGGACCTAAGCCAGGAGTACGAGGGAATCCGGCAACAGAAATATGCCATCGATCGTGAAGAGTGCGCTTACGATGGCATTTGCTTCTGCGTGCCTATTTTCGGGCCGAATGGCCAGGTTTCCGCGGCAATTAGCTCGTCCATGCCCAAGACGAGGCTCCGCGACACGGCCCATGAAGAGTCCATCATCGCTGCAGTACGTGCGACCGCGGAACAAGTAGCTTCGGACCTACGCAAAGCCTAAGGGCCGGGGCGTGAGAACTCACCTCATAGGCTCTGGCTCCCTCACAAAAGGACGGGTGGGCGGGTACAAACTCCAAGTGCAACAAAACTGGTTTGATGATTTATAGCACTCCCGTAGCGGGGGCTGTTGGAAAGTGGGAAGCGCGGTTTGCTTTCCACTTTTCAATGGCCCTTGGGTGCAATGGGAGTCTTGCCGACATTTTCCCAGTACTTGACGAAGTCGAAGGCGCCCTTTGGGAGGAACAGTTCTGCGGGAGCTTTCCAGTCGAGTGTTTTTCTGCATCTGGTATTGAGTTCCCAGCCGATACCGTCGAGCTGTTTCTGGGAGAACGTGGAGAGATCGGTCGACTTGGGGAGGTACTGTCGGATGAGGCCGTTGATGTTTTCGCAGATGCCTCTTTCCCAGGGAGCATGAGGATGGGCGAAATAGACAGTGACGCCAGTACTTTTGGTGAGTGTCTTATGTTTGCTCATCTCGCTGCCTTGGTCAAAGGTCATGGAGAGGCGCATCTGTCTCTCAAAGCGTTTGAGGATCCTGCCAAAGGCCCTGGCTACCGTGGGGGCCTTCCCATCCTTCAATCGCACCAGGACGCAGAAGAGAGTTTTGCGCTCGACCAGCACACCGACCTGAGACAGGTTGCCCTTGCCAATGATGAGGTCCCCTTCCCAGTGGCCTGGAATCAGTCGATCAGCCACTTCGGCAGGTCTTTGATCGATCAAGGTCATGTCAGGAATGGATCGACTCCGGCTGTTTTTACCGCGGGCCGGTCTGCGGGCCTTGTGTCTGCGGCGCAACAGGTCCAGCAGGCTGGCGCGGAGCTGCCCTCGCGGCATGGCATACAGTGCGGTGTAGATAGCCTCATGGGAAAGACAGACCGGATCTCTCATACGAGCCAGTGTGCTCGCGATCTGCACAGGACTCAAGCCCCGGTAAAGATGCTCCAACATGGTGATCCAGAGCTGGTTGCCGGCTACCAGCTTGCGCTGGCGGCGCGCTCTGCCAGCCAGCACACGCGCTCGTCGATCGGCCACGAGACAGCGGTAGCCACCAGCAATGGCACTCTTGCGTAGCTGCGCTCTCCATCCGTTGCGCCGCATCTCGCGGCTAACCGTCGATCGGGCTCGCTTCAGACAGGCAGCAATCTCCGCCGGCCTCCTCCCCAGCCTCAACTGCGTCTCAATAACCACTCGCTCTGACAGATCAAGATGACGATAACTTCTTGGCATATGCAACTATCTCCTCCTGTGGAAATGTTGCACTTGTATCCTGAATCCACCGTGCCCCACATCTCGCTCGTTTTTCGCGAGATGTGGGATACCACTGCTCACTCCCTCTGACTCTCGATTCACAAGCCACACTTCGTCAGAGAACCGGGGGACCGCTCGTAATTAGGTTCTCACGCAGACCCGTTTGCCCAGATAGCTACTTTCCGAAACCAGATCACCATAAATCGGATCACAATTCCGAATTTCACCTTGACGCTCCTATCCTCGATATATATTCTTGGGCGGCTTAGGATGTGCCCTGCCCGGCATCCATGCGAGGAAACAACATGATGCGACGCCTGTACCCGCACCTGATGCTGTGTGCCTTTGCCCTTCTTAGCGCGTTCTCCTTGTGCGCGCAGACTCCGTTGGCGGCTAGAATCGGCCACACCGACCCCAGCAAGTACACTCGCAGCCGTTCCCACAATAGCGCCGGCGATATGGCCTGTGAGCTCCTGGTTCCTCCTTCGGCCATGGACGTGAACCTCAATTTCATGCACCGCTGCGAAATCATGCCCGGTGGAGGTGTGGGACATCACTTCCACAACACGACCGAAGAGATGTTCATCGTTTTCGACGGCCAGGCGGAGTTCACCATCGACGGCCGAACCTCCGTGCTGCAGGGAACCGTGGGGGCGCCCTGCCGGATGGGCCACTCACACGCCATCTACAACCCCTCGGATAAACCGGTGGAATTTATGAACATCAACGTGGCCCAGATCAAAGGCCACTACGATGCATTCAATCTTGACGACGCCCGCGTCGGCGCCCCCAAGGATCAAATCCCCACCTTCATGACCATGCACCTTGATAAAAAGCTGCTGAAGCCCGTTGCAAACTACCGCGGCGGCCAGGGCACGGTGCAATACCGGCGCGCACTCGACGCGGATGTCTTCCTGACCAACTGGGCCTACGTGGATCATCTGCTGATTCCTCCCGGAGCATCCGAAGGGCAGCACTACCACAAGGGCGTGGAAGAGATTTATTACGTGCTCAACGGCGATGGCCAGGTGAAGGTGAATGCTGACACCGCAGACATCCATAAAGGGGATGGCATTCCCATTCGCTTCAATGAAGCGCATTCCTTTGTAAACAACGGATCGGCCGACCTGGAGCTGATGATCGTTGGGATCTCTGCACAGAAGAACGCGCTCGATACCGAGCTGGGCGAGATGCCCCACGCTCATTGATGTAAACGAATATTGGAACGTCTATAATGGCCGCTTTGCCGGCAAACACCTGCATCCACGAGAGGATTCATGACCAAGAGGATTGAT
The DNA here is from genome assembly GCA_963844785.1 of uncultured Acidobacteriaceae bacterium. GTDB lineage: Bacteria > Acidobacteriota > Terriglobia > Terriglobales > Acidobacteriaceae > PALSA-350. The sequence continues at coordinate 295,076 of CAWJPV010000024.1, read as the reverse complement.
ACCCATGCCCACCTGGGCGAATGTTGCGTCTTCGGCCTGCTCAGCACAGAAGAGGATATGCTGCGGCGAATGGAGGAATGCAAGGTCGATGCCACCATCGTGCAGCCCTATCCAGGGGCTACGGTGGCTTCGAAGACCCACGACCGCATTGCAGATCTGTGCGCCAAGCATCCAGGACGCTTCTTCGGCATAGCCAGCGCGACTCCGCACGGGGATCGCGATGCTTATGAACGCGAAATGGAGCGCTGCATCAAGGATCTGAAGTTTGTCGGGATCAAGCTGCACACCATCGGACATGGAGTGAACCCTTTATCAGAAGATGGCGACCGTGTTTTTGCCACCGCTCACTCACTCGGCGTTCCAGCGATGGTCCACACCGGTCCCGGAGTTCCCTTCGCATTGCCCGCGCTTTGCATTCCTGCAGCCCGCAAATATCCCGATTTGAAGATCATTCTGGCTCATGCCGGATTCGCCGTCTTCACCGCCGAGGCACAAGTCGCTGCGACTGTATGCGGCAATCTTTATCTCGAAACCTCCTGGTGTATCGGCGAAGACATCCGCTGGATGATCGATACTATAGGAGCGGATCGGGTGATGCTGGGAGCAGATTTGCCCAGCAACGTCCCCGTGGAATTCGCAAAATACAAGGCGCTCGAGCTCACACCCGACGTCTACGACAAAGTTCTGGGTGGCACGGCGATCGATGTATTCAAGCTGAAATGGTGAGGTGAAGATGTTCGTCCTGTTTGTTGAAATGCGCGTCAAACCAGGTGCGCAGGCGGCCCTGGAGAAGACCTATACGGAAACCTTTCGTCCTGCCATCTCCCGCCAGGAAGGATTTCGCGGTGTAGAACTGCTGCGGCCGAACCACGAAGGCGACGACTGGCGGCTGCGCATCGCCTTCGAGTCACATGCGTTTCAGAAGAAGTGGGTGGCGCTGGATCTTCATCAGGAAGTGTGGCCGCAGATGGAAACCCATTTTGCGGATTATTCCGTGAACGACTACACCGCGGTCTAAGGAGCCCCATGGAGCGCAACATTCCTGAATATGTAAGCGCGTCGGTTCCCGTACCGCTCTCCGCCAGGGCCCCCTGGTACAAAAGCACCTTCCCCAGCTACTTCGGCATTTTCCTTTTTGTCGGCTACTACCTCAAGCTTTCTGCACCAACGATTGGATATGCGAGTGTCAGCGTCTCCCTGTGGGGACTGCTGGTGGCGGGCCTGCTTTGTTTTGGGCTCTATTACTATGTGCCCGCGATGCTGGGCATGCAGACCGGCCGCAATCTCTACGTAGTGGGCACTTCAACCTTTGGCACCACGGGTGGATTCCTGATCCCGGGAATACTCATGGGCCTGTTGCAGGTGGGCTGGGTAGGGGTGGATGGCACCCTTGCGGCCCACTTCATCATGCAAGGACTCAACCAGACCTCAAGAACCCTTTACAGCGTCATCGTGATCATCTGGCTTTACAGTCTTGGATGGGTTGCTATCAAAGGGATCAATTACGTCAGCCAGTTCGCCAAGTTCATGAACTGGGTTCCGTTCGCCATGATGCTGATCGTCCTTTGGTACAACCGCAGCGGCATCCCCCAGTACCAGCCTCCGCAGCATGATTCGATGACCGGATTCCTGAATGCACTGCTGATCACCATCGGCTTCTTCGCCACCGCCGGCGCGGCCGGTACAGATTTCGGAATGAATAACGGGAGCAGGAAGGACGTCGTTCTCGGAGGACTGACTGGTGTAGCTGCCGGTGCTTTGATTGCCGGCGGCATCTCGATACTTTCGGTCGCAGGCTACCTGGGCCGCACCGCCGGACCGCGGAACTACGATTACACCGCTGCCATTGCCAGCGTGGGAGCTTTGGCGCCGGTCATGTTCTTCCTCTTCGCCGCTGCCTGCCTGGTGCCCGACGTGCTTTTCCTCCTTTATCGCAGCTAACAGCTTCAGCACCATGCTGCCCAAAATCTCCCGCCCCGTATCCACCATGGCCGGGGTCACGCTCAGCGCCATTCTGGCCATCAGCGGCTTGGCCGATAACCTGGTGGGATTTTTCAGCATTATCGCTGCATCCTTCGGCCCTATCTGCGGCGCCATGGCGGCGGATTACCTGCTTGCGGGCAAGCGCTGGTCGGGGCCGCGGCTGGGCATCAATTGGGCCGGGTACATTGCCTGGATTATCGGTTTCATGGTCGGGATGCCGGAACATATTCCCGGACTTCCGGCGGCCCTGGTGAAAGCTGACAATCCAGCGGCTCTGTATGCATTCGCCACCGGCTTCGTGGTCTATATCATTCTCGCCCGCCTGGGACTGCGGCCACCGGTGGTCGAGTTGAAAGCAGGAAAACGTCCGTGACCAAAACGACGAAGACTCTCGCTGTTCTGTCCGTGCTGGCGTCTGGTTTATCGCTTGCTCAAACCACCAAGCCGGTCCCGCTGGAGCAGCGAATTGCCCGTGCCGACCCCTCGAAGTATCGCAACATGAAGGCGGTGCACGATGGCCCGGGTGCCCTGGACTATAAGCCGCTCTTCGATGCGGAGACGCTCGAGACCAATCTATTTTTCATGCATCGCGGCGTGATTGAGCCCAAGAGCGGCATTGGAGCCCACTTTCACAACCAGTGCGAAGAGATGTTCATCATCCTCGATGGCGAAGCCCAATTCACGATTGATGAGCGCACGTCTACGCTGAAGGGGCCGGCGGGCGCGCCCACGCGTCTGGGTCACTCGCACGCCATCTACAACGCCGGCGATAAGCCCGTCGAGTGGATCAATTTCAACGTGGGCACGATGAAAGGCGTTTACGATGCCTTCAATCTCGAAGATGGACGCGTAGGCGCCCCGCTTGACCCGATTCCCACCTTTATCACCATGCGCCTGGATCGGTCGCTGCTGAAGCCGGTCGATCACATGGATGGCGGAACCGGTACGGTGCAATACCGCCGGGCGCTCGACCCGACCGTCTTTTACACCACCTGGTCGTATGTCGACCACCTGCTGATGCCCGCGGGAACCTCGATTGGTCCTGTGGCCAAGCCAAATATGACAGAGATTTACTACGTAATGGCCGGTGACGGCAGCGTAACCATCGGCTCCGAGACGGCCGAGATCCACAGCGGAGACGCCGTCCCCGTACGCCTGAACGAGAAGCAATCCTTTGCCAACTCGGGCACTGGACCGCTGGAGTTAATGGTCTTCGGCATCGCCAGCGACATGGCCGCAAAACAAGCCCTCATGGAAAGCAAGCGCAGACTACCGTAGAGCATCCCAGCCCACTCAAGCCGAAGTACGGCCTGAATGGGGCACCCCAAGCTTTTGTTGGTGGACCATCATACTTCACCGGCAACGAAAGCTGGGTACCATAGAAAACCGGCGACTCATCCTATCCGACTCAAGCCAAAGTGCTGCTTGAATCGGGCACCCAAAGCTTTTGTTGGTGGACCATCATGCTTCACCGGCAACGAAAGCTGGGTGCCCCATTCAAGCCGTACTTTGGCCTGAGTGGGATACCACAGCACTCGACCCGCCATCAGGTATCCGTTTTCTAGCGATCGCGAACGCCGTCACGGGTTACTCTACATGTTTGGAGTTCAATCCATACCACGCGGTCGTCCCGATGCCAAGCACTGCCGATCTGAGTCACACCAACACCTATAACCGCCTACTTCTTCTGGTTGCCGGGCTGGGCGGATTGCTTTACGGGGTGGATGTCGGCATCATCGGCGGCGCACTACCTTACCTTGAGGCAACCTCGGGACTAAACGCCAGCCAGCTATCGATCATTGTCGCCGCCGTGTTGCTGGGCAGCGTTATCTCTACGCTCTTCGCCGGCCTGCTCGCCGACTGGCTGGGACGCAAGCCGCTCATGGTCATCAGCGGAGCGATCTTTGTTCTGAGTATCCCGGTCATCGCACTCTCTCACGGCTTCGTCCCGCTCTTCTTTGGCCGCCTGCTGCAAGGCGTCAGCGGAGGACTCGTGGGCATCGTGGTTCCGCTCTACCTGGCGGAGTGCCTGTCCGCGCAAGATCGCGGAAAAGGCACAGGAGCTTTCCAATGGCTCTTGACCCTGGGCGTCTTTTCTGCAGCAGTCATTGGCATCTATTACAGCTATCGCGTGGCGGCAATTACCGCCTCCATATCCCCGGCAGAGCTGCTGACCGTGAAAGACCAGGCATGGCGGCGCATTTTCTGGATGTCGATGCCGCCGGGCATTCTGTTTGTGGTGGGTAGTTTGTTTGTCGCGGAGTCGCCCCGGTGGCTCTTCCGGCGCGGGCGCAAGCAGCTCGCCTTGGCCGCGCTGCTTAGATCACGCAATACGGAACAGGCCACGCTCGAACTCGAAGAGATGGAGCACACTTCCCTCTCCGCAGAAAACAAATCCTTCGCTAAAAGCGGGATCAAGGATCCTCTGTTACGGCGAAAATATGTCCTCCCCTTCCTGCTTGCCTGCGTCATTCTTTTCTGCAACACGGCAACGGGAATCAACTCCATTATCGGATACAACACCGACATCCTGCTGCAGAGCGGTTTGTCGGACTTGTACGCGCACTGGGGATATGTGTTGTTCACCTTCCTGAACTTCCTGATGACCATCGTCGGCATGACGCTGGTCGACCGGAAGGGGAGGAAGTTTCTACTTGTTCTGGGAACGTCTGGCATCATCGTGTGCCTGATCTTTGTGGGCACGCTGTTTCTGCGCACGGAAAAGAACCGGGTCGACGTCCGCGGCGCCATCCAGTCGATGGTGGGACCGGAGCAGAATCTACAGCTGCACTTTGATCAAGCCGATGCGCAGCGCCTTCTGCCCCCGAGCGCTCTCTCTGGCGGCGGCTTCCAGGTTGACCGGTTATCCATGACAGTGATCTACACGTATGGAGGATTCACCGCAGCCACCAGGACGCTGCGTTCCGGCGATGCGGGCGAAGCGCCGGTTGCCATCGATCGGCAGAGCAGTCTTCCTTCGAGCAAGGTGGAAGCATTTTTCCGCAACCCGTTGGTCGACCTCAATGCGGCACGCACGGCTCCGCTCACCATTGAGCATGCCTATATCGGCCCCGTGCCCGACGCGGTGCACGGCTGGCTAGTGGCGCTCGGGCTCTACGGTTTTGTCGCATTCTATGCCCTGGGGCCGGGCGTCTGCGTATGGCTCGCGCTGTCGGAACTGATGCCCACGCGCATCCGCTCAAATGGTATGAGCGTTGCCCTGGTGATCAACCAGATGGTCTCGACCACACTCGCCGCCATCTTCTTACCCGTGGTCGGCAAGTATGGCTATTCCATGATGTTCTTCTTGTTCTGCGGGTTCACCGTCATCTACTTGTTGACTGCAGCGTTCTTTCTGCCGGAGACCAAGGGCAAAACCTTGGAAGAAATTGAGGCCTACTTTGAAGCCGCGTAGATTTTGGGACCCGGAGTGCACCACGCAATGAGTTTCTTTCTCGCACTGGATGCCGGGGGAACAAAGACAGACTACGTGCTCGCCGACGAGACCCGCGAACTGGCCAGAGTGCGCACCGGGTCGATCAAGCGCATGCGGGTGGATGCGGCGACCGCCAGCCAGAATCTCGATTCGGCCCTGCTTCAACTGAGCGCACAAACGGGCATCTCCATGGCATCGATTACCCGCACCTGCATAGGGACTGCGGGAGAGAGCGTTCCCCTGGTGAGAGATTGGTTGCAAGCGGCGTTTAGCGCCAGAGTCGGAGGCGGACTTCTCATCCTGGGTGACGTCGAGATCGCCCTCGAAGCAGCCTTCCCCGGCCGCGCCGGAGTACTCGCCATGGCCGGCACAGGATCAAATGTAGTTGGCCGCACCAAGGGCGGATTGCTTCTCACTGCCGGAGGATGGGGCCCGGCATTGGCGGATCAGGGTTCCGGACACAGAATCGGCCTGGAGAGCTTACGCGCTATCTTCCTGGCCAAGGATCAGGAACGACACACGCTACTCTTATCCGCGGTGATGGAGTTCTGGAAGTTGCCCTCGCTGGACAGCCTGATCGAATATGGGAATAGCCAGCCGGCGCCCGATTTTTCCAAGCTGACCGGGATTGTGGTGCGTTGCGCGGAGCTCGGCGACGAAATAGCGTTATCGGTCTTGCGCCAGCAAGGAGAAGAGCTTGCGTACTTGATACAGCTGGTGATTCGCCGGCTGAGACTGCACTCGAACGAGCCCGACTGGACCCCGCCCATTGCGTTTACCGGCAGCATACTGGAAAACGTCGCCCTGGTTCGTGATGCTCTGATCTCGGCAGTGCAGCGCGAATTCCCCGCCGTGCAGGCACCGGATAAAGTGGTCGATCCCGCCGAAGGCGCCCTGTGGAGAGCACGCACGGGCACCTTCGAATAAGGATCGAGGTTTTTGCTGCGTACAACATTTTCACTTCTGGTGCATACAAAGCAACCACTCCCTACGCGGCTTTTCCTCAAGAAAAGCCGCACTTCGCTGAACTCAAGTGTGCTGCGTAGAAGTGAAAATGCTCTAGTAGATCACCTTCAAGCCAAACTGGATGACGCGTGGCGTGAAGGTACTGGTGATCTGACCGGTGTTTGCATTCAGAGCTCCCCCGTTGATGTTGTCCAGGGGAACGCTGCCGCCGACCCCATACACGCCGCCAGTCGTGCCCTGGGTTCCACTGATGACTCCGCCGACATTTCCGGTGCCGTTCCCAGGCAGGTAAAGGTTGGTGTGATTGAAGGCATTGTAGAACTCAGTGCGGAACTGAACCTTCAGGCCCTCGATAGGAGTATTGAAGTTCTTATTGAGCGCAATGTCAGTCTGATACAAGGCTGGAGTGCGGCCCGGATTGCGGCTGGCGTTGCCGAAAGGGCTAAGCACGTTGCCTGCAGCATCCTTGATCGGAGGAAGCACGAAGGCCGGCAGGTTGATGTAGTTGACGTAGCCCGTGTTGGCTGCGCGGTGTGAACGCCCCTGGGTCACGGCCTGGCCGGGAACCTTATTGGGCCGATACTCGTTGGCGCCGCGGTAGGTTGAGCCTACTGGGATCTGCGGCGAGAGCGCCTGGCTGGAGTTTGGGTTGTAAGTGAGATTAAAGGGTGTGCCCGCCTGCATGGTATTGATTGCGCTTACCTGCCAGCCTCCAACGATGGTGTTGATGATGGAATTGGTGCTGGAGAGGAACGTGCGGCCCTGACCGAATGGAAGCTCATAGACCAGGCTGGTGATGTTGGCCAGGGGCAGGTTGTAGTCTGACTGGCCGTAATCGCCTCTGATGTTGTTGGCATCCTGCGGCGAGGGTGTGTTGGCTTCGAGCGAGGCACTGGCGTTATCCATCGCGCGCTCCCAGGCAAAGCTGTTCAGCAACGTGAGGCCGCCAACAAACTGTTGCTCATACTTGACCTGGAGCGAGTTGAAATTCGACCAGAACTGATTCAGGGCTGTGGTAATGTCCGACGGCCAGTTGGCGTAAGGACGAGCGAAGCCAAGCGAGGGATTCTTCTGGTTGGCGTTGAGGAAGCCCTGCAGCTTGACCCCATGGTTGCCGACGTAGGCGATGTCGATCAGGGTGTTCTTGTGGAAAGTGCGCTGGACGCTGAGGAAGTAGCTCTCGACGTAGCTGTCTCTGGTGTTTTTGGGAATGTAGGTGATGTTATCCGTCGCCTTGTTGAAGCTGGTGACCAGGCCGTCCGGGAAGCCCTGGTCGGCGGTGGCGAAGCATGAGGGCGTGGTGGCGCCGAATGCGATGATCTGGGCAGGAAGCGGCGTGGAGCAGTGGTTAGCGGCGCTCGGGGTGATCTGGGTGACGGACGCGAACTGCGCCTGCGGTGCGTTGATGCCCAGAATATCGCCCGAGCCGGCGCGCGTGTAGTGCGCGTAGCTTATGCCGAATCCGCCACGAGCCACAGTCTTGGAATCGACCGAGTAAGCGAAGCCAATCCGCGGTCCAAAGTCGTGGTAGTCCGGGTTGACCAGGGTCTTACCGTAGGTTCCACCGTACGAAACCGGAGTGATGCCATTGCCGGCGACGGCTCCCGGCGTGATGGTAAGTACAGTCTGCGACACCGGGTCGAAGTTCGAGACGCGGTTATAGAGGTCGGCGTAGGGTGAACCGTACTCCCACCGCAGCCCGAGGTTTAAGGTAAGGGTGGGCAGAACCTGCCAATCGTCCTGCGCATAGAGGTTGTGAATGTTCTGCGTGAGGTGAGCCTCGTAAAAGTTCGCCAGCGAGTAGGCATTGGTAGCGCCGAAAAGGAAGTCCGCCCAGTACGTGTCGGTGACGGTTGATCCGCCGGCGTTCGAGTAGCCGCCGCCAAAGGTGAAGGAGCCGTAGAGCGGATTGTTATCGTTCACGGCCATCCAGATGTGCTCGTACTCGTAGCCGAACTTCATGGAGTGCTTGCCCTTCACCCAGGTGAAATTCACCTTCGGGTCGATCAGGGCCGGATCCTGCCACTGTGGATTGGTGCTCTGGCGGCCGAAGCCGCTGAATCCCGTAATCCCGATAGACGGTAGGCCGCCGGCGACCACAGCGTCCGTGGTCGGCAGGCCGGGTATGTTGTTGAAGTCAGTGTTTCCGATGGAGAGGTTATATTTGCCGGCCTTGGTGCGATCGAGGCCGAGGCGCGCATCCAGCACCTTGCTGGCGCCGAACAGCCGCGTGTAGCCAACAGCGATCTGCTGATCGAGAATGCGGATGTTGCCGTTGGTCTGGCCATCGAGCGGAATGGGAATGGTCGGATGGTTGACCCCGGTTTCCTTGCGATCGCTGATGCGCAGGAAGGCGGAGTTGGCAGGATTGATCTGCCAATCGAGCCGGAGATCTCCCTTGTCGGAGTTATCCGTAAAAGGGGCCTGAACGGCGTAGTCGTTGGATGCCAGCCCGGTGCCAGAGACGCCGGCGACCGGGAGCGAACAGCTGGCGCTTGTGCTACCGGGCAGCAGCTTGGGGCAGAGCAAAGTCTCGAATTGCGCCACGATCTGTTGCGACAGTGGATTGAACTGCGAGAACGGAATCGAGGTAAGGTGCGTCTGCGGGTTGACCGCATAAACCGTCCCCGTGGTGGGGTTCTTCACCGGCGTGACCAGATTGCCGGTCAGTTCGTCTTGGGTGGGCAGGGTGAGCACACTAAGAGGCTTGAGGACCTGGCGGAAGCCTTCGTAGTCGACAAAGTAGAAGAGCTTGTCCTTGATAATGGGCCCGCCGAAATTTGCGCCGAACTGGTTGCGATTGAAAACCGGCTTCCGGAAGGGAACAGTGGTCCCGGTATTGCTGACGATGAGGGGCTTGAAGAAGCCTGCGGCATTGAGGTCAGTGTTACGGATGAACTCGTACAGGGTGGCATGTAAATGGTTGGTTCCGCTCTGCGAGGCCACGTTGACTGTAGCGCCGGAGGAACGGCCAAACTCGGCGCTCTCGTTATCGGTGACCACCTGGAACTGGGCGACGGAGTCGGGTGGGACGGCGATAATCTGGTTATCGAATCCCTGGTTGCTCTCCCCGTAAGCGTTGTTATCGAGACCGTCGAGCAGGAAGTTGTTGAACATGCTGCGCTCGCCGTTCACGTTGTAAGAGCCGGCGCGGACCAGCGAGCTGATGGAACTGGTGGTCGCGGCAGAAGGGGCCTGGCGTGAACCGGGGACCAGCGCCAGCAGGTCGGAGTAGTTGCGCGAGACTAGTGGGAGCGCCTCGCTCTCGTAGTTGGTGATGACCTGGCCGCGTTCACTGGTCTCCGTCTCAAGTTGCAGGGCGACGTCGGAGACCTGGACGGTGGTCTGCGTTGAGCCCGTCTTCAGAGACAGGTCGATGCGTTCGCGGCCGCCAACCGAGACGGTAATGTTATTGGCAACGACTTCGGCAAAGCCGGGCGCAGACGCTGAGATGGTGTAGGCGCCGACGTGCAAGGACGGGGCTTCATAGTCCCCTTCACCATTTGCTGTGGTCTTGGTGGTGACTCCGGTGGCGTTGTTGGTGATGGTGACGACTGCGCCGGGAACGGCCGCGCCGCTCGCGTCGCGAATGGTTCCAACAACACTTCCATTTTCGTACTGGGCATGAAGGCAAGTGGTTACGAAGAGAAAAAACAGGATGGCCGCCAGAAGCCGAATTGTGGAAGGTAATTTTATGTCGATCATGACCTGAACCTAACGTGAGGTTGATTGCCACACGGTGAACGGGAGATTAAGCTGGCGTTACAAAGGGGCTGCCCTTAAATATTCCCGATTGCCCTGAATGTTCCTATTGCCCTTGAATATTCCCCGATCTAAGGCTTTCCAAGCTTGGTCGACCGCTCAATGCCAGTAGCCATGCAACGACTGCAAAGTGCACGCGGGTTACTTTGGTTTTCCAGGGCGGTTACTAACGGCCATCCCGAGCCGGGAAGGTAGAGACATCTAGAGACATCTTCCATTCAAGAAGCTCGCAAAGCGCTTTTTTCTTGGTAAGCTACTTGCGCATTCAATTCATTGCTTTTCGGCAGCCCCCGGGCCAGTAAGATTCCCGACCATGAGCCGCTTCGCTGCCCGCCGATCTCGAATCAAATATCCCCCAAAAGCTCCGCACTAGAGCGGTCTCAGTCGATCTGTGTCTCAAAGGCAATAGGTTTGGCAGCTGTAACGGTCTACCGCCCGGCAACACAGTATGAGCAGACTTCTTCTCGGGGAACAAATGCATTAGGAGGCACACAATGAAGATTCGCAAGATAGCAGCCCTCGGAATCATCCTGTTAGGGAACAGGTTTATGTATGCCGATGCAAGCTATCAGGAAACGACCCAAATCACGGGCGGGTCCATGGTGGACTCTCTCAAATCGGTTAGCTTCCTCAGCAAATCGATGAGCAACGCGTTTGCACCCATGACCACGACCACCATGGTGCACGGCAACCAGAAGGCGGTGGTGGGTAAAGACTATACCGAGATCACCGATCTCGATCGCGAGACCATCACCCACATCGATACCCTTCACAAGACCTATAGCGTCGTGACCTTCGCCCAGATGCGGCAAGCGTTCGAGAATATGCCGAAGCAGATGGAGCAAGCCCAGGAACAGGCAAAGCAGGCGCAGCAGCCTGCACAACAGCCGAAGAGCGACCTGAAAACCAGCTTTGACGTCTCCGCAAAGAACACTGGTGTGACCAAAGAAGTCAACGGGCTCACGGCACAAGAGCAGGTGGTCACGATGCAGATGCATATTACCGACCCCAATGCGCCACCCACCGATGCCGTAAACAGCGTGACCTATGTGATCACCACCGACGCATGGATCGCGCCTGACCCGCCGGAGGTAAAGGAAGTCCAGGACTTCGACATGCGCATGGGGCAAAAGCTGATGGCCGGGGTGGATATGTCGGCTTGGAAGGCGCAAATGGGCCAGAATGCGGGTATGGCGCAACTCTTCGGCGGCAAGCCAGGATCTGCAGAAGCCATGGCGCAGATGGCGAAAGAGCTGTCGAAGCTGAAAGGTACTCGCGTCATGGAGGTGACACGCATGGGCGCAAGCGGCACAGGACCGGCAGGAGCGCAGAATACGGCACACGCGGCGCCCGCCGCAGCTCCTCCGAGTGGGGGTTCCGTTGCAGGCCAGGTAGCGACCGATACAGCAGCCCAGACAGCAGCGGGAGAAGCAGGCAGGTTGGGCATCGTGGGGAGTGCGCTGGGTAGCTCGGCGCTAGGAGCCTTTCACAGGAAGAAGGCAGCCACGCCGCCACCTGCTGCAGCTCCGGCAGCTACAACCACGACGACAACAGCAGATGGAACGCAGACCACCACCAGCGCCACCCTGATGGAGACGACGATGCAGAAGTCAAACTTCTCGCAGGCAGAAGTCTCATCCACGGCCTTCCAGGTGCCGGCAGGCTTTAAGAAGGTTGAGTCGCCTGTTTACGGTGCTGCCGGCAAATAGCAAATGTTCAAAGGGGGACCTCCACTGCCGACCTTGGTGGCCCCCATTCTTCTGCCGCCAACTGGGTCCTCCTCTGGCAGGCTGCACCGACAGGAAAGCAATACCTCAGGACTTTAAAGCCTGTGTTTGTACTAACCTCTCCAAATATCCAAACTACCGGGAAGATACGGCTTTTCGGCGTGTATTTTGTTGAAAAGATTAGGACGAGTGGGAGCGTACGAAAATCAGGTCGCCGGAGGATTTCCGATCTACCCATCCATCAGCACCAACGTTGCGCGGAAGCGCAAACCCTTACTTTGTCATCCCGGGCGAAGCCGATGGACGGGTGGAACCACCGCAAAAAACTAATTTGGACAAGACTGGATGAGAGTAACCCAGGACGTAGTCCAGGGTTAGCGTTTGCCGAAGACCAGTCCCGTAGGCGCGGCTGAGGCCGTGCCCGTCATCCTGAGTTTGTCCGCAGCCTGCCGCGACCGCGCCCCTATCCCCCGTCAGTAACTGGATCAAGTAACTACATTAACGGTACCCTGCCCAAGTCAGTTAGACTGCGAGGCCGGGTATGGGACTCGATCGAGGATACGCAAAGGCTTTCCTCCTGGTGATGGCCGCTTGTGGTCAAGCCTCAATGGCCCAAACCGGAACAGCCCCCACACTTACCGTGGATGCGGCCGCATCCCACCATCCAATAAGCCCGAACATCTATGGAATAGCCAACTACGGCCTCGACGCAACCTTCGCCCAGGAGATCCAGGTACCAAATATCCGCTGGGGAGGCGACGGCACAACTCGCTATAACTGGCTCGTCGATTCGAGCAATTCGGGTTTCGATTGGTACTTCATGGGTGGTAATGGGGAAACCACGCCAGTGCCCGGCGCAGGACCCGACCTCATGGTCAACACCTACAAACCGGCAAAAGCCAATGCTCTGATCACCATCCCAATCATGCCGTACGTCAACAAAACCTCGGCATGGAACTGCAGCTTTCCCGTTTCCGTCTACGGGGCGCAGCAGTCCACCAATCCCTATGTGCACCCCAACGGAGATAACTGCGGCAACAGCATCGCTACCAATGGAACGCAGTTGACCGACAACAATATCTACGCCAACCACATCGACAACACCGCCAGCCTACAAGAGCAGTGGGTACAGCATCTGGTCAGTACCTTTGGCAGCGCCGCCAACGGAGGAGTGAAGTTCTACCAACTGGACAACGAGCCTTATGGATGGTCGAACACCCATCGCGATGTGATGCCGAACGGCGCCACCTATCCAACCATCACACAACTGGGCCAGCAGTATGCAGCCGCAGTCAAACAGGCGGACAGCACGGCTCTGGTTCTGGGACCCTCCGATTTCACCCTGGGTGGTTGGATCGGCAATACCGGCCCAGCAGGGCGGTCTCTTCGCCGGCCAATACTATCTGCAACAAATGGCCGCCTATGACAAGGCACATGGTCAGCGCATCCTGGATTACTTTGATGAACACTACTACTTCGACGTCTCCACCCCGGCGGCGCAACTGGCTTCCACACGCACGCTGTGGGATCCGGCTTACAACGGCGGCACCTGGGTAGAGCAATGGGACTTCAACGGCCCCATGCAGTTGATCCCCCGCTTCCGCAGCTGGATTAGCACGTACTATCCCGGGACGTTGTTGTCGCTCTCTGAATACAGCATTGACAGCGGACAGAAGTCCATCGTCGATGCGATCGCTGAAATGGATGTGCTGGGTATTTTTGGCCAGCAGCCGATTGACTTCGCGAATATGTGGAGTGCACCGTCGCCAACGGATCCCATCGCCTACGCCTTTCGCATGTTCAGAAACTATGATGGTAACGGCGGTCAGTTCGGCGACATTTCTGTCAGCGCCGTCAGCACGAATCCAGGCGATCTCTCCCTCTACGCCGCCCAGAGATCGAGCGACAACGCTGTGACCATTCTAGCGATTAACAAGACGACCGGCGCACTCAGCAGCGCAATCGCCATCACCAATCTGAACCTTCCGTCAACCGCCCAGGTTTACACCTACTCCCACGCGACTCTTACGTCGATCGTTCACGCTTCAGATGCGGCGATCACCAACGGCTCGATCAGCTACAGCTTTCCCAGTTACTCGGCCGTCTTGTTTGTGATCCAACCCGCCGCCGCCGCGGTCACAGCCACAACAACCAGTCTCTCTGCATCCGCAACCCAAACCACAGTCGGCCAGAGTATCACCTTCAGTGTCGCGGTTACCCCTGCGGCCGCAGGAAATGTGACGTTGCTGGATGGCTCCGCGCCTCTTGGAACGTCGGCCCTGGCAAGCGGAGCGGCTACGTTTACCATCACGTCGCTCGCCGCCGGGACCCATAGCATCACTGCGTCCTACGCCGCGAATACTACGGATGGTGCGTCCACCTCGAATGCCGTGTCTGTTCAGGTCAATGCCGCCACAGCCCCACTGCAAGCAACCACGGTCACCCTTACCGCTAATCCGGCAACAGCCGTCTCGGGTCAGGCAATTTCTATCAGCGCAAATGTCGCGCCAACTTCTGGAACCTCTAAACCTACCGGCACAGTTACGTTTCAGGATGGCAGTACGGCGATCGGATCCTCACCCCTGGCTGCGGGCGCCGGAACGCTTGCGATCAGCACGTTGAGTGTTGGAACCCATTCGTTGACCGCGGCCTATAGTGGAGATGCGAGCAATTCGCCGTCTGCTTCGAAGGCACTTTCGGTAACCATCACTGCGCCGGCGACACCTCCTCCCACCCCTGTTGCTGATTATGGGCTAACGCTTTCGAGCACTACTCTGAGCATGACGCAAGGCAGCTTGACGGTTTCCGTAGCCCCGGAAAACGGATTTAGTGCTTCTTTATCCTTCGCCTGCTCCGGACTGCCGAGTGGGTGGGGCTGCAGCTTTGCGCCCCCCACGCTCTCCGGCAGCGCGCCTGAGAGCACCATGTTGACCATCAGCGCTACCAACAGCAGCCAGTTGATCGCCTCTCCGACGGGGCTCCTCCTGGCGCTGGTCTCCCCGATTCCCTGGTTCTTCGCGGGTTTTTCCCGGAGCAGGTCACGCAGGGCGGAATGGATCCTGCTTTTAATCTTCCTGCTAGCTGCCTTGGCAGGCTGCGGAACTTCATTTAAAGACCCGCAACCGGCGCAGTCGAGTACCTACAACGTGACCGTAACTGCGTCGGGTACATCCGCACCCACCCATACCCAGACGTTTGTACTTACCATAACGTCTGCGCAGTAGCGATGGTGTGAGTACGGGAAAAGAAACCGCAGATCCCTCCACTACCCTGCGCTCCGGTCGGGATGACAATTCTATGCAGGGTCAAGTATTTATCGTTGGCGCTCTTGCGAGCACAACAGAATTGTCATCCCGAGAGGCTGTGACTTTATTAAAACGAAATTGTCATCCTGACCGGAGCGAAGCGTAGCGGAGGGACCTGCTGTTTCTTCCTGTCCATCCCACTTGACGGCCCCGAATGAAAGTCACCACCCTCCACTTGTCATCCCGAGCGCAGCCGAGGGACCTGCAGTGCGCCGCGGATCGCGCACAAAGGTCTCCGTTCCGTTAGCTCTCTCACAGAATTGTTCGACCGGAGCGCAGCGTAGCGGAGGGATCTGCGGTTTCTTTTCCCGTACTCACACACCTCACTTTTCCAGCGCAAAGATCTCATTCGGCGCCAGAAAGAAGGGTGGCACGATGGCCGGAATATTAGACAGCGGCAAGACTTCTTCAGGCACTTCAATTCCCAACACATCGCTCATAAACTTCCGCCTCTTCTGACAGCGAGCGTAGCAATCAGGGAAAGCCTTCTCCAGCTCATTCCGCAGATCCTTATCCGCCAGAACCACCCCATCCTCCATGCGCGTCGAGGCATACACCGGCGAACTGGGGATGACATCTACCTGGATCGCCATGCCCGAATGAAGCGGGATCTCCGAGTTGGGATAGACCGGAGAGCTGAGCCACTCATCGAGGTGGATCAAATGACCCGGATTGAGGAAAATACCAAAGCGTTCAAAAGGCAGGCGTTCGTGAATCAGGCGCCACAATTGCCCCCCAGGCGTACCGGGCTTGAGCAAAGTAAACCACTCGTTCATGACCTCGAAATAGCGACCGGCAAACTCCTGAACGTAATCGGCAGCGGCCGGCGGCAGGTCATGAGACGAAGAGGCAATCCATCCTGAGCGGCAACTGTTGCTACCCCAGTAGGAGAGATTCATAGAGAGAGAATTTCCCCGCTTAATCGTTTCCCCCCGCGGGCCCGAAAGACCAAACGTCGCTGTGCGTCCAGTCCCAAAGGTGGTGTGGCACCCCAGGGGCTCTCCGCAACTGCCGCCCAGCGCAACCACCTCATGATCAGTCATGCCCTCGTGCATGCCAAAGATCATCCGCTTGATACTTTCAGACGCCTGAATGCTGGTGTATTCAAAATAAGCGATGTCTGAAGGAGAGCAGAAAGTGCGTAGGCCGTACCCCGGATGCATCAACAAGTCTGTGGTGTTCACAACATTGTTCCTTCCGGCAAGTTCCCGCAAAGTATCTACCAGGTAGGCAGGGATCTCAATGGCGTGCGGAGCATCCGGAAGTTCGAGGTCAGAGAAATACTTCCACCCCGCGCATCCAACCATCGACGATGCATCGATTCCCTCCCCTGCGAATATCTCCTTGATTTTCCGGCTCTGGTCGCGCGGCTGATTCAGCAAGGAGAAGGGCTGAAAGCGTTCCCTTCTCAACTTGCCCTGGTGAAATAGAGGGCTTACCCCGACATAGGCTTCGCATTCGTTGCCCACGACCAGCAAAGGAATGCCAGTGAGCCCAATGATGAATAGGGCTTCCTCGAATCGCGGATCGAAGCCGGTGAGATAAGCCAGGTTGGCAAAATGTTCGCGATCACCATAGACAACCAGATGGGTGAGCTTGCGCTCATTCATACCCGCGCGCAATCTCTGCACACGCTGCTCGAACTCAGCGCTGGAGGCTTGTGGAGGATAGGCTGCCTGGCCGAATTCGGGCCAGCCGATTTGGATGATGCGATGGGTCCGTGTTTTTACCGCCATTCCTCAGCAAACTCCTCGTAGAGCACCGTCGCTAGAATACTAAACGTAGAGCGCCCTGGCCGATGCGCCCGGCATTTGCGCCAGTCACCTGGCCGAAGTTGCTGGCGGCGAAGTTACCCACGCGGCTGAAGCACTTCAGGCTCTGTTCATCTCTTCTTCACACACAGGACAGGAGTTTCCTGTTATCCCCAATCCGGTCGTGGGAGAGTCCACAGGAAAAGCCGGACGATAGCCATTCCTCAGGCTTAACAGCTCGAATTTAAAAACACATTGCTCCCCCTAAAGTTGCACTTATTTCCAAAACTTTAAGTTAGGGATGGGTGTTTCCCTCCCTAGTGACAGCAATCGCACAGTTACTTCGTGGCAAGCCTGCCTCTAAATCAGCCCCCGGCTGACATAGACGTGTCATTGCCACAGGTGCTGCACAGCACAAACTTAGACAATCGAAAAAGAAGGGCCTTATGAAATGTATCCTCGGGCTTCGCGTGTTCTTGATGATTGGTGTTGCCGCGTGTGTTGCCGGTTGCAGTTCAGGAACCGGCAGCGCGCCAGGCAGTTCAAGTTCAACTCCGGCACAGAGTGGTTCCGTATACGTGCTTGGAACCGATGCGCCACTTCCCAGCGTGGCGTCCTTCGCCGTCAACGTGCAGAGCATTACACTTTCCAACGGCTCCGCAACCCCGGTCTCTATATTGAACGGCGCGCAGCTGGTCGATTTTGCGCGCTTCAATGGACTCTCAACGCTGCTTGATTTCAACTCCATCCCCGCCGGGACTTACACTACCGCGACCATTACCCTCGGTTCCGCGACTCTCGGATACCTCAATGTGCAGTCCGGAACACCGCCTGCCATTGCCTCCATGCCGGCCACACTTACCCAGTCTGCTGTGACCATCAATCTGGCCAGTCCTTTTGTGGTGAATGCCGGGGATATGGATGCACTCCGCCTTGATTTCAACTTACAAAAGTCCATCCAGGTGGACGCCAATGGACAGATCACCGGCCAGGTAACACCTACGCTGAACCTGAAGGTCATCGGCGCAAGCGATCCTGAAAATTACATCGATGAGTTTGACGCGGGAGTTGTCAGCATCGACGCTGCCGCTAATTCGTTCGTCATTCAAGGCCCACATAGCCGCCAATACACGGTGCAACTCTCATCGAGTACAGAGTTCGAGAACAACGAAACGATCGCCAATCTGACTACCAGCTCCATCGTCCAGGTCTCCGGCTCATTTGCGCCCAACAGCCAAACCATCAGCGCGGATTGCGTAGGTATTCTGTCGCAAGATGGCTTTTGGGCAGCGGGACTGATTACCAATGTGACACCAGCGCAAACTGCAGCGAATGGGTTCAACCTGTACGTCCGCGCCGAGTTGCCGGCGGATACGGGCCTGACGCTGGGCCAGATCGCCAACGTCAACCTGAGCGGTAGCGAGATGTATTTCATCTACAAGCTGCACACCCCTCTTACCCAGTTCTTCTTTAACTCCAGCCTCATGGTTCCGGGACAGCACATCAGCATTGGTGGTCCGTTAAGCGACGCCGGCAACCCGCAGGCGGTAACCGTTCATCGCATCGTCCTTCGTCACGAAGGCCATACGGGTGAATGGGTAGCGGGAAGCACGAATACCGGCAACGGCACCTTCCAGTTCAATTCCAATGGATTGGCGGGAGTTCTGTTCAATGGTCCGGTCACGGTCTACACCACGCCAGTTACCAACTGGAAAGGTGGCCTGACCGGTCTAAGTGACCTCAGCGGCAATTCAGCCATCTCTCTCCGGGTGGTTGGTCTGGTGCTGAAGAATCCGAATACCGGAAACCCGGTGTTCGTTGCCCGCAGCGTGGAGGAATTGCAGTAGCTTTCGACGCTCAAATGCATAACTAAGAATGGCCGCTCTCGCAACTCGGGAGCGGCCATTTGTACGTCACGGCTTGGTTGCCAGGATCAGAGGCGATGGGCCCGGCGCCTCCAGCTTGCGCGCATCGGTAAATCCGGCGGCATTCAACCAGCTGCTGATTTCTTCAAAGGAATATGTGTCTCCGGTGTCGGTGTTCACCAGCATGTTGACAGCAAAGAAGAGGGCATTCAATGGGCCGGTGCGATCCGCATTCACCAGGAACTCAGCAATCGAAATAGTGCCCCCGGAAGCAAGTGCCTGGAATGTCTTCTTGAGCAGTGCCTGGCTGCGTTCCCTGCCCTCGCTGTGAAGAATGTGTCCAAGCGTGGCCACGTTGTGACCACCGCCGAAATCAACTTGCAGAAGATCGCCTTCGACGAACGAAAAGCGATCGGCGAGGCCAAAGCGGGTAACAGTCTTACGCGTCACAGGAATCACTTCCGGCCAGTCCACCGCCGTCACGCTCACCTTTTCAGATCCCTGGGCCATCGCAATGCCCCAAACTCCTGAGCCCGCGGCGAGGTCAAGTACGCGAGCAGCGGGCGCCGTCCCATTGGCGTTGTAATGACGGCTAAGCACCTGCGCCGCGGGATAGCTCAAGGGGAAGATATCGTTGACGAAGTTTTGGAAGAAGTCGCCGCCCAGTTCCTCCTTGTTGACCGCCGCAGCGGGTTCACCGGTCATGACAATTCTGTTCAGTTGAAGCCATTTGGGAATCAATTGCTCGCTGCCGTGACGGATCATTCCGCCCATGAAGCCGGGCTTGGTGCTGACCAGAAATGCGGAGCTCTCGGATGTAAGCGAGAAATAGCCTTGCTTATCTTTTGCCAGGAAGTCGAGGCCCACCAGCGCATTCATCACCGCGGCCAGCCCTCGTTCCGACGCGCCTGTCTCTTTCTTGATCTCTAAGACAGTTTTCGGGCCAGCATCCAGCAGGTCGAAGACGCGGTGGCGGATCGCCGCTTCCAGAACCAGCGGTGGAACATATCCCCAGGCAAACTGCATGATGCGTTCAGGAGTTACGGGAGCAATCACAGCTGTCGTCATAGTTTCCTCGATGGTCGATTGGGAGAATTATACCCAGCTTCGAGAGGGTTAATTTTTGTTGTCTGACGCGGCCAGCGATGAGATGAGCTTGTCCGCCTCCTGGCTGGAAGCGTCGACGCTTTGGATAAGGTTCGCAACATCGCTTTGCAAGCCGGCAGAGGTACCTTTGAGTGAGCCGATCGCGCGTGAATTCAGATTATGTTTCAAGAAGAGAACCTGGTCGTGGAAGGCCTTCAAGACTGGCGCTATCTGATCTTCGGTGCGGCGCATGGCGCGCATGTAAGCGGTCTGGCGTGTCTTCGCGTTACGCAGCATGACGGTGTCCTGCGACTTCAGCTTGCCATTATCCATCGCATTGATTTCACCCTGCCACTCTTTGAACAGATCGTTACTCACCTGATCGATCGACTGAATCTTGTCATGAAGTTTGCCCGCCTGCGAGTCGGCGCTTTCGTAATCGGAGTTGAGACGTTTGTATGACTTTTCCAGGGAACCGCCCTGAAAGCCGGTTAAGGCCTGGAAGGACTCCATCGTGGTTTGCAGTTGCTGCCTGGTTTGATCCTGGTCTTTCTTGGCATCCTTGATACGCTGCACCAGGATGTCGCGCTTTTCCTTGCCCAGGGTGCGCATTGTCTTGTAGTAAGTCGATTTGCAGCCACCCAACAACAGGGCAAGAACCACGAGAGGAATGAAGATAGCTCGACGCAAGAGTTCCCCCTTTTGATCTTGGAGCGCGTTCGCCGGCTTGAATGACTGGCCCTGGGGGTGATAGAGCTCATTCACTTACTTCACCGGCAACGAAGGCTGGGTGCCCCATTGCCCCGACTTCCTGTGGAGGCTTGTGGCGTTGATACACTCCATGCGCCTTTCCTTAATGAAAGGCGCACACGCGGACCTCTCTAGCACAGCGTAGCAGGAAATCGGGGTCAAGCCGTACTTTGGCTTGAGTGGGATACTACAGCACTCGACTCACCTTTTTATCATGAGGAGGACCTCGAGAGCCTGCCCTGAGCGAAGTCGAAGGGGACCTGCACCCCGCGACAGCCGCTCAACGGTGCTTGATGAAACTCCCGTCCTGTAACTCCCCCATCGCCTGGCGGAGTTGCTCCTGGGTGTTCATCACGATCGGTCCATACCACGCGACGGGCTCCTCGATCGGCTTTCCCGACACCAGCAGGAATCGTATTCCCTGGTCGCCCGCTTGCACCACGATCTCGTCTCCGCGGTCAAAGAGCACCAGCGAATGGTTCCCTGCATCGTAGATCGGCGGCGCCTCCGGTTTCGCGGCCTGCTCGGTCAGAACCGCCTGCGGACGCGAAGAGTCCCGGAATGTGCCCGAGCCCGCGAACACGTAGGCGAACGCATTGCGTGTCGTCTCCACCTTCAGCCGCTTCCGGCGCCCCGGGGCAACAGAAATATCCAGGTAATTCGGATCGGCGGCTACCCCTTCCACCGGTCCCCTTTTCCCCCAGAACTCGCCACAAATGATGCGCACATGAGTGCCGTCATTATCAGTGACCTCGGGGATCGCGATCGAGGGAATGTCCTGGTAGCGCGGGTCGGTCATCTTCAAGGACGAAGGCAGGTTGGCCCACAACTGGAAGCCGTGCATGCGCCCCTGCTGATCGCCCTTGGGCATCTCCTGGTGCAGAATGCCGCTGCCGGCCGTCATCCACTGCACGTCGCCCGCGGTCATCTTTCCCCGGTTGCCCAGGCTGTCGCCGTGCTCCACCGAACCGGCAAGCACGTAGGTGATGGTCTCGATCCCGCGGTGAGGGTGCCAGGGGAATCCCGCAACGTAATCCTCCGGATTCTCATTGCGGAAATCGTCCAAAAGCAAAAAAGGATCGAAATCTTTGGTTTTGCCAAAACCGAAGGCGCGCTGCAGCTTTACGCCCGCGCCCTCGATCGTCGGCTTGGTTTCAATGATCTGTCTCACTGCGCGGAGTGACATGGTTTCCCTTTCAAGCTTTTACAAACTGCACGTCGAGGGTGATGGTGACCTCGTCGCCGACCAAAACACCGCCGCTCTCAAGCGCTGCGTTCCATGTCAGGCCGAAGTCTTTGCGGCTGATCTTTGTGGTCGCGGATACTCCGACGCGGGTGTTGCCCCAGGGATCCTTGGCCGGCGGAGTTGGGCCTTCCGCGGAAAAGACGACCTTACGCGTGACGTCCCGGATGGTTAGATCTCCTTCGATGGTTAGCTCTCCGTCCCGGACAAGGCTGATGCGCGAGGACTTGAAGGAGATCGTAGGAAACTTCTCTACGTCGAACCATTCCGCCGACTTCAGGTGCGCGTCCCGCTGGGCATCGCGTGTTTCCAGTGAGGCTACTTCGATCAGGGCCTCAGCCCGGGAATTGGCCAGGTTCGATTCGTCCAGGGTCAACGTCCCCGTGACTTTGGCAAAATGCCCCTTTACGTGGGAGATCATCATGTGCTTGACTTTGAACTCGGCGGAGGAATGGGCCGGGTCGATGTTCCAGGTGGTGGTGGTTGCGGTGGTAGCAGTGGTGTTCATGGGTGGTACTCCTTTCCTTTGCTTTGATGTGTCAACACGATAATCGTTGCAACAAATATTTCGCTGAAAATCAACTTGCGTTGGTTTGGGCGGCCTGCAGCAGCGCGGTGAGTGTGCGCAGCCGTTCGCGCCCCAGGTGCCCCAGTTGCTTACGATGGGCTTCCTGCACCGGTTCATCGAGGCGGCCCAGGAGCTTGAGCCCTTGCGCTGTGATCCGGGCCATCACCATACGCCGGTCCCTGGTTTCCCGGGCGCGTGAGATCAGGCCGCGCTTTTCCAGGCGGTCGAGAAGGCGCGTAATATCCGGATCCCGTGTAATCATGCGGTTGGCAACCTCGCCGCAGGGGAGCCCTTCCGGCGCCCCACGCAGAATGCGGAGCACGTTGTACTGCGTCATCGAAAGATCCTCCTTCTTGAGAACCCCGATCATGCCGCGGGTCAGCATGTCCGTCGTACGCAGCAGGTCCAGGAAAAGACTCTCCTCGGGATGGGCTAACCGCCGCCGCTGGTCAAACTGGATCGCTTCCGCCATATAAAAACAATATCCGTTATAACGACTATTGTCAAGACGGAGTTCCGGCAAGCAAAGACGTGATATCCTCGTCCCGCCAAAAGGAGTCCAGCTATGGAACCGATCAAACCCAAACTACCCAGCGAAGCCGTGCAGTTGTACAACCTCTTTATTCACGGTGAACTGAGTCGCCGAGCCTTTATGGAGGGCGTGCAGCGATTGGCGGTGGGCGGTCTGGCAGCGGGGGCGATGATCGAGGCGTTGATGCCAAATTACACCCTGGGCCAGCAGGTGTCCCGGACCGATGACCGGATCAAGGCCACGTATGAGACCGTCCCGTCGCCTCAGGGCAACGGAAGCATCAAAGGCTATCTGGTGCGCCCGGTCAGCGCCGACACTCGATCCGCGACGGTGACGAAATTGCCCGGCATTGTCGTCGTTCACGAAAATCGGGGGCTGAACCCTCATATAGAGGACATCGCGCGGCGGTTCGCGCTGGCCAACTTCATGGCCTTTGCGCCGGACGGACTCACCTCGCTCGGCGGCTTTCCCGGCGACGACTACAAGGGTGGTCTGCTGTTCGCCAAGATCGACGGTAAAAAGATGGGCGAAGACATGGTGGCCGCGGCCCTATGGCTGAAATCGCGGCCCGATTGCACGGGAAAAATCGGCGCCACCGGTTTCTGTTACGGGGGTGGCGTTGCCAATATGCTGGCTGTCCGGCTGGCAGCCGATTTGGGCGCGACGGTGCCGTTCTACGGCTCTGTTCCTGCTGCAGCGGATATCCCCAGGATAAAGGCGGCGGTGCTGGTCCACCACGGGGAACTCGACACGCGGTTGGCGTCCACGTGGCCGGCCTACGACCAGGCGCTGACGGCCGCAAACGTTCCCCACGAAGGCTATATCTACCCTGGCGCCGTTCATGGCTTCAATTGCGATGCAACGCCGGAGCGCTACAACAAGGCCGCCGCCGATCTGGCTTGGCAGCGCACGATTGACTGGTTCAACAAATACGCGCGTAGCTGACGCTCAACCCTCGTCGGCCGAGGGACCATACATACCTGGGATCTGAGCCCCCAGTGTTCGCAGGTCGCGGCCCAACTGCGCGCGATGATGAACCAGGTGATTCAGCACCCAGGTGCGGTAGACGGTATAACGCGAATCGTCGATCCAGACCTGGTCGCCGGCGGTCATCTTCCAGTTCTCGTCCCATTTGGCCGGATCGAAACCTAAAAAAATCTGTTTTACTTTCGACGTATCTGTGTCGAACCTTTCCAGGATTTCAGCTTTGCTTGTTGGTTGCCAGGGCTTGTAGCCGGCCATGTCGAATTTCAGGCCGTCTTTCGATAGCGTGTCGATACCCCATGCTCCCGCTGTTTCTGCGACATGGGCCGCCAGGCGACCCAGCGTCATGGATTTCGGGCTGGCCTTCCATGTCAGATCGGCATCGGCCGGAATTGCATTCAGCATCTTTCGCGTCGAGACAAGTTCACGGTCGTACTCAGCGATCAATTCCTTTTGTATGTCCATCGGCAATCTCCGGAATTTCTGTGCCCGACAAGCATACGAGATGTTTCCATAAAAATGACGGTAAAATGCAAGCCATGAGACGGTTTTGCCTACTTGCACTTTGCCTCATGGCTTTTGCGATTTGCACACCGGCACATGCTTCCAGATGTTCCATCTCGTCGGGCGCGAGCGAATCGACGATCCAGGCAACACTGAACTCGTGCGGCAGTGGCAACACAGCGATGTTTGCGGCTGGTAGCTATTCCCTCTCGTCCACACTTAAGGTGCCTTGCGGGGTTTCGCTGGCCGGTCCCACGGTTGCGTGGTCAAACCCATCCAGGTACACGGCTACGCTCAATTCAAGCGTCCAGGGCGGTCCAGCCGTCGAGTTTAGCGTCTGCTCCACGCCGGCCTCCGTCCATCATCTGAACTGCAATGGCGGTCAACCCTCGCCCCATGGAGGAATGTGCTTCTACTTTCCCGCCGGCACCAGCAACCTCACCTTTACCTACAACCATATTTATGGGAACCAGGCGAGCGCGAGCAACCCAAACTTCTACGACGCTCTGGTTTACTTCGATGGCAACGCCGGCTCGGCAGTCTCAAACAACGACACCGTGTCATGGAACATCTTCGGCAACCCCACTCTCAGCGACTGCTCCAACGTCATGAGCAACTACACCTACCCCGGTCTGGGCGGAAATGGAGGGTTATGTGTTGGTCTCGGTATCCATAACGGGATGCTGAATCTGCTGGCCGAACATAATATCTTCCAGTTTGAAGAACAGGGGATGAAGGTCTTTGAGGGCCAGGGTCAGTGCGTAAACTGCACCATTGCTTACAACGACTTCAATAACATTCACCGCATTCCCTTCGAAAGCCAGGCCAACATCGGCGGCAACCAGCCAACCTCGATGTACATCTTCTACAACTCCGTGCACGACCAGTTCGCGACCAATTACGGCGCCTGGGGCATCTCCGCCGCCAACGGATGCAATTCCGGGTGTGTCACCCAAACCAATTACAACGTGCTCATCAACAACATCAACGCCACCAGCGAAGGCAAGTACACCCCGGGCGCGATTGAGGTGTGGGGTTCTGCCGGAACGGGCGCCAGCTACAACCTTATCCAGGGTTACTGGGCCAACGGCATCATGACCTCCTCCACCGGTCAGTTTGTTTACAAGAACAACGTCTTCTGCATGGGATACGGCGGAAGCACGACCGCAAACGGCAAGGGCGGCTATTTCAACGCCGAGACCTCGAACGCCCTTCCCTACACTGCCTCAGCCACGGGGAGTAGTTTCAAGCCGAGCAACACCTGCGCACAGACGAGCGTAGCGCCGGCCATATCGCCCGCGAGCAGCACCTTTTCCGGAACCCTGAAAGTGACCTTCACCAACCCTGGTAGTGGCCGCGACTTTAACACCGGCATCTGGTATACGACCGATGGCAGTGCTCCGATACCCGGCTCGGGTTCGGCGAAATACATCGCCAGTGGGGGCTCCATTGCGGTTTCAGCGACAACCACGGTCAAAGCAGTCGGCATGTGGGGAGCGCAGAATCAGCCTGCCTCCTATGCCCCCGGTTACGGTTACGTGCCCAGCGCGGTCCAGTCGGCCACCTACACGGCGAAACAAGGCCGCTAGCGTCCTTAGAAACAGAAGGCCGATAGCCCCGAAAGCGGTCAGACGAATGTTATTGGTCCCACAGAATCGTCATCCTGACTGCCCCGGCCTGCCGTGGGAGAGTTTGTGACTTTATTGATTTTCACGTGATTGTCATCCCCCGAAGCGAAGTGGAGGGACCTCCTTCTTTTCTGTCCATCCAATCTAACGGCCCCTAATAAAAGTCACCACCCTCGCTTTGAAGATCAGCGACGAGGTGCAACCTGTGCATGTCGACGCTGAGGATTGCGGCGGCGAAGTGAAGCAAATGTGGCGACAAAAAGTCGCAGCGCCCCTGCGCGCGTCGGGGAAGGTGGTTCCCGAGCTTATTGTCGTCAACTCACCCTACCACTTCGTGGTACCGCCGTTGGTCGAGTACATCCTGAAAGTCGACTGTGACCATCCCGATCGTCAGATCGCTGTCTTGGTTCCCGAACTCGTGGTCAAACACTGGTGGCAGACGCCGCTCCACAACCAGAGCGCTCAATTGCTAAAGCTGCTTTTGTTGGTAAGCGGGAATCCACGCGTCATGGTGATAAATATTCCGTGGTACCTGTAACTGCTATTGCTTTTCTTTAACTATCATTTTTTCTTCTTGCGCGCGAGATCAAGAAATGAGCGAAGCACCGGACCCTCGTGCTGTGGAGACCACGCGATTACCATGTCGACGAAGGCGGCGCGGTCGGCGACGGGAACGAAGACCACTTCCTCAGTGCTCAGTCTCTGTGAGCCCCCAGGCAGGATGGCCAGCCCCTCTCCCGCCTCAACCAGCGCAAGCACGCCGGACGAGACGGTCCCCGTAGCGCCGATTCGCGGAGAGAAGCCGGCTTCTGTGCAAAGCGTGATCACCTTGTCAAACACCGGCGGCGAATAGTTGCGGTCGTTCAGGACAAAGCGCTCCCCAGCCAGTTCCCTCATAGAGATCCTGCGCCTCTTTGCCAGCGGATGGCTTCTGGGCAGCACGACATAGAGCCGCTCGGTCAGAAAATGCTCCGAACGGAGTGTCCCTGCTTGTGCTGGTTGCAATCCGCGGGTAAACCCGATGTCGATCGAGCCGGCTTGCAATGCCTGATGCTGCATGGCGGGCGCCATTTCCACCACCGAAACTTGAACCTGGGGAAAGCGAAGCCTGAATTCCTTGATGATCGCGGGAAAGAATTTTCCCGTACCCCCGACAAAGAAGCCGATGGTCAGCGTTCCAATCTCTCCGTGGAGAGATTTCTGTACATTTGCAGCCGCCTTGCCGGCTAAGGCAAGAACTGCCCGCGCGTCCACCAGGAACAGTTCGCCTTCGCGAGTGAGCCGGATGTTTCGGTTATTTCGATCAAACAGCGCAGCACCCAGCTCCGACTCAAGATCGCGAATCTGCTCGCTGATCGCTGACTGGGCCACGTGAAGCAGTTGCGCCGCTCGACCAAACCCACCGTTTTCCGCGACCGCGGTGAAGTAGCGCAAGTGTCTCAGTTCCACGTATTGCATTCTACCCGAGCGGGCCATCGTTTTTTCCGATGCTTCCCTTCGGAACAAAGTACGAATCCGGAAAACGCCATTTCGACTCTATAAATCCAGCCCTTTAAGCGATAGTCGTTGCCATTGCACTGAAGGAACGAGAGGAGCTCTTTTTCCAATGTGGATCGTCAAGTTAGCGCTGGATCGCCCCTACACTTTCATCATCCTGGCGTTGCTGATTCTCCTCATGAGTCCGGTGATCATCCTCCGTACGCCCACAGACATCTTCCCCAACATCAACATCCCCGTCATCGCGGTCGCCTGGCAGTACACCGGCCTGAACCCGGAGGAGATGGAAGGGCGGCTCACCACTCCCTTTGAGAAAACAGCCACTACGCTGGTCGACAACATCGAGCACATGGAGTCGACCACCTACAACGGCGTATCGGTGGTAAAGCTCTTTCTGCAGCCGGGTGCGAGCCTCGATACTGCGAACGCCCAGGTGACCGCGGTCTCGCAATTCGAGCTGCGCCAACTCCCGCCGGGCACTCTGCCGCCGGAGATCATCGACTTCAGCGCCTCCAGCGTACCCATTCTTCAATTGGGTGTCTCGGGAAAGGGCCTGGATGAGCAGCAATTGGCCGATGTTGCGCAAAACGCCGTTCGACCCCAGCTGGTCACCGTGCCAGGGGCCGTGCTGCCCCAACCCTATGGAGGCAAGTTTCCCCAGATTAGCGTCAACATGGACCAGAATCTCATGCAGTCCAAGGGCGTTTCGCCCGGCGACTTGCTAGCGGCACTAAACGCGCAGAACGTGGTCCTTCCCTCTGGAACGGCGAAGGTCGGCCCCGTAGAATACGACGTCCGCACCAACTCCGCACCGCACACCATCGAAGAGCTTGGCATGCTGCCGATCAAGCAGGTCAATGGCGCGATTGTCTATCTCCGCGACGTGGCGACGGTCAGCAGTGGCTATGCCTTCCAGACCAACGTGGTGCGGCAGAATGGTCACCGTGGTGTGCTGATCACCGTGATCAAAGCCGGCAATGCGTCGACCTTGAACGTCGTGAAGGGCATTCGCGCTTTGCTTCCCCGCGTACTGCAGACAGTCCCGCCCAACCTCAGGATCACGCCCTTAAGCGACCAGAGCGAATTTGTGCGTGCCGCTGTCTCCGGTGTCATTCGCGAAGCCGTGATCGCTGCCGCGCTGACTGCCCTCATGATCCTGCTGTTTCTCGGCAGTTGGCGATCTACCATCATCATCGCCATTTCCATTCCGCTCTCCATTCTCACCTCGGTGATCGTCCTGAGCCTGATTGGAGAGACGATCAACACCATGACCCTGGGCGGACTCGCCCTGGCCGTCGGCATCCTGGTCGATGACGCTACGGTGACTATCGAAAATATCGAGCGGTTTCTCGAAAACGGTTACGAGCTGCGCGAAGCGATCCTTGATGGCGCCGCGCAGATTGCCGTGCCCGCCCTGGTCTCTACTCTTTGCATCTGCATCGTCTTTCTGCCTATGTTCTTTCTCCAGGGCGTGTCGCGCTATCTCTTCGCGCCCCTGGCCGAGGCAGTCATGTTCGCCATGATTGCCTCTTATATTCTGTCGCGCACCCTGGTACCCACCATCGCCATGTACTTGCTTCGCCCCAAGGAGCACGGCGCAACCCGCAATCCGTTGGTGGTCTTCCAGCGCGGCTTCGAAGCCGGTTTCGAGCGGGTGCGCGGTGCGTATCAGATCCTGCTCACACGGCTGGTATTCGCGCGCAAGCTTTTTGTGCCGGCATTTCTCGGAGTCTGCCTGTGCGGGTTTCTGTTGTTGCCGTTTCTCGGGCAGGACTTCTTTCCCAGCACGGACTCCGGCGAATTTATTCTTCACATGCGCGCCAAGACAGGCACACGTATCGAGGAGACGGCGCGTTTGGCCGACCAGATCGAAACATCGATCCGGCGGAAGATTCCAAGCCGGGAAGTCAACAACATCCTCGACAACCTTGGCCTGCCTTACAGCCCCTATAACACCATGCACCTCACATCCGGGATCGTCGGGGCGGAGGATGGAGATATCCTGGTCAGCTTGAACGAGGACCATCGCCCCACAGCGAATTATGTTCGCCAATTGCGCAAAGAGCTGCCACGCGAGTTCCCCGGTACAGAGTTCTACTTTCTGCCCGCCGATATCACCGCCCAGATCTTGAACTTCGGCCTGCCGGCGCCTATCGACATTCAGTTTCAAAGCGACGACGTTGCGGCCGGCACCCAGCAAGCGACGGCCATGCTCGATGAGTTGCGGCAAGTTCCCGGTCTGACCGATCTCCGCATTCAACAGCCAATGGATTATCCGACCCTCAACGTGAATCTCGACCGAACCAAGGCGGAACAGGGCGGATACACCGCCCGCGATGTGGCGGAGAGCATGTTGAACAGTCTAAGCGGCAGCTTTCAGATCACACCGATGTTCTTTCTCAACTACAAAAACGGCGTGGCCTACAATCTCGCCGCGCAGACTCCGCAATACCACATGGATACCCTGCAGGATATCCAGAACATCCCCATCAACTCGTCGCTTGCAGCGCCGCGTGCTACCCCCGAAGTGCTGGGTGACCTGACGTCGATTCAGCGTGGCCACGAGATGGCGATCGTGTCTCACTACAACATCCGCCGTACCATTGACATCTATGGCGCGGTGCAGGACCGCGACCTGGGCGCGGTTGCGAAGGATGTAGAGGCCATCGTTCATCGCCATGAGAAGGCACTCCCCCGCGGTATGTTCGTTTCCGTGCGCGGCCAGGTTCAGACCATGCGGAGTTCCTACGTTTCACTGTTGGGCGGTCTTGCCTTCGCCATCGTGCTGGTTTACATGCTCATCGTGGTGAACTTTCAGTCCTGGCTGGATCCATTCATCATCATCACCGGATTGCCCGCGGCGCTGGCCGGCATTGTCCTCTTTCTGTTTCTCACCCACACCACCCTCAGCGTGCCCGCCCTGATGGGCGCCATCATGTGCATGGGTGTGGCCACCGCGAACAGCATTCTTGTAGTGTCGTTCGCCAAGTCGCGTTTAGCAGAACACGGCGATGCCATCCTCGCCGCCATCGAAGCGGGGGCAACCCGCTTTCGCCCCGTCTGCATGACGGCGCTGGCCATGATCATCGGCATGGTTCCGATGGCGCTCGGACTGGGCGACGGCGGCGAACAAAATGCACCGCTGGGACGAGCCGTGATTGGGGGCCTGCTTTGCGCCACCGTCGCCACCCTCGTTTTTGTCCCCGCGGTCTTCTCCATGCTGCATGGCGGCAAAGGTGAAGACACCGCTGCGCAGCGGGAGCACGAACAGCAACCACAGCACGCATAGGACACGGAGAGAGAGTGTGATGCGAAGTAAAGACGAAATACCCAACGGAGCCCTAGCGACCATGGAAAGCGAAACGACCGCAGCGAGCAACCAGCCCATCGTTCTCGATCCGCAGCGAAAGCTGGGGCGCGGCCCAATGATCGGCGGAATTCTTGCTGTACTGGTGCTCGCTATCTTGATTGCCAGAGGCATTCGCACGCGCGTTCACGCCGAGGAAGCATTGGCCTCTACGGTCCACGAGGATGCTGTGCTCTCGGTCGCCGTGACCACTCCGGTCCAGGGAGCAGCCGCCCAGGAGATCACGTTGCCGGCGAACACCCAGGCGTTCATCGATACGCCGATCTATGCCCGCACCAGTGGCTACCTGCGCAAGTGGTATGCCGACATCGGGGCCCGCGTCCATACAGGAGACTTGCTGGCCGAGATCGAAACGCCGGAGCTTGACCAGCAGGTACGGCAGGCACAGTCGGACCTGGCAACGGCGCAGGCCAACCAGCAGATGGCCCAGATCACCGCCGAACGCTGGACGAAACTGCTGGCCAAGAATGCGGTGTCAAAGCAGGAAACCGATCAGGCCATGAGTGATTTCAGGGCCCGCCAGTCTGCCCTTTCGGCAGCGGAGGCCAACGTATTGCGATTGCAGCAACTGCAGGGGTTCGAAAAAATATATGCGCCCTTCGATGGCGTGATCACCGCCCGCAACGTTGATATCGGAGCACTGATTCAGGCGGGAGACAGCAACTCCCCAAGGGCGGAGTTGTTCCATATGGCATCCACCGACAAGCTGCGTCTATTTGTGCCTGTACCTGAGGTTTATGCCAACGAGGTACGTACCGGCAGCCACCTCACCGTCACCTCCGACGCCATTCCAGATGCCAGGTTTACGGGAACCATCGTTCGCAATTCGGATGCGATCGACATCTCCAGCCGAACCTTGAACGTAGAAGTGGATGTCGTGAATACAGAGCACAAGCTGTTGCCCGGCCAGTATGCCTTCGTCCATCTGCCGATTCCGCCCTCGAGCTCATCCATGACCTTGCCTTCAGGTTCTCTGCTGTTCCGCGGAGAAGGACTACGTGTCGGCGTGGTGCGTGACGGCCGCGTGCAGCTGGTCCCGGTGCAGATCGGACATGACTATGGAGCCAAGGTGGAAATCACTTCGGGACTCGCTCCTCAGGATCAGGTCATCCTCAACCCGCCGGACTCCCTTGCCGAAGGAGAGCGTGTGAACGTCGAGAAGGGCGATGCGGAATGAAAAACGCACTTCCCATCACGATTGCGGCGGCGCTCCTGCTTCTCTCCGGTTGCATGGTCGGGCCCAACTATAAGACGCCGGCCGCCATCCTGGCGCCATCTTTCAAGGAGGCGACGCCAACGTCCTTTTCTGAACAGGATGGATGGAAGCCCGGCCGGCCCAGCGACACGAAGCTCAAAGGTGATTGGTGGACCCTGTTTCACGATGCTCGATTGAATGAGCTCGAGGCCCAGGTCGACACTGCGAACCAGTCCCTCAAGTCGGCGGAAGCCAACTTTCGCGCGGCGCGCGCTCAGATCGGCTACGCACGCTCCAACGAAGCGCCTACCATCGGTGTTGAGCCGTCCATTGCTGCGGTGCGGGACTCGGCAAATCAGCCGTACTTTCCCAGCACGCTGGCGAACAATGGCGAGGGCAACTTCGCCCTGCCGGTCGATTTGAACTACGAGATTGATCTGTGGGGCCGGATTCGGCGTGGTGTGACCTCGGCCCGGGAGCAGGCTCAGGCCAGCGATGCCGATCTGGAAAGCGCTCGGCTCAGCCTGCATGCTGAGCTCGCCCTGGACTACTTTGGATTGCGCTCGGCGGACGCGCAGGAGAAGTTGCTTGACGATACGGTAACCGCCTACGAGAGCGCGGTGCAACTTACCAGCGACCGCTTCGAGGGCGGCGCCGCGCCTCAATCGGACCTGGCACAGGCCAGAACTCAGCTCGATCAGGCACGCGTTCAGCGCACCGACATCGAGGTGCAGCGTACCCAATATGAGCACGCGATTGCTGTCCTCATCGGTAAGCCTCCCGCGGAGCTTACCTTGCCGCCCATCCCTATTGACCAGGCTTCCCAGGTCATGCCGGATATTCCCGGGGTGATGCCGGCCGCTTTGCTCGAGCGCCGCCCCGACATTGCCGCGGACGAACGTAGAATGGCTTCCGCAAACGAACAGATTGGTATTGCCCAGGCTGCGTTCTATCCCACCCTCTCCCTGAGCGCTATCGCCGGTTTTCAGGGGACCTCCGCGCTCAACTGGTTTAACTGGCCCAGCCGCTTTTGGGCGGTCGGACCGGGGATGTCTGAGACCCTCTTCGATGCCGGGCGCCGGCGCGCCACAAAAAACATCACCGTTGCTAACTATGACGCCACGGTAGCGGACTATCGTCAGACAGCCCTCACAGCATTCCAACAGGTGGAGGACAATCTCGCAGCATTGCGCATACTCGAAAATGAAGCGCGGCAGCAGCATGAAGCCACCGCATCAGCGGAGCAGTCCCTCGACCTCTTTCAGACCCGGTATGAAGGTGGAGTAGACACCTACCTGCAGGTCGTCACCTGGCAAACGGCTGCCCTCAACAATCAGCGTAACGACCTCGATATCCTTCAGCGGCGTCTGGACGCAAGCGTGCTGTTGGTCAAAGCCCTGGGCGGCGGGTGGGATACCACACAAATTCCAAGGATGTGAGTCACTCTACTTTGCCGGCGTGCGATCGAGGTTGACCCAGCACTGATCAGTGGGGAACGCAGCACTGCGTGCTGGGCTACTCTCA
Source organism: uncultured Acidobacteriaceae bacterium (assembly GCA_963844785.1). Classification (GTDB taxonomy): domain Bacteria; phylum Acidobacteriota; class Terriglobia; order Terriglobales; family Acidobacteriaceae; genus PALSA-350. The sequence goes on along the minus strand of CAWJPV010000024.1, from coordinate 261,403 downwards.
ACCGTGCCTTCGGGACTCACGCTAAACCGACAGTTCTCACGCAGACGCTAAAGACCAATTGGATGCTGCGGCTCTCTCACGTAGGGACTAATGATCTTTTGGCCTCGCCAGCGCTAAAGCGCCTGATGAGAGTCGAGACTGTTTCACGGAGCGCTAAAGCGCTCCTCCCCCCGCATAAATGCGGGGGCTCCCACCACGATAACCAGGTGCGTCATGGTCGAATTCCCTCCTCGGTGCGTTGCGGCAGGGTGTAACGGCTGGACTCGCGCACAATCAGCTCACCATCCAGCAACACCTCGCGGGTAGGCCGGTCAGGCGAGTGAATGCGCTCCAGCATTAATTGCAGAGCCGTTTGCCCGATCTGTTCGATCGGCTGCTTTACGGTGGTCAGGGGTACCGGCAGGACGGATGCACAGCCGACGTCGTCAATGCCGGTCAAACGAAGGTCATCAGGGACGATCAAATTCCAAAGCGTCGCCAGGCGCAGGAGCCGCCCGGCGACTTGATCGTTGAGGCAAACAGCCCCAAATGGCTTTCCGTGACGAACCCAGCGGCGAAGAGCCACGGTATCGGTCTCCAGATCGAAATGCGCCGTAGAGGCTGCCGCGAAGCCGCTGGCTGCAATTGCCTTTTGAAATCCAGTGTGACGATCCCTCACACTCGAGCATGTGGATCCTGCAGTTACGAAGCATAGCTTGCGGCACCCAGCCGTCAACAGATGCTCTGTGGCCGTATAGGCAGCGTGCTTGTGATTAATTCCGATGATGTCCGCCCGGCCACGGCCGGACAGTCGCGATACCCGTCGATCCAGAAGAACAGTTGCGATCTTCGCTTTTCTAAGCCGGCGCAAGATACGGTGATTTATCCGGTCTGCGTCTGTGCCAAATTCAAGAGGCGCGAAGAATACTCCGTCGACCGACCGGCTGATGAACTGTTCCAGAAGCGAGAGCGCCTGTTTTGCAGTCGAGGCTGCGCCGGCGTTGCCCCAGAGTAATGCATGCATCCTGGCCGCGGGTGCACTGGCGATGGCCCGGCAGATGGGAGCGAAGATTTCAGTTATGCCAAGTTCCGGGATCAACAGGCCGAAGAGAAAGGCTCGCGTTTCAAGAGAAGCGGAGTCACGGGCAAACGTTCCCGAGCCGGCGATACGCTCCACCAGGCCAGCGTGTTGTAACTCACGAAGTGCTCTGACGACGGTAATCCTGGAGACTCCGGTCTGCTTCATCAAGGCAGCTTCGCTGGGTAATTTCTGCCCCCGTTTATATCGCCCGGAGAGGATATCGGCCTTTAGTTCCTCGAAAAGCTGCTGATACTTGAGGGTCCAGATTTCTTTCACCGGCGCCCGCCCTTATGGACCGCTTGTGTCCTCTGCTGATCTAAAAAGTTGATATACCAGTTCTATTCCACTTTCAACAACCTGCCCCATTTGAAGATGTTGTCAATCAGAGTCGTTATCTAACCCGGATTGCCAGACTGAAAATCAAAATCCCTTCCACGCGCTGGTTCATCCAATAAAAGTTGAGGGGCTATCGAGCTCGCAGGGAAGAAACACGATGAAGAAATGGTTGATTCTGGTGTATGTCATATTGCTGGCAGGCGCTGCACTGGCGCAGACCCGGCAGGCGGCGGCTCCGGCCCAGTCTCCGTCGGATTCAAGCACGGTAAGCGGCGACGAGCCTGATGATCCGGTAGCGCAGGCGAACAAGGACAACGTGGATCCAGAGACTGCAGCTTGGAACATGTTGAAAACCGCTCTCTCCGATTCCAGTACCAAGGCGCGCCCTGCAAGGCTCGATGCGGCTGCTGCCCTGGGTACATTAGGCGATTTCGAGCAAGCGCAAACGTTGCTGCGCGACTCGGTAAAGGATACAGATCGTTACCTGCGACTTGCGGCCGTGGCGGCGATGGGCGCGAGCAAAGCGGAGATATTCCTTCCCGACCTGAGAGCCGCGCTCAACGACGCCGCACCGGAGGTAAGCTTTGCCGCGGCGGTAAGCCTGTGGAGGATGCACGACCACACCGGGGAGAACATTTTGTACGCGGTCCTTGCCGGAGACAGAAAGGTCAGCCAGGGAGCGGTCGGTTCTGGAGTACACGAGGCCGATCAAGACCTGCATACTCCATCGAAGCTGGCAGAGATTGGCGGGGAACAGGCTGTATATGCTTTGTTGGGTCCCGTCGGGTTTGGCCTGGATGCATATAGGTGGTCCAGGAAGGGGGGCAACGCAAACTCTGCCCGGGTACTGACCGCAACGTTGCTGGCGGAAGACACCTCATCCACCGTCACTGTGCAGCAATTTTTGGATGCGCTCCAGGATCGTGACTACCGGGTACGTGCGGCGGCGGCACGAGCGCTGGGCGATTTTCGAGGTAAGCAAGTAACGGATGCACTTCAGAACGACTTTACAGACCCAAAGCCTTCCGCGCGTCTGATGGCTGCGGCCTCCTACATTCGGGCGAGCCGCCCCGCTCCGGAAAAGCAAAAGGAGCGCAGCCGGCGCAAAACTACATCAACGGCCTCAGCCCGCGAGCGTTAGATCTACTCTGCACAGCCGGGCTCAGCAAAGTAGCCGCCCGATGGTAGACCAAGCGGGAAGAATGTACACTCCGGACTTGCGGTAACTCGTTTCCGGAGCTCGGCTTTGTTGAAAATCTTTCAAAGTATACGGCCGTTCAAGCCTGCAGCCGCTCTGCGTGATGCTTTTGCCGGGTTCACGCTGGCGGCCATGAATATCCCGCAGGCCCTGGGCTACACCAAAATTGCCGGCATGCCGGTAGTGACCGGTCTCTACACCTTGTTGCTGCCCCTGGTGGGCTTCGCGGCCTTTGGCTCTTCCCGCTACCTGGTGGTTTCGGCTGACTCCGCCACCGCGGCCATCTTTGCCAGTGGAGTTTCCGGCTTGGCGCCCCCAGCCAGTGCGCGATACGTAGCACTGGCTGGCGCGGTTGCCTTGCTTACTGCCGGGTTCTTGTTATTGGCACGATTACTGCAGCTCGGCTTCATCGCCGACTTCCTCTCCCAGACGGTGCTGGTCGGCTTTCTCACCGGGGTTGGTTTCCAGGTCGGCATCGCAGTGCTCGGGGAGATGCTGGGGCTGGAGATCTCCGCCAGCCGAACACTCCTGCAATTGGCTCAAATCTTCAGAAGACTGCCCCAGGTGCATTTGCCGACGTTAGCCGTTTCGGCCGTTGTGGTCGGGATCCTTATTCTCTTTCGCCGCTTTGCGCCCACAGTGCCGGGTCCCTTGATTGCAGTCGTGGGAGCCATCGCGGCCAGCGCTTTTTTGAATTTCAGCGGACGAGGCATTGCCATCATCGGCCCGGTGGCGGGTGGTCTTCCCCATTTCGGGGCGCCGGCGGTAAGTTGGAGCGACCTTCCCTCCCTGACGCGCATCGCCGCATCGTGCTGCATCATGATCATCACCCAGAGTGCCGCAACCGCCCGGGTCTACGCGGAACGCCACCGGCAGCAGTTAGATGCGAATGCTGACCTGGCCGGTCTCTCCGCGGCCAACGCCATGGCCGGTTTGAGCGGGGCCTTCGTCGTCAATGGAAGTCCCACGCAGACCGCGATGGTGGAAGGCGCAGGCGCCCAGAGCCAGGTGGCGCAGCTTGGCACTGCAGCGGTCGTGGCGTTGGTTCTGCTCTTTCTCACCCGGCCGCTCGAATACCTGCCGCGTTGCGTGCTCGGAGCATTGGTCTTCATGATCGCCATTCGCTTGATCAAGCTAACCACCCTCCTGGCGATTCGCCGCGAGAGTCCGGGCGAGTTTGCCTTGGCTCTTACCACTGCGGGGGTTGTCGTTGCTGCGGGTGTCGAGCAGGGGATCTTGCTGGCAATGATCCTCTCCCTATTACGCATCGTCGCGCACAGCTATCACCCCCACACGGGTGTCATGGTTCTGAACCCGCTCGGAACCTGGGATCTGAATCCCGTGGCGCCAGGCATGACAACGGAACCCGGGCTTGTGCTGTACCACTTCGGAGCGGCTCTTTTCTATGCCAACGCCAACCGTTTTGCTGAGGAGGTGACTTGTCTCGTAGGACAAGCACCCTCGCAAGTCCGCTGGCTGATTGTCGATGCGGAGGCCATCACAAATTTGGATTACTCCGCTGCCCGCGTTGTTCTGGAGTTGCAGCAGAACCTGACGAGTTGCGGAACTCAACTGGGCTTTGCCCGGATACGCTGGGACTTGCGAGCGGATTTTACTCGTCATCACCTCACCGAATCGATCGACCCTTCGCTGATCTTCAACCGGCTTCATGACGCACGCAAGGCTTTCGAGAAACTCAAGCTCCCTTGAAATTCCTTATGCGGGGTAACCCGCATCCATCCACTTTTTGAACCGTGACACATGATCTTTCGGCCAGGGCTCACCCGGAGGCATAGCGCCCGTGGATACCTGATCGTAGACACTTTGCGCGTTCGCGGGCACGGACATCCAGGCGAGATCATCCAGATGAACGCCTGCCCCATCCATACAAGTAATGTCCTCATCGCGAAAGAGAGGGCGGATATCGGTGGCAAAACTCAGGGCCATTTAGCCTCCTCGAAATACTCGACTGCCGGAGTCTACACCTGGGCCGTAAGCGTTTTCTACCGCCCTGCAAGTTTCTATTTTTGTTCTGCGGCGGGTAGAGTAATATCCCGCCAACCGCAAATGCAGTTCCCGTGCCTTCACGGAGGTTCTCAATGTCTGATACGGTGATCAACGCTGAAGCATCCACCTCGCTGAGCCAGGTGGAGCGAGTGATAGATACTTTTGTTGCCCCCTCCAAGACCTTCCACGACATTCTGCGCGATGCGAGCTGGTGGCTGCCCTGGCTGTTGGGCGTGCTGGTCACCATGGGCTTTAGCGCCGCAATCCAACAGCAGATCGGCTGGGACAAGACCTACTCTAATATCTTGCAACACAGCTCAGAGACCCAGCAGGAGAGGACGGCGCAGCTTCCTCCGGATCAGCAGGCGAGACAGAAAGCGATCGCGGCGTCGTTTACCAAATACATCGTTTGGGCTTCACCGGTTTTGGGGCTGCTCTTTGCGGCCATCGCGGCCGGCGTGTTGTTGATGACGCTGAATTTTGGGCTGGGCGGCCACGCCACATTTGGCCAACTATTCACGGTATGGATGTACGCGACTCTGCCCTGGCTGATTCAAGGGATTCTCGGCATCATCGTGCTCTTTGCCGGGCTGGATGCCGATGCCTTCAATCTCAAGAACCCGGTTGGCACGAACCTGGGATATTACCTACCCGCGGATTGGCCCCAGTGGCTGATCGCATTCGCCACCTCCATTGACGTTTTGAGTATCTGGGTCATCATTCTGCTGACCATTGGTTGCGCCGTGGTAGCAAAAACGAAGCTGGCGGCAACGGCGACAGCGGTGGTGGGCTGGTGGATTCTCATCACCCTGGCGAAGGTGGGTATCGCGGCGATTTCATGAGGCTCAACAGAAAATTCAGGGGAGCGCAACCAAAGGATCTGCGAGGCGCTTCGCTCAGGATGACGAGTCTGTGGGAGAACAAACGGAACGGAGACCTTTGTGCGGGAGCCGGGGCACACTGCAGATCCCCCATGGCGAGCCGGGCAGGCATGTTACTGATGTAACAACTGGACTCTGGCCCGGAAGTGCCGATAGGCAATAGGGGACCACAGGTCTTGCGCCCAAGCGGCAGTCTTGTCCTGATAACGGTGGCGCTGGGCCTGTTAATAGGGCCGCCTTATTTCATCGGCCAGCAACAGCCAGCCGAGTCCCCAACCTTACCCACGCTCAGCAATGCGCATGATGCCCACAGCCTGACGCTCGCGCAGGCGGTGCGCAACTATCCTGTCCATCTGCGCACCGTAGTCACCTACTACGACTCCTCTGTCGATCCACGGAACCCAACGTTCTTTGTCTCCGACTCGTCAGGCGCCATCTTTGTTGACCTTTCGTCTCCGCCCGCGGTTCCTCTCCAGGCGGGCGACCTGATCGAAATAACGGGCGTAAGTGCAGCTGGGTCCTATGGTCCCGTCGTCAAGGCCGGCAGTATCCGGTTGATTGGCAAATCCCTTTTGCCTGCGACCGCGCCGAGAGTAACCATGACGGCGCTGCTGAGCGGCTCGGAGGACGGCCAATGGGTGGAAGTCAGGGGCGTTGTCCATGCCGTTTGGCAGACCGGAAAAAACGTCAATTTGGAGCTGGCTTTGAACGACGGAGCCATAACCGCCACCACCCTGGAGGATGCAGGTGCGGATTATGACAGCCTGATCGATGCCGAAGTAACGCTTCGCGGCAACGAGGCGCCGCGTTTCAATCACCAGGTGCAGATGACTGGGGCTCAGCTGTTCTTTCCCACCCGTGCCCAGGTGACCGTTGAGGAACCCGCGCCACCCCGTCCCTTTGCGCTACCCATTTCCCCGGTCAGCGGTCTGCTGCGCTTCACACCCAATCCCGCGCTGCATCACCGCGTCCACATTCTTGGCACGGTCACTTTGGCATGGCCAGGCCGATTGCTCTGCATACAGGACGGCGTCCACGGGCTCTGCGCCGACACCGGCCAGACTACCCCTCTGAGCCCCGGAGAGCTGGTCGATGTGATTGGATTTCCCATCATCGGCGGATTTACTCCGACTTTAACCCACGCCACCTATAAAGGAGCGCGTGTCCAGCAGTCCGTCCCTGCGGTCGTCGTCACCGCCGAGCAGGCGCTACGCGGCGATCTCGACGCCCGCTTGGTCGAATTGGAGGGCCAGCTTATTGGGCAGGACGAGTCTACGGGCGACCCGAACATCGTCTTGTCCTCCGGGAAGTATGTCTTTTCCGCCATCTTGCCCTCACAACCCGGAGCACTCCCCATGCCCGAGTGGAGAAAAGGCACTACGCTCAAAATAGTGGGGATTTGCTCGTTGAAGCCCGCTACCGATGGGGCCGGCAAGCTGGAGCAAGGCTTTGCTATCCCGGAGTCGTTCAGCGTCCTGTTGCGCTCAACCGCGGATCTGGTCTTGATCAAGAGCCCTTCCTGGTGGACCCCTGGTCATGCCCTCACTATGTTGGGGGTCGCAGCTCTGCTAACCCTGGTGGTCCTTGCCTGGGTGATCGTGCTGCGGAGAAGAGTTCAGGAGCAAACCCACACCATCCGGTTGCAGCTTCTGGAAGCGGCCAAGCTGCGCACCGCCGCTGAAGACGCCAACCGTGCCAAAAGCCAGTTCCTGGCCAACATGAGTCACGAAATCCGTACGCCGATGAACGGCGTTGTGGGTATGACCGACCTGGCGCTCGATACCGACTTGACAGAGGAACAGCGCGGTTACCTGGAAATGGTCAAAACCTCCGGAGCCAATCTGCTTACCCTGATCAACGACATCCTGGACTATTCGAAAATCGAAGCGGGAAAGATCGTGCTCGACCCACGGCCCTTCGATGTCGCCGACCTGATCGGTGAAGTCCTGCATAGTCTTGCCATACCCGCACACCAGAAGGGCCTGGAGTTGGCCTTTAGCTTTGGCCAGGGCGTGCCGTCCGCGATCGTGGGCGACGGGTTGCGGGTGCGCCAGGTATTGCTGAACCTGGTGGGGAATGCGGTCAAGTTCACCCCAAAAGGCGAAGTAGTGGTGGGCGTCAACCTGGAGCCCACCGGCGACATCGGCAATGACCCCAGCGGCGACAAAGGCAATGAGCCCGCCAGTGATAAAGGCATCCAGCTCCGATGCTGCACTTCACCGTCCGCGATACCGGAATCGGCATTGCGCCGGAGGTGCAGGCCAAACTGTTTCATGCCTTCGAGCAGGGCGACTCATCCACGACTCGCCAGTTTGGGGGCTCTGGGTTGGGGCTGGCCATCTCCAAACAGATCGTAGAGTTGATGGGCGGCGAAATCTGGCTGGAAAGCAATCCCGGAGTGGGTTCGGTCTTTCACTTCACCATCAAGTTCGCCAGGGCGGCCAAAGCCGGCGGAAGTCCCCCTGAGCTCGCGGCTCTTGAAGACCTGCGCGGACTGCCGGTGCTGATTGTCGACGACAATGCGAGCAACCGATGCATACTGCGCAAGATGACCGAGCGCTGGCTAATGCGGCCCGAAGAGGCGGCTTGCGGGGCGGATGGTCTGAAAAAGCTGGAAGAAGCCTTTGCTGCAGGCCGCCCCTATCGCCTGGTTTTGCTCGATCAGCAGATGCCTGGCATGGACGGCTTCGAAGTCATTCGCCAGGTCCGTGCGCAGGCCGCCTGGAAGGACGCAGCCATCATGATGCTGACTTCCGCTGACCAGGGCGCTGCAAGAGCCGAGTGCCGGGAGTTGGGGGTGGGAACATGCCTGTTGAAGCCGGTCACGCCCGCGGAGCTGTTGTTTTCGATGCGTAAAGTTTTGGGAAGCCCGCAGGCGGAAGCGGCGGCACCGCCGGTCCCCGAGCTCACCACCACTCCTCCGCTGCACATCCTGGTGGCCGAAGATAACGCCGTGAATCAGAAGCTGGCAACCGCGCTTCTGGAGAAAGCCGGCCATCGCGTGGCGCTGGCGGTCAATGGGGTGGAAGTTGTGGCCCTGTGGCGGGAGGGAGATTTCGATTTGATTCTGATGGACGTCCAGATGCCCGAAGTGGATGGCTTCGAAGCGACGCGACAAATCCGTGAGGAGGAGCAAACCACCGGAAGGCATGTGCCCATCGTGGCCACCACCGCGCATGCCATGACCGGGGATCGCGAACGCTGCTTGCTGGCGGGAATGGATGAATACCTCTCCAAGCCAATCCACCGTCAGGAACTGCTGGCGGTGCTTGCCCGGCTAGGAAGGAATCGAGTCCCGCGCCTGCCAAAGCAGGGTCCGGAACTAAACCACACCCTCGCTATCACCGCCAACGAAGTGCTGAACAAGACAGAACTACTGAGCCGTCTGGACGGGGATGCGCAACTTCTACGGGAGCTGATCGAGATTTTTCTGGCCGACTCCCACTCACTGCTGCAGCAAGTCTCAGACGCGGTAACCAGCTGGGATCCGGTTGCCCTGGAACGTGCGGCACACAAACTGAGGGGCACGGTGAGCATTTTCGGCAGCCAGCCAGTGATGCGAACAGCAGTGACATTGGAGACGATGGGCGGCGACCGTGCCCGTGCTGGAGAAGTATTGGCACAGCTCAAAGATCAGATGAAAGAACTGGAAGCAGCGCTGGGTGACATGATGCAGGAGACCTGTCCAAGCTCCTGACCGCAGCCCCGGCTACCGGCCGCGAAGGGACGTTAACGCTGCGGCTAACAGCTGCCTGGCGATCGTGTTCCGCATCGAGTCTTTTTTGCTATTGAGAACCCGGCCCGTGTGCGTGGGGCAGATCACCGGTGTGACCTCACCGTCGCCATGGACCAGATACCTGGTTCGGCACATCTCCGCCGGCATGGCAAAACAGGTAGGGCAGAAAACACTCAGTTCATCGCTCATATGGCATCTCTCGATTCTGGAGGGATACGCATGCGAGGATTAAAGAGTCCGGGCATTTTTGGCATTCTGCAAAGTAACCTGGACCGCCATCAGGACAGCCCGGTCGGCCTCCGTAAGCGGCTTCTTTGCTTGCCGTTCGTAGGAGTCACGCAACCGCTCCAAAGCACTCATCAGATCGTAGTTGCTCTGGATAACGCCACGAAACCACTTCTCGAGCTTACCTTCGACGACAGCCTCTGGCGCGACGAACGGAAGAACCTTGCAGGGTGGAACATTTGATTTGATCATTTTTTCACTCTGATTATTGACTGCTGGCCCTGAACCACGGCAGATGTAAAAACGGCGATTCCCCTTGTTCCACTATCGAGTCCCTCCCCCGAAAGAATCGATCACAGAGCCCTGGTGAATCGCCGCTTGTTGATGAGCATAGCGCTTTCACCAGAATTTGCTACGGTTCTTGCGTAATGCCAGGGGGTTTTGTGGTAATAGCTGATGGTAATGGCGATTCTTTCTTTTGCCCAGGGGTGGCCGTTCCATCCGACCAGCTTGTTGCCCTCATGAAGATACCGGAAAAAGGGCGGTATATCATGGTTTGCAACCTGTCGTAGACAGGAACGACCGGGAGCCCCCTCTTCGACTCCTGAACGATCGGCAGCAACGATGAGCACCAATAGCGTCCTTACCCCTCCGGCGACCCTCGACTACAGCCTCACTGGCCTCAATTCCACCTTGGCCGTGGAAATGGGCCTCGCCGAAGCGGAGTGGTATCAATCTCCCGTCCCACGCGAGACCATGCGGGCTCTGCTTCAGCGCCGCGATGGGCCCGCCATCCGGGACACGCTTTTGTGGTTCGCTCTGATCCTCGGCACCGGCTTCCTGACCTATGCCCTGTGGGGCTCCTGGTGGGCCATCCTGCCCTACATGGTTTACAGCGTTCTCTACGCCTCCACCTCCGATTCCCGTTGGCACGAGACCGGCCACGGCACCGCGTTCAAGACCGATTGGATGAATAACGCTCTCTATGAAATAGCGTCGTTCATGGTCATGCGGGAGTCCATACTCTGGCGCTGGAGTCACACCCGCCATCACAGCGACACCATTATCGTCGGCCGCGACCCGGAGATCGCTGTCCCTCGCCCACCTGACTTGAAGGGCATGGTCATGTCGTTCTTCAATCTCAGGGTGTATCGGAAGTATTTCTCGCAGATTGCCCTGCATTCCCTGGGGCGCATGTTTGCCGAGGAGAAAACGTACATTCCCGAGGTAGAGTTTCCCAAGATTTATCGCAGGGCGCGCATATACGTCGCCATCTATGTGATCGTCATTGGACTGTCCATCTGGAGCCGCAGCATTCTTCCCCTGCTGCTGGTGGGGCTGACGAATCTCTTCGGCACCTGGCTGCTGGTCACTTACGGGTACACGCAGCACGCAGGTCTGGCTGAGAATGTGCTCGATCACCGGCTCAACTGCCGCACGGTGTATATGTGCTGGATCCACCGTTATCTGTACTGGAACATGAACTACCACGTCGAGCACCATATGTACCCGTTGGTGCCTTATCACGCGCTGCCGAGGCTGCATGCCGCGGTAAAGGATGACTGTCCTACTCCCTATCCAAGCCTCTTCTCTGCCTGGCGTGAAATCGTGCCTACTGTACTCAGGCAGGTCAGGGATCCCGGACATCACGTCAAGCGCCGGCTCCCCGCAGCGAGAGTACGTGCGCGCGACGCCGGTCACTCCTCCCAGGGCAATGCGGACGCGGAAGGCTGGATTGAAGCTTGTTCCGCTGCCGATCTAGGCCGTGCTGACGTCGTCCGCTTCGACCACGGCAAGAAGACCTACGCGCTCTATCGCACCGAGGATGGCGAGCTCTACGCGACCGACGGACTGTGCACCCACGGCAATGTTCATCTCTCCCTCGGCCTGGTAAAGGGAAAGCTCATCGAGTGCTCCAAGCATAATGGGCGCTTCAACCTTATCGACGGTTCACCCGCGCGGGTGCCGGTCTGCCGCGGTCTGGTCACGTATCCGATTGCGGAGCGTAACGGTCGAATCTTCGTGAACGTGAGCCGGGCCGGCGGCGCCGGGGCTCGTGCCCAAAAGGCCTACCAGTTTCGCGTGGTCAGTAACCGCAACGTTGCCACATTTATCAAGGAGCTGGTTCTCGAACCGCTGGACGCCACAGAAAAGATTTCTTTTACGCCGGGCGATTACCTGCAGCTGGATATTCCCGCTTACGATACGATTCGCTTCCGCGATTTCGACATTCCCGAACCGTTCGCAACCGTGTGGGAGCATCAGCACATATTCGATCTGGTGGCGCGCAATCCTGAGGCCGGCCGGCGCAACAACTACTCGCTGGCCAGCAACCAGCAGCGGGATCGCGTGCTGCGCTTCAATGTGCGCATTGCGACGCCCCCTCCAGGGCAGGATTGTGCTCCCGGGGTCGGCTCCAGTTACGTATTCGGCCTCAAGCCGGGAGACATTGTTTCTGCCATCGGCCCCTTCGGCGATTTCCATATCAAGCCCACGCAACGGGAGATGGTCTACATTGGCGGGGGCGCCGGCATGGCTCCGCTACGCGCACACCTCTCCCACCTGCTCGAAACCGAGCAGAGTACCCGCAAGGTCAGCTTTTGGTATGGCGCGCGGTCAAAGCAGGAAATCTACTACGAAGACTTCTTTCAGGATCTAGCGAAGGCGCACCATAACTTTGCTTTCCACCTTGCACTCTCCGCACCCCTGCCCGAGGATAATTGGAGTGGCCATCTGGGCTTCATCCACCAGGTGGTGCTGGAAAAACATCTCAGCGAGCACAGTAACCCCAAAGCCGCGGAATATTATCTCTGCGGTCCTCCCTTGATGATCAAGGCTTGTACAAAGATGCTGGCGGATCTCGGCGTCCCGGCGAGCCAAATTTCCTACGATGAGTTCTGATCTCCGCGTTGGGCTTCAGCAAAAGCCAAAACGCTGCCGCCCAACAACAATGTGTCCGCCAGATAATTGAGGCCATTTGCTATGTCGGATGGAATCCCAACGACGATGGGAAGATAGACGGCTAACACCAGCAGAAGGATCAGAAGCCCCAGCCAGGTCGCCGCCAAAGTTGCCTTTTTATTGGCAATCAAGCACAGGCCTGCGACAACAAAGGCCGCTCCAATCGGGTACCCCCAAAACGCGTGTCCTGGAATCCAGAGGGGTGTCAACTTGGGGAGAGGCACTCCGGGCGCCAGTTCCGGATGGAGAAATTGCTCAACGCCAAGAAACGTGATGGGCACGCCAATGAAGAGCCGGGCGGCCAGGATCAGCCCTTGTCTAACCCGCGGGGTCCACGGCTTCCTTTGTGCCGCAGCGACAGAAAGGGCTCCCCCGCTAAAGGCCAGGTCTCTCAGAGCGACCACCCAAAGTAATCGAGACGTCGGAGTGTTGGCTACTCCTGGGATGTGGATGAGAAGCACGAACAGAAGGATCGTGAGCCCGAGGAGTGCGGCCGCAATTCCGGTGTATTTCCTGGCGGCTATACTCAAGGCCGCGCTAATGAGACAAGCTCCAACGAAGAGGGCCCAGAACAGGTGTCCGGGAATCCAATGGGGCACCATCCCGGCCAGGATTTCTGTGGCAGTGAAATGTTCCGTGGCAAATACGGCGATAGGAACGGCGAGGAACAATGGGCCAAGAGCGACGATCTTATCCAGCCCTTGCCTGGATGCGACTTCTTTTCTGACCGTGTAGAGACCAATCACCAAAATAGCGGTTCCCGTGAGATAGGGCAGAAGTACTCCCCAGGGAATCAGGGTGGGTGTAAGAAGCAGAAGTTGTGGGATCAGAGTAGGCTCCTGGGCCTCCATTACATTCGACGAGAAAAACCCAGGTGAGGCAATAGCCACTTAATGAGATTTCGTGGTGACCACCTATGGCCTGGCCGGCTAAATCAGCTCTGAAGGTGCATCGGGGATGGATTTCTACAGGCCTGCCTCTCTCTCTGCCGGTAACAAATGCTGGGTAGATACGTGGCGGCTTAGCTGGCGGCCATTTATAAAATTTGATATTTTTGGGCCGTTTTGGGGCTTGGCAGCTCAGCGGGGGCGGGCAAAGGGGTTCATTTTTATAGAGAAAGGAACTCTCAAATCTGGAACATAAGTGACGCCGCGGAGATAAGGTGGCGGTGCTTCCGAGGGACTCGAGGGTTTGGCAAAGGTAGACCGGCTGCGGCCAGGGTCGGCAGACGCTTCTGCCGCCAAGCCGGGACTGGCGGGATAGGCGGGGACATCGGGCGAATCCTCTTGCTGGTCAGGGGCAGGGCTTGGCTGCGGGTCGGCGGTTGTAGCCTGTTGCTTGCGAAGCCATGCGGAAGCATAGATTTCCGGGGTGGGAGCCGGGGGAGATTTTTTCTCTGGGGAGGAAACGGCTCGACGGTCGGGGATGAAGTTTTCCATGGCCACGATCATGGAGAGGGCCTTGACCTGCCCGGTAACGCTGCCTCTGGTCATTTCAGGGCTGAGGTTGGCGATTTCCCAGAGGCGGTTCAGTACTTGTTCGCGGTCCAGACTCCGGCGGTGCAGTCCTTCCACGGCACGCCGGGACAGGTCGGCCTCTTGCTGAACGAGCTGTTGCTGCACGGCGGCGCGGTGCTCGAGCATGTAGGCGCGAACGCGCGGTTTGGATTTGGTGTAGGCGGCGGAGTCGGGGTTGAGGCCGACGGCTTCGGCGGCATGACGGTCGGTCGTGGCGCCACCGAGGATCAGGCGGGCAAAGGCCATTTCCTGATCGGTGATAAGATCGCTGACTTTATTTTTGGGCATAGAGGGCTCCTAAAGTTTGAGAGAAGCTAGGGACAGAAATAGAAAATCCCGCCGCGGCGGGATGCTTGGATTGCTTTATTTGTGACAGGGATCGAGTGGGACACCGGACAGCGGTAAAACTGTCCTTCGCTCGCATGTAGGCCTGAAACTACTGGCAACTGCCGGCCAGCGAGGCGGTGACGCGAGAGTCCGCCGGCTGCCGAAATCGTCTGCTTACAGGATACAGCACCGAAATCGGATTCGGTTGAGTCGCTGGTTATCGTTTCGGAGGTTACTTTGGATTTTCGAGCTTCCCCGCCTGGATTGAGTTTGCTTGCTCACGGCTTGCTGATCACCGCTTAGCTTGTCTTAGGGTGTTTTTCGTCAAAACTCCCACAGAATCGTCATCCTTGAGCGAAGCGCCTCAACGATTTATCGCGTAATACAGAGCTTATGCGCGGAGTCGAAGGACCCCGGTGGTGCGGGAGAACTAACGGAACGGAGACCTTTGTGCGCGAACCGAGGCACACTGCACGGAAAGCCGCATACGTCGCCGTTCGGCAAAGAGGGGATCTTGTTGTTTCCGTGCCGAATTCGAAATGCGGAAGTCAGATCACCAAAAGTGTTTCGCCAAAACCGAATCCCTACTGTGGTAGAAATTCGTAGCTGGCGAAGGCCAGCATCTTGCTGTCAGGCGACCAGGAAGGAACATTCATACTGCCACGGCCACCGAGCAGCGTGGCAAGCGTGCGCACTTTCCTATCGGCGATCGACAACACGCAGATCTCAACGTCCTGGTTGGCTGGATGACCCTGCGTGCCTGGCTTGTACGCGAGGAATGCAATCATTCTGCCGTCGGGCGAGATGTGCGGAAACCAGTCATTCGTGGCGCTGACCAGGAGTTGTTCCTGTCCACTTCCATCTGGGTGCATGCGCCAGATCTGCACGTGGCCGGTGCGGTCCGATTGAAAGTAGATCCAGTGACCATCTGGGGAGAACTCGGCCACGTCGCTCTTTGCCGCAAGAAGAGTTTCGGAGCCACCGGCAACCGGAATTGTATATGCGTCGAAGTTGTCGCCATGCTGGCTGGTAAAGGAGATGGTCTTGCCATCGGGCGACCAACCGTGAAAGTAGGCGGGGCCATTCGGGGTGAGACGTCTGGGCGTTCCGCCGGCAGTGGGGACAACGTAAATCCGGGCCTGCCCGTCAGGATCCTGATTGCCGATGGCAATGAGGCTGCCATCCGGCGAAACGCCATGGTCACCATTGATCTTCGTCTCCGGGGCGGTCGGAATGAGGGTTGACGAGGTGGGGCGTGGAATCATGCTGTCAATGGGATGGATGCCATCGTCGAGTACTAAGTGCTGCAGCGTCCCTTCCTGGTTGAAGATCAGCTCCTTGCCGTCAGGCGTCCAGTTGGGATCTTCCAAATGGATGGGTGCGGTGTAACGAACGCGACGATCGGTGGAGGCAACAATGACCGACTCGAGAGTGCTGTGCAGCACGGGTTGACTGGTCATCGGGGATAAAGGCTCAATCCTGACGTTCGAGAAGATCGCGGTTTCTATCACATTCTCATCGTGAGAACAGACCCCGAG
Source organism: uncultured Acidobacteriaceae bacterium (assembly GCA_963844785.1). Classification (GTDB taxonomy): domain Bacteria; phylum Acidobacteriota; class Terriglobia; order Terriglobales; family Acidobacteriaceae; genus PALSA-350. The sequence continues at coordinate 245,617 of CAWJPV010000024.1, read as the reverse complement.
ACCGACATAGAAGTCGCCTTGGATGTTGACACGCATGGCCGCACCGGAAGGCGCCATGTTGCCGTTCGCGTCGGGAATGGATACATAGACATAGTCGCCGCGTTTCTCGACACGTACGCGATGCGGCCCCTTGCCATAGGTTTCTATCTCGTGGGTGTTTGCGCCGATGGTGTCGCGGTACTGCAACGAGGTGAGGCCGTCACCGTGACGAGCGACATCGGCGTAGATCGAATGCGCATCAAGCGACTGACGAATCATCAACACGGCTTTCCGGTGCGCGTTGCCCTTTTCACCCACAAAGTCGATGTCGGCACTTAAGGCCACGTCGCCGGACATTTTTCTCCAAACGTAGTGGAAGTCATCAATGCCAAACCAGAGGTTAGCGCCACTGCCGGAGACGGTGTAGCGATCCTTGGAGACGTCGAAATGGCCGCTACCAGCAAGAAGAATCGTGCCCAGGTCCCCCTGACCCTGGAATTGGCCGAGATCTTGATTGCTGCTTTGGCCGTAGGCGACAGCGGTACCGAAACAAAACGGCAGGGCGAGCAACAAACTCCAACGATGCCTTCCGACAAGGCGCATGCGCTCCTCCATGAATGAGATCATCCTCTACGAATAAGGATAGGAATGGCAAACCTGATTTGCCTGAACGATACTTTCTGGATGTTTGCGACAATGTCTTCATGGGCGAAGCAGACATCTCCCACTACCGCGGATTAGAGAAGATCGGCGGCGGTGGCATGGGCGTGGTCTATAAGGCACAAGACACGCTGCTTGGACGGTTTGTCGCGCTCAAGTTCCTGCCCGATCACTTTGCCAATGACAGGGCGGTTCTGGAGCGCTTCCGGCGCGAGGCGCGTGCCGCTTCAGCCCTGAACCATCCCAACATCTGCACAATCTATGAAATCGCCGAAGACGGCGGCCGTACGTTCATCGCCATGGAGTTCCTCGAGGGGGAAACACTGAAGCACTTGATCCAGGCGGGTCCGCTACCTGGCGATCGAGTGATCGCCATCGCCATCGACATCGCCGACGCGCTCGAAGCTGCGCATGAGAAGGGCATCGTCCATCGCGACATCAAACCGGCAAACATCTTCATTACCAAACGCGGAAATGCCAAGATACTGGATTTTGGCCTGGCCAAGGTTACGCCTGTCAAAGAACTAGCAGCCGCCGGAGCGGACTTCGATCAGCAGCAGTTGACCGATGGGCTTGGCGCCGCACTGGGAACGGCCGGGTACATGTCACCCGAGCAGGCATTGGGCAAGCCCCTCGACCAGCGTAGCGATCTGTTTTCTTTCGGCATCGTACTCTACGAGATGTGCACCGGGCGGTCCCCCTTTTCCGGAGACACCACCGGAGAGCTCCTGATCTCGATCGTGCAGCAGGTTCCGGTCACTCCAACTCAGCTCAATCCCGATATTCCCGCCGCCCTGGCCGGGATCATCGACCTGTGTCTCGAGAAAAACCCCGAGTACCGCTATCAGCACGCCGCGGAAATTCGCGCCGACTTGAAGCGTCTGCAACACAATCCGTCGATGGAGGCTCCCTCCCGCTATGTAGCAAGTCAAACACGGACATCGGTGCGCGAACTCTCAACGCCGGAGATCAGCAGGCCGCCGGAATCCACGAGATCCATTCTGCGCCGGCGCTGGCCGGTGACTATCGCAGCAGTCTTTGTGCTGCTCGCCGGCACCTTCGTTTTCTTCTGGTCGCGTCCCCTGCCACCACCGAAAGTCTCGAACTATGTCCAGCTCACCCATGACGGGGAGCCGAAGATTCCGGAAGCGACCGACGGACTGCGCCTTTATCTCGGCATGAGAATCCTTTCCATTTTGAAGATCGCGGAAATTTCCGTCTCGGGTGGCGATCCGATTCCAATCCCCGTCCCCTCAGAAGGCATGACTCTGCTCAGCGTTTCTCCCGATGGATCTAACCTTCTCGCCGTCGACTTGTCGGGGGTCCTCTGGAGCCTGCCGACACTCGGTGGTGCGCCGCATCGCGTGCCGACTGCTTTTCCATTGATCGCGTCTCAAACGGCTGTCTGGTCTCCGGACGGAAAGATGCTGGCGTACTGTCACGGGAACGATTTGTTTCTGGCCAGAAGCGATGGCGCCGAAGCCCGCAAGCTGGTCACCGTCCCGGGTATACCTTACGACCCCCAATTTTCGCCCGATGAGACGAAGCTAAGATTCAGCCTAAGGGATCAACAGTCGGGCGGCCGCGCCCTCTGGGAGATATCCGCACAAGGAACAAACCCGCACCCCTTGCTTCCAGGTCTGCATACCCCAGCGGACGAGGAACACGGCAAGTGGACTCCGGACGGAAAGTACTTCGTCTTCCAGTCAAAGGGACAGATTTGGGTTCTTCCGGAAAAGACAGGTTTTTTTCGCAGATCTATCGGGACGCCCATCCGATTGACGGAAAGCCCGCTCAACCTCGATTCGCCGCTCCCCGGCAAGGACGGCAAGAAGCTCTTCCTGGTAGGCCACAGGCTGTCGGGCGAACTGGTGCGTTATGACGCGAGGTCTGCGGAGTTCCTGCCCTTTCTTTCCGGAATCTCGGCGGAATTCGTTTCGTTCTCGAAGGATGGCCAATGGGTGGCATACGTCACCTATCCCGACGGCGTCCTGTGGCGAAGCAAGGTGGATGGGAGCGAGCGTCAAGCGCTCAGCAATGCCGAGATGTATGCAAGGCTGCCGCGTTGGTCTCCGGACGGCAAGCGCATCGCCTTCTACGGCTGGGACCTTGAAGGCAAACTGCTGGTCGACAATCGGATCACCATTTCAGCACAACCCTATAAGGTGTACACAGTTTCTCGCGACGGTGGGGTGCCGGAGCAATTGATTCCCAATGATCCTGATCCTCAAAGTGACCCCAACTGGTCGCCTGACGGCAGCAAGCTCGTCTTCGCTGGCCGCGTGGATACGGAGTCCTCAGTGATCCGTGTGCTCGACTTGACCAGTCACGAAATCACCACCCTTCCAGAATCCCAGGGATATTACTCTCCACGCTGGTCACCCGACGGACGATACATTGCGGCCATGTCGGCAAAGACTGACGGTATCTTTCTCTTCGATCTCCGGACACGAACGTGGTCAGATGTGACACGATTGACAGCCGGCTTTCCTAACTGGTCAGCGGATGGAAGATATTTATATTTCGTGGGTCGGGTAACCAACCGGGCAGTGCTGCGGATCGGCATTCTCGACCACAAAGTGGAAGTCGTGGCCGATCTCAAGGACTTGCCGACTACCGGGTATTGGACCGCTTCTTTGACCTTGACCCCCGACGACGCCCCGCTGCTGCTCCGCAACAACGGCACCCAGGATATCTATTCCCTCGACTGGGAACCTGCTAAGTGAATTTCTAGTTGGGAGAATTACTTCCACCAGATTCTGCTACACGCGCGCCGCTTTCAACCATGCTTGCATGCCCCAGTCGAAGCCGGTAAGCGGCTTGCCCTGGTGGAACACGCCGGCGCGCTTGAGTTCGACAAACCCGTGTAGCATGGCCCACAGTGCAACCGCGGCTTCGGGCGCATGCTTTGGACCTGTTATGCGTGCGACTTGTTCCAGGACAAAACCCCAAAGTGCCTCGTGCGCTGGTTCTTCCGCTTGCTCCGTTTCCGCGCATGGCTGTAGGAAGGCGTTGTAGAGATGGGGCTGCTCAGTGGAAAACGAAACGTAGGCTTTCGTTAGTGCACGAATGGCCGGCTCCGGCAATTTGTGCCCCGCGGCTCTGCGCAGCTTGGCATGCACTTGTCCCGCAATCTCGGCGGTGAGCGCGACTTCGAGAGCCGAGCGGCTAGGGAAATAGCGGTAAAGCGCAGTGGGCGCCAGGTCAAGTGAGGCGGCCAGCGAACGCAGCGACAGCTTTTCCATCCCATCGCTCGCCAGCTGCTCCATGGCAGCGGCCAGTATGCGGGCGCGGTCCGTCTTGGCGGGGAATGGCATAGCAGCAAGTATGCCCGATTGACGGTGCCCGGGTAAAGGTGTACGCTGTGCATGTTGGTCAAGGTGTACAGCGTACATCTTTAAAGAAAGGATTTCTTACATGGCTGAAAAGAGAAGTGTGATGGTAACCGGGGCATCCACTGGTATTGGTTATGCCATCGCCAAGGTACTGGGTAGTGAAGGCATGCACGTCTTCGGCGGGGTGCGCAAGCAGGCCGATGCTGACCGCCTGCAGCGCGAGCTGGGCGCCGCATTCACTCCGCTGCTGATGGATGTAACCGATGAGCCGGCGGTGCAGGCAGCCGCGGCCCAGGTGAGCGAGCGGCTTGGCCAGCGCACGCTGTTTGGGCTGGTGAACAACGCGGGCATTGCCGGTGGCGGTCCGCTGCTGCATCAGCCGATGGATGAGTTTCGCCGGACGATCGAGGTGAATTTAATGGGACCGTTCACGGTCACCAAGGCCTTTGCCCCCCTTCTGGGCGCAGACCGCTCGCGCTCGGGCTCACCTGGGCGCATTGTGCAGATTAGCTCAGTGGCGGGCAAGTTTGCTGCCCCGTTCTTAGGCGTGTATGCGGCTTCAAAGTTTGGCCTGGAGGGGATGTCAGAAAGCTTGCGGCGGGAGCTGTTGCTGTTCGGGATCGATGTCATCGTCGTAGGCCCCGGCTCGGTAAAGACGCCGATTTTCGACAAGGCTCAGGAGCTTGATCTGACGCGATACGATGCCACCGAGTATGGTCCGATTTTGCGCGGGTTTGTGGAGTACTTTCTCGCAGAAAGTCAGAAAGGCCTGGAGCCGGAGCGTATCGGCGAGGTAGTGTATACCGCGCTCACAGTACGCAAACCGAAGTTGCGCTACGCGGTGGTGCCTCAGCCGTTCAAAAATTGGATACTGCCACGATTGCTGCCTGGGCGAATGGTGGATCGTGCCATCGGCAAGCAGAGTGGACTCTTGCCGCGTACGATGCGAAGAGCGCAGATCGCCGGCTAATACTGCCGCTGCCGGAAATGCCCGCTAAAACAGAAACTTCAACGCAAACTGCACCTGGCGCGGAGACTCCGCCTCAAGGATATGGTTGAACGTCGGCGAACTGATGTCACTGTCGGGCAACCGGAAATTCGTACGGTTAAGGATGTCAAACAGCTCCGCGCGGAACTGCAACTGTGTCGATTCTGTCACCTTGAAATTCTTAAGCGCTGCGAAGTCCCAGTCGGCATAAGCAGGGCCGAGATTTATGTTGCGGCCTTCGGTGCCGAATTGGCCGGCGTTGGCTGTAGGATCAAGCCGCTGGAAAGCGCTGGTGTTGAGCCAGGCGCCCACCGAGCGCGGCCCGTTGTTGGGGTTGCCGATGAGATTGGGCCGCTGCGCGGAGAATCCGGTGATCTCCGGCGCGCTGCCTTGTGCAGCAACGTCGTTTGAGTCGAAGACGGTGAACGGCGTGCCGCTCATCAGTGTGGCAATGCCATTCAACTGCCATCCACCCAGTGCCCACTGGTACCAGTTCTGCCCCTGCGTCCAGAACGGAAGCGCCCATTCGTAGCTTGCAACGAATCGGTTGCGCGCGTCGAATAGCGAGGGGCCACGCTCTGCTCCCAGATTGAAGGGATCCTGGGCTAGATCATTTTCGCCTGCGACCGGCTTCGCCTCCGATCCGGTGATGTTGAACGACGAAACGTCGTCGATCACCTTCGACCACGTGTACGACAGGAGGAAGCCCATACCGTGGTTGAACCGTTTGCGCATCGACGCTTCCAGCGCGTTGTAGGACGAGTTGGCGATGCCCGCAATCTCGCCGGTCGAGGAAAACACGCAACTGTTTGGCGAATCGGCGAGCGTGCAGCCGGAATAAAGCCGCCGCTGATCGGCGTTACTCGAATTCGATATCGGCTGGCCGTCCACGTATCCGGGAACGAACACCGCTGGATTCGCTTCAATAAAGCGCGGCAGGCGCGTGCCCTTGGTACCGACGTATCCGATCTCAAACAGCCAATCGGACCCAAACGATTGTTGCACATTCAAGTCCCAATCCTGGGTGTAAGGAAGTTTCAAGGACGGCGACAGAGTCAGGTTCGTGAGTGAAGCGGAGAACGTCCCTACGGGCGGAGGATTGCCCTGGAACGGATCCGCGAAGTCCGGCAAGCTTACTTGCGGCGTTCCCAGGAAGGGGGGCGCGCTGATCGGAGCCTGCAAGGGTCCACCCTGGCCTGTGTAATAGGGCTCATAGAAGATGCCGTACGCCGCAGTTACCAGCAACTTGCCGTTACGGCTGGGGTCCCATGCAACGCCGATGCGCGGGGCAAATGCCTTCATATCGGTGGGGATCAAGCCCGCGGGCACACCTGGATCGCCCGGATAGAGCAACCCCACCGGCGCAGACGGTAAAACCCGGGACTGCTTTCCCGGCTCAAACAACGACATCCGGTTATGAATTTCGGTATAGGGTTCGGGTAACTCGTAACGCAGTCCGGCATTGACCGTGAAATGCGGCTTGACCCTCCACGTGTCCTGCACAAACGCGTACGAATTGTTGCCGCGAATGCCGCGCGAGAAATCGCCAATGCCTTGCAGGAAGACCACGGGCTGCCCAGTGAGGAAGCTGGCGAATGCATCTGTGATCGGGAACGGCGAGAATACGAAGAAGCCGTTAGTCGCGATCCCCTGTAGCGCATTGATCTCCTGGCGCTCGTATCCGCCGCCGAATTTCAGCTCGTGCTTGCCGCGCACCCAACTCAGCGATCCCGACAAGTCGTAGACATCTTCATAGGTGTTGCGTGGGCCGGTGATCGGATCACCCACGTCGGTATAGCCGTTTATCTCAATGAATGGCGGTCCGGCGGCGATATCGAGACTGGGGGTGTATTTGAATCCAAGATCTGAGGGCAACTCATGGTTCTCATGCTCGCCAAAAAGGAATTTGTTACGGAGAAACGAGAATCGCGCAACAGCGATGACGTTCGGCGAAAACGTGTGTGTTTCTTGCGCGACGAAGTTCTGTGCGCGCTGGTTTTCGCCGACCGGAAAGCCAGGCACACTGGCGCCGCCCGGCGACAGCGGATCGACCTGGGAAAGCTGGTTGAACATGTATCGGAAGGTCAGAGTGTCGCTCGGATCAAGGTAATGGTCGACCTTGATGCCGAACTGATCGGTGTTATTGCTGAAGGTTTGCGTGGTGGAGAACAGATTCGTCCCGGCGTTGGGAAGCGGGAAGAAGCTCATGAGGTTTTGTGAAACCGGGTCGAACTGAGCCGCCGGCACCTGGTTATTCGGATACGGTGCGTTGGCAAAGACGTTGAAAAGCTGGTTTGCTGGATTGTTGCAGAAGCCGGCCGTGAAGCCTTCCGGGCAGAGTTCAGAGAAGTCGCCGGTACGCTGCTTCAGCGACGGCACGGTGGTAAGAGCTGTCTCGCCCTGGCGATTGCGGAAGCCTTCATAGAATCCGAAAATGAACGTCTTATCCTTTTTGATCGGCCCACCGGCCGCGGCGCCAAACTGGTTTTGCTTCAGCGGCTCCTTGGTCTGCGCGAAATAATTATTGGCGTCTAACACGTCGTTGCGCAGAAACTCCCACAACGTTCCGTGGACGTGGTTCGTGCCCGAGCGCGTGATGATGTTTGTCGTCGATCCCAGCGCGTCTCCGAACTCAGCATTCGCGTTCAGCGTGATGATGCGGAACTCGCTGATCGCGTCCACTGGCGGCTTGAGGACGAATCCGCCGTCGACGCCGTTCACATTGTTCGCGCCGTCGATGAGAAAGTTGTTGGATTCGGGTCGCTGGCCATTGACCGCATAAGCCTGTCCATTGCGCAGCGATCCGCCCGCTTCGGCTATCCCAGGCGTCAAGGGAACGACCCCAGGCTGCAACAAGCCAAGTTGCGAGAAGTTGCGTCCGTTCAGCGGCAGATCCTCCAATTCGCTCTGTTGCACAACCTCGCCCATGCTGGTGACGGTTGGCTCAATCAAGGCGGCATCGGCCTGTACCAGCACCTGTTGCTTTTCCGATCCGACCGCGAGATGTGGCGAGACCGAAGCCGTCTCGTTCACGTTGAGCGTGATGCCATCCTGCACGTATTTCTCAAAGCCTTTGGCTGCGACCTGCAGGCGGTAGTGTCCGACCGGAAGTTCCAGAAGAACGTAGTTACCGTTGCTATCGGTAGTCGTGGTGCGCGACAGGCCCGTTTCCGTCTGCTGTGCCGTCACCTCGGCGCGCAAAATCACAGCGCCGCTTGGGTCTGTAACTGTTCCGCGCATGTTCCCTGTGATCTGCTGCGCGGAAGAAGTGAGGCAAGCAAGCACTACTGCGAATGCCAGCACATTGCGAACGATATTCATTTTATTTTCGAGTCTCCCGGAAGATTTGGCGCGATAAACCGAGCGACACCGGTGGTTCGCGTCCTACCGTGGTGAAATGGATCGCTGTAATATGTGCGCCAGAGAACGTGCCGCATCATCAAGGCTCCGTAAATTACACAATTCTGGCGGAGAACCCCAGCAGCAGGGGTCCACTCATATGCAGGGAAAGCGCTCTGCGGGCTGCACGGATGACAGTACTAGCTAAGTTGATTGATGTCCTGCACCAATCGATGGAAAGCTAACTCAGTCTTTCGGTGGAGTGCCTCTAATCGGCCAACGCATGATGGCGCAAGACTCTGTGGGATCCCGCCAGGACGCCAGAGGTGGGAGCGCCCCCGGCTCCATCGCCGATCGCAACATTGCAACCCGGCGGGAGTTACCCTTCTAATAGAACCATTAGGAACAGGACGGGTGCCCCAGGTTCGCCAACCTGCCCCGGCTTGCCGTGGGAGCGTACCTGGGCCGAGAATGGATTTTTCCAATGCTTTTGCTCTATGCACCAGGATGCTAGCGTTGAAGGGGCTGCGCCCCATCGTTTTCAACCCATGTACGCTGGTGCGAACAATGGGCACCCGTCCAGTTCCTAACGTGTTGCCGTTGCAGTTTGAGAGCTGTCAAACGTCAAGGCCGCTATGGCTCGCACCGCTCGTAAAGTCGCATTATCGGTAGGTTCTCCATCCCGGGCGACTAACATCCAAGGTCTGGCTCACTTCGTCAGGCACCCTGCGTGCCTTGTTTTGCCTGCTCTATTGCATCCGTCCGTGAATATGACCAGACCAACGCCCCAGGCATGCGGTAAATCCATTTGCCAGCAACGTACCGTTTCTCCATGATGATTTGTCCTCCTTCGATGTGGCTCAGTCTACTTGCTGCGAAATTTCGCCCATCGGAGTAATGGTAGCGAGGACTTCAAGCGGACGGAATAGAGGTTGCTACACAGCAAAGCCGTGCGGTACCGCATGGGGTTAAAAAATGACGTTATTGGAGGAGAAAGTGAAGACGCCCGTTGTTACCTGGGATCCGACTCTTCTGGGATCGATCCATGAGCGAGTTTTAAGCTGCTGGCCACGTCGGGATCGAGCGTTAGAACTTTATCAGTGTGGGTCATTTTGAAGACCTCAAGGAGGCGTTTACCGGCTCCTGCGACGCGAAGTTTTGAGCCAGCCTGCTGGGCGAATCCATCCAGATAAAGCAAGGTTCCAAGACCCGAGCTGTCGGCAGCTTGAACCCGCGATAGATCAAGAATCAGCATCATGCGCGGTTCGCCGGCCAATGAGGCTAACTCCGATTTCAAGGCCTGCAATTCGTCGCTTTGTACTAAGCGACCGTCGAGTTCTGCGAGGATCACGTCCTTCTTAGGACGGTGAATTATCGATTTGAGCGCCATGCTTGCGGTTACTGTAACATGAACAGCCCGTGTCTCAACGGCTCGACAACTGCATTTCCTCGGGTTCGAGGCCGGTTTCCGCAATGGCTACTGTCTTGGCCAAGCGAGAGAGAGGGTGGAGGATGAAGCCCGTGTGCGGCTTGGCTTGTGTGGGTTGTTCAAGCTAAATGCTGGCATTGAGATAGTGGCGCAGGCAGAAGATGGAGCCCGGCGCTGCTGGGACCCTCAGGTCTTGAGCACTGATCCTATAAGACGATAGGAATCAGCTCCGCGCAGGATGTATGTTATCCACATGAGTTTCGCGAAGTTTTCGCATAGCTTCCATCGCATCCCATCTGCAGCCATCGCTTTGTGTTGCCTGGTCGCGCCGTGCCGCCTGATCGGGCAGGCGCCAAAGGATGCGCCGCCCACCGGCGATAAGCCTGCGACGGCGGAGAAAGCAGCGGATAAGAATCCCCTGCCACCGCTGCCGCCGGACGCTCACATTCCGCAGAGCATGACGCTAGACGGCAAAACGTTGCGCTACACCGTGACCGTCGGCTCGTTGCCGGTCCGCGATAAGGACGGCAAAGAGAGCGGAGACGTCGTTTTCACTGCCTATACGGTTGAAGGCGAAAACCGGCCGGTGACGTTCGCTTTCAACGGCGGCCCGGGTGCATCCTCGGTCTACCTCAACTTTGGGGCCATTGGACCCAAGCATCTGCTGGCCGGCAACGAGGGTGACAGCCCCTCCGATCCCACGACCCTGACCGACAATCCGGGCACATGGCTCGACTTCACCGACCTGGTCTTCGTTGACCCCATCGGCACGGGTTTCAGCCGCTCTCTGCTCCCCGAGGCTGAGACCAAGAAGCTCTTCTACAGCACCACTCCCGATATCGAGTATCTATCCCGCGCCGTGTATGACTGGTTGCTCAAGAACAATCGTCTGGCATCAAAGAAGTACCTTGTCGGCGAGAGTTACGGCGGCTTTCGCGGGCCGCGAATTACCTATTACTTGCAGTCGCAGCTCGGCGTAGCCATGAATGGAGTGGTACTGGTTTCGCCCTTTCTGAATCCTACCCTGGAAGATAATGGCGATCTCTCGCCAATTCCTTGGATGGTGACTCTGCCCTCCATCGCCGCGGCGCATCTCGAACGCGAGCAGAAGCTTACCCCGGAGGCGATGGCGGATGTGATCGCCTATACCCGGGGTGAGTATGTGATCGACCTGCTCAAGGGCCACTCCGATCCTGAAGCCACGCCGCGCATCGTGAAACGCGTCACCGCGCTAACGGGTCTTGATCCGGAGTTCGTGAAGCGTTCCGGAGGCCGGCTCGAGACACGCGCATATCTCCGCGAAGTGTTTCGCGACCAGGGCAAGATCGGCTCGGTATACGACTCGAATGTGACCTCATTCGATCCATTTCCGTATTCGCCTGACCAGCGGTCAAACGACCCGATTCTCGCAAGCTTGATCGCTCCGACAACGACGGCCATGGTGAACTTCGTGACCACCACGGTGGGATGGAAGGTGAACGCCCGGTACAACGCGCTCGACTACGATGTTGCCCGTCTCTGGGATGGCGGAGACGATTTGCGTAAAGGCTCGGTCGACGATCTGCGAAAAGCTGTGTCTGCCGATCCGAAGATACGAGTGCTGATTGTCCACGGCTGGAACGATTTGTCATGCCCCTTCATGGGATCCTTGCTTACCGTGGACCAGATGCCGATTATGGGTGACCTTACCCGGGTCGCAGTGCGTGAATATCCCGGCGGACATATGTTCTATACCCGTCCGGCCAGCCGCGACGCTCTGCGCAAGGATGTGATGCAGATGTACAGCCTCCACTGATCGGTCACGCCGCAGCATCTGCTGTGGGTTAAAATTACAGCGTTTTGAGGAACGCGATCAGTGCCTTGCGATCTTCGACTGAAAGATCAAGTCCGAAGGGGTGTCCCTTTACGGCATAGGTCTTCGCTCCGTAAGGTTTGAAGCCGGTGGGAACGTAATCTTCTTTTACGCGTTGCGGATCGAACCAGTCTTCCAGCGTTGCGCACCAGCCGCTGTGGCCAAACATGCTTCGGTACCACAAGCCTTTCAGCGAAGGAACTTTGTAATAGCCGGTTCCTCTCCTGGTCTTGAGCGTCAGGCCAGAGTCAGTCCCTACAGACATCGGAAGAATGTCGTACTTCGCCGAGTGGTCCTTCGGAATTGCGAACCCTTGGGCAGGCGTCAGCTTGTTGTTGGTATAGAGAGGAGCCGTGTGGCATACGGAACAGCCCTGGCTTTCAAATACCTTCTTGCCACGCTCGGCCACTTCATCGAACCTGTTGGGATTCGGCGGCGGCTTGAGCGAATACACGTAGAGCGCGAGGGCGTAAAGTTGTTCGTCGCTGTACCGGCCGCCGACATTAACGGGATCGGACGGATCCGGCAGCTCCTTGAACGCCGGAATCCCGGCCGGGATAAATCCGTCATAACTCGCCAGGTTGTCGCCACCCTGATTCAAAGCAGCATAGCGCATCAAATCAACAATAGAGTGCTGTGTCTGAAGGCCAGTTCGATCAAGGTAACGCCTGTCCTCTACACCAATCAGATCCGGCACTTGGACCGGGTTGAATGAGCTGGATCGGTGCCGGGACATCACGCCAGGGGGCATCGTCTCAAGCAATTCCATATTCTGTTCAGGAGACAGAGCGTTCTGCTGGGCTGCGGGGTCGGGACTCAGCCACGGCGCACTGTATAGAAGTTGGATAAATAGATGCATCACCGGCGGTGGAAGCTGTGGCTGTGGCGAATACGCAGAGGCTCGCAAAAACGGAAAGTTTCCCTGCGCTCCTGTGATCGTGGTTCCATCGGCCATCACACGTGTGTGGCACATCGCGCAGGAAAATGTCCCGAGCTCGATCTTCCCCTTTTCCCGAATAACGTAATGCACAAAGGGAACAGTTCCCTCTTTCGTAAGGGGAACAGCGCCTTTCTCATACCAGGTTTTACTACGAACATCCGCAAGCGCGATCACACTGTCGCCGGCTTCAACAAAGATCGGCGCGCTGAAAACTGTCTCGCCCGCCTTGATCCAATCCGCTTCGGTGTTGAGTTGCGGTTTGTGACTTTCGTCACCCCACAGAACCACCGGCTCCTGCTTCTTCAGCCACTCCATATATCCGGCAGGCTCCCGGCCGGGAGCATAGACGGGATACTGTTTGTAGATCTGCCTCACCGGGATCTTGTAGTAGTAGGCGGAAGAAACATGCTTCGGCGAACCGATGGGGTTCGCCAGCGGTATCTCGAGCGCAGCGATCGCCGCATCGTCCCATGTCGTGGGGACAGTAGGATTGAAGAAAGCAGCAGTCTGACCGAGAGAAGCACCAGACAGAAGCACGATCCCCCAAAAAGCGCCTGTCCCGAAATATTGCCGAGCGCCTTGAATCGTCATTGCGCCTCCGAACGGCGAGTGCTATTTACCCACCTTGTATGCACACTATCTGCCGCATCTCGAACTGCAGCCTAGTAAAAAAGCGACACGCTGGCCACATCGTCAAAAAAAAGCCTAGAATGCAGGCAACAACGAACACGCCCCGGCGACCTCGGCCCCCGCAGAAGGAGAGGCCCACTGTGCGCACGATTCAGATCGCCATACCGCGCCGCGAACTCAGGGAGTTTGTCCGGGTCTTTGCTCAACGCGACATCGCCTGCACCGGCGAGGGATTCAACCAACCTGACACAGCCTCGCTCGAACATATTCTGGCGTTTGACTTTGGTGATGCTGCAAGAATCGACTATACGAATGGTCAGAGTAAGCTCGTTCCGCGAATCCACGTCGTGGGATCGCAGACCTCTGCTACCGGCTGCGCTTACTTCACCGGCCGGCACGATGGATTCGGGATCTTCCTCAAGCCTCTTGCTTCGTGGCAGCTCTTTCGCATACCTCCCGCAGCCTTCGCGAACGACAACGGTGACGGCAGGGATATCATTGGGAACGGTATCCACACCCTGTGGCTGAAGCTGGCCGAACGCAATACCTTTCAACAGCGCATTCAAGTGGCCGAAGAATATCTGCTGCCCTTTGCCATCCATGCACTGCGTCAAACATCCGTGATGGCGACTGCCCAATACACCTACCGTCACGATGGCGCGGTTCGCATTAAGGAACTGGCAGATCACAGCGGCTTGAGCATGCGCCAGTACGAACGCCGGTTCGTGACCGAGATAGGTTTCACGCCTAAGCTCTTCGCAAGGATTACGCGTTTCCAGATGGCACTGGATAAGAAGCGGATGGCGCCGGACCGGTCGTGGATGAGCGTGGCCCATCAGCTTGGCTACTTCGACCAGATGCACATGATCCGCGACTTTCAGAGCCTCAGCGGAAGCACTCCAAGCGAGGTATTTCAGCAGAGCGGCGATTACCAGCCGTGGTCATTAGCCTCGCCGGAAAGTCCCCAGCATCTCTCCTGATCCAGGGTCAGCAGACACGTCTTCGCAGGTGAAGCGACCCAGTCATTCGAGGATTGTTTTCGAGTCAAGGGCAGTACTGCAGTGATACACGTGGACGATCGGCTTCAGGCACTTCGAGATATGGACTTAGGTCGTTAGTCGGGAGCATAAGGTCCGATAGAGCTCTCAATGCGTGCATTCGCCTGTTGTCATTAAGTGAGACTTCCTTGCATTCGGCTGGGTCTTCGGAAACTTACGGTTCCGCTCAATCTAGCTCGCGGGCTCATATGGCTGAACTGGATTGCCGTTTAACGGTCATTCTAGCAATCCGTAGACGGAATGAGACGATTTGCTGTTATGACTGTCGCTTGTGACAGGTGATTGATACCGCCCTATGCCATAACCTAATGCTGCCCGCGCGGCGTGTTCTGGCGAGGAACTGGTCGCCGATTCGGCAAGCCGTGCATATTCTCTATCCTCGCGAAATAAAGGATCGGGCTCCAAGAGAGGAGACATAGTGAAGCTAATCGAGAAGTCCCTCCTGTTTCTGCTCCTGTTGGGAGCCATGATGGTCGCGATAACAATGCATTCTGGAAGCATACGGGCACAGCAAGCAAGTGCCGCCGGACAAAATGACGTTACGGCCATTGACATCCTGCTTGACCCGGATGCAACGATGATCGAACACGCCACAGCCGCCAATGCCCGGCTTCTCCAGAATTTCCGCAAGGGCTTTACATTGGGCGGAGCTCACGCGCCACACATCTCAGTACTGCAGCGGTACGTCAAGACAGCAAACCTCGACCAGGTATACGCAGCCGCCGATAAAGTATTCGCCAGGGAGAATCCACCAGGTTGGAAGTTCACGGCGTTCAGATACGCCTACGTAGATAGCGCGACCGTTGGTAATGAGACCGTTAGCGTTGGCAACATATTGATTAAGCCCACACCCGACCTGCTTAGGCTACAGCAGGAGTTGATTGACGCGGTCAAGCCGTTTGAGGCGCCCACAGGAACTGCCGCCGCATTCGTCACCACTCCCCAGGACCCCGATATCGTCCCGCAGCTCTTGCCGTACGTCGCAGAGTTCGTTCCCAAGCACAGCGGGGATCTTTATGTTCCTCACGTCTCCATTGGTGTAGGCGTCACCGACTTTTTAAACAGCATGGCGGCCACACCGTTCGACGACTTCACTTTCTCGCCTGTCGGAGCTTCCATCTATCATCTCGGAAACTACGGCACCGCGATGACAAAATTGCATTCCATCCGTTGCAGCACTGACAAAAACGATCTACAGTTCACCCATCAGGTCACGATGGGCAGCGATCCGACATAGGGAGGTTTGGATGAAGATACGCTCTCAGCTGGAAGTATCGAGACGTCAACTGCTGCAGATGGGATTGGTGACAACGGCAGCGACGTTGGTTCCGACAGGTGTCGAGAGCTTATTCCCGCCCGAAGCACTCGCACAGGGTCAGGATCCGCTGCCCTCGTGGAACGACGGCGCGGCCAAGCAGGCCATTCTGAACTTCGTTCGCGTCACGACGAGTTCTTCGAGCGGGCAATTCGTCCCCCCAGCGGAGAGGGTTGCCTGCTTCGATCAGGACGGTACGACATGGGTAGAGCAGCCCATCTATAGCCAGGTGGTCTACTGCCTGAATCGCGTGCCCGACTTGGTCAAGGCAAAGCCGGAATTAGCCAACGAGGAACCGTACAAGACCGTGATGTCGGGTGACCGGGCGGCGCTAGCTAAGCTGCCAACTCCGGACCTCTATAAAATCCTCGAGGCGACGCTCACGGGCATGACCGTTGCTACCTTTCACGACCAGGTGCAGCAGTGGATCACAACAGCCCGAGACCCGCGCTGGAAGAGGCTCTATACGGAATTGGCCTACCAGCCAATGCTGGAAGTGATGGCGTATTTCCGCGCGAACGGATTCAGAACGTATTTCGTCACCGGTGGTGGGCAGGATTTTGTGCGTGCGTATTGTGACAAGGTCTACGGTGTGCCGATAGAACAGGTAGTCGGAAGTATGGGCGGCACTACGTTCGGCTACGACGCGATGGGAAATCCAATTCTGACGAAGGATCCCAAGCTGCTTCTGAACAACGACAATGCGGGCAAGCCGGAAGGGATCCACTTGATGATCGGGAGAATTCCCCATGTCGCGTTTGGCAATTCGATTGGGGACCGGGAGATGCTCGAGTACACCAAGTCCGGAGACGGGGAACGGCTGGCGATGCTGGTGCTGCATGACGACAAGGATCGCGAGTATGCTTACGGTCCTGCCCTGGGGTTGCCAGATAGCAAGGTCGGAACATTTACGCAGGCACTGTACGACGAAGCGAAAGCGAAGGGATGGCCGGTGATCAGCATGAAGAGAGACTGGAAGCGTCTCTTCGCATTCGATAGGTAAGCATTCTCGTTTGGCGATAAGTCTCGACCTCTTTCATTGGATTCCAATTCGAGGCTCGTTACGCCCCGCTGTCCGCGTCCATTTTTCTGCGCCGATACAACCACCCGTATTGGCTGAGGAGTTGTGCCCTATTTTTGCTGCAGGTTTTTCTCCATTCGCGAACCAGAACAAGGGGGGCAGTTTCAAAGGGCTCTGTCTCCTATCCCTCAATTGATTTGACCTCTCCATGTTGCGGACATACACTTCAGCTCAAGAGAAAAGCAGCACATTTAATTCATGTGGAACGTTGCCGGTTGTGGTCCGGATGGACTTATGTACGTGGCGCGACTCCATAACTCATTGTGATGAATCGAGAGAAAGTGGAGACAGGATTCCGTCATGACTAGAAGACCGCAGGTTGCCATTGCCGTTTATCTGACCGCTATTTTGCTGGCCTTCCTGGCTGGTACGAGCGCCTTTGCACAAACGCAAACCTGGTATCTGGACCCTCCGCATTCCTCAGCGCAGTTTGCAGTTCGCCATTTGGGAATTTCAACGATCAGAGGAACCTTTAATACAGTCAACGGCGTAGTTGTAGATTCCCCAGACCTTGGCAAAGCCTCTGTGAATGTGACCATCGACGCGAGTTCTGTGGATACGCGCGTCGAAATGCGGGACAAGGACCTGCGGAGCGACCACTTTTTCGATGTGGCCAAGTATCCGACGATCACCTTCCAATCGAAGAAAGTAGAGTCAGCCGGTGCAGGCAAGTTGAAGGTTACCGGCGATCTCACCATCCACGGAGTCACCAGGGAAACCGTCCTGGATGTCGATGGCCCTACTACTCCTCCCGTAAAGGATCCTAGAGGTGGCTCGCGTCGTGGCGTCTCTGCTACCACCACCATCAACCGGGCGGACTTTGGAATGACCTATGATTCACCCATGGTGGGGGATCAGATCGCGATCCAATTGGATGTGGAACTGGTAGACAAAGCGCCGGGTTCACCGCGACCAGCACCCGGTGCTCCGCCGCCGCCGGCAATGTAGGCTAGCTGGTCTCAAGTTTTTCCGGCTTCAGGTACTTGATGAGCACGACCTCGTTGCCGGTTTCACTGTAAATTAACTCGTCGATAATGTGCTTGGTCACCAGAATCCCAAAGCCCCCGGGTCTGCGCCCCTCTTCTTCGCGGATCGCGGTGTGACGGATGGGATCGGACGGCGGGTTCATGATCGCCGCATGGCGAGCCTCCTGCAAGGAGAAGCCCTCCCCCGGGTCTTTTACGCGGCATAAGACCATGTGCTTGGCTCGAAGGTAAGAAATCGACACGTGCTGAGTGGCATTGAAGTTGGCTCCGTGCTCGATGGCGTTCATGAGCATCTCGCGGAAGGCCAGGGCGACGGCGTCTTTCTCTTTCAGGGGTAGATCCGCGATCTCGTGAATGAACTGAACCAATCGATCGGCCGTCTTACGGTCACAGCGCGCAGCCAGGTGCATAAGTTCCGGCGTGGCGGAAAGGATTTCGATCCCTTCATCCCAAACCGGACCGGTCGTAGCCAAAACAAGCATCTGTTCGAAGGTAGACATGGAATACGGCTCGGAAAAATAGCTGAACGCGCGCTCGCGCATGGCGGCAATTACGTCGGCGGGGGTGCTTTTCCTGGTGATGATGATGAGTCGCACATGGGGCCGGACGGTACGGATTCTGCGCAAGAGATCCACATCCTGCGTGGCCGAAGTTTCCTCGCCGGTAAGGACAAGATCATACGGCCGAGTCCTGAGCATTTCCAGCGCGGAGATATTATCGGTCGCGCGCGCAATCTTCCAACCTGGCAGCACTTTGCGTACCGCCGGAGCGACCTTGGTGTCCGCACCGACAACCAGGGCAATTTTTCGGGGGCTGGCCGGCCGCTCTGGAGTAGCTTGGTCGATGGATCACCGCCTCCGGTCCATGATAATGGCCAACTCCTACGGCGGGCCGTCAATTCCACGGCAGCACGAGGATTATGCGAAGTTAGTTCGCGGGCATTTCGACGCCCGAAAAACCTCTGCAGGCGTCCAGCAGAGCGTCCTGTAGCCTGGCATCGTGGGCGGCGGAGTTCGGTGGGCGCTGAAGCTTGTGATAAAAGTACTTGCCCGTAACCGTCGCGTCGGGGTCCTCGCTCACCGCAAGCCATACCTGGGTGCGGTGCCCAGCATCCAGATTATCGGGCGCCGCGGGGCCCCCCATCTTGGTCCGTACCCAACCGGGTTCAAGCGCGTTGGAGAGAACGCCCGGCCAGCGGCGTGCGATAGCAAAAGCCAGCATCGCATCATGCAGTTTCGTATCAGAGTAAGCCTGCTGCCCTCGCCAGGGCCGGCGTTCCCAGAGCAGATCCTTCAGGCTTGTATCACCGCTCTGGTGGAGTCCTGAGCTCAGGTAAACGAGGCGCTTCGGCTTCTTAATCAGTGCCGTCAGGAGGTAAGGCGCAAGCGTGTTGACCGCAAATACATGAGGCAGACCGTCTTCGGTCACAATACATTGCTGCTCCCGATAGCCGATGGCGGCGTTGTGGATAACCGCGTCGAAGGAGCCAAGGCGGTTTATCTGCTCGGCCACGTTGCGGGTTTGCGCAATACTGCTCAGATCGCCGGCAACGACGCTCTCCGCTCCAGGCACCGCGGCAAGCGCCTCTTTGCCCCGCTCCTCGCTGCGCGCGTGCAAGACCACGCCGTGCCCTTGTTCGACAAGGAGCTGGGCGGCCATTTGACCGAGACCATCGGCAGAACCTGTAACAAAAACGCGTGCCATAATCGTTTACTCTCCGTATTGCTAGAGATGCACGCCAGACCAGTGAAGGAGCGCCGAAGAAAGCATGAAAAAGACGAGCCTGTTCAAGCAGTACCTGCTGGCGAAGGAGATTCTGATGATCCCCGTAGCCCATGATCCGCTCTGTGCGACCATCATCCAGCGAGCGGGGTTTAAGGTGGTGGGTTGCGGCGGGTATGCCAACTCTGCGGCTCTGCTCGGCGCGCCCGATATAGAGTTGCTGACGCTCACAGAGATGGTGGACGCGGTGTGGCGCTTTGCCGATGCAGTGGACCTGCCGCTGTTCGCCGACGGTGACAATGGCCACGGAAATACCACCAACGTTCAGCGGACCGTCAAGCAGTTTGAAAAAGCCGGAGCTGCTTCGGTGATGCTGGAGGACCAGGTCTCGCCCAAACGCTGTGGCCACATGTCGAGCAAGCATGTGGTGCCGGCGGATGAGTTTGTAGCCAAGATCCGGGCCGCGGTCGATGCCCGTACAGATCAGGACCTCACCATCCTGGCGCGCACCGACGCGATCGGCGTGAAGGGTTTATCGGAAGCGGTCGATCGCGCCCAGCAGTGCGTGGAGGCCGGCGCCGATTGGGTTTTCCTGGAGGCGCCCGAAACTCTCGAGCAGTTGAGCCAGATCCCTCGCCTGGTATCGGTGCCTACGCTGGCGAATATGATCCCCGGCGGCAGGACACCCCTTCTGCCCGCCTCCGATTTGCAGTCGATGGGCTTCGCCGCTGTGGTCTTTCCCAATGTGTTTACGTACGCCTACGCGAGGCTGGCCACGGACATCGCTACGGAGCTGCTCCGCACTGGCACTACGGCGCCCTTCCACAACCAGATGATCGAATTTGAAGAGTTCAATCATCTGGTTGGATTGCCCAGGATACGGGAAGCAGAGCAGCGCTATTACTCTCACCTTGAAGACGCGCACTTGAGGGGCGCGTAAGCCACGATCCCGTCACTCCGGAGCTTTTTATGGCAATGACCGTTATTCAACATGTGCTCGCTCGCTTGCGCTCTATCGGCCTCACCGACATCTTCGGCGTTCCTGGAGACTTTGCCTTTCCCGTCAACGATGCCATCTGCGAGCATCCGCAGATGCGCTGGATTGGCTGCTGTAACGAACTGAATGCAGCGTACGCCGCGGACGGCTATGCCCGGATCAAGGGTTTTGGCGCCATCTGCACTACGTATGGAGTGGGCGAACTGAGCGCGCTCAATGGCATAGCCGGCGCCTTCGCGGAGCACCTTCCCTTGTTTCATCTGGTGGGCAGCCCGAATATGGCCACGCAAGCGACGCGGGCACTGATGCATCACACCCTCGGCAATGGGGAATACGACTTATTTCAGCGCATGACGGAGCCTGTGGTTTGCGCACAGGCGGTCATGCATCCGCAGAATGTTGCCTTTGAAACCGAGCGGCTCATTGCCGAAGCGCTCTATCATCGCCGTCCTGTATATATGGCGTTTCCTGCGGACCATGCAAATCAATCGGTAGTGAGTACGGCACAGCCGGTGCCGGCGCCGTCGAGCGACCCCGGCTTTCTCGCTGCCGCGACCGAGGCCATCGTCTCGTTAGTGGAGAAGGCAGGCACTGCTTGCTTCCTGCCCGGTATCCTGCTGGCTCGCACCGGGCTGCAAGCTGCCATGCAAGCGGTGATTGATGCGTCAGGGCTGCCGTTCGCCACCATGTTCATGGGCAAGTCAGTGCTTGATGAGCAACATCCCAACTACATCGGGATGTACGACGGCGCACTGATGAATGAAGAGGTTCGCAATTTCGTCGAAGGCTGCGACGTGGTTCTTGAGGTGGGAACGTTATTTACGGACTTCAACACCGGAGCCTTTACGGCAAAGCTCGATCCGGCCAAAACAGTCATGATCTCGCATCATCGGGTCCGCATCGGGGGAAAAGTCTATCCCAACGTGGAGATGGGCGACATTCTCGCGGCGCTGGCGCAGCGCTTGCCGAAAGATCGGGCATGGCGAAAGCTGCAGGCCTCTTCGCTTGGCGAGGTTGTCGGGCAAGGAAGTGATCCCATCACCGCAGCATCACTCTATCCTCGGTGGGCGAACTTCCTTCGTCCCCGCGACATTCTTGTGGCTGAGACCGGCACGGCCTCCATGGGCCTGGGCTTCGCGCAGATGCCGGCAGGCGCATCCTTCCATAATCAAACACTCTGGGGTTCGATCGGCTGGGCGACCCCTGCGGCATTTGGATCGGCCATGGCAGCTCCTGATCGCAGGGTGGTGCTGGTCACGGGCGACGGATCGCATCAACTTACGGCGCAGGAGGTGGGCCAATTCGGGCGCCTCGGACTGCAACCCGTGATCTTTGTGCTCAACAATTCCGGTTACCTGATCGAGCGGCTGCTGTGCAAAGATCCCGCCATTGCCTACAACGATATCGCGCCGTGGCGTTACACCGAACTCCCCCGGGCACTCGGTTGCGAGGGATGGTTCACAGCACGCGCCACAACTTGCGGTGAGCTCGACCAGGCGCTGGACACGGCGGCGCAAGGCGGTTCCGCTGCTTATATCGAAGTAGTCACGGATGCTTATGCGGCTTCACCGCTGGCGCTCAAATTACACGAGAGTTTTCGCCGTCTCTATAAGTCCTGAACGACGACGCTCCCACTCAACTTCGCCGGCTTGAAGGGAACCAAGGGGAGCTACGGAGTAGCTCCGATTTGGACGGTCAACTTTTGCTTGCCCGGTCTAGCCTGAATTCACTACTATGCCTCACGTATGTTTAACTAATTTGCTCCGTGCTGACCAAGATCGAACGTCCGAAACTCGGCATTGCATCCTGGAGCCTACCGTGGGCGATCGGAGTCCAGGGCTACCCTTCCCCACAGCGGCCACTCGGCTGCATAGGACTGCTGGAGAAGGCCGCCGAAGCCAAAGTCTCCGTCGTACAGATCGCCGATAACCTCCCCTTGCACGAGCTACCGGATAAAGAGTTGGATCAACTGCGCGAGGCAGCCGCCGGCCGGGGGCTCGCGCTGGAAGCCGGGACGCGAAGCCTGGACACCGAACACCTCACACGGTACATCGCGATCAGCCGCAGGATTGGGGCGCGGATCCTGCGCACAGTCTTATCCGGAAGCTTGTTCGGACCGAAACAGCTGGCCGCGGCCGAAGCCGCAATCCTGAAGGTTCTGCCGGCGCTCGAGCGCGAGGGCGTGACGCTTGCCCTGGAGAATAACGAAGCATTCAGCGCGCTGGAGTTCGCCGGGATCATCACAAGAATTGCCAGCCCTCACGTAGGAATTTGCCTGGACACCGCCAATTCGCTTGGCCGGCCGGAAACATTGCAGACAGTGATCGAACACCTGGCCGAGCACGCGGTTGTGCTGCACGCCAAGGATTACGACATTCGGCGTATCGATACGCGCATGGGATTTTCCGTGGTGGGAACCGCGGCGGGCGACGGCCGGGTCGATTTCAACTGGGTGCTGGCCGAACTGCGCAGGCGGGGGCGCAGCGGAATCAGCGTTATCGTGGAGCACTGGCCGCCGTTCGCCGGCACCATCGAGGAATCCATCCGGATCGAGGAAGAGTGGCTCTCGAGAAGTGTGCGCTTTCTACGTTCGAAGGTATCAGCCGTTGTTTAGACGCTAGCGCCGCTTAGAACTGCTGCCGCCGGTGCCGCGGTCATAGAATTTCCAACCGCGCCAAAATACGAAATGCGCCCTCTGACCATCTCCAGCGTCCAAGCAAATAGAGTGAAGTCGAGAGCGAGTGGACCAGGATTTAGATCATGAGTACCGCAGGGGTATTAACGACCGCGCAGCCGGGGGAAAATCAAATTCCATTCGCGGCGCGCGACCTGCTCGAGTTTGGGGTGGCCTTCGGACTGATCCTGGCGGCGATTTGGACCCTGAATCCCTGGCAAAGGTTTTTCTATTGGAGCGCCATCGCATGGGTTGTTGTCACTACGTGGCAGGGACGTACCACCTGGCAGGCGGTGGGGCTCGGCCGGACGGGCCTGGTGCGTTCACTCTGGATCATTGGGGCGGCAGCGATACTGGCGGCCCTGGCACTCTACCTGGCCGACCGGGAGCACACGCTACACCGGCTCCATGGCGCGACGCCGCTGTTGTCGCATGCCTGGGGATACCTCATATGGGCGGTAATGCAGCAGTTCCTGCTGCAGATCTATTTCCTGCTTCGATTGCAGCGCATCCTGGGCGGTAAGGTGGCGCCGGTGGTGGCTGCGGCCGGCCTGTTCTCGCTTGCTCATCTACCCAATCCTGTATTGACGCCGATCACGCTGGTGTGGGGCATCGCCGCCTGCGTGTTGTTTTTGCGCTATCGGAATATTTATGCCTTGGGAATTGCCCACGGAATCCTGGGGCTTTGTGTCGCAGTGATCGTGCCAGAACCACTGCAACACCATATGCGGGTGGGCATCGGCTACTACCGGTACCATGTGCGCGAACACCGTCACCCTGCGGGCGATCATCGCAACCAGATGGACCAGATAGTATCGACCGACGCGTGGGTGATGGCCGAGGCCCCTACCCGGCGATCCTGAAGCCACGCACGGCCATAGAAAATGCCCGCGAGCAATGCCAGCACTACATAACGCCAATTGAAGTGGACCGCGCGTTTGTTGAAGTGCGAAAGCCCGAACAAGGTTGCGGTGATGAGCAGGGCGCGCACCGGCCCAACACGGCGCGCCAGAAGATTTTGCATCCATCCGCGGAAGAAAAGCTCTTCGGGAACGGCGACAAAGAAGAAAGTGAAGATCCATCCCAGGAGAGCATGCCAGACCGAAGGCATGTGGGGATGGAAATGGAGGAAGCCGAGGAATAATCCGAGGGCGGCGCCAATGGGAGCGTACGCGGCCAGCCAGAGCAAGCCAACGCGGAAGTCGCGCAGCCGAAGGCGGAGGTCGAAACCAACCTGGCTCAGCTGCCGGATGGCGAGAAAGCCATAGATGCACGCATCCAGCAGCAGGACCTTATTGAAGATGGCCAGACCCGGTCCCCATGCAGGCTCGAACCAGCGCAGGTCCACGGCCAGCCCGAGGACGCCGAGGATGAGGAAGTCACGCCACTCTCCTCGCTGCTCCGGGTCGGCCACGCTTGCGCCGTAGAGCAGCAAGCTGATGAGGACGGGCAGCAGTGTGTAGAGGGCAAGCCATGTCCACCGGAAAAGGCCGTTAGAAAAGGAGACCAGGGCGTAGGGGAGACCGAGCAAAGCGGGCGCCAGGAGGCGCAGCCCAAGGGGCCACCGTTGGGGCAGTTGGAGACTGCGGGGGCAGAATGCTGCCCAGAAGAAAGGGACCAGCGTAAGCAGGGCGGCCAGGGCCACTGATGGATGGAAGAGCACGCGCGGCATCAGCTTCGAGCTTAACGCGTGAGGGGACAGCGATAGCGCCTGGGTTACGGATTTCCCAGGTTATAGACGACCGGGTCTTCCTCCATCTTCGTATGCTCCCCCAGGGCTTGCCGGATGACTGCCAGGAGTTTGGCATTGTTCACCGGCTTTTGCAGAAAGGCCTTGGCGCCCGCGTCAATCACACGCTTCAGGTTGCCGCGAACCTCGCGGCCGGTGACCACGATGACCGGCACTGCAGCCAGGGCGGGTACGTTTTTGAACCTGTCCATCAGGAGGAAGCCGTCTCCCCCAGGCAGCCCCAGATCGAGGATGATGAGATCTGGCTCGCTCTTACGTGCCTCAGCCATGCAAGAGATCGCATCCGACGCAGAAGAAGTGTCGTAGTGGTGGGCGCGGAGACGCACGTGCATGGCTTGCAACACGTTCGGGTCGTCCTCGACGATGAGAATCTTTTTTCCCATTGCGCACAATCCTCTGTAGCTCTATCGGCTTGGAAGTGGATATCGTGAGGGGCGATCTGAAGCAAAACGTTTGTGCACGAGCTTGCCGGGGAACACCATTCCCGTCCGCGGCTCCTCTCTCGGAAAAGCCCCGCTTTCCTACACTTCCCTGTCCTGAGTGGAAGCAGAAATGCCCTGCATAGGTGGACTTACAAAAAAATGTGCCGATGAAGCAGCCAGAGCAGCCGACGTGGGCCGTAACGCAAAGCGCCATCGTTCACGCAGAAAGCGCCACTCCCCACGGAGTGGCGCTTTCTTTTGTGCTCAGCGGCCAAACTGGCGCAGGTGGTGATCCGCATGCAAATATCCCCAGCGCATCCAGTCCTCCGCTGTCATTTTTCCAAAAACGGGATGGGGCAGGCATGGGTTTGGCAAGCGATCGCAGAACCGGTTTAGGGTCGAGAGCAACGAATCCAGATCTTGACAGAAATCAACTGGGACAGAACCCCCTTTCCCTTGTTCCATCTCCGGACGGGTAGGAAATCCATGGGGCCACTGCTTCGGCACATTAAGGGCGGCCCACTTCACTACCGTTCTTTGCATGAAGCCGGTCGCCGGACTTGCTGTCTTCTCCCCTAAAGGAACCTTGTAGGAGTCATCCAAATGGCACACCATCTGGTGGACAGACATGGTGCCCCAGCGCGCCTTATCCTCCGGCGAAAGCTCCGCCATTCGACGCGCTATGTTCTGCTGTTCGCTGAGGTTCTTCAAGGTCTTCATCATTTAGCGTCACAGTCGAGCGAACTGCGGTTCCTTTACAGCTTGCGGAAAACTCATGTTTTGTATCAGGGCACGACTTGAAGTCGGGCCGTACCGCTCGTGCAAAATTCTGGGCTTTAGAGCGTGTCCGAGAACTATGCTCTCCAAATTTAGTCCCGCAGGGACGGCTGAGAGTAGCCCAGGACGTGAGTCCTGGTAGAGTTCGAGAAACGACCCAGTCCCGCAGGGACGGCTGAAAATACCCCAGAATGAAATCCTGGGGGACCTCCAACTCTGAAATGGACCATTAGCAATTCGGGGTGACTTCCCCAGCAGCCTGTCATACCCCAGTTGCCACCACGAAGTATTGCGCGTTTTCTGTTCCCGGGTTATGTACGCCGTGCAATTCGTTGGAATGGACGAATGCCGCGCCTCCGGGCCCGATCACCACGGTCTTTCCGGCAATCGTCACCGCCAATGAGCCCTTCATCATCAGGAAGAGCTCCTCGTGCTCATGCCTGTGCGGGGGATGCGGCTCACTTCCCGGGGCCAGCGTCGTCTCGTGCACTTCCAGGTGATCGCCGGAATGTGTGAGGCCGTCCAGGATTGGCCGGGATTCGTTCTGCCCATTTTGCTTCACGGGTAGCTGGTCAAAAGGCTTGATGAAGGAGCTGAGTGCCGGACTATCCGCCGCGAACGCCGAAGAAGCGGCCAACATGGGAATAGCCTGCAGAACAGAGCGCCGGGTGGCATTCATGGAAATCTCCCCTACCTGGTTATTGAACTCCTGTAGCAACTACGAAATACTGCGCCTTTTCAGTACCCGGATTACGCGCGCCGTGTAACTCGTTGGAGTGGAAAAACGCTGCGCCTCCCGGCCCGATCACCGCTGTCTTTCCCTCAATGGTAACGGCGAGGGTGCCGCTCACCATGAGAAGAAGCTCTTCATGCTCGTGCCGATGGGGTGGATGCGGCGACCCTCCTGGAGCAAGTGTCGTCTCGTGAACTTCAAGGTGGCCGCCAGAATGAGTGACACCGTTCAGGATTGCCCTGGATTCATTCTGATCATTTTGCTTTACCGGTAGTTGGTCAAAAGGCTTGATGAAGGAGCTGAGTGCCGGACTATCCGCCGCGAACGCCGAAGAGGCGGCCAACAGGGGAATAGCCTGCAAAAGAGAACGTCGCGTTGCATTCATAGAGTCTCCTGGACCCTGCCAGCGTTGTTATAGGCCTTCTGGAGACATCAAATCAAGACGGCCTCCCTACACGAAAGAGATCCCGCAGACCGAGGTGGTCTGCCGTACCGTGCATTTCGCTGGTAAGATCATCGGGAACAATTGACGGGGGCACCATGTCCTTTAAGCCGAATCGCCGCAGCTTCCTCATCGCAAGCGGTCTTACTGCCCTTGCCTCGACCAAGGTCCTGGGTGCAAATGACACCCTTCGCGTCGGCGTGATCGGCGCCGGCGGGCGGATGAGAAACATTCTCGATTCCGCCGACAAGACCGGGATTCCCTACGAGATCGTGGCCGTTAGCGATGTGTATGGACCGCGCCGCGATGAGGTGAAGGCACGGACTGCCTCCACCGCTGCTACTACTACCCATCTCGATTATCACGAAGTGCTGACCAAGGATATAGACGCGGTGCTCATCGCGACCCCCGATCACTGGCACGTGCGCGTGGCATGCGACGCCCTGGCGGCGGGCAAAGACGTCTACCTGGAAAAACCCGTCACCCACACCATCGAAGAAGGCGCCACCCTCTCCCATGCCGTTCGGTCCGGCAAACAAATCCTGCAGTGCGGCATGCAGCAGCGCAGCTGGACTCACTTTCGTAACGCCGTCGATCTGATTCAGGGAGGCAGTTTGGGCCGAGTGACCCAGGTACGAACCTACTGGTGGCAGAACTATAACCAGGCGGGCTGGCGGCCGAAGCCGGTCGACACCCAGGCGCTTGATTGGAAGCTCTGGCTCGGTGGGGCTCCCGACCAACCGTTCAGTGAAGAGAAGTTCTACCGCTGGCGCTGGTACTGGAACTTTGGCGGCGGGGGCATGACCGATTTGTTCACGCACTGGATCGATGTGGCGCACTGGGCGATGAAAAGCGATACGCCGAAGCTGGCACAGATGCTGGGGGACAAATACATTTTTGAAGAGTGGGACTGCCCCGATACGCTTCAGGCCGCGCTCCGCTACCCCGGGTGGGATGTGGTGTACGAGGGCATGATGAGCTCCTCCATCGACGACGGCGGACTTGAGTTTCGCGGCACTGAGGCTACGCTGAAGATCGATCGCAACAGCTTCGGTATTTACCGCGAGGGCGTGCAGAGTGGGCAAAACCCTATCCTCACAGAGGATAGCTTCCGCGATGGAACGATTGACCACGTGGCAAATTTCTTTGCCTGCGTCAAGAGCCGCAAAGAACCGAACGCACCCGTCGAAACCGGAATCGCCGCCGCTCGTGCCGGCCACATCGCCAATCTCGCCTACAAGCACACAGGCCAGATTACCTGGCCGCCCAAGAGCTCCTAGGAGGCAGCCTAGCCCACTCAAGCCAAAGTACGGCTTGAATGGGGCACCCAAAGCTTTTGTGATTTGATTGACGATTGTTACAGACTCTCATCGCGCATCCGGCAGCAGGCCCTTCTCCACCAGCACGGGTGGCCTGCGGTGCCGGGTAGCCTGCTCGTAAGCGTACGCCCAACCAAGCAGGTCGCCGTCCTTCCACGGCCGGGCTGAAATTTCCATCCCGAACGGTAATCCATCCGGGTAGAAGCCGCCCGGAACCACCACCGCCGGAACGCCGATCATGTTCACCCAACTGGTATCGCTATGCGGGCCGGTACTGAGCTTTCCGTCCTGCGGCATGGTCTCGTCGGGCGGCGGCATCTGAATTGCGGGATAGACAAACCCATCGAGGTGCAGCCGATCGAGAGCCTCGTTGTAGGCTGCGAGCGCCCTCCGCCGCGGAGCCAAATAATTGGCCTCCGCTCGCGGATCGGTCTCGATCATTGTCTGCGTCACCAGGGGCCGCTCTTTGAGAGCCTCGGCGTCCGTACCCCCAATGATCGTAGCCGGCAAAGGAGATCCTGTGGCCCGTTGATACTCCTCGGGCGAGTGATACTGCGGGGGGCCATACCCGGCGAGAAACTTCCCCGTTCCTTCCCGGACGTATGGCAGTGTGCATACCCGGGACACGTTCTCCGCAAAACTATCCGGGAGAATGGAATCATCGAAGACGACCGTCGCACCAGCGGCCTGTAGTCCTTCCAGGGCCTTCATGAAGGCCTCTTGCGTCGCAGGCTGCAGCGGGGTGCGAGAGGCTGCCCTATAGGCTGCGACCACACTTGCAGGCGTCCCCGCCGGTATCCCCTGGAATGGAACGCCGGCTCCACGGAGAATGAATGCGGGCACGCCGAAGCGTTTTCCTTTGAGTGCGTCTGTCTTCAGATAAGCAGTGTAGGGGCCACGCTCAGCCCTGGTAACGGAGCCGGCCGTGCGGGCATCCAGGGGATCCGGCCCTGCCATCACGTCCAGCGCGATCGCCGCATCGGTCACGTCGCGGGCGATGGGCCCGGTGTTATCGAGTAGCCAGTCCAGCGGGGCGATGCCGGCAATACTCACTAGGCCGCGCGTGGGGAAGACGCCAACTACAGAGCTGGTCGCAGCCGGCATGCGAATGGAATTGCCGGTGTCGGTTCCATTGCCAAGAACGGCGAGGTTTGCGGTGACCGCAGTAACGGTGCCTCCGGAAGAGCCTCCCGGACTGAAGCGCACATCGTAGGCATTTCCCGTGCGTCCGTAGGCGGTACTGCGATTGGTATCGCTGGCGGCAAAGTCCGGCATGTTGGTTTGCCCAACGATCACCGCTCCTGCGGCCCGCAACTTAGTGACGATGGTCGCGTCCCTAGGCGCGATCAGCTCATGACCGGGGATCATATAGCCTTTCCACCCATCGGTGGTGACCAAGCCCTTGATCGATGTATTCGCTTTGGTCACGATGGGAACGCCCCACATCGGGCCGCGCTGGTAGTGGTCGCCGCCCGCCGCAGCTTCCGCATCCTCACGAGCAGCGGCGGCCAGGGCTCCCTCGCTATCCACCGTCTGCACGGCACGATAGATTCCGTTGTATTTCGCGATGCGTGCCAAGTACCACTGCACGACCTGGGTGACGGTGTACTTGTGGCTGCGGTACATCTGCTCCAAATCGGGGATAGTGACTTCGAGCAGATCGCGACTCATCGCATCCTGGGCAGAGTCAGTACCGGCGGATGGAGGTGTGGATTGCGCATCCATGAAGCCATATGCCAGCAGAGTGAGCAACAGGAGCAGGTACCAGGGACGGGGGCGCATTTTCATAACTTACCCTGAGTGAGGTGAGCTGTGTCGAACGAAAAACGTCCTAAACAAGTTAGCGCTTATGGAACTCCGGAGGAAGCCGAGGGATCTGCAGTTCTCTTTCCCACCACGACCCTTGTAGGCTAGTAGAGAGATCTGCGATATGAACCGAAGAAGATTTCTTCAGCACGCCGCCTTGACGGCTGCCGCCGTTGCTGTTCCCACCGCGCATCCGGACGCCGCGTTGGCCGGTCAAGGCTCAGCAGCCGAACAGCCCGGTTGGTGGATGACCGAGCCCATCCGTTGGCTGCAGACCAATCTGCGCGAAACGGATGCCGCGCTCAACCCTACGCAGTTCATCGCCGACGTGGCCCGCTTCAATGCTAATGTGCTCATGATGTCGGCCGGCGGCATCACGGCTCTCTATCCCAGCAAGGTGCAATACGAGTACGTAAGCCCGTTCATTCCCCCAGGACACGACACCTTCGGTGAGGTTCTACACGAGGCCCATGCACGCAACATTCGCATCGTCAGCCGCTGGGATTTCAGCAAAGCACGCAAGGATGCATACGATGCCCATCCCGAGTGGTTCTTCAAAATGGCGGATGGCCAGCCGGCGATCTACAACGGCCTGTATCAGGCATGTATCAACGGCGGCTGGTACCGGCAGAAGGCGGTAGAGATTCTTGGCGAAGCGCTCGATCGCTATGACGTGGACGGTTGCTTCTTCAATAATTTCACCAATCCCACCGCGGACTATAGCGAGCGTCCACTGGGGCTCTGCCACTGCGACAATTGCCAGCGGCTTTATCGCGAACGCTTCCAACGCGGCGTGCCTACCATTCCCGATGCTGACTATCACGCCTTTCTGCACGATGCCAGTGTCTCCATGTCCATCACTATTCGCACCCTGCTCAAGAGCAAGCGCCCGCAGGCCGCGCTGGTAGGCACGGCTCCCGAAATCGGAGACATAGCATACGGGGAAGCCAACACGGCTGTGCGACGTCCCCTTCCACTCTGGCCCTACACCGCCAGCGATAACTCCAATCAATGGAGAAACAGTTATCCGGATAAGGGCGTCGTGTGCCAGGGCATGTCGTTCGTCGACTTCCCCTGGAGATTTGCCACCGTACCTCAGCCCGAGGTGCGAACACGCATCTGGCAGAATGTCGCGAATGGAGGAGCAGCCGCATTCAACGTGCACGGCACACTCGCCGAGCAGCCGGACAGAATGGCGATCGATGTTGCAGCCCCGGCCTACGCCTGGCTCAAAGATCACCAGGACTACTACGTGGGACAAAAGAGCGAGGCGCGCGTTTTTCTTCTGGCTCCGAGGGGAGGGGTTGGCTTCTCCATCGCGCAGGATTCTTATCGCGGACTCTTCCGGCTACTCACCGAGCAACACATTCCCTTCTCCGCAGTCGAGAATCTGGATTGGTTGGGAAAGCGTGAAGCCGACCTGGTGATTTGCCCCGGCACGGCGCCAAAAGCCATGGAAGCCTTCGTGCGCGGCGGTGGACACCTGATCATCGCCGCCTCCGGCGCTCCGGAGTTTGAAGTCGCTCCAACGGTCAAGCTCTGGAAAGATCCGGACGGCGCCTATTTCCGCATTCGGAATAAGACCATCTTTCCTTCCCTCAAACAGACCGACGTGGTGTTCATGATGGGTGACTATTTGCAGGTAGAGCCGCAAGGCGACAGCCTGATCACGTTCATCCCTCCCTCGATGTACGGGCCGCCGGAGTTCGTACACGTCGATTGGAAAGACACAGCAGACCCCGGTCTGGTGATGAAGAACATTGGCCAGGGTAAGGTGGCGTGGCTGCCGTGGGATCTGGGAGGCATTTACTACCGGCACAGTTCGGAAGCGCACTCGGGGCTGATGAGCGACCTGATTGACTCCATGTTGCCCAACGGACGCCAGCTTAAGAGCAATGCCCATCCCCTGGTGGAGATCACCCTCATGAGCCAGGGCGATCGTCACCTGGTGCAATTCATTAATCTCTCGGGTCATGCGGATACCGCATACTTCAACCCCATCCCAATGGCGAATATCCAGGTAGGCCTAAGAGGTCCCTTCCAGTCGGCCCGCGCCATCCGGTCTGGGCAAACCATCGCAGTAAACCACAGTGACGGTTACGTAAACTTTACGCTCCCGGAACTGGAAGAATACGAATTAGTCGAGCTGCGATAACCTTAAGAGGTTTTTTGGGAGATGTTCGATTGGATGGCGTGTTGCACCAGTTCGCGCCCGCTGTGCAGAGACAGCTTGTCTTTGATGTGAGCCTGGTAGGTTTCGACGGTTTTGATGCTTAGGTGGAGTTTTTCGGCGATCTGGCGCGTGCTGCGCCCTTCACCGATCAGGCGGAATACCTCAAGCTCACGGTCGGAAAGAGTGGAGAGGCGGGAGTTCACGTCCTGCGAAGCGCCGCTGATGTATTGGTGAAGCAGCTTGTTGGCCATGCGATCGCTGAGGTAGATGTCTCCGCCGAGAATACGGCGCACGGCGACCAGGACCTTTTCCGTGGCCTCCTGCTTCATGATGTAGCCATTGGCGCGGGCTCGCAACGCGCGCTCGGCATAAATTGACTCGTCGTGCATGGAGAGGATCAACACCGGAAGGCTGGGGTATAACGCGCGCAGGTTCTTCAAGAGCTCCAGTCCATCCGGACCGTTCAGCGAGATATCCACGATCAGGATGTCCGGCTTCCGCGCCGCGATTTCCTTCATCGCGGTCTGCGCCTCTTCCGCCTCACCGCAAACGGTGAGATCGTCTTCCCGATTCACTAATAACGCCAGCCCCTGACGCAATAGGGGATGGTCATCCACGATAAAAACGGTCTTTTTATCCACTGTCTCTCACCGGAAAGGTACAGGTAACGATGGTTCCTCGCGGAGTGTCCCGCCGTGCTTCAAGCACCCCGCCGATCACGCCCGCCCGGTAATTCATGATGTGCAACCCCATACCCTCGGTGTGCGCAGGGTTTTCAGCAATGCCCTTACCGTCATCCTTTATCAGCAGCTTGCCGCGGCCCTCTTCGGCCGTCAACTGGATCAGGACCTTCCGCGGATTGCCATGCTTGATGGCATTATTCACTGCTTCCTGAGCGATGTGGTAAAGATGGGTGGCCATGGTGTCATCGTGAATCAGGACCGGCGTTTCACACTGAAAGCGGCACGGTACTCCAAAGAGATCTTCTACTTCTGCCGCCCACAACTGCAAGGCGGACATCAGACCGTGCGAATCAGAAACTACCGGAAGCAAGCCTCGGGCCAATTCGCGCGTCTTGTGAATGGCTTCGTTCACCAGCTTCACGATCTTGGCTGCATCCTCGGTTTCGGGCCTCTTCTGCTCCGCCAACTTCGCTTCATGCACCTTGGCCATGAATGCGATCCCAGTCAGATGCTGGCCCAGACCGTCATGCAGATCCTGGCCAATTCTCCGTTGCTCCCTGGCGCTTATGTCGAGGATTGCCTTCTCTAAATGCTTTCGTTCCGTGATGTCGATGCCGGTGGCGATGATGTAACGGGCCGTTTCTCCAATCCCGGGAAGCAAAGTGCTCGACCAGGCGATAAGCCGCTGCTCTCCGTGGCGTGTGACCCAAATGGTTTGGTAATCCTGGGGGAGAAGATCGGGACGCAGCATCTCGAAATTGGCGCGGAAGCGATCGACCTCCCCAGCAAGCAGAAAGAGGTCCCAGATGTATTTGCCCTGAACCTCCTCCATGGAATATCCCGTGGTCAGTTCACAAGCAGGGTTGAAGCGTAGGATGCGTCCTTCGTTGTCCAGGACGACTACCAATGCTCCTACGGTATCCAGGATGGCGGAGACGAAGTTACGTTCTTCCTGGAGTTCCTCTTCGATGCGCTTTAGATCGGATATGTCGAAGGCGACACCGTGAATGCACCAGGGGCGTCCGTCTTCCAGGCGCATCATGCGGGCGTCGCAATGGAACCAGATGACGCGGCCATCGCGTGCAATTACTCGATATGCGGAGCGCAGAGGCTTGCCGGAGAGGAACATCTCCGCGGCTTCGAGGCTCCAACGCTGCTTGTCATCGGGGTGAATGCGTTGGTACCAGCGGACTGGATCTTCCAGCCATTCTTCCCGGGAATATCCCAGGGCGGCTTCAATCTGCGGGCTCACATAGGCCTCGCTGATACCCCGGTCGAGATAGGCCATGAAGACCACCGCGGGTATCTGCTCCAACAAAGCGCGGTATTTCGCCTCAGGATTGGGGCTCGCTCCGAGGCCAGAGGGGGCCGGTTCTCAGTGAGTTGATTGAGAACAGGGAGGAGAGCACTCAACATCGGGTCGGCAGATACTTTTGCCAGCTCAATCAGGATGGCTTCCGCCTCAGCGATATCGGGCAGGCCTAAATCGCGAAGACATGGTTCACTTCTCCCGCATCAGCGACTGACTGCCCTGCGCGTTGCGCCTTTGCCGCCAGACGGGCTCCTTATTGAGCGATGCCTGGGTAAAGCGGCGCAAGGCGTGAATAGCCCGCCCATAGGTTTGGACAGCGGCGGATGACAACAGGGAGCCCGGCGGCTGATTCATGAAGGGCATAAACTTGTCGGGAAACCCTGGCATGGTGCACCCGATGCAGATACCCCCAACATTCGGGCATCCGCCGAGGCCCGCCATCCAGCCACGCTTGCCCACATTGCATTGCACCACCGGGCCCCAGCATCCTAGTTTTACGATGCACAACGGCGACCCATACTCTTCGGCAAACTGCGCCTGCTCGTAGTACCCGCCGCGATCACAGCCTTCATGCACGGTGGCTCCGAAGAGCCAGGTAGGACGCAGGGCATCATCGAGCGGGATCATCGGGGCGCGCCCGGCTGCCATGTGGAGCAGGTACAGCAGCGTCTCCATGAAATTGTCCGGCTGCACGGGGCATCCGGGAACGCAGACGATGGGGATATCGCCTGTGGAGCGAAACTGCCAACCAAGATAATCGGGCAGCCCCATGCAGCCGGTGGGATTGCCTTCCATGGCGTGAATGCCGCCATAGGTGGCGCAGGTTCCTGCGGCCAGGACGGCCCATGCTTTCGGCGCCAGCCAGTCGATCCATTGACAGGTGGTGATGGGCTGACCGGTCACCTGGTCGGTGCCGAAGGATGCCCAATAGCCTTCTTTCTTATTGGTTTCATCGGGAATTGAGCCCTCCATCACCAGGATGAAAGGGTTCGATTTCCCCTTTGCCGCGCGATGGAAATGGGCCATGAAGTCCTCTCCATTGTCGGCGGCGAGGAAGGGATTATAGAAATGGACCTTGGGAATCCAGGGAAAAGCCCCCAGGACGATGTCCTCAATACTGGGCTGGGTGGCGGCGGTCATGGCGATGGTGTCCCCATCGCAACTCAGACCTGCGGTGAGCCATAGGACGTCTATTTCCGTAATGGGGGCACTTTGCTATCGGATCGGCGAGCAGGTCCCATGACGAGAATGGGTTCCCTTCCCTGCAGAACGCAGCGCCGTTTAGAAGATTGGACGGGTTCATTTTGGGCCTCAAACCCGAATTAGGCA
The DNA here is from genome assembly GCA_963844785.1 of uncultured Acidobacteriaceae bacterium. GTDB lineage: Bacteria > Acidobacteriota > Terriglobia > Terriglobales > Acidobacteriaceae > PALSA-350. Next base: position 209,886 of record CAWJPV010000024.1, on the reverse strand, counting down.
AGCCGGGCCGGTCAGCCGTGAAGCTTCTGTTCCCAATCCACCGGGACCCGGCCCCGCGGTCCTGGAGTGGGCTGGCTCAAGGGGTGGGCTCCTGGTGGCGCGAGTCTCTGGCCTTCCACCTCGCTCTCGGTTTGGAAGTTCCAAAACCACCATTCACCCGGTTCGAAGCTCTGCATGATGGGATGCCCGGCGGCGTGGAAATGCTTGCGCGCGTGCTGGTTTGGAGAGCTGTCGCAGCAGCCGATGTGTCCGCATTCCGCACAGCGGCGAAGATGAAGCCACCAGTCGCCGGAGGCCAAACACTCCACGCATCCAGTACCACTTGGCGGAACGTCGGGGTTAATGCCTGCAATCTTTTTCTTCATGTGTCCCTGCCTGGTGATGCCTAAGTGGTTGCCTTTGCTGGAGGAGCCAGCGCGACGCTCGCCTCGCTGGTGAGCGGGAGGAAAGTGAAGCTCTCCTGCAGATAGAGGCGGACAGCGGTATCGGTGTGGCTGAGGTAGCCGATGGAGACGTCCTGGCCGAGATGCAGGGCGAAATCGCCGCCACGGGTGGTAAGCACGAACGCGCCGGCAATGGCGGGCGCCCAGATGATTTCATCGTTGACCAGCCGCTTGACGTGCTCCAGCACCGGGTAGCCGTGGTCGCTGGTCTCGGCGAGTTCAGTGTAGGCATCGGCGCCGAGCAACACCGAGTAAGGGCCGTTGACGCCAACCAGCCGCAACTGGCTCAAGGCCTGGGCAATGGCTTCCGGGTACTCGCGCACGTCGGCGGGGAGGGTCATGATGGGGTTGCTGGTCGCCTGGCGGACGCCTTGAATACCCGCGGCGGCGTAGCCCTCGAATATGGCGCCATCCTCGGCAAAGGCGATCTGTCGCGCGGCGTCCTTTGCCGGTTGCCAATCCGAGTCGTTGGCGCCGCGGTCGACGTCGTCGATCTGCTGGCGATCGAGCTCGAAGGGAACACGCAACTCGACCAGCGGCTTCACCTCGCGCTGCCTGGCGACGATGCCGTCACCCGGGGCGGAAATCGACACCAGGTGGCCGGTGCCGACGGCGGAGAGGAAAGTGCCGCCGGGCCCCTGTACGTCGACGACACGCCGCCCGGCGAGGTAGCGCTTGAGCGTACGCGATGTTTCTTCTTCGATCTCAGCCCATGCCGAATCGGAAATGGGAGCGAGCTCGCGATGGAGATTATTCATGCCGGATGTCTCCTTTAAGGGAACCGATGCCGAGAGAACCGTCGTGGACGGACGGATTGGATGGAGAAGGTTTGGCCTCTGGTGGTGCGGGGGCCTCCGCAACCGCTGGTTGATCTTCGGTTACGTCGTCTAGAAAGGTCGCGGAGGGCACGAAGAACAGGTTCCCGGTGACGGCGCGGCTGAAGTCGAGCAGCCGGTCGTAGTTGCCGGGCGGCCGGCCGACGAACATGTTCTCGAGCATCTGCTCGATGGTGCGGGGGGAACGGCTGTAGCCGATGAAATAGGTGCCAAATTCACCATGCGCGGGCTGGCCGAAGGGCATATTGTCGCGCAGGATCTTGATTTCTTTCCCGTTCTCCTCGATGGTGGTGAGCGCGTTGTGCGCTGAGGTTGGCTTAACGGAATCGTCCAGTTCGATGTCGGCCAGCTTGGTGCGGCCGATGATGCGTTCCTGCGCCTCGGTGGAGAGGGTGTTCCATGCGTCCAGGTCGTGGAGATATTTCTGCACGATGACGTAGCTGCCGCCGGCGAAGGCGCGGTCCTCCTCGCCGATGAGCACGGCGTCGATCGCGGCCGCGCCTCTTGGGTTTTCCGTTCCGTCTACGAAACCGATGAGGTCGCGGTCATCGAAGTAACGAAAGCCGTGCACCTCGTCCACCGGCGAAACGGCTTTTCCGATACGCGCCATTAACTGGGTGGCCAGCTCGAAGCATAGATCCATGCGCTTGGCACGGATGTGGAACAACAGGTCGCCGGGGGTCGCGACGGCATGGCGTGCTCCGCCGCGAAATTCCCGGAAGGGATGCAGTTCTGCCGGCCGGGGCGAGCCAAAGAGACGGTCCCAGGCCTCGGAGCCAAAGCCCATGACGCAGGAAAGCTGCCCCTCCAAATCGCGAAATTCCACCGCGCGTAGCAGCCCGGAGAGATCTGCGCAGAACGAGCGCAGGGTGGCGCGGTCGTCGTTGCCCGGGTTGAGGGTCACGACCAGGAAGATCGCGGCACGGGTCAGCGAGGCGGCTACCGGCTGGGCAACGGCAGGCAAACTGGCTACGGGCTGGGGCGCGTTGTTTGGATCGGGTTCCATGGGGTGTGGTTTTCGCGGGCTGTGCGGAAGTCTCTCTCCGAAAATATCATTTCTCACGGCCGGGTCCGTAACGGATTCACATCTCACTACCGGACCACCGCTACCCAGTGGGGTCTGTCAGAATGCCCTGGGCTGATTTCTGCAGAACGTCCACCTGTTGGCGGAGGCGCGTTGCCTGGCTCTTTTCTTCGCCCGCCGGCAGCAACGCCTCAGGCCGGGCCAACTCCACATGCTCTCCTCGCAGCAATCCGGCAATGCGATGCAGCCGGTCTTCGAGGTCGACCACGAATGGCACCCACTCCGGCCCCGGAGGCACGGGATGGACCAGCGCCACGGAGACCATGCCCAGCATCAGGCGGCGGGAATAGGTGGCGAAGGCCAGCGCATGCGGTGCGCACCGAGGCGGCTGGGTTCTGCGCGCCCTCCATCATTAGCCGCTCCAGCGCCTCCTCCGATTCATTGTTGGCCAGCCCAGCCTGGCGTCGAGCCGGGGCCAGAATGTCCACGTTAGCGGCCGCCTTCTCTGCCTTCGAAGCGCTCCAGTAGCGGCGCATCGCGGCCAGGTAAGCCGCATTCGCCAGGCCTGATCGGGCGAGAATCTCACGCAAGCGCAGATGCTCCGATTCGGTCCAGAGAAGTCTTACCGCGACCAGGGCCAGGGCCGCGCCCAGGATGGTATCCATGGCGCGAATGCCGGCTACGCGCCAGTCGTGCCGGTTGTGCACGGTCAGCAGCACAAAGGTTGGGGTCAGAAAGAAGCAGTACCACCCATAGTCGACGGCGAACCAGGCCAGGGTGAAGAACGAGGTGATGCACATGGTTGCTATCAACGCTTCGGGGGTGCGGATGAACACCACCAGCAGCGCGGCCAGCAGGGCGCCGGCAATGGTCCCACCCACGCGCTGCAGCGATTTTTGCCAGGTGTGAACCGCGTAGGGCTGGAGAACGATGACTGCGGTCAACGCCATCCACTCGCCATAGGGCAGATGCAGCGCCCGGACCAGCAGCACGCTGGATACGCAGACCGCAGAGGTGCGCAGGGCGTGGCGCAATGCCGAGGAAGCGAAGGTCCAATTCTCCCGCAGGGGCTCGAGCGCGCCCGACGATTCCTGGCGGAGGCGCTCCTCGGCCGCGACCTGGGCTGGTGTGGCCTGGGCTTTCGGTCGAGAAAAGATCGGATCGAACCCGGTCCACATGCCCGTGAGGGCTTCGAGCGCGCTCTCCAGGTGCTGTGCGCATTCCGTTTGCAGCGCATGAAAAGCGCCCGCAAACATGGCTGCGGTCCCGGCTGATTCCGCAGCCCCATCGGCCACGCGGGCGGCGGCGATCAGCGTGTCGCCCGCGCGAAGAAACTCGGCCAACGGAGGCCGATCCCTCAGCCCCCGTTCCACCAGCAGCGCCGCCTGCCTTAACCAATCCAGTTTCTGCCGGGCGAAGGCAATATCCTCCGCGTTGCCTTCGATAGCCGAGCGCTCGGCCAGGTCGACCATGGCTAACCCGCGGCTGAACAGTATGTCGGCGGTTTCAAGCAGCACGGCCAGGTTGCGTCCTCGCGCGGAACGCGCCGGGGTGCGGGCACGCACGCTGCCCAGGCTGCTGCGGGCTGCCTCCAGCGCACTGCGCATGCGGTTCGGGAAACCTTGGGCCAGGCTGAACCAGCGGGCCGTCCAGGAGGAGCCTTGATCTTTTGCGGCATCGGCCTCGGCGAGCAACGCATCAATCTCCGCCAGCGATTGCGCCAGTACAGAGAAGCAAAGAGCAGTGACCCGCCGGGCATGGCCAAAGGGATACACCGGCCAGAGAAACAACGATAGGATGGCGGCAAAGGCGCAGCCACCCAGAAAGAGGCCGGCTTGGCTTAGAGCACCGGCGAGCGAGGCCGAGGGGTGATCGAGCCCAACAAAGTAGACCACCAGGATGATCGCGCTGGATGTCGTGAATGAGGGACCCGCGGCACGGAGGTAGGTGATCACAAAGGAGAAGACGGCGGTAAGCACTAGCGCCCAGGCCAGATGGGGACTGGCCAGGCTGGCCAGCACCGCACCCAGGCCGCCACCGCCCATCAGCATGGCAATGCAGACAAAGCGAACGCGGTAAGGGCCCCCATTATCGACGATGTTGCCTTCGAAGGCGCCCAGAGCGCTCCAGGCCATGGGCAGGCCGAGCATCCGGCAGATCACCATGGCGGCGCCCACTGCAAGCCCCGCGCGCAAGCCACGCGCCCAATCCAGGCGGCGAAGCTGGGCCATGATTGTCGCGGGCGAGGTCATAGAGAAAGTCTACAAACCAGGCTCTAAATTAGTTCTGTTCTTGCTGGTTGAGAAACTTCAGCAGCTCGCGATTGAAGATTTCGGGGACTTGAAGATGAGGTACGTGGCCTACGTTGGGAATGATCACCAGCTCGGCGCCAGGAATCGTGTCGGCGATGTGTTTGGCCAGCGCGGGGAAATTCTGGCCGTCCCTCTCTCCGCCCAAAACCAGGGCCTTGACTTTAATGTGCGACCAGTCATCGACGACCGGATCCAGATAGGTGATCTGCTGGTAGATCGATCGCACCATGGCGAGACGCGGCCAATCGCCGCTGAGGGTTGGGGCGTACAGAATGCGCACATATTGCTCGTACTCCGGTTTCCAGGCGTCGGGAAAGTAACGCTGAATATTGGCATACGCGGCTTGCCACACCTGATCCTGGGTGCGCGCCATGGTTGCTTTGTAAGCCTCTTCCGCGCTGTGCCATGGTTGGCTCCAACGTACATCTGTCAGGCCGATGGGATCGTAGAGTACGACGCGCTCGGTCATATCCGGATAAGAGGCGGCGAAGCGGGCGGCCAGCATACCGCCCATGGAGTGGCCTACGATCGCTGCTTTGGTTATGCCGAGCGATTGCAACAGCCTGCGCGTGTTCAGCGCCATATCGTGAAAGTTGTAAGGGATGACCGGCTTCGAGGAACGGCCGAATCCGACCTGGTCGGGCACGATAACGCGAAAGCCGGCCTTGCGTAGAGCATCGATCGGACCACCGAAGTAGAAGCCCCCGAAATTCATTCCGTGGAGCAGAACGACGGTGCGGCCGTTTGGCTGGCCTGCGGGTGGAATATCCATATAGGCCATGCGCACCTCCTGGCCGTAGAGCGTCAGCGGCAAGTAGCTCACTGGATATGGATAAGGGACATCTTCGTAGGTGATGCTGCCCGGCTTCACGTCAGCTGGAGCTTTGGTCGCGTCCGCCCCGGCGATGGAGGGGACAAGCCCGCAGGCGAGAACTACGAAGAGGTAAAGACTGCGGTAAAAGAGAGGATTTGATTTTGTCATCGGGTCACGGTGGGAAAGCTTTCAGTGGCCATGATATTCGCGTTCAGAGTGTTATCTTGGCGTTTACGGAGATATAGTCCACGATGGCGAAAACAGCACCCTCCCATGTTTCCAGAGCAGAGTTCGAGGAATTATTTCAGGCAGTCTGCAATTGGGGCCGATGGGGTGACGATGACGAAAAGGGAACGCTGAATTACATTCAGCCGGAGCACATCCGGCGAGCTGCCGGCCTGGTGCGTTCCGGGCGGTCGGTCTCGATGGCAATCCCTATCAACAAGGTTGCTGGGCCCGACAATCCCCACCCTGCAACTCACCATATGGTTCGGGGATTTGACATCCAATCAGCGTGGGGTGAGCCTGCATACTGCGCGGATTTCCTGGGGAGTGAGATTCATGGCGATTGCTACACCCACATCGATGCGCTCTGTCATATCGCCATGCATGGGAAGCTCTATAACGGCAAGCCGATGAGCGCCGTGACTTCCCAGGGGACCACCATTCAGGACATCACTGCTTACGCGCACGGCATCGTCGGCCGCGGGGTGCTGATCGATATCCCCCGCCTGCGTGGGGTCAAGTGGCTGGAGCCGGGAGAAGCCGTGACCACAGCAGAACTGGAGGCGGCTGAAAAGGCGGAAGGGGTTCGTCTCGAGCAAGGAGACATCTTCGTTTTTCGCACCGGCCATCATCGTCGAAGGCTGGAGTTGGGCCCATGGAACAACGGATACGACGGAGAAGGAAAACCCGGTTTGCACGTGGAAACCATCCGCATGCTGCACGAGCGAAAAGTATCCGCGTTCTTTCCGGATGGCGACGGCGAAACGGTTCCCAGCAATGTGGAGGGAATGGCCGGCCCGATCCATGCCCTGCAGATTGTCTCCATGGGGATGGTTTGCGCCGACAGCCTGCAATTCGAGGAGTTGGTTAAAGTCTGCGAGGAAGAACAGCGTTGGGAGTTTCTAGTGGTAGCTGCTCCCTTGCGGCTACCAGGTGGTACGGGCTCGTTGTTCAACCCTATTGCTATCTTTTAAGGGCCCAACTATGTCGGACAGAGGTTCGTTACCTCGAAGATGGTGGGAGTGTCCAAACAAACCGACCAGCTTTAAAATCCCAAGCAAACGATAGTGACCTGGACGGGTGCCCCTCGCCTCAGCGTACCTGGGCCGAGGATGGTTTTTTCGAATGCTTTCACTCGAGGGGCAGGCGAACCTCGTCCTGGAGAGTTTAAAAGCTTTGGTGGGGCTTCCCCCGGATTCCCTGTGGGGCTTGTTGGCGTTGGCGAACTTCATGCGGCTTTCCTTGAAGAAAGCCGCACACGCGGCTGTATCCGGGGCAGCGTACAGGAAATCCGGGTCGCCCCGTCGTTTTCGTCCCAGGGCCCGGATTTCCTGCACGGGGCACCACCAAGGGCCGCTTGTGCGGCTTTCATTAAGGAAAGCCGCATGAAGTACACCAACGCTAACAAGCTTGACAGGAAACCCGGGGGTACGCTGGTGCGAACCTGGGGCACCCGTCCCATTTCCTTGAATGTCGTGGGCGCGGAAGTCGGGCAATGGGGCACCAGCCTTCGTTACCGGTCATTAGAATGTAGATTGACAACCGGCCTATGCAATTTATGGTTCTGTCCTGGTACCGGTTCCAGCAAGGAGTAGGAATCGTGTCCACGGGCATACGGGATAGTTCCAGCAGGCGCCTCTTCCTCAAGCAGCTTGGACTTGCTGGCCTGACGAGTGCCCTTCCGGCGCGGCTGGCGGGATGGAGCTCTGAGTCGCCGGCAACGGTGAAGAATCGCGCGCCACTTACCCAGAACGCATTCTATCTGCTGCCTTTGAGTGCGATCAGGCCGGCCGGCTGGCTGCGGGCGCAACTACAGGTCCAGGCAGACGGTCTCAGCGGTCATTTGGATGAGACGTGGCCTGATGTGGGCCCGAACAGCGGATGGCTGGGAGGTAGCGGCGAGTCCTGGGAACGCGGACCTTATTTTCTGGATGGCCTGACGCCGCTTGCCTATCTGTTGGGCGATGCGCGGCTGAAGGCGAAGGTACAGAAGTATATCGATTGGACGTTGGACAACCAGGCAGCCAGCGGCATGTTTGGCCCCAGGTCCAACGACGATTGGTGGCCGCGGATCGTGATGCTGAAGGTGCTTACCCAGTATCAGGAAGCGACGGGAGATGCGCGCGTCATTCCTCTGATGCAGCGTTACTTCCAGTACCAGCTTGCGGAGCTGCCCAAGCGGCCACTGCGCGATTGGGGTAGGTTCCGTTGGCAGGATGAAGCGCTAAGCGTCCTCTGGCTTTATAACCGCACCGGCGACCCGAAGCTGCTGGACCTGGTAAGCATGCTGCATGCGCAGGGATACGACTGGATCGCGCAGTACGCGGATTTCAAATACAAAGAGCGCATCATTCGCGATTACATCAAGCTGGAAGAGGGCGGCGGGCTGAAAGACCTGGCGCTAGCAACACACGGAGTGAACAACGGTCAGGCGATCAAGACCGGACCGGTTTGGTCTGTGTTCTCGGGCTCGGAAACAGATCGCAAAGCAGTGCTGCAGATGATCGCGGAGTTGGACCGATATCACGGTCTTCCCAACGGGATGTTCTCCTGCGACGAGCATTTGGCCGGCCCCAATCCGTCGCAAGGGTCCGAGCTGTGCACGGTGGTGGAGTACATGTTCTCACTGGAGCAGTCGCTGGCAATCCTCGGCGACCCTGCACTCGGCGACCGGCTGGAGCGGCTCGCATTCAATGCACTGCCCGGCACGCTGACAGATGACATGTGGGCACACCAATACAATCAGGAGCCGAATCAAGTGGAGTGCAGCTTGCACGCGAGGCCGTGGACTACGGATGGTCCGGAGTCGAACCTGTTTGGGCTGGAGCCGAACTTCGGCTGCTGCACAGCGAATTTTAACCAGGGCTGGCCGAAGTTCGCGGCGAGTCTCTTCATGTTGTCGCACGACGATGGCCTGGTCGCAGCGGCCTACGCACCCTGCGAAGTGCGCACCATGGTTCGCGACACGCAGGTACAGGTTGTAGAAGAGACCAATTACCCCTTTCGCGGAACGGTACACCTGACGGTCAATCCAACCGCTCCCCTGGCATTTCCTCTTCTGCTGCGCGTCCCGCATTGGGCGGCAGGGACAAAGATCCGCGTCAACGGTCAACTGCAACCGCAGCCCTCTGCCGGCTCGTTTGCCCGCATCGAGAGAACCTGGAAGACCGGCGATCGGGTTGAAGTTGAGTTCCCTATGGAACCGCGAGTGTCGCGCTGGTTCCACGATTCGGTTGCGTTGGAACGCGGCCCCCTGGTCTTCTCTTACGGCATTGGTGAAGACTGGCTGAAGCTCCGCGACCGGGGCATGACGGCCGATTGGCAGATATACCCGACGACACAGTGGAACTATGCCCTTGCTCTCGATCCTGCGTCGCCGGCGCAGGGCATCGCGGTGGCCGAAACAGAAATGAAAGATCGGCCCTTCAGCGCCAAGAACACGCCGGTCAAGCTGGAAGTGAAAGCGCGCAAGGTGCCGCAATGGCGGGCTGTCGATGGGGTCGCGGATCCGGTGCCAGAAAGTCCAGTGACCAGCGATCAACCCCAAGAGACGATCACGCTGATCCCCTATGCGGCGGCCAAGCTGCGCATCACAGCGTTTCCCGAGACAAAGATATAGGGCAGTTTATTGTGGTACTTGTGTTTTAAATACTGATGCCTGGTCGTGAGATGAATTTGCTCTCTTCTTTTGTGCGGTCTCTCAAAGCTCTTGCTCCCGTTGTCTTTATCGTCTCCTCCGGGTGGGGGCAAAACCCTGTTCTCCATCGGCCGGCGGCGGTTCCGCTGATCGCGAACGACCCTTACTTTAGCGTCTGGTCCATGGCCGACAGGCTGACCGATGTGACAACACAGCACTGGTCTGGATCGCCGCAGCCGATGACTGGACTGGTTCGGATCGATGGCCGTGTCTTGCGATGGATGGGCCTGTCACCTCGTCGCGCACGAGGGAAACCTGTTATTGACGCTATGCCGCAGACATCGGTGGAAGTTACTCCGCTACAGTCGAAGTATCGTTTTCGCGGGGCCGGGATCGAGCTGCGGGTGACGTTCTTCACGCCGCTGTTTCCCCAGGATCTCGATATTCTCTCGCGGCCGGTCACCTATCTTACCTGGGAGGCTGTTTCCACCGACGGAGCTGCGCACCAGGTCGACGTGCTGCTCGATGTAGACCCGCTGATCGCGGTGGACGAGCCTGCTCAGCCGGTGGTGTGGGGCCGCTCGCAAGTGGGATCGTTGACTTCGTTGAATGTGGGCACACGGGATCAGGCCACCATGCATCAGTCGGGAGACCGCGTTCGCATCGACTGGGGCTACTTCCACCTTGCCGTGCCGGACACGGCCGGCGCAGAGACTGAGATATCAACCCAGGCCATGGAGGAGTTCATTGAGCAAGGATCGCTCGCCCACATGGACAACATGGAGATGCCGAACGAGGTCGCCAGTCCGCGCGGCCGCGCCCCGGATCTTGCCGTCAAGCTGCCGCTGGGGAGCGTTACCGGAACCCCGGTGAGCCGGCATGTCCTGCTGGCTTACACCGACGGCGCCGCGATTGAGTACCTGGGCCGCCGCTTGCGCGATTATTGGCAGCGCAATGGGATGACAACGGCCGCGATGCTCAATCAGTCGGAGCAGGATTATCCCTCGCTGGTGGCGCGGGCGGAGAAGTTCGACCCGGAGTTGGTGGCGAGCATGCGCGCAGTCGGCGGAGACGACTATGCATACCTGACCAGCCTGGTGTTTCGGCAGACGATTGCAGCCCACAAGCTGGCGGCGGATGTAGACGGCACGCCCATGTTCTTTTCCAAGGAGAATGGGAGCAACGGTTGCATTGACACGGTCGATGTGACGTATCCGTCGTCGCCCTTCTTTCTGCTTTTCAACCCGGCGCTGTTGCAGGCTCAACTGGAGCCAGTGATGCGCTACGCGGCGTTGCCCCGCTGGCACTTCCCCTTTGCGCCCCATGACTTGGGAACCTACCCCATAGCGAACGGACAGGTCTACGGTGGCGGTGAACTGAACGAAGACGATCAGATGCCGGTAGAGGAGAGCGCTAACCTGATCCTGATGGTCGCCGGGTTAGAACATGCGGAGCACAACTGGGAATTCGCGCGACAGTACATGCCGCAGCTGAAGCAATGGGCGGAATATCTGGAGGCGAAAGGCATCGATCCGGAGAACCAACTGAGCACTGATGACTTCGCCGGTCATCTTGCGCACAATACCAATCTATCCATCAAGGCGATCGAGGCGCTGGGAGCATTTGTCGAGATCTCCCGCGGCGTGGGAGACAAAGATCTTGCGGATCGTTATGAACACATCGTCCGCAAGCTGCCGGCGCAGTGGGAATCGATGGCGCTGGACGGTGATCACTACAAGCTGGCCTTCGATCAGCCCGGCACATGGAGCCAGAAGTACAACCTGGTGTGGGACGAGCTGCTTGGCCTGCATCTTTTTCCGGCGAAGGTGATGCAGACAGAGTGGTCGTATTACACGAAGCAGATGAAAACCTATGGCCTGCCGTTGGACAACCGCAAGACCATCACCAAGCTGGATTGGGAGATCTGGACGGCCTCGCTCGCGCCTGATCCGGCACAATGGCGCGATCTGATGGGGCGGCTGGTGCAATGGATTGACACCTCAGCCTCCCGGGTTCCAACTACGGACTACTACGACACAGAGACGGGACGGCAGGTAGCTTTTCAAGCCCGGTCTGTTGTGGGGGGAATCTTCGTGAAAGCGCTCATGAATCCAGAAGCGGCACACACCTGGAACAGCAAGCGGTGATCGATTCCCTTCCCCTTTCGGCGGCCACGATTTCCGCTCGGCTTGACCGGCTGCCAGCCACGCGGACGATGTGGAAGTTCGTCGTCCTGCTGAGCCTCGGCTTCTTTTTTGAACTCTACGATCTGCTTTATTCCGGATATGTCGCGCCGGGACTGGTGAAGAGCGGCATTCTGACGACCACCACCGCCGGCCTCTTTGGCATGAACGGAGTGGCAGCCTTCATTGCGTCTCTGTTCGCGGGGCTTTTCATAGGCACGATTTGTTGCGGGTTTCTCGCTGACCGTTTTGGACGTCGGGCGATCTTTACGTACTCGCTGCTGTTCTACACGGCCGCGAACCTTATCATGGCATTTCAGGTCACGGCCAGCGGACCTGAACTTCTGGCGTTTTATGGCAGGGCTCGGCATTGGAGTGGAACTGGTAACCATCGGCACGTATATCTCCGAGCTGGTGCCGAAACATATCCGCGGACGCGCTTTTGCCTGCGAGCAGGCAGTGGGGTTTATGGCCGTCCCGGTGGTGGCGTTTCTGTCGTACCTGCTCGTGCCGAACAAGCCCTTGGGCCTCGATGGCTGGCGCTGGGTGGTGATCATCGGAGCGCATGGAGCGCTGTTCGTCTGGTTCATTCGCCGCGCCTTGCCGGAAAGCCCGCGGTGGCTGGCGCAGAAGGGCCGGCTCGCGGAAGCCGACCGTGTGATGTCGAAGCTGGAGGAGACCGTCGCTAGAGAATTTGACGGCGCTTCCTCTTCCTGCTGCCGACGGACCCCGAACCTGTAAGCACAGGCCAGACGTTCTTCGACATGTGGAGGGCGCCGTATGGCAAGCGCGCAACGATGATGATCATTTTCAACGTCTGCCAAACGGTCGGCTTTTACGGCTTCGCCAACTGGGTGCCGACGCTGCTGGTAAAGCAGGGCATCACGCTTACGACCAGCCTGCTGTATTCATCGATCATTGCTATTTCGGCGCCGATCGGGCCGCTGATTGGGCTATTGATTGCCGACAAGTTTGAACGCAAGAGCGTGATCGTCGCGACCGCGGCGGCGATCGTGGTTTGCGGGCTCGCATTCAGCCAGGTTTCGAGCGGGATGCTCCTGATCGCGATGGGCGTGGGGCTGACGCTGGCAAGCAACATTATGTCGTACAGCTTTCATGCCTACCAGACAGAGCTTTTCCCCACGACCATCCGGTCGACCGCAGTCGGCTTCGTTTATTCCTGGAGCCGCTTTTCAGCAATTTTCACCTCGTTTGTCATCGCCGGAGTACTAAAGAACTTCGGCACGACCGGCGTGTTCGCGTTCATTGCAGCAGCGATGCTGATCGTGATGGCGGTGATTGGATGGATGGGGCCGCGCACGCGGAATCTCGCGCTGGAAGAGATTTCCCGGTGAGCCCATCGAGGGATCCCGCGTCCTTGATGCCGGGCGCTGTGTCCCATAAGGATGTTTTTCGCCAAACTCCCACAGAATCGTCAACCTGAGAGCCCCGGCCTGCCGTGAGAGTGGCCCACACGTTACCAAAGGAAGGGGGAGAACAAGGGTCCGGGCCGGCGATCTCCGCACTTTAGTGTGCATCGGGCGCCCCGCCGTAACCCGTGCCGGTGATGTTTCGCGGTGTCGTGGCGGTCGGGTACGCTCACGCCACCATGCTAATAACCGCGGGTGGCCAGGTGAGAGCCGTCAGCGTTTTGCTGGTATCCATCTGCCTGCTCGCAGCGGTGGCTGTAGTGATCGCAATCGGGGTCCATGCATTTTTGGCGGCCGTTGGTCACTATGCTCCCTGGGAGCAAATTTGGGCCGGCTGACGCCAGCGCTAAAGCGCTCCTCCCCCCGCATTAATGCGGGGGCTTAGCCATCAAATTCGAAGGTCTCCCAGGCGCGAATTGCGTGCTCAAACCGCTCCATGTCGACCCGCTTGCCGAGGAATTTAACCCCTTCCATCTTCAAGCGTGCTCTCTGTTCTTTCGCGGCTTCGTGGCGAAGTTTAATCTCACCACCGGCGCCGAGTACCCGGTGCCAGGGAAGATAGTCTGGCGGATCGGTGCGCAATAGCCTTGCCACTGCGCGATGGTAGAGCGGATAGCCTGCCGCTGCCGCAACCCGCCCGTAGGTGCTGACCTTTCCCGCCGGGATGGAAAGTATGATGCGACGAAATGCGTGGTCACGCAGTTCGTTTGCTCTTGCCCCGTCGCGCAGGATCTTGCGCCTCGCCTGTGAATTAGGGACGGTCAGCAGCTGTGCCGGCGGATGAGTGCGAATCGGTGCTCCAACCTTCTTGCGTGTGCTCATGTGAAAAGCTTCCGGTCTTTGCCCTCCAGGGCTAGTAAATGCGCCTTCGCTTCCAGTCCCCCGGCGAAGCCGGTAAGCTTGCCTGAAAATCCAATCACGCGGTGGCAGGGCACAACGATCGCAATGGGATTTCTTCCGTTCGCCGCGCCGACCGCGCGTGTGGCTTTTGGATTGCCCAACTGATTCGCCAATTGTCCGTAGCTCCGTGTTTCTCCAAATGGAATGGCCAGAAGCGCTTCCCACACCTGGTTTTGAAAACGTGTGCCTCTCATGTCCAACGGAAGCGAGAACGATTGCCGTTTACCCGCGAAATACTCTTTCAGCTGACGCTCTGTTTCACCAAGCACGGAGTGCTCGGCGTTCTCTACCAGTTCCTCTAACCGAACCCGGCGGAGGTTTTCCTTCTCCCAAAGAATGGCCACGAGCCCTTTATCGCTTGCGACAAGCTTCAACCTGCCAATCGGGGAATCGGCAAACTTATACGACAGACTCATAGGGTGTTCCTTTCGTTTCTGCAAAGTGCTTCCAGAGAGCAGCGGCAGCATAGGCACGCCACGGGCGTACCTTGCTTACATTCATCTCAGGGTGGCGTTTGATCTCCTGCTTTAGTCCGTAGTCGGTCGCAGGAAACGCATCGTTATCGTCGAAGGCACGCATCGCCATGTACTCAGATGACCAGGCGCCCACACCAGGAAGCGAAAGCAAGGTTCGGCGGAGTTCCTTGGGGTCAGGCTGACCCACGAGCGGTAAGCCACCATCCGCAGCCAGCGCGGCGATCGCCCGGATGGCGGTTCGCCTCATTTCAGAGGTGCGCACGGTAGACAGGTCAGCGGTGCGGAGCAGCTCCGGAGTTGGGAAGAGACGTATCTCCTGCCCTGTAACCGGATGCTTCACTCTCTCCCCGCTGTTTTCCACGAGCTCCCGGATCAGCGTGCGACCGAAGCTGACGGAGACCAGCTGGCCAAGAATGGTGGTGATGATGGTCTCGAAGCGATCCCAGGTGCGAGCGACACGAAGACCGGGATATCGGCTCCATAGATCGCCGAGATGGGGCTGGCCAGCCATATGTTCTGCAATCACGGCCGGATTGACATCGAGGTCGAACATACGCCGCACACGTTGCTGGATCGCGGGTATGGAGCCTCGAGCCGCTCCAACCACCTTAAGCGTGAGCGCATTCTTTCCGGGGTCATCGTGCGACACGCAAAAATATCCGATTCTGCCGTCACCGTGGAAGACCCGTTCGTAGTGTTGCGAGGTTACTGTCTCCAGCTCAGGGAGCTGGTGCGCGCGAAAAATTGAGAAGAGAGTGTCGCCATCGAAAGGAGGAAGGTACTTCAGCTGAAGCACGATCGCGCTTTCGGCCTTTGTGTTTTCGTTCCTGCTTCGAACCGGCAATGGCATTTTCTGAATATCTCTCGCGACGCCATATCAGATGTGCGCACATAGGCGTGCGTTTCAGAATCATGCTCTATCAGACTTGTTACCGGGTATCAGCAAGGAACTTCCAGGTTCATCGATTGGAGGTAGTCGCGATAATAGCGATCCAACGCAGTCCGTTCCAAGGTATCTTCGAAGAGCGGCGCAAATGCGTGCACCGCACGAGCCGCAGGTGGATGCCATCGATTGATCCACCCCTGAATCGTGTCCTGGTTGCGAACATTGTCTTCGATCGCCATGCGAACCAGGGACTCGCTCCACTGCCGATGCCACTGGCAGTCCTCATTCAGAGAATAGAATATCTGCCCGAGCAAGTAGTCATCCTCACTAAGCGCCAGCTCGCTCAAATACTTCATGAATAGCTCATCGATCAGAGGTTTGAGCACCAGGTTGAGCCCGACGAACGATTCTGCCCAATCATAGGCAATGAGCAGCTTTTCGACGACCTCGCGCAGCGGTTGCCACATCGGGTCCGTCTGCCAGAGAGTTCTGCTGTCGGCAGCAAAGCCAGGGTAGATTTGCTGAAGTTGCCGGATGCGGTAAGCGATTCGCTGAATGCGACGCATCTCGTCGGCCGATTGAAGCGCGGCCGCGATCATGATGCGCCCGCTGGGAGCCATTTGACCGAAGTAGGATGCGATCATTTGAAAACCATGACCCGGGTAGCGAAATGGAGCGACCACCCTCGAGAGGGTGTGCAGCCATGCAGGGCGGAGGGGAGCATCGTATCCAGTAAGCTCGATTTCATCGAGGATCCCGTCGACGAAGATCTCCTTGTCTCTCTGCAATCCCGTGTATTTCGTGTAGGTTGTTTCTCGTGGGTCGCGAAACATCTCCCAGGAACTACACTCCAGCGGCGACTCTTCCTGGTATCGGCGATACCAGTCCTTTAGCGGAACATCGAGCTCGAATCGTTTTCCTGTGAAGCCTTCGCCGGTGTAACAGAGGAGTTTTGAGGTAACGATTTCGTATTCGGTTGGCATTCGCCTTTGTGACAAAAGATGCCAGTAGGTCTTCTGTTGAGGCATAGACTCTCCCCCCGGAAAAACAGCATCGCCCTGGTTCAGTTGGAATTGCGCGTCCGCGCAAATCGCCATGCAGCATCGTCCTGATTTAGCTGAAGCGAGCCTTTGAACGCCGACATCACGATTTCCAACTCGCCCGGGAAACGAAACGGGCGGCCCAAGTGCTTTTCGATTGCGGACCGCGTCACGACGCAACATTGAGGAACCAGCACCCGCACATAAGCACCGCGGTCGACGACCAAAACGTCCTGATTCAGATCCTTGATGGCTGCAACGATGGCGTTGGCTACACTTCCCGACTGGAGCACGGGGCCGACCCGGTCGTAGATTGCCTCTACGTCTTCCGTCATTCTGCATTCCCTTCTTCCACAGCGGCTCTTAAAGCCACATCGGCATCGATGTCAACGAAGATGTATTGTCCATCAAGCTTGATCGGAAACGGCCTTAGACAACTATTCTGAGGGTTGACGCCGTTGCCGGTGCAAACATCAAATTCCCAGTGGTGCCTTGCACAACGGATGACCTTGCCGGTTAGCGTGCCTTCACTTAAACGACTCTTCTGGTGAGGACAAGCATCAGCGTATGCATAAATGTGATCATCCATGTTGACCAGCAGAATACGCTCGCCATTCACTTCCAGACCTCTCATTTCACCACTCCAGAGGTCTTCTAGTTCGGCAATCTTTTGATAACCCATCGCTGCTACCCTGAAATGACGTCAAACCGATCAAGCGCCGCAAAGCCCGCCTGGGCGATGGTAAGCGCCGGATCCATTGCTTTGTCGTTGTAAACCAGCTGAACGTGGTCTCTGCGTGCGACGCGAAGGCCAGCTGCATCCTGAAGTTTTCCCGCCAGGGTTTGGACTGTCTCCCCTTCGTCCGCCAGAATCAGAAGACCAACTGTATCACCTTGCAGAAAACCGTAGAGAGGAATGGGCATGGCGACCTTCAGGAACTAAGTGGCGGTGGCTTTTAGAGCTGCTAGCCACTCGTAGCCGCCATGATGAACGTCTTTACCCCAAGTTTCAGGGGTGAGTCTGAAATACTCGGTCAATAAATTGGGAAGCTCAGCCGGGGCTTCTCCTGAGAGGACGCGTTTCACGAGATCCTGGTGATTGGCATATCTTTCAGGCTCCTCAAGGAAAATCCACTGACATGGGGCAGAACAGAAGATGTACTTGCGCCCTTGGTGGACGACGACCCTGGCAGTATTCTTACGCGGTGTACCAGCGCTTAATGGCAACTGACACAGATCGCAAAAAGCCGGCAGGGCAGTCCCGTGCACGGCCAATTCGTTTTCAGGTCCGGGACCCACGGTTCTCCATCGTTCGCTGACTTGCTCCCAAACGGCATCCATGTCATCCCAATACTTGGGATATTTCTGGCGCAGCCACTTCCTCTCCGCAGGGCCAGGTATCACGAAGTTGAACCATAGAGTCGCGCGATAACTGTACGCACTGGCATAAATCATGTGATGGTAGATGTCGAGTTCGTCCAGGAAAAGATCCCAGTACCACGGCTTCTGCAGTCCGAATTCGTCCAACGTGCGTAGGAATTGGTCGATGATCCACTCCTCCATGAATTCTTTGAAGGAATAAGGGCGTTGATCCACGGCGCTCAAATAATCGGTGGAGAGCCCGGTTAAAATCGAGAACAGGCGCCAGTTCCGCCAGAACCACTTGTCGACCAGATATTGCACGTACCTGGGATCGTGTTTCATGACGGTTGCGACAACGGGATGCCCAATTTGTGCATGCCTGGCCTCATCGGTTTGAATGCTGGTGACCATCCTCTCGAACATGTGGTCACTCGATTCGCGAGCAAGTGATGCCAAGCCGACAAACTGCAAATTGGTGAAACCAGTTTCGAAGACGAAATTGGTGGCGATGTGGAACTCAATTGCGTTTTGCCCCACCGTCAACTCATCAAAGAAGTGACGCGCCGCAACGGCGAACCAATTGTTGGTGTGATAAAACTTGTGCGCCCAATCGAACTGGGAATCGAACTTTACCAACTCATGGAAGAGCAGCAGCGGGATCTGCGTGTGGCGATATTCATCCAGCGCGCCAAAGGTTGCCATGGTTCGCCACGCACTGTCGCGCCCAAACCTCGCCCCCCGCAGATTGCCGATCACGCCGGTGAATTCCCCGAGCGGTAGTGCGGCCGCGTGTACCTTCAGACCATTCAGCCAGGGGGCAGCCAACTTCTGAATATTTTCTATGCGGCCGACGGCGTCGCGCACAGCGGCGACTGCCATATCTTTTTCGTATTGGTTGTCGACGTATTCGCGATAGGACGTCTTAAAAGACTCTTCCCAGTCTTTCCATTCGGAATGAGGCAGCCAAGGATGACCGCTGATCACCTCTGGGAAGACCTCGTCTTCCCGCACATAGGAGTAGTCCCAATCCAGCTTACGGGCAAGAGGCAACCATTCTTCCCTGCTAAGCATAGGTGCTCCTCGCGACAAGGTCGGACCCGTGGTGCGGCTTTTAGAGTGGATTGCGGTTGCGAATTGAAAAACAGGCCGCCGTTGCGGTAGCATACGCTTGTTGTAGCAATGACGTCAACGCAGTGGCTCACATGCTTGAATAACGTTCTTCCTCAACTCTTTACGGAGCCGCGATCACTTAGGGAGGAGAGCTATGAGACTCGCGCGATTTGGAGGTCATGAGATTCCTGCCCAGCCTGACGAGCGCGCCGAGCGACTCGAGATAACTGAAATCCAGTTCGCTACAGTGCTAGAGGCAATTCCGGGATTTGTCTGGAGCGCTCTCCCAGATGGCAGCCTGGAATTCTGCAACCAAAAATGGCTTGACTACACGGGGCTGACCTTAGATCAGGTCAGAGCCGGGGGGTTGAGCGAAGCCATCCATCCCGAAGACAAATCCGATTTTCAGAAGAAATGGCGAGCAGCCTTGACGCAAGGGAACTCCTTTGAAACCGAGCTGCGCATGCGTCGACACGACGGATCCTATCTCTGGTTTGTGATTCGGGCCGAGCCTCGGCGCGACGCCGGCGGACAAATAATTCGCTGGTACGGGATCAACACGGAGATGGAGGAGCGGGCACAAGAGGAACTGCAGAAGCATATTTTTCGGTTGGATAGCTTCTTTGAGCAGTCTCCGGAAGCGTCTGCTGTCTTAAGAATGGACGACTGCGTGGCTAGCGTCAACAAAGAGTTCATCCGCATGTTCGGTTACGAGGAGGAGGAGGTTCTGGAACGCTCGATTGATGATCTTATCGTTCCTGAAGCGCTGGTTGAGATCTCCCGCGAAGAGAGAAAGGAAATCAGACACCGCGGTCGAGTCGAGGTCGAAACTGTTCGCAAACGAAAGGATGGCAGTGATATTCGTGTCTCCATCCTTGCCGTTCCGGTGATTACGGCTTCTGGCGAGCAGATTGCGAATTACGTGGTATACCGGGACATCACCGACCGAAAGCAAGCTGAAGAACGGCTGCGGGAAAGCGAGGCGCGGTTCAAGGAAATGGCGGATACGGCGCCGGTGCTTATTTGGATGACCGGAACGGATGGCCTTTGCAACTTTTTCAATAAGCCGTGGCTGGAGTTCACTGGCCGAAGCATGGAGCAAGAAGTGGGCACGGGATGGGTCGAAGGCGTGCATCCAGACGATGTGCAGGGTTGCTTCGACGGTTTCCTGCCCGCCTTCCATGCCCGAGAGCCTTTCCGGATGGAGTATCGCCTGAAGCGAGTGGATGGCGAATACCGATGGATGATTGAAAGTGGCATTCCGAGATACACCGGTGCGGGAGAATTCGCGGGCTACATCGGCTCGAATATTGACATTACCGACCACAAGCGGGCAGCGGAGGAGCGAGAGAGGCTGCGCCAGCTAGAGGCAGACCTGGCGCACATCAATCGCGTAAGCATGATGGGAGAACTGACGGCATCCCTGGCTCACGAGGTGAAGCAGCCGATCACCTCCTCTGTGATCAATGCCAAGACTTGCGTTCGGTGGCTACGGCGTGATGCGCCTGATATTGCAGAGGCGTGCGAGGCTGCTTCGAGAATGGTCAACGACGCCACGCGGGCTGCGGACATCCTCGACCGGGTTCGCTCACTCTACAGGCGAGATAGCCCGCAACGGGAGCTGGTGGACGTAAACGAAATCATTCGAGAGATGATCGTTATGCTGCAGGATCAGGCGAGTCGGAGCTCCATTGTTATCCGCACCGAGTGTGACCCTGAGCTGGCGACGATCCCAGGGGATCGCGTGCAGTTGCAGCAGGTGTTGATGAACCTCATGCTCAACGGTATAGAGGCGATGACGGAGACGGGCGGGGAGTTGACCGTCACTTCGAAGAACACCGCGGATTGTCAGTTGCTGATTTCGGTCAGTGATTCGGGCATGGGAATCGCGCCAGATCGAGCCGATCGCATTTTCGAGGCGTTCTTCACCACCAAACCGCAGGGCACCGGTATGGGATTGTCGATCAGCCGGAGGATTATCGAGTCGCATGGCGGCCGCTTGTGGGCAAACGCCAACTCCGAACGGGGCGCGACCTTCCAGTTCACATTGTCATGCTCGTCTTCCGCTGCCTAACCCGGCGGCCTACTGTTGCAATTGCGGCGCCGGGGCCGGGTCCCGGATTGCGGGTTCGATCAGATCCGGATTGCTTTGCAGAACCGGCCTGCTGATCCCCAGCTTCTGCATCTTGCAGATCAGCGTGGTGCGCTTGAGGCCAAGTTTGGCCGCTGCGCCATTCGGGCCTCCGATCACCCAAGCGCTCGCTTCCAGTGTGCGCAGAATCATGGCGCGTTCGGTGTCTTTAAGAGTCGCTGCCGCCGGAGAAAAGGCGACATGTTGAATTCCGGCAGCCGGCAAAGGGTTCGGAAGCACGCCGCTGTTGGAAAGGATCACGGCTCGTTCGATCAGGTTTTGCAACTCGCGGATGTTGCCCGGCCAGTGGTAGGAACTGAGTGCAGACATGGTTTCCGCAGGAATGTGTTCGATTTGCCTGCCCAAACGGCGGCCGAGAATCTCGGCAAAATGCCTCACCAGCTCCGGGATGTCTTCGCGGCGAGCCCGCAGTGGTGGCAGCTTGATGGGAAAAACATTGAGGCGGTAGTACAGGTCACTGCGGAATTCGCCTCGCTTCACCATCTCCGCCAGGTCACGGTTGGTTGCCGCAACCAGCCGAACATCCACCTGGTGAGTCCGCGTGCCGCCCAGCCGCTCGAACTCCTGTTCCTGTAGTACGCGTAGAAGTTTGGGCTGCAATGCCGGCGGGATGTCGCCCACCTCGTCCAGGAAAAGCGTACCTTTGTCGGCCAGCTCAAAACGGCCAATCTTTTGCGCGATGGCTCCGGTAAACGCACCTCTCTCGTGACCAAAAAGCTCGCTTTCCAACAGATCCAGCGGAATGGCAGCACAATTCAACCGTATGAACGCGCGCCCGCATCGCGAGCTGAGGTTGTGAATTGCTTGCGCGATCAACTCTTTGCCGGTGCCTGTCTCCCCCTCGACAAGAACGGTGGAATCGGTAGGCGCCACGCGTCCGACTTCTTCAAGGACCGATTCCAGAGCAGGGCTCCTGCCTATGATCTGCTCGAACCTGCGCCGATTATGTACCTGTTCACCGGACCCGGACCTTCGGAAGGATTCCACAGCAATCTCCTGTCTATCGCGATCACAGCTCCTTGTCGGGTTTAGTTCTCCATCGCCGCTCGAACACTCTCCAGCAGAGCTTCATCGTCGAATGGCTTTGCCAAGAACTCCACTGCGCCTGCTCTCATCGCCTGCATGCGCATTTTCGCGTCGCCATGTGCGGTTATAAAGATGGTCGGAATCCGGCAATGGTCTGCATTTAATTGGGCCTGCAGTTCCAGGCCCGACATTCCCGGCATGCGGATATCCGTAATCAGACAGGCGGTGTCATGCTGGCGGCCAGACCTTAGGAATTCCTCTGCCGACACAAAAGCCAACGCTACCAAGCCAGCTGATTTCAATAGGCCTTGCAAAGCAGTGCGCATCAAGTCATCGTCATCGACAATCGCAACCATATTGGCCTTTCTTTGAATCGCCATGGTAAAAAGCTAGCGGTGAAGCCAACCCCCGCGCAATCATACTTTGGTATGTAAACTCCCGCGCCACAGCTAAGGCATGGCGGCCATTTCGCAGTCGTTCGCGAGTGATTCGGCACGGGCTTTCTATGTTATCCCCGGACCGCAGTTACACCATGATTTCGCTGCTCCCGGTGCTTATCGGAGACGATTCGACTCCATTTCAAAGCTAGAAGCACTCGCGGTTGTGATGCTTTATCAGGGCACCACTTTTCCGCAGCCTCTTTAGTCGGGGCGTATAGGATTAAAAGAGAATTGGGCTTTTGAGGGTGTGTGAGTACCCAAGAAAATTCTCAGCGTCGCACGGTGTTTTTCCGCCTGTAGAAGAAAAGCCCAGGGGCTAAAGCCCGATTTTTTCTGGTCCTGTACGGCCCGACTAAAGTCGTGCCCTGATACAAAGCATGAGAGCGCGGGCTAGAAATAAGCGCAGGGGCTGATTGGATAGCTCGGGGCCGTTCTCACCTTGACTAAAAGCCCGATCATTGGGAGATAAAGTGTTCTCGCGGGTTTGAAAACCCGCTCCTCCGGACTGATGCTCGCCGCGGCGAGGTAGTCCGGGGCTGGCACAGTTCGATGAAAGTCCGGGTCTACCCAACAGCGAGTTTTTCCGCAGCCTGACTAAACAGCTTGCGGAAAAGCTCATGTTTCTGAAGGGTACGGCCTTCAAGCCGTACGTTAATGCTTTGCAATGAATCCGGCTTTAGCCGCTGAGGGACCCTTTCCACTCCAAATGGCACTTTTTTCCGCAGCCTTTAAAGTCGTGCCGGGGTTGGATGGGCAATGAGCAGTTCCGCCTGTTGCGTTTACGCAACACTAGGGGCGAGCCGCTCTGCCGCCAAAGTTAAAGCTTGGCAGCCATTCGGACTAGTTCCGCTAGTGATTCAGCGCGCATCTTCCGCATTACATGCCCGCGCTGCATTTTCACCGTGATTTCGCTGGTCCCGAGCTCATACGCGATTTGTTTATTGAGCATGCCTGAAACCACAAGACCCATCACCTGGCGCTCACGCGCCGTCAGCGAATCGTAACGGGTTCGCAATTCAGCAAGCTCATGCTGCTGTTCAAGCGTTATCCGATCGCGATCCAAAGCCTGGTGAATCGCATTCAGCAGGTCCTCGTCCCGGAAGGGCTTAGTCAGGAACTCCACCGCACCGGATTTCATCGCCTTTACCGACATCGGAATATCCCCATGACCAGTTATGAAGATGATGGGAATGCGGACGCCGGAATCAGCCAACTGCCGCTGAAAATCCAGTCCGTTGACTCCAGGAAGCCTCACGTCGAGAACCAGACAACTTGGCCCATCCGGGCGCTTGGAGGACAAGAACTGTTGCGTCGTCCCGAAGGTTTCGGCCCGCAGGCCCACCGATTTCAGCAGGCCTTGAATGGCGGAACGAACCAAGTCGTCGTCATCAATAACGAATACCGTGGGATTACCTGTAGTCGTCATTGAGATACCTGGCCTTTAGCGGATAGAGTGAAATAAAAATTGGCGCCCCGCGGCGAGTTAGCGGCAGCCCACAAGCGGCCTCCATGCGATTCAACGATAGAGCGGCGGATGCGAAGTACCATGCCGCTGCCGCCATGCTGCCGGCCACGGTAGAGGGTGAAGTCTGGAGCTTGCGGGATGGGCTCCAGCGCGTACCCAGAAGGCTCGGTCATGGAGGGCAACCTCGTCGTCATGGCTGTACGAACCCCATAATAGTCATTCTGACGGTTTTTGGGCCCGAATTACAGAACCAGGTCTCGCACCCAGCCGCGACATCCTTAAGAAGATGAATCCGCGGGATCACCTGGAGTGGTCATTGATATACCTGGGAGTTGGCCGATAGCGTGAAATAAAAGTTGGCGCCACGCGGCGAGTTAGCAGCCGCCCACAAGCGGCCACCATGCGATTCAACGATGGAGCGGCTGATGCGAAGCCCCATGCCGCTGCCGTCAGCCTTAGTGGTAAAGAACGCATCAAAGATTTGGTCCTCCTGCTGCGGTGGAAGCCCCACGCCGGTATCGCTGACGGACACCTGAAGTTGCCCGTCTTGCGCTCGCTGTGACTTGATGGTTAGTTCGCGCGTCCCATCGACGTCTTTCATCGCATCGATGCCATTAAGCATTAGGTTCATCAAAACCTGCTGCAGTTGCACGCGATCGGCGGTAACCTGGGGAAGTTCGGCGGCAAGGTCCGTGCGCATGGTAATGAAGTAGCGATCGGCCTCGCTGCCCAGCAGGACGAGCATTTCAAGGACTAATTCGTTCACATCGACCAATTCGCGTTCCGGCGGAGCCCCTTTCCTATAAAAAGATCGCAAACGGTCAATTATTTCGGCTGCACGGGTCCCGTCTTTCATGATTCTCATCGTCGCTTCGCGCGCCTCTTCGACATCGGGCTGGTCGCGCGAAAGCCAGCGCATACAGGTTTCGGCGTCTGTGATGGCCGCAGTGATGGGCTGTCTCAGTTCGTGAGACAGAGAGGCGGCCAACTCTCCCATCAAGCTGACCCGGTTCTCATGCGCGAGATCTGCCTGCAGCTGGCGTACTTTTTCGCGTTCTTGTTCTGAGCGTTTGCGATCTTCAATGTCTGTGAGGGTTCCATACCACTTGAGAACTTTTCCGTGCTCATCGCGCAAGGGGACAGCACGAACGAGAAACCAGCGATATTCGCCATTGGCATCGCGCTGGCGTGACTCGTTCTCGAAGGGCGCGCCGGTTTCGAGCGACGCGCGCCACCTGCTCAGGTGGTGATCCAGGTCGTCGGGGTGAATTGTGAGCTGCCAGCCAGAGCCCAGGTTGGCTTTCTGCGACAACCCTGAGTAGTCGAGCCAAGGCCGGTTTACAAATTCAGCCGACCCGTCGGGCCCGGAGGAAAACGCCATCGCCGGAATTGTTTCCACCACGTCTCGCAGATGCTTTTCCTGGCGCCGTAGTTGGTGAATGCGCCATCGATAAAATGCGCCGAGCAGGGTCACCGAAACGGCAGCGCAGAGCACACGAAACCACCATGTGCTCCACCACGGAGGAAGGATCCTGAGGAGCACGGCGACCCCTGGGTCGCTCCAGACGCCGCGGCTGGTCGCGCCTTGTGCGCGAAACGTATATAGACCCGCCGGCAGTGTGGTGTAGGTAACCAGACGCTCGTTGCTTCCGGCATCGTGCCAGGTGTCGTCCAATCCTTCAAGCTTGTAGCGATACCTGTTGGTGCCCGGGCTGAGATAGCTGAGGGCGGAGAATGCTAACGAGAAATTGCGTTCCTCATGAGAGAGCGTCAAGCGGGTGGTATAAGTAATGGATTTGCTCAATGGCGAACCGCCTCCGATGTCAACCGGATTGCCCGAAAGCCGAAATTCGGTTAGCACTACCGGGGGGCTGTACGAAGGGTCCGCAACGCTGTCCGGATGGAAGAAAGTGGCTCCGTTAAAGCCCCCGAAGAACATTTCTCCACTTCGATTCTTGAAGCAAGCTCCCCAGCCGGTCAAGTCCGGGCCCGGCAGTCCTTCCGCAGTGGAGTAACTATTGACCGACGCGCTCCGCGGATCGAATTTCGCTATCCCCTTATTAGTACTCATCCAAAGGTTGGAGTGGTCATCCTCGAGGATGCAGCCCACTGCATTGCCAGGCAGACCATCGCGCTGAGTGTATACAGTGAATGTGCCGGTCTTCGAGTCAAACTTGTCCAGCCCGTTCTGAGTACCTACCCACATAGTGCCGGAACGATCAAAGTGCACCGAGTTCACCCGGTTGTCGCTCAAGGTCCCGGGACGATCCATGTCGTGTTCGTAGCCGGTGAATTGAGCCGTGGCGGGATCGAAACGATGCAGACCTGAGGAGTCGGTGCCCAGCCAGAGGGCCCCGTTCTGGTCCTCGACCAGTTCAAGATAGTCGACGATGCTGTTCGGCGGGTCCGGCTTGTAAACCGTGAAACGTCCGGTCGCCGCATCGAAACGATTGAGACCATCGTTGGTGGCGACCCAGAGGGTTCCGTTGTGATCGATAAGAAGACGGGTCACGACGTCGTTGCTCAGACTGTATGGATCAGCCGGATTGTGACGGTAGGTCTGGAATTTTCCCGTCCGCCGGTCAAGACGGAGCAGCCCATGGTTATAAGTTCCAGCCCAGATATTGCCGGAAGGGTCTTCGCGAATGGTGATCACATCGGTACTGGCTGCTGGTCCGGCCGCGCGGCGGTAGGAAGTGTAGCGCCCGGTCTTGCGGTCGAGAGCATTGAGTGCTTCGATCGTACCGATCCACAGGATTCCCTGATGATCCTCGTAGATTGCGCCAACAAAGGGTTCAGCCCCACCCTCCCCGCTGTCGAGATGAGGAATTGTCTTGAACGGCAGGGGGTTGGTGGTAAAGTGGGCTACCCCCATCGTACCCAGGCTAACCCAGACGCTCCCTTCCCGATCCGCAAACAGGTTCTCGACGTTGTTCTGTGGGAAGCTGTTAGGATCACCGGGGTCGTTGCGGTAACGGATGAATCTTCGGTGCTCGCGGTCAAACCTGAGCAAACCAGCGCCGTGTGTTGCAAGCCACAGATTGCCGTTCCGGTCCTCGGTCATGGCCATGACAACTGTCAAGGCCGTGGCGGACGGCTCCAGCTCGTGAAACGAATAATTGGTGAGCGTATTCGTCTTGGGGTCAAACACGGATAATGCGTTGGGGCCGTCGTGGAAGATCCAGAATACGCCGAAGCGATCCTCGTAAAATCCAAACCCCAGCGGAGCTCCAGGTATCGGAATGCGCCGCGTGACCTTGCCCGTTCTGCGGTCGAATTCATTCAGGTGCCCAAAGCTCGCAACCCAAAACCTGCCTTCTTTATCTTCGCCGGTCGACTTGACATCGTTACCCAAGCTCGAAGGATCATTTGGGTTGTTAGCATAATGCCGGATAGTTCCGGTGTCCGGATTTAAACTGTACAGGCCGTTGACAGTTGCCAACCACAAAGTTCCGGCGCGGTCCTGACTAATGTGGTTGACGAAGGGAACCGGGTAGCGCGTAAACGTCTCGGTCGCGCGATTGAGTTTATTGAGAAATTGATCGCACCCAACCCAGAGCGCGCCATCGCGGTCCTTGAAGAGGGTCCTGATGTATACCCCGCTGAGGCTGTTGGGATTTCTTGGATCGTGAACGAACAATTTGAAGTTGTAACCATCGTAGCGGTTCAACCCATATTGCGTGGCAAACCACATGAATCCCTGATCGTCCTGCACGACGTGAGTCACCTTCGTTTGCGATAACCCTTCGTCCGTGGAGAGCCGGGTGAAGCGGATACCTTTCCCGTCGACCACAGGCAGAGTGATGGTGCGAGGCTCGACCTGCGCCTTACGCACCACTTCAGGAGTAGCGGGCCTATTACCCGGGCGGGGCGCTCCACCTCGGGCCATCCCCGATGTGGTAGCACACAAGAACGCGACCAGGGCGCCGCGTACGGCCGAGCTCACGAGAACCTCGTTTCTGGATGGACATGCGCAATCAAAATGTTTGTCACTTCCGTCCGGGAGTCAAGATATGGTTATTGCCAAAAAAAAGGGTTT
The DNA here is from genome assembly GCA_963844785.1 of uncultured Acidobacteriaceae bacterium. Classification (GTDB taxonomy): domain Bacteria; phylum Acidobacteriota; class Terriglobia; order Terriglobales; family Acidobacteriaceae; genus PALSA-350. Next base: position 182,086 of record CAWJPV010000024.1, on the reverse strand, counting down.
TTCTCCTCGTGGAGGGAACCGTAAGTCTAGTTGGGCTGGGAATAAGATGCAACGGTGCAGCGTGGTTTGCCAAAACTGTCGCGGGCGCCGGAGTTAGGAGGGTTTTCAGAGGAGCGAGTTTTGACGGCGCGGGAGAGACTTTCTTTCAGACAGCAGGTCCCTCCACTACGCCGCGTTCCGGTCGGAGCCTGTGACTTTTTTAACTTCTTCGCGTTTCGACGTACTTAGCCTGAATTTCTCGCAGCCCTGCCTCTCGGGATGACAATTCTGTTGCAGGGGCAATGGCACCAAAAGCGATGGGACGAATGGCTGCTGAGCTCCCGCAGATCTGTTTAGCCACTACTCTCCTTGGAAGCGCCACCCTCCCCTTTGTCATCTCGACCGGAGCGCACTCGGATTTCCTGTTACGCTGCGCTCACCGACGCCCGCGTGTGCGGCTTTCAGGGAGGAAAGCCGCATGAAGTTCGCCACCGCCACCAACCTCAACAGGAAATCCGGGGTAGCGCAGTGGAGAGACCTCTGTGTGGATGCTCTTTCTTGGAAATGTTTTCGACGCGAACTTCTTTCCGCAGTTAAGACATACTGCACGGAGCAATATCATCTGAGTAAGTCGCGCTGAGACCATCCCTATGCCATACTGGCCCCGGCGTTAAAGCTCCCCTTCTCAGTATCCAACTTAGGCAGTCTGCCTCATCTCTGCGCCCACCAGGGAGCTACGCAATGCCGTTCGCGCACGCGCGAGCCTCGACTTGGCCGCCGGCACTGAAATGCTCAGAGAATGCGCAATCTCTTCTATGGAGCGGCCTTCTCCATGGCTCATCTGAACCACGTCGCGGAGTATCGGCGGCAACCCTTGAATTGCTCCCTTAAGCAGCTCTTCCTGCTCTCGCCGTGCGCAACGGTTTTCGGGGCTTTCAGCAAGATCCCTGGGTTCCCAACATTCCCGAATGCCGAAATCATCGTCGGCGCTGCCGGTCGAGATCTCAAGGTGAAAGCGCTTCTTCCGCAAAAGCATGAGCGCGGTGTTGATCGCGATGCGTGTGAGCCATGAAGAGAAACTGGCTCTTTCCTCGAAGTCCTTCAGGTGAATGAAGGCTTTCATAAAGGAATCCTGAAGGACATCCTCTGCATCCTGCCAATTCTTTACGATGCGATATGTCCTGCGCAGAATCTTGTCGGAATGGCGCCTGCTGAGTTCAACAAAGGCGACAGCGTCCCCAGACTTCGCAGCCGAGACTAGGCCGGCGTCGCTCATCTCCTTCAGGCTGGTCATGATAACCGAATTATTGGCTGGTGCGATAAATGTGCTCATTAGGCCAACTCCCTCTTTAAAAGCGTTTGATTCTGCTTGAGACCCAAGGGCCGTGATTCTTGGCAATCCCTACTGCACGTGGCATGCCAAATCGCGTTCTAGTCAGGACCACGGCAACTGATTGAAGACAGAAGGACTTTGCGTCGTGAACGGTGATTTGTCGACTAGGCGTCGGGATTTCGACACACTTGGTCGACAATTGTCGAGCGTCTACGACAGGAGCGCCGATCGAATACGTTGTTAAGGGCAAGGATTGCCGCCGGAAATTTCGACCAAGGGTCGAAAGTACGACAGTCGACGGACCTGCCCTCGACTGTCGTACTCGCTAATTTCCACTTTTGAGGACGGCGACTTGCGCACACTCGGCCAGCCATGCTTTATACTGAGCCGCAGTAAGCTTCACTACGCCATGCGGCCCAGCGGGGTCCTGGCGAGATAATAGCGAAGACCCCTTGCCATTTCCCTCAACTAGGGACTGCCCGGAAAAGTTCGAGATCGACTGTGTGGGCGCAGCGGAAGGCACGACCGCGTCATACTCGAGTTCGACCTTCTTACCGTAGTGAACACCAAATTGAAATGACTTTCGGTCGTGGATCAGGTTGGCCAGGACAGGATCGAGTGAACCGAACACTTGCTCCAGGTTATTGTCGACGTCAAACGATCCCAGGACCGACCAGGTTGCATTATCGCCGCGCAGGCGGGAGACCCTTTGCACCAGCAAAGGATCCGCCGCGCTCCCTGCCAAGTACCTGTTGAGTTCTAGTTCGACACTCAACCTGGTTCCGAAAAGTGCAACTTTTGACTCCACCACCGCCAACCACCGGACCCCCTTAATTGTGCCCAGCTCACGTGCAAACGGTTGCTGCACCAAGACTCGAATACCTTTGAAGTCAGTGACAGTCGCTCCGTTCTGGAGTGCGGCTTTGAAGATGCGCTCCTGGTTGAAAATCCCGCTTACCAGAATGCTGTGCTCTCCCCAGGTGGTTGCGTCACTACCTCCGGCTGCGAAGATCGTCTGGCTGATCTTCATGGCGTCATCCACTCCAGCAAGCGAGAGAAAGTCGCGACGATCAATCAGGTTATAGCGGCCCGTCAGGAGAAAACTTTCTGGAGTCCCCGGGTGCGTTTGGTTACATGCCCCTGCCACAAGCTGGGTATCAGGAGGAACGAGCGAAAGAAGCTTCGGATCTGGGGGGGCCGCCCATACCATCTCGACCGCAATGAGCGGGAAGAACAGCATGGCAAGAGTTCTCATTCCATGGAATAGCCGCATTTGAAACTCCCTGGGATTTGTTCGTCGGACCTACATAACCTCGCCGGCTTGCGCGTAGGCGACTTCGCTGTTTGACAGACGCGTAAGCGCCAGCACGCGGGCAACGATGACATCGCGCCGCGAGCATCTGAGAAGAACTGCGCAATCTTGCTCAGACTGCCCTTCGAGAATCGACATGACGTACACAAAGCGCTCGAACGCACCGAGCGCGAGAATTGCGGCGAAGGGTTTGTTCTCCGCTGACGTAGCCGGTCCCTTCGGCCTGATGAACGGCAAACTATCCGGGTGCTCTGCGACAGGCCGGATCAGCTGGATTGCATGCTTGAGAATGGCGCGCCGAGCCCATGAAGAAGCCCACTCCATGAAGACCCCGATCCCATCCCCGCATTCGCCCATCGCATTGACAAAACATTCCTCGGCTTTGTCATTGTCCGCGGTAAGCAGGAGCGACAGCAGGTATAGACTGTGCAGCTCTTCAGTAAAGGCTCTACAGAAGTCGCTGGCCGTTGCGTAAGGTATGGGTCTTTCCTCAGCTAAGTGAATTGGCAGCAGCATACCAACCTCTTTTGTTCTTTCAGTGTGTCTGGTGCGTCGATTGCGTTTGATAAACCGGATTTGGAGAGAGTGAAAGGAGACCCAACACGGGCTTCCGGGAGGCAATGAAGGTTGATCGAGCCCCCTTGCAGCGCCTTACAGGTCTTATTGCATTCGCAATGCCAAAAAAGGGGCGAATGGAATATGTCGCGATAAAGCTGAATTAAGGAGGGTAATTCTGCGGACGTCTCGTGATTGCGGAAAAATCATGGGAAGTGTCAGTTGAAATGTCGACAGAGGACGACGACACTTACGACACTCATACCGCCAGAATGAATCCCCTGCAGACGCTCTGCCGGATGGCAGATACCGCGTGGCTATGATGTGCGGTGGTTTCGTTCAGGATAATCGGGGAGGGGAGATAGGTGACACTCGATCGCGAATCCAACACAGCCCGGCAATCGTCTAATGAGTGTTGAAGCAATTAGCGCCATCGCCGATTTTGGTTCTCCGACGAAAGTTGATCTAGAAACTTCTGCCTAGCCTTGCCGCCGATCCTCGGAGGTTCGATGTTTACTTTTGCCTGTATTGCGGGTGGTCTCATCATCGCCAGCACAGTATTCGCTCTGATTGTTCCTTCAGGCCCTGAGGTTACCCTCTCTGATATCGCCCGGCGAATGGAGACCAGGCATCGGTCACCGCCCAGAGCGAGCATTGTCAGGCGCATTGAAAAAGACCTCTAATGGCCCAGTTACGGCGAGGACCTGAACCGGAGATGGCCCGGTAATGACTACCTTCCGCATATGCGTAGTTAGGTCATGCCCCGCTGGTTCAGGTCCGCCCCCTCCGTTAGACCACGTTCTTGGTGAGATAGGTCTGAATTTCTGAAAACTCCTCGTCCGATAACCGGAATGTCGCCGCAGGAATCACGCCTTCTACCTGCTTTGCGTTGCGGCCGCCGACGATTGCCGCGGTAATTGCAGAATGATGCAAGGTCCACGCAATCGCCACAACACCGGCACTCACTCCGTGCCTCGCCCCTATTTTTCCGATAAAGTCCGCCACAGCCAGGTTCCGCGATAACAGAGGTTCCTGGTAGTTCTTGGCATTGCGGCGGAAATCATCACTCGGGAACTTAGCGACGCGCTCTTTGGTCATGGCCCCCGTCAATAGACCGGAATGCATAGGGGCATAATTGATAACGCCAATATTGTTCTTCTCACAGAATGGCAAAATCGCCGCCTCAACCGCGCGGTTCAACATGGAGTAGGGCGGCTGGTTCGATGTAATCGGAGCGATCTTCCCAACTCGCTCCATCTGGTCCACGCTGAAGTTAGAGACACCAATCCAACGGACCTTGCCCTCCTTTTGCAGGTCGGCCATTACACCCCATGCGTCTTCGATCTCCTCGTCCGGCTTAGGCCAGTGCATTTGGTAGAGATCGATGGCATCCACCGCGAGGCGCCGAAGGCTGTCCTCCGCTTCGCGGCGAATCTGCTTCAGACTATTGGTCACCTCGCGCTTCTCATCCCATACAAGGCCGCATTTGGTGAAGATATATGGCTGGTGAGAGGTGGCCTTGAGCGCGCGCGCGACCATCTCCTCGGAATGTCCCAAGCCATAAACTGCCGCTGTGTCAATCCAGTTGATACCCAGGTCAAGCGCCTTATGAATCGCGGCGATCGAATCGTTGTCGTCCTGCGGGCCCCAGGCAAATTGCCAGTCACCACCCCCGATTGCCCATGAACCGAACCCGATCGGTGTCAGTTCCATGTTCGAGTTGCCAAGCTTCTTTCTATTCATTTCCATCTCCTCTTTATACCTGTTTCCCCAGGTTAGTACTCTGCCTTCTCGCCCTTTGCGGGGATCGAGGTCGGAACTCCCGGTGTGCCGGCATAGGTAATGAGCAGCACAGTGGGTTGGTCGCCAGACTCGCCCCGATGAACGTCGTCGACTGATTCTCCGACCGCCTCTCCCTGGTGAACGACGTGAGTCTTGCCGCTGGCTTGGTCGTGCAACGTGAGAGAGCCTGAGAGAACATAGACGACGTTTGGAAAGGGATGGGTGTGCCAAGGCAGGGCCGTATGTGGATCAATGGTCAATCTGATCGTGGTGAGTTGCGGCTGGCCCGTGGGGTAGTGGGTGTACGGCTTGCCATTCCACGATTGGGTCGTCTCGAGCAAAATCTCGCGGTGGCCGCTCGCGACCTTCATGGGTCCGCTTTGGGCGAGTATGACCGTCATCGATCCCAGGGCGAGCATGGCAGCTGAAAGGGTCCTTGCTTTATACATAAATCTGCTCCTCTTCGTTTTGAACACATTGGGTCGAATAGAGTTCACCGCCACCGCGTTGACTCTTGCACACTCACAAGGGAAGTACAGCGGCGGAGGGATAACCGTGCTGGCTACGGCCAAGATCGCTGTCGTATTTCAGGGTGCTTTTGTAGAGTTCGTATCGGCCATCGTCGAATTGTTTGCCATGGTCGCGGAGGGCCTGCATCTGATCGGCGGAGAGCGGCTTAAAATCGTGTAGGATGGCCAGATTCTGGTCCAGGACTTCCATGGAATCGATGCCGCTGATGGTCGTGGCGACGGGCAGGCTCATGGCGTAGGAAAGCGCCTCAGAAGGTGTGAATGCGCCATTTGTGATGAGCTCGCCTGAACCACCCATGCTCTTCATTCCCAGCACCGCGATGCCGCGCTGATTGGCGAGGGGCAGGACACTGGTTTCAAAGCTGCGGAAAGCCGGATCCAGTGGATTGAGGGGCAGCTGGACAACATCGAAAGCATAGCCGCGGTTGAGCATCTCCAGATTGATTGCGGGGTACTTGTGTCCGTTGAATCCTACGAAGCGGACCTTCCCCTGCTGCTTTGCCTGGGCAACGGCCTCGAGAACACTGTCGTGCGCGTAGATCAGTTCGGGGTCATTGTGGTAGATAACCTCGTGGATCTGCCAGACATCGAGATGATCGGTCTGCAGGCGGTTCAGCGACGCATCCAGCATGCGCATGGCGACGTCCTGACCGGGGCCATGCGTGCAGACGGCGCTCATAACGATGGCTTTTTCTCGCTTGCCTTTGAGGGCGAGGCCGAGCTTCTCTTCACTGAGACCGCCGTGAAATACCCAGGCATTGTCGAAGATATTGATACCGTGGTCGATGGCTTTGGCAACCATATTGTTCACCTCAGCCTGATCCGAAACGGTGCCGAGATGGAAGCCGCCCATACCCAGGATGGAACATTCGAGGCCGGTATGACCCAGAGGGCGCTTTTGCGCCTGGAAGCCGCCGACGGTGGATTCGACTGCCCCGCGAGAGCTCTCCGCTGGAATCACGGCGGAAACTCCGGCGATCGCGGCGCCTTTCAAAAATCCCCTGCGGCTTATTTCAGATCCGATTTTGAGGTTGTTGTCATTCATAACAGTCCACACCTGGTTAGATGTAAGGCTGCTATCGATGTAACATGCATGATGACAGCTACGAATTGCCGCATGTGTTCTCTTTCCTCCCTATAAGCACTAAACCTGGGGCCATGCGTGGCCCGTGTTATCTGCTTCCTTGATGATGTCCTTGACCTCTGCCTGCGCAGTGTCGAGAGGGTATTCGTGGGCCCACCGGGCTTCGGGATTGTCGAATTTCAGGGAAACTTTGTACAGCTCGAAACGTCCATCCGCTGCATATTGGCGACAACGGTCGCGCAGTGCCTGCATTTCAGCTGGGGTCATCGGTTCGAAATTTTGTGCGATTTCAAGATTCTGTTCGAGAATGTGCAGCTCTTCGGCCCCGGAGATGGTACAGGCCACAGGGAGGCTCATGGCGTAGCGCAGCGCTTCTCGGGCCGTTAGCACACCCGCCTGCACCGGATCCCCATGCCCACTGATAGGCTTCATGCCGAGTGGCGCGATCCCACGCTGATTGAGAACGGGCAGCACCTTCTGCTCGAAGCTCATGCAGTAAGTGGCATCAAAGGCGTTCAGCGGCATCTGAACGGAGTCGAAGGGAAAACCGGTGTTGAGCATGGCAAGATGCACATCAGGGTCTTTGTGGCCGGTGAATCCGACGAAGCGTACTTTCCCCTGTTGCTTCGCTTTGAGCAACGCCTCTGCGGCGCCGCCGGGACGAATGAACAGCTCGGGATCATTCTGAAAGACGACGCCGTGCACCTGCCACAAGTCGAGGTGGTCGGTTTGAAAACGACGCAGCGATTGTTCGAGCATCTGCATGGCGAGCGAAGCGTCGCGGCCGTGAGTGCACACCTTGGTCATGATGAAGGCTTTGTCGCGCTGGCCCTTGAGACCCAGGCCCACCCAGGACTCGGTTTTGCCCCGATAGTATTCCCAGGCGTTGTCGTAAAAAGTGATGCCCCCGTCGAGGGCGCGGCGCACAATTTCGATGGCGGTTTTCTCATCTTTCGCGCCGCCTATATGATGGCCGCCGAGACCGAGTGCAGAGATCTTGACGCCTGTCTTGCCAAACTCTCGTAGTGGGATGGACATGTAACACCTTTGCAATGGTCTTCGGGGGGCCGGATACGAACTGCGTTAGTGCATTCACCATGCCAAAATACGGACAGATCCAAATATCCTGCGATGTAGCTGAATTCACGGATCTTCTTCGGTAGACGCTGGAGAATGTTTGAACCCCACCGACAGTGCGAGTCAAAATTCCGACAGATCTGAATGCTTTCCGACACCCATCGGCACGAACGAGTTTCCAGACGCCGGGAAACACTCTAGGCGGATTGAGAAAAATCAACTTCCCGGGAGTTGGCGCGGGTCGAGACGCAGCAACGGGCGGTCTCATAGAGTAGAGCGAAATCACTCGCGAGGGTTGCTTCACGCATGTATTCCCAATCGATTCTTGCCTTCAAAGGCTTGATCATGCGGCAGTAGTAAGCCTCAAGATCGTCATCGGGAACGTGTTGCAGCATCTCTTCCTCACGTCGAAAAGCGAGCGTCGCCGCCCCCGTCAGCCCGGGCCGAAATGGCATACGCATCGCTTCCAAATGAGGCACTTTAGGCCGCGGCCCAATAAGGCTCATTTGTCCACGTAATATGTTGAAAAGTTGGGGAAGTTCATCCAATTTGTACTTGCGCAGATATTTTCCAATTCTTGTCACCCGCGGATCCCCGCGCTTGCTCACGCAGGGTCCTTCTACCGGGCCGGCTATCTCCATAGTCCTGAACTTGAAGACAGTGAAGAGGACCCCGTGACGTCCGATCCGTTTCTGGCGAAAGATCACCGGTCCCGGGGAGTCGTAGCAAACTAAGAGGGCCGTAACCAGCAGCAAGGGCCAGAGGAGCAGAAGCGCCGCAGCGGCAAAGAGCAAATCGACGCAGCGTTTCGCCGACGATAGGCTCCAGCGGCTAGGCTCCGCATAGTATGCCGTGGGATCTTGGTGTGGCCGCGTGTGGGCCCATTCAACAAACATACTTTCTCCGTCGATTCTGTGGTTTACGTGTTCGTTCTGTAAGTCAACTGAGAAACCCAAGGGAATCAATGCATTCATTACGTGACAAGAGGGATGTGTCGATAAACCTGCGGACCCTGTCCGCATTTCGACTTACGCCCAGGTGCGGTTCACGCAAACCAGGATCCCCAGAGAATAAAGCCGCTTTGATTCAATTACATCGCAGGTTATCCCTTTCACCATCTCTGGCATCGCAAATGCTTTCCCACTAGTAAAGGAGAAGAACAATGCCTAACCACACTGATACCGCAGAAACTCCGGGACAAGATAGCTCTAGCGCCGCTACAACTGCCAAGGAAAGTGTCAAGAAAACCGCCAAGACAACAAGACTGAATCGCATCGCTAACGAAGTTGCAGGTCGCGCCGCGAAGAGGGTAAAGCGATATGACCGGAAACACGAAATCTTTACAACTTAGCTTGATTGACAAGATGACGCGAGGGAAAGTGGCGGATCAACCTTCAAGTGTTGGCCGCCACTTTACTGGGTAGACGATCCCCTAGCCCAGCCATTTCGGGTTGGCCTCGGTACCATCGAAGTGGGCGGTTGTTTTGTATAGTTCGAAGCGGCCATCGCCTGCCGCATCGCGCGTCCGGTCAAGCAACGCTCTCACCTGCTCCCGTGTCAGGGGCTTAAAGGTCTTCACCGCCGTCAACGCTTGTTCCAACACCGGCATGGAGTCAATCCCGGTAATGACCACCGAGACGGGCTGCGTCAACGAGTAGTGCAGGGCTTCGACAGGCTCAATCGTCTTGCTGTCAAGAATGAAGTGGTCGCCAAAAGTCTTCATGGCCAGCACCGCGGTCCCTTGCTCATGGGCAACTGGCATGACCTCGCTGGCAAACGACCGGAAATGCGCATCCATAACATTGATCGGCATCTGTACCGTGTCGAAATGGAAGCCGTGTTTCTGAGCGGTCGCAAACATCCTGAGATGCACCAGCGGATCCTTATGACCGGTAAAGCCGATGTACCGAATCCTGCCCGCTTCACGGGCGGCGATCGCAGCCTCAAGCGCCCCACCGGGTGCAAAGATCCGGTCCGGATCATCCAACCGAATGACCTCGTGGAATTGGACCAGGTCGATGACGTCGGTCTGCAACCGCCCGAGAGACTGCTCCAATTGAAGGTTGTAAGCCTCTTTGGTTCGGCCATCCATCTTGGACATCAGGAAAACCTTACTGCGGTAGCCGTCGCGCAAGGCCTGCCCCATGCGGACTTCACTAATTCCGTCGTTGTAGTCCCAACAGTTGTCCATGAAGGTAATGCCGCGATCGATCGCGGTTCGCACCAGGTGCACGGTCTCAGCGGGATCCGCCTGTCTGCCAAGATGATAGCCACCTAGCCCTATGGCCGAAACCTTCTCTCCGGTGCTCCCCAGATCACGGTATTGCATATCGGGTGACATCGGCCGAGAGATTGGGGTGCCGGTGTGGGCCGGGGTTTGCGCCTGCCCCGAAGCATTGAGCGTCGCACCAGCGCTCACGGCGGAGGCAACAGCCGACTTGATGAAATCTCTGCGTTCCATTGTTTATCCTCTCAAGGTAGTTGCGAAGTCGTCGCTGAATCTGAGTGACATCAGGGCAAGCTTTTCGCTGGCGGAAGTTGAGATGCATTCCAGCCGCCACCGAGGGCCTTGATCAAGAGCACACTGGCATCCATCTGGCGGCGCAGAATGTCGATTTCGTTTCGCTGGTTGAAGAGAAGCGTGGTTTGTGCGGTCACAACCTGCAGGTAGGGGTCGGCGCCTCCTTCGTAGGCAGCGGTGAATAGAGTTACGTCGTTTTGCGATTCCTGCACCGCTTGATCTTCCTGCGTTGCTTCCTGGGCGAGGATGCGCAGCGCAGCCAAATTGTCTTCCACCTGTTGAAAGGCTTCGAGCGTTGTCTCGCGATAAGTGGCAACGGTTGCGTCGTAGTTAGCGCGCGCCTGCTCCACACCGGCGCGACGGCGGCCGCCATCGTAGATGATCTCGGATGCCTGCGGGCCGATCGCCCAGACGCGGCTTGGCCAGGTGAATAAGTTAGAAATGTATCGAGACTGCAGGCCCACGGCGCCCCCGATGGTCAGGCTTGGGAAATACGCCGCCCGCGCGATACCAATGCCTTCGTTCGCCTCCGCTACCCGGCGCTCCGCGGATGCGATGTCGGGGCGGCGCTCCAACAGTTGCGAGGGCAAGTCAACGGGAACGGCCGGAGGCTCGAACGGTCGTGATCGAGGAGCAATGCCGAACTCTGCCGGCGGCTTGCCGATGAGGATGGCGATTGCGTGTTCATACGCAGCGCGCATCACCCCGACATCGGTATCCTGCACGCGCGTGGTGTCGAGCTGCGTTCGCGCTTGCACCACGTCCGGCTCTGGCGCCGCGCCGCCGTTGAACAGCGCGCTCGTCAGTTCAACCATCTCGGTATAGGCCTTCACCGTGTCGTCCAGCAGCCTCTGTTGTGAGTCGGCGCTGCGCAATTCGAAGTAATCGTACGCGAGATCCGCCTGCATGCTAAGAGTCGTGGATGCGAGATCGCCGGCGCTGGCCTGGGCTTCCTCGCGGGCAGCCGCCACGGTGCGACGTATGCGGCCCCACAGGTCCACTTCGTAGGACAGATCAAAAGGAAGGAGAAAGTTAGCCGCGGAATTGATGCCGCTGGAGCTGCTGGACGGGAAGTAAGGTTGATTGGGGGAGTAACGCAAAGCTTGAACGCCTGGTGATACCGAGATCGTGGGGAATTCCCCGGCGCGATAGTAACGAACTGTGGCCCGAGCCTGACGAAAGCGCGCCTCCGCGATCTTAAGGTTCTGGTTGGAGACCGTGACTTGTTCTTCCAGAGCATTGAGCTGAGGATCGCCGAAGATCTCCCACCAGTTGCTTCGCAGTGCTTCTGCATTGGGATGAGCGACCTTCCATTGGTCCGTTTCCGGCAGCTCCTTGTAGGCAGGAGGCACCGCAGCGGTCGGCTGTTTGTACTTCGGACCGACCATACAACCGGCAAGAAATATCACGCCGGCCACCGGCATTAGGAACCGAAAGCTCATTGGTCGGCACCTGCCGCCCCCCGCGTGATGCGGACCGGCGTGCCGCTAACTAGCGAATCGGACGGGCTGTCGATGACTTCGTCACTTACAGTGAGCCCGGAGGTTACTTGTACACTCTCACCGTAATCAGTGCCGAGGGTAACTGGAACAAGTTGAGCGGCATTATTGCGAACCACTCCGACCTGTAGACCTTGGGTACGAAACAGAAGCGTATCGGACGGAATAATGACGGAATGAATCTGCGCGGGCAAAGCGAGGTGGACTCGGACGTAGGCTCCGGGAAGAAGCAGGCCTTTGGAATTATCTATATCGACCTCAGTATTGAGGGTGCGTGAAGCCATGTCTATAGAGCTTGACGTACGGGTGATTGTGCCCTGAAAGGTTCGATCCGGGTATTCGTCGAGAGTAAGGGTGGCCTTTGATCCGACGTGAGCAGCGCGCGAATACACCTCAGGAACGGCGACGAAAACACGAAGGGTGCTGATTTGCCCGATCTGAAACAGCTCCTGACCGGGCGCATTCAGGCCGGCGGCAATCAGCCAGCCATTGTCCGTGTTGCGCATGGTGATGATTCCATCGAAGGGGGCATAGATCTTTTCGAATCCAACCAGCTGTGCATAATGACCCTGGTTTGCCGCATACGAATTGACGGTCGCGTCAGAGGCTCTCTGATTATCAACGGCCTGGTCAGTCGCTTGTTTGGATACGGAGCGCGTTTTGACCAATCCCTGCCAGCGATCGGCGGTAATCTTGGCGAGGTTCGAATTGGCCTTGGAAGTTTCCAGATCGGCCTGTGCTTGTGTCAGTTGTTTGTCGAGCTCGGGCGCGTCGACCACGGCTAGCAGATCGCCCTTCTTCACGCGCGATCCGATGTCGTGGTACCACTTGACCAGGTAGCCGCTGGCGCGAGCATAGACGGGAGAGTTGATGTAAGGCTGGGTGGCTCCGGGCAGCACGACCTCATCGATTGGCTCATTCTGCTTGGGGTGGATGATCATTACCTCTTGAGCGGCAGCCTCGTTCGTGTTTTGCCGCAATTTCGACTCGGCTCGCTCGCGGGCACGGATACCAAAAAGGATCACGATCACGAGCAGGATGAACATGGTCACACCGGTCACGGCAAGCAAGCGCATGGTACGCCGCCGCCCGCGAACCTCGCCCGGCGGACAGCCGGGAATCTCAGCGTTTGTTATGTCCTTGTTATCCATTCTGAGCTCCGTTCTGGCCACTACTGCGAGACCGATTCAGGCGATGATGATGCAAAAGCGCGAATACAGTCGGCACGAAAACCAGGGTGGCCACCGTTGCGCAGAGCAAACCTCCGATCACGGCGCGACCCAGAGGCGCGTTTTGTTCACCTCCGTCGCCCGCGCCTATTGCCATTGGGACCATGCCAATGATCATGGCGAGGGCCGTCATCAGAACAGGGCGAAACCGCGTGAAGCCGGCCTCTGCCGCGGCCTCCAGGGCGTCACCGTTTTCCGCCAGCCGCTCCTTGGCGAAGGCGATCACAAGAATGCTGTTCGCCGTCGCAACCCCCATGCACATGATGGCGCCCATCAAAGCCGGCACGCTCAGGGGGGTGTGAGTAAGGAACAGAAAGACGACGATGCCGGCCAGAGCCGCTGGCAGAGCGGTGATGATGATGAATGGGTCCAACCAGGATTGAAAATTGACGACGATGAGCAGATAAATGAGAACAATGGCAGCAGCCAGGCCTGCCAGCAATCCTTCATATGAGGTTCGCATCGTTTCCAGCTGGCCGCGTATGCGAAAGAAACTGCCGCGCGGGAGGAGTTTCTGATCGTTGTTGACGATGCGAGTGATGTCCCGTCCGACAGACGCGAGATCGCGATCCTGGACAGAGCCAAAGATATCAATAACGCGGCGGATGTTATAGTGATCGATCGCTTCCATTTCGTTGCCGCGGCGCAACGAAGCAACTTCGGACAGTATTTCAGGACGCGTCATAGCTGGCGAAGTGATGGGTATGTTTCCCACGCCCTGCAAGGAGTGAATGCGATATTGCGGAGTTTGTGAGATCAGTTCGTATTGCACACCATTGTTCCAATTCAAGAAGAAATTGGGGATGGTCTGGAAGCTCCCGCTCAGAGCGACAAGCAGGCTGTTATTCACATCTTGATCGGTGTAGCCGCCTATTGCTGCCTTAGTTCGGTCTACATTGATGTTAAACATCGGGTAGTCGAGTGGCTGTTGAATCCGTAAGTCAGTGAGGCCGGGAACGTGACGGAGTTCGCCCAACACACGAGTGGCCAATTCATGATTCCCAACCTGGTCCTGACCTTCTATCTGGAGATCCACCGGCGCAGGCAATCCAAAGTTCAGGATTTGCGTGACCATATCTGCTGGCAGAAAATAGAACATTGTGCCCGGGAATTGGCGGGGCAAGATCGTACGAAGCGTTCGGACGTAATCGGCCGTCGGGTGGTGTTTGGCGTTCAACGACACGAGTACGTCGGCATCGGAGGCGCCGATCACGCCTGAAGTGCTGTACATGAAGTTCATCTGGCTGTAGGGCAGGCCGATGTTGTCAACGATGCCTGCCATTTCTTGCTTTGGTATCTGCCGACGGATCGCCTTTTCGATCAGGTCGGCCAGCATGGCGGTTTCTTCGATACGGGTTCCGGTTTGGGCCCGGAAATGGAGCATGAACTGGCCGCTGTCCGTGCTAGGAAAGAAGTCCCGGCCGAGCCAGGGAAGGAGAGCGCCGGCAAAGACGCAGACCAGCAAGAAAATAGGGACGAAGATCATTCGCCTGTGTATAAGTGTTCTAAGCACGCCCTCATATACTCGCCGGACACGTTCGAATCCCCGGTCAAAGGCTTTCTGCATCCGTACTAGCGGATTGCGCGATGGCGCAGCATCATGATTGGCCACCTTCAGCAGATACATCGCCATGGTAGGCACCAGCGTTCGCGACAGGATATAGGAGGCCATCATCGCGAAGATGATCGCCTCTGCAAGAGGCGGGAACAGATAATGCGATACGCCCTGTAAGGCAAAGAGGGGCATAAAGGCGATGCAGATGCAGGTCGTGGAAACGAACGCGGGGGTCGCGATCTGCGCTGCCCCGTGCAAAATACCCTCATAGAGAGGTTGGCCTTCCTCGAGATGCCGGGTGATGTTCTCGATGGTGACAGTAGCGTCGTCCACCAGGATGCCTACTGCCAGCGCTAATCCTCCAAGCGTCATCGTGTTGATGGTTTCCCCGATGCCGCTCAGGGCAATAACTGAGGTAAGAATCGCCAGCGGAATAGAAACGGCGATGATAACCGTACTGCGCCAGCTGCCGAGAAACAGCAGGATCATAAGCGCTGTCAGGCCGGCTGCAATGGTGGCTTCACGAACGACGCCTTCAATGGCTCCGCGAACGAACAGGGATTGATCGGCGAGCGGTTGAATGTGCAGTTGCGGCGGAAGGGTCAGTTCGACGCGCGGGAGCAACCGGCGAATTCCATTGACCACGCTGAGGGTAGAGGCGCTTCCAGCCTTGATAATAGTGACCAGAACACCACGGCGGCCGTCGTGACGAACGATGTTGGTTTGAGGGATGAAACCATTGGCAACGTGCGAAACATCTTTCAGATAGATGGTCGAGTTACCCACCACCTTCACGGGTACATTGTTCAGGCTGTCTATCGTTCTGGGCGCCGAGTTGGTTGGGAAATCATATTCGAACTTCCCAATTTTGGCGGTGCCCGACGGCGCAATCACGTTCTGTCTGCTGAGCGCAGTAACAACATCCTGCGGTGAAATTCCTTTCGCCTGGAGAAGCGTGTCCTGAAGGTTCACCATGATCTCGCGCTGCTTCCCGCCGTAGGGGTAAGGCACAACGGCCCCGGGAACCGTAACCAGCTGGGTGCGAAGAAAATTCAGAGCTAGATCATTCAGGTCGGCTTCACTCAGTCCCTGGCCGGACAGCGCGAGCTGTAACACAGGCACATTCGAAGCCGTGTAGTTAACGATCTCGGGAGGCAGTGTACCGGGCGGCAACTGGCGCAGGATGCTTTGTGAAGCAGCAGTAACCTGCGCGTTCGCCCGGTCCACGCTGGCGTTCGGTTGCAGAAAGATTTTTACTCTGACCAGGCCGTCGATGCCAACGGTTGTGGATTCAATGTGCTCGATGTTGTCGACCAGCGCTGTCAGAACTTTTTCGTACACTGTCGTGAGCCGGCCTTCTAGCTCCTCTGCGTTCATACCGGTATAAATCCAGGAAACAGCGACCACGGGGAGATTAACGGTGGGGAAGATGTCCGTTGGCGTGCTCAGAATGACAAGTGGGCTGAGAAGTAGTATCAGCAGAGCCAGCACGACAAAGGTGTAAGGACGATCGAGCGCGAGCTTAACAATCCACATGGCTGAAGAGTTGTCCTAGCGAGTTCTGTGGGCGGTGACAGACGCGGCAAGATCTTTAAACCACTTTTGAGCCGCAGCATCTGCGTGGTCTAACAGAGCATTGTTCCAGTCCGTACAGTGCACTTCCGGTGCCAAACCCAATTTCAGGGTCTTTAACCGGCAGATCTCGTCTCTATTGCTGTTCTTTTCAAGTGTTTGCCATGAATGTCCCGGCCGATGATGAAGGTCAGGTGGGGGGGAGCGGAGTAAGGGCAGCACCGTGTCGGGTTTCCGACACTTCTGCCTTCGACACTTGGTCAATCGCTCGACAGGCAACCTAGCCGTTCGTGCTTTGAGCAATGACGAACGGCGTTATCGCGGCCAAATCCAGATCTCCGTTGGCGGCGAGATTGGAAGCAAGTACGGATTGGGCGGCAGTTGCCGCAGGCAAAACAGCACCCGAGTTCCTTGCGGCATTCATCGCCAGATCCATGTCTTTGCTCATCAGCCGCAGCGGGAATTCCGGGGAGTAGTCGCCATTCTTTATCTTTTGGAATTTCCCCACAAACGCGGGCGGTATTACCGCCGTCCTGGATAGCACGTCGAGCAAAACGTTGCGATCGATCTTAAGGTGCTCTCCCAGCGAAACTGCTTCCGCGATCGCCTGCATATCCAGACCCAAGAGAAGGTTGACCACGAGCTTCATGAGAATGCCTGAAGAACCAGGCCCCATCAGGAACCACTGCTTGGCAATGGATTCATAAATCGGAGTGCATTGCTCGAAGGTTTTCTGGTCGCCACCAGCGAGCAGCGTGATGGTCCCTGCTTTGACCGCCGGCGTTGATCCTGAGACAGCCAGGTCGAGGAAGCTGATGCCGTGGCTGGACGCCTGCTGGTGTAGAAGGCGTGATAGTTCCGGCGAGATGGTGCTCATTTCGAGAATGATGGTTCCTCGCTTTGCCGCAGAAAAGACGCCATCATTAGCGAAATATACGGAGTAAACTGCCTCATCATTGGCCAAAGAAGATAGAACCACCTCTGAACCAACAACCAGCTCCGCCACGGATGCGGCAATCACTACGCCATCTCGCCTCAGCACGTCTGCCGGCCCGGGACTGCGGTTCCATGCGTGAACATTCCAGCCTGCTGCGTGCAAGCGTCGGGTAAGCCCGCTTCCCATAAGTCCGAGACCGATGAATCCAAGTTGGACTGTGCTTTTGTCGAGTACATTGAGCGGCGCGGCCATCACGTTATCTCCTCGCTGTTTGTTCGTTGGCTCCATACCCGCATAAACGCGGGGGCTCCCACACGTCAGGACTGCGGGATTTCCCCGGCCAGGGCATCAGCGCTCAACTGACGCTTAATCGCCAGCACGCGGGCCATCATCACATGGTGGCGCGAGCTCCCCAAAAGAGTCGCGCATTCTTCATCCGGCTGCCCTTCCAGACAGGACATGACGAAAACAAAGCGTTCGAAGGCATCGAGTAAAAGGATGGACGAAAAGGGGTCGTTTTTTGCCGCCGCAGCCGCTCTCTTGAGACTGATCAGCGATAAGTAGTCCGCGTGCTCCGGTGCGGGCATGATCATCTGGATCGCGCATTTGACAACCGCGCGCCGAGTCGATGAACGCGCCCAGTCCATGAAAGCGCCAACCCCGTCCACGCATTCTCCCATCGCGGAAACAAGACATTGCTCGGCTTTGTCGTGGTCTGCTGTCAGCAGGAACGAGAGCAGGTACAGACTGTGCATCTCTTCATCAAAGGTCCTGAAGAAGTCAGTCACAGTGGGGTCTGGCGTCGCGCTTTCGTCCACCACGCGGATTCGCTGCAGCATATGGCTACCTCTTTCGTTTCAAGCGACGGATTGCTCGAGATCTTCCTCGAATGAACGGGTTTCAGCTTGTGCAGCGCTGGGGAACGACTGCAGACTGGCGGCATAGGGCGCCCCTGCTAATGGGTTGCTATGGGTGAAGCGTTCAAACACTTCGTTCGCAGTGTCCTCTATGCGGGTACTTGGCTTGTGGAATCTGCGGGTCGCCTTTGCGGCAAGGCTGGTAAGCAGAAAGCGGTTTGGAACGTATGTCAGTGCGCCAAAGATTAGCTCAGAACGCATGGTCTCCTCCGTAAGAATTTACGATTCGGTTAAGTCTTCAATGGCCTGCATTCCTCTAGTGCATTCACCATGCCAAACGTGGCCGCAACCCAAACATCCGGCGATCTTGTTGAATTAAGGGCGCTTCTGAGGATCGTTTCGAGATGGTCGAAAAGCCTTCGACGGGCAGAGTCCAAATCTCGACACCGGTCGACAGACGTTACGACACTAGCAGGCCAGAGCCCTCTCCAACGATGGGGCTGCCACCCGCGACCGCTTGGGAAAGTAGGCCTTCAACACATATTGCTTAACCATGCGCTCGGTATTGAAATACGGTCCGTTGATGGCAATCGTCGACCGCATGATGCGCAGCCAGGCATCCTGCTGCCCATAGAAGAGCGGTAGAATCACCTGCTCCAGCCGCTCATAGAGCTCGTTGGCCTCGTCCATCTCATCATCGTGGTCGCCGATCGCCCATCCGGTCACGCCTTCGTTCCAGCCCTCAACCCACCAGCCGTCGAGGACGCTGAAACTCGGCACGCCATTGAGCGCCGCCTTCATGCCACTGGTGCCCGAAGCTTCATAGGGACGCTTTGGCGTGTTCAACCAGAGATCCACCCCGCCCGTGAGCAGCGCTCCCAGCGGCCAGTCATAGTCCTCGAGATACACAATCTTGAGTTCATCCGAGCTTAAATGCCTGGTGAGGTTAATCACCTGCTGGATCTTCGCTTTTGCCGGGTGATCGGCGGGATGAGCCTTGCCACTCAAAAGAATCTGCAGGCCGCCCAGCTCTCTAGCGGCGCGCACCAGGCGGCCCGGGTCGGTGAAAAGCAGTTCACAGCGCTTGTAAGTCGCCGCGCGGCGCGCGAAACCAATGGTGAAAATCTCAGGACGCAGCTCCATGCCGGTCCTCTGCTTTACCGCGGCAATCAGAGCCTTCTTGCCTTCGAGATGTGCGTCTGCAATTTCGCTCTCGGGGATGTCCATGGCGTAGCGCAGTTTTAAGTTGTCTTCTCTCCAGCGGGGAATATGACGGTCGAATAGTGCCCGGAACGCCGGCGCTGTCCACGTGGCTGCGTGGACTCCGTTGGTGATGGCGTCGATGTTGTAATCGGGAAACATCTCGCGCGACACTTCGCCATGCCGCATGGCAACTCCGTTCACGTACCGCGCAAAGCGCAAAGCGATGTACGTCATATTCACCAGGCCGTCATGACAGCCGCCGGCTCTCTCGATAAGCTTTGTCCGCTCACAGCCCAGGATGCGATAGGCCTGCTCCATTGAGAAGCGATCGTGCCCGGCAGGAACCGGTGTGTGCGTGGTGAATACGCAATGCTCGCGCACTGCTTTCAGGTCCTCGTCCGTTGCCTGATCCAGCCTTCTCCCCCGTAATTGGCGCTCCAACAATGCGATCGTCAGCAGCGAAGCGTGCCCCTCGTTGAGATGGTAAACCTGCGGCCGGTAGCACAGCGCCTCCAGGATGCGTGCGCCGCCAATGCCCAGCACCGCCTCCTGCCGTAACCGATAGTCTCCATCCCCGCCGTACAGGTGATCGGTGAGGGCCCGATCGCGCGGATCGTTCTGTTCCAGATCGGTATCGAGCAGATAGATGGGAATGGTGTGGCCGGTTATGCCTACCAGGTCGTAACGCCACGCCCGAATGGCGACCGTACGTCCGTCAGTGAGCACGGTGACCACCGGCTCTTCAGCGGTCAGTCTGTTTTCCAAATCCCACGGCTGGTCTTCCTCGCGTTGCAAGCCGTTCTCATCCAGACGCTGTTTGAAGTAACCTTTGCGGTGAACCAGCGTGACCGCAACCAGCCGCAGCCCCATATCCGCCGCGGCCCTGAGCGTGTCGCCGGCCAAGACGCCAAGGCCGCCACTATAGGTTGGCATCGCAGGGCTAATTGCGATTTCCATGGAAAAGTACGCAACGATCCCGCTCTGCCCGGAATGATACGGTAGCAAGCCGGTAAACAGTGTCTGCTGTGTCATAAGTGACTATCCCTGGGGATTGTTCCCACCACCATCTGGTTAGTAGCGCGCCGAAACTCTTTTCGCGGTCCACGCGGCGCCTAAAGCGTGCAAGATGAGCTCATCTCCGGTGCCCAAGTGATCAGGATCTGAGATGGCTTGATAGGCATACTGAACGCTGGTGTTTTGCGTTATGCACCAGAGCTCATGACGAATAACTCCGTCACAGTGCCCACAGGCTGAATCTGCGCTGTATTGGTTGCGGTGACTCGACGGGAGGTGGTCTTGTACCGGCATCGGTGACTCCTGCGGCCATGGTTGGTAACTGGATGGGAGACTCTGTCGCGTCGTTCTACTGCCAGAGTTCCTCATCTTTCATCAGCCTTACCGCCCGATCTACGATCGGTTCTAACATGGCTAAATAGCACTTATAGGGCCAATCTGGATTTGCGGGACCATGAGGATTTCTTCCTTTGGTCTCCGTGTTCTATCAACAGGGAGATTCAGGCGATTCCATTGTCAACAATGAGAGAAGGTCACTGGCTGTCATTTGCTACCAAACATTTGACAGTTGGCAACTGCTCGAACGCTGGGGTACGACTTCGATCTTTTGGACGAAAAAGACGAGTCGCGCCGTCGAACCTTCGACATGTCTCGACATTTCTGCACATCACGGACTCCCTGCCCCCCTGGGAAGGGGTTTTGGGCCAACTATGATTCCATGCAAGAAGCGCAAGGAACTTGGGCCGGAAAGTTAAGCAAGCGAGTATTGTCAGGAATGAACGTGGGGCGTAAGTTGCGGATTTTATCGATCGAAGATGATCCAAAGGACGCGGGGCTGATTCAGGATCTGCTTGAAGCAGAGAACATCGCCTGCGAACTTACACGGGTCGACTTCAGGTCATTTTTCACGACCAAGGTTAAAGAGACTGGCATGGGACTCCCCATCAGCCGTTCGATCATTGAGACGCACGGCGGCCGCTTATCGGCGACCGGCGCCTCCGGGCGCGGTGCGACCTTTCAGTTCACCCCCCGGTCGCGGCCGCGGGCCAAATCTAGTCCGCGCTTTTAGACTTGCCCTAAGTGTGGTGGGCGTTCCTCCCTCGCATAAATGCGGGGGCTCCCACCCAATTCTCAAGATCTTCCGATGAGTATGCCGGTAACGAACACGAGTGCTCCGCCAAGCCCTACTTGCAGAGCAGCGGAAAAAACCGGCGTATCCATGAATCGGTATCGCACCTATGTGATGACCCCGAGTTCGACCAGGACGACGACAATCGCAATCACCAAGGCCAACTGAAACTGAAATGGCATGACGCGTGCAGTATACCCGTCAAGGATGCGTGTCACCCGGCCACCGTGTCGGATTTGCATCGGGCAGAACTGGGGGGAGGAAACACAGCATGATTACTTATCCTTCGGTAAAGGCGGGTCGCAGCTTTCTCGCGTGCGTAACGTGTCTGGGCTTGTTCTGCGGGGTGCAACTGGAGGCGGGGAGCCCACCGAGCGCAATCGCTGCCTCCAAGCCGGTCCCGGTGTCCGATCCGCCAGAAACCCGCTCTCCCGTCTCCTTGAAGGCTATCAACGATCCCGACACTGGCAAGGCTGCGTTCTCGTTCAATGGGCGAGAGGACCCTCCGGTGATTCGAGCCACTCCAGGGGAAGATATACGCGTGACATACACCAACGCGATGTCAACGCACTCCAAGGAGCACTGCGTTGACGGACCGTGCACGAACATGTCGAACCTCCACTTCCACGGCTTGCATGTTTCGCCAGACGCTCCTCAAGATGATGTGATCACCATGATGACAATGCCGGGACAATCGCTCCACTACATAGTGAACATCCCGCTGGACCAAGCGCCCGGACTGTATTGGTATCACACCCACCCTCATGGAGAAAGCTATCAACAGGACCTCGATGGCATGTCCGGAGCGATTCTGATCGACGGCATGGAACGCTATGTTCCGGAGGTCAAGAATTTACGGGAGCGGATCCTGGTGCTGCGCGACCGCGTGCTTGAAGATAATGATCCTGCCAACCCGGCACTAAGGCGCAGTGTTGAAATTCCTGCCAAAGGCTGCTGGTCCGAGTCCGACCTGCCGAAGCGGATCTTTACCGTAAACGGTGCGCTGCGGCCGCAGATCGCGATTGCTCCGGGAGAACGTCAATTCTGGCGCATCGTCAATGCTTCGCCCGATCTATACGCGGATTTACAAGTGGATACCGAGAAGCTCGAGATCATCGCGTTGGACGGAATGCCACTTTCATTCCACGATGCAAAGCGCCGGGCCGAGCTAAGAGACCACCTTCTCGTTCCTCCCGCGGGTCGCGTTGAAGCAATCGTCACCGGGCCAAGCTCTGGAGCCCATGCATCGCTGCGTACACGTTGCTATGATACGGGCCCTGATGGAGACCCAAACCCGGCGATGGTGCTGGCGGACATGGTAGCCACCCGCCAACCCCTTCATGAAAACCAAGCCGCCTCGGCTGGCCTGCCGACCCCGGTCTACAAGCCTGTGTCGCCCAAATTGATTGCGAGCGTAGAGAGTAGCCCTTCCGACTTTGTGGTTACGTTCACTGAAGACAAGAAGGGTTTCTATATCAATGGCAAGAAATACGGTCCTTCGGATCCTCCTATGACGACCGTATCCATCGGCGCATTTCACCACTGGCGAGTGGTGAATAACACGCACGAAGCCCACCCTTTCCACATTCACCAGGTTCACTTCCTCGCCTATGCCCAGAACGGGACACGGGTCTCACGTCCGGAGTGGTTGGATACAGTGGAAGTACCCCTCCAGGGAAATGTAGATCTGATGATGGACTTCACGGATCCCATCATCCGGGGGGAATCGCTCTTCCATTGTCATCTGCTGAGTCACGAGGACAAGGGGATGATGGCCAAAATCCTGTTTAAGTAAAGGCAGTCGATCGGGGCTAGTGCAATTGCGGCGCGGGGGGCGGCTCCCGGATTGCGGGTTCGATCAGATCGGGGCTGCTTTGGAGAACCGGCCTGCTAATCCCCAGCTTCTGCATCTTGCAGATCAGCGTAGTCCGCTTGAGGCCAAGTTTGGCCGCTGCGCCATTCGGGCCTCCGATTACCCAAGCGGCTGCTTCCAGTGTATGCAGGATCATCGCGCGTTCGGAGTCTTTAAGAGTAGCTGCCGTCGAAGAAACGGCGACAGGCCGAGTTCCACCAGCCGGCAAAGGGTTGGGAAGCACGCCACTGTTGGAAAGGATCACAGCTCGTTCGATCAGGTTCTGCAACTCGCGGATATTGCCCGGCCAGTGGTAGGAGCTAAGGGCCGACATGGTTTCCGCGGGAATGTGTTCGATTTGCCTGCCCATGCGGCGGCCGAGAATCTCGACAAAATGCGTCACCAGCGCCGGGATGTCTTCGCGGCGCGCCCGCAAAGGTGGCAGCTCGAGGGGAAAGACATTGAGGCGGTAGTAGAGATCACTACGAAATTCGCCCCGCTGCACCATCTCCGCCAAGTCACGGTTGGTTGCCGCGACCAGGCGAACGTTTACCTGGTGCGTCCGCGTGCTGCCTAAACGCTCGAACTCCTGTTCCTGTAGTACACGTAGAAGTTTGGGCTGCAATGCCGGCGGAATGTCGCCCACCTCGTCCAGGAAAAGCGTACCTTTGTCGGCCAGCTCAAAACGGCCAATCTTTTGCGCGATGGCTCCCGTAAACGCGCCTCGCTCGTGACCAAAAAGCTCACTTTCCAACAGATCCAGCGGAATGGCAGCACAATTCAACCGTATGAACGCGCGCCCGCATCGCGAGCTGAGGTTGTGAATTGCTTGCGCGATCAGCTCTTTGCCGGTGCCTGTCTCCCCCTCGATAAGAACGGTGGCATCGGTAGGCGCCACCCGTTCCACTTGCTCAAGGACCTTTTCCAGAGCAGGGCTCCTGCCTATGATCTGTTCGAATCTGCGCCGATGATGTAACTGGTCACCTGATCCGGACCTTCCGAAGGCTTCCACAGAAATCTCCTGTCTATCGCGATCACAGCTCCTTGTCGGGTTTAGCTCTCCATCGCCGCGCGAACACTCTCCAGCAGAGCTTCATCGTCGAATGGTTTTGCCAGGAACTCTACTGCGCCTGCTCTCATCGCCTGCAGGCGCATTTTCGCGTCGCCGTGTGCAGTTATAAAGATGGTCGGAATCTGGCAATGGTCTGCATTCAACTGCGCCTGCAATTCCAGACCAGACATTCCCGGCATGCGGATATCCGTAATCAGGCAACCAGTGTCGTGCTGATGCCCAGACTTCAGGAATTCTTCTGCCGACACAAACGCCTGCGCCACCATCGCGGCCGATTTCAACAGGCCCTGCAATGCGCTGCGCATCAAGTCATCGTCATCGACAATCGCAACGATTTTGGCCTTGGTCTGAATCGCCATGGTAGAAAGTTAGCGTAAAGCGACCCACCGCACAATCATACTTTGGTATGTAAGCTCCAGTGCAGGATCGCAATCCTCGGAGTTGTATCCGACTCTCAGTGTCGCTCTATAGACAGGCCTCACCGTTCAAAGCAGTAGCAAGTTACCGACGCAAAGGACTTATGAGATGCGGAGATGGCATGCAGTCTCAGCCTTTTCGCAGTAAGTATCTCAACCGACTACGATCATTCAGCAAACTTTTCTCAATATAAGACCTATTCCTGGCTTAAGGTTCAGGCCCATCCGCCAGCGGATGAGCCGAAGGTAGTAAAGGGCTAGATCCATTACGATCCAATTGTTTCGGATCGATTCCGCCTTCTCGAAGGAAGCCACCAGCGCAGCCTCGTGTGTCGAAATGTAGACGGCGTGGCTGCCAAGCGACATTACTCGAGGCGCCGCGCGCGTGCCTCTCTACTGAAATAGCGTGACTTATGCCCCGTGGTGGTTTGGTACGAGCATTGCTTTGCCAAGGGTGCCCGCCGATCGGTATCGCCGCAAGATGGTCTTTGGTCGCGGAGCCGCAGAAAGAGGAGTATATGAAACAGAGAGTACTTTGCTTATTAGGGTTTATCGGCGTCTCCTCGGTATGAGCACAGTCAGTGCTCAAGGCCAGATCATCGGTCAGCTGGAGGCGAACATTCCATTCACATTCCACGCGGGAGGGGCCAAGCTCCCCCCTGGAAAATACACCATTCGCGTCCTGGACAACTCGGATCTCGGCCTCATGGAAATTCAGAGTGCAGATGGCCGCACTGCCGCTTTGTTTCAGGTACAAGACGCACAGGCCTCGACTGATCCTAAGAAGAGCGAGCTGGTCTTCAACCATTACGGTAACCGGTATTTCCTTTCGAAGTTATTTGACGAGGGAAACAAGGCGGGTAGTTCTGTTGTGGAGTCGGGCTATTTGAAGCAATACGCATCTGGTGGAGCATCTGATGGGGAAAAGGATGTGCCGGCGAGTCACGCGGGGAACTAGTTATAGGTTGGGGCTGATCACGGGCTTTCGGGGATGAAGTGCACTGGTCACAGGCAATTCGTCTCTGTCAGCCCGTTACTTTTGCAAGTGCTGAATTGTGTTGGGCATGTCGTGATCACTGTAGATGAAGAAAGGAATCACGACGGCAATAGAGGACCTGCAGTGGGTGTCGCTCGCTCGACATCGTTTCCTCGTAGCGACGACCCTGCTCGTCACACGAATCCAAAACGATCCTGGCGTTGATCGGGCGACAGGCTATGTCGATATATCGACCCCTACAATAGGGCTTAGCCGATTCCAGTATCTTTCTTCTCCCCAGACAAATCGCCGGAAAGCCAAGAGAAAGCTGGGGTTGCTGTACATACCCCAAGCGAAGTTTTTATTTTTCTCGTTTCGCATGTTGGCACGGAAATTGCCTTAAGAACGGGCAAGACGGGGCACAAGGTATCAATCGTTTCGGTCATCGACCGGACGATACATTTTCAAATACGAAAGGTTACGATGATGAGCGATCACACAAAGGAACGATCCATGATGGAGCACCCATCGCGGAGAAGCTTCCTGGGATTGAGCTCGGTGGCTCTGGCAACGGCGGCATTGGCGGGACTATCAGCGAATGCTCAAGACAAGGAAAGCACGCAAAAAGCAGAACACGATCATTCCTCAAGCGACCCGGCACAGGAGAACAAGCCTCTTCTGACCGAAAACCCAAACTCCAATACTCCTCCACCGACGGATCATGGCGATGTAGTGCCGCTCTGGTATTCCTTCGATCTGGTCAAGAAGCGCGTCGAACAGGGTGGATGGACCCACGAAGTAACTACAGCCGTCCTGCCTTCTTCCAAGGATATTGCCGGCGTTAACATGCGACTCACTGCCGGCAGCTATCGCGAGATGCACTGGCATACCGCCGACGAATGGGCTTACGTGCTCTATGGCAACGCCCGGGTCACGGTCATGAATCCCGATGGCACCATGTTCATCGGTGACGTAGCTGAAGGCGATCTTTGGCTCTTCCCCGCCGGCTTCCCGCATTCCATCCAAGGGCTTGGTCCGGATGGAACAGAGTTTCTTCTGGTCTTTAACCAGGGCGACTTCTCCGAAGATGGAACCATGCTTCTCTCCGAAACCATAGCCCACATGCCCCCTGAGGTCCTGGTGAAGAATACAGGCCTGGATAAAAGTGTCTGGTCCAGCACCCCCGGGGCGCCACTCTACATCTTCCCTGGAAGCCTACCTAACTCGCTCGAGCAGGACAAGGCCGAGATTGGTGGAGAAGCAGTGGCCTCCAAAATTCAGTACACCTACCATCTGAAATCATCGGAGCCCACCAGATCATACGAGGGTAATGAGGTTCGCATCGTTGACTCTACCAAGTTCCCGCCTTCGACGCATATTGCTGCGGCCTTGGTCACCCTCAAGCCCGGCGCTATACGCGAACTCCATTGGCATCCGCACTCTTCTGAGTGGCAGTTCTACCTCGCCGGCAAGGGCCGCATGACGGTGATGTTCCCTGTCGACAATGCGCGCACCATGGACTTCAATGCCAACGACGTGGGATACGTTCCCTCGAATGCCCCACATTACATCGAAAACACTGGTGATACTGACCTGACCTTCCTGGAATGCCTGGCAGCACCGCATTTCATCGACGTATCGGTCAACCAGTGGCTCAGGCGCGTCCCCACCGAAATGCTGAAGGCGCACCTGAACATCGATAGCACGGCGGCCAAGAAGATCCCAGCGGAGAAGATGATCGTCATTTAACCCACGGATGCGTCCCGGTCTTTCAGAACATTGCTTCACCCCGCAAAGACGGGCGCATCAGATATCACCTACGAACCATGTAAGAGCCGGACGCGAAGCGCTTCGGCCAAGGGAGAAGTATATGGGTGAACTACTCACGCCAACGCATCTGATGGTTATCGCCGGTGTCGCTTTTCTACTCTTTGGCGGAAAAAAGCTGCCCGAACTCGGTAAGGGGTTGGGCGAAGGTCTCCGCGGTTTCAAAGATGGAATAAAGGCGCTAACGGATGACATCAATAGTCCGGAGAAAGCAACGCAAACCATCGTACCTAAACCAAACGAATCACTGCAGTGATCCGACGCAACACTTTGATTGGCCTGCATAGGGTTCTCTATGCGGGCCAATGGCTTTTTTCACTGCTTTGAGCACCGGGCACGCCGTTAGACCGCGAAGCGCTCGGACCTAATGCATCCTGGCGAAAATGTCTGCGTGCAGAATTCCACCGGTGTCGGAATTTCGACACGGAGGTCAGATTTGACCCTCGCTGGACCGTCTCGAAGCTCGCTCGATTTCCTGTAAATCATTTAAATCTATACAGCTGACTCACATCATGAGGGGCGAAAGCGGTGGCGGACGAATTGCTTTGCAAACGGGCAAACACAATCGGAGCATGGCTCACTCCGAACGCAAGAGCCAGAACCCCGGAAGGAACCAATGGTCGATATAATTATCCTCCTGATGGTGATTGCTTCCGCGATCTCATTGCTCGTCGCGAGTCCGCGGGATCTGCAGAGAAAAGCCATCCTGGCATTGAGAGAGTACGAAGACATGGAACTCTCGCGCGTCCATGGTCGCGGCGAAGACGGAGAAGCCAGGGCAATCCCGAATGAATCTTAGTCGTTCCGCTTCGCATCCATCAGGAGATTGGCCTATGTGATGAAAGACCAGATTCACTCGGGCCCATTTTGTCTCAAGGAGGAACTTTGAGCCTGATTGAATCGGAGAACGCTCGCGCTCTTTTTGGTGTTATGGCGGAGCGAGTGACCGGGTTAACGTCGCAAACGGAAGAAGAGACGCTGGCCGTGGAGGAGCCGCTGGAAATCCAGCTTGGCTATGGCGCGGCGGAAAGTCGAGCAGTCAAGTCGATTTCCGTAACTATGCGCACGCCCGGATACGATTTCGAGTTAGCCGCTGGGTTCCTGATGACCGAGGGAGTGGTGCGCGATGTGAATGATATCGAGCGCATCGCGTATGCAGGCGTGGGCGGTATCGATGAGCCCGCTGAACGTAGCACAGGCCAAGGCATTCTTGCCTACCAGCCATGGAAGAACATCGTGCGCGTGGAATTAGCTGTGGGTATGACCGTCAGCCTGGCAAACCTGGAGCGCAACTTCTATACCACATCGAGTTGCGGCATTTGCGGAAAGGCGTCGTTGTTGGCATTGCAGTCCGTCTGCCCTCCGCGCAGAAGCAATACATTTTCGATCAGCGCTGAAACCCTCTATACCCTGCCCGCTCGTCTCCGCGCCGCGCAAAGCGTGTTTGAGCGAACGGGCGGCTTGCACGGCGCGGGACTCTTCAATGCCGAAGGAGAGCTGCTAGGGTTGCGTGAGGACGTAGGCCGGCACAACGCGGTCGATAAGCTGCTCGGAGCAGAGTTCCTTGCGGATCGAACCCCTCTCCGTGAGTGCCTGCTGCTGCTTTCCGGCCGCGCAAGCTTTGAGCTGTTACAGAAGGCGGTGATGGGAGGCGTCGCCATGGTGGCGTCGGTGGGCGCCCCATCCAGCCTGGCGTTACGGGTGGCCAAGGACTTCGATATCACGCTCGTTGGTTTTCTGCGTGACTACCATTTCAACGTTTATCACGGAGCCGAACGCGTATCCGGTTGCAGGCAGGTGAATCAGCAAGGAGCTTTATGAAGTTAAGAATCAAAGGGAATTCACTACGGCTCCGCGTCTCGCGTTCTGAGCTCGCGCAGTTCCAGGCTGGAAGCCGGATCGAGGAAACGATCCGCTTCACTGCGGCTCCTGAGGCCACTTTCACCTACGCATTGGAATCTGCCTTAAGGTCCTCTCCGGTGAACGTGCGCTATGGATCTCGCGAAGTAACCGTCATCCTTTCCCAGGATCGGGCACGCATTTGGGGGGCAGAGGACGAAGTCGGCGTGTATACGACGCGACACTTTTGCCAATCCTCTTGCCGGAGCGACCTGCTGAAGTACACATCCGTTGCGCATGAGAGGACGTGTCGACGAGCTCTGAGGCCTCTGTCGGTATTTCGACGTGCTTCTCAACCAAGCAGGGATACCCGCGGAATAACTTCGTTTTAATTCAATTACATCCCACTTTTCTTCTCGCACTCACTCTGGCATTGCGCGTGCTCTCCTGATGGTGAAGGAGAGAGTTTCAATGCTTAACCAAGAAGTTCACTCTGCAGCTGCCGCTGGTACGTTGACAATAGGTGGCCTGACAGTCAATCGCCTGGGATACGGCGCCATGCGGATTACGGGTCCAGGCGTATGGGGCCCCCCGGTCGATAAAACTTCCGCACTCGCAACCTTGCGGCGTGCGATCGACCTCGACGTGAACCTCATCGACACCGCCGATTCCTATGGTCCGGCCGTCTCGGAAGAACTGATTGCAGAAGCCCTGTATCCATACCCATCCGACCTGGTCATCGCCACCAAAGGAGGATGGGAGCGTCCCGGTCCGGGACAGTGGACCCATAATGCCGGCCGCAAACACCTCACACAAGCCCTGGAAGGCAGCCTGAAACGCCTGCGTCTGGATCGCATCGATATCTATCAACTCCATGCTCCGGACAACGCTGTCTCGTTCGAGGCCTCAGTTGAAACTCTGGCCAGGTTTCGCGAAGAGGGCAAGATTCGCCACGTCGCACTCTCGAACGTGACCCGCGAGCACATTGAGCGCGCCCGCAAGTTGGTGCCTATCGTTTCGGTGCAGAACCGCTACAGCTTTGCCGACCGCGAGTCCGAGTTCATTGTCGACTACTGCGAGCAGCACGGCATCGCGTTTCTTCCCTGGGCCCCGCTCGGCCAGGCTAAAGAGGCGCATGATGCGATCAAGAAGGTCGCGGAAGATCTCGAGGCTAGCCCCCTGCAGGTGGCTCTGGCGTGGTTGCTCAAGCGGTCCAGGGCGATTCTGCCAATTCCCGGAACCTCGTCGGTCAAGCACCTGGAAGAGAACATCGCGGCAGCAAGCCTGAAACTCTCCCAGGACGCATATGACGAACTGTCAGAGGTGAGCCTTGCGGCAACGGGCCTTCGCGACTAAGGGGTCCCGCCGAGACGGCGCGAAGAGAGTGGCAGATCAACTTTGCCGTGGGATTCACACCCATGGCTGCGACAGATCACCTGGTCGCAAAGGCTATGGTTGGCCGCCACTCTCATCCGGGCAAACGTGACCGTCAAGTAAGCCGCCAATAGCCTGCACGGGCCCAGTACACAGGAGAACAAGGATTCTATGTGGATCGTTCGTTTTGCGCTCCAACGGCCCTACACGTTTGTGATTGTTGCGCTGCTGATCGCGATCTTTGGCGGGGCAGCAATTGCGACTACGCCGACCGATATTCTGCCCGACATCAACGTCCCGATTGTCAGCGTGATCTGGACCTATAGCGGACTTGACGCCGACGACATGTCCAAGCGGATCGTGGGCGTGTGTGAGCGGGCGATTTCAACCACGGTGAACGACGTCCAGTACACAGAGTCGCAATCCTATAGCGGCGTGGGCGTGATTAAGGTTCATTTTCAACCGAGTGTGCAAGTGGATCTGGCGATTGCACAGGTGACGGCCCTGGCGCAGTCGGTGGTACACCTTATGCCTCCGGGGACGTTGCCGCCGTTTGTGCTGAAGTATGACGCCTCCAGCGTGCCCATCGTACAGGTCAGCCTGGGGGGCAAGGGGCTGTCGCAGACCGAACTCTATGACCTGGGACAGAACTTTATCCGCGGTCAATTAGCCACCATCAATGGAACCTCGGTGCCGCTGCCATACGGGGGTCAGCAGCGGTCGATCATGGTGGACCTGGAGCCTGGGCAACTGGCGGCGAACCACCTCACCTCTGAGGATATTTCAACCGTACTGAATAACCAGAATCTGGTGACGCCCTCCGGTACGGAAAAGATTGGCGACCGCGAGTACCTGGTGGGGACCAACAGCAGCGCCGGCACCATCGCGGAGCTCAACAACCTGCCCATCCGCACCAGGTATGGCGCGGTAGTGCAGATGAAGGACGTGGCCTGGGTCCACAATGGATACCAGCCGCAGACCAGCTACGTCAGCGAGAATGGCCAGGCTTCGGCGCTTCTGACGGTGATCAAAAATGGCGCGGTCTCCACTCTCACCATCGTGGACCAGGTAAGAGCGGCGATCCCCAAGATCAAGGCGGGACTCCCGCCTGCGTTGACAATGACCCCGATCTTCGACCAGTCGGTGATCGTGCGTGCGTCGATCCACGACGTGGCGCAGGAGGCGATCACGGCGGCGATCCTGACCGCGCTGATGATCCTGATCTTTCTCGGCAGCTGGCGGAGCACGCTGATTGTTTGTATCTCGATTCCGTTGGCGGCATTGTTCGCGATTGCGGTGTCCTCGGCGCTGGGGGAGACGATCAACGTGATGTCTCTGGGCGGCCTGGCGCTGGCGGTGGGCATGCTCGTGGACGATGCCACGGTGGAGATCGAAAACACGCACCGCAACCTGGGGGAAGGCGGGAAGAAGCCTCTGGCCACCGCCATATTGAACAGCGCGGACCAGGTGGCCGTGCCCGCCCTGGTCTCGACCATGTGCATCTGCATCGTGTTTGTTCCGGTGACGTTGCTGTCCGGCTCCGCCAAGTTCATCTTCACCCCGCTGGCGCTGAACGTGGTGCTGGCGATGGTGGCATCCTACGGGCTGTCGCGGACGCTGGTCCCGACGATGATGCACTTCCTGCTGCCGGCAGAGGTGCCGCTCTATCAGGAGGGCGAGACACCGCTGAGGCGGAGCCTGATCTGGCGGATCCATCAGCGGTTCGAGCGCGGCTTTGATTACTTTCAGGAAAGGTATAAGGGCGCGCTGAATTGGGCGCTGGGGCATCGCGCGATGACCCTGGCCACATTCGCGGTAGTCGCACTCGGTTCGCTGGTGTTGATACCAGCGGTCGGCCGCGACTTTTTCCCCTATGTCGATTCCGGGCAGATGCAGTTCCACGTACGCCCGCCGGCAGGCACGCGAATTGAAACCACGAACCAGGTGTTCCAGCGGGTCAACGAGGAGATCCGGCGGGTCATTCCGCGGGAGCAGTTGGCGATGGTAGTGAACAACATCGGCCTGCCGCCGGGTGGCGTGAACCTTGCCTATTCGGCCAGCGATACGACCAGCAACGGCGATGGTGACGTGTTGGTGCTGCTGGCAGCCAAACACCGTCCCACACAGGAGTGGATGCAGTTTCTGCGCCAGGACCTGGCACAGAAGTTTCCCCAGGAAACGTTCTTCTTCGAGCCGGCAGACATCACCAACCAGACGCTGAACTTTGGGCTCCCGGCGCCCATCGACGTGCAGGTACGAGGCAAGGACGCTGCTTCGACAGCGAAAATAGCGACCGCATTGCAGCAGCAGATCAAGAACATCCCGGGCGCGGTCGATGTGTTCGTGCAGCAGGAAGTGAACGGGCCGGCTTTGGATATCAATATCGACCGGCTCAAGGCACAGGAGCTGGCGCTGACCACCCGCGATATTTCAAGCAATGTGCTGTTGTCGCTGTCCGGCAGCGGGCAGGTGGCGCCGAACTACTGGCTGGAGCCGAAGACGGGCGTTAACTATCCCATCATCGTGCAGGTGCCGCAGTACCGGCTGACCAACTTTGCCACCCTCGATCAAACTCCGGTAACTTCTCCAATTGCCCAGAACGATCAGCTGCTGCGCAATGTCTCCGAAACCAACCGCGGTGTTTCTCCGGTGACGGTTTCTCACTACAACGCGCTACCGGTCATGGATGTTTTCGCTAACGTGGAGCAGCGAGACCTGGGCGGCGTGGCGGCCGATGTCGAAAAGGTCATCAAGCAGAATTCCCAACACCTGCCGCCTGGCGTAACCATCGAGTTGAGCGGCCAGGTGCTCACGATGAACAGCTCGTTTCAGAACCTGGAGATCGGCATTGCCGCGGCCGTCATCTTTGTGTACCTGCTGATGGCGATGAACTTCCAATCGTGGACCGACCCGTTCATCATCTTGACCGCGCTCCCAGGCGCCTTTGCAGGCATCGTGTGGATGCTGTTCCTGACCCAGACCACTTTCAATGTGCCGTCCTTGATGGGCGCGCTGATGACGATTGGGGTGGCGACGGCAAACAGCATACTGCTGGTGACCTTCGCCAATGACTCGCGCGCGGAACACCCGGAGGCGAAAGCCGCGGCGATGGTCGCGGGATCGACCCGGCTGCGGCCGGTCTGCATGACAGCGTTGGCGATGATCATTGGCATGCTGCCGATGGCTCTGTCGCTGGGGAGTGGCGGCGAGCAGAACGCGCCCATCGGCCGAGCTGTGATCGGCGGGTTGCTGTTCGCTACCGTTGGGACCCTGCTTATCGTGCCGGTGTTCTATTCGCTATTCAGCAAGAGCGTGCCGGTGAACTGGGACAAGCGCTTAGACGACGAGACGCAAGGAGCATTCCGATGAACAATCCTACCGGGACCGCGCCACCGCGAACGGGAACCGAGCCCGTCGGCAACCAGCATGAGGATGCAAGCAAAGGACGTCGCATCATTATTGTAACCATCGTGGTGCTCGTAGTTGGGGCTGCCTTGCTGGTGGGCTGGCTGCCGCGGCATAAGCGTGACAAGGAAATAACGGCGAAGGCAAACACTGAGCGGACCTCGCTGCCGGTTGTCGAGGTACAAACGGTTGGTGCGGCAACTTCAGAGCAGCAGCTGACACTCCCTGGCACGGTGACGCCGCTCGAGGCTGCCCATATCTATGCGCGGGCATCGGGCTTTTTTGAGCGCCGCTATGTCGACCTGGGCGATAACGTGCGCAAAGGGCAGTTGTTGGGGCTTATTTCAGCGCCCGACTTGGACACCGTGGTTTCGCAGCAGACTTCGCTGCTGCAGCAGACAAGCGCCGGCGTGCTGAGCGCACAGGCCGCTGTCCAGCTACAGCAGGCGACTTACAACCGGGTCCATACGCTGGTGCAGCACGGAATACTTTCCCGGCAGGACGATGACACGGCACTGGCTGCGCTGCAGACGGCTGAAGCCGGTTCGCAGGCTGCGCTACAGGGGGTACAGGCCGCGAAAGCTGCACAGGCCCATGCGCAAGTGTTGGCAGATTTTGAGCAGATACGCTCGCCCATCGCCGGAACGGTCGTGGCGCGCAACGTGGAAGTGGGCAACCTGGTCTCAGCCACGGGGGCTGCCATGGGAGTAGCCCCTGTCCCTGGTACAGGCCCGACAGGCGGCCCACTAACAGGCGGGGCCCAGGGTGGCGAGCTCTTCTACGTGGTGAATCTCGACCGTCTTGAGGTATTCGTCACAGTGCCTGAAGAAGATGCCGAGTTTGTGCAGGTCGGGCAGCCGGTGCAACTGACCTTTTTGGAGATGCCCGGGCAAACATTCCAGGGCAAGGTGGTCCGCACCAGCGACTCGCTCAGCCAGCAGACGCGCATGCTGCTGGCGGAGGTACGGGTGACTGACCCGCAGCACCGTCTGCGGCCGGGAATGTTTGCCTCAGTGCAGATGCGCTACAAGGCGCCCAATCCAGGGATTCTGATTCCCGGGGACAGCTTGATCACCATGGCGCGCGGCGAATTTGTGCCCGTGGTGCAAAACGGTGTGGTGCAGATGCGGCCAGTCCACGTAGGCCGCGACCTGGGAACGCAGGTGTTCATCACCGCAGGATTGCAGAACGGAGACATGGTCGTGGTGAACCCCAACGACTCAGTCAAGGATGGGGTGCTCGTGACTGCCAAACCTGCTCCGTCGGGGCAGGAGGGCATCGCGGCAAAGCCGGCGGCCGGAGATGGAAAGGGCGGCGAGAAGGGCAGTGAGGCGCAGCAGGACCAATAGCGCCTGGCACCTCGGCGCGAAAGGATTTTTTCGATGATGGGTCTTGATCATTATTCCGTGGCGGAACCGGAGCGCCGCGCTTTGCAGTTCGGTCTGGCGGCAATCTTTTTTTCCGTCGTTTTGTGGGCGGCGCCGTGCGCTGAAGCGCAGCAAGTTTCGGCGGCGCTTAGCACTTTGGCCCCCTTAGCCAATGCAATGCCCGATGCTCCCACACCGCTGTTGTCCCTCGCGCACACAGCGGCGCAGGCAGCAGGACCAGCAAATCCGCAGGATGGCAAATTGTACCTGTCACTGCGGCAAGCGTTCACCATGGCGCTCCAAAACAATCTCGACCTCGAAGTGGAACAGATCGATCAGTCGATCGCAGAAGGGAGCGTGCCGCTGGCGCAGGGCGGCGGACTGCCGCGAGCAATCAACTTCACCATCATGGATGCGCCAGCCGGGGTTGGAGGAGCAGCCGTGCCGCTGCTGAGTTTTTCATCGCCGGGGCTAGCGCCGGCGAGCGTGGACCCTGTTCCGTCCACCATCTCCTCCTCGTACAACACCAGCCGTGTGCTCGAGTCTTCGCACTCACTCGCGCTGGGGACGAGCCCGTACTCCGGCGGTTCGCTTGTGCCGGGCTTTGACGCACAACTGCTGGGCCGGTATGGCTGGCTGCGCCGAAACCCGCAAGTATCGCTGTTGACGGGAAACCCGTCCGCGGAAACACCTGCGGACAAGGCGACCACGGACAACACGCTTGGCGATACTATCCTGACCAAGGGGTTTAGCCCGGGGACGACCGTCCAGGTGGGGGTGAACAACTTTGTGCAGAGCTTCTACTCGGGGCGCTCGTCAGCCGTCCCCTTCTCCCACCCCAATGCATATGCGCTGATCGCGCAACCCCTATTCCGCAACGCAGGCCGGGGAGACAACACCCGCTTTATCGCCATCGCGAAGACCAACAAGACCATCTCGTCCGCGGTGCTGGAGCAGCAGATGATCAGCACGGTTGCGGGAGTAGACAACTTGTACATCGACTTGATCAGCCTGCAGGATGAAGTGAAGGTGCAGCAGCAAGCGCTCACTGCTGCCGAGCAGTTGTTGGCAAACGACCGGCAGCAGCTCGATGTGGGCCGGTTGCCACCCATTGAGGTAGCGCGGGCGGAGTCGCTCGTGACCACCACGCGGGTGCTGCTGGAGCAGTCCAAAGCACTGCGTGACCAGCAGGAGGTTATCCTGCGAACCCTTATCGATCCGCGCTCTTTGACTGGAAAAGACGCGCAGCTCCCCGACATCGTGGCCACTGACCTTCTCTCGCCGCCCCCATCAGCGGCTGAAACGCCTTTGCCGGACTTGGTGAAGCTGGCCTGGGATACGCGGCCGGATGTGCGCCAGGCGCGGCTTCAGATCGTGAACGGCCAGCGGCAGGTTGCGGGCTCGGCCAACGCGGCCAAGCCGGAGATCGATATATACGGGAATTATGAGACCCGGGGTGTGGTCATACCGGGACTGCTGGACACGGGTGGAAGCACGCTGACGGGGAACACCCTACTGGAGCAGGTGCCGACGGGCGGTACCCGGTCGTCGACCCTATACGAAGCGGGCATTCAGTTCTATCTGCCGGTGCAGAACCGGGTAGCCAAGGCGAACCTCATTGCAGATAAGGCAATTTTGCGCCAGCAACAGTTGCGGGAAACGCAGCTGGAGTCCTCAGTCGCCGCGGAGGTACGCAATGCGATAACAGCCCTGCGTGCGGCCGAGAATGCGGCGGCGGCGGCGGTCAAGGCGCGTGAGCTGCAGGAAAAACTGCTTTCCGCAGCGCAAGAAAGCTTCCAGGCGGGGTATGGAACCAATCTCGCGGTGATCGAGCAGGAAACCTATGTGGCGCAGGCGCAAAACAGTGAAGTCGTGGCCAAAGCTGCGTGGTTAAAGGCAGCGGCTCAGTTGGATCGAGTGACCGGGCAAATGCTGGTGCGGACGGGGATCACTTTGAAAGATGGGCAGGGTAAGGAGCAACCGAAACAACCCTGAAAGCGACCGGCAGCGGTCTCTGAGGGTCACATTTGTCCAGTCAATCTTCTAACAGAACCCCTTAGGAACTGGACGGGTGCCCCAGGTTCGCCAAAGCGTACCTGGGACGAAAATGATATGTTTCGATTGCTTTTAGCAGATTGATTAGCGAAAAGCTTTGGTTGGGCTTCGCCCGTCTTATTCGTCCCAGGTACGCTTTGGCGAACCTGGGGCACCCGTCCAGCTCCTAAGGGGTTCTGTTAGAAGATTGACTCTGACAAAAACGTACCTCGGTGAACTTATGCATACGCAACTATGGTAGCGCTGCATCACCATGAGACGAGAGGGAGTTAGCCCAGACCTCAGTCGGTAGCGTAGCCCACGCTTCTACTCCGTGGCCGCGAAGAAGCCGAAGCACGGATTTTCGCTGCTACGTGCTTCGAGATGTGTTTCGCGGTAAATTCAGCTCCACACGCAAAACGCGTCAGCGGACCAAACGAATAAGCGGACGCAAGCCCAACCATATACAGGCCGGGCACCGATGTTTCGAAGTGGCTCGAGAGAACCGGCGTATCTTCTACTTTACGAAGTTGGCGGCGCATGGCTTCGTCGAGAAATCCCATACGTGCAATAGAGACTCGATAGCCCGTTGCACTGATGACATGATCGGCAATCAACTCGGAATTGCTTCCATCCTTCGCAACGATCTTGAGATGCACCTTGCCATCTTCTATCGAGGCAGACTGGACTTTGCAACCGAGGTGCAAAGGGAATTTGCCCACTACCTTGTCACGGACGAACCATCCCGGAGCCGGCCCAAGATGATCCCGGACAAAACGGAAGCGAAACTTCTCCGGCATGGCATGGAATAGCAGAGGAACGTCGGTGCACAAGCGTGAACTCCACCCTATGCCGATGGTAGAGCGGGGATATCTCAATCTTTGCTGGACGGGCCGGGGCTCCTTTGCCTTGGTATGGAAAGCGATCTCTTGCCGCCTTGCAACTAACTGTACCTGGGAACCCTCTTCATGAAGGATTGCGGCAATATCGACGGCGGACGCACCGGCGCCCAAAACCACGACCGTCTTTCCGCGGAAGCTGCTCAGATCATGGTGCTGTGAGCTATGCGAGACATGGCTGGCAGGCAGATCGGCTAGAAACGCCGGCAGGTAGCTGAAATGTGTAATGCCAGTCGCTACAATTACAGTGTGCGTATGGACAATCTGCCCGTCCGCGGTAGCGAGTTCGAAGCCTTCTGAAGTACGCCTGGCCGAAGTAATGTCCGTCTGTTCCAGGGTTGGCACCAGACGCTTCTGAAATTCGACCCCGTAGGCCGAAAAGACCTCAAGGGGAACTGGATTACCAAGGTCATCATAGGGTAAATTCATCTCTTGGCAATAATGGCGCAGAGTGAAAGACGAATCCGGATCATAGAGCCCGGAGGCGAATCCTTCGGACTTAAGCAGCATGCCCTTGGGCATGTGGCTCCGCCAGCTTTGCATGGGGGAGCCAAATATCCGAAAGGTCAAGCCGCTCTTGGCTAGGTGTGCGGCTATGGAGAGGCCATACGGACCCGCTCCGATGATGACAGTATCTACATTCATAACCCTTTTCAGTCCCCGTTAGGAAGTGTATCGTATACCGTGTATGAATTTCCCCCCGAGCAAGCAGGAGCACGATTCGTGCATGGTAGCTGTAAAATTCTTGGCGATATAAGCTAAGTATATCGGGGTCGCGAACATCTCTTTTCTGAAAAACTAGAGCAGTTCGGCTACCTAAAAGGTGGGCTTGTTGGACGGGAATTCCCAGCCGAAAATCTTGATTACTGCAACTCTATGGTGGCCCTCGTCAGCCCGCCTTGCGATGGCATTCCTGCGCCATGGCTGTAGTGTTTCCGCCCTATGTCCGCCTGGGCACCCGCTTCGTTTTGTCACCGGAATCGGTTCGATTTACCCCTATCAAGGTCTTGCGTCGATGGACTTGCTGCGGGCTGCAATACGCGCGGCACAGCCCACACTCATTGTGCCCTGTGATGACATTGCAGTCTGGCAGTTGCACGCGCTGCACGCAAGCGAAGCCGACCTGCGGCACTTGATTGAACTTTCCCTGGGCGCCGCAGAGGCATACCCGGCAATTCGGCAAAGAGGCGAGCTTTTGCAGGTCGCGCAAAGTCTGGGTATCCGCGTGCCGTTGACTCGGATAATTAATTCCGCCGAGGAATTGAAAGACTGGAAATTTGATAAGCCAGCCGTACTAAAGCTGGACGGAACTTGGGGCGGCGAGGGGGTAACTATAGTACGGTCTCTTACCGAGGCAAACCAAAGTTTTCACTCCGCACCCAAAACCATGAATGGCTGGATGGCATGGAAACGGTTTCTGATCAATCGCCATTTTTTTGCTTTGTGGGCATGGCAGAGACGAGCGGCCTCGAAAATGACGATCCAGGAATTTATCCCTGGCCGGCCGGCAACCACTATGTTTGCCTGCTGGCGCGGAGAGGTTCTGGCTTCGAGCACAGTGGAGGTGCTGGTCTCACAAGCGCCTACCGGTGCAGCCAATGTAGTCCAGGTGTACAAAAACAACGAGATTGAAGATGCAGTCCGGCTGCTGGCCCGGAAGTTACAACTAAGTGGGTTTCACGGCCTGGACTTCGTCCTTGAACAGGATACCGACGCCCCCTACCTGATTGAGCTGAATCCCCGCGCCACGCAGTTGGGTCACCTGAACCTATCCTCGCACGGCGACCTGGCCGGAGTGATGGCTGGAAAGCTCAAAAATGAAGCACCGGACAGGATCGCTTCCGAAAATCAGCTTCAGAGCAGTACTATCGCCTTCTTCCCACATGCTTTTAAGTCCGATCCCGGAAGTGCGTACCTGCATCAGGGATATCACGATGTTCCCTGGGACGAGCCTGCCCTGGTACGTGAATTGATGTGCGATTCCTGGCCAGAGCGGCGGTGGCAGAGCCGTATCTTCTACTATTATCTAGGGTTCCGGAAAGAGCTCGAATCCGAACGCGAGCGCCAGGTAGCGGGCTCCCCCAACGCCGTCAGACGGCGGTTCAGCTGGATCGAGTGACCGGCTGGCTGCGACGTCCCCTTCACAACGCCAGGTGTTTTCTATGTGAAAACGTAACTGTGATCATCTGTTCGATGACTCGGTAACTCATTGGTTTGGAAATGAAATCATCTAATCGGTACGTGAGCCCCCATAGCGCCCGGGTTTTCTCCGGATGGACGGGTTTCGGATACGCCACAGACTAAGAAACTAACTTTGCGCGAAAAGGTGGCGGGTGTAGCCTTTCCGCATGATGGATGTTGTGGTCTTTTCTCCGCCAGCTGGAGGAGAAATCCGTACGAGTAGGATCGAGGCTATCCAGCAACACGTCGCCCGGGCATTCGGCCTGCACGTGGAAGAACTCAACCAAAGATCCACGACGCGAGCAGTGACTTTGCCACGTCAATTGGCGATATACCTGGCCAAACAGTTGACCGACGCTTCTCTAGTGGAGATTGGGAACCACTTTGGCGGTAAGCATCATTCGACTGTGATGCACTCCGTCGCCAAAATCGACCAACTGAGGCGCACAGATCCAGCAGTAAATCTTGCGGTCGACATGCTCCTGAAAACTTTGAAGCGATAAAGGTCCCGCCTCATTCAGTGTGTTGTGAGAGAAACGGCGAGTGCAAGGAGCGCTTTGATGCCGGGCACCATGGGGCTCGCGTCGGCAAATTCTTCCAGCCGGTGCGGCTGGTGGTCCATGACCGCTCCCCCGGCCACGGCAAGGATTCCCATGCCAACAGCATTATTGGCGTCGGTCGGCGAGGCTCGGGATCATGTGGCCCCATGGTAACCGAACCACTGCACGCACAGTTTCGAAAGACAAAGCCAGTTGTACTGCTCAGTGCGTGTCCTTAAGAGGAGCTAACCAATTCACGATGGACTTCATGACCGTCACGTTATGCTGATTGAACACGGTCGTGCGGGAGCGAACGATACCGAATCCGGGACGGTTCACTGAGCGGCGAACCTCCAGCACCTCCGACTCGGTGCGGAGTTTGTCTTCAGGACGTACGGGATGAGTCCAGCGCATTTCGTCGACGCCTGCGCCGATCATGCCACCCTTCACCTTGATCGATTCCACTCGAAGGCGCATGACAATCGCGGCCGTCAGCCATCCAGAAGCGCAAAGACCGCTGAAGAAAGAGTTCTCGCCCGCGCCCTCATCGATGTGGAACGGCTGAGGATCATAACTCTCGCCAAAGCTTATGATCTCCCTTGCTGTTACGCGGTAATTGCGTAAGGAATTGAACTTTTGGCCGGGATAGAAGTCTTCGAAGTACATCTCCTCGTTCATTGATCCTCCCATGGACGTCTCTTATAACATGTCTCTCAAACTTCCGCGAACGGCTCGGAACCAGCGATCGCTTTGCTTCGGTTCGACGGCGGCATGCTAACGGCAAAAGAGACCCAGAAGCGATAAAAGGATCTGCCGATCGGGGATGTGCTTCTAATAGATATGCACGAAAGCGAAAACTCGATGGAAAAGCACAAAATCACGAAAATACGGAGGGAAACGATGCGGCGCAAGCTGCGCGTCGCAACCAAGGAGCGCATCACGCCAGGGATGCTCCGTATTGTTTTCCAGTCAGACGAGCTGCAGGGCTTTGATAGCCCTTCCCCTGACGATCACGTCAAGATCTTCATCCCGGTGAACGGAGATGAAGAGCAGATCAAGCGTGATTTCACCCCACGCTCGTGGGATCTGGATGCCGGAATATTCACCCTCGACTTCGCGCTCCACGAGAGCGGACC
The DNA here is from genome assembly GCA_963844785.1 of uncultured Acidobacteriaceae bacterium. Classification (GTDB taxonomy): domain Bacteria; phylum Acidobacteriota; class Terriglobia; order Terriglobales; family Acidobacteriaceae; genus PALSA-350. The sequence continues at coordinate 140,001 of CAWJPV010000024.1, read as the reverse complement.
TGCAACAGAATGGGCTCGATCCGCAAAGACGGGCGATGTTCTGGAGATCGGAGGACCTCGCGGTTCGACAATTGTGCCCGATGACTTTGATTGGTACTTGTTGATAGGGGATGCCAGCGCGCTACCCTCCTTCAGTCGCCGTCTTGAAACGATGCGTCATGACGTTCCTGTTCACCTCTTTTTGCTTACTGCGAATACTGCAGAGCAGCAAACCTTCTCGACCAAAGCAAATTGTTGTATCCGCTGGCTCACTACAAGGAACAATTCCGCTGAGGACGCCTCGATGCTGCGCGTTGCTTTAGACAACTCCGCACTTCCTCAAGGGGACGGCTTCGTGTGGATCGCGGCGGAAAAGACCGTCTCTCGCGAGCTTTATCAGTATTTAGTCGAAGAACGCGACCACCCGGCCGAGTGGGTTAAGGCCTCCGCGTACTGGATAGAGTCTTAGTAGCAAATCCTTGTTTATGGATCCTTTAGCCAGACGTTGAGCGGAGAGGGTCAGCTACGTTCTGGCGAACCAGGACGCTCAGTCACGATAGAGAGCCCCGGTCCGGCGTTTCGCCCTCGGTATTGAGGAGCTCGGCAACGTGGAAGACTTTGGCCTGCTCGAGGTCGATCAAAGCGTTCATTTCGCAACCTGTGCCGGCTCCCCCGTTGCCGAGGCGGCGACACTCTGAAGCTTTCTGAGCCCAGGAAACAGGCCCATCCAGATGAGTGCGACCACGACACTGCCCACCCCACCTATGATGGTGGCCGGTATGATTCCGAACCAGGACGCTGTCACGCCCGATTCGAACTCGCCTAGCTGATTCGAGGTTCCGATGAAGAGCGAATTTACAGCGCTGACCCGGCCTCGCATCTCGTCTGGGGTTTCCATTTGCACCAGCGACGACCGCACCACGACGCTGGTGACATCCGCCGCCCCCAGTACGCAGAGGATGGCCATCGACAGCCAGACATTCCGTGACAATGCAAACCCAACCGTGGCCACTCCAAAGATAATCACCGCCGCGAACATGCGTTTTCCGGCCCTCGTCCGTATTGGATGATGTCCGAGGAAAATGGAGGTAGACAAGGCGCCGACAGCTGGTGACAGCCGCAAAAGCCCAAGCCCCCAAGGGCCCGTGTGCAGGATGTCGTGCGCATAGGCCGGAAGAAGTGCCGTTGCGCCTCCCAGCAGCACTACAAACAGATCCAGCGAGATAGCACCAAGGATGTTCTTCCGCTCGCGGATGTAATGAATTCCTGAAAACAGTGATTTTGCGGTTACCGGCCCTTTACGCGCCGTGCGCCGCTTCAGCAGGATGGTCGAAGACAGCGCGGCCGCCGTCCCAAACAGACAGGCACACATCCCGTATGGCACGTGCGCCCCAAAGGCGTAAAGCAGTCCTCCCAACGCCGGCCCAACAATCGATGCTGTTTGGTTTGCAGAAGACGACCACGCGATCGCTTGAGGCACCTTCGGGCCCTCGACCAAGCCAGGAACCATCGCCTGGGTCGAAGGGCTCTCAAATGCGCGCGACGCTCCAATCGCCGCGATCCCGCAGTAGATGCCTAACGGATGCAGCCGATGAAGATAACTGGCGATCGACAACAGCACCATGGTCGAACTTTGAACGACCTGGCATATGCTGATGATGGTTTTGCGATTAAAGCGGTCTGCCACATGTCCGACTAGGAGAGTCAGCATAAGCATTGGCAAAAACTGCACCAGCCCCACCATACCGAGCGCGAAGGTACTATGCGTCAGCGCATACATCTGCCAGCCAACAGCAACAGCTGCCATCTGGAACGACAACGTAGAGCATATGCGCGCGAGCCAGAACCGAGCATACGATGGTTCTCGAAATACTGATTCTTCCCCCGCACTTTGCGTTTGATCCGCCATACCCTCTTATCGATGTTTACTGGTCCGAGGTCAATATGTCCACCACGGTAAGCCCTTGACTCCAACCGCCAGCCCCGGAAGATGGCTTGGCATATACCCCCCAACCACGCACTCCCGCCCAAGGTTGAGCCGATACTTGCAGCAACCGGGCAGGAAAAGCAACCGTTGTGGTTGTCGATCACGCTTGGTTGTCAGTGTGTCGTGAGAGAAACGGCGAGTGCAAGGAGCGCTTTGATGCCGGGCACCATGGTGCTCGCGTCGGCAAATTCTTCCAGCCGGTGCGGCTGGTGGTCCATGACCGCTCCCACGGCCACCGCAGGGATCCCCATGCCAACCGCATTATTGGCGTCGGTCGAACCTAGATCGGCGGGTAGGATTTCGGGGGAGCCGCTTTTGCGGTAAAAGTTCGCAACGGCGAGGGCAGTTTGGACCACAGGTTGGTTCAGGCGTTCGCTCTGTGGACGCGCCTTGGAGTAGTCACCAAGGCTTTTTTCTTCCATGCGGAAGCCGACACCCTCCTTCTCGGCGGCCTGTTTCGCCGCGGCGACCACAGCGGTAGCCAGTTTGTCTTGAGTCGGGTTGTCGAGAGAGCGCAGATCGACCGTAAACCAAGCTTCGCGCGGGATCGCGTTGAACACTGTACCGCCGCCCATCATGCCAACATTGAGGGTGGGAAGTTTAAAAGTGTCGAGCCCGGGAACCACGGGCGGCAAAGGGATTTCGTAGAGGGCGGTGATAGCCTTCGCTACCGCTTTCGCGGGGCTGGGCGCGCCACGGCTCTCCAGGGTATGTGCGCCGGGTGAAGTGTAGAAAAATTTGTACATGGAGATTCGGAGGGCACCGTACCAAACTTCGTTTGAGCTGACATCAACCGCAATGAACATATCAGGCTTGTAGCCGCTTGTTTCCAGCCAGTGTTTGGCGCCAAGCAGTCCTACTTCCTCCTGCGAAGACGCGAGGAAGACCAGATCCCCCTTGGTGCTCACCCCACCGCGATTCAGTGCGCGGAACATTTCTAATGTCGCCATGAGGTTGGCGGCGTCGTCGCCAACTCCGGGTGCGGTGAGGGTGTCACCCTCGCGCCGGACGTGGATGGGAGTGCCCTCGGGAAAGACCGAGTCAGTATGGGCGGCAAAGACGACCGTCGGGCCGCCACCGGTGCCCTTGCGGACCCCAGACACATTGAGCATATCGTCCACGCGGATGTCGGCCAGCCCCAACTTCTGCATCTCAGCGCGTATGTATTCGGCGCGGGCCTGCTCCTTTCCCGATGGTGCGGGAATTTCGACCAAACGAATCCATTCGTCAACAATGGCGGAGGAGCGGTCGTCGATGGATTGGAGCGCTTTGGCGACGGCTGGTTCCTTGACAATCCCCGGCTGGAACCAGTTGTTCTGAGCCGCGAGCTGCGGCGCGAAAACGAGTGTTCCAAAGAAGACGCTAAAGGCGGCGAGGCTCGGGATCATGTTACTCATGGTAACCGAACCACTTGATTGGTCACGTATCCCCGCGGGTCAGTCATACATAGCCTGCAAGTATCTCACCGGGCAAGCAACTTGAGTGCCCTAACGTCGCGAAGCGGAAGTAGACGCGAAGGCTGTGGCGGCCGCCTCCGCTATAGTTACGTCGTTATCCTTATTCAGGCTGGCAACACCTACAGCTCCTACTGGCACTCCGTTCGCCATAAGCGGCACACCGCCGCGGAGGGTCATGAATCCTCCGGTGACAAACGCTATTCGGCCGTTGTCGACGTTGCTCTCCGTCTCTGCGCTCGGTCGCTGCAACAAGGCAGAGGTTCTGGCCTTCCCTATCGCGAGATCCGGACTACCGGCACGAACGCCGTCCATCTTCAGGAAGGCGACAAGGATGCCGCTGGTATCGACAACAGCGATCGCACATGGCGCGTTAAGCTTCCGAGCTTCCTGTTCAGCCGCCATGAGAACCTGCTGAGCGCCGGCCTCGCTGACGACGCTCACTGTAAGCGTTTGATCGGCCGCACGAGCACGACAACTTGCAACAACCAGAGGAAGCCAGCATACAAAACCTGCGAGTTTTCCATGGCGCATAGACATTCGATCCGCTCCTTCCAGTGATTCAGTCTTACTGCCGAGTTACTGATTGGATGCCTGAGAGCGCCAAAAAAGTCGGAAGTCCCTTCGCGGATGGAAAGCTTTTTCTGGAGCGCGTTTACACCCGGACGATGGGAATATCGCGAGCCAGGCCCAACCGCGCAGCGCAAAAATATTCGAAGCGAATCCCTATCGTCCTGTGAGTCTGCAGCCAGTATCCACGAAATCGCGGGCTGCGCGCCCAGCGCATAAATAAAATGGCCCAACCACGGTTATCAGGATGTTCCCAGAAGTCATCCAGTTGCAAGTCCATAAAAACGTCTTCCATCAGCTGGATCAATTCGAGAGCAGCGCATAACTCGTCTGCTTCTTGATGCGGCGTTCCAGTGGGCGAAACTACGGCGATCGGAGGACGGATCCACATCAGCTCGTCGAGGAACGAATGCAAAGAAGGCGACTTCCTGAACTCCTTCCACAAGCCGCTCAGCGCGCGCGTGTGCTTGAGGTAAGCTTCGCCCGAAGTGCGAGCCGGGGCCATGACGTCCGCCAGCCGTTCGGCCACAGGAAGTGGATGATCGTCCACAGGCACCCCGCGGAAGGCATGCTTCACAACATGCCGCCCGAGTATGCGGTAAGTGTCGAACTGTGCCTCGGTGTAGAACTGGTTGGCGGTGGTCTCGTGGGGGAAAGAAGGATGTTCGCAACGATACTGCGTAATGGCGACGCCCTCATCTCCGGTAATGGAGGCTTTCAAGTAAATCAGATAACCGATACTGCCATTGCCGTAGCGTATTTTACCGACCGCGGAGTGAGTGAGGCTATGCCCTTCCTTTTGCCGGGCAATGGAGCGGACGTCGAGGTCGATTTCCGCGCCAAAATCCGTGGCGCAGATACGCACCAGGTTGCCCAGGGAGCCGAACTGCAACAACTCATCACACTCGGCATCGCAGGCGATGATGACCTTGCAGCGCCGGCGGATGAGCTCATAGACGCCCAGGTTCTCGAAGTGGCCGCCATCCGACACATTTAAAAAATTGCGATTTTCGTTGGCTGTGCCCAGCAGTTCACGGGTGAGATACCAGAGGCTGAAACGCAAGCCTCGTTTCGCCCAGGCCCTCCGGCCCGGGTTGGGGAACCACCAGCCAAGGCGGACGTTGAACATGGTCAGAAGCAAAGCAACCAGGGGCGAGGTGTTGTAGCCCATGTTGGGACTGACCGCGGCGCCGGAGATGGCCACCGCCTGACCAAGCCTGACGCCGTTGGCGAAGCTGGTTTCCGGTTTGTCTGGCTTTCCAGTAAGCGCGTAACCCACCCTGGGCCGGTCAGCGCCGCATCGAAGAGGAGTGAGCGAAAAAGACGCGCTGTGACGGCTGTGCAGAGCGAGATCGCTGCTGCCGCCCAGGTTGAGGGTGCAGTTGAAGATGGGAAACGGCCCGCGAAAATCTTCGCTGAGTTCGCTCAAATCCATATCGTCGTGAAAATCGAATTTAGTAAACGGGTGAGGCTTGCGCGCACCGGGCGCCCAGCGGGTTGCCCCTAGATAGCAGCGCACCAGCCGGTTGCGATAGAGCTGGCTCAGGCCGAAGATGTTGATTTCGAAAAACCAGGAGAAGATGCCGGCGCAGAACAGCACCACGCCGCATACCACCCAGAAGCTCTTACCGCCAATGGCGTTCAGCACGCACCAATAGCAATCTGTCCAGACGTGGTCGGTGGTGATATTCATTAACAGCAAATAGAGCACAGTCGAAGTAGCAAGTCCGGCCACGACCACAAACATCAAACCACCCGCCCTCGCCAGCAGGTCCAGCTTGCTGTCCTGCCCTTCGCCGGCCGTTCGGCTGCTTTTGCCGGCCATGATGCCGCTGAACACCGTACCGAGGGAGCCGAGCAACGCTCCCCAACGAATCGCCTTCAGCTTGCCCGGAGTTATGGCGATAATTTTGAACACCAGCTTCGGGCCGAGCACGGCGGCGCCCGAGAGCAGGAGGCCGACGGTGGCGAAAATGAGCAGCCACGCCCCAAAGCGCGTCCACCACTCGCGTTGTGCTTCGTTCGAGCCTCTTCCCGAGAGGCCGATGAAAATCACCACGCTGAGCGTGAAGGCAGCCAGCACCAGGGCCGGCCCGAATACAAACGCGAAGGCTTCAAAGCGTTCGCGTGGCTGTGCCAAAGAGAGACCTAAGAGCAGCAATCCGCACAGCGCCAGATACAGCACCAGCACGCTTGGAGTGCCGATCCACAGACATCGCCACCCCGTGATAAGCCACTTCTGCCAACCCTTTTTCTTTGTCGGCACCAGCGCGTACATTCCGATGAGCAACAACGCTGCCCAGTACGCGATCAGCAAGGTGTCTAATCGCTCCCACGCCCGTTTGAACAGGAAGGAGTAATCATGGTTGTCGAGGCCGGGTGTGGCGCCCGGCACTTCCGAGCACAGCACGGTTATGCAAGTCGCCTCGAGGGTGGATGCGCTCTGAACGGAGAGTGGCAAAGACTGCGGCGGTGTGTACTGCCACAGCTGCGCTTCGGAGCACAGAATCGCGGCCACAAAGCATGCGGCCAGCCAGGAGGGCAGCACCGCGAACCAACGGATTCCAAATCCCCGCGGCGAGTGCTCACCCGTTTCCACCCGGTTGTTCTTAAAATTTCGCGCCACGATCACGGTAACGAGGGCGGCAAGCGGCAGAGCGACCACCGCTGCCCACGATGCATGCAGGCCGCGGGAGCAGAGCCAATGGGTGTAAGGAATAGTGACCCCATGTGCAGGGTATCCGCGCGCAATCCCTGAAAACGCCATGCGCGCTGCCAAAGCCAACAGAAGGAGCGCGAAGAGCCAGGTGACGCCACTCAGTTGGATAAGAAACGTGTTGCGCGCCCAGATAGCGGCCAATGTCCATGTATCGGCGCGCAGTATGCCGGCCAACGGCGCCAGGTAACTCGAGTAGGACCGTAGGTGAGCAATCGATTCGTCCCATCGGACGCCCCGGGTGAGCCATTGCCGGGTGCGCTTGACATTGCCTGCCAGCCACGAGCCGATAAACCCGCCGCCGGACACCGTCGAGAGGTAATCTACGTGGCGCAGCAGGTTCAGCTCCTGCAGGCCCTGCAGCACGCCCAGGTTGAAGGTGGCGCTGCGTATGCCTCCGCCAGAAAAGGCCAACCCGATCCGGTCGTGAGGTTGCCTGCCGGTGATGAGCCGCTCGCTCCAGTAATAGTCCTCCAGCGCCGCATTCCAGGGATACGGCTCATCCTTCTTGAAAGCCGGTTCGTTGTAAGTGCGGCGTGAACGCTGCTTATCGATTTCGCGCAGTTCTTCATCAAACGCAGCACGCCATCCTCTGATAGGTTTCTCCTCTCCGCTGCCAGTGTTGTTGGTCGAAGCGAACTGCTGAGGATTGAAGCTGCGTAATTCCCGTTGCGCGGTAAGGACCGCCGCATTTTGCGCCAGATCGCAGACGTAACTGAAAACCAGCCGCAACATCGCGTCGTACTTGCGCAGCGAGCGCAGGTAGGCCTCGTCTGCACCTTCGAGATTGGCCTTGAACTCCAGCAAGTGGAGCCAGGAAAGCCGGCTTGACTTGACGGTTGCGTCGCTGGCGACCTCTGCCCGCAGCAGACGAGCGAGCCAATAGATATCGGCTAAAGCAAAACGTGCGGTAAGAGGATTCTGCAGCACGCCTTTCTCTTGCAGGTCCTTTGGATTGATCCAGGTAGTACCTCCAACTGGCCGGAAACCGACCTCCTCCAGCTTTTCGTAAAATTCAGTCCGTTCCTTGGCCCACGCTACCAGTCCGCAGCTGATTTCGATAAAGCGAAGCACGGTAGCCTGCGCAGCGTCGGGCGACAGGCCGCGCAGCCACAGCTCGTACTGTGCCGGTTCCTGATAGAGTTCCGGTCTATCCGGCGAATCGAGCGGCAGAGCACCGCCTTCGGCGTTACCATAGCCTGCAGGCTGAAAGCCATCAAGAAAGCTCAGCGCTGTTTTCCACTTTTCATTTCTATCTTCCTTGAGCAAATCGCTCATCGTAACGAACGCTTCGAAGATCTCCGTCGCTTTTGCCGGGTCCCGGGTAAACATATCGAGTCCCGGCGGCACGGCGAGTGGAAAACTGCGGCGATTGGTTTCGCTATCGTTTGCCTGCAGCGGCTCGTCCGCCGCCGGGCGGAGCCGACGGCCGAGCGCGGAGAAGAAGCGGCGCCATAATCCAACGGAAGCGGAGCCGGAAGCATCTGGCTCACTTGCTGAAGAAGCGTTGCGCTGCGGAAAGCAGCTCCCGAAACAACGGTAAGCGAGGATGCGCGCGCCAAAGTACAAGTAAGCGCCGGCGTATCCCAAAAAGGACTCGGACTCCGTTACCAGCTTCCTGAAATCCCCCAGGTCTCGCTCCAGCCCCGCCTTGTCTTTACTCAGTGCCTCGGGCAGTAAACCGGTCTCGAAACCGATCTCCAGCAGCGTAAGCCTGCCGAGCGCCTTATCGAGCTGTGCGCGTTGCTTAATAGCCTCGAGCTCTTTCAACTCGTGTAGCCGAATCTCATCGTGAGGCCGAAGGATGCGTGCGCGGTCGATGCGTTCGGGGTCGGCTTCGGGCATCTTCTCCAGTTCGGCAAAGATCGCCCAGTTGGTATTGTCCGCAAGCAGTGAAGTTAGTCTTTGCCTAAGATCTTCAACGGCCAATGCGATCCTCCTCAGGAGCCAGGGAGCGAATTTCCAGTTCGCATGCATGCAAGAGCCCGGAAGCAGCTGATTGTGGCAGACACGCGCAACCAGAGCAATTGATTTTTTCCGTGAGCAGAGCGCGGCGGAAAAAGTCCTTTTATTGGAGCGGAGTTAACGCTTGACCTATCTGCCAGTCCGAAACAATTTGTCGGGGCCTCGGGATGTGCTCCTCGCCCAGTCGGCTATCGACGGGACCGGCAGCCTGAGGCGTTGATGAATCCGAATAGTTTGCTTTTCCCTTGTGGGGAAAGGTTTTTACACTGCTACCTTGCGGTTGAACACCTCGCCGATATGCCAGTCGCAAGACGAAACGCTCAGAGCTTCGCGAGCATGCTCTCGAAGCCCCAAGCTTAGCCACATCGGTCAGCACCTCCAGAAATGCCAGCGCATTCTGGGATCTTCCCCGTAAGCACAGCTCTCGACCAATCCTGAGTCTGTGCCGATGGTTCGAAGCTCTGTTCGTCCGAAATCATGGTCTGCATACACCGTGACGCCCTGACGAAAGCCTTCACCATCCCCTGTCAACTCTTAGAATTGCCTCCGTCCGGTCTGGGTGATGACGATGCCCGAGTCCTGACAGATGGCTTGGAATTGAGTGCCATCGGAATCGATTACAAAGGAGAAGTGAGAAGTGGAACCCTCGCTAGTCTCGGTGAATGTGCCTGTGCAATCGTCATTCACCGTATATGTGCCCGTTGCTGTCCCGGGGCCTATGTTGCCGTTTTGGCTCATATTGAAAGTGAAGGTCATATTGCCATTTCCGTCGAAGTCCTGCACACCGACCTCGGCATACGGTCCCCACGCTGAGGGCGGGATCGGGGCGGCAACGGCGGACCCGGTGGATGTATAAGCGAAGTGGTGGCCCTTCAGGGTGGCCTCAGAGCAGGCAGCCTTCGCCCTAGGCAAAAAACCTAGAGCGAGCGCGGCGACTGTGCCGATTGTAAGAGTCCTTGCAATAATGCTGGGTTTCATGATCAATCTCCTTTTGCATTCATAAAGTTGTCTGGATTCAGAGAGGAGATCGTACTGCCGATCTGATCTCGTCCTCACTGGTACAGGCGGAGTTGGACGGCAAAAGCGGCCACGCTTTTGGTATATTTATGCCCGCAGGAGAAAGGGCCCTTCATCGACGCACGCTCCACAGAAATCACCAAGCTGTTAAAGGCCTGGGGCAGCGGTGATGAAGCAGCTCTGGGCGAACTGGTAGAGCGCGTGTATCCCGAATTGCGCCTCATGGCCCGCCGGTACATGAAGAACGAAGGCCACGGCAACACCCTTCAGACCACCGCAATAGTCCACGAGGTTTACCTTCGGCTGATCGATGTGACCAAGGTCGAGTGGCAAGCGCGCGCCCAATTTTTTTCCATGACGGCGCACATGATGCGGCGCATCCTGGTGGACGCGGCCCGTGCCCGGGCATCGCTGAAGCGCGGCGGCATGGTGGTTAAAGTCAACCTCGATGAGACGGCCGTCTTGTCACCGGCAGTGGATCGGTCGATCCTTCAACTCGACGAGGCTTTGACTACGTTCTCTCTCTCGGCTCCTCGGCAGGCCAGGGTGGTCGAGTTGCGTTATTTCGGCGGATTGACCGAAGAGGAAATCGTCACGGTGATGAACATCTCTCCGCGCACGGTCAGGCGCGATTGGGACTTTGCCAAGGCTTGGTTGTTGCGGGAGTTGAGCCATACTGTTAGTGGGCCAGCGGAACCCGCGCCATGACTCCGGAACATTTCCGGCAAATTGAGGAGCTTTACCATGCGGCTAGCGTAGCAACCGCCAGTGAACGCGCTGCACTGTTGGCGCAAGCAGATCCCGAGTTACGTCGCGAAGTCGAATCGCTTCTGGTCGATCGATCCTCTTCCGATTTCTTAGACCGGCCTGCCATCCAGAACGCCTCGCAGCTGCTCAAGCACCCAACTGTCACCGAATTAGCGGCCGGTGCCCTCCTGGGCCCGTACCGTATCGAGAGCAAACTGGGCGAAGGCGGCATGGGCCGGGTCTTCCGCGCGATAGACACGCGACTGGGCCGATCAGTGGCCATCAAGATCGCACATGAAGAGTTCAGCTCTCGTTTTGAACGCGAGGCGCGCGTCATTTCTTCGCTGAATCACCCCAACATCTGCACGCTGCATGACATCGGCGCTAACTATCTGGTAATGGAATTGGTAGAAGGGGAAACTCTGGCCGACCGCCTTGAACAAGGCGCCATGCCCATCGAAATGGTGCGGCACTACGGCGGGCAGATGGCCGCCGCGCTGGCGGAAGCGCACGCCAAGGGCGTCGTTCATCGCGATCTCAAGCCGAAGAACATCATGATCGCGAAATCCGGAGTCAAGGTTCTGGATTTTGGCTTGGCAAAGTCGGGCCACGATGAAACTCTTACCGGCAGCCACGTGGTGATGGGCACGCCCGCCTATATGTCGCCGGAACAAAGGGAAGGGAAACCGGCCGATCCGCGCTCAGATATCTATTCGTTTGGCTGTGTACTCTACGAAATGCTGACTGGCGCACGAATTGGGTCACTGCGCAAACGTATACCGTCGGCAAAAATGGAAAGAATCGTAAGCCGGTGTTTGGACGAAAATCCTTCACGCCGCTGGCAATCCGCTGCCGAGCTGGAACAGGAGCTGGTTGGCGTGTCTAACAGCGGAAGCCGCGGGAAGCTCCTGCCTGCCCCCGGCGCTGGTAGGTCGACTTTGCCGCCCGCGTGGCTCTACGCCGGGTTGCTGTTGGTGGTCGCCGCTATCGCCGGCGCCGTATATGTCTACTCGACCAGAAAATCATCTGAGCCGATGGCGGATGAGGCTGAGTGGTCGCCGCTCACCGATTTCGCCGATTCCGTGGTCTCCCCCGCCCTTTCACCGGATGGCCGCATGCTCACCTTCATTCGTGGCCCCGAAACCTTCAACGGGCAGGGCCAGGTGTACGTCAAGCTTCTGCCCAGTGGCGAACCAGTCCCGTTGACCCAAGACGACACCAACAAGATGAGTCCGGAATTTTCTCCCGACGGATCACGCATCGCCTATACCGTCAACGCCGGTTTTGCTTGGGACACCTGGGCCGTCCCGGTACTCGGCGGCGAATCGCGGCTGATGCTGGCCAACGCCGAGGGCCTAAGCTGGATAAGCGAAAAGACCATCCTTTTTTCTGAAATCAAGAAGGGCGTTCATATGGCGCTCGCCGCTGCCGGCGAAAACCGTGAGAATAGCCGTGACATCTATGTGCCTCCCCGGGAGAGAGGTATGGCACACCGTTCGGCGATCTCCCCCGACCATAAGTGGGTCCTGGTAGTGGAGATGGACAACGGGGGATGGCTCCCCTGTCGCCTGGTTCCCTTCGACGGGAGCTCGAGGGGCCGCACTGTCGGTCCTGCAACAGGGGGATGCACCTATGTGGCATGGTCTCCCGATGGAGCGTGGATGTACTTCAGCACCGATGCGGGCGGCCGCTTTCACATCTGGCGGCAGCGCTTTCCAGACGGAGCGCCACAACAGCTAACCTCCGGAGCCACTGAGGAGGAAGGCATCGCGGTGGTCCCGGACGGCCGATCGTTGATCACCTCGGTGGGGTTGGTGCAGAGTACGGTCATGGTCCGTGATGTGAAGGGAGATCGGCAAGTCTCCTCCGCGAGTTATGCGGAGGGCCCGCGGTTCTCGCACGACGGCAGATACCTGTTTTACGTGATTCCGGCCCGTGGCGCAGCCGGCCACCAGTACATCGGCGGAGAGTTGTCTCGTGTCGACGGAGAGCTTTTTCGAGTCAATCTGGAGACCGGCGCCAACGAACATCTGCTGCCTGGCCTGACGATCCGCGGGTATGACTTGTCTCCCGACGGAAAACGGTTAGTGTTTTCCGCAGTCGACCCCCAGGGCCGCGTGCGCCTTTCTATTGCCGATCTGGATCTTCGTTCTTCGCCGCGGCAATTCTCTTCCGTCGTCGATGAAGACGAGCCGAATTTCGATCAATACGGCGAAATCTACTTCCGCGCCGCGGAAGGGGGATCGAATTTCCTATATCGAATGAAAGAGGACGGAAGCGACAGGGTAAGGGCGCTCCCAAACTCAATTCTCGGATTTTTGGGCCTCTCGCCGGACGGACGGTGGGTTGTCCTTTTTCAGGCTTCATCCAAAAGTGCCGCCTCTTCTGAGACAGTCGCAGTTCCGCTAAACGGAGGAGCTCCCATGAAGATCTGCCACACGATCTGTGATTCAATGTGGGGCAATCAGGGTAAGCTTCTTGCGATTCACTTTCAAACGACGGGGCCCGACAGAACGGTTCTTCTGCCGGTCGCGCCCGCAGGCGGCATGCCCTTGCTTCCTCCTGACGGACCAGACCTCGATCCAGGCAGTCGCCTGGGCACCATGAAAGGCGCCAAGATCGTGGACAAGCTTATGATTCCTGCACCAATCTCGGACCAGTACGCATGGATGAGTCAGAGCGTGCACCGCAATCTCTACCGCATTCCCTTGCGCTGATTGTCGCGGAGTTCTGTAGGGAGATCCGCGCTTCATGGCTGCACTTGAAAGGCAAGAGTGCGGAACTGTACATCAGTTCCAGACGCGGAATGCACCAATCATTCGTTCAGTTTGTTGAGATTCATCTTACGGATATTGCGCTCGCCTATCAGCTAGCGAACCCTGAATGCCGGCAGCGGGTTCAAAACCTTCTCTTTGACGATGGTTTGGCCTATTCCCCCGAACTGGGAATTTTGAACCGGTCTAAGAATTCTCTTTTCAGCATGTTAGAAAAAATAAGAGCGGAAATAACTTATTGGCGTCCCCGACGGGATTTGAACCCGTGTTATCGCCGTGAAAGGGCGGTGTCCTAGGCCGGGCTAGACGACGGGGACGTTTACTTGGCCCGTAGCCTTCGGGCCGGCCGGAGTCGACCAACCTCAACTCTAGCAACACGGAAAGCACGTGTCAAAAGGCGAACACGCGGCCTTCGCCAGCTCCGCTCCGGCTTCTAGCGTTCTGCAATCGCGCCCGCCGCACTATAAACTGCAGCTTCATGGCCCGCTACAAATACCTCGATACCCTCGTCCTCATCTTCGTCGTTGTCCTGCTGGTTTCGAATCTGGTTGCCCAGAAAGTCTGCCGCCTCGGACCCCTCACCATCAGCGGCGCCGAATTGCTCTTTCCTATTACCTATATCTTTGGCGACGTATTCACCGAAGTGTATGGCTACCAGGCGTCGCGGCGCGCCATCTGGATCGGCTTTTTCGCCTCAGCCCTGCTCAGCGCCGCCGGGGCCATGGCTGTTGCCCTCCCCGCCGACCCCGGCTGGCATAACCAACAGGCTTTCGAGACGGTCTTCGGCCTGGTGCCGCGCTTCGTGGCCGCCAGCCTCATCGCCTATTGGACCGGCGAGTTTGCCAACTCCTTTACCCTGGCCAAGCTCAAGGTCCTCACCCGCGGCCGCTGGCTGTGGACGCGCACCCTCGGATCCACCATCGTCGGCCAGGCGTTCGACACCTTTCTGGTCATGCTCATCTCCTTTGCCGGCACCGTCTCCCGGCCTACGCTGATCCGGCTGATGCTTTCGTCCTACCTGATCAAAGTGGTGTACGAGGCACTGGCGACGCCGCTCACCTATGCCGGCGTGGCGTGGCTGAAACGGCGGGAAGGCGTGGACCCCTTCGATACCCGAACCGACTTCAATCCCTTCTTGCTGCGTGGACTCTCCCGCGGCGAATGAGGTGAAGACCCCATGACTGCCATTCCGGAATCCATGCGCTATATCGAGATCGCAGAGCCGGGCGGACCGGAAGTGCTCCGGCTGGCCACCGGGCCGGTTCCCCGGCCGGGTCCGGGCGAGGTGCTCGTCCGAGTCGAGGCGGCGGGGATCAACCGTGCCGATCTGCTCCAGCGGCAGGGGCACTATCCCCCTCCGCCCGGGGCTTCGCCCATTCTGGGAATGGAGGTTTCCGGGCACATTGCCGAGCTTGGGCACAGACACCACCAGCCGCTGGCAGGTGGGCGATCCGGTCTGCGCCCTGCTCGCCGGCGGGGGCTATGCCGAGTATTGCGTGGCGCCCGAGGGCCAGTGCATGGCGGTGCCGGCCGGCGCTTCGCTGCGCGACGCGGCCGCCATTCCGGAAGCCGCCATTACCGTGTGGGCCAATCTGTTCGAGCCCCGGCGGCTGTTTGCCGGCAACCTCTTCCTGGTGCAAGGCGGCTCCAGCGGGATTGGCACGTTCGCCATCCAGATCGCCCACGCCTTTGGCGCCCGGGTCGCCACCACTGCCGGCACAGACGAGAAATGCAAATTTTGCCTCAGCCTCGGCGCCGATGATCGCTATCAACTACCGCACCCAGGACTGGGCCGCCGAGCTGGCACGCTGGTCCGAGCCCCACGGCATCGATTGCATCCTCGACATGATTGGAGGCGACTACTTCGCCAAGCATGTCAGTCTCCTCGCCACCGGGGGCCGGCTGGTGCACATCGCCTTCTCACACGGCAACCTGGTAACGATCGATTTGCGCACCTTGATGGTTAAGCGGCTGGTGATCACCGGGTCCACGCTGCGCCCACGGACGGTCGCGGAGAAGTCTTCGCTGGCGCGAGCGGTGGAGCAGCAGGTCTGGCCACTGTTCACAAGCGGACAGTTGCGGCCCGTCGTCGATAGTGCCTTCCCCATGGAACGCGCCGCCGATGCCCACCGGCTGATGGAATCGGGCCGGCATACGGGAAAGATCGTTCTGAAAATGGACTAGGAAGACTCCCCCTTGCCCGGACACGATAAAATTTCTGAAGCAACCTTCGCGCCAGTCTCATCCAACGTGGCACTACAGAGCAAGCAACTTCCTTTTGCATAGGGAGTAGACCACGCTGGATTTTCCGGCGGATGCGCTGGTTTGTATCAACCTGAAGCGTTTCTGGCCAGCGAGGCCGGCACACGCTACAGAATTCTTACCTGTGAGGGTTTACGTTTTGACAAGGCTTCCCTTCTGGACCAGATCGTGTCTGCCCCTGATGCTGTTGCTGCTTTCCGCCTGCGCCAAGCAAGCGGCGCCCGCGCCGGCGACGCAAGCGCTGCCGGTGCAAACCGAGACCATCGCGGCCGCCGCTGTCCCGCAATACGACGAATATGTCTCCACCATCAAGTCGCGGCGCTCGGCCACCATCAGTCCCCAGGTCGACGGCAACCTGGTGAAAATCTACGTCCGCTCCGGCGAACGCGTGCGCGCCGGCCAGCTGTTGATGGAAATCGACCCGGCCAAGCAGGAGGCGACGGTTTCCTCCTCCCGCGCCACCGAACAGCAAAAGCTCGCCGTTTTCGAGTACAACCAGATTGAAGTGGAGCGGCAACGCAAACTCTTCGAGCAGGGCGTCACCAGCCGCGATGCTTTCGACCAGGCAGAACAGGCTTATAAGAACTCCGAGGCGGATTACCATTCCGCCGTCGCCACTACCCAGAGCCAGCAGAAGCAGCTCGGCTACTACCACATCGCGGCTCCCTTCGACGGCATCGTGGGCGATGTTCCGGTGCACCTGGGCGACTATGTCTCGGCTACCACCATGCTCACCACGGTGGATGAAAACCGCGACCTGGAAGCCTACATCTTCATTCCCACGGAACGGGTCTCGCAGATCCGCAAAGGCCTGCCGGTAGTGATTCTCGACAACCAGGAAAATGTGCTGGAACACACCGCGATCGACTTTATTTCCCCCCAGGTAGACAACGGACTGCAGGGCATCCTGGCCAAGGCTCCCGTCCACGCCGATCTGGGCAAGCTGCGTAACCTGCAACAGATCAAGGCGCGGGTGGTGTGGACAACGTCGTCCATCCCGGTTGTGCCCGTGTTGGCGGTCATCCGGCTGGGCGGCCAGACCTTTGTCTACGTCGCTACCAATCAGGATGGAAAGTATGTTGCCAGGCAGCGGCCCATCACTGTCGGCGACACTGTGGGCAACGACTACGCGGTTCTGGGCGGACTCAAAAACGGGGAGAAAGTCATCGTGTCGGGCACGCAGTTCCTGATCGATGGCGCCCCGGTACAGCCGTTGGGCTAAGCATCAAGTAACAGCCTCTGAGCTTCGTAAGCCGCTGCCATGAAGGATTAGCCGGCGAAAACGGTTTCACCTTGCTGTAGACGAAGGCTGGCAAACAAAAGGGAGCGTTCTCGTGGTTGATTTCTTTATCCACCGGCCGGTATTCGCAACAGTCTGCGCCTTGCTGATCATTCTTGCCGGAGCAGTCTGCATCCCGACGCTGCCCATCTCCTTGTACCCAACATTGGCGCCGCCGCAGGTAACCGTCACCAGCAACTATGTGGGAGCGAACGCGCAGACGGTCGAGTCCGCGGTAACCATCCCGCTGGAACAACAGATTAATGGTGTGCAGGGCATGCGCTACATCTCCTCCACCAGTTCCAATGACGGAACCAGCGCCATTGTCACCACCTTTCAAACGGGCTACAGCCAGGATATCGCCGCGGTCGACGTACAGAATCGCGTCTCGGCCGCTACCGGGCGCCTGCCGGCGGCGGTGAATAACACCGGCATCACCATCACAAAAACCAACAGTAATTTCGTATTCGCGGCTGCCTTTTACTCTCCAGATAGCCGCTATTCCGATCTTTTCATCAGTAATTATCTCGACGTGTATGTAAAGGATGCGCTCAAGCGTATCCCCGGCGTGGGCGATGTGGTGATCTTCGGCGAGCGCCGTTATGCCATGCGTCTATGGCTGGATCCCGCGCGCCTGGCGGCTCGCGGCCTGACCAGCGCCGACGTAACCAGTGCGCTGGCAGAACAGAACGTTGAGATCCCGGCCGGCCAGGTAGGCCAGCCGCCTTCCGATGAAAAGCAGAATTACCAGATCCCCGTGCGCGTCATCGGGAGGCTTTCCGAGCCGTCAGAGTTTGACAACCTGATCATCAAGAACACTCCCGGCGGCATCGTCCAGTTGAAGGATGTTGGCTACGCCGAGTTAGGCGCGGAGACCTATTCCACTGACCTTAACTATAACGGCGCCGACGCGGTAGGTGTCGGCGTGCAGCAGCTGAGTAATGCCAATGCGCTGGCGGTTGACCGGGCAGCCAAAGCGGCGTTGGACGACCTGGCTAAATCATTTCCTCCGGGCATGAAATACGAGGTGCCTTTCGATACCACCACGGTTATTGGCGATTCCATTCGCGAAGTCGTAGGCACCCTGGGCGAAGCGGTCATCATCGTCATTATCGTCATCTTTCTCTTTTTGCTCGACTGGCGTGCGACCATCATCCCCGCCATCACCATCCCGGTGTCTCTGATCGGAACGTTTGCGTTCATCAAGATTTTTGGCTTTTCGATCAATTCGTTGACCATGTTCGGCATCACGCTAGCCACCGGCCTGGTGGTCGATGACGCCATCGTGGTGATCGAAAACGTGCAGCGCCATATCAATGAGGATCACTCCGACCCGCACACTGCCACCTCGATCGCTATGGCTGAGGTGACCAGTGCAGTCATTGCTACTTCGCTGGTGCTCATTTCTGTATTCGTACCAGTCTCTTTCTTTCCCGGCACCACCGGCATTCTCTACAAGCAGTTCTCCCTGACCATCGCTTTTTCCATTGCCATCTCGGCCTTTAACGCTCTGACCTTGTCTCCGGCGCTGGCGGCTATCTTCCTGCGTGGCGAGAAGCATAAACGCGGTCTGCTTGGGCTGATCGACCGCGCTATTGTTTCGAGCACGGTTTTTTACGGCAAAGCGATTCGCCAGGTATTGCGCTTGCGCTATGTGGTGCTGGTGCTCTTTGCCTGCGGCCTGGCAGCGACGGTCTATCTTTATAACCACACGCCGACCGCTTTTCTTCCCACGGAAGACCAGAATTATCTGCTTTGCATTGTGCAAACTCCGCCCGGAGCCTCGCTCACTTACACCTCTGACGTTGCGCAAAAGGCCGTAGACATCATCCGCAAAGACGATGACGTCTACGGGACCTTTGCCGTCATGGGATTTAGTCTCAGCGGCGGTAGCTCATCGAACTATGGACTGATCTTTGTTCCGCTCAAGTCCGTCGACCTGCGCAAGAAAAAAGGCGCGGGGCATTCGGCTTCGGAAATCTACGCCTACCTGGCGCCGAAATTGTTCGGCGTACCGGGGGGCATCGTGGCTATTTTTGAACCCCCCGCGATTCAGGGATTGGGTAACTTCGGCGGATTCGCCTTCGAACTGCAGGATCTGGGCCGCAATACGCTGCAGGATCTGGATCGCGTCGCTCACCAGATCGTGGGCGCGAGCCGTCAAGACAATAAACTGGTCGGCCTGTACACCAGCTACACGGCAACCGATCCGCAGTTGCTGATCACCATCGATCGCGTGAAGGCGGAAGCCCTTGGTGTGCCGATAAGCCAGATCAATTCCGCACTGAACGTCTACATGGGCTCGGCCTATGTCAACGATTTCAACTACAACAACCGGTCCTATCGGGTTTACGTGCAGGCCAAGCAATCCGCTCGCATGACCCCGGGCGATCTGCGGAAGTTCTATGTGCGTTCCAACACCGGGCAAATGGTGACGCTCGACAACCTGGTGACGATCGCACAGCAATCGGGGCCGCAGGTCATTAGCCACTACAATCTCTTCCGCTCAGCGGAGATCGATGGCTCTGCCGCTCCCGGCTACAGCACGGGAGAAGGCCTGGCCAACATGGAGGCTCTGGCCAAGAAGAACATGATCCAGGGCATGATGTACTCCTGGACCGGGCTATCGCTCGAGGAGATCGAGGCCGGCGGCAAGGCGGTGCTGATCTTCGGTCTCGGATTGTTGGTGGTTTACCTTACGCTCTCCGCGCAGTATGAGAGCTTTGCGCTTCCCTTCATCATCCTGCTGGCTGTACCCATGGCGGTACTGGGAGCATTGGGCCTGGTTACCCTGCGCGGAATGGCCAACGACGTCTATTGCCAGATCGGGCTGGTGATGCTGATCGGGCTGTCGGCGAAGAACTCCATCCTCATTGTCGAGTTTGCGGAGCAGATCCGCGGACACGGCAAGTCGATCCTGGAAGCGGCGATTGAGGCGGCTGAACTCCGTCTGCGGCCGATCCTGATGACGTCGTTTGCCTTCATCCTCGGCGTGCTGCCGCTCTACTTTGCGACTGGCGCCGGCGCCCTGGGGCGGCGTTCTGTAGGCACCACGGTGGTCGGCGGTATGTTGGTCTCGACGATTCTGAACCTGATCTTTATCCCGGTGCTTTATGTGATTGTGAAGTCGGGATTGGAGCTGTTCAGCCGCAAGTCATCTCGGACCCCAGCGGAGACTACTGCTGCCAAGCTGTAGGGGCAGCAGAACCAGTAGCAACTAGACGGGTGCCCTAGGTTCGCCGAAAGCGTACCTGGGGCGACCGTCCAGTTCCTACTGGGTTCAGACCGGGTCCTGCCGAGCGGAGTTTTTCAAGCGCAAATAGGCAGTTCCTTCAAGGCGCCTGGGAAGCCAGGTAGCCGGTGATCGCAACGATGTCGGCGATGCTGAGTTTGGCTACTACGCCTTTCATCATGGGCGCCATTGCCCCGTTCCGGGTACCAATCTGGAAGTCGATGATCTGACGGGTCATCTGGCTGGGAGATCGCCCGGCGATCGAAGGAATGTTTCCCGTGCCCTTTAGATTCGGACCATGGCACATAGTGCAAGCCATCGTTTTTCCATTGTCACCCGTGGTCACCAGAAGCTTGCCCTTTTCCAGGCTTCCCTTGGGCACATAGGCGATAAAGCCCGAGGTGGGATCGCGCAGTTCGGTCCGCTCCAGATTTTCAGAGACCTCGATCACACGGTCGCCGATCGGCTCGCTTCCACCACCGTCGATCACCACCATCATGCCGCCCTCCGGCTTGGTCTTCGGCACCTGGTCTACTTCCACCACGCGAATCCAGGGCTTCAATGGGATCGAGGAAAAATAAGCGGCGGCTGCCTTCACATCGTCGTCGCTGGTCGACTTGGCTAGCGATACCATGTGGGTCACGGAAAGCATTTCCGGATCCGAGGCTTTGCGTAATCCATTCTTGAAATCGGCCATCTGCTCAATGATGTAGTCCGCAGGCAAGCCGGCCACGCTGGCGTTCTCCGGGCGCCCTTGCCCATTCGGCAGGTGGCAGTGGCCGCAAGAGTACACATCCGGTTTGCGTCCGTGAGCGACCACTTCGGGCATCGGCGGGTGGGCATCCGGATACCAATCGGGAACGACCCAGATCTGTTGATCTCCGCCCTGGTGTAGCTCGCTTTGCTGCCGGGGAGGTGTTCCACCTCGGTACCGGTGACGGGAGTGGAAGAAAAATGACCTGGATAGGCCCAGATCGGCAGTTTTTCCGGTTGCTGCGCAGTGGTCGCCGTGGCTGCCAGTACGAGCGCAGCCACAGCAGCGTATCCATGTCTCATCGTTGAGGCAGAATAGCAACTATCTCACCGCAACGCCAACTGGTCCTTTCGACTTACAGCTTCCAGCGACTGGCGGAGCTGTTGGTTCCTGGTAAGCAGTTCGGCCACCAGCCGCTGCAGGCGGGCGTTCTCAATCTCCAGTTCCGACGCCCTTAGGTTTGGTTCAACATATGCAGTTTTCATGCGGCCTCAAATCTTCTGCTCCTCCGGTTGGAATCCTCGACGACCGAAACATCCGCGCATGCCCCGGCTGAATTTTTCGCGTTCCTCGGGAGACATCTTCTCCCATCGTTCTCCCATGCGGCGTCGCCAATGCATGTTTCCTCCTCTCCCGCGGAAACCTCCGCCAAAAAGGATCTTGCTCAGCACCAGCAGGCCAACCGCCTGCCAGAAGGTGATGGCGTGCCACCCGAAGATGGAGGGCATGAGCCCATTCCACAAACCCTTCACAATAAATCCAAATACTGTAACCGCTACAGCAACCATTGCGGCAATCTTGACCGCTCTAAAAAACCATCGTGCCCTCATCGTGTCCCTCATTTCCTTCAATTCTTTACAAACTCGTCATAAATCAACTGCAGCCTCTGGCGCAGATAGAGCACGGCATACCGCTTTCGCGATAACAATGTGTTGACACTCACACCGCTTTCGGCCGCCAGCTCTTTGAAGCTGTAACCTTCCAGCTCGTGCTTGATAAAGATCGAGCGTTGTTCTTCCGGTAACTCATCCAACGCGTCGTCCAGCTCGTCCAGCAGAACTCGACTGGCATAGGCCGCCTCCGGGCCGCTCTCCAGCGAAGGAAGTAGATCACCCAGTGAAACGGTATCGTCATCCTCATCGCCATAGGCGGCTTCGCCGAGCGACTCGAGCTTCTTACCGCGAAAGCGATCGATAATCCGATTCTTCGCCACGCGAAACAACCACGCGCTGACCTGCTCGATCGGCTTCAAGAGGCGGTAGGCTTCGACCAGTTCACTGAAAACATCCTGAAGAATGTCTTCAGTGGCATCGCGATCCAGCACCTGCTTGCGAATGTAGTTGCGAAGGCGCGATCCGTCTTTCTCGATCGCCTGCGCGATGAGCTGGTCCTGTTCGATGGTTATCTGATCCAGACTCGATTCCATCCGCCTACTGTGAAGACGTGACCCGGGGAGGAATATTGTAGGAAGGCGGGAAAAACTTCGCTTAACGCCGAAGGGCCCCGCCTGGCGGCGGAGCCCTTCTTTTCGTACAGGATTGAACCTAGACGTTGAAGGAGGAACCGCAGCCGCAGGTACTCTTCACCGCGGGGTTATCGAATTTAAAGCCTGCCGCTTCCAGGGTCTCGACGTAATCGACTACGCAGCCGTTCAGGTACATCAGCGAGGTGGCATCGACAAAGACCTTCAGGTCGTCGAACTTGAAGACCTTGTCCATCATGCCCGCCTGGTTCTCAAACGACATCGAATACTGGAACCCCGAGCAACCACCGCCCACCACGCCAATGCGCAGACCGGCCGGCAACGGATCCTGGGTCGCCATGATTTCGTGGACCTTAGCCACCGCCTGCGGCGAAAGCGTCAGGGGCATGGATACGGGATTGAGGTTGGTTACTGGTTCGGCGACGGTTGACATTCTGATGATCTCCCTATACTGCCTGCTGTTGCTAGTTTAGACCGGATGCCGGGTGAGGACAAGCCGGAATTCACCTACAACGATAGATGCGTTCACGGCCCGCTAAGACTCTCCTAGTGGACCGTAACCTTAGGCGCGATCTGGTCAAACTGGTGCTCGGTCAGCACCCCGGCGTTCACCAGGTCATGGGTGGATTTGTAGGGCCGGTTTTGTATGATCTGCCTCGCTTTGGGCACGGAGATCCCCGGTAAGGAGGTCAAATCAGCCTCTGACGCGGCATTCAGGTCAATCCGGGAGCTATCGGCGGCCGTCTTAGTGTCTAAACCCTGCTTGACGCCGGCAGCGACATCGTTCACGGTCTGCTCGGCGTTTGCCGCGGCCACCCGGGCCTGAGCAAGAGCGTCCTTCGACGCCTCTTTAGCATTTTCCGTCGCCTGGGCGGCCTGCTCCTGCAGGTGCTGGTCCGAGGGAGGCGGGTTGTTGCAGGCGGCCATCAAGGCCAATCCAACGATTGTTGATATTGCCAAAACGCGCTGTTTCCCTGGAGTGTTCATTTTTTCTTGCTCCTCAATTGCTTACAGTCTGAGAGGGTTCCAAAGTGAGACGAGTTGCCGGGAATCGACCCGGTAAACGAGAAAATTCTGGGCAATTGACCCCTTCCGGGTCTATATTTTTAGGCCGTAAGCCCCTCCTACCATCCGAGCCCACCAATTCTGGACCCGCTCGGTATCTGGGACTCAAAGAACACTCGGGAGGTAATTATGCATTTTATTCCAGTGTTGTGGATAGCCTGGGGAGTATTCGCGGCCATTCTACTGAGTCTTCTGCTTTATCGGGGAACCATTACCCGTTATGAAGACGATCAGCTGTTTCTGGACGATATTTCCGAGCGCCAGCACAAGGAAAACGATGCGATCCTGTACAAACTGGCCAAGATCCAACCCTTTTTAAGGGTTTTCACCGGGGTCACCAGCATTTTGACCGCGGCCATCATTGGGATCTACGCCTGGGACGCTATTAAGACTTTCTACATGTAGAAGGCCAGACTGGCGAAGCGTACGTGTGATTCAGGCGGTGGGGTTTGTGTTCATTCCACCTGCTTGAGGGTACCTTTGGCCGTGACCTCGATCTCCACCTGCTTGCTCACTTTGAGCATGAACTTGCTGGGGTTTTTCATTCCCCAAGCCACATAGGGAACCGTAAAGTGCGTGGTTGCTGTGACCACGCCTGCGGCAACCTGCACCTTGAGCGGCAGCTCCAGCGGATGATCTGCTCCGTGGATGTTGAATGTGCCCACCCCCACCAGATCCTGGGTTGCGTTTCCCGCTTCGAATGCGCCCTTGATCTGGCTGGGATGGAAGAAGATGGCTGGGTAGCGATTGCTTTCCAGTACCTCATCCTGCATGCGCTTGTCGCGGGTCGCGTTGCCGCTCTCCCCGGTGGTTGCGTCGACCAGGATCTCCCCCTCGGCCACGCCGGTTGCGGGATTGAAGAACAACTCCCCGCTTTTTAGCTTGAAGGTGCCGTGAGTGGTATGCAGGCCGCCGCTCAGCGTCCAGTGAATCTCGGTCTGCGCCGGATCGAGTTCTACCTTCAGCCCCTGGTCCTTGCCGTGGTTTTGCGCGTAGGCAAGCCCAGCACTGAGAACGATCAGAGTTGCAATGATGCAGGAGACTGCAGTGCCACGCTTGAATCCCATACGCCTAGGCCGCCTTCCGGGCAGGTACGTCCCAAAACAGAAAATCTCTTAAAGTGCGCTCGCCCAAATGCAAGGCCAGCAGGTGGGCAAACAGTTGCGGCCGGGCTGAGAATAAACGCATGGCACGCTCCCGCAACCAGGGCCGCGCATCCATGCTGAGCATGGCTCTGGACATGTGATGCGGCATCCGCAGAATCGCCGGATGACCGGCTTCATAGATGGTTAAGTTATCGACTGCGATCGCTTCGGCCAGCAGCCGGGCCTGGCGGAAGGAGAGCGCGATGCCCTCGCCAGTGATGGCGTCGGCGGAACCCGAAGCGTCTCCCATAAGCGCCACATTGCCGGCGACCACACAGCGCAGCTTGCGGGTGGTGGTCAGCGCCCCGCGCATCTTGCTCAGCTCCGCAGCCCCTTCAAGATGCGCCCGCAGCGCCGGCAGGCTAGCCAGGACCGCCTCCATTCTGGTGGCCGATGAGCGGGCGACGGTGGCCACGCAGATTTCCTCCGGACCGACGGGGGTAATGTAGGCTTGGCCCAGATCGCCCCAATGCACTTCCACCATGCGGCTCCAGGGCCTCACGCGGTAGTGACAGCGGGCGCCGAAGCGGCGGCTGATGATGTTTCCCTGGCCCAGGCCGATCGACTGGCGCACAAGGGAGGATTGGCCATCGGCCCCAATGGCGTAGCTGTAGGAGCAGGGCTCGCCATCCACTGTCCAAGGCTGGTTCTGCACGACGCTTATCCGGCTGCCCCAGGCCATTCTCACGCCCAGCTCCCGGCAGCGCTGAACCAGGAGTGAATGGAGTTGCAAGCGGCGGATCCCCACACCCGTCCCGCGCTCGAAGTGGGCAGCCACGTAGTGCCGCCCGGATAGAAAAGCGATGCCATCGAAGGGCGCGCCATCCTGGGTGGTTAGCCGGATGCCGAGAGCAGCCAGGTCCTCCTGCGCGTCCGGCATCAGGCCCTCGCCACACGCCTTGTCGATGGGCGGACAAAGGGCATCGGCGACCAGAACATCCAGGCCTTTTTGCCGCAGCGCGATGGCGGCTGCCAGGCCGGCGGGACCGCCTCCGGCAATCAGGGCATCACAACGGATCAATCGGGGTCTCCTGTCCTACCATTCCAGCAGCAACATCTCCGAACAGAAACCCGGTCCCATGGCAGCCAGAACGCTGCGCGCTCCCGGCTGAGGCCGGCGATGGGTCATTACTTCATCCAGCACTACGAGCACCGAGGCCGACGATAGGTTGCCCACGCGCTGCAATGCGTCCCAAGAGAGTTGCAGCTCCCCATTGCGCAGTCCCAGAGCATCGGCCACCGCCTCCAGCACCTTGGGCCCGCCGGGATGCATGATCCAGGAGTCGACCTGGTCGCGGGTCATCCCATGCTGGGCCAGGAAGGCATCCACATCCCGTCCGAGGTTTTCTCTCACCACCGCCGGCACATCGGGGGAAAGCACCACCTGGAATCCCTTCTCGGAGATTTTCCAGCCCATGACGTCCTGCGTATCGGGATAAAAGGAGGATGCAGTCCCCAAAATTCTCGGCCCCTTGAGCTTGACCTGGTCCCCGGCCACCAGCACGGCAACCGCGCCGTCTCCGAAGAGGCCGGTGGCGATCAGGTTGGCGACGGTAAAGTCGTCCCGCTGCCACGTAAGCGAACACAGTTCGACGGAAAGCAGCACCGCGACCTGGTCGGGATAGGCGCGCACGTAGTCGGCGGCGCGGGTCAAGCCGGCAGCTCCGGCTACGCAGCCCAATCCGAAGATGGGGTTGCGTTTGATCTGCGGATTAAGCCGCATGCGATTGACTAGGCGGGCGTCGACGGAGGGGCTGGAGACTCCGGTTACGGAGACGAAATAGAGGGCCCCAACCTGCTTTCGATCCACGTCTGCCTTGCTGAGTACGCAATCGATCGCCTTCTCACCCAAGCGCTCCGCGGTTTCGATCCAGACATTGTTGGTCTTCCCCCAGGTATCGAGGGGCGGGTATTCCTGCAAGGGGAGGGTGAAGTACCTGCCGGCAACTCCCGTCCGATAATGCAGCCTTTCCAGTACCGCTGCATTTTCCAGGCCGTCTTCCCACTGGGTTTTTAGTGCTTCAACCACTTCCTCCTGCAGGAAGTAGTGCGGAGGAAAGGCGGTTGCCGTGTTGATGATCTTCATGCGTTCTCGAAAGTATACGTGTACGAAAGTGCAGGGCTGTTGATCACTGCGAAGTGGTTTGATGGCGGTAAAGTCGGATTTGACCCTCAGCTTCGCTCTCAGTGGCAGAAAAAGGCGCGTCGAGGGCTGCGTATCCCACTCAAGCCAAAGTGCGGCTTGAATGGGGCACCCAGCCTTTGTTGCCTATTAAGCAAAAGACAAGTCCAAAGCGCCATTGAGATTCCGGCGAGCTGGGAGCATGACTTGGTTCCTACACCGGTAACGAAGGCTGGGTGCCCCATTCAAGCCGCACTTTGGCTTGAGTGGGATACGCAGCACTCGACGTGCTGTTTTTATTCGATGGATTCGGGTTGATCCAAGAATGGAAGGGACGCCCCGATGTGATCTGGTTCTGCGTCCCGCAGCAGCACAGACTCAAACGCGCGCCCTACCAACAGCAGCGTGGGAGCCGGCGAAGCAGGCCGGTGGGCCAACTCGCTCAGTCGCGAAGCTGTGTACCCGGCCTCAGGACGGGACGCATCCATGACCGCCACGCAGGGCGTAGTTGCAGCAACCCCGCTTCTTAGCAGCGAAGCCGCCGCTTGCGTCAGGTCTTGTCCCGGCATGTAGATCGCGAGCGTCGCATCTTCGGGCAGACTGCCGGGCCAAAGCTCAGGCTGGGGTACGTTGCGTGCCGCATGGTGCCCGCTCAAAACAATTAATTTGGATGAGATCCTGCGGTCAGTGAGCGACGCCTCAAGCAAGGCCGCTGCTGAGGAGGCCGCGGTCACCCCGGGCACTACTTCAAAAGGCACTCCCGCCTCGCGCAAGGCATCGATCTCCTCGGCGGCGCGGCCGAAGATCATGGGGTCTCCGGATTTTAGCCGTATGACCGCGAGCCCACTGCGCGCCGAAACGATCATCAAGTCATGGATGGCCGCCTGGGTGATCTTTTTCCGTCCGCAACGCTTGCCCACACTGATGATCAAAGCCTGCTTGCCGGCCAGGTTCAGGATCGATTGCGGCACCAGGTCGTCATGCAATACCACACCGGCCTGGGCCAGCAGGCGCACGGCTTTGATGGTCAGCAAATCCGGGTCGCCGGGCCCGGCGCCCACCAGGTAGACCTTGCCCGCCTCCGCCTTGCTCACTGCGCCACCTCTGGCTTGCTTCCTGCAGCGGCAAAGGCCCGCGCCGGGCAGCCCGGCGCCCCACAAACCTCGCGATGGGCTAATTCATGTAACACGCCTTTGCGTTCCGGTCCCGCAGGCATCGCCTGTAGAACTTCCCGGCGCAGTTGTCCCAGATCATCGAGCCACGTTCCCAGATCCGCCGGGAGTTGCGCGTCAATCTCGCGCCGCAAGCGCTGCGCCAGCGCTGGACTCTGGCCCGCGGTCGAAATGGCGATTTGCAGGTCGCCCCGCTGCACGATCGAGCCGAAGAAGAAGTCGCACAGCGGCGGATCGTCGGCGGTGTTGCACAGAATGGAGCGCCGCGAAGCTTCTTCGAAGACCTTCTGATTAACTTGGCGATCGTTCGTGGCCGCAATAATCAGATCGCAGCCGTCGGCGTCCTCGGGCTCATAGCGGCGGCCCAGCCACTCGATCTCTCCCCTTGAGCTCAGCTGCTGTACGCCCGCAACCGCGTGGGGAGCGACCACCCGGATAGAAGCCCCACAGCGCAGCAGGCTTTCCACCTTTTCCAGACCGATCAGCCCCGCGCCCACCACCAGGCATCGTTTCCCTTCCAGCTTCAGGAACAAAGGAAAGAGACTCGCGCGATCACTCAACGTGTTTACCGCCGATCGGGGCAGGGTCTCTGGGTACAGGCTCGAGGATTGCGCCGGCAAGCTGCTCCCGTAATTCCTCATCACTCGAGCGGCCAAAGTAGGCGCGAAGATTTTCGCCCGGCCGCCGCGCCTGCAAATAACCGCTCAACAACCGCTCCAGGGCATCCGGCACTTCCGTCGCCAGGCAGCGGTATCCCAGAGGCCTGGCGAGCTGTTGATGCAGCCCGACCGAGCCGCCCACACAAAAATAATACGCGTCTTCCAGCTTGCCTTTATGCTTGAGCTTCTTACCTTCCATCCCAATGTCGGCAATCCAGTGCTGACCGCAGCTATTGGGGCAGCCGGTTACGTGGAGCTTGAGATGCTGGTCGAAGCCCGGAAGCCGGTCCTCGATTTCGTCGACAATCCAACGCGTAAAGCCCTTGGTCTCGGTAATGGCCAGTTTGCAGAACTCGCTGCCGGTGCAGGCAATGGCGCCTCTCCAGAACTAGGAGCCTTCCACGGGCAAGTCGATGGCCTGCAACTCCCGCGCCAGCTCTTGTGCCTTGCCGCTGGGCACATTCACGATCACCAGATTCTGCATCACCGTGGTGCGCAGCTGACCATTGCCATAGCGGGTGGCCAAGCCGGCCACGGCAACTGCTCGGCGGTCATGCGCCCGCGTAATACGGAGACACCAACGTAGTAGAGCCCTTCCTGCTTTTGGCGATGAATGCCAACGTGGTCGCGAAAGATGTCGTCCGGAACCTCTTCCTTCACCGCAGGATCGAGCTGGAAGCCCAGACGCCGATTCAGTTCAGTGAGAAAAGTTTCGGCCGTCCATCCTTCGCTGAGAAACAGATGTTTCATGCGCGCCCGGTCGCGGCTTTCACGCAAGCCCTGCTGATCACGAAAGAGTTCGGCGATCTTGCCACCACGCACCGTCTGCTCCTGATGCACGAAAGCATTCAGGCGCACGCCCAGGTGCGGATCTGTGGAAAGGCCGCCGCCCACGCGCACAGAAAAGCCCACCTCGCGCCCCTTGCCGTCGGCGCACAGCCGGAGTCAAGCCAATATCATTGATTTCCGGATAGGAACACCACACGGCAGCCGGTGATCGAAACCTTGAATTTTCGCGGCAGGTTGTAAAGCTCCGCGTTGCCGGCCAGCTCTCCGGCCGCAACCATGGCAATCGGCGACGCATCGAGGACCTCGTCCGCATCCAAGCCCGCCAGCGGACAGCCTGTTACATTGCGAACGACATCGCCGCAGGCGCCCTACGGGGAAAGCCCGACAGCGTCCAGGCGCTCGATGATCTCAGGTATGCTTTCGATGGTCAGCCAATGCAGTTGTATCGCCTGACGGACGGTGATGTCGGCCAGATTGCGGCCGTGCGCGCGGCTATATCCGCGATCACCGCGCTTGCGCAGCAGGATATCCCGTTGGGGACGGGAATACGCATCATGAAGTACTCGGTTGCTTTGCCTTCGCCGCCCTTGCCACCGAGCGCGCCGACCCCATCGCCCTGGGTGTAGATGCCCCACCATTTGAAATAGGCGGAGGCCCATTCCGGCAGCACCGATTCCCGGCCCGCTGCGGCAAAGGCACGGATTTCGTCCAATGCCTCCCATGGGTTCTTTTCCCGCTTAAGCCGCTCCATGCGCTGGGCTTTTGTTTCCTTAACCTCGGCCATCGATACCTTCTTCCAGAATGCAGAATAGAAAAAATGAGCTGAAAACGAAAAAACCCGCGCGTCGCTGGTTGCCGACACCCGGGTTTCCGAAGATGCTGATTCGACTGAATGCTCTAGGACGGACCCGTGCGGCGCGATGAGGTCACGCGACAACCAGCGCTACGGCGACAGTACAAAGACATACTTTAACCGTAATCCCGCTGGGGGCTCAAGTCAATACGTCCCCGGTTCCTTCAATCAATCGCGCTGCTTACCTGATGGCGGACATCGGCGCCGCGAATCCAGAAGATCACGTCCCGGCAGATGTTGGTGGCGTGGTCGGCTATGCGCTCCAGGGCGCGCGCAATGATGATCGCGTTCAACGCCTGCAGGCTGATCTCCGGCTGCGTCTCCATGACTTTCATGAGTTCGCCCCGCGCAACCCGGTTCATCTCATCGATCTCATCATCCATAATCACAACCGCGTCCGCGGACTGGGCGTCCGCATCCAGTAGTGCCTGGACCGCCGAACGAACCATGCGCGAGGCATGTTCCCCCATCGACGCAATGTCCACCGGCAACTCTGCCGCTGGGTACTCCAGCAACTCCTGGGTTCGGATGGCGATGCTCATCGACTGGTCGCCGACCCGCTCCAGGTCGCCGTTGATCTTGATCACCGCCAGGATGAAGCGCAAGTCGATGGCCATGGGCTGTTCCTGGGCGAGCAGCTCATAAGCCATCTCGTCCACCTCGCGCTGCGCGGTGTTAATGGCGGTTTCGTTCTCCCGCACATACTGGCACAGCCCGGAATCCCTCTGTAGATAGGCGTCGACCGACGAGATCACCGCTTGCTGAGAGAGCGCAGCCATAGCCAACAACTTATCTTTGAGCGCAGCGAGCTGCTGCTGAAAGTGGATACGCGGCAAGGTGACCTCCTTTTATCAAAAATTGTGCACCATCGCTCGTGACAGTTTGAAGAAAAAACGAGCTATTTATCCCGCTTTCAATGGCCGATGCGCTACCCGGACCAAGGGAGCGCCGGCTCAGCGGCCCTGACAGAGCTGCCGCTCGGCCTGGTAGGTTGCCTCGTAGATCTGGTCGAAGGACTCCACCGCGTACAGAACCGGCTGCATTTCCGAAGTGGAAAACTCCTGGTTCAGCACCTGGTCCACATCAAAGTCCCGAATCTCCGGTCCACCCTCGATCACGTAGTTCGACTCTCCCTGGGAGGAAATCAGCCCGCTTCCGTAGAGCTTGTAGCTTCCCCGCTGCCGAATAACGCCAAACTCAACCGTAAACCAGAACAGCCGGCCCATCTTCTCCAGTGCCTCCTTGTCGGACAAGGCCGCGCATACCGCCCCATAATGCTGCAGGAAATCGGCAAATACCGGATGGGCGTGCATGGGAACGTGGCCGAAGACGTCATGGAAGATATCGGGCTCGGGGATGTACTCCAGAGATTCCCTGCTCCGCAGCCAGGTTGTAGTCGGGAACTGCCGGGCGGCAAGCATGGCGAAGAAGGCGTCCGGAGGCAGAAAACCGCTCACGGGGGTAGCTCTCCAGCCACTCCGGGGCCTAAGCCGCTGATTCACCTCGGCCAGGTTTGGGATCAGGTCGATTCTGAGACCAATTTGCTGAAAACCTTCCAGGTATTCCTGGCAGGCATGCGTCTCAATCTGGGGCATGCGCCGGCCCACTAGCTCCGCCCAGGTGGCGTGTTGCTCAGCCGTGTAGGCCGTCCACTGTTGC
Organism: uncultured Acidobacteriaceae bacterium; assembly: GCA_963844785.1. GTDB lineage: Bacteria > Acidobacteriota > Terriglobia > Terriglobales > Acidobacteriaceae > PALSA-350. The sequence goes on along the minus strand of CAWJPV010000024.1, from coordinate 108,318 downwards.
TGGATCAGGTACGGCTCTGCTGCACCCAGCGTTGCTGAACCGGTAGCCATGATCTTTCCTCCCCCTTGATGAAACTTGCTTCCTGAGCATTTCATCTCAGCTTCGCATCCAAGTAATGTCGGCTGCCGATACTAAAAGTTGTACCTAGTTATCGTACCTTCCGGGGCCTATCCAAGAACCTCCCCGAAGGTATATCTTTCTTCCCGGCCCACATAAGGGCGACCCAAGGAGTACCCCAGGTTTTATGACCACGCTTACGCACCAGGAGCAAAAAACCAGTCAAGACATTCTGCAATTGAACGGCACTGATTACGTCGAGTTTTATGTCGGCAATGCACGCCAGGCCTCCTACTTCTATCGGATGGCTATGGGCTTTAGCTTGGTGGCTTACGCCGGTCCCGAGACGGGCCAGCGCGACCGAGCTTCTTACGTCCTGCAACAGGGCAAGATCCGCCTGGTGTTGACCACACCTTTGCGGCCCGACAACGAGGTGGCTGAACACATCCGCCTGCACGGCGACAGTGTTCGCGACGTTGCGCTATGGGTGGATGACGCCAAGCTGGCATGGAAAGAGACCACCCGCCGAGGCGGACGCAGCGTGGAGGAGCCGCACGAGATTAAGGACGAACATGGAAGCGCAAAGTTGGCCTCCATCGCCATTTACGGAGATACCATCCACACCTTTGTCGAGCGCAGAAATTATCATGGCTCGTTTCTGCCCGGATACGTGGCCAAAGGAAAAGACCATCTGGCCCGCCCCACAGGCCTGCTGCATGTTGACCACATCGTTGGCAATGTGGGCTGGAACGAGATGAACCGCTGGGTAGATTTTTACGGCACTGTAATGGGTTTTTCTCTCTATCAGCACTTCGACGATAAAGACATCTCTACCGAGTATTCGGCGCTGATGTCGAAGGTGATGGCAAACGGCAACGGGCGGGTGAAATTTCCCCTGAATGAACCCGCGGAGGGCCGGCGAAAGTCGCAGATTGAGGAGTACCTGGAGTTTAACCACGGGCCAGGGGTCCAGCATATTGCCCTGGCCACCAACGACATTGTGTACACCGTATCCCGCCTGCAGGAGCAGGGCATTGAGTTCCTCCGCGTGCCCCATTCCTACTACACGCAGTTGCAGGCACGCACCGGCCGCATCGACGAGCCGCTGGAAGAACTGGAGAAACTGGGCATCCTGGTGGACCGCGACGACGAAGGCTACATGCTGCAGATCTTCACTCGCCCGGTGGAAGATCGGCCGACCCTTTTCTTCGAAATCATCCAGAGGAAAGGAAGCCGCAGCTTTGGAAAGGGTAACTTCAAAGCTCTCTTCGAGGCCATCGAGCGCGAGCAGGCCGAACGGGGTAATCTTTAAAGCTCTCTGCGAGGGCGGCGTGAGGAACCTTGCGCCGTTCAGCTACCGCCTGCACTTCGAATTCCCCGGTGGTGCGACCGCCTTAGGTCTAGCTATAACGTAGAAGAGAAATGTACTAGGATCTTGGGTGAGGTCCTATGCGAACTCTGCTGACAGCCGGACTGATGGGGTTGCTATTGATGGGAGCTGGCGCCAAGCAGACAGACAAGCCCGACATCAAGTTGACGGCTTCCCTCGACATGGCTGCGCCGGAGCAGCAGCCGATCCTGGTGATTCACATAACGAATCAGTCAGGCCATCCGTTGCGTATCCCCGATCCACCCCTGCTCTGCAAGAGCGCGCCCGGTGCGCTTTCGCTGGAGGTCAAGTTCGTCCCGGAGAATTCCAACCAGCCGCAGCCGGCCATTGATTGCGGCCTCGAGGTAGATGGCAGCGGGTTGCCCGACATTCGCGAACGGTCAAAGAACTGGCTGGCGCTGAAACCAGGGCAGACTTACGAGGCAAGGCGGCCGCTAGCCATGGGCGTGGACACCAACGCGCACGGAACTTACGAGTTTCACGTCGTCTACGACGGACCCAGCGCCACCCCGGAAGATGATGAAAAGTTGAAGAGCGCCGGCATCGCGGTGCCCAGCGGACGATTCGAATCAGATAAGCTTACCTACAAGATCAACGCGCCAAAATCGTAAAAGCTCAGCCGACCGTGTTAATCAGCGTGCCAATCCCGGCGATGCTGATTTGAATCTCATCCTGCTGCTGCAGGGTGAATTCATCCGGCGGAACAATGCCGGTCCCGGTGAGCAGGAAGCAGCCGTTGGGGAAGCTATTGTCACGGTAAAGATATTCCAGCAGGGTGCTGAATTTGCGCTTCAATTCCGTGAGCGCCGTGGAGCCGGAGAAGACGGTCTTGCCGGCGCGCAGGATCTGCATGCGAATTTCGGTCGATGGTGGAATGGGGTCGCCCGCGACCAGAATCCCCGGCCCCAGGGCACAGCTTCGGTCATAGACCTTGGCTTGGGGTAGGTATAACGGATTCTCGCCTTCAATATCCCGGGAGCTCATGTCGTTGCCAATGGTGTAGCCCACGATCTTGCCTGCGGGGTTGGCCAGCAGCGTCAGTTCGGGCTCGGGCACGGACCAGGTGGCGTCCTGTCGGATGGCAACTTTACCGCGATGGCCGACCACGCGGTTGGGAGTTGCCTTCATGAAAAGTTCAGGACGTTCCGCGACGTATACACGCTCGTAGAAATCCCCGCCACCCGCGGTCTTTGCTTCCTCCATGCGGGCATTGCGGCTGCGGTAGTAGGTGACCCCGGAGGCCCACACTTCCTGGCTGCCGATGGGCGGCAGTAACAGCTTCTCAATCCCGGCGAAGGAACTCCCGTCCAGCGGCTTTTCCAGAGTCTTGGTCAGGTAAGCTTCGAGATCCTCGCGCATGACCAGTTGATCCCAGGATGTGTCCGCGCCTGCATAAAATCGATCATCTTGCTCGACTATGTAACCGCTGGCGGTGCGATAAAGCTTCATTCGTGGCTGCTCCTGCTCCTGGAGTCTATCGTGCGGGTAAGGTTGCGGGGTAGCAGAACTCAAACAGGAATAAGTCCCTTGTTCCTTCGCAAAGGGTTACGGGAAAGGGTTGTGGGCGCGGAGCTCGCTGACAATTTCAGCGGCGGCGACGCGGGCGCGGTCGCCCTGGTCGGGCGGAAAGGAGATTGCGCCGACACGGGCGTGCCCTCCGCCCCCATACCGCTCGCAGATTTGAGCCAGGTTGACCATCTGGTCCGCCCGCGCCTTGGTCCACGGATTGGACCCCACTGCAACTTTGGTGCGAAAGCTGGACTTGCTCAGGCCCACGCTGTAGGTCGCGTCAGGATACAGGAAGTAGGGAACGAACTTGTTGTAGCCCTCCAACGGCTGATCGGTAATGTCGAAGTAGAGGGTGCCATCCACCAACTCTGTGCGCTTACCGATAATCTCCAGCGATCTGTGGTGCCTCTCCAGCAGCGGCGGCAACAGATCGGCCACAAATGGCTGCTGCAGAACCTCACTCAGACTCATGGTGGTGAGCAACGGAATCAGTTTCGGGATGAAGGCTGGATCCTGGCTCGATTCGATCACCAGCGTTAGCTTCATCGCGGGCTCCGCCATCTCCACCGCAGCCTTGGGGCTTTGGTAGAGAGCGCCGTCCACGATGTCGGCCCAGCGGATCAGCTCAGCCACCGGCGCAGGATCAAAGCCGAACCGGGTTTGCGCGATGTGTGCAATAAAACTGGTGCAGGAGGTGTAATTGGGGTCGTAGAAATGGCGCGTATTGCCGCTTTGCTGCTCAAGCAGAAAATGCTGCTGATCCGCAGGGGTAAGAAAGGCGCTCAGGTGATGATCAAACCACCACGTAATACGCGGGGAAGCACTGTACTTGAAATCCACGATTGCGTTCTCGTCGCCGGTAAAATCGGACTCATCAAAGAGCGCGCCGGCGCGATGCACCAATCCGTAAAAATCATAGCGTGCATCCGGATGGATGCATTCGCGGTGGAAGCGCATGAAGAGCGAAGCAGAGCATGCTCCATCAAAGCACCGGTCGTGATAGAAAACGCGAACCTTCAAACAGTTATGTTCCTCTCCCGGGAACGAACCGGGGACTCACCCCGGATTTCCTGTACGCTGCGCTGGACACCACCGCGTATGCGGCTTTCATTAAGGAAAGCCGCATGAACGTCGCCAACGCCAACCAGCCCCACAGGAAATCCGGATATGGACGAATGACTAGGATTGCCGGGAGCCGCCTGCCTGTCAAGCTGCGACCGCAGAAAACCCGGGCGATGAGACAATGGGCGCAAGATGATGGCCAAGCTTGAGGTGGGCGCCGCTCCGCGGCGAAGGTTGCCGTTGCTGGCAAGGATTGCGGCTGGCTTGGTGATCAGCCTGTCGATTGTGGCCGTGGTGGCGACCGTCGCGAGTGTGGCATGGCTCAAACAAGCCATGCGCGAACAGTTGCCCCAGCTCGATGGGCAACTGCAACTGCCGGGGCTTTCTGCACCGGTAATGGTGCGGCGTGATTTGCGGGGCATACCCCACATCCAGGCAGCGACCATGAATGACCTGCTCGAGGCTCAGGGCTATGTGGTGGCCCAGGACCGTCTCTGGCAAATGGACATGGCCCGGCGTTTCGCCGCCGGCGAGCTGGCCGAGTTGCTGGGCTCAAGCGTGGTGGAACACGATAAGTTGCAGCGGGTGCTGCAGATCCGGCCGGCCGCCGAACACCTGACAGCCACCATGCCCGAGGACCAGAAGCGCCTTTTTGAAGCCTTTGCGCGAGGGGTCAATGCCTACATCGCCAGCCACCAGAACAACCTGTCGGCCGAGTTCCGGCTGCTGGATTACAAGCCCCGTCCCTGGCAACCAGTCGATTCCTGGCTGGTGGCCCTGAATATGGTAGCCCGGCTGGATACCCTTTATCCCTGGAAATTGGAGCGGGCGCAGCTAGAGTCCAAGCTGGCGCCGAATTTAATCGCCCAGTTGTACCCCATCACCACCTGGCGTGACCACCCGCCGACCCAATCGATTCCCGATCTCACCGCTCCCCAGCAGAACATTCCCAACGTTCCCCTCGACGAGTCCCAAACCAGGCTCGACGACCTGTTACGCCTGCGGGAAATTCTCAATCTGGGATCTGATCCATGCGACAGCTGCCGCCGCGGTTCCAATGAATGGGCCGTGAGCGGCGCCCATACGGCCAGTGGAAAGGCCATGCTTTCCAATGACATGCATCTGGAACACTCCATCCCAGACATCTGGCACGAAGAAGACCTGCAGGCCGGCAGCTTCCATGTAGCGGGGGTAACGACCCCGGGCATTCCCCTCATTATCGAAGGCCACAACGAACACATTTCCTGGGGTTATACCACGCTCAATGGAGATGTGCAGGACGTGTATGTGGAAAAGACCAATTCCCAGGGGGAGTACTGGACAGGCAACGGGTGGCGCCAGCCAGAGCATGACCAGGAACATATCCACGTGCGCTTCGGCACGGATGTGCTGCTCGATGTGCAGAGAACCGAGCACGGGCCGGTGATCACTTCCCTCTTGCCCCACGAGACCCGCATGCTTTCCCTCAAGTGGACCCTGTACACGACGCAACTGGGGGGGTTGCCGCTGCAGGCAGTGGACGCTGCCAGTAACTGGACAGAGTTCCGCCAGGCAATGAGCCAATGGTGGGGGCCAACGCAGAACATGGCTTATGCCGACGACCAGGGCCACATCGGCTACCAGGCGGTGGGGCTATTTCCCATGCGGCCCGCCGGCCTCAGCGGGGTCCCGATCGTAGAGACCGGGACCGCCGCCGACAACGAACATGAGTGGCAGGGATACATTCCCTTCACCGAACTTCCGAGCGTGCTCGACCCTGACAACGGCATAGTCGCAACCGCCAACGCACGCATTACCCCCGACGGCTATCCTTATCCGCTGGCGCTCAACTGGGACGCACCCTATCGCAACGAGCGCATTTGGAAGTGGCTTTCCAGTCACACCAAGCTCACGCCGGCAGATATGCTCACGCTGCAGATGGATACCTATTCTGATGTGGATCGGGAGTTAGCCCAGCGCTTTGCCTATTCCATTGACCACATCACCTCGGCAGACGCGCAGCTGCGCCAGGCTGCGGACCTGATGCGCACGTGGAATGGCGTCATCACCAGGGATTCAGTGGCGGCGGAGATCGTGGATGCCGCCAAACAAGCGTTGTGGCCGCTGGTCCTCGAGCCGAAGTTGGGTGCTGACTGGAAGCTTTACGATTGGCAAAGTAAGAACTTCGTACAGGAAGAGATGGTGGAGAAGGCTCCGCCGGAATGGCTGCCGGCAAAGTACAAGAGCTGGGATGAGCTGATCGCCGCGGCTGTACATCAAGGCATGGTTGATCACCATGCCCCATCATCACTTCGCAGCTGGACCTATGGCAGCCAGCATGTGATCGACGTGCAACACCCTCTGTATGGGATGCTGCCGTTTTTCCGGAGCTGGACCAGCACCGGGCCACACCAACTGTGGGGTGACGAGACCACGCTCAACCACGTGCGCGGAATACTGGGTGCAAGCCAGCGCCTCACCGTGGACTGGAGCAATGTAGACGGGTCGACCGAAAACATTGTGATGGGCGAGTCCGGCGACCCACTCAGCCCGTACTTTTTGGACCAGTTTCCCTCCTGGTATAGCGGCAAGACGTTTGCCATGCCCTTCACGGAGTCGGCCGTGAGCGCGTCGACCACGCATACTCTGCGACTGGTGCCTTGACGACCAACCCCCTCCTGCGCAGGATGCCGGCCCTTCTGATCGCCTGCACGGCCTTGCTTGCGACTGGAGTTCTGTTCGCGCGAGGCAATTCGTGCGGCCACGATTTCGACTTCCACCTGCTCTCCTGGATGGAGGTGGCACGGGCGTGGCATGCCGGCATTGTCTATCCCCACTGGGTACAGGACGCGAATTATGGCGCCGGGGAACCGCGGTTGATCTTTTATCCGCCGGCTTCCTGGCTTCTGGGCGGCCTGTTAGGGATCGCGACCTCCTGGCATGCGGCTCCAGTGCTCTTCGTGCTGCTGGCCCTGCTGGCCTGCGGGGGCAGCATGTACCTGCTGGCACGGGAGTGGGCGCCGGCGGCCCCGGCAACCTTTGCCGCCTGTCTCTACGTCGCCAGTCCCTATGCGATGTTCGTAACCTACGAGCGCTCGGCGTTTGGCGAACTGCTGGCGGCCGCCTGGCTCCCCCTGATGGTGCTGTTCGCGCTCCGAAGGAGCGCCTCCGTTGCGCCCCTCGGCCTGTCGGTGGCTGCCCTATGGCTGACTAATTCACCGGCCGCGGTGATCGGCAGTTATCTACTGGCAATGCTCGCCCTGGGCATGTGGATAGCTGAGGGCAAGCCTTGGCCGGCTCTGCGCGCAGCCGGTGGAGTGGCTCTCGGGCTGGGACTGGCTGCCTTCTACATCGTGCCCGCGGCGTTCGAGCAGCGTTGGGTGCAGATCGAGCGCGCGATCATGCCTGGAATGCGGGTCGAGGACAGCTTCCTCTTCGCGCATACCGCCAACGCTTTTCATGACCAGGTGTTGCACACGGCGTCATGGATCCTAATCCTGGAATTTGCCGGGGCTTTGGTTGCGGCTTACCTGGCGTGGAAAAAGCGGGCGGCCGGGTCGACCAGAATTGTTCTGACCGCGATGCTTCCGGTCATTCTGTTGCTGCAATTGCCGGTCAGCGAGGTGATCTGGAAGTACACGCCGCACCTGAAGTTTCTGCAGTTTCCCTGGCGTTGGCTGATGGCGCTGAGCGTGGTCGGCTGCGCGCTTGCCGCCATGGGCACCGTCCGCCAAGCCAGATGGCGGGTTGTGGTAGCCGGAATCCTGATCGCCGCCATGGCAATAGGCGGCGCCCTGCTCTTCTTTCAGCCCTGCGATGATGAGGATGCGGTGGCCGGGCAGCTTGCGGTATTCCGCCAGGGGCAAGGCACAGAAGGCACCGACGAATACACGCCGGCCGGAGTGGATAATTCCCGCGTCCAGCAGCACCTTCCCCTGGTGCGGGTGCTGCGTGGGCCGCAGGATGACACAGCGGACGAAACTTCAGCAGACAACCCGGAGTGGCGAGCCGGCGATCCCGGCAGCATCGCGGCACAGGCGGACGCCAAACGAGGTAACGGGGAGCGCTGGACGGTAAGCGTGGTAACCCCGGAGACAGGCTATGCGGTGCTGCGTCTAATGGACTATCCGTCCTGGCGCGTGACGGTGGACGGCCAACCGGTGAATGGCCGGCCGGTGCGGGAAGACGGACTGATGGCCGTTCCAGTAACGGCGGGGAGCCACTTGATAGAAGTGCAATGGACCGCAACCAGGGACATCGTTGCCGGGCGCACAATCTCCGCCATCGCATTGCTGGTGCTCGCGGTGGCGGTTGCACGGGAGCGGAAAGGACGCGGTCACCGTCGCGTATGATTACCAAAATGCAACCAACTGTGCGAGAGATTCTGGGCAGCGGTGCGGAGCTTATCGATAAGGCTCTGGAGCGCCTCTTGCCCGGTCCGGATCAGGCGCCGGTCTCGATTCACCGGGCGATGCGGCACAGTGTTTTTGCCGGAGGCAAGCGGCTGCGGCCGGTACTGTGCATGGAAGCGGCAAGAATGATCGCGTGTTCCGATCAACCTGTCCAAGGGGTGGAAGAGCTGGGCGCGGCGATCGAAATGCTGCACACCTATTCCCTGATTCATGATGATTTGCCCGCCCTGGATAACGATGATCTGCGGCGCGGCAAGCCGACCTGCCACGTTGTCTTTGGCGAAGCGATCGCTATCCTTGCCGGGGATGCGCTGCAAACACAGGCTTACGAGGTGCTGGCCGGTATGCAGTGCCCGGCTCCGCAGACAGTGGAGATTGTGCGCTTGATCGCGCAGGCGACGGGAACCGTCGAGGGCATGATCGGCGGCCAGGTCATGGACCTCGAAGCAGAGGAACATAAGCCAACCCCGGAAGTGGTGGAGGCCATCCATCGTGCTAAGACCGGTGCGTTGATTCGCGTCAGCCTGATGACCGGCGGCGTCTATGCCGGCGGTTCCGCGGAAGACATCGAACGGCTGCGCGAGTTCGGACGCAAGGCCGGACTGGCTTTTCAGATCATGGACGACGTGCTGGACGTTACCCAGGATTCGTCCCAACTGGGAAAGACGGCCGGCAAAGATGTAGCCAGCGAGAAGGCGACTTGGCCCGCGGTGTACGGGGTGGACCAGAGCGTAAAGGATGCGGAGCGGTTGGTCGAAGAGGCGTTTGCACAGTTGACCGCGTATGGTGAGCGCGCCCATCGCCTGAATTCAGTGGCGCGATACCTGGTGGAGCGCAAGAACTGACACAGCTTGCGGTAGGTGCCGCTTCGAGGGAATCGTCCCTCAGCGGCTAAATGAAGGCCGTACCCTTCAGAAACATCAGTTTTTCCGCAAGCTCATCAGTCGTGGCGTACGGTATGCGACCGGAGGGGTCTACAGGCTGCGGAAAAACTCCGGCCTTTGAAGGGTACGGGCTTCAGCCCGTACGTAAGTGACTAAAAGCAGGAACGGCTTTAGCCGCTGAGGGGACGGCTTCCCCCTTCGTTGACCGCCCTGTTAGTCGGGCCCTTAATGGCGAAAGGAGAAGAAAATGCCCCTCACCGAAGACGATGTCCTGACTGCCCTGAAAGATTGCTATGACCCTGAGATCCCGGTGAACATCGTCGACCTGGGTTTGATCTACACGGTCAAGGTGACGCCGGATGCCAACTCCAAGCGAGCCTTCCCCAGGCAGCGCGTGGAAGTAGATATGACCATGACCTCCCAGGGCTGCCCGGCCCACGGCTCCATCATGGAACAGGTGCGAAACCGGCTGGCGGGCGTACCCGAGATCAGCGAGACAGTGGTCAACCTGGTGTGGGAACCGGCGTGGACTCCGGACCGCATCAGCCAGAAAGCACGCGAGCAATTAGGGATTGGTTAAGCGATAGCCTAGGCTTGGCGTACAGCTTTTTCGACTACGCTGCGGATTTTCTCACCCTGCGCCGTTACCTCTCCCACAAACTTTTCGAAACGAGCCAGGAAGCCGTGTCCGCTCTCCAGATAGTCCGGGATATTGTTCCAGACCTTCTTGACGCCCTCGGGATCTTCAAGCAACGCAAAGACAGTACCGGCAGCAGCAACGGCTAAACCGGCCTTGCGCTTGCCAGTGGCCAGCAGAATCGCTCCGGTCACCAGAGACCCGGCGGCCACGGTGCGCACCCAGTTCTTATCCCAGCCGTTATCGAGAAGCAGAGTTCCCTGGCGCTTCACGCTCTCGGCCGCGTCTTGAACGCTGGATGCTACTTGCTGCGGAATGTGTGTGATCCCCATAGGTTTCTCTCTTTCGCGTGCACTTCGTGTTTGGATGCGGAGAAATGCCTTAATCGAGATCGAATTCGCGCAGAGGGCGCCCCTCGTCGGGAGTCTCCTTCGCCTTGCGCAACGCTTCCTCGAATCGCTTGTCGAACAATTGCTGCTTATTCTTTTCTGCTTCTACCGATTGCCGGAATATATCTTCTTTGCGTTCATCCTGCGCGCGCATAGCCTTGGCGGCTGCTTCAAAGTCCTCGAAGGTCCGCTTGCGCGGGGCCGGTGTGTGCGACAGGATTGCCTTGGTCTCGGGATCGATTTTCAAGACCGCCCCGCAATCGGGGCAGACCACGTCGAACGGCTTGTCCGCTTTGGCCTTCATTTGCTGCCAACATTCTAAAACATTTAACCGCGCCCTGCTCCAGAGGTTGTGCCGCTACAGCCAGATGGCTTTGTGACCCGGGCACTGCTGCCCGGCTTGTTCCACCAGCAACTCCTGCAGGCCCTCGCCGTAGCGCGATAGGAACCAGGCCGCGGCCAAAAGGCGCTCTTGCGGATGGCGGTCGGGGAAAAGATTCAGCGCCATTAGCCCGGCATCACGGCCCAGCGATTGCTCCCGGCGAAGCTCATAGTTGGCCGCTAACCGGCGCATGCGGTTCATCTGGTAGCGCATCTTGGAGCTGCTGACGTCCGCAGCCCGGCCCAGGCCGGGGTCGAGCGAGTGCATATAGGTGGCGAGCGCCGAGAGCTCCGTGTCCAGAGCGCTGCCGGCCGCCGCCAGCTTGCGCTTGCCCACTACGGAGATCGCCCGCGCCCCCAACCGCTGAGCCAACTCCAGCGGGTCCTTTAAGGCGCTCTGAATGACATCGGACAACCCAACGTCATGGCGGGCCAGCACACCGGCGATCGCAGGCTCGACGAGCGTGGCCGAAAGACGAGGAAGAACCGGCGTCGTGCGCCCCAGTATGCGTTCATAAAGCACCTGCGACTGAGCGAAATACGCTACTTCAGACGGTCCGCCCACGTAGGCGGAGGTGGGCAGGATGGCATCCTGAAAAACCGGCCGCAACAGAGCGTTGGGGCTGAGCCGCTCCGGTGCTTCATCCAGAATAGCCAGCAACTCCGAAGTAGAGTAAGCGACCCTCGCGGCATGCCATCCCCCATCTGCCGTTCGCCGCAGAGGAACCCGCGCTCCGGAATCTTTATCGAACAGGAAGAGCAGGCTGGATAGCTCTGGCACCAACACCTGGGAGTGGTAGCCGGCCGCAGCAAGTTGCTGGTCACGATCACTGATCGCTACCCGCAGCTCATCCGCGCGCACGATCGCCTGACGCAGCACATCGCTCCCCAAAGCATGGAAGCTGCGTGAAGAAGCATCCACCACCACCAGCCCCTGCGCGGCAAAAGCGTAGGAGATGAATTGCGCAAAAGCCTTGCCCAGACTCTCGCCTTCCCGATAGCAGGCGGCAAGCTTATCGAGCACCGGCCCGGGGCCCAGGATTTCGGAAGCTTGGGCTACTAGGTCCTCCACGTTCTTTCCCAGGATCACGCTGCCCACTCCCATCCCAGGCACGTGTCCGTTCGTCAGCCGCAGAGTTCGCAGCTGGTGGCGGTCGGGCAAGGTCACGTGATCCGCTTCTGCAAGGTCATGATCTTCCGTCGCCAACCAGAAAATCGGCACGTGGGGAGTTCCGGCGATGGAGGCGTCTTTTGCTTTGCGAATCGCGGTCGCCGCTTTGAGGATGGTAAAGAGCGGCCCGCCAAATAGCGTCACCTGCTGGCCGGTGACCACAGCGCCTGCCCCGTCGCGCAGCCGCGCGATGTTTTGAAAGACTTCGTCCGATGCGCCGAAACTGCGGTTTTGCTGCTCCAGTAAGTCGCAAAGAGTGGCGCGATGAGCGGCGGGAAGCACCGGGGGTACGGCCATCCACTGGGTGGAATACGCACTGGCCGGATAGAAGGGCGTGAGCGCTTCACGGCGCTCTGCGAAGTCCAGAAACAGCCGGCTCAAACCAGGCAGCAGTGAGATGGGGTAACACTCGGTCTTGACCGCCGTCTCCTGTTCCGTTGCCATCGGTTCGTTCCCTCTGCTGTAGTTTCTCACGCCGTTACCGCAGCAAGCTGCGCAGCGTTTGTCTCGCTTGGGCGGGTAGCCTCTCAAGCGCATAGAGCGCCAATGAGCGATACACGTCCGCCAACATAGGATGGGCCTTCAGGGCCTGAAGATGCAGATGAATTGTCTGTACATCCCCGCGCGCGATCGGTCCGCTAAAACTCTTGCCCGCCCCGCGCAAAAAGACGTTGTCCAGGGTCGCCCGCGCGATGGGCTCGATCAGCCGGCGAGCCTGGCGCGGGCTGAATCCGGCCAGCGCCGCGGCCTCCTGGGCCGCCACCAGGTGGCTGACTAACAGCGGCGAGGATAGCACGCCGACGGCATGGTAGAGCGCCTTACTCCCGGCTTTGATTGAAAATGGACGCCCACCGATGCGGCGCACGACGGCGTAGAGAATGCGACGGCCGGCAGCCTCCGCCTCCACGCCAAACGGTACCCCTTGCAAGGAAACCGGAGTGCGGGTGGGAAAGCTCATCAGCGGGTGAACCGAGGCTACGGCGGCGCCCACCTTCGCAGCTGCCTGCAACACCTCTGAGCCGAGGGCGCCGCTTGAATGGACAACCATCTGCCCCTTGAGACCGCGTGTGCCCACCCGCCGCACCAGGCGGCGAGTCACCGGCGCGATCGCGGCATCGGGCACGCACAGCCAGAGGATATCGGCGTCGAGTTGAGCACGGTGGAGCGTGGCCGGAACAATGACCTCGTGCAGCGGAACTCCGGCCACACCGAGAGCATGCACCAGCGAACTACCCCAATTGCCTGGTCCGATGATGGAGACGCTGCGCTGCAAACTCCCTCACTAGAGCGCCCCAGCGCGCCGATGACCGGATGGTACTTTAAATTATCCAGCACAGAGAAGGAGTAGCATGGCCAGGAAATCGTTGAGCAAGACTGCCCCCAGGAAGACCCGCAGCAAGCACCCCGAAGTCGAAGTGATCTCATCCAAGTTGAGCTACGAAGGTCCGCTCTTTCGCGTATACACCGACGAGATTCTGGAGAAGGGCCGGCGCGTGATGCGCGACGTGGTGCGCCACAATGGTTCGATCGTCATCCTTGCCATCGACGATTCGAAGAGCAAGCGCGATCCCCTGATCGTGATGGAGGTCCAGTATCGCCATGCCGCGAAAGAATATCTGCTCGAGGTTCCGGCGGGAAAACTGGAGGAGGGTGAGGACCCGCTGGCTGGAGCCAAGCGCGAGTTGCTGGAAGAAACAGGGTTTCGCGCCGCCCGCTGGCGCAAGATGGTGCGTTACTTTGCCAGCCCCGGCTTTCTGGGTGAGTGGATGCAGGTGTTCATCGCCGAAGGACTGACTCTGGGAGAGGCGCAGCCGGAGTACGACGAGCAGCTGGAAGTAGAAATGATACCCCTCTCCAAGTTGCTGGGCTTGATCGAAGAGGGCAAGCTTCACGACGGTAAAACGCTGATTTCAGTGATGCTTTACGACCGGCTCCGGCGGAGCCAGAAGAAAAAGAAGGGGAAATAGGTTCTTGCTGTGGAGTCCCGCCTGGCCGGACCCTCATTTTGAGGAAAACCATTCGACCTTGTGATGCGTCTGTAAAGGAGAGCAGTTGGTTCCCTCATGCTCGATCCGCGTCAAGGAAGGTCGACAGGCTAGTGGCTCAATACAAAGGCAAAGTGAAGTGGTTCAATAACGCGAAGGGATATGGATTTATTGGCCGGGATGACGGCCCCGACGTGTTTGTGCATTACAGCGCGATCCAACTCGATGGATACAAGAGCTTGAAAGAAGGGGACGAGGTGGAATTCGACATCGTTCAAGGTCAGAAGGGTCCTCAGGCCGATTCCGTAACTCGAGTTCGAGAAGTAGCCTAACGCCTTAAGCCGAAGAAATTGCAGGTTCGCCTGCCTCGCATAACTGTGAAGAAAAGTGTCTTGCTCTCGCATCGCCCTTGGTGCGCCCGGAGTGGAACTGGGTACTTTGGAGACCTGGCAGATGCTGGAATACGCAATTGAGGCCGGCAGAGGAGGACTATATCTAAGTTGACGCCTGGACAGTACCGCGCTCAGACGACCGGATGGTGCCCCATGAGGACGCTGATGCTGGCAAGTGCCAATATGAAGATTCTGATAGCTGCCATGACGTTCTTCGCGCTACTTTTGGTCCTGCTTGCCCCAGATGGCTGCCCCAGTGCAGGGCTTCTGGATTCAGGGCTCTTTCCTGTACCGGTGCCTTGAGTGCGAAGCTAAGCGACCCTTCACGGTCATGGTTTCTTCACCTTGGCCCTCCTCTTCCTCTGCGCTGCAGCCATTCTCGCCTTTCCCTCCGCACTTATCCGCCGTTTCCGAGTCGGGCTGTCCTGCTCGCTGGGCGGGAAACCACGCTTCAACGGCGCTGTGCGACCGGTCAGCAAGGATCGCACTCGCTGAAGTCTGTCAATCTCGTCGTCGATGCTCTGCACAATCGCGTCGAGGTCCATTGCCTCAATGTAAGGGGCGCGTTCTGCGGGAGTCTGTAAAAATTATCAACTATTTCTCTAACGTTCCCATGGTTTTGTCTTTACGGAAATCAGCTGATTTCTCAAGGTTGATTGCTGTCTTCTGCCGTCTGTGAGAGGCTTTCGGGGATGACTCTCCACCAGCGTGGCGACAGCAGGAAGTCATTGATTTTATAGATCATTTAGAGAATCACAGTTGGACAACAAATCCATTGCGCAGTTGCTTGCCGAAACCGCTGACCTGCTGGAGATAGCGGCGGGAGATCCGTTCCGCATCCGCTCCTACCGGCGGGCCGCCGAAGCGGTAGAGAACAGCACCGAACAACTCAGCTCTTTCGTGAACGAGCCGGCCCGCCTGCTTGCCATTCAAGGCATCGGCAAGGGCATGGCGACGAACATCCAGGAAATCGAAACCCGCGGAAGTCTGAAGCTGCGCGACGAGTTGCTGACCAAGTACCGGCCCACCATGCTGGAATTGCTGAAGCTGCCCGGCATGGGGCCGAAGACCGTAGCCCTGCTTTGGGAAGCATTGCAGGTAAGCGACATCGATCAGCTGCAGGCGGCGATCGACGCCGGCAAGCTGGCGACGCTGCCGCGCTTTGGACAAAAGCTGATCGAGAAGCTGTCGCGCGGGATCACGGAATACCGCAAGAACAGTGGCCGCTTCCTGCTCGATGACGCAGAGGCTGCAGCGGAACGAGTGATCCTCTACCTGGAGCAGTTTCCGGGGATCGAAGAGGTCATGCCGGCAGGCTCTCTCCGGCGGGGCCGCGAGACTGTGGGCGATCTTGACCTGCTGGTGACCGGTCCAGCTTGTGCCGAAGAAACGGTTGCTGCTGCAGTCGAGTACACGGCAGCCTATCCCCCCATCGCCGAGCTGCTGGCCAAGGGCCAGAACAAAGTGAGCTTTCGTTTGCGCAGCGGGCTGCAGGTCGATGTGCGCCTTTTGCCGAATGCCTCGTACGGCGCCGCCCTGCAATATTTCACTGGGTCGAAAATGCATAACGTCTCGCTGCGCCAGCGCGCGCTGAAGCGCGGCTACACCTTGAGCGAGTACGCTCTTGCCCGCTTAGACGACGGCGCAGTGGTGGCGGCCGCATCCGAAGAGGAAATCTACGGGGCTCTGGGCCTGGACTGGATTCCGCCCGAGCTGCGCGAAAATCAGGGCGAGATGGAAGCCGCAGCAGAGCATCGCCTGCCGCGGCTGATTGAAACCACCGACCTGCGCGGCGATGTGCACATGCACACCCAGGCCACGGACGGGCGAAACACCATCCTCGAGATGGCGGAAGCGGGCCTCGCCCGCGGCTATCAGTACATTGCGATCACTGACCACTCGAAGAACCTCGCCATGGTCAACGGGCTCGATGATCAGCGCGCGCTCGAACATCTAAAACAGATTCGCGAAGTGGATGCCCGGATGGAGGGCCGCATTCGGGTGTTGACGGGAATCGAAGTCGACATCCTGGGCGACGGAGAGATCGATCTCTCGCCCGAAGTGCTGGCGCAGATGGACGTGGTGATTGCCAGCGTTCACTCTCTCTTCCAGCAGCCCAAAGAACAAATGACGGAGCGTCTGCTCAAAGCGCTGGAGAATCCGTACATCAGAATTCTCGGCCATCTGACGGGGCGCTTATTGCTGCGCAGGGACAGCTACGAAATGGATTTAACGGCGGTGCTCAAGCAAGCGGCGAAGCTCGGTGTCGCGGTCGAGCATAACGCCTATCCCGACCGGCTTGACCTGTGCGACATCGACTTGCGCCGGGCCCGGGAGCTGGGTTGCAACATTGTGATCAACACCGACTCCCACCACATCAGCCACCTGGACGCGATGCAGTATGGAATCCGGCAATTGCGGCGGGCCTGGCTGACGAAAGCAGATGTCCTCAATACGCGGTCGGTCGAGGATTTTCTGGCGGCCTTGCGTCCGCGGGGGTAGGGGCACCTGATCGTCCGTGGTCAGGAAACAACCGCAGGTTAAGCTTCTTCAATCAAAAAACCCGCTCTTCCAAAACAGAGCGCAGATATTTCCCATACCCACTTTTCGCTACCCGGGCAATCAGCTTTTCCAATCTTGCGGCGTCGATCCAGCCTAAGCGATAGGCGATCTCTTCAGGGCAAGCAACCTTGAGTCCCTGCCGCTTCTCGATGGTCTCGATAAAAATAGCGGCTTCGATCAGTGAATCATGGGTGCCGGTGTCGAGCCACGCAAAGCCCCGCCCCAGCACCTGGGTGCGCAGCTTGCCTCGCTCCAGATACCAGCGATTGACATCGGTAATTTCCAATTCGCCGCGCGCTGAAGGCGCGATCTTTCGGGCTATCTTCGAAGCCTCGCCGTCGAAAAAATACAGTCCGGTGACCGCGTAGCGGGACTTCGGCTTTTCCGGTTTTTCTTCAATCGATAACGCTCGCCCCGAAGTGTCGAACTCGACTACTCCGTAACGCTCCGGATCGGAGACCGGATAGGCAAACACCACAGCGCCATCCTGGACCTTCGCCGCCTCCTGAAGACTCTGGGCAAAGTCGTGGCCGTAAAAAATATTGTCCCCAAGAATGAGAGAGCACGGCTCACCACCAATAAATTCTTCGCCGATAATCAGCGCCTGGGCCAGGCCGTCCGGGGTTGGCTGTACGGCATATTGAAAGGCCATGCCCCACTGCTCACCAGAGCCCAGAAGCCGTTCGAAGAGCGCCGTGTCCGCCGGCGTAGAGATGATCAGAACCTCGCGAATGCCGGCCAGCATCAGCACCGACAGCGGGTAGTAGATCATCGGCTTGTCGTAGACGGGAAGCAGTTGCTTGGAAACGACATGAGTGACGGGATAGAGGCGGGTCCCGGAACCGCCGGCGAGAATGATGCCCTTCATCGCCTGGCGCCTCCACGGTGGGCATAATTCTGATCGATCCATTGCCGGTACGCGCCGCTGGTCACCTGCTCCACCCAGTCCTGGTGGGAGAGATACCACTCAACCGTGCGCCGCAGGCCGGTAGCGAAGGTCTCGGCGGGACGCCAACCGAGTTTCTGCTCGATCTTGGTCGCGTTGATGGCATAGCGCCGGTCGTGACCGGGCCGGTCAGTCACGAAGTTGATCAGCTGGCGGTGTGGCGCATGGGCCGAGCTGGGCAGCATCTCATCGAGCAGGCTGCAGAGCAGCTCCACCGTATCGAGGTTGGCTTGCTCATTGCGGCCCCCAATGTTGTAGGTTTCGCCGATCTCTCCGCGCTCCAGCACCACCCGCAAAGCGGAGCAGTGATCGCCGACATAGAGCCAATCGCGCACCTGGCGGCCATCCCCGTATACCGGCAGCG
Organism: uncultured Acidobacteriaceae bacterium; assembly: GCA_963844785.1. Lineage (GTDB taxonomy): Bacteria > Acidobacteriota > Terriglobia > Terriglobales > Acidobacteriaceae > PALSA-350. The sequence continues at coordinate 90,198 of CAWJPV010000024.1, read as the reverse complement.
TTTTGCCGGCGACGGCGTTGGTGATCATCAGCGGCAGAAGCTTCTCCGGAAACTGGTAAGGACCGTAGTTGTTGGAGCAATTGGTGGTCACTGCGGGCAACCCATAGCTGTGAACGTAGGCGCGCACCAGGTGGTCTGAGCCCGCCTTGGAGGCGGCGTAGGGACTGTTGGGCGCGTAGGCGGTAGTCTCCTCGAAGGCCGGATCCTGCGGATGAAGCGTGCCGTACACCTCGTCCGTCGAGACATGCAGAAAGCGAAACTTCCGGCGATCCTCCGCAGCGAGCTTTGCCACATAGGCCCGAGCGGCCTCGAGCAGGCGGAAGGTCCCGTCGATATTGGTGCGGACGAACGCCTCGGGGCCGGCAAGAGAACGGTCCACGTGGCTCTCAGCAGCGAAATGCAGAATCGCGCGCGGTTGATAGCGCTCGAACAAACGGTCGACAAAGGCCTGGTCGCAGATGTCCCCCTGCTCGAAATGGTAGCCGGGATTCTGCTCCACCGACGTGAGGTTCTGCAGGTTGCCCGCATACGTGAGCTTGTCCAGGTTGACCACCGGCGTGCCCACCAGCGCGAGCCAATCCAGAACGAAGTTCGATCCTATAAACCCGGCTCCCCCGGTGACCAGAATGGGCGACAGATCGTTGAGCATTAGCAACCTCTAGGCGAACAGGCCCGCGAATAGGCGCATCCGGTGTCCTGTGGCGTCAACCTGGATTGTAAAGGAGGCCTGAACCGCTAGCCTAATTGGGACCGCGATGGCAGGCTGGCTCGAAAGTAGTCGAGCGACAGCTCCAGCCCCTGGCGCAGGGCGATCTTTGGCTCCCAGCCGAGAATGGTTTTTGCCTTGGTGATGTCGGGGCAACGCTGCATCGGATCGTCGATCGGCAAAGGCTCGTAGCGGATCTTGCTGCGCGAGCCGGTCACGGCCAGAACCTCATGCGCACATTCCAGGATCGTCCACTCCACCGGGTTGCCGATGTTCACCGGAAGATGCTCTTTGGAGCGCGAGAGAAGTAGGATGCCGGCAATGAGATCAGAAACATAGCAGAAGCTTCTCGTTTGGCTGCCGTCTCCAAAGACGGTGAGATCTTCGTCGAGCAGCGCCTGGATCATCAGGTTGGAGATCACACGCCCATCCGTCGGCTGCAAGCGCGGGCCATAGGTGTTGAAGATGCGCACCATGTGGGTATCCACGCCGTAGTAACGGTGGTAGGCCATGATGAGGGCCTCGGAAAATCGCTTGGCCTCGTCGTAGACCGAACGCGGTCCGATGGGGTTGACCCGGCCCCAGTAGCTTTCTGTTTGCGGATGAACCTCCGGGTCGCCGTAGCACTCGGAGGTGGAGGCGTGCAGAAACCCGGCTTGATATTTGCGCGCCAGGTCCAGGGCATTCCTGGTCCCCTGCGAGCCGACGTTCAGCGTTTCCGGGCCGAGCCGCGCGTAGTCGAAAGGGCTGGCTGGCGACGCGAAATTGAAGATGAAATCAACCGCTCCCACGTCGAATGGCTCACAGATGTCCTGCTCTACCAGGGAGAACCGTGGCTCGCTGCTTAGCCCGGCGAGATTCGCAGGCCGTCCGGTGGAAAGATTATCCACACCCACAACCTGATTGCCCTCAGCAATCAGTGCATCGCACAGATGGGAGCCGAGGAAGCCGGCAGCGCCGGTGACCAGGACACGTTGAGTCGTCAATATACGGTTCCCCTCGTCTTAAAACATTTCCAAATGCTTCAGTATTTGATGCGCATTCTCTAAGGCCAGCGCTTGGTCGATGCAGATTCGACCGACGTGTGCTGCGAAGGCCTGCCCACGCTGAGGTACGTAAAGCCAAGATCCTGCATGACCCATGGATCGTAGAGATTGCGCCCATCGATGACGATGGGATAGCGCAGCGTGTAACGCAGGCGCTTGAGGTCCAGGCGGCTGAATTCGGCCCAGTCGGTCAGGATCAACAAGGCATCTGCATTGTCGGCCGCCGCATACGGGTCGTCGGTATATTGCAGGTTGGCATGGGGCGGCATTTCCACCTTGGCGCGCTCGATGGCGGCGGGATCATGAGCGCAGATCGAAGCCCCCGCATCGAGCAGCATGCGGATGATTTCCAGAGCCGGAGACTCGCGGATATCGTCCGTACCCCCCTTGAAGGCCAGGCCCAGCACACCGAGACGCTTCTTGCGCAGGGTCCATAGTGCAGAGCGAATCTTCTGGAAGAAGCGCTCCTTCTGCAATTCGTTGATCTTTTCCACTTCCTCCAGCAAGCCGAAGTCGATACCCAACTGCTGCGCGACATAGCGAAAGGCCGCGACATCCTTGGGAAAACATGAGCCGCCGTAGCCGATTCCGGCGCTCAGGAAGCGCTTGCCGATGCGCTTATCCAGGCCCATCCCCTTGGCCACGTGCTCCACATCTGCGTCCACCGCCTCGCACAGGTTGGCCACTACATTGATAAAAGAGATTTTCATGGCCAGAAAAGCATTCGAGGCATGCTTGATGAGCTCCGCCGCCTTGGTCGAGGTCTGCAGGAACGGCGGCAGATCGGTCGCGCACCGGTGCCCCGGAACCGCGTCCGAACGCTCGTAATAGCTGCCCGAGGTAAGCGGCTCGTAGATGGCGGCCAGTAGTCGGGCCGCATTTTCACTGTCCGCACCGAGCACAATCCGGTCCGGATGGAGAAAATCCTTCACCGCTGTGCCTTCGCGCAGAAACTCAGGGTTTGACGTCACGTCGAACAGCGCGCGAGAGACACCATTGCGTTCGATGGTGCGTCGAATCCAGTCGTTGGTGTACACCGGAACCGTACTTTTCTCGACAATGACCTTATAGGAATGAATCGAACGGGCGATTTCGCTGGCCACCGCGTCTACGTAGGACAGATCTGCGTTGCCGGTGTCGCTTTGCGGCGTACCGACGGCGATGAAGATGACCTGCGACGCCTGCGTGGCATGGCCAAGATCGGTGGTGAACTGCACCTGTCCGCTGGCACGATGCCGGCCCAGCAGCTCGGGCAGAAACTCTTCGTGAATAGGCACGATACCCTGGTTAAGCTTATTCACCTTGTCTTCGTCGTTATCGACGCACAACACCCGGTGGCCAATCTCGGCAAAGCATGCCGCCGCCACCAAACCAACGTATCCCGATCCGACTACTGTAATTGCAATGGATTCGCTCATCTTGTCTCTGGATCCGCCTTAGGCATCAATGGGTTGATGAAACTACTATCTTTGGGGGAAAGCCATACTCAAATCGTGCAAGATTCGAACGAAACGTATCGGATAGACGCGATCGTGGGCCGCTTTCCGCTCTTTCGACCTTAGAAGAGCAGTGCCTTAAGCTGTCGCCCGAACACTGTCGATATTCTTGGTGGGGGAATCCGAGGCCCGTGCTTCATTTTTAGTGTCTTCCTCATGATATTCCATTTCCGTATTGATCGACCAGACGTTCTCTTTATCCTCTATACCGGCAATGATGTTATCGACTGCGGTCATGGCGGTCAGCATAGAGTGGTCCTGATTGTTGTACTTGTGCATCCCGTTACGGCCCACAAGGTATAAATTGATGTAGCGGTCCAAATATTCCCGAATGACGTGAAATCGGTCGTAGGTGCCAAAATAGGCCGGATAGGTCTTAGGCACCCGCACCACGTGGGCGTCGGTTACGTCGCCAGCCCGCAAAATCCCGATCTTTTCCACTTCCGCAATGGCGAATTTCTTCAGATCTTCATCTGCCATCTTCCACAAGGCGTCCGTCTGATAGCAAAAATATTCCAGCCCAATCCAGGTCTTGGAGGGGTCGGCGACCATGTAGGGGCTCCAGTTGTTGAAGATCTGCAGCCGTCCCACCAGCACATCCGGCTCCTGAATATAGATCCAGTTGTCCTTGAGTGGCCCCCCGTCCGCCTCGCGCACCGTCAACCCATTGACCAGAAGCCCCACGGTGATGAAATCGCGATATTGCAGGCCGTCGCTCACTTCGCGGACTTCGTTGGGAATCGGAGTATCCAGGGCATCGATCAATTCACGCACCGGCATGGTGGAAAAAACATAGTCCGCCGGGAAGCGGCGCCGCTCCCCGCTATCGCTCACCGCCTCGACCGCGGTGATCCGGTCCCCCTGGACGAAGAGACGGGTGGCGCGCCAACCCAGAAGAATCTCTCCTCCACGGCTGCGAATCTGGTCAGCGGCGTGCTCCCAGAGCTGACCCGGACCGTACTTTGGATAGAGAAATTTTTCAATCAGCGAGGTCTCAGTTCCCTTCTGCTGGATCGCCTCATCCCGGGAGGAGGAAAAGGCCTTCTTTAAAAAATGAAAGACCGCGGTGGTGAGCGACAGTCCCTTGATACGCTGCGCTCCCCATTCGGCGCTGATCGCCTCGCAGGGCACGCCCCAGACTTTTTCCGTGTAGGACTTGAAAAAAGTCAAGTACAGTTGGCGGCCGAATCGGTTGATCAGAAAATCCTCGAGCGACTTCTCCACCTTGCGCGGGAAGAGCCTGGCCAGGAGGTAGCTGAAGCCGATTTTTACGGTGCGGATCAACCCCAGTTTGCGCAGCGTGTCCGCAGTCAGCTTGATGGGGTAGTCAAAGAATCTGCGCAGGAAGTAGATGCGGCTCTTGCGCGGGCGCACCAGCATCACCAGGTCCGTGGTCTCGGGCGAAACCCCCTGGCTGTTGGTCTTGAGGGTTCGCTGCTTATTCTGGTGACGCAACGCATGCTGCGTATCCGCACTCGCCTCCGGCGGCATCAACTCCATCCACCAGTTCATCACCCGGTCAGATTTGGAAAAGAAGCGATGGCCGCCGATGTCGATGCGATTGCCGTTGTGGTTGATGGTGCGCGAGATGCCACCAATCTCATGACTGGCCTCGAGCACAATGGGATGCACGTCGGAACGGCGAAGAAACTCCAGGGCGGCCGTGAGCCCCGCAGGGCCGGCGCCAATGAGCAGGGCAGTTTTAGGCATGTGCACTCCGGATGCTGGCCATCGAGGACCACTGAACCATCAGGTTAGGCAGGTTACGCATGTTCACTTCTACTCTTCCCAGGCAAGAGTAGCGGGTGCGTCTTTGCTCCAGCAAAAGACACGCCGGCATTCGCTCCGCAGCAAACACCAGGAGTGAGAACGCTCTGCAGTATTTCTCCATCAGGCGGCCGGCCATAACACCACGGTAACAGGAGCCATGCTCGATGACACGGCGCAGTGGCCTGGGGGCGATCCACCCAGGTTTCAATTTCCATCGCACACGCTTAACCGTGGTGAGATTCCAGAACGTATCGAGTGCTCTCCCCGCTATTACCCTGAAAGGTTCCTGCGCATCCAGCCAGGCACAAATGAACCCGTCACTGCTTCAGACCCGGATTTCCTGTACGCTGCACCGGACCAGGCCGCGTGTGCGGCTTTCGTTAAGGAAAGCCGCATAAAGTGCGCCAAAGCCACCAAACTACACAGGAAATCCGGGGAATGCCCTTGCCGTGTAAAGCCTACCACGATGAGTCGCTGTTGCGTTCGCGCCTAATTGATGCGGTACCTTGTGCGCTAATTGTTTAGGCTGTTCTGTTATGCGACAGTGTTGTTTCAGTTCTAGACAGACGAGTACGTTTTGATTACCCTAAACCTGCATTAGAAGGAATGTTGTTGCAAATAACGCATGTTGTATCGGCGCGCCAAGACCTGCTGCGAGGCTTGATTCTTCCAGCTTCAAGAGCGGGTTTCTCTAATACAGTTCTGATCAGGATGCAACCGTGAGCCGCCTTTTTGCGCATCAGTATGTGTAATAGCGCTGCAACTATTGTTGGATTTGTAACCAGCGAGGTTACTTGGTAGAAACGAGTGGATGCAGCGCATGCTCTATTTGTGTCTGTACTCTGCATGACGAGATGAAGCCTGAGCCAGGGTGTACAACGCGTCATCTCAGCCCTGGATTTCTGGATATCTCCAGACACCAAAGGTATCAATATTTGATTTCACGGGCGGCCAACATGCGACTTCTCTCTAGAGCTCTAGCGTTCGCAGTGATCGTGGCGGGAGCCATACTGCCGAATGCATCTCATGCCCAGGTGGTACCCGCGATCAAGGGCGGCGGAAGTCAAATCAACGTCTATGGGCTGTACACCCTGGTAAAGACCGACTTCAATTCCACGCTCGACTACCCGCCGGGTGCTACTCTCCCCGACAGCAGCAACGACGCCAACGGCTGGAATCAAGGCTTTGCCGCAGGCGCTGACTTCCGCCTGGGGCGGTTTGTGTTTGGTCAGCCGGCGCTGGGGGCGCGCTTCACCTACAGCACCGGCACTTTCGGAAAACAAAGAACCGTTGTGTTCGGCCCCGAACTTCACTATATTTACCGCCGATTCCGCCCTTACGGCGACTTCCTGATCGGCCCCGGAAACATTACCTACAAGGATGGCCAAACGGATAACAGCATCGTTTACGAGTTCGGCGGTGGCGTGGACTACCACAAGAATCGCACCCTGAATTTCCGTATGGTCGACTTCCAGTATCAGCTTTGGGACCTGGGAAACCACTATTACCCGCCAGGGTTCTTGCCCGGACAGCCCGGCGTTTACATCGACACCAAGCTCAAGCCTTACACGCTCAGTTTTGGTGTAGTCATCCGGGTAAGGTGAGCCCGCGCACCGCAGAGGCGAGTGCAGCTTAACAGGAAATCCGGGTGCGCTCCGGTCCCACAGCAAGCCTGAGCGTAAGGCAGAGAAGAGATCTGCGGTTTTGCAAACGATTCCGCTCTGATCGCGAAGCAACGATGTATCAAGCAGCCCAATCCGCCGACCCCTACCTCAGGCCTTCCTTCTCTTTCTCGAACCGCGTGCGCAGGTGGGCGTGGTCCGTATGCTGGACCCTCTTATTTCGCACCTCGCCCCGGCCCTTCCATGCCTGGCGCGCTTTTCTGCTGCGCCGCTTCGGAGCCAGGCTTGGTCCGCATTGTCATTTTTATCCCCAGTCTCGCATCTGGGCGCCATGGAATCTCTTGTGCGCGGACGGGGTTTCCCTGGGCGACCAGGCGGAAATCTATAACCCCTCGCCGGTGATCATGGGATCGCACGCCATCGTTTCTCAACAGGCTTATATTTGCGGAGCTACGCACGACTACAACGATCCGGCCTTTCCCCTTATTTCTTTTCCCATGAGCCTGGGCGCCTACTCATGGGTGTGTGCCCGTGCCTCTGTCTGTCCGGGAGTGAACGTGGGCGAGGGTGCGGTGCTCGGCCTGGGGTCGGTAGCCACACATGATTTGGAGCCCTGGACGGTCTACGCCGGCGTTCCGGCACAACCGGTGAAGCAGAGAACGCAACGCGAGCCAGTCCCGTCAGCCACGTAATGAGTTGAACTCCACCGCAAAAGAGCAGGCATGCTTTCGTGCATTTCTCCTGTTACTGTGATGGGGTAGGACTGGATACGAACGCGCGATGAGCGTCGTTGCCGGCTCCACGACTACAGGAGAAATGCTCTTAGCGATGCACCCTGTCTTGCGAGTCCCCCATCCAGCAACGGCGAGCGCCACCACTCCTAACTATGTCGCCCCGCGTAGCCGTTCCTCGAAGCCCTTCCCGTGGGACGCGCTTGGCGTTGTGGCCGCCGCCGGAATTCTGCAGCTGGCCCTGTGCCCTGCGCTGGCCCAGGCGCAAGCTCCCGAGAGCGGGGGGCTATCTACGCAAAGCAACGAGCCGGTGCAAATTACGCCCGCGCCCAGCAATCCCGCTTCGAATTCGGCCCCGCTGCAGCCCATCTTTCCCCAATCGAACGCGCCCACTTCGCTGTCACCCCGCTCCCAGAGATACGCGATGCCCAGTGGCCCGTCCTCGGGGGCGGGGCTGGGCTTTGGTCCAATCCGCCCTGGAGACATTGTCGAGGTGCAGGTATTCGATGCCCCGGAGTACTCGGTGAACATGCCGGTCTCACCCGCCGGTGAGATTGCGATTCCCTACGCAGGCCTGTTTCACGTAGAGGGCATGACCTCGATCGAGGCCGCACACGCCATCGCGCAGCTCTTTGTGCAGCAGCAGATCCTGCGCGATCCGCGGGTGATCGTCACTACCCAGCAATTCGGTTATAGCGTGACCGTGATGGGCGAGGTAAGAAGCCCGGGCATCTATCCCTTGGCGGGCAAGAAGCGGCTCATCGATATGCTCACCCAGGCCGGCGGCGTCAGCGACCGGGCGGGACATGTGATCGAAATCTTCGCCGCCGGCTCCATGAAAAACCCGCACACCGTTTTATGGGATCCAACGCTGCGGGAAAATGATAATGCTGAACTGGAGATCAAGACCGGAGAAACCGTCCTGGTGAGCCGCTGCGGCGTGGTCTACGTGGGCGGCAACGTAACCCGGCCGGGAGCTTTTCCGCTGTGCGATTCCAACCACACAACACTCTCCGAAGTGATGGCGTTGGCTGAGGGGGCCAAACCTTCGTCCTGGGGCCAACGTACTCTGCTGCTGAGGACCTCTGAAAGCGGAACGCGCGTGGTACAAAAAGTCAAACTTGACGACGTGTTGCGAGGCAAGGCGGTAGACATTACCATGCAGCCGGACGACATTCTCTTCATTCCGCCGAGCGTACTCAAAGCGGCTTCGAAGACAGCGTTGACGGCGGCCGTCGGATTCGCCACGCAGGCATATTTCTATTCCAGGTAGGGCATATCTCGAGCCGCCGAGCCAATGGTCGCGAATTGCCGATGAAGTTCAGTGTCGTCACCATTTCCTTTAATCAGCGCCAGTATTTGGAGGAGGCCCTCTGTTCGGTGCTGACGCAGGATTATCCGGAGATCGAATACATCGTCGTGGATCCGGGTTCGACGGACGGTAGCCGGGAACTGATCGAAAGCTTTGCCAACCAGTTGGCGCGTGTAGTCTTCGAACCCGACCGGGGAGCTGCCGACGGCCTGAACAAAGGGTTTCAGCACGCTTCCGGGGAAATTCTCGGATTTCTGAACTCGGACGACGTGCTCCTGCCGGGAGCCATGAGAAGCGTCGCGCAGGCCTTCGCGCAAAACCCCGATTGCGACATCGTGATGGGCAACGGTTTTATTATCGATGCCCAGGGCAAGCGCATTCGACGCATCCGGGCGGCCGGCTTTACCTTGGATCGTTATTTTTATGGAGGCGCCACCTGGCTGCAACAGGCGACGTTCTTCCGGCGTGCGGCCTTTGAGGCCGTGGGCGGCTTCAATGTCAACAATCGTTCCTGCTGGGATGGTGAATTGCTGGTAGACATGGTGCGCAAGGGAGCCAGGGTGAAATATCTTGATCAGGACCTGGCACTTTTTCGCCTCCACGCGAAGTCCATCACCGGCTCGCGGCGGCACAGCGAAATGATGAAAGCCGACGCGGACCGCATGTTTTCTCTCTCCCGTGGCCGTAGATGGACAACCTTGGATACGGTACGCGCCTATTTGTTTCGCCTCGAACGCATTCTGACCCATCCCGGCGCGGTTGAGTCTGCAATCAGGGCACGCATGCGCAGGAGTTACTGAGGAAAACTAGGACAAAATCACCGGCTCGAAATGGTTGAACCTCACCGTGACCAGCCCGTACTGCAGGAATGAAGCCCCTTTTCTGAACCCTCAGCATAGGTTTAGTTACGCTGGTTCATAGCGCGAGAAAGATTGGTGAACGGCCTTACGGCACTTTATAATCTGGATTCTAGGCGGCTCACAGTTTTTGTGCTTCAGAAGATTCGCGAGAACCCGACCACTTTCGGGCAGTTGGAGGTAGAGGTTGAGGGACGGCGGACCGTTCTTCCCAGCGGTTCCTCCGCTGCTCCACCCGGATTTCCTGTGGAGCTTGTTGGCGCTGATGAACCTTATGCGGCTTTCCTTAAAAGAAAGCCGCACACGCGGTCATATCCAGTGCAGCGTACAGGAAATCCGGGTTCACTTCTGGATATCTTCGATTTACCGATTGGGTGAACTTTCAAGCGCATGAGTGTCTATCCCCCACCATCGGAACCGGTCGTACTCCCCGAGGTTCCTGAGCCTAAGGAATCCGAGCGTTCCTTTGTCAGCCTCGGCTTGAACGACGGCCAGACCCTGCAGCATTTCCTCCTGATTGCCAAGAAATATATCTGGCTGGTGTTGGCCTGCGCCATTCTCGGCACGGGCGCGGGATTCATCGAGAATTCCATAAGTCCGAAAGAGTATCGCTCTTCAGCGAACATCGAGATTACCCAGGACACGGCTGATCAGTTCCGAATGGACACCGGCGGAGGCTACGACAGCGGATACATCGACGTTACCAAGCTGGACACCGAGATCGCGATTCTGAAGAGTTCGACCCTGGCCATGGCGACCATCGAATCGCTGCACCTGGATAAGAATAAAGATTTTTTACCGCCGGGTTCCAACTACAACTTCGATCTATCCAAGACGCGAGACCGTCACGCCTTGATCGGGCTCTTTGAAGGTGGCTTGGCGGCGGAACGCTATGGCCACACCAACATTCTTGACCTCAGTTACACGGCGCGCAATCCTCAGCTAGCCGCGGACATCTGTAACACCCTGATTGCCAATTACGTGGAACACAACTTCAGCCAGAATTACGCCGCCACGCAGCAGGTTTCGGATTGGCTTTCGAGGCAATTGGGTGATCTGCGAAAAAGGCTGGAGGCGAGCCAGGAACACATGCTGACGGTGCAGAAGGATATCGGCCTGGTGGGCATCGACCAGACCCAGAGCATCGTCCTCTCCCGGCTCGTGGACATTGGCCACGATGTGACCGCGGCTGAGTCGCAGCGGCTGGTGGCGGAAGCCAAACTGGTTACCATGCAAAGCGCGCCGCCCGACGTGCTGGCAACCCTGAGCGGCGATCCGGTTTTGATTAGTTTGAAGGAGCGCATGACCGCTCTTCAAGCCGAGTATGCCAGCCTGAGTGCGAAGTATGGCGATAAGAACCCCAGGCTGCTTGAGATTCACTCGGAAATGGCTGAAGTCACCGAGGCCACTAAGCGGGAACAAAGCATCGTGATTTCCCGAGCTCAGCAAGAGGTGAACGCGGCCAAACAAAATCAGGACGCCCTGCAGCGCAGATTGGATCAGGAAAAAAGCTCGGCCTACATGGGCAACTCCAAAGCGGTGGAATACTCCCTCGCCCGCCGGGAATACGAATCCAATCGATCGTTGTACGACGGACTGCAACAGCGGCTGCAGGAGGCGGGCATCATCGCCGGCCTGCACTCGACAAATATCCGGAAAATCGACCCCGCCGATGCTCCGGACTTCCCCAGCTCCCCGGTCAAATCGGTCAATCTGACACTCGGGCTGCTCTGCGGCCTGGGCATTGGCTTGGTGTTGTCGTTCTTGGTGGAAGCGCTGGATACCAATATCAAAACCATCTATGACATTGAAGAGCGGCTTGGCCTGCCGATGCTGGGCGTGGTTCCGCAGGTAGACAGCAAGCTGCTCTCCCCGGAGACGTTTGTCAGGGATGCTACCTCGGCGCTGCCCGGCGCCTGGTCACGGCTGGCTGAGGCTTACCGGTCGCTGCGCACCACCATTCTTCTTTCCCGCGCCGGCACGCCTCCCCAGGTCATTCTGGTCAGCAGCGCCAAACCCTCCGAAGGCAAGACGTCGATCACCACGCTGGAGTCAATCGTGTTTGCACTGAATGGCGCCCGGGTACTGCTGATCGACTCTGATCTAAGGCGGCCGTCAGTACATCTGCGGTTCAGGATCGCCAATAAGGTCGGTCTCACCTCCGTGCTGACGGGCAAGGCCTTACTGGAAGAGGCGATCGTTCCTGTATCTGCTTTGCCCTCTCTGCACATTCTGCCCGCCGGGCCGATTGCACCCATGCCCGCCGAGCTGCTGGGCTCGCTACAAATGCAGCGGTTGGTGGAGGGCTTGCGCTCCAGCTACGACTTCATTCTCATCGATACTCCCCCGGTTTTGACGGTGACCGACGCGGCAGTGCTGGTTTCCGTAAGTGACGGCGTGGTGCTGGTTCTGCGCTACGGACAAGCCACCAGGAATGTGGTGGCGCGCGCCAGCGAGATCCTCTTGCGCTCCGGAGCCCACCTGCTGGGAGTGGTGTTGAACGCGGTGGATCTGCAATCGTCCGATTACGCTGAGTACTATGGCCGCGCGTACAACGACTACTACCAATCCCGCGTGGATGTCGAAGAGTAGAGTTTGAAAGCAATTGTTGCCACGGGATTCGGCAAGCTCCACTTTCACGAAACAGCCCGCGCACTGGCCGCCGCGGGGGTAGAAGTCAACTTCCTCACCGGCTGGGTACCTAAGCCCCATCAAACCGCCCTGGTGGAACTGCTGGGAAAATTCCTGGGAGAAAAGCATCTGGCCGCGCGCATGGCCGCGCGCCACATTGGGATTCCAGGTGTGTCCGTCACCCCGGTGGCCTGGGTCGAGTTCGCCGGGACCTTCATAAAATTGATCCAGCGCACCCGCGTGATTCCCCTGGACCTGGCCTATGGCATGGAGTTTCGTCTCGTCGCCTGGGGTAGTCGAAAATACCTGAAGGATGCCGATGTGTTGCTGGTGCGCAGCGGCGCAGGCCAATCCGGCGCAATCCGGAAAGCTCGCCAGAACGGACTGGCGATCGTCACGGATCACTCCATCGCCCATCCCGCCTTCATCCACCGAGCCCTGAGGGAAGAGTTCGCTCGCTTCGGTCTAGCGGCCGGCTACGACTCGCGAGCGGATCTGTGGAAGCTTGTCCTGCGTGATTGCTCCGATGCTGACTTGCTGCTGGTCAACTCCGACTTCGTGAAGAAAACTTTTGTTGCAGAGGGTTACCCCGTGGAGAAGATCCGTGTGGCCTACCTGGGAGTACGGGAAGAGTTCTTTGACCTGAAGCGCGACTACCGTATCGACGGGCCGGTGAGGATTCTGTTTACCGGGAACTTCGATATTCGCAAGGGCGTGCGGCTGTTGCTGGAAGCGATTCGCATTGCCGGCGATCCGGGCTCGACCTGCGCCTGGAGTTGATGGGTAATCTAGGCAATGGAGCGTCTTGTCTGCAACCGGGCGACGACCGATTTTCTTCACCCACACCGCCTTTGCTCCCCTCAACAGGTCGTCGCAGCCTTCGCTCGTGCAGACTTGTTTGTCTTTCCCACTTTCGCCGAGGGCTCGTCGCGCTCGGGAATGGAGGCCGCTGCCGCTGGTCTGCCCATTATTACGACAGAAAATTGCGGCTTGCCGCTGGAGCACGGAAAGAGTGCGATCTATGTAGCGGTGAACGATGCTGACGCCTTGGCCGAAGCCATCTCCCGGGCTTTCATCGGACCAGGCTTTGCGCGAGCAAATAGGCAGAAACGCAATGAGAGCTGTGACGGAAAACTATACCTGGATGCATTACGGACACCAGGTAGCGGAGTACCTGAAGGAAGCGGTGGAACTCCTCGTCTAACCAGAAAGCGTCGGCTTACCAACAACCCCATCCCCCTGGGACGGGTGCCCCAGGTTCGCCTCAGCGTACCTGGGACGAAAACGTCTTTTTTCGAATGCTTTTACCAGATCGCTCGTCAGACCTTAAGGAGAAAACCGAGGAGGGCTTCCCCCGGATTTCCTGTCGAGGTTGGTGACGTTGGCATACTTCATGCGGCTTTCCTTAATGAAAGCCGCACACGTGCTCGTTGGTGAGTGCCGTGTAGCAGGAAATCCGGGTCGCCCATCTTTTTCGGCCCAGGTACGCTGAGGCGAACCTGGGGCACCCGTCCAGGGGGATAGGCTTGTTGGTAAGCCGACGCTTTTCTGGTTAGACGAGCAGTTCGACCGCTTGCAACAAGAGCCGGCAACCGCATCAGCGCTCTCTGCAGCACCCGCGGCTCCGGCCTTCTGACGGTCGGGTTCTCCCTGGATGAAGATGGTTCTCATGCCCAGCCGCTGGCCGGCTTGCATGTCTGAAAGCGAATCGCCGATGACCACGCTGTTGTCGGCAGAGGCCAGGGGAAAGTCTTTGCATGCTTGCTCAAAGAGGCCGACGTCTGGTTTTCGGCACTGGCATTCGCCGACGTCATGAGGGCAGTAATAGATCGCGTCCAGCCGCGCGCCATGCTGTGCCAGGTGAGCCCGCATGTTTTTGTGAATCAACTCCAGCTGTTCAGGCGTAAACAGGCCCAACGCGATGCCTCGCTGATTGCTGACCAGGATCACGGTCATGCCGGCGCGGTTCAGCCTGCCGATCGCCTCCACTGCTCCCGGCAGCCATTCAAATTGCCCCCAGTCGGTGACGTAAGCTCCCTCAGGCTGCTTGCGGTTCACCACACCATCGCGATCGAGAAAGACGTAACGCCACCAGGCTGCGATTTATAGCCATTGCTGAAAGATATAATTACTTGCTCTAGCATGCCCATCCAACGCATTACCTTGCTGAGTTTTCGCACCTTTGGCGACTACGTGCTGAAAGCGCCTTTTCTCTTTGAGCTCTTCCGGCTCTATCCGAATGCCGAAATCACCATGCTCACCAACCGTAAGGGCGGACAGGTCTATCCCCTGGTAGACTCGCGCCTGAAGTTGGTGGTCGTCGATCATGGCGACACAAAACTCCAGGTACTCGGCAGGCTCTTCAGTATCCCACGAGCGGATCTGGTCTTCGCCCTCGATGACAGCCGCACCACGCTGGTTCTCTCTTTAGTGGTGCGTGGTAAACGGAAGACAGGATGGATCCAGGGGCTTAGCCTTCTCTACGCGGAGGGCGGCTTCTTTGAATGGAAAAGTGTTCGCCCCTGGCTCTCGGCGGTGGTCAAGTCCGTCTACCGGCCCGGCCGCATTCGCCTCCCGGAAGACAAGCACGATGCAGAAGTGGAACTCGAGCTGCTTGAATATGCAGGGAGAAGGCCGGCCGCTCGCTTCGTATCGCAGCCACTACGCATCTCCTCCAGCCATCCCGCCGGATCCGCCCTATATTTATTGCGCGGCCGAAGCCGGTTGGCAGGCAAGGCAGCTCACCGATCAACAGTGGGCCGGCATCATCGGTGACCTGCTGCGGGCTTTCCCTACACATACAATTGTGGTCCACGGGGCGGTGGGCGCAGTGAAAGAATTCGCTTCAGAGGCGCGCGTGGTTGCGTATGGCCAAGGCTCCGTCCAGGAGCTCTTCGACAAAGTCTCGGCAGCCGAGCTGGTGATCGCTCCCGATAGTTTTGCCCTGCACCTGGCCTCGTTCTACAACGTGCCGGCGATCGGCTATTTCGGGCCGGCGTTTCCGCACCGCTTCCGGCCAACCAGCCCCGGCAGCAGTAGCCTCTTCCACCAGCCGGAGTGTTCTCCCTGTCTGCAGCTACGAGGCAGCACGCCCTGCCGCAGGGGGCTGATGCAATGCAGTTCGCTCGCAGCCATGAAGCCGGCGGAGTTTATTGCCGCGGCGCAAGCGGCGCTGGTGGGCTCGTAACTGACAATGGATCGCCATGGCCATTATTTCGCTCACTCTTGAATTGCTTATCGAGCAGGCTCATTCGCTGAAAGACCGCCGGCAGGTGGTCCGCAGCCTCAAGGAGAAGCTTCGTCATGGCTTCAATATTTCGGTGGCGGAGTTGGACGAGGCAGTCACCTGGCAATCCGCAACCATTGGCGTCACCGCGATCTCCCGCTCGCGTGACTATCTAACCGGCCTGATGCGGCAGGTGGAGGACGCTGCCGTTCGCATCGCCAATGACCTGGGCGCCCAGGTGGCCGACTCGTGGTGCACCTTCCTGGAGGAGGAGTCTGAGGACTAAGCTTTTTCTGATAGTCTAAGGGGTTTAGCTAAGGACTTTTTCATGGTGGAACCAAGGGCACGAAAGTACCATCGGGATCGCGTCGCGGAAACGCTGCGCGAAGAGATCAGCGGCATGATTGTGGGCGAACTCGCCGACCCGCGCATCAGCTTCGCCTACGTGAGTGAGGTGGTGATCAACCCCGGCGGCAAGTCGGCGCGGGTCTACATCGCGGTCGATGGCGGCGAAGTGGAGGAAGAGAAGACACGCGAGGCGCTCACCGCGGCCCGGGGCTTCATCCGCCACGAATTGCTGGAGCGCATGGGCGTGCGCCACGTGCCTGAGCTGTCGTTTCAGATCGATAAATCCAAGCATCTCAAATTGCGCATCGACGAGCTGCTCGGGCGCAATCGAAAAACCCAGAAAGCGGACGCCAAAGAGACTCCCCCAAAGCCTCAGGCGACCGCAACGGCCAAGGAGTAGCAGCAGCCTCTTGCCGGCTGTCTTGTCATGCAATCCACGCCACCTATCGACGCGGTGCTCAGCTCTATCGCCAAAGCCGAACACCTGCTGGTGACCGCGCACGCGCGTCCCGATGGGGATGCGATTGGCGGCCTGCTCGCCTGCTGGATGATGCTGCAGCGCATGGGCAAGCGCGCCGACATGGCGCTGAGCGACCGGGTGCCTTTCATTTACCGGTCGCTGCCCTGCGCAGCGCAGATTCGGCACTGGAACCGCGTGGAAGGCGACTACGACACCGTGATCCTGCTGGAATGTGATGGCCTCGAGCGTACCCGCCTCGAGGGGCTGGAGAACCGCTTCCTGATCAATATCGACCACCACACCAGCGGCCGTGCTTTTGCCCACGTGAACTGGATCGACAGCAACGCCTGCGCAGTCGCAGAGCTGGTCTACCAGCTGGCCGGTGCTGCCGGCATTGACATCACACCAGATATGGCCACCTGCCTCTACACCGCGGTGCTTTCCGACACCGGCTCCTTCTGCTACGAGGGCACCGACGCTCACACCTTTGAACTGGCACGCAACCTGGTTCGCCACGGGGCCGATCCGGTACTCATCGCCCAGGAGGTTTACTTCTCCAACCCGGCGGCGAAGATCCTTTTGCTCGGCGCCGCGCTGGCCAACCTGCAGCACGACGGGTGCCTGGCCTGGCTTTGGGTCACGCAAAACGATATGGAGCGCACCCACGCGGCCGAGGAAGACTGCGAAGGGATCGTCAACTATGCCATTGGCATCCGGGGGATCGAGGTCGCTGTCTTTCTGCGCGAGCTACGCGACCATCGCGTCCGCCTCAGCCTGCGCAGCAAGGGGCGGGTGAACGTGGCCACCATCGCCGAGCGGTTTGGCGGCGGCGGTCACGAAAATGCCAGCGGCTGCACCCTGGACGGCCCCCTGCCGGCGGCCACGGAGCAGATTCTCCAATATCTCCGCGCAGAGATGGCGAGTGCCGCCTCTTTCCCAGCTTGACCATGCCCTCGTCCCCTTTTTTCGTGGCGCTTCATCCGGCGGCGCATCCTCCTCTCGGCTCGGCCGACGAATCTGATAGCCTTGTGGCCGTAGTCCTATGTAACGGTTCCTCTTTTTCGCATCCCTCTTTGTAACCGTGGTCTTGCTGCAACCCCTGGAGTCGTGTCGTACCGCCTGGCAGAATCGATGGTTGAGAAAAAAGCAATGCTGGGAACGCCTCGAGTACTTCATCGGCCAGCCACCGGTCTGAAGACGTTGGAAGCTCGTTTCCCTGGCCTGCGCGACACCCTGGAGGCCATCAGCCTTTTCGTATTTACCCCCTTTTTCCTGTTCTATGGATTGGTGCCGGTCTTCGGAGGAGATGGGCTTGGCCTGGTAGGCGCCGACGAGCCCAGGTATGCGCAGATCGCCCGTGAGATGCTCACCCGCCATGACTACGTCACCCCGGTGTTATGGGGCCATCCCTGGCTGGAGAAGCCCGCTCTCTACTACTGGCGGGCCATGTTTGCCTTCCTCGAGTTCGGCGTGCACGACTGGTCGGCGCGGCTTCCCTCGGCCAGTTTTGCTTTCATCCTGGTTGCGCTGATCTATCTACACCTCCGCCGCTTCCGGGCCGGGAGCCAGCTGGACGCCGCATTAATTACCGCCTCTTGCGCCGGCATCGTCGGCTTCGCCCGCGGAGCCTCGACCGATATGCAGCTGGCCGCCCCCTTCTGCATCGGCATGCTCGGCTGGTATGCCTGGTATGAGACGGACAAGAAGTTCTGGCTCTTCGACCTCTACTTCTTCGTCGGCGTGGCTACGCTGGCCAAAGGCCCCGTGGCCCCCCTTTTGGCCGTGCTCATCATTTTCACCTTCGCCGCCCTGCGGCGGGAGTGGTTCCTGCTGCGCCGGACGTTCTGGCTCCCCGGGGTGATTCTCTACTTCGCCATGGTGCTGCCCTGGTATATCGCGGTACAGCGGCGTAATCCCGACTTTCTGCGCATTTTCTTCCTGGAACACAACCTGGAGCGCTTCGCCACCAACCGCTTCCATGCATCAACAGCCTTTTTGGTACTACATTCCCATCCTGTTGCTCGCGCTGATGCCTTGGTCGGTCATCGCCATGCGCGCCCTGGCGGAGGCGGTTCAGCAATCGATTGCCGAGTGGCGGGCGCGGCTGACCAAACACCATTACGTTGGTCATAGCCGCTGGGGCGATGCCTTTCCCGAATTTCTCGTCCTGTGGACGCTGTTTCCGATCATCATTTTTTCCCTCTCCCACTCCAAGCTGCCGGGCTACATTCTGCCCTCCATTCCGCCCCTCACCATCCTCACCGGGGATTACCTCAACCGCATGCGCCAGAAGGGTTTGAACCTATGGCTGTTGCTGCTGCATGCTTTGCTCTCCGCCATCACCATCATCCTGGTGCTGCTGCTGCCGTGGCATATCACCCATCCAGGGGGGAGACCACCGGTCAGTATTCTGCTGCCGGCGCTTTCCAGCGGCCTGGCAACCGCGCTCCTCATCCTGGTGGTGGTCGGCCGCTTTGGGCTGACGCGCTTGCGTACGGTCACCATGGTGCCGCTGGTCGTCATGCTGTTCTTTATCTTCGGGGTCGGCCCTTTCTTTGGCCTGCCGGCCATCACCGCTACCAAGAAGAACATCCGCTTGCTGGACGCCGCGTACTCTGCCCGGCCGCTGGCTGCCATCATCAGCCAGATTGCCCGGCCGAACGAAAGCGTCGCCGTGTACAGGGTTCGGCGCGACGTCGAATATGGCCTTTCCTTTTACCGTAATAGCCTGGTCGAGAACTATGAACAGGACGGCATCCCTCCCGGGGAGCACATCCTCATCACCCGCGAAGCCTATGTCGGCCAGCTGCAAACTCTGCTGGCTGGCCGTTCGTATCAACCTCTCTTTTCCTACCCGGCACAAAATCTCGCGGTGTACCAGGTCTTTGCCAAACCCTAATAACGTACCCCTTTTCGACGGGTGGGTTTCCAGGGCATGGCCTTGTGCCGTACACTCCTGTTCAAACGCCGAGCGCAGCGGGTCGCGGCGAAAGGCTTGAATTATGGGCAAGCACAGAGCGGAATGACACCCGCCCTACACCTGGAGATTCTCGATTTGCGCCACTTCTCCGCCGGGAACCTCAAGCCGGTGCTGGAGGCGGAGAGCCGTGTCTGGAACGAGCGCCTGCGTTGGGATTTTCAGGCGTCGGCCAACCTGTTGCTGCAATACCTGGACTCCCGTCTTCTGCCCGGCTACGTGGCCATCGAGAATGGCCGTATCTGCGGTTACGTCTTCTGTGTTTACGAGAATGAAAAAGCCCTGGTGGGCGACGTTTTTGCCATGCCGTCCGCGACCAGTCCCCACTCGACCGCGGATGTCGAGCGCTATCTGCTCGAACACATGATCGAGTTGCTGCAACATTCTCCCGGGGTCGACCGCATCGAGTCGCAACTGTTGCTGCGTCCTCATGGGACGCATGCAGCAACTCTGCGCAACGCCGGATTTCAGATCTACGAACGGCTATTTATGGAGCTCGAACTCAGCTCCGCAAGCCTGCTCGAAGGGCCGCCGGACGGCGCTCTGAATGCGTTGGAGTTACGTGCCTGGCGAGACAGTGATTTTTCCGCGGCTGGCCACCTGATCGCGCACGCCTACGAGGGGCATCTGGACGGCATCATCAACGACCAGTACCGCTCCGTCTCCGGCTCGCTGCGATTTCTGCACAACATCGTCCGTTTCCCAGGCTGCGGACTGTTTGACGCTTCCGCCTCGCGCGTCCTGGCTTACCGAAATCGTGAAGAGATTGCCGCCTTGTTGCTTTGTTCGCGCGTGCGGGAAGACGTGGGCCACGTGACCCAGATCTGCGTGAGCCAGGAGTATCGACGCCGCGGACTCGGTGCATGGCTCCTGGCTGACTGTTCGCGCGCCCTGCGCAAATCCGGTTTTCAAGCGCTTACGCTCACCGTCACGCGGCAAAACTCCGATGCCGTTGCGCTCTATCGCCGTAGCGGATTCATCACCCGCCAGACCTTTGACGCGCTGGTTTGGGACCGCCGCACGAGAGCCCGGACCTAACTGGAACATCCCCTGAAGCGCCACTCCTTGTGTATTCTTAAATGATGGCGGAAAGAGCAAACGGGGTTAAGAAATCGGCAGCATCGACGGCGAGCCGATTGGGATACATGGCATTGATTGCGGGCTGGCTTATCCCCGGAGCCGGGCACCTCATGCTCAAAAAATGGGGCCGCGGAGTTCTGATCCTGGCTTCGATCAGCTGCATGTTTGTGCTGGGTATCCTAATGGGCGCCAGGCTTTACGCGCCCAACACCGCCGACCTTCTGGACATGCTGGGTTTTCTGGGTGATCTCGGGGCGGGCATGCTTTACCTGATTGGCCATGGCCTTGGATTGGGGCAGGCGCCTGTGCAGGTAGTAACGGCCGATTACGGGGCAAAGTTTGTCGTGGTCGCAGGGCTTTTGAATCTGATCTCTGCCGTGGACGCGCACAGTATCGCCGTAGGGAGAAAGCCATGAGCATAGCGCCCTCTCATTTCACGACGGTGGTACTTTTTGCCGTGTTTGCCTCGATCATTTTCGGCATCACGCAGCGCAGCACGCCCAAGGCAATGGTTCGCTACGGAGCTTACTGTTTCGCGCTGTTTCTGGGAGCCGTGATTGTAGCCAGCTGGGTCATGTATTTCATCCGCCACTAAAGCGCACAGGTGTGAGCGGGCCCAGGTTTAGTGCCGCGCCTACGGCGCTCACATCATCTTCGGGATTGATCCCCAGCCCTTCCGGGCTGGGCTGATTTTGGCGGCCGGCCTTCCGGGCCTCGCATCGATTTTGCAGTGTCATCCCGGTCTGCCGTGGAACGTGATATGGGAGTGCGGGCCTGGCTCGGTCAATTTCAGAAAGAAAAACACTGCAAAGTGGATGCGAGGCCCGGAGGCCGGTAGCCAAACTGTGCGGCACTAAACCACCGTGCACGGTGGCAAGACCTACTGTTCAGGTCCGCACCAACTCCGTTTGTATCGGCCCGGCGACGACAAACCGGCCTGGCTCGGTCAACCAGAAAGAAATAACACAGCAAATCGATGCGAGGCCCGGAGGGCCGGTAGCCAAACTTCAGCCCAGCCCGGAAGGGCTGGGGGCAATCCCGAAAATGATCTGAGCGCCGTAGGCGCGGTACTAAACTCACAGTAGCAAGACCTGCGGTTCAGATCCGCACCAGCTCGGTTTGTATCGGCCCGGTGACTACGGCCCGGCTTGGCTCGGTCAACATATTCACTTCGCTGCGCACTCCGAATTCCGGGAGGTAGATTCCGGGTTCTACCGAGAAGCAGGTGTAGGGCAAAATCAGACGCTCGTCGTGAGTTTCCAGATTGTCCAGATTTGCCCCATTACCATGGGTCTCGGTCGAGATGCTATGCCCTGTCCGGTGAGTGAAGTATTCCCCCAACCCGGCACTCCGAATCACGCTGCGGGCCGCATCATCGGCTTCCCATCCTGCAATCGGCCGGCCGGCAGCGAACGCGTCCCGCACCGTCTTGATGGCCGCATCCCGCGCCTGCGCGACCAGGGAAAAGATCTGCCGTTCGCGGTCGCTCGGCTCGCGGCCAACTACACCAGTCCAGGTGATGTCATACGTGCAGGTCTCGGGGCGGTCTATGCGTCCCCAAATATCGATGAGGACGAAATCGCCTTGCTTGATCTGCCTGGAGTTCTCAGCAGTCGGCTCGTAGTGTGAGTCGGAGCTGTTCTCATTGACCGAGACATTCGGTCCGTAGCCGTCGGCGATGCCTGCCCGTCGCATCGCATCCTGCAGCCAGCGCATCATTTCGTATTCAGTCAACGGTCGCGCTGCCATATGCTTCCAGGCGGCACGGAGGACCTCATCAATCGCCCGCTGGGCCTGGTAATGACTAGCAATCTGCTCCGCAGTAAGCACTGCCTCGAAGCGGCTCACCAGGTCGGCGGAGCTGACGATGGTCTTGCCCAGCTCGCGCAGGACCTCGATCGTTCCCGCATCGACCAGCGACACGTACATGATGGCGTTGCGCGGCGAGTACTGCATGGCCAACCGGGTGTACGGCTCGAGCATGGTACGCAAGCCCGCTTCCAGCTCCTGCCAGGAGGAATAGGTCTGACCAGAGCCGGGCAGTGACTCCAGCTTGCCCCGCTCCACCCGGTGAGTCAGCTTGCGTGGTTCACCCTGGGCAGGAATGAAGTAATACCAACGCCGCGAGACGTGTGTGGACCCGCTAAGGCCCAGAATGCGATAGGCAATCGGGTCGCGGTGATGATGGTCGTAAAAGAGCCAGCCATCCACCTGCTGCTCGCGCAGCGCCTTCTGGATCTCTTCCAGGTCCATTACGTTATTGAGCAGTCAACTCAGCGGCTACCCGCTCGGTCACGAAGGCCTCAACCGTATCGCCCACCTGGACGTCATTGAAGTTGGCAATGCCCATGCCACATTCCATGCCGTTGGTCACCTCGCGCGCGTCGTCCTTGAAGCGCTTGAGCGAAGAGAGCTTGCCCTTGAAGACCTGTTCTCCATCGCGCATGAGGCGAATCTCCGCATCGCGCTTGATGGAGCCGTCGACCACGCGGCAACCGGCAATCGTGCCCACCTTGGGAATCCTGAAGATGGTGAGCACCTGCGCACGGCCGACGTAGTTCTCCTTGATGGTCGGCTCGAGCAGGCCCAGCATGGCCTTCTTGATCTCGTCCTGCAGCTCGTAAATGATCGAGTGCAGCCGGATCTGGACTCCATCCTGCTCCGCCAGGTCAGCCGCTTTGCGCTCCGGACGAACGTTGAAGCCGATGACAATCGCGTTCGAAGCCGATGCCAGCAGGATGTCGCTTTCCGTGATCGCGCCTACGCCAGTGTGAAGGACCTTGATGCGCACCTTCTCGGTCGACATCTTCTGCAGCGAGTCGGCCAGTACTTCGACCGATCCGGTCACGTCTCCCTTAAGAATCAGTGGCAGTTCCTTAACCCCAGCCTGCTTGATCTGCTCCGCCAAGCCTTCCAACGAAACCCGCGAAGACTTCGCCAGCTGCGACTCGCGCTCCTTCATCTTGCGATATTGCGCGATGCCCTTGGCCTTATCGCGGTCGGCAACGACCAGGACCGTGTCGCCCGCGTCCGGCATGCCTTCCAACCCCAGAATCTCCACCGGGGTCGAGGGTACGGCTTCCTGGGTAGCGCGGCCGCGATCGTCAAACATGGCACGCACTTTACCGAAGGTATTGCCCATGATGAAGCTGTCGCCCGCGCGCAAGGTACCGTTCTGCACCAGCACGGTAGCCACGGCGCCGCGTCCGCGGTCGAGTTTGGCTTCGATCACGGTGCCTACCGCTGGACGATCAGGGCTGGCCTTCAAATTACCCAGGTCTGCGACCAGGCAAATCATTTCCAGCAGCAGATCGAGGTTCTGCTTCTTCTTTGCCGAGACGTCCACGAATACCGTGGAGCCTCCCCACGCTTCCGGCACCAGCCCGCGATCGCCCAATTGCTGCTTGACGCGATCCGGCTGCGCGTCCGGCTTATCGATTTTGTTCACGGCAACAATGATAGGTACATTCGCTGCCTTGGCATGGTCGACGGCTTCCAGCGTCTGCGGCATGACTCCATCGTCCGCCGCCACCACGATCACGACGATGTCGGTGACCTTGGCGCCGCGTGCACGCATGCGGGTGAAAGCCTCGTGGCCCGGGGTATCGAGGAAGACGATTTCGCGCCCAAATGCAGGCGAGTCCTTCTTGGCGATACGTACCTTGTAGGCGCCGATGTGCTGCGTAATACCGCCCGCCTCACCGGAAGCTACGTCGGTTTCCCGGATGGCGTCCAGCAGCGAGGTCTTGCCATGATCGACGTGACCCATGACAGTGACCACGGGCGGCCGCGTCACTTCAATCTCGCTGACGTCCTCATCCTTCATGAGGTTTTCGAGGGCCTCGTTGGCCATCTCGTCTTCGAAGGTGATGACCTGGGTGTCGGCCCCGAACTGGGCGGCCACATCCTTGACCAATTCAGCGTCGAGAGATTGGTTGACGGTGACAAAAACGCCGCGCATGAGCAGCGAAGCGATCAGGTCTTTGCCGCGCACTCCCAGCTTTTCCGCCAGGTCTTTTACGCTGATGCCTTCTGTCACCGTGATGGTACGGGTGATGGGCACCGGCTCCTGGGGGATCTGCGCTCCGCCGAAACGAGGCGGTGGCGCAAAACCCTTCATTGGGCCTTCCTTGGTCTTGGGATACTGCTGGCGTCCGCGCCGCTGTTGCGGAGCTGCCCTCTGGGGACGAGGAGCCTCCCCTGGAGGCGGAGTGAGACCGCCTGCGCCACCTACGCCGGGGCGAGGCGCACCGAATCCGGGGCGCGCTCCAAAACCAGGCCGTGCGGCGCCAAAGGCAGGACGTCCACCGGGGCCGGGAGGGCCACCGGGGCTGGTCCGTGTGGGATGCATCGGACGGCGCGCACCACCAGGACCATCCTGGGGACGGCCGGCATATCCTGATCCACCACCACCGGGCCCACCGGAGCCGGGTCCACCACCGGGCCGGCCACGATCAAAGATCGGCCGTCCGCGCTGAATGGGACCCCCTTGGGGCTGCGGGGCGCTGGAGGGCGGTGCTGCTTGGACCACAGGCGGCGGAGGCGGCGCCAGATACACCGGACGCGGACCAGTCTGAGGCATGATCACGCGGCGTGGCGGCGGAGCCGGAGCCGGCGGCGGGGCGGCCGCGATTTCGGGGGCCGGACTCACCGCTTCGATCGATTCGGAAGCCTGCGCTGCAACAGTCACCTCGGGAGCGCTGGGAACCTGGCTCGACACTGGCGGTGGCGCTTGCGGCCTAGGCTGCACCGGCGGCGCGGCGGCTCCCGCATGAGCTACAAGCGGGCGAACCTCTGTTCCCGGAGTTGTGCCCGCGACGGGCGGCCTGCTTATTCCTGGTGCGACTGCTGGCGGACGCACTTCTACACCTGCGGCCGGAGGCTTAGCCACCACCGGGCCTGTAGGAGCCTTGGCGGCGATCGCCGGGGCGGCCGGCGGAGGAGCTACCACAATCCGCGGCTCCTGCCGGGGTTGGGGAACAATCCTTCGCGGAGCGGGCGGCGGCGGAGCCGGCGGACGCTGACTTAGCCCACCAAAGTTAGGCCGAGCCTGACCCGGCGCACTCTGGCCAGGGGCAACATGGGTTGCTGGCTGGACGGGCGCGGTGCTGGCGGCCGAAATACCGGCGGGCGAAACATTAGATCCCTGGCTGGGCGCAGCCGGACGAGCAATGCCCGGGGATGGCGGAGCCACGTGAGGCGCCGGGCTGGCTGTTACAGGGGCTGCGGCTACCGGATGCACGGGAGCAGATGGCCTGGCCGCCTGCGGCTGAGACGGAGCCGGCGGCGGAACAGGAGGCCGCTGGGCTACGGCCGCAGCTTCATCTTTTCTCTGCTGGATCGCCTTGAGCACGTCGCCCGGCTTGGACACTCGCGACCAGTCGATCTTCTGCTTAGGCTCGCTGTCTACCTTCGGGGCTCCGGCGCCGTTCTTCCCGCTCCGTTGAAAATGCTGACGTACCCGCTCTGCTTCATCGCCTTCCAAGGAGCTGGAGTGTGTCTTTTTCTCAGTCACACCTACGGCCGTCAAGGCGTCAAGGATCGCCCTGCTCTTTACTTCGAGCTCGCGCGCTAAATCGTTAATTCGAACTTTGCTCATCCGTCCCTTTGTGTCAAACCCGCTGCCGCTCAGACTCTCATCGCAACCTCACGGCTGTGGGAATGACAGGTATTATTATTATCCTCTGAAAACGTGGAATGTGCGCCACTCAACCACACGGACGGACGCAATTTACACGCCACCTTCATCTACCTTCGCGTCCTGCCGGGTCTCCTGGCTGGCTTCTTCCACATTGCCCTCATCGACCGTTTCCGACCTGGCTATTTCGTAATTCGGCACATGGCTGGCAAGTACCTCGCTGGTATCTTCCCGCCCCGGGGTTTCCGAAACCCCGCCAATGTCGTCGAGATCCGCGCCCGAATCCGTCAGTTCTTCCATCCGCATACGGGCTACGTCGTCGCTGATCCGGCCCGACCCGTCCACGTCGTCTGGAGCTTCCCGCTCCCCTTCCTGATCCAAGGTTAGGGCGTCAATTTCCTCGGCAACCTGGGCATCTTCAATCGCCCTGGCCTTGGCTACTTCCGCTTCGTCTGACTTGGCCACTGCTCCCTCCGCCGCTGGACGCTCTTCACCGGGCTCGTACTCGCCAAAATAGTGCCGTACGGCCAAGCTGATCTTCTCCAGCGTCTTCTCTCCGATGCCGGGAATCTCTTCCAGTTGCTCCGGGGTCATATCAGCCAGTGCCTCGACCGTGGTGATGCCGGCAACCACCAGCTTTTGAATGATTTGCTCGCCCAACTCCGTGACCTGTTCGATGGGGGTGGATGGTCCGCCGCTCATCGCCTGCATCTGCTGCTCGACTTCCTGGCGCTTCTCTTCCTCGCTCTTGATGTCGATCTTCCAGCCCAGCAGCTTGGCCGCCAAACGTACATTCTGGCCCTTCTTGCCGATGGCCAGGGAGAGCTGGGAGTCGTCTACGATGACCTCGATCTGCTTCTCCCCCAGGTCTGTAATGCTCACGCGGCTCACCTTGGCCGGCTGCAAAGCCTTCTCGGCAAAGGTGGTGATCTCCTCGCTGAACTCGATGATGTCGATCTTCTCCCCCCGCAGTTCGCGAATGATGGACTGTACGCGCATTCCCTTCATGCCCACGCAGGCGCCCACCGGGTCGACATCCTTATCCCGCGACAGCACGGCGATCTTGGTGCGCTCCCCGGCTTCGCGGGCAATGGCCCGGATAACCACGGTGTTGTCGTAAATCTCCGGCACTTCACTTTGAAACAGGCTTTGCACCAGCTCAGGAACCGCACGGGAAACGATCACCTGGGGCCCCTTGGCGGCGCGATCCACCCGCTGCAGCACTACCCGCACGCGCTCCCCGATGGCAAACTGCTCCAGTCGCGATTGCTCGCGCTTGGGCATCCTGGCCTCGGCCTTACCCAGGTCGAAGATGACGTCCTGCAATTCGATCCGCTTCACCGTGGCGTTCAGCACCTCGCCCAGGCGGTGCGCGTATTCCTTGTAAACGGTATCCCGCTCAGCCTCCCGCACCTTTTGGAAGATGACCTGCTTGGCCATCTGGGCGGCAATGCGCCCCAGCACGTCGGTCGGCTTGTAGTAGCGGATTTCGCCGCCCGTCTCCACTTCCGGCGCCAGAGCCCGCGCATCATCCAGGGTGATCTGGTTCACCGGATCTTCCAGCTGTTCGGGAGCCTCGACTACCGTCTTGTAGACGTAAGCCCGGATCTCACCCGATTCCCGGTCCAGCTCGGCCCGCATATTTTCCTGTGTTTTGTAGTACTTGCGCGTGGCCAGAGCAATCGCGTCTTCAACCGCGGAAACCACAATTTGGGGATCAATCCCCTTGTCCCGGCTCAGGGCCTCGATACTTTGATAAAGAACACTCGCCATGTTTTCTCTCTTTTACCTGTTCGCTCAAAACTACAAAATTTCCGGCGCCAGATTGGCCTTTTCGATGTTGGAAAAGGCAATCTCGACCGTTTGGCCCTGGGGCAGGCCCTTCTTGCTCCCCTTCTGCTTTTTGGCCGTCAGGTCGAGCACAATTCCTTCGGGCTTCACTTCTGTGAGCTTTCCCAGCCAGTGCCGGTTGCCCGCCACTGGAGTAAACGTCCGGACTTTCACCGGGCTGGCCTGGAAGCGCTCGTAGTCGGCCCGTGTCGCCAGCTTGCGATCTAACCCCGGGGACGAGACCTCCAGGGTGTATTCGCTGGCTGGCACCAGATCCTCAACGTCGATCACCGTGCCGAAGTCCCGGCTGAAGCGTTCGCAATCCTCGTGGGTTACCCAGGCCAACTGATCGAGGGCGACGCCTTCACTTCCCAGGTGCTCGAGCAGGCTTTGCTCCTCGTCCGCTGCGACCCCGTCTTTCAGTTTCTTATTGGCCTCTTCGGCTCGCCGCGCCCGCTGTTCAGCGTTTTGCTCGATAAAGACACGCAAAACCCGCTGTTTGCTGCCCCCTAGGTACTCGATCTCGACTACGTCCAGCCCGTGCGATGCCGCTACCCGATCCGCCGTGCGACGGATTTGCTCAATACTCAGTGACATAATTGCCGCTTACCCCGGATTTCCTGCTACGCGGCCCTCCCCAACGTCCACGTGTGCGGCTTTCCGCGAAGAAAGCCGCATGAACCTCGCCAACGCCACCAACCTCAACAGGAAATCGGGGGGCAAATGAAGATGGTTCGCCGTCGAGCCGGTCCGCAGGTTGCGCGATATCCCGGCCAAAAGAAAAGTGGGCTTTCGCCCACTCATTTCTCCGTGTTACTCCGCAGTGCGGCGAAGCCAAAGGACAAATTCGTCTGCTGTTTCAGAATACGCCGTTTGGGGGTGAATTTCAACGCCTCCCGCCCGGCCCGGTAGAAGGCTGCTTTTCCCTCAACCAGAAGGATTTCTCCTGTAGGTTATAGGATTAAGACTGCGCATTTATAGCAGCAGACCGGGCGCGCCTTGCATCAAAAGTTAATCCCTTGATTGCTTTCTCTCTCATCGCCGGAACTTTGACAGATAACCATAGGAAATTCGCTTCACACCCCTTTTTATGATCAAGACACCCGTACTGGAAGCTCTTACCTTCGACGACGTTCTCCTCGTACCCGCATACAGCGACGTTGTACCCGCGCAAGTGAGCACTCAGACCATGCTCACGCATTCCATTTCCCTCAATACCCCGCTGCTTTCCGCCGCCATGGACACGGTGACTGAGTCCCGTCTGGCCATTGCCATGGCGCAGCAGGGCGGCCTTGGGGTCATTCACCGCAATCTTTCGGTGGAACAACAAGCCAGCGAGGTAGATAAGGTAAAGCGCTCCGAGAGCGGCATGATCGTCGACCCAGTCACCATTGAGCCCCAGCAACTTATATCCGATGCACTGGAAGTGATGCGGCGTTACAAGATTTCCGGTGTTCCCGTGACCCAGGGTAAGAAGCTGGTGGGCATTCTCACCAACCGCGACCTGCGGTTTGAGACCCGCACCGACATCCCCATCGGCGATGTAATGACGAAAGAGAATCTCATCACGGTTCCAGTGGGAACTACGCTCGAAGAAGCGGAAAAGATTCTGCACAAGCACCGGGTGGAGAAGCTGCTGGTGGTCAATGGCCAATACGAGCTTAAGGGTCTGATCACCGTTAAGGACATCCAGAAGAAGCTGAAGTACCCCAACGCCGCCAAGGACGATCAGGGACGCCTGCGAGTAGGCGCGGCTATCGGCGCGACGGGCGACTTTCTCGAGCGGGCTGCGGAGTTGGTCCGTTTTCGGGTCGACGTGCTCTCCATTGATTCGGCGCACGGCCACTCCTCGCGTGTCCTTGATGCCATTCGCGCAGTCAAAAAGCGCTTTCCTGAAGTGGATCTGATGGCCGGCAACGTGGCCACCTACGAAGGGGCCAAGGCGCTGATTGAAGCCGGGGTAGATACCGTAAAGGTAGGCATCGGACCCGGATCGATCTGCACCACGCGCATGGTCACCGGCGCAGGCATGCCGCAGATTACCGCCATCAGCGAGTGCTACCGGGCGGCCCGCGCGCACAACATTCCCGTGATCGCGGACGGTGGCATCAAGTATTCCGGCGACGTGACCAAGGCGATCGCCGCCGGGGCGAGCGTGGTCATGATTGGCTCCCTGTTCGCGGGCGTTGACGAGAGCCCGGGGGAAACGATCCTTTACCAGGGCCGCAGCTTCAAGACGTACCGTGGCATGGGTTCCCTTTCGGCGATGTCGCAGGGCTCCGGCGAGCGGTACTTCCAGGGAAAGGCGGACCTGGAGGAAAGACCCTCTACCGAAGGGGTCGTAGCCCGCGAGCGCAATGGAGAAAACCGGCTAGCCAAGTTCGTTCCTGAAGGGATCGAGGGACGCGTGCCCCATCGTGGACCGCTCGAAGCCATGGTCTACCAGCTGGTGGGTGGATTGCGTTCCGGGATGGGCTATGTAGGCTGCAACTCCATTCAGGAGTTACAGGAGAGATCCTGCTTTATCCGCATCTCCAGCGCCGGACTGCGCGAGAGTCACGTGCACGACGTGATCATCACCCGCGAAGCGCCTAACTACCACGTGGAGTAAGTGGGCCCTAAGTGTCCGCGCGAGGTGAGTGGTGCGACAAATCTCTCCCATCCTCACAAGCCTTGACCCGGGACGGGTGCCCCATGTTCGCGTTTTTGCGTACATGGGTTGAACGAGACGGGCGACCCGGTTTTCCTGTTACGTGGCACTCACCAACGTCCACGTATGCGGCTTTCAGTAAGGAAAGCCGCATGAGGTGCGCCAACGCCACCAAGCTCCACAGGAGATCCGGGGGAAGCCAATCCATTTTCTTTCTTTGTAAGTTGGTGCACACCGATGAGGAAAGCATTGGAAAAAGGTCGTCTTCAACCCATGTACGCGAAAGTCCGCGAACATGGGGCACCCGTCCAGGGAGCAAGGCTTGTGAGGAAGAGAGAGATTTGTCGCACCACCAATCCCCAACAGGAAATCGGGCGAGGAGCCTAGTGGAGCATTAACTCGATTTAATCTTGAATCGAGCTAATAGTTAATGATGGGGTTTATTTTTGGGTGATCGGGCCGATTGGAAGAAAGGCAATACCGGTGAGTAAACAGCCAACCAACCCGGAAAGACGGAGCGATGTAAAACTCCCTGATCGGCAAAAGCAGAGTGCCATCCATGAGCCACTGTTGAGGCCGAAGGAAAGTCCAGACGAACAGGTGCTGAAGAGTGGTTACAACTTTTATGAGACCTGGGAAGGGGTGGAATCAACCTGTCCCAGTTGTGGCTGGCGCGTGAGTTTGAGCCGCTCTCATACTATTCACAAAAATGACCGCATCGAATTCCTATGCGGTAATTGCCGGGAGACTCTGACCGGGGTTTGGCATCCTACTCAGACGGAAGCGGCGTTTGGTGATCGCTTGGGCGTGATGATGTTCGAGTGCCTGGAGGCTCGCGAAAAGGGATTCCAGCGCGAATGTGACTTGAAGATCTGGATGGAAGAGGGTTTCTGCGCGCCGAAGATCGAAGATTCCATGCTCGGCCTGGACTGGTCTTCGTTTGCCACGCGAGGCTTCCCGGAACACTCCGACGATACCAACTTCCGGAACCCGCCGGAGTTTGTTTCCTACGCACTTTCAACGCTCGACGCATATAGCACAGCTGTACTGGCGGCTCACATCGAACGTTCTTCCCTCGGCGTTCTCCATTTCAGTTGCAGGCTCAAGCAACGAGACACCGATTCTCAATTGCAACTGGAGTTCGTGACCACACCAGAACGGGGGGAAATTTTGCCGGGAGCAGCAATGCTGGAGTTGCTTAACGCATTCCCAAACCTATTGCGAGCGAAGGGTATTCAAGAAGACGCCGTCTACTATCTACAAGGAGAAGGATGTCCAATGCTGTTGGCTTATCCTGGGCGGATGCTGGTCAAGGTATCCCCGTTTCTTCGCGATCGCCCTCTCGATCTCTGGCCACAAGCCACACTGAGTATTGCTCCAACCAATGAGCTGGTAGTTCGAGCAACGGCGGTTGTAGAGTTCGTGCAGAATACCGCGCCCATGGCTGGCAATCCTAACTGACCGTCATCAGAACCAAGTCGTTATTTCTTCGATTTTTCCAGGTCCTTCGCTCCGTCAAGATGCTTTTGCAGCACGGGCAGGGTCTGCTCCGCATAAGCCTTGAGAGCGGGGTTCTGCGCGTCGGAAGCTTCTTTCTTGTAGATGGCGATCGCCTGGGTGTGTCCGGCTATCATCCCCTGGATGTAATGATGATCGAAAGCGGCCCCCTGCAGCTTCTGAAAGGGGTCGATCATCTTTTTGTCGAGTGCGGCGTCGATTGCATCCGGCCGGTTGAGATTATTCTGGTGGGCGGTGTCGTACAGCTGGTTGAAGTCTTTGGTGTGATCAGTGACCAGCATTTGCGCGTAGTCTTTCACTGGCTGGGAAGAAGACGCGGTTTGCGCCAATTGTCCAAGATTGGCCTCCACCATGTCGGTTTGTGCGGCGAAGTCGACAAACTGCTGGTCGGTCATAGCCGAAGCTTCAGCAGCCTTCTTTTGTGCCAGCACAGTGAATGAGCCAAGAGCGACGCAGCAGACGGCCAGGATTACACGTTTCATCTGATCTTCTCCCCCTGGAATATAGGATGCAAATGCCCACGGTGTGGTGTGAAGTTTTCCTGTCCGGGCTACAGGAGAAGCTGGTTAGAATCGACTTCATGATGCGCCAGTCTATCGCCCTGCTTAGCCTGCTCGCCTTGACTGCAAATGCCGCCGAAGCAGTCTATCCGTTGCGCGGGTATACCTCCGCCAGTTCCGCCAAAGAAATTCAATGGGAGGAGAAGTTCAGGCAGATCCCGGACACGGCTAACTTGAGAGAGTATATGCGCCGGCTCTCAGCCCGCCCTCACCATGTAGGCTCGGCTTATGACAAGACCAACGCGGAATGGATTCTCGAGCAGTTGAAGTCGTATGGTCTCGACGCGCAGATCGAGACCTTCGACGCCTTGTTTCCCACTCCTAAAGAGCGCTCACTACAACTGCTGGGTTCCAGCCCATTTACCGCCAAGCTCGAAGAGCCCACGCTGGCTGTCGATCCGACCTCGGGCCAGAAGAGCGAGCAGCTGCCGACCTATAACGCGTACTCCAAAGACGGCGATGTCACCGCGCCGCTGGTCTATGTCAACTATGGCGCTCCCGACGACTACGAGCAACTGGAGCGTTTGGGCATCTCGGTGAAGGGCGCGATCGTGATCGCGCGCTACGGCGAAACCTGGCGCGGGATCAAGCCCAAGGTTGCTGCCGAACATGGCGCCGTCGGCTGCCTCATTTATTCCGATCCGCACGAGGACGGCTACTTCCACGGCGATCCCTACCCTGAAGGAGCCATGCGGTCGGCAGAAGGCGCCCAGCGGGGCAGCGTTATGGATATGCCAGTCTATCCTGGTGACCCGCAAACACCTGGTGTGGGCGCAGTGCCCGGAGCGAAAAAGATCCCGCTCAGCGAAGTACAAACCATCACCAAGATTCCGGTGATGCCCATCTCTTACGCGGATGCAGTTCCCTTCCTCAAGTCACTGAGCGGCCCCGTGGTTCCGGAGGCGTGGCGCGGTAGCCTGCCGATGACTTACCACGTTGGTCCCAGCACCACGAAGGCACACCTGGTGCTGAAGTTTAACTGGGATCGCAAGCCACTCTACGACGTGGTGGCGCGCATTCCCGGCTCCAAATTTCCGGACCAATGGGTTCTGCGCGGCAACCACCATGATGCATGGGTCAACGGTGCGGGAGATCCCATCTCCGGAGCCAGCCCCGAACTGGAAGAGGCGCGCTCCCTCGGCGAACTGCTGAAACGGGGATGGAAGCCCGAGCGTACGATCCTCTATTGCTTCTGGGATGGAGAAGAACCAGCCCTGCTTGGCTCCACGGAGTGGGCGGAGACCCATGCCACGGAGCTGCAGCAACACGCGGTTGCCTACTTCAACTCCGACGGGAACGGGCGAGGCTACTTCCGCGCCCAGGGATCCCATTCGCTTGAGAACTTCGTGAATGGCGTGACCAAGGACATTGTCGACCCGGAAACGAAGATGTCGGTATGGAAACGTGAGCGGCTGGTTGCCATCTCGCGCGCAGAGGCTGAGAAACGGACCGAAGTGCGGTCTCGGAACGATCTACGCATTGGTGCCCTGGGTTCCGGGTCGGACTATACCGTCTTCATCGATCACCTGGGGATCGCGAGTGTCAATCTCAGCTACGGCGGTGAGGATGAATCGGACGGCCAGTATCACTCGATCTACGATGATTTTTACTGGTATACCCATTTTCAGGACACCGACTTCGTCTATGGCCGGGCACTCGCACAAACCGCCGGCACCATGGTGATGCGGATGGCCGATGCCGATGTGATTCCATACCAATTCACTAACCTGGCAGAAACGGTTCACGGATATGTCGCGGACCTAAAGAAACTGGCTTCGACCGCGCGTGAAAAAGCGAAGGAGCAGAATACCGAAATCAGCGAGGACGTCTACAAGGCGCTCTACGACCCGAAGAAGCAGTTCGTTCCGCCCACGACGCAGCCGCTTCCACCCTATTTCAACTTTGCGCCGCTCGACCAGGCCTCTGACGATCTGACCCGGGCCGCGGACGAGTACGAAAAGGCTGTGACCGCTGCTGGAGACAATTTGCCGCCTGCAGTCAACGAACAACTGATCCAGACGGAACGCATGCTGATCGACTCGGCCGGGCTTCCCAATCGACCCTGGTTCGAAAACCTTATCTATGCCCCGGGCTTTTACACCGGCTATGGCGTAAAGACGATGCCCGGAGTCCGCGAATCGATTGAGCAGAGGCAGTGGTCCTCTGTCGACCCGCAAATTGAGCGCGTGGCCAGCGCCCTCGAACGGGAGGCTTCGCTGCTCGAGACAGTGACTAAGTCCATCCAACATTAGCCCAGCAAATCCCTTGTGGACGAGCCCAGTTAGAATTGCTTCGGCCTCTGCCGCCGGGGAATTTCATGTCTGGAAAAACTCTTCGCCTTTTCGTGCTCGCGGTTGCGACTCTTCCTGCTCTTGCGTTCGCACAGCCCGCTGCCGATATCGTGATCGAGCACAACGTCGCTATGAAGACCCGCGACGGCGTCACCCTCAAGGCCGACATCTATCGGCCGGCGGGTGACGGCAGCTTTCCCCTATTGCTCGAGCGCACACCCTACAACAAGGACGGCGGCGCCGACTTCGCGCGCAAGGCTGTTGCGCGCGGCTTCATGGTCGTGATCCAGGATGTGCGCGGCCGCTACACCTCCGGGGGCGAGTGGTACACCTTCAAGCACGAGATGGACGACGGCTACGACACGGTTGAGTGGGCGGCGGCCCTCCCGCATGCGAACGGCAAAGTTGGCTTGTTCGGCGGATCGTACGTGGGAGCTACGGTGATGCTCGCCGCCATCACTCATCCACCGCACCTGGCTGGTATTTGCCCCGTCGTCACAGCGTCGAACTACCACGAAAACTGGACCTACCAGGGCGGCGCATTCGAGCAGTGGTTTGACGAGTCCTGGACCGCGGGCCTGGCGCAGGACACGGCGAATCGCCTGCTCCGCGACGACACCAATGCGCTGGTTGGCGACCGAGTGTTGCCGTTGACCGACTTCCCCGTCTTCAATATCAAGCCGGTTGCCGGCGGTTCGCAATTGACGCACGAACTCGCGCCTTACTTCCTCGACTGGCTTGCGCATCCCACGTACGACAGCTATTGGAAGCAGTGGTCGATCGAAGAGAACTACCAGAACGTGCAGGTCCCGGCGCTCACGATTGCAGCCTGGTACGACCTATTCCAGGGCGGCTCGCTGCGCAATTACCTCGGCCTCAAGGCGCACGCCGGAAACGAGGCTGCGCGTAACGGGCAACATCTGCTCATCGCCATCGGTGGGCACTCCGGCTGGACCCGCAAGGTAGGGGATGTCGATTTCGGCCCGGACGCAGCCTTTGACGAGAACGCCATTACGCTCGACTGGTTCGACTACTTGCTGCTGGGCAAGCAAAACCAATTCGCCAGCGGTAACCCGGTCAAGATTTTTGTCATGGGCAAAAACGAGTGGCGCGATGAGCCCGCGTGGCCCCTCGCGCGCGCCACGCAGACCAACTACTATCTCCACTCCGGCGGGAAGGCTAACAGCGCTTCGGGCGACGGTTCGCTTTCCACAGCGACGCCAACCAAGGAAGGCGCGGACACGTTCGTCTACGACCCGGCCAATCCTGTTCCCACTGTGGGTGGTCCGCTGTGCTGCGATTCCGATCACCTCGCACCGGGGCCACGCGATCAGAAAGACGTGGAAGCCCGCTCCGACGTGCTCGTCTATACCACGCCGCCGCTCGACCAGGATCTCGAAGTCACGGGTCCCGTCACGCTTGATCTCTTCGCGAAGTCCTCTACCGTCGACACCGACTTCACGGGGAAGCTGGTCGATGTTTGGCCCAACGGGTTTGCGCAAAATCTGACCGAGGGAATTCTGCGCGCACGCTTCCGCGCCTCCACCGTGGGAGAACCGAAACCCATCACACCCGGCAAGGTCTACGAATACAAAATCGACCTCTGGTCCACGAGCAACGTATTTTTGAAGGGTCACCGTATCCGGCTCGAAGTGTCGTCGAGCAATTTTCCGCGTTTCGACCGCAATCTGAATACAGGTAAAAGCGCCGCCGAAGATACGCAATTCGTGAAGGCAACCAATACCATCCTGCACGGCGGCGCCCATGCCAGCGCGTTGATTTTGCCGGTGGTGCCAAAATAGGCGGTCAACTGGTGACTAGCCGATGTGAGATTTTGCTTCGTTGGCTAAGCCTTTGACTGCAAGCTGCGTTTCGCGAATCATCAGGACACAGCCGCAGACCAGCGCGATGACCGCGGATGCTCCACACACGACGCCAATTCCAGCTGCTAGCTGGAATGCCGATGGCCAGCCGTAGTACACCATGATAGAACCGGCAATCGAGATGAGCGCCGAACTGGCGAACAGTCCGAGGCCCAGGTAAAAGCAACGAAGGGCTCGTAACAGCAGTTGAGCGCGCGTTTGCAGCACGGCGAGCTCCGCAGTCCAGAACTGACGGTCCCTGGCGCCCGGTTCAAGCTTTGCTAATTGCGCGGCCACGGTGTGACTACGATCGGCCACGCGTGCGAGGCGATTGTTCGTGCCCAGCGCCAAAACGGACGACGCATTGGTAAGCACAGCCGGGGCTACCACGACCGTGAGAATAGAAAAGGGATCGGCGGCGACCGAAGTATATTCCATCATTTCGTCCTCAGCGCTTGCATGGGTGATTGATTTTCTCAGCCGGCTAATCCAACATTTTTAGCAGATTCGGGACCACAACTTATAGGAAGTCTATCTTTTTTACGAAAAAAGAGGCTCCGGGCCGCGTTTGCTGTAGATCCGCATCGAATCGAATGAAACTAGATGATTGGCCTGGCCGATGTGAGGCGCCAATCGGAGGTTCAGTCTGTGCGCATCTCGTTTCGCGGTCTTTACGGAATCGCTGTCGTTCTGCTTTTGTGTCTCAACGCTGAGGCCCAGAATCCAGGGACAACCAAACGTCCTCGCGCGGCCGACATTGGCGTGAAGGTTGGCGTATTGCCATCAGGCCCACTCAACGGGATCACAGATGTCGAGGGTGTGGAAGTGGGCGCAGACGACCATCGTCCGCGGTGACGACATACGCACCTGTGTCACAGCTATTCTGCCGCACGGCGGAAATCTCTATCAGGAACGAGTGCCAGCTGGCGTCTTCGTCGGCAACGGCTATGGAAAGCTAACCGGGTCAACACAGGTGGATGAGATGGGAGAGATTGAAACGCCCATACTCCTCACCTCAACCACCAGTGTGCCGCGTGTTGCCGACGACCTGATCAGCTACATGCTTTCGCTTTCGGGCAATGAGAATGTGCTTTCGATCAACCCCATCGTCGGGGAGACCAATGACGGATTTCTTAATGACATTCGCGGCCGCCACATCGCTCCCGAGGATGTCACCAACGCCATCAAAGATGCCAAGAGCGGCCCAGTGGACGAGGGCACGGTTGGAGCCGGCACCGGCACAGTAGCCTTTGGCTGGAAAGGCGGCATCGGCACCGCGTCGCGACGCCTTCCCGCTACGCTCGGTGGATACACAGTCGGTGTGCTGGTGCAGTCCAACTTCGGCGGTATCCTCACGATCAACGGCGCGCCTGTAGGCCAGGAGCTTGGACAGTATTATCTGCGCAACGAAACCAGCCAGGTCGAAGGCGTGAAAGACAAGGCCGACGGTTCCTGCATGATGGTGATCGCGACCGACGCTCCGCTGGACGCACGCAATCTCAAACGGCTTGCAGCCAGGGCATGGGTTGGCATGGCCAGGACGGGCAGCTCTGCCTCAAACGGCAGCGGCGACTATGCAATTGCGTTCTCCACGGCCCCCCAAGACCGCATTCACTTTGCGGATCCTTCTTCGACGCGAAAGACAGAGGTGCTCACTAATGATGCGATGTCTCCTCTTTTCGAAGCCGTCATCGAGGCAACCGAAGAAGCGATTTATAACTCGATGCTCAAGGCTACGACGGTGACCGGCAACGGACACACCGTGGAAGCGCTGCCCATCGACAGAGTCGTTACCATCCTCAAGGAGCACAGGCTCACCAAGTGAGACCTGTCCAATCGCCCCTGCGCTTTTCCTCGCAGCAGGGGACACTGTTTGTCTTCTTATACCGCAAGTCTGTCATCTATGACATAATCATGTCATGCCTGTCCGTACCACAGTAGACCTTCCGGACCCACTGCACGACCGGTTGCGGAATCGGGCCGAGAAGTCCGGGGCTTCCATCCGTTCGCTGATCGTACGGGCGATCGAGCAAACCTATCCTGACACGAACAAGAGCGATGACCGTCTCACGCGTCCGCTGATTCAGGGTTCGGGGAAGCTTGGCCCCGCGTTTCCCGAAGATGAGAATCCGCATGACTTCATTTTTTCCTGACCTGAATGTTTGGCTGGCGCTCTCCGTTGCCGGCCACTCCCACAGCGCGGACGCCTGGGCGTGGGCAAATCTACTGCCCCGGGAAACACGGCTCATCTTTTGTCGCTATACCCATATAGGCCTGCTCCGCTTGTTGACGAATCAGGTCGTCATGGGTGAGCAGACGCTGACCCTTCGTAAGGCATGGAGCGTATACGATCGGTGGCTCGCCGATCCGCGGGTCGACTTCTACCCTGAGCCGCGAGATGCGGATGCGGAGTTTCGCCGCGTCACCGAGCCGTTCGGGGCGAGGCCGGCCTCCAAATGGATCGGTGACGGTTGGCTCCTCGCCTCCTCCAGCGGCTTGCAAGCCACGCTTGTTACCTTTGATAAGGCGCTGTATCAGCAGGCCCGCAAGCAGGGTTATTCCGTCGTGATTCCCGGCTGAGATCGCTCAGGTGGACGTGTCGTCCGCCACCTGTCCAAAACATCAGACGAAACTCCGACTCGCCGCCTCGTCAGGCTCTCAAGCGGCCGTAGCTCTGACCAATTGACGGAGGGATGACAAACCGATGACCCCGGCGTGACAGTGTTTTGTTGCCCAAGCAGTATCGTTGTCTTCTGGCCCGGTCAATTGGCCGGGCAACGGACGGGTGCACGCGAGCTATGGGACTTACATCGTGTCAGAGGAAATGATGAACAGGCTAATTCAGTTCGTGACAAATGTGCGGCGATTGTTTTTCCTGCTGGCACTGGTCAGTCCAACGATCTGCCTTGCGAGTACAACTGGTACAGCGGCTACACCGATTCAGCAGGGCTTTGCCAGCATGTACAACCTCGATTTCGCAGCGGCTCATCGGGATTTCGATGCCTGGCAGAAGCTGCACCCCGAGGACCCGATGGGGCCCGCCTGCCATGCCGCGGCTAATCTGTTCACGGAATTCGCGCGACTCGGCGTGCTGGAGTCGCAGCTTTTCACCGACGACAAGCGCTTTGACAACCGGCAGAAACTTAGCCCCGATCCGCAGGTAAAGAACATGATCAATGCGGAACTGGATCAAGCGGACGGCCTGGCGGCGAAGGCTTTGGCAAAGGATCCCAACGATGCGAACGCGCAATTTGCGAAGATCCTATCGCTCGGGCTGCGATCCGATTACGCGGCGCTGATTGAGAAACGCGATCTGGCCGCCCTCCGTTATACAAAACAAGGAACGGCTCTGGCTGAGCAATTGCTTAAGCAGGATCCCAATGCTTACGACGCGTACCTGGCGGTGGGCGTTGAGAACTATCTAAGTGGCATAAAGCCCGCCCCCGTTCGCTGGCTGATGGCGGCAGGCGGAGTGGAGACAGACAAAACCCGCGGCATCCATGATCTGGAGTTGACGGCCGCGCACGGAGACCTGCTCGCACCTTTTGCGCGTCTGCTGTTGGCAGTGGCGGCGTTGCGAGATAAGGAACCGGCAAAAGCCTGCAGCATTCTTTCAGGATTGTCGAGCGATTATCCGAAGAATCCTTTGTACCGCGGTGAAATAAACCAAAACCATTGCCGACCAGAACATTTGTAGACCTTCACCTCTCGCTTCCCACGGCTTCAGCTATTCATTCCACAGGCACAAAATTTGCCGCGTCGTTGGGATCGCCCGTACCTTTGTACCTGGCATGTAGCGGATAGGGATAGA
Source organism: uncultured Acidobacteriaceae bacterium (assembly GCA_963844785.1). GTDB lineage: Bacteria > Acidobacteriota > Terriglobia > Terriglobales > Acidobacteriaceae > PALSA-350. The sequence goes on along the minus strand of CAWJPV010000024.1, from coordinate 49,776 downwards.
CCGGCCTGGTGAAGGTAACCGAAGTGGCTGGGTCCAGCGGTCCGGAGATGACCACGAGATGCGTCCCGATCATGACCTCGGGCGCCTGCCCACGTTCTACCCAGGCTTCCAGATAGCTCAGATAGTCGAAGGCAGATACTCCTTCGCCGCCGCCGCAATGATTCATTCCGGGAATCGCGAATAGCCGGTAGAAATCCTGCGTGGCCTTAGGGCCGCCCATCGTCTTTTCCACGGTTTCGTAGTAGTCAAAATTGGCGCCGGGCATCTCCGTCATATCGGTGTCGCCCTGGTAGCTGAGCAGTTTTCCGCCAGCGTCTCTAAACCTGCGCAAATCGGGGTCGGTATCCGCATAGAGTACACCGATCCCGCTGCGCTTGTAGTCGCTGTCGAAATCGAAGTCGGTGTATTTCCACTCCTTTCCAGCAGCGGAGAGCAGGGCCGTATCTTTGAAGAATTCGTCGCCCCAGGTATCGGAGAACGCACCCTTCCATTGCAGTTCGGCGCCGGGAAAGATACCTCGCGGTGAGATAGCGTGGCCTTTCGAATCATGGGGCCGGCTGTAGATATCCTTGACTGCCTGGACCTGACGCGTGCTCAAGCAATCGGCCTGTTTACCAGCCTTGCACTCAAGTTCCGACGGATCGAACTTGCACTGCTGCGGCGCGCTGACGATGCCGTCCTTGACGCCGTCATCCATATCGCATTCGGCAAGCACGGCATGGTGCAGAAGTTGAATGTCGGCATCACTCAGAACGGGTTTTCCATCGTCACCCAGAAAACTCCGTTTGGCCCAGATGCCACGCACCGCCAGATCACTCTCATCCATATCAGGAGCGCCGGCAATGATGCCGTCAAAGTCCCAGGGAAAGCGCTGCGCTTCGATCATGGCCTGATAGCCGCCCGTAGAACATCCCATGAAATAAGACTTGTTGGGTGCGGTCGCGTAAAAACGTTGCAGGATCGCCTTCGCGGCAAGGGTTACGACGTGCGTGGCGCGATACTCAAAATCGGTTTGGCCCTGAAGATTGTTACGCGACCATAGACCGCCCTGCGCCCGTGTGGCCCATATCTGTGCCGACACAGGCATAGCCGGGATGCCGTGCGCACGACCCAGGCACATAGTCTGTGCTGCCACACCAGCCCCCGCAGCCAACATGCAGCAGCTTCCCGTTCCACTGCGATACCGGCAGCAGAAGGACAAAGCCGGCATTGGGTGCGACGTAGCCGGAAACGCGGCACGTGGGCTGAACCTGGCCAATCGCTTTTACCAGGTCTTCGCTCACTTGCGCTTTGCCCGTGAGTCCCTGGACATCCTTCGCCAGAGTGGCTTCCGAGATCCGAGTGGGAGCCCCGGGGACGGTGGAGAAGTCCGTCGTTGCCAGGGCCCGGCACCGGGCATCCTCAACAGGCACGGATTGTGCCCGGCCAACTGCGCTGCCGAGCACCATGATGATGATGAGCACGGGGAGTGCGCATGGACAGCTTCGTTTCCGGTGGGCGATTCGGACTGCCGGCAGTTCCGTCTTCACTTTCATGGCTGCGACCTCGGTAGGGCGGATTGATCTTTAGAATCTCGGCCATCCGAGTATAAGGGGTCTGGTTAAGCCAAGGGCTTTCTGGCACATACGACAGAGTTTTAGTAGGATGCTGGCCACAATTTCCAAGAAAAGTGTTGCAGGCTGCTGTTATTAGTGGGACCCTTATTGCGCCAGAACTCCGGTGCGCCCCGATCCTTGTTATGGGCGGGAGGTGTAGTCAGATGACCATTGTTCCAGACACGACGGGCTCTGAAGTCCGGCAGTCGCCTTGGTTGGGGTTGGTAAAGTTCCTTTTATTGGCCATCCTGGTAGGCCTCATGTATCTGCTTGCTCAGTCCATGGTGTCGCACCGCTTTTTTCGCGGCGGCTGGGTCGACCAACGCGATGTATTGAAGCCATAGCGGGCACCAGACGAAAGTGCCGCTTGAGAGCCCTCCAAAGATAGCCGGGTTCGTCTAGGACCTCTTTCGGAGAAATTCAAACAGGATATAGCCTACGAGGGCCGCAGTCAGAGCGATCCACAAATTTTCCAATGTAAACACATCCGCCATTGCCCACAGCAGCCCTCTCTTCTCTCCCATACCTGAGCGCTCAAATTCGCCCATCAGGAGATTTGAATAAAACAGGAAGACAATGAAGCTGATTTCTATAATCGCTCTCCAGATATTCTTCTTCATCTTTGGGCTTTGGCGTGTGTAAGTAGTCTTAGCACCCGGCATACCACGAGGGTAGTGTAGAACGTTCCATCCCCAGGTATTTCTCGTCCTTTCATCCCTGTGTCGCGCTGCCATGCACGCAACTGATTAGGGAAAATTCCGGTCCCCAAAATGGTCCCCGCTCCATCAATTTTCTGAGGGCTTTTCGACGTAGCCGACGACGAAGACCTCAGCAAGCGCTTTGACAGCGGAGAACTTGAGGCCTAACTGCTCCTGCAGCGCGGTGTACAAAGGGGGCGCTGGGTTTGCGTCATCGGATGGGCGGGGACCCGGCTCAACACTGCTACCTTGCGCGTCGTCCGGAGTCCAGTGGAGCTTGAAGTCGTACCTGCCGGTGAGCCCAGTTCGATCCAGGATTGGGCGATCCAGGCCCGCATTTCTGGTCATGAAGTTGATGAAATCGGCCACGCTCACGTCGAAGGCGCTCAGGTCACCGATTCGCCGCTGGAAGCCGATCCCGGGCAGCCCTTTCGGATCCCCCTGGCTCTCTGCGAGTTTCGCCCCAGTTGAGTCCACCGACAGAACATAGACCGCAAGCTCTCTCTGATTACGCTGGAAACTCAGCTTGAATCGATCCGTAAGCAACTTCTGCACCATCGTCTTCCATTGCCCAATGCTGGGCATACCTTCGGTATCGGGCTTCGCGCTGATATCGAACTTTTCCGAATCTATCCAGGCCGGTGCGTCGACGATCTGCTTACGGTGAACGCCATACGAAAACGTAATCATGTCGGCGACAGTTTCATTCACTCCCTCGAGAAGATCGGGTCTTAAGCGAAAAAACTTGCGGTGCTCCTCAGGATTGCTGGACTTGATGGTAGCCACCTCGAAGGCCGGATCCGCGTTTGGATCCATCGCCCTGGGCTTGACGGCAGCAGTTGGAATAACCCATTCCCCTCCGGCTACGGCGCGCGTCAGATTGAGGGGCACCGGGGCAGAATTCTGACTCCACACGCCCGTAATCGATTTGCCATCCGGAGCCAGGTGGCCGGTATAGGTTCCATCGACCATAGTGAATGTCATTTTTACCGTCGAACCATCCTGGGAGACCGCGCGTCCGGGAACCGCATCCCCTCTTCGATCAATGTTGTAGAAGAGGGCTCGATACTCGCCCCGCGTCCCCTGCGTGATTTGGATGACAACCCGCGCTCCCTGCCCTGGACCAAGCGTGCCCTGCCAGGTAGCTGCAAGATCCTGGGTCTTTTGCATGGCGTCAGCGTTCTGAGCAGTCCCTGCCAGCCAGGGGAAGATGCTGGCTAGAATGGTCAACCAGAGTATTGTGCGGAGCGCCCGCCGCCAGCATGCCATCCTGTGCCTCTCCGCTCTTCGGGCAATTCTATCCTCCACGATCTCCTTACTATGGAGTCGAAAACTGCGCGGATCAGGTCTCAGGTCAGGGGTGCGGTCCGTGCCGTCACCGAATTAGCCCCCAGTCATTTGTAAAATTCGATATTTTTGGGTCCTTTTTTAGGATTAGCGGCTCAGCGAGGGTGGACACAGGGGTTCTTCCTTATAGAGAAAGGAGCTCTCACGTCTGGAGCGAACAGGGGGACATAAGGTTCCGGGGCTTCCGAGGGGGTAAAGCGGTTGGCGAAGGTGGACTGGCTGGGGCCAGGCCCCGGAGGCGCTTCTGCCCCGGGGCCGGGAGTGGGGGGACAGGCCGGGGCGCCGGGCGAATCTTCTTGTTGGGCAGAGGCGGGGCTCGGTTGCGGGTCATTCGTTGTGGCAGGGGTTGTGGCCTGCTGCTGACGACGCCATGCGGAGGCATAGATTTCCGCGTGAACGGGCGGAGGGGCGGATTTCTTCTCCGAAGAGATGGGGCGGCGGTCGGGGATGAAGTTTTGCATGGCAACGATCATGGAGAGGGCCTTGACCTGGCCGGTAATGCTGCCTCGGGTCATGTCGGGGCTGAGGTGGGCGATTTCCCAGAGGCGGAAAAGTACTTGTTCGCGGTCCAGATTCAGGCGACGCAGTCCGTCGGCCTCTTGCTGGACGAGCTGTTGCTGGACGGCGGCGCGGTGCTGGAGCATGTAGTCGCGGACACGGGGTTTGGATTTGGTGTAGGCCGCGGAGTCGGGGTTGAGGCCGACGGCTTCGGCAGCACGACGGTCGGTCATGGCGCCAGAGAGGACCAGGCGGGCAAAGGCTATTTCCTGATCGGTGATGGGGTCGCTGACTTTATTTTTGGGCATAGGTGGCTCCTAAAACTTGAAACAGGAATTTGAGAGAAGCTAGGGCAGAGGTTTCTAACGCGCGGGGAAGCACGGTAGACCCACAAAAAAGGTCACGCTCCACGGCGGGATGCCTGGATTGCCTTATTTATGACAGGGATTGAGTGGGACACCGGACAGCGGTAAGACTGTCCTTCGCTCGCATTTAGGCCGAGGCTACCGACATTTGCCGGCCAGCGAGCGGTGACGCGAGAGTCCGCCGGCTGCCGAAATCGTCTGCTAACAAATAGTTGGTCTTTCGATTTTTTGTTGTCCAAGCGCATCCCCTCCGGGGTGGGGGAGGCGGGTTATGCTCTGACCTTAAATGGGTGCTAATTAGCTGTCGAGATGCTCCTCGGTAAAAGTAGAGGAAGAAGGGGTCGTTAACTATTGATTACTGGGTCGCGAGAAAGGGTGGACAAACCGGATGTTCAGCCCAATCCCTTAGGCCCGCGGAGCTATCTTCCCGTCCTGCCCTGCATGCTCGTGCATGCTTGAAGTTGCGGGGACATCCCTGCACTGGAAGCACTCTTGATCGTGGAGGGCTTGCTTGCGCGCGGCTTTCCTGGCTCCCTCCTCATTCGATACCCCTAAAAGCCTATAATTTTACGCAGGGCATGAGACCAGACAACAGAAGAAGAGGGGCATGGAATTACGACGCGCCACCCATACCTAAGGTGACTCGTGCAGAGATCCGCGACCGGGATGCGCGAAGGTCCCCTTCCATTCGCATTCTTGCGCCACGGTTTCTGACGGTACTCCTGGCGTTGTTGATCGTGGTTGCCTGCGTCGTGGCATTCCGCGCAATTGATTTCAAGCGCATTTCTGTTCCTGCGGCTCTCGAGCGAATCCATAGCTCTATTCCGTTCCATAAGCCCGCTCCTTCTTCTGCGATGACTCCCCTTCCGGCCATTCATAATTCTCCAGATACAGAATGTAAGAATCGCCAGCAGTGTACCGACGAGGAATTTGCAGGCCTGGTGGACAGTCTGCGCCGGCAATGGACCATTACTCCTGAAGAGGTTCGATCCAAGTGTGCTGGCGATTCGACGTACCCGTCGCTTGAGCACTGTATTCTCATGGGAAGTGTGGCGTGGTTAGATAAGCATCCAAATGGAGAAGCCCCCTGGATTAATCCTAAAAATTTCGACCCGGCCATCATGGCCCTTTGCCAAAAGGATCCCAACCTTGGTATTTGCCTGAAACCATAGAAGGATCGGAGAGTCTGGCCCTATCTAATGCGGGACTGGAGAAGTATTCAAACCGTTTTTCCTGAAGTTTCGGGGACAAGTTGGAAGTTTCGGGCGAAATAATCACCAAAGGAAACGTCGCGCACCTGCAAGGGCTAGACTACTGGATGGTTATTTCGTCCCTGCAATGCCTGCCCCTTCCATGCCCTCCATCTAGCGCAGGCCGCGAACACACAGCATCCGATGATGGTAGGCAGTAGCATTACCTAGCCAATCCGTAGGATCCTCCACTGAACTGCCTTTTGAAAAGTCGAATAGCCATGCGTACTGGAATGTGAATCCGCCCATCCTCAGTATCCGCTGGCTTTTGGTGTTGCTCCAGACGTCGCCACAGCCGGGATCAATGCCTTGTTTTACATGAAACGTCGGAGTCTCCCCATCAGGTCGCTTGCAAGCCGAGACGACGGCCTGCGAAGTGTCTACGAGTTTTAACAACTCTTCCAGCTGCGGTAGTCGCCAGTCATGGTACCCGGCCTGGGTCAGATTCTTGCAATAGTCACTCGCCGCAGCCCAGTTTGCGGCCAGATCGCTCGCCTTGGCCGTCCACATTAGCTTGTCCACTTGATCGATGAACTCGCCTTGACTTATGTGAATTCCAACATCGCGTGCGTGGCTTTCCGCCGGTGGAGAGATTGCCGGACAATAGCCTTTAGCGCGAGGACAATATTCTGACATACGTTTTTGGATGAGCTCTCGCGATTTCTGGTAGGAGACTCCCAAAGCTTGCTCCGGCTGTGAGCCCGCTTCGGTAAAAAGCGTGCTTGTGGAGACCAGGTGAGCCTCGGCTCTCGCCTTAGCCTCGCCGAAGGCTGCAGCCGTCGGAGGAGCGAATGCGTCGCTTACCCATTGATAACCGGGATATCCCGTGCCTACATACGACTCATAGGCAATTCGAAACAGCGAATATTGATCATGCTCCAGGGAGAGTCCACCGGTTTCTAACTGTGAAACAGCGATGGGAACATGCTCTTTCCCCACCAAAAAAAGGGCTTCTACCAAGTCACCATCGAACTGCCTACACTGTCTAAGCTTCTCGGATTCCGCTCGGGAAGACAGCCATGCCAGCCCTTCAAAGTTCGCGCTATAGGTCGCGGTGTGTGCTAATGGGCAAGGATCGACGGACGCTATCGAAGGGATTTTCCAAATCTCATCAAGAAACCCACGGGATGCTGAGAACCTGGACCGGTCAAACAACTCGGCTAAAACAGCTTGGGATTGTTCGTCATTTACATTTTCGGGACGGCAGCGCAAATTCTGCGTCACCCTCGCGAGATTCTGACCACGCAATGAGAGCTTGAGAGCTTCAGCCGTCGCACTAGTACAGTCGGCTGTTGTTTGCAGGACAGGATTACTCAATTCACGACCCGGAACAGTCGCCGGTGTGTTGTTCATAAGCGGCTTTGGGGTCGGGGCGTCAATTGCCGGGTGCACGATTGCGCCATGTGTCGTGTTGCGGCTGAACACGAAATCACCTTCGTCGTGACTCGAGTTGCGGATGACGGAGTACTCCGGCAATTGTTCCGACTTGCCGGCGACCTGCGCCCGCACAGAACGATAGAACATTTCGCCTGCGGTGAACATCTGCCCATTTGCTTGCTCAAGCGCGCGCAAGAGAGCGTAGGCGAAGACCGAGTGACCACCCGTGCCCGCATCCGAAACGGGCTCGTCTCCACCGCTCGCCATTAATGTGCGCGATCTGGAGCGAAGCATCTTGTCTATGAGGGCAGCTTGTCCACCGGACCAGGTGGGGGCGTCGGCATCGCGTGTCAAGGCACCCGAGTAGCAGCTATCGGAGATGACCAGCACATGACGCGCCGGCAGCACGCGTACGCCGGTCGTCAGATCGTCAGCGATAATGCGGTTCGCGCTGAAGCTTGAATCGGCATCCGCAGGCAGCCAATAGGCCTTGTCCGCGTCGTGGTCCGAGTAGCCGTGACCGGCGTAATAGATCAAGAGGTTGTCATTGGGACTGAGCGTGTTGCGGTACTGAGTAATCGCGTCCAGGATATGGGCGCGGGTCGCGTCGCGGTTCAACAGCAACTGCACTTGAAAGCCATAGGCCTGGCTCAGGAGGCTGGAAACGGCTCGGGCGTCAGCTACGGCTGTCTTCAGGCTCGGCAGCGGCGACGGATACTCATCGATGCCGATGACCAGAGCGTAGTAATTCCCGTTCGTGACCGCGGATTCTCCATCCTTCTCAAGTATGGCCGTCCCGCGCTTGTCCTGTCCCCGAGAAGACGGAGCTCCCATCAGAAGAACCAGCAGCGCAATCGTTGCAGTCCAGTCCAGTCTCACAAATCCCATCGCCAGCTTGCTTCCCGAAAACGCCGCCCACGGGGTGCGCGAGAGGCTGAAATGAACCCACATCGTGCTGCCTCCTTGCAAGGACTCGAAACAACCCGGGAAAAATGGGGCGTTTACTTACTTGTTACGATCGCTATCGTAAGGATAACTTCCCATTTGTCCCGCGCTTCCCATTATCCCTCGACGCCTTGACCAGGTACATAAAGCCTGCACGAAACAAAGGCTAACTAATGTCCTCGCCGCTGAGACTCATGCCGGGTATTAAAGTTTCTTGGACAAAAGTTTCGTGGACAAAGGATTCGTGGACGGAGCTGGCCACTTTCACGCAAGCGAACTCACTTTTAAAACTTAGCGTGACTCTGGTTTCCCAAAGTGTCAGCTCCACCTGTTCACGAAACTCCTGCACCGGCTGGAACACGCCAGCTTGCTTAGCGCACGAACACCATACTACCGGTGTTTGCTTTAGACTAGTATCTCTGCCAAGGTGAATTCATGCGCTCATTGGTCTTGATAGCGGCGTTGGCCGGGTGTTCCGGCATTCTGTTTGCCCAGGCCGCTCCGGTAAAAATGGGTTTGTGGGAAAAGAAGATGACGATGGATATGGGGACGGGCACGCCCAGGCAGTTAGTATCCAAAAGCTGTATTACTCCTGAGAGCTGGCAGGAAATGGTGGGGAATGTGTCGAAGCCGCACGAAGGCTGCACGGTCGACAACGTGAAGAATGCCCACGGCTATACCTTTACCGCTACCTGCAAAACCCCCAGCGGGGGGACGCTGGTGACGAGCGGGAGCACGACGATCCAAGATTCTCAGCACATCGTCTCTCAATCCCATACGATGATGACGACGAACGGTCAGAAGCGGGAGATGGAATCGAAATCCACGAGCACTTTCTTGGGCGCCGATTGCGGCAAGATAAAACCAGGTGAGCCCGAAACTGAAGACCACTAACAAGGACGACGTACAGTGGCAGACGGAGCAATCGCCGGCCAACTTTGTTATCTGAGGGTGCTCCGAGACGATAGGGGTTGTTCCGTCTGTCCCCGCCAGACCCGCCAGACGTCCGCGTTTGCACAGCGATTGGTAGGTGAACGCCCCGTCTATCACTAGATTTCCCTTTAACTAGATTTCCCTGTCGGGACTTGCAAAGCTAGCAGTTTTGAAACTAATCAGAACCAAGGTCCTTTTGCTTTTGCAACAGGCAGACCTTTTGCCGGGGAGTGCAAGCAAGCCATGATTCGACTGGAAGCGACCACAATAATCGAAGCCCCAATCGAACGCTGCTTCGACCTATCCCGTAGTGTCGAAGTGCATCTGCTCTCGAACGTTCATTGTGGAGAACAAGCGCTATCGGTCGGAGGCGTTACCTCTGGCCTCGTCGACCTGTCTGAAGAGGTCACCTGGCGCGCCAAACACTTCGGCATCTGGCAGAACCTGACCAGCAAGATCACCGCGATGGAATCGCCCTGCTACTTCCAGGTCACAATGGTTCGCGGGATTTTCCGCAGCATGCAAGCAGATCATCGATTTGAGCGTCTGGAATCCGGTGGGACTGAGATGAAAGACGTTTTTTCGATTGCCGCTCCTCTGCCGCTGCTCGGTCCATTAGCTGAGGCAATTTTCCTGCGACGCTACATGTTGGCTCTGATCCGTGAACGCAATGCTGTCATCAAGCGCGTTGCGGAGTCCTCGGAGTGGGAGCAGTACCTACCCAGCACTTCGCGGCAGGGCAAGGACGCTACGCTATGAAGATCATTATTGCTGGAGGGACCGGGCAAGTTGGAACCATCCTTGCTCGGCACTTTCACCAGAATGGGCATAGTGTGGTTGTTCTCAGCCGTGGGTTGCAAAAGACGCCCTGGCGCGTGGTTCATTGGGATGGCTCCACGTTGGGTCCGTGGCTCGACGAACTCGATTGCAGCGACGTTTTGATCAACCTCGCAGGTAGAAGCGTAAATTGCCGCTACACCCCCGAGAATCGCCGGGCAATTCTTGACTCGCGTGTGTTGTCCACTCAGATCCTCCATCAAGCGATTGCCACGATTCAACACCCACCTGCCGTTTGGCTCAATGCCAGTACAGCAACCATTTACCGTCACGCTCTTGAGCGGCCAATGGATGAAGCAACCGGGGAGTATGGCGGTAACGAGGCGGGAGCCCCCGACACCTGGAACTTTTCGATTCAGGTTGCAAAGGCTTGGGAGATGGCCTTCTTTTCCACGCCGACTCTTGGAAGCAGGAAGGTTGCCCTCCGGAGCGCCATGACCTTCAGTGCTGATCGAGGCGGCGTATTCGACGTATTTCTGAATCTTGTTCGCCACGGCCTCGGCGGAGCCACATTGCCTGGCACTCAATTTGTCTCATGGATTCATGAGGTCGACTTCATTCGGTCCGTTGAGTTCCTCATCAACAGGGAAGAGCTTACTGGAGCAGTAAACTTGGCCTCCCCCCACCCACTCCCGAACCGCGAATTTCTTGGCATTCTTCGAAAAGCGTGGGGCACGCGCGTCGGTCTGCCGACCACAAGGTGGATGCTGGAGCTGGGCACTTTTCTGCTGCGTACTGAATCCGAACTGGTCCTTAAGAGCCGTCAGGTTGTTCCTGGCCGCTTGCTCGAAGCTGGCTTTCAGTTCAAATATCCAACGTGGCCTGAGGCCGCACATGATCTGGTCGTCCAATGGAGGGGGGCCCATCCATGAGGACCTCTTCGGGCGTATAGGTAGAGATCGAGATCCAGGATGACTTGGATCATATTTGGCTCCTGGAGTTTCGGGGACCTGGACTGCACCCCTAAATACGGCAACACACGATACCTATTCACTCGAGTTCTTCTACGCGGATAAACTCATCGGCTGAGTTTGGAGACTGCGTGGGTGTTGCGGGCTAAGCTGTAATCAGCGGCCCTTGAAAATCCGCCACGACGATCAGACACGTCAATAATTTTCCTTTTGATGATCCTAATGATCCATTGCCTGCGCTTTACCAAGCAGAGGGGTAAAACGAAACACACCTTTGCAGGAGGGCAGGTTCCCTGATGAAGGCTGTTGCCGGTCTATGGCTTTTGGCCTACGGTCACAGGAAGCCTGCCCTTGCTTTGTAAGATCTCGAACCACCATGCCTGTCATAAACACTCAGGCCGCAAATTCTTCTCCTGGTGACGTCGTGCGTGAAATGCTTCAAGAGCGTTCAGCAGATGCGGTGAGCCATCGATCTCGAGCTATCGTAGCCGTCCTTGCATTCCCTCTGTTTCTCGACTACTTCCTTTACGGGCTCCTTTTTACTCTGCCGGCGCACTCTCGTGCGGGAGTAGAAGGCGAGGGACACGTTGCCCTGCTATATGGCGTATATGCCATCAGCGTTCTGCTGGTTACTCCGCTGTTCGGTTACCTGGGCGATCGTTTCGGCAGCCGCTCGACTATGATCTGCGGCGCGGCCCTGGCGGTCGTTGCAGTATCACTCTTTGGCCTGGCGCCCAGCTTCCTGCTTTTGGTGCTGGGGAAGGTTTGCCAGGGTGCTGCCTCGGCCGCGCTTTGGACCTCGGGCCTGGCCCTTGTCGCGGCGAATTACATTGAAAAACGAGTAGTGATGCTGGGATATGCATTCGCCGCCGGCACATTCGGTTCGGTAATCGGGCCTGTCGCCGGTGGGCTTTTCTATCAAGCGGGAGCCTACAAGCTGCCGTTTCTTCTGATTGGAATCGCATTTGCCGCCGCTACCGGTCTCATCGTTCGCCTGGTTCCAGTTGCCGCCAAACAACAACATGAGCCTGTCGACTTTCGCGCCTTGGTACTCAGCCGGTCGATCTCGGTTCCAGCTGTCACGATCGCTCTCGCGGCATTTTCTTTTGGGATCATTGAACCCCTGCTGCCAGTGCGCCTCGCGCGCCACGGCTTACCATCGATCGCAATAGGCGCCATTTTTGCTGTTTCCACGCTCGTCTACGGCTTGAGCGCTCCATGGGTTGGTCGCGTATCGGAGCGGCTCCCCGTCCACCAAGTGACTGTGCTGGGCACAATCGGGATGGCGGTGATACTTCCCTTCCTGGCGGTCTTCAAAGGAGCCATACCGGTCGGCATCACGTTATCTCTGGTGAATGTCGCGTTTGCCTTCATGCTCAATCCAGCGTCGGCGGAACTCGGTGACGTTGTCGATCGATCTGGCTTGTCCTGTTACTCGGCGGTTTACGCGGTCTACAACATTTTCTATTCCATAGGAATGTTGAGCACGGCCGCCCTCGCTTCCTCCGCAACGCGACTGCTTAGCTTTCCGGGGGTGTTGCTATGCGCCAGCGCAGTTCTGCTGCTATCTGTTTTGTTTCTGGCGAAGGCGGGTCATAGCAAAAGCCGCGCGCCGCGGCATCCGGGGAACAACGGCACAGAAACCGAGTGGGCCCGCAACCAGGAAAATTCTAAATCAATGAGGCAAACGCAATGATCCAGTCAACTCTTCATGAAATCCCAGAAACACCCGATAGTTTGCTCGCAGCGCTTGAGCGCGGCGAATCGCTTCCCGCCCACTGGTACACAGACCCCGCGATCACGGCACGTGAAATCGAACAGATTTTCAGGAAATCCTGGAATTACATGGGTCCGGCAAAGGAACTCGCGAATCCGGGCGACTACATCACCGGCTATGCGGGCGAAGTACCCGTGGTTGTCATCCGCAACGACGTAGGCGATCTTGCGGGCTTCGTCAATGTGTGCCGCCATCGCAGGCATGAAGTGATGAAGGGTCGTGGAAACTCGAAAATGATGCAATGCGGATATCACGCCTGGACCTACGATCTCACCGGCTGTCTTAAAGGCGCCCCTCGTTCCGCCGCCGAGCCCAACTTCCGGTTAGAAGATTACCCACTCCTGCCAATTCGAGTGGAGACCTTAGGTCCGTTCGTCTTCATCAATCTCGACTCGCATGCCAAGTCTCTTGCCTCGTACTACGGCGGTCTGCTCGACATTATCGCCGGCAGCGGCATTCACCTGGAAAACCTCGAGCAATATAGCCGCGAGTCGTGGTCCGCCGATGCAAACTGGAAAACAATGCTTGAGAACTACCTCGAGTGTTATCACTGCGCCGTGGCCCACCCCGGCTTCAGTGCCGCAATCGATGTAAAGCAGGAAAATTACAACCTGACGCAGTATGAATGGTTCGCCAGTCAACTGGGTCAAGTCCGCCAGTCAGCGCTTGAAGGAAAAACTGCAGTCGAAATTTATGACGCGCGCGGCGAGATAGCGCAGGCTCAGTACCACCTGTTGTGGCCCAACGTGACCATCAATGTCAATCCCGGGTTTCCCAACCTTTCCATTGATGTGTGGGCTCCGGACGGTCCCAACAAGGCGAAGGGATTCTCGGAACAGTACTTTGCACCGGGCGTATCGGCGCAATTTGCTCATGATCTGATCGCCTTCAACAAACAAGTAGGTTATGAAGACGACTTTCTCACGAATTCTGTGCAGAAGGGTCTGTTGGGCGGCATTCCCGATCGAGGCAGGTTCCTCACCACGAGCGAGCATCTCTGTATTCACTTCCAGAGGCTCATCGTACAGGCTTTATCTGCAAACGCTTCGTTACCGGAAAAACCGCCGGCACCGAGCTCTCTTCCGCTAGTGACTTCCATCAGCGTAGCTCCTACGCCTTCCGCCCTCCCGGAGAATGATCGCAACTCCTATGTCGAATTGGAAGTTGCCGAGGTGAAAAAGGAGAGCGATCTCATCACCTCCTTTTATTTGCGCCGTGTTGACGGTAAGCCGCTGTATCGCTGGGAACCAGGTCAGTTTCTACCCATCCGGGTAACGATTCCCGGGCGCACGGAGCCCGCATTGCGCACCTATACAATCTCAACTTGCTACAACCCTGACTTCTACCGGCTATCGATAAGGCGCGGCGAACGGGATGCACTTGTCTCAGAGTTCATGCATGTCCATGGGAAACCCGGCTTTCGTTTCCATGCGTTGAAACCGCGGGGCAAGTTTGTTCTCGACCGCAGCAGCGACCGGCCTGTTGTGCTGGTTTCAGGCGGCGTTGGCATAACCCCCATGATTGCGATCGCAGAGCACATCGTCGAGCAGGGCCGTCGCACCGGCAATTACCGGCCAATTCACTTTATTCACGGCACCCAGAATGGGCGGGTTCAGGCATTTGGCAAGCGCATTCGGGAACTCGCGGCCGAGCATCCCACGCTCAACCTGCATGTCTGCTTTAGCAGACCGGAACCCGAAGATAAGATCGGCATTCATTACGACAGCAAGGGCCGCATTGACAGCACGCTTTTGACTGCTCTTTTGCCTCCTGCCGATTATGATTTTTACCTTTGCGGTCCTTCGGAGTTCATGAATACTCTGTATTCCGGACTGACGGGGACTGGCGTTCCTCCTGAACGAATTCACTACGAATCATTTGGTCCAGGAACTGTGCTCAAGCCTGATTTGCACAGCAGGCCGTCCGCGGACCGGAACGGGACACCCATCCACGTAAAGTTTGCCCGGTCGAGTATCGAGACCCCATGGTCCCACGACGATGGAACGCTGCTGGAGCTTGCGGAAAAAGCTGGCCTCGCTCCCGCTTTCGGCTGCCGCTCCGGCATTTGTGGCACCTGCAAAGTCCGGATCCTTAGCGGCCTTGTTGAATATCTGGAGGAGCCTCTGGCGCAACGTGGCCACGGAGAGATCCTGCTCTGCTGTTCTGTGCCGCAAAAGGGCCAGCCGCAAAACGGTGAACTTTCTGCCCTAATTCTCGACGTATAAGGAAAACCATGGAAAACCAGGAGTGCTTTTCCACTCCCGAACCGCGAGTTCCTTGGCATTCTTTGAAAAGCGTGGGCCACGCGCGTCGGTCTGCCGACCACAAGGTGGATGCTGGAACTGGGCACTTTTCTGCTGCGCACTGAATCCGAACTGGTCTTTAAGAGCCGTCAGGTTGTTCCTGGCCGCTTGTTCGAAGCTGGCTTTCAGTTCAAATATCCAACCTGGCCTGAGGTCGCACATGATCTGGTAGTCCAATGGAGGGGGCCCATCCATGAGGACCCTGAAACTATAGAAGGATCAGAAAGCTCGGTCCTATCTAATGCGGAACTGGGGAAGTATTCAAACCGTTTTTCCTGAATACTTCTCCTTCACCGCCGCTAAGTGGAGCGCTAGTCGACCGGGGCGTCAGCTAAGCGGCTGGAGGCGAGTTGCCTTAACAAGTTGAAGTTTTGCCTCAGAACTGGAAACGGGCCCGCAGCTGGCCGACACGATTGACGCCATTGACAGTTCTCACGTCGCCGAAAGTGCTGTCGCCCATGTACGTGTCTGGTGCGTTGTAGTAATGGCGGTTGAAGACGTCGTAAAATTCCCCTCCCACTTCAAAGCGATACTTTCCGTCGGGGCCGAAACCGAAGTGTTTCAGGATGCTTACGTTCTCCTGGGCGGGCCCGGGGTTCCAACGGAAATGGTTCCAGGTACGCGGCGTGTCGCCGAAGGGCGCCGCGGGGGTGGTCGCGGCAAACGAGCTCGGACTGAAATCAAAGTTCGCGCTATCCGTCGGGTTCAGAAGGTTCAAGTGTCCGTGGAATTGGTTCTTCATGTTCGTGGCAGTTGCGCCGTTCGCAAACGAAGCCCTCTGGTTGCCCGAGTAATAGTACGGTAGCTGATACGTAGAATTAAAAACTCCGAATGGAAGACCGCTTCCATACGAGCCATAGAAGCCGATCGTCCATCCACCCACCGCGTAATCGAGCGGGCCCGAATTGCTCAGCCACTGTCCGTTTCGTCCGAAGGGCAGATCGTACGTCAGATAGCCCTTGGACAGATACCGCTGGTCGTTGGTCGCTACCCAATTCGAGGAACCGACGGAATCGGTTGGACTCTGAAACATGGAGCCCCAATTATTGGAGAAGTTATCCATGCCATTCTGGTTCGAGGTCTGCTTGGAGACCACAAAACTCCAGTCGGCATAGAGCCCGTGGCTCTTGCGTACATTCAGCTCGACCACGAACGAGTTATAGGCGCTTACCGCAGCCCACTGGGAGAAGAGGCCGATGGTTTCTGTGGTGAAGTTTGGCGCGGCTATCTGTGGGTAGGGCGCGATGGCCGCATAGGCGGGGCCGGTAAAGCCCGCATAGGGATACGGAACCCCCAGCGCGGCAGCGTCTGCGGCGTTGCTGATCGGAGCGTTGATTTTGCCGGCAAGCAGCAACGACTGGTATTGGTTAAAGTTCAGGGGCCAACTCTGGTCGACAGAATGACCGTAATCGTGCAGGTTTCCACCCCGGTTGCCGACATATCTCACATCGAGCACCATGTTCTTCTCAAACCCATACTGGACGCCGGCGTAGAAGGTCTGAGTGTGGCCCAGGTTCCGAGTGTCCGGCGCGATGTACATCGGGCGGTTGGAATCGCCAAAAGTTGTGGCGGTGCTGTTCTGCACCGGGAAGATCGTGGTTCCCGGATATCCATTGCTCCAATTGAAGACTGTGCCACCGACTACGTTGGTCAGCTCCTGGTTTAGACCAGCGTTCAGCGGGTCCTGATTGGCTGGATAGTAGTCCGCTCCTCCCGAGGAGAAGGCGCCGAGAGGGATGTAAAAGAGTCCATAGGATGCGCGGGCGACCAGCTTGCTGGTGACCTGGTAGGCGCCTCCAAAGTGCGGTCCGAATTTGATGTAGTTATTGTTTTCAAAGGTGGTGCCGGAATTTTGGGAGAAGATCCACGCGCCCTTGTAAGGGGCCCAGTTCGGATTAGTCGCGGTGAGGTCGAAGTTCTCCCACTTGCCGTTCGCCATATGGCCGGCCAAAGTTTCGTTTACGTTGAGGCCCACATTCAGCGTGAGCTTGGGGGTTACCTTGATATCATCTTGCGCGAAGAGGCTGATGGTTTTTTGGCGCGGATAGTAAACGTTGCGCTGGAACAACTGCCCGAAGTTGGCGTCCCCGAGCATCATGTTGGCAAAGCTGCTGCCCACCCAGGGCGTCAGGCTCGGATCGACAGGGCCGCCGGTGTAGTTTTGGAAGTTGTATTGCTGCTCGCCCTGATTGTAATTCGCAGAATTCAAGATGTTGGCTGTAAACTCGCCGCCGAACGCCAGGCTGTGCTGTCCCTTCTGCCAGGCGAGCGTGTCCTGATAGTGGTAGGCGTTGTAGTTCATGTAGAGGTCCCAACCGGCGCCAATGCTGGTGGTGGCGACTCCGTTGACGCCGCTGCCCCCGACATTGTTGGCGTTCGTACTCTGGAAATTGATGTTGGGAAAGATATTGCCGGCGGGCAGGCCAAAGCTTGACACGTCGGTATGGTTTTTGGGCACCTGGGGCGATTGCTGCAGACCGTAGCCGATGGCGAAGGTGTTGGTCAGCGTCGGCTTGATGAAATAAGTGTCGATGATGCGGGTGTTGTAGTTGTTGTTGCCGAACGTCCAGAAGGAAGCGAATGGACCAGTCTGGTAGCTGAAGGGCCCGAAATTTTCGAGAGCGACATCGTTCATCAGGTCGAGGGAGGCGCTGACGTGATGCTTCTCTGAGAAGTTGTGGTCAATCTTGACGTCGAAGGTCTTTTTGGTGAACTGAGGCTGCCCGGCGATGACGGTGGGAAAGTTACCGCCGACCAGACGGTTGACGGTGGGTTTGTAGTACTGCGAGTAGATGGCCGCCATCTTCTGCGAGACCGGGCTGATGCGTCCCGACGGGATCACGTTTCCGGCAAACGGCGTAGCGCATTCCGCCCCTCCTACCACCTGGGACGTGGAGGGGTCCATGATCTGACCATATAGATAAGGTTGCCCGGTGCAGGGGTTGACCTGAGGAACGCCGCCGATCATCACCGGGCCTGCATTGGCGCCAAAGGCGCCGCCGGTCAACAGATCGCTGAAGTCGCCTGCCAACATTTTCGCGGTAGGTACGGTGGCGCCGGTTGGGTTCGTTGTCCAATTGCTCTGGCTGTAGTATTCAAAGTCTCCGAAGATGAAGGTGTGGTTCTTCCAGATCGGACCGCCGGCGCTTCCACCGAAATCATTAAAGCGGTTCATTGCCCTTGCGTACTGGCTGGTGCAGGCGGAATCGCCGGGGGCGCAGGCGGACTTGAACTGGTTGTTCGACCAGGTGTTGGCGCTCAGGTCTTCGTTCTGCAGAAATTCAAAAGCGCTGCCATGGAGTTGATTGGTGCCGGACTTGAGTTCGTAGAGCAGGGCGCCACCGCCGGTTGCGCTCAGCTGGGCGTCGGTGACCACGGTCTGGATCTGCATTTCTGCCAGCGCATCCTGGCCAGGGGAGGCGATCGAACCCTGATTGCTGGTGGTTGCGTCCACGCCATCGATGAAGGCCGCATTGGACATGGTCTCGCCGCCCGCGATGTTCACCCAACTTTGGCCGCCTTCGGACCAGGACCAATTGGCGCCGACGTTCGGGGTGGTGGATAGAATCAGCTGGGTCGCGGATCTGCCTCCATAGGCATTCAGGGGCAGCTCCTGGATCGCCGTTTCCTCCATGGTGGTTGCCTCGTTGGAGGTTTGCGTTTCCAGCAGAGGCACCCCTCCGCTCACCATCACTGTTTGCGACGTGGAGCCCACTTCCAGGTGGGCGTTTACTTGCATCACCTGGGTCACTTCCGGCGCGATGCCGGTGGCTACGTAGCCCTGGAAGCCGGCATGCTCCACTTTAAGCGTATAGACCCCGAGGGGCAGGCCCGGAATGCTGTAGACGCCGTTACCGTTGGTGGTGGTGGTATAGGCCGCTTTCGTGCTCGGGTCAACAGCAGTTACGGTTGCATTCGGCACAACAGCTCCCGAGGTGTCGGTGACTGTTCCGGTGATCGTCGCCCGATCCGACTGGCCAAACGCCTGCGTTCCCACACACAGAAGCACGAGGATCAAGATCCAAAGCTTACATCTAATAATGTCGCTCATCGAAGTGGCTCTCCCTGAATTGTCTGCCCGGTCGCATCGTCCCCCAGGCTCTATTTGCCAGCCCTCGCCTGGGTGGGTAAAATCGGTGCGTCGTGAAGCTACTGGTTGGCCGGCAAGACGGCAAGTTTCGGCCAGGTTTCAATCGTGTTTCAATGTTTGTTACGGGCGATAACCCTTGGGCTCTCTAGCACATAACGAAGATGTAGCGGAGACGTTACATTCCCTTGCCAGGGCGAACGAGGCGCTCAGTCAGGCAGAATGTCTGCGGCAGATCGACCGCATGGTGGCGAGTTCGCTATTGCAGGGGTCCGATGCTCTATGCCGGTTGTTGCAGTACCTGGCGCACCACACCTTGAACTTTCCTTTCGATCATTTGAAGGAGTACACGATTGCGACGGAGCTCTTTGGCCGGCCGCAGGATTTCGATCCGCAGTCGGACGCGAGTATCCGGGTGCAGATCGGACGGCTGCGCAGCAAGATTGCGGAGTACAACAGCTCCGTCGGGATCGACGATCCGGTTGTGGTTGAGCTGCCGAAGGGTAAGCACGCACTCTCTTTCCAACGCAGAGTTCGTCAACCGGTACCGGTACCGGTGCCGGAGCCGGTTTCGGTGCCGACGCCGGAACCGGCTGCGACTTCAGCCATTTCTGCGCCTGAGACGCGGCGGTCGAGTCCACGCAGCCTGGCTTTATCCCTGGCCATTTTTGCGAGTAGCCTGCTGGTTTGTGGAACGCTCCTCTATATGGTTCATGCCCGGGCGACTTCGGCTTCGGTCAAGCAAGTTGCAGTGGACTCCCTGCCGACGGTCTTCCGTACCTTCTGGGGTCCGTTTCTCAAGGGACCGGAGGAGCCGTTTTTGGTGTATGCCAACGCGAATTTTGTCGGGACGGCGGACAGCGGGATGCGCTATTTCGATCCCGTTCGTGATTCCCGGGACCAGATCTCGCAACACTACACCGGCGTTGGCGAAGTGATGGGCGTGTTGGAGTTGCAGCAGCTGTTCCAGCAATTAGGCGGAGCCCGCTTTCGCGTCAAGCGAAGCGGGTTGTTCACGCTGGACGATGCTCGCGATAACAACCTGATCTTCGTCGGCTCGCCGACGGAAAATCTTACGTTGGACGAGATTCCCAACACGCGAGAGTTCGTATTTCGGCGTCAGCCAGCCGGTCCGAACCGATGGCAGGAGGTGATCGCTGACCTCCACCCGGGGGCGGGCGAGCCGAGTCTGTATGTTCCTACTCCGCAGAGTCGTCCTATGGAGGTCGATTATGCGGTTGTCTCCCTCACGCACGGGCTGGAGCATCGACGGTGGACGCTTATTCTGGCCGGCGTCTCGACTGTCGGCACCCAGGCAGCCGTGGATTTTGTGTGCGACAAGGCCTCTCTGGAACAGCTTTTGCGTATGCTGAATCCTAAGGGCCCGATGCAGTTGAGACCATTCGAAGCATTGCTGCGCGTTAAGGTGGCGAACGACGTGCCCCTGCAGTCGCAGTTGGTGGTATTGCGCCGGACGAATGACGCGCCCAATCCTTAGGAATGGTTTCTTCCTCTAACTTCACAAGTGTGGAGGGCTCAGACGAAGTAACCCGTCGTTCCTGAGCTGTGTAATTTGGGGGCGGAGCATAACCGTTTCATCGCCCCCGAAATTGTTGCAATAGGTATCGTGTCGACGAATTTCTCCGTGTCGACGAATTTCTCTCGGGGGGTCAGATCCGGATACTTTCACCAATCTTCACCGCTGCCTCTGCCTGCCGTATTTTGAAGGCCAGTGCGTTGCGCGCCTGAAGGGCTCCTCTGCGATGCTCTTCGGTGACCTGGTTCGCATAGGTCTCGTTGGTGGGGCCGAGATATTGTTTGAGATAATCTACACAGCGCTGTAGATTTTGCTCCGTTGCATTGATATACGCCTTGTCGTCTTTAAAGGAGATATTTGCTGCGGAGCAACCACTCGACCATTGTGTTGCCCTTTCCCTGAAGCAACGGTCCCATTTTTCGTTGGTTTGCTTGTTAAGCCGCAATGTCAGTATCCCGTCGCGACGATCTGGATTGGGTCTTCGATCAGCGGGTCACTGACCGACGACTCCGGAACAACCTCGCGCTTGAGTCGGTTAAGCGTCTGCAGTTCCACAAAATGGTTTCCCCTCCCAATCAACTCCTCCTTAACCTTGCGCACCGACTGGAGTCTTCCGTCCCGTTGTTGCTGGATCATGAGGTCCACAAGCGCATCGAGGTAAGCAAACTCCGGAGCGCTGTCTTTGATGCTTCGAATTCCTGAACCGTGGGGGATTTCCCCGGTAAACATCTCGTTAAGGAGCAGCCCTAGGGCATAGATATCCGCACGCTCGTCAACTTCTCTCCCGGGAACTCGCTGCTCAGGGGCTGCATAGGCGAAGTTTGCCAACCGCTCTGACGGCGCGGTATGGATCTTCATAGTGAGGGCATCTTCTTGAAACCGTGCGATACCGAAATCAGCTAGAACAAGGAGCTGAGCGGCCTCGTCATAAAGAATGTTCTATGGTTTGATATCGCGATGCACCGCACCTAGGAAGTGGGCGGCCTCAACTGCATCGAGTACTTGGGTATAAAGGAGTAAAACGTCGTCCGCCTTAACGCCCGCCCGCATTTTGCTTCTCAGTGTTCCTGGGAAATAAGGCATGACGTAAAACAGTTCTTCGCCGTCACCCTTGCCTGAATCGAGCACATGAATGATATGTCTCGAGTGGGGTTGTGAGCAGAACCGCACTTCGTTATGGAAGCGCGCGAGTTGCTTGCGGCTTACACGGGAACGGTCCACAACCTTTAAAGCAAGGTACTCCGTCTCCCCCCTTTTGGAGTTTCGGGACGAACTACCCGCCTCGGCAGTTGGCAGACGCTGACATACAGCTCACGATCGTTTTTTTGACCTGCCACGTTGCTTGGGTCCGGCCGCTTTTCGCGGCTTCTCTATGCCTTGTGCAATGCTAAGCAAGCTTTCGGTGAGGTCTCGGGCCGATAGAGCATGCTCGGGGTCGATCAGCCATTGCAAGACCAGCCCGGACAACAGTACATGATGAAACTTGCCAACCGTTTGTACGGTCCGGTCAGTGATGGCGCCCTGTTCCTTATTCAGAAACAGCGATGCTAACTCTGAACGGGCCACATTGAAATTATTCCCCATGGCGTGCCGGATCTCCGGCATATGTTTCATCTGGGAAAAAAGCTCCATGTTTGCCACCCATAAAGAGCGGTGGGTTTCAAAGGTCTCCATCAGACGCGCCCAGGTGGACTCAAAGCGTTCCCTGGGGCTGGCATCGCCGGGAACACTCTCCTTTAAGAGGCGGCGAAAGTCTTTGTCCCAGTCGCCAAAGGCAAGTAACAACGCCTCGGTGAGCAGCGCCTCCTTGGAACTGAAGTGATAGCCGATGGCGGCCAGGCTGACGCCGGCCGCGGTGGCAATGTCACGGGCAGTCGTGCGGGCATAGCCCTTCTCCAGCAAACAGCGCTTTGCCCCGAGCAACAAAGCTTCTCGATTTCCCATGGAATATAGCTTATTTCAAAATTGTACATTCGTCTCATACAAACGTGTGGTACAAACGTATGAGACATTTGTACTACTTCGAATTCATCCAAGCATCAGCCAAAAATGGAGAGGCATGACAATCAAAACCATCCTTATTTCGGGGGCGAGTGTCGCCGGGCCGGCGCTCGCCTACTGGTTAAGCCGTTATGGGTTTCAGCCCACCGTGGTAGAACGTGCTCCCGCGGTGCGGCCGGGCGGCTACGCGGTCGATTTTCGCGGCGCTTCTATGAAAGTGTTGGAGCGAATGGGCATTGTGGGTGAGATACGAAAGCTCGAGACGCGCACAGGCGCAATTACGATTGTGGATCAAGCGAACAGGAAAATCGCGAGTATGCCGGATGGATTCACCAGCGGCGAACTGGAGATTATGCGCGGCGATCTGGCTGGAATTCTTTATGAAGCTTCCCTGCAGCGTGCAGAATACATATTCGACGACTCAATCGTTGGCATTCGGGAAGATGAGGGCGGCGCCGAAGTAACATTCAATCGCAGCCAGCCACGGCGATTTGACCTGGTAGTTGGGGCGGACGGACTGCACTCAAATGTAAGAGCGCACGCATTTGGCGAAGAGTCCCGCTTTATTCATAATCTCGGCTACTATGTCGCGATCTTCACTACCCCCAATTTCATGAACCTTGACCATAGCGGTCTGTACTACGGCACTCTGGGGAAGAGAGTGGGCATCTTCAGCGCCAGAGACAACACGGAGGCCAAGGCATCTTTCTTCTTTGCATCTGCGCCGCTCGAGTATGACCGCCGCGATATCGCCCGCCAGAAGCAGATTCTAGGTGACAAATTCGCTCGTGACCAGTGGCAGATCCCCCGTCTTCTGCAGATGATGAAGGACGCTCCAGACTTCTACTTCGACTCCATCAGCCAGATAAAGATGGAACGATGGTCGTCAGGGCGCTCCGTTCTGCTGGGGGATGCGGCGTTCTGCGCCTCGCCAGTGTCGGGAATGGGCACGAGCATGGCCATAGTGGGTGCCTACATCCTTGCAGGCGAACTCAAGGAGGCGAACGGAGACTACACCCTCGCCTTTGCTCGCTACGAAACCCATATGCGAGATTTCGTGACCCGGTGCCAGAAGCTTGCCGAGGGTGCGGACTGGTTCGTTCCACGCACCCGATTCAAATTATGGTTTAGCCAGCAGATGTGGAAAGTGCTGCCCTACACGCCGTGGAAGAACGTGATGATCGAACTTCCTTTAAAGATAGGAAACTCGATCACCCTCAAAGAATACTAATGGCTAATCCCGCCTCGGCGAGCAAGGACAGACGGGACGTACCCCAAACGGCTACAAAAGGCAACTCTGGGGAACCAAACCGGCGGGGACAGACGGAAAGTTACCGCTTCTTCAAAGATCCTATCGGTCCGGTAAACGTCCCGTCCTTCCCTCCCGCGTCCTTTCTAGCTGAACTGCCTCAGCTCGGTTCTGGAAACCTGGATACTATGCCGACTTTCCGGTATGAATCTGGCTCGATGAGCGCATTGGCGAATTGGCACCAATCAACGTCCAATCCGCTTTTTCGGGTTCAGGGATACATAATCGCGGAACACCGGGGATAAGTTATGCGTAGGGTTCTATGCTGGCGAAAAATTTGTACGCAGCGATGGAGGCACGACCGGGGTGACGGCTGAGACGAGAATTGCCGAGCCGCAGGAATCTCCCGCGGTATCGGTGAAGGGCGCATTCTGGCTGGCGGCAGGGTTTGGCCTGCTGAAGTATGTTCTGTCAACGCTGGGCCAGATAACGATCCAACATGCAGGGTACGGCATTTTTCGGGACGAGTTGTATTTCATCGTGTGCGGCCGGCATCTGGCCTGGGGGTATGTGGATCAGCCGCCCGTCATTCCTTTGGTCGCGCGCATTTCGGAGTTGCTGTTTGGCTTGCAATCGCTGGCCCTGTTCCGGACCTTTGCCTCGCTGGCGGGCGCCGCGGAAGTTGCGATGACGGGGCTGCTGGCATGGCGGATGGGCGCTTCGCGCTGGGCGCAAGCCCTGGCAATGACGGGGATTCTGCTGGCGCCCATGGTGATGGGCATCGATGCGACCTTTTCGACGAGCACCTTTGAGCCGGTCTTCTGGATGACGGTGGCGCTGGCGACAATCGAGCTGGCACGGCTGGCCGGTCGCGGCATTCGCAGTGGCCGTACAGTGGCGTTGTGGTGGGTGCTGCTGGGCGTGACCGCTGGCCTGGGCCTCGAAAACAAGTGGAACGAGGTTTTCTTCCTCTCCTGTCTGCTGGCCGCGCTGTTGATGACCAGCCAGAGAAAGTTACTGGCTTCGAAATGGTTCCCGATCGGCCTTACGCTCCTGGTCGTGCTGATTCTGCCCAACCTGCTGTGGGAGATGCGCCACCACTGGGCAACGCTCGAGCTGCTGCACAACGATCAGATGAACGGCAAGAACGTGCGTGTGGGCCCCCTCGCGTTTGTGCTGGGCCAGATGCTCAACTTCGGTCCTCTGATGGCGCCGTTGTGGGTGGGAGGCATTCTGTGGCTGCTCTTCAGCCGGCCGGCTCAGGCGTTCCGCTTCCTGGGCGTGACCTATCTGCTGTATCTGCCCCTGATGATGCTTCTGCACGCCAAGGACTATTACCTTGCGGCCATTTATCCGGTCTATTTTGCCGCCGGGGCGGCCGCCTGGGATCTTCTCTTCCGCAAGGCCTGGTTGCGGCGCGGGCTCACGCCCGTTTACGTGGCGATGAACGTCCTTGTCATCACGATTCTGTTGCCAATCATTCTCCCGGTACTGCCACCGGCAAAAATTCTTGCATATCAGCAGCGGCTGCATCAGCAGCCTCCGAAAAGGGAGAATAGCGCCACCGCGCCCCTGTCGCAGTACTACGCCGACATGCTCGATTGGCGTCAGAAGGCGGACTTGCTGGCCGCTGCCTGGTACTCGCTGCCGCAGGCGGAGCGCGCACAGGCCGTGATCTACACGGAAAACTATGGCGACGCGAGCGCGGTGAACGTGTACCGGCCGGATGTGCCAGAGGCCATCAGCGGTCACCAGAACTACTTCTTCTGGGGACCGCGCACTTATACGGGTAGCGTGATGATCGTGTTTGGCGAAAGCCGCAGGAAGCTCGAAACCAACTTCGACTCGGTAGTGGAATTTACACAGGATGCAAATCCGTATTTGGAGCCGTATGAGCGTGGGCCGGTTTTCATCTGCAGAGGCCTCCATGAAAATCTCCAGGCGCTGTGGCCAAAGGTAAAGAACTGGGAGTGAGGCCACCGCGAAGGGAATTGAGGGAAGACGGAGTAACCCCTAACCTAAAAACATGATGGTTACCCCGTCCCCTTTCTACCCCTTTTCTACCCTTATCGGAGTGTGAGGACGGAGCTTTGGGGTCAGCGCACCAGTCGGTCGCCGAAACTCCTTCTACCGAGACTCCGCGGAATATATGGGGAATACGTGGTCCAGCAGTTCCTGTCGCAGTGCCAGGCGGAGGTCCGTGCCCGGCTCAGGTTCGGTATTCGACTGCGGATGAGACGTGGTGGAGGGCGCAGGCCCTCCGGTGTCGGTCGTGTTGACTACGAGAATGCTGGCCGTGTGCTCCTCCGGGTCAATCAGCATCTCGGAGGAAAAGCCGCCCTGGTCCCCGTCGTGATACACGTAACGACGGCCCTTAAACTCCGATACGAAAAATCCAAGCCCCATCATCGGCGAGCCCTTGGTGTAAGGCGTCGCTGGCTTCCCTGGCTCCGTGACGGGCAGAACTCCCTTCCATGCTTCCTCCAGCGAATCGCGCTTCAGCACGAAGGCGTAGCGCGGATTCGCTGCATCCCCGATCAGGAAGCGGAGATACTTCACCATGTCGGTGATGGGAGCTTTCAAGCCGCTGTTGGAGGTGGTTATTCCCGTATCGAAGTTAAAAGGCTGTGCGGTGAGCTTATTGCCCGCGCGCAAGTAACTGGCCGAGACATGCGATTCCAGAAAGTACGGCGAGCGATCGAAGTAGCTGGCGGTCATCCCCAGCGGCATGAGAATGTTCTTGTCCATGTACACTTCGAAGTCTTCGCCTGAGAGCCGTTGAATGATCTGGCCGAGAAACACGTAACCGAGATTGGAATAACTCCAGCGCGATCCCGGACGAAAGGCAACCTGCGTATAAGGCAGCATGGCGGCAACCTGCGCCCATTGCGTCGGCTCAAACGGTTGCCAGTCGCAGTTGGAAGCATTCTCGCAATCCCAGGGCCATGTAGGATTGCGAAATCCCGCACTGTGTGTAAGCAATTCGCGAATCGTGATTGCATCGACCGAGCCAAACTCATCATGCACCTGCCGTAGTTCCGGCACATAGCGCACCGCGCTGTCATCCAGGGAGAGCTTGCCCCGATCGCGCAGTTGCAGAACAGCGATTGCGGTCATTGTCTTGGTGATCGAGGCCCAGTTGTAAGACGTTTCTCCGTCGACCGGCTGCTGGCTGTCTATCCGTGCCTTGCCGAAAAATAATTGCGTTGTCAGTTCCTGCATGTGGACAATGGCGATCCCACCCCCCACCACCCCATGCTGAGACAGAACCGCATCGAAGCGACGCGCAAATGCATCGGCTTGTGCCCAAACGCAGGTTGCAGCGACCAGGGAGCCCGTGAGCACCGCGGCGCAGGCGATGGGAAGGCGGTTCAACATGAGGGCATGATAATACGTTCCTACCTGAAACCTGCTGGAGCATCGACTTGTTTGTTTAGGCCTTTTCGGGGACGGTCGCAGGGTTTTCGTGGATAGGGTTTCGTGGCCGGGAGATTCGGGACAGACTAATTACCCCCCCAACCTCTGCAGTTCGCAGACGGTGAAAAGCGCGATGACGAAGTAAAGCGCCACCATGGTTACCAAAGAATTTCTTCCGTTTTTTAAAACACCCAAAAACCCGTACTACTATGGACGTAAGAATCACACGTCAGCGCCGCCTTAACGACGGCCCTGTTTGGCCCTGCACCGGAGCCCTTAACCCGTGCCCTGCCGCCAACCACCGGAAAAGCATCAGCGCATGTCGGCGCGATGACTTGGGTGTAGCAACAAAAAATGTGACACGAAAGCGACGGATCACGCCTGTCCACAGCATTCCTGCGCCCCGGGAGCGCCTGCGGAGAGCAGAAATCACAACCTGAGAAGGGTGCGCCCAGTGCGTTCTCTTGATGAAGCAGTTTTGACAACTTGGAAATACACCACCGGACAACGCCGCAAGGGAGGCCTGTCAAGATTCCGGAGCAGAAGCCTCCCCCCATTCGGCAAAGGACCGGCAACCGGCAAATGAAAAGGGACTTTGCGCGCTTCAGACTTGTCCAAATTGCGTGGTGGGAGCCCCCGCATTCATGCGGGGGAGCTCGGCTTTCAAGCCGAGCGGCTCGCGTAGGACTATTCCCCTCCGGCTTTAGCCTCGGGGTTTTGAAGCCGGGACTAAAGCCCAATGTGTCGCGGTGACTTAGTTCGCTTAGCTCGCTTAGTTCGCACATTTCTGCGCAAGCCAGACAAGCCGTCGGGGAGCACGAAGAGAGAGAAGGCCAGATCGGCAAAGGACTGGCGAGCCGGCACATGAGACTTATCGCGCTTATCGCGCTTTCCGCGCACTTTTATTTGGAGCTTCGTAGGCAGACGGGACTGTCACTTTCACGAAACTCCGTCCGCGAAATTGGCAGCCCCGTTTCACGAAACTTCCGATCTGAACGAGTAGAGTTGCCAGGGTTTGCCATCCTTCTCGATGCGGACAGGTTGGACCGGCTCCCTCATAAAGTCCGAAATCGCCAGGTTCCAGAAGAAGATCGCTGAAGGATTGGATTCCATCACTCGAACCTCCCAAAGTCCTGGAAAACGCCTCCACACCTCCTGCGCGGCGAGTGTTCCTATCTTGTTTCTGCGGCAGCCACGGAGAACAAAGAATTCCGCCATGTCCCACACTTCCCGATTATCAGCAATCTCCGAACCCCTCTTCGCCAGAGCGAACCCTGCAAGCTTGCCGTTGAACCAGATGAGGAATGGATGTCGATTGGATTCACTCCAGTACAGTGGAAGTGACTTGTAACCGAACCTACCCTCCGGCCCTATATCCAAAGGTTGAAATTCACTGAAGTCATGTGCATATAACTCAAGCAGATTGGCAAGGATCGGTGACTGCTCGCGCCGCGCAAGTTCAACCTGAACTGGGACACGCATCATTCCTTCACCCGTGTACCGTCGTAGATCCAGTTTGTTTCCCACGTCTTTCCGCCGTCTGCCGAGAATGCCTGTTCAAAGTGAGTGTTGGACGGGCTTAGGTCTTGCCATACATATCGGATGTAGACTGTTCGACCCTGAATAGTATCCTGAGCGTAGAACTCCCCGCGCTTGTTGGTGAATTGTCCGATTTGCGGTGGATCAAATATTCCAGTTTTTATGCTGGAGCCGTAGATGCTCCATTGCTGGGATGCCGGGTTGTAAAGCCGCACGGCAAGAATTTCTATATGTGTGTGCGTTGTGGGACTGTCCACCTTCATCTCACTTTCGTTCCAGCCTTCTAACATCGGCAGCGATCGCGTCACCACGGTGCCATCAAGCTCATCCCATTCATGGGATCCTGTCAGGGGATGAAGCAGCTTTCGGACGTGCGCCTTCCATGTCCCTACCTCGAAGTCGAAATCATGCCGGCCATCGTGAGCTGCCGCGTTGACGCTCTCTCGGATGTTCGGGGTGGATGCCTGAGCAATCATCATGGCTGGAAAGGCCAACCATAGAAGTGCCGCAAACAAGGAGATGCAAACCTGTTCTGTTTTGCTCATGGCCTGAACTATACTCCGGGGTTTCGTCGACGGATCCACGCCGGCCTCGATCGCCGGGTGATCTGGGGGGTATATAATCCGCTCGCGCACCCGGAGAGGGCTCATGAAGAATCGTATTTTGCTCCCGCTGGTCTTCGTTACCGGCTCCTTGCTTGCCCAAGTGACGTACGACCGTCTTCTGCACGCTGACCACGAACCGCAGAATTGGCTGACGTATTCCGGCGGTTATGCGAGCCAACGTTACAGCGCGCTGACGCAGGTCAACCGCGACAACGTCAAAAATCTGCAGATGAAGTGGGTGTACCGCCCGACTTACCAGAAAACCGACCATAACCAGTCGAAGATGGAGAACACGCCACTGGTCATCGACGGCGTCGTCTACACCGGCACCGCACTCGAAGTGGTCGCCCTCGATGCCGTGACCGGCCGCCAGTTCTGGAAGGTTTCCCGTCCCCTCGATCCCACCGCTTACTACAACGCCTATGAAGTCAACAAGGGCATGGCGATCGCCAATGACACCCTTTTCTGGGCCACCGTCGATTGCCACCTGCTCGCCCTCGATCGGAAAACCGGCCGCATCCTCTGGGATGTCGCCATGACCAACTGGAAGAAGGGCTATCAATATAATGTGGCCCCGCTCATCGTTCGCAACATGATTATCCTCGGCCCCGCGACCAATGAGGCCGGGGCCAATTGCTGGGTCAACGCCTATGACATCAAGACGGGCAAGGAACTGTGGCGCTTCTACACTTCACCCATGTCAGCCGACGATCCCGTGGCCAAAACCTGGGCCGCCGATTCCTGGAAGCATGGCGGCAGCCCGGTATGGAACAGCGGAAGTTACGATCCGGAAACCAATCTGACCTTCTGGGGAACGGGGAATCCGAATCCCGGCTGGAGCGGCGATGTGCGCGCCCCCGGCGACAATCTGTATTCGGAATCGGTGGTCGCGCTCGATGCCGACACCGGCAAGTTGAAGTGGTATTTCCAGTTCACACCCGGCGACGAGTATGACTGGGACTCCACCCAGGTTCCCGTACTAGCGGATATCAACTGGCAAGGCAAGCCGCGCAAAGTGATGCTGTGGGCCAACCGCAACGGCTTCTTCTACGTGCTGGACCGAACCACCGGGGAATTCCTGCTGGGCAAGCCGTTCATCAAGGAGACCTGGGCGAACGGCCTGGACAAGGACGGCCGGCCGATCAAAGCGCCCGAGTTCTGGCCGAAGCCGAAGGGGGGAATTGCGGTGATGCCGGGCTCGCAGGGAGGGACGAATTGGTATCCACCGTCCTTCAGCCCACAAACAGGGCTCTTTTATCTGTCCGTCTGGGACAACTACAAGGCCCTTTCGGGTAAGGGCGATCCGGGTCCCTGGGCGCGAAGGCCAGCGCTACGTCGGCAACGGATCGCCGGTGCCGTGTGTGCAGGATGGCCACGTTGTTCCGGGGAGTTGCGCCGGAACCGGCGGTCCCCGCCGTCCCGGCGCCGGGTTGCGTGCGTCTCCCAATTACAAGACGGAGGCCGAGGGGTACGGTGCGATCCGCGCCATCGATCCCGAGACCGGGGAGAAGAAGTGGGACTTCAAGATGGTCAACAATACCGAGTCCGGCGTGCTCTCTACCGCAGGCGGCCTGGTATTCGGAGGGGGAATGGATGGCGACTTCATAGCGCTCGACGCGAAGACCGGCGAGCCGCTGTGGCACGCGTACCTGGGGGGGCCCAATGCAAGCGGCCCAATCAGCTACGCTGTAGATGGAAAACAATACATTATAGGAACAGGCGAAGGCACGATGTTCTCCTTCGCGCTGCCCGACTAGACCGGCTGCGGAAAAACGCTTTGTACGACGGTTTCACATCCTCAGGATCTAACCAAAAGGTAACCGTCGTGCCTAGAAACATGGTTGTTACTTGTATGCGGTTGATCGTACTATGTGGAACTGTAATCGACGGAGATAGCGTGAAGACCGACCCACCCGAGCCCAAAAGTGGCTTAAAGGTTTGGCGCGTGAACTGGGTCAACAAGGATGCCTTCGCCGTCTTCACTCTGGCAGATATCGGCCTGTTCATCTCCACGCATGGGCCGTGCCTGCTTTGTGCTTGCCTTATAGATCCGTTCTTTAGGCTGTAACTCAGCCCATCATCTAGTGAAGCTGCTAAATGGACCGAGAGGACATCATGGGCACGCCGTCGCCAGAATTGAAGCAGCTATGGATTCGAGTTCTCAAGCGCGTTCATCCTGATCTGGCAATTGACGAGCAGGACCGAGTACGTTGCGAACGACTCACACAGTTGGCGAATGAGGCGTATCAGGCTGGCGACGAAGAGGCATTGAGGGCAGTTCTCAGGCCCTCCCAACCAGCAAATGCGGGAACACCACAGGCCTATACACGATCAAGGCAGGGGCGAAAGGTTTCTCCCCCTCCTGCAGCAGAGCCCAGGGTGCAGCAAGGCTCACCAGCACCGAACGTCTCTCCAAAACGCTCCTTTAAATCGTGGTTCTGGTTATCGAATGTTCCTCCCGTGACCGCGTTCTCCTTTAAGCAGTTGCTTCCTGTAGCGATAGCGGTCGTGATTCTCATTTGGACAGGTTTCTCCCTTTATTCGGGAACAACAAGCCGGCACGCCGTGACGAACAGCCCTACAGCACAGGTCGATAGCGTAAAGGCTCCTATACAGGCTCACGTGGAGGCGCCTGATGCCGGCATCTTGCAACCTCGCCCATCCAAGTCGTATGGAGACTTGATTCAAAACCAGATCTCCCAGAACTTGAATCCATCCACGGTAGTCGACCCAACTGTAGGAGCGTCACGCGAGGGCTCTCCTACAAAAGTTTCCCTGTTTACGACAAGCGGGCATCCGTCGTTGGATCAGCAAGCACCTCTTAAGACAAGCCCACCCGTAGCGAATTCGGTCGAACCCTCTCTTCTGTACATGAAGCAAATGCGGGAGAGGCTCTACCAGAGTTTTAGTAATTATGAACGTGTTGATGCAAACGTCCCTCCAGGAAATTCGGCAGAGATGTGGTTCGATGTGAACCGCGATGGTTCTCTTAGCAATGTGAGAGTGGGTAAGCCCAGCGGCTGGGATTCCTTAGACTATGCATGCGTGCGGGCCGTTCAGCGCACGGAGACGGTTGGCGCTTTGCCGGAGGATTACAAGCTACGCACTCTGCCGGCGACCTTTGCCTGTACCTATACTGGCAGCAATGCCTTACAAACATCCAAGTCAGTTGATTCTGCAACTGACAGGCCGGATCTATATGTAGGGTCTGTCCGCGACACAACCCATGAGTAGACTCACTTCCTGAGATCTTCAAACTGAGCTTGAATCATTCGCACCATGACAGCAAAAATGATTGCGGTCGAAACCCCGAACATGAACGTTCCATCTGCTGCTTCCAGCGGTCCTAGCAATTTCCATGCTGGGCTCATAATCAAATCACCGTAACCCAAGGTGGTGTAGTTAACCGCTGAAAAATAGTAGGCAATTCCGAATCCTTGAAACTCTCTGCAGATTACGAACAACTCCGCCCACAAGGCGATCTCAATCAGGTGCGCCACCAAGACAAATGACATCGCAAACGCAACGATGGCAAGATTCGTCCAGAGGCCAAGGCCCTCGCGGCCCCGCCTTTTCTCATAGCGAACGAAGTTTACTGTCGCGGCCACGGCCAGTGCGTGGATGAAGATGGTACATGGGCGACGATTGCGCCAACCGCCAAGGGAATCAGGATTGCGACTCGTTGAGCTTGCATCATTTCTTCGGCCTGGCACTGACAGTGCGTCGGATAAATCTACTTCCAGTAGATGCCGTACGGCGCACTTTGGCCCTAAGTAGCATTTTTGCTAATCAGTAGCCTTCCCGGCGAAATATGGCCCTCCCATCCGGCGAAGCGGCGAACCTCAGAAACTCGAGCGCCTCCGAACGACGCTTCGATCGAATCAGCACCCCCGCGCCCATTCTCATGGGCGGATACAGGCGCGGGGAAATCGGAATCACTCGCGCCCCATAAAGTCCGGAGGCGCGTGCTGCGGTCATCGGGAGCAACGCCACGTCCGCATCGCCATGCTCCAGAAACTGCGCGACCTCCGAGTTGTCTTTCCCTATCAAGATCTTTCTTCGTACGGCCGCATCATAGTCCCGGCCGGCTTTCAAAGCCTCCTCTGCTGCTTTGCCAGAAGTCGTCTTTTGTGGATCGGGAATCGCAATATGGGAGATCGTCTTATCTCTCAGAGCCAGCAGCGGATTACCAGGCTGAAATGGAAAGCGGACAATCGGCGAAATACACATCACCAGTTGGTCGCGAGCATATTCCGTAACTGAACTGGCAACCACCGCACGGGAAGCGGCCAACCGGCGGACGTCCTGCATGTCGGCCGAGAAAAATGCGTCAAAAGTCGCCCCGCCTCTGATCTGTGAATAGAGGCTGGCGGAATCCTCAAATGTCAGGCGGACGTGATGGCCGGTCTTCTCCTCAAATGCGCGTGCCACTTCTGTCAGGGCAGCGTTCAGCCCAGCGGGCGCTGCAACCGAAATTTCAACCCCCGCTGCATCGTCCGCCACCCCTCCGCCGGCATAGTGCGGGCTACTGATAGCAACTGCAGGCCCGCAGCCAAGGATGACGAGCATTAGTTTTATCGCTGTGTGTCGCATTCTATGCTCCATCGGGCGTGCCCGAAACTCCTAGTCGCCATATTGGCGTGCAGTGTGTTCCTTATGCATGGCCGCCTGCTTCTTGAACTTGTGTGGCTTTGTCGTTGGCGAACGTCACCGTAATCTTGCGATCACCCGCGGTGTAGGTCACGGTCCGATTGCCGTAATTGCTGGAGTCCGATTGGGCTACCTGGCCGACCGCCATCATGGTTTGCATCTCGCTCATCCCCGGCTTCACCTGATGCTGGTCGATGGCCTGCCATACATTACCCGGCCAGTGGCTATATAGCTTGTGCGGGTCGTCGTAGTACAAAAGGTCATCCAGGCGGAACGTCTCGTTGCCTCCTTCCACCTCTCCCATCGGGACAGCGTACTCCCGGGGGTCGCCTGGCTTACGAAAGATGACGAAGATGTTCTTCGAGCCGCGGGGGATTCTGCTCGCCCAATTTGCGGGTGTGGCTAGTTCGACCACGTCCACGACGCTCAACTCCTGAGCCGTCGGCAACGGACCTTTCTTCTCGCGGAATATAGCAGAATGCTCTCGATAGGGGTAATAGTCCAATTGATATCCGGCCTGCATCCACACAGTTTTCCCATCGAGCTCTTTGGCGGACTTCAGGTCGTCGATGTACATCTTGCGCGGAATGACCAGATCATCCTGAGTGATCTTGTGTTCCGGCGGCCCCTGCTTGACGATGACCGGCTCATGGCGTTCCTGATAAATGGACCAAATGCGCCATGCGGCGAAGAGCAACATCGGCAAGGTCATCAGAACCATGATTTTCCAGGGCTTCATCGGCTCTCCTTTCGCTCCCTCAGATATATATGGATGCAAACGGTCGAATCATCCATGCGGGTGTGGAATAATCTCGCCTATAGAATTCGCTCCAACCCAGATCCAATCAAGGACGTGGCATGAAACATCTCGCATTTGTGGCCGCATTGCTTCTTAGCCCGTTGATCGTTCCTGCGCAGCAACTCTCCTCGGTCCCAGGGCAGGGCCGCTCCATGGTGGTCACGAAGTTCGGCATTGTCTCCACTCCGCAGTTTCTTGCCTCACAGGCAGGGGCCCACATCCTCGAACAAGGTGGCAACGCCGTCGACGCGGCCATCGCGGCCAACGCCGTCATGGGGGTCGTCCAGCCCTACGTCAATGGCATCGGCGGAGACCTCTTCGTCCTCTATTACGAGGCCAAGACCGGCAAAGTCTACGGCCTGAACTCCAGCGGCTGGACCCCCAAGGCCCTTACCATCGATTACCTCAAATCCAAAGGAGTGACCAAAATCAACCCCATCGGCGTCGAGACCGTTGACATCCCTGGAGCCGTCGCCGGATGGGACGCCCTGCGCACCCGCTTCGGAACTCTGCCCTTTGGCCAACTCCTCGCACCCGCCATCTACTATGCCCAAAACGGATTTCCCCTGGCTGAGCGCAATGCCCGCTACTGGATCGCCAAGAGCCTGCTCAACCAGCCCGGCTACAAAGAGACCTACGACATCTGGCCCACTGCTCCGACGCCTGGCGACCTCTTCAGGAACCCCGCTCTCGCCAGTTCCCTGCGCCAGATCGCCGAGCATGGGCGCGATGCTTTCTATAACGGTCCCATGACCGAGACCATGGTCAAATTCCTTGATGCCCACGGAGGAACTCACACCCTGGAAGACTTCCGCGACTTCCAGCCCGAGTGGGTTGAGCCCGTCTCCACCACCTACCGTGGCTGGACTGTCTATGAGCTGCCCCCCAATGGCCAGGGCATCGCCGCGCTGTCCATGCTCAATATCATGGAACACTTTCCCATGGCACAATATGGCCACAACTCCGTCGATGCTCTCCATGTCATGATCGAGGCCAAGAAACTTGCCTACGCCGACATGTACAAGTACGTCGGCGATCCGCGCTTCTCGCACATCCCGGTGAAGGAGCTCATCTCCAAAGAGCTCGCTGCCCAGCGCGCGAAACTCATCGACATGAATAAGGCCGCCAGCCAGGTCGTTCCCTCCGAGGTCTCGGCAGAGCTCAACAAGCACGGCAACTCCACGATCTATCTCTCCACCATCGACAAAGACGGCAACATCGTCTCGCTTATCCAGAGCAACTACGCCGGCTACGGCACCGGGTTCGTCGCTCCCGGTCTCGGCTTCTCCTTCCACGACCGTGGGGCCGGCTTCCAGCTCACTCCCGGCCTGCCCAATTCGCTCGCCGGACACAAGCGTCCCCTGCACACGATTATCCCGGCCTTCATGGAGAAGGGCGACATCCACATCGGCTTCGGGATTATGGGTGGCTGGAACCAGGCACAGGCCCACGCACAGTTTGTCGCCAACATCGTGGACTACGGCATGAACGTCCAGGCTGCGCTGGAACAGCCCCGCTTCACCAAAGATACCTTCGAAGGTTGCGATGTTTCCATGGAGGAGACCATCCCAGCCGATATCCGCGCAGGCCTCACGCAGCGCGGTCACGAGATCAAGCTCCTCGAACCCTTTTCATTTTCGGTAGGCCAGGGGGCTGCCGTCGCCCGCGACAGCAGCCGGCAGGTCAACTTTGCTGCAGGAGACCCACGCTCCGACGGAGCAGCAATCCCTCAAGAGCCAGACACGAACTAGTTTGCAAGTACCCGGTACGTGGATCCGGACGATAGACTGACAGCATTGGAACGGTGAAACCTATGACTACACCCAAATTCATCCCGACCAGCGAAGAACTGAGCAAGCTTGACCGCGACCTGCGGTTTCATCCTTCGACTACCGAGCATCCCGCAGCTCTGACCCCGGAGCAGATTGCAGCTTTTAATCGCGACGGTTACCTGGCCGGCATTCGCATCTTCGATGAAGAAGAGATAGCCGGCATCCGCCGTTACTTTGATGAGCTGCTGGCCAGGACGCTCGCCGCAGGGGGCGACAGCTACTCGATCAGCACGGCGCACCTCCGCTATCGACGGGTTTACGACATCCTGACGGATGCTCGTATTGTGGCCCGCATCAAGGACCTGATTGGCGAGAACGTGGTTGCCTGGGGTTCGCATTTCTTTTGCAAAATGCCTGGAGATGGCAAACGGGTCTCCTGGCATCAGGATTCGAGCTATTGGCCGTTAACGCCGTCGATGGCCGTGACCGCATGGCTGGCGATCGATGATGCCACGTGTCGAAAACGCCTGCATGCGGTTTATTCCTGGTTCGCACCACCTGGGCCATCTGACCTACACACTGAGTGAAAACGACGAAGCGAATGTTCTGAACCAAACTGTTCCGGGCGCTGAGACTTTAGGACGGCCAGTCGATGATGAACTGAAGTGCCGGGGAAATTTCCATCCACAGCGACCTGCTATTGCATGGATCGGAAGCGAATCAATCGAGCAAACGACGCTGCGGGCTGACTCTGCGCTATTGCCCGACTATCGTTAGAGCGGGTCTGGGCTGGAACGCGAAAGGGGTCATTGTGAGCGGGAAAGACGAATCCGGTCACTGGGCTAATCCGCCGCGGCCGCAAACTGACTAGCCCATATTTCGCTGGTTCTCAGCGAGCCTTGAGATATTGCTCGCCGGTTACATGCTCCATCCATTCGACAACTTTGGGTCCCTTCCGTCAGTCCTACTTCCCTCCCTGCTTTCCTGCAAAGGACTCTCCCACCATCTCTTCACTCTTTTTCCAAAGAGCCTCAGCGTTCTTTTGATCGAGCGCATATGCGCGGACTCCCTCGTTGAGCATCCCGAGAGTCACATTGTCCGGTACAACATCGCTGACGTGGCAGTTCTCGCCGTACCGCGCGCCAATCTCGTCAGCCGGAGCAACGACGCCGGCCCACACCGAGGTTGCGGCTCCTTGCGGGATCGTCTTGAACTGGAAAGGGCCCTTGCCTTCTGCCGCTGCCTGCTCGTTGATTTGTTTGATCATTGCCTCCAGGTGGCTTGGGTCCATGTAGCGGGCCAGCTCGGTCTGTATGCCTCCAGGATGCACGGCGACTGCGCGTATGCCACGCTCCCGATGCCGTTGATCGAACGCTACAGCAAAAAGGATGTTCGCCGTCTTCGATCGACCGTAAGCGACGAATGGGTCATACGGCGTGTGCTCAAAATTTGGATCCTCGAGATCGACGTTGGCGAAACGGTGACCTGAAGAGGCGAGGTTGATCAGCCGCGAGCCGGCTCCCATGAGCGGGGCTATACGGTTGACCAGGACAAAGTGACCCAGGTGATTGGTGCCGAACTGCGTTTCAAAACCGTCTGCTGTATGACCGAAGGGTGTGGCCATCACTCCCGCGTTAGCGATGATCACATCGAAACGCCCGCCCTTTGCTAATAGCTGGTCCGCGCAGGCACGCACGCTTTTGAGATCGGCAAGATCGAGGGCAATGAGCTCGAAGCTCCCACCCCCGGCGGCCGCGTCCTTTTGCACCTGGGCGGTGGCTGCTTTTGCTTTAGTCAAATCCCGCGCCGCACCGACAACCTGTGCGCCATGCGCAGCCAGAGCCCGCGCAGTCTCTACACCAATTCCAGCCGAAACGCCCGTGACAAGAATCTTTTTGCCCTTCAGGTTTACGCCAGACAGAACATCTTCCGTTGTTGAGGTCGCGCCAAATGCGTTTGCCATCCTCTTCCTCCTGGGTTCCGAACACCCCCGCATCCGCATACGAAACGGCGGATGAAACGGAGAGTGTCTCCGTAGGATAAGATAAGCGGAGGACGTCTCCGGTTGCAAAAAATCTCGTGCCCAGCAAACGCGCCAAACCCGTTCCCCGCAAGCAGCGCGCCGATGCGCTGCGTAACCGTGAGCGCATTCTGGAGGTCGCAAAGCACGCCTTTACCAAGTCAGGGGCGAACATCAATCTTGATGACGTTGCAAAACAGGCAGGGGTTGGCGCGGGAACGCTCTACCGTCACTTTCCTACACGCGACGCGCTGCTTGAGGCGGTTTATCGTAAGGGGGTAGAAGAGGTGTCAGCGGCAGAGAAGAAGTTTGCCGAGACGATGTCTCCGGTTGAGGCGCTGCGAGCCTGGATGCTGCTCTTTGTTGATTACATCGCGGCAAAGCAGATCATCGCACCCGCTCTGAACACGATTGTTGGAGGACCCTCGAAGCTATTCGAAACAACGGGGACCCGGATCAAAGGCGCGATTCATGCGTTGGTGGAGCGAGCCATCGAGAGCGGTGACATCCGCCCCGACCTCGATCCACTCGATCTGCTCCGGGCTCTCGTCGGCGTCTCCAATGTCGCGTCGGGGCCAGGCTGGGTGCAAAGCGCAAGAAGGCTGGTGGACATCCTCATCCTCGGCTCCAGACCAATTACTTAAGTGCGGTTTCGCCATTACTGCGGACTGACAAAAATCGGGATGCACTTTGTACCCGATTGGGTCATGGACCCGGCTTGGCGATCTAGCTAACATTGCGTCCATGGAACTAGCCGAAGCGCAAACTACTGAGGCCCCGGCGTACGCATTAGCCGACCTTTCACGGGCGTGCGATGATCTAATGGCTCACCGTGCTCAGGTTGCGACTCAGCAAGTATTGTCCGCCAGGATCAACCTGCTCAGACGGACGGTGAAGATCGTCGCACCGGCTTTACTCGCGCTATGCCTTCTCGGGCTTTGGCTGGCTCTGCAATAGTCCCACTGCTAAAGCACGCTTCCAACAGGTAAAGCTGTCCTACCTTTGTCTCGAATTGACACGAGAGCCGGCGGTGCTTTATTTTGCAAGAATCAATCCGGGTAGTGCTGGGCGCAGGGGCCTATGTAAAGGGTGCGTTTCCAGTGTGATGATTGATGCGAGCCTCCCTAGCCGTTTGGGGGAGGGCTCCGCTCCAAGCAAGCTACCCGATCCCACCTAGAGAATCTACTCGGTCTTTCCCCGGAAAACGCTAGAGGACGCTTTGCGTCCGGTGAGGATGTTCGCTTGAGAAACAATCTCGAAACGATGGTGGTGGTGTTCTTGATGAGTATCGTTCTGCTTGCTTCACCAACGGTCTATGCACAAGGCGGATCAGGAAAAATCCTATACGGAGCCAATCCAGCGGCAGGCCACTATCTACAGGTAGACGACGCGAAGATTTATTACGAAATCTATGGGAGTGGTGGAACTCCGCTGGTGCTGCTTCATGGCGGCTTGTATGGGTATATCGAAGAGTTTGGCGAGCTGATTCAAGAAGTGAGCAAGCACCGCCGGGTAATAGCGATCGCCACTCGGGGACATGGGAAGTCCGAGCTGGGGGCGCAGCCTTTTTCCTACGCGCTGTTTGCGAAGGACGCTTACACAGTCATTCGCCACGAGACCACGGATAAGGTAGACGTGCTTGGATTCAGCGACGGCGCGGTTACCTCGTACACGTTGACCGCGGCTCATCCGGAACTGGTGCGGCGCCTGGTTGCCATCGGCGGCCCAATGGCACTCGCCGACTGGACGGCGCAGGCGCGCGCTGAACTGGTGGCCTCAAAACCGGCCGACCTAGAAAGAGATTCGCCGCAATTTGTTGCCGAGCGCAAGAAGTTGATGCCCGCGCCAGAGAAGTGGGACGAGTTCATCGAGAAGCTAACCAGGATGTGGCTGGGGCCGGTGTATGTGACGGACGCGCAGATACGATCGATCAAAGCGCCGACACTGATTATTGCCGGCGACCATGATCCTTACAATCAGACCGAGAAGATAGTAGAGCTCTACCGTTTGTTGGGAGACGGAGAGTTGGCCATCATCCCCGGATGTGGGCACGTGGTTCTGGATTGCAAGGGGCCGTTCACGATCGGCGCGGTGGAAGACTTTCTGGTTAAGGGGGAGAAGTGACCATGAAGCATCTCGCAGCAAAAGCAAATCTCGCAGCAGACGGAAATGACCCCCAATGGAAACGCATTAGGGTGAGAGCCAAACCGGCGGGTCTGCATTGGGGCCGCTTCGGTCTGTAGAGCTTTGCCCCCTCCTTTCCCTCCGGGAACTATCGATATATAGGGGAATGTGGTATCGCAGCCGCCGGCATTTCACTTAGGGGTTACTCCGTCCCCAATCGGATCCCGAGCAAGCGGTTGACCCGCCTGCGGCCGCTGGCTAACATCATAGGAGCTGTGGAGAAAATCGTGACCGTTGATTGGTCTGAGTGCGAGCTAGTAGAGAGCGTTCCTGAAAAGGTAGGCGGTAGGCCTGTCGTCAAGGGCACGCGGATCCCCGCCGACACAATCCTCACAGACCAAGAACTGGGAGCAACAGTCGAAGAAACACATGAGAGCTTTCCTAGTCTCTCTGTGGAGACGATCCGCTCCCTCAGAGCCTACGGCCACTCCCGCAAGCTCCTGTTACAGCCTTGAATATTTTGCTTGATGAGAACATGCCGCACCAATTGCGCGGGCATCTGCCGAACCACGATGTGTCCACGGCGGTCTATGTTGGCTTCGGCGGATTCACGAACGGGGAGTTGCTACAGGCGGCCGAAGCTGCAGGATTCGAAGTTCTCCTCACGGGCGACCTTTCGCTCGAATACCAGCAAAATCTAACAGGCCGCAAGATCGCAATTGTCTCGCTATCGGCAAATAGCTGGCGGATCGTCAGGCATCATGTGCCGACAATCAACGGGGCGATTAGAGCGTCTTCGCCAGGCACTTTCGTGCGCGTGGAT
Organism: uncultured Acidobacteriaceae bacterium; assembly: GCA_963844785.1. Taxonomy (GTDB): domain Bacteria; phylum Acidobacteriota; class Terriglobia; order Terriglobales; family Acidobacteriaceae; genus PALSA-350. The sequence continues at coordinate 8,317 of CAWJPV010000024.1, read as the reverse complement.
TGCGGGAGATACGGAAGTTAAGGGGAATCCATCCCGGGGTTTCCCCAGTAGGGGGAGACTCGGTTTAAGCCGATGTCTCCTCGGGACGACGGTCCCTCCATTCGTTAATGATCTGTCTCTTGAACTCCTTCTTTTCCTTCAGCTTTTCTCCGGAACGAGCGATGGCATTTCCACTCAATCGGACGATGAACATAATAGCTAGACCTAGACATAACAGCCCCGCCTTAGGAGCCTGATGGTGAATGAGAAGCGCCACGAGTCCCATGGGCACGGGCCCAATGCCAAAAAACATTAGACCCAAGAGGAGAGGCACGAAGCCCCATGAGGCATACACCGCATCCACGCCACCGAGCCAGACATTCAGACCGAGAAAATAGCTTGCCACCACCATCGTGGTGCCGGCGGATTTTCGTGCTGCAGGAATGATCGCGAGGAGAAGGCAAAATAGTGCAAGCCCAAAGGCGAAGTCCGCGACCCTTGTTGCCACCGTAAGGATAGAGGACAGATGACGCAAACCAAAGCCTAAGATCATGAGCCCAACCAGCAGAAACAAGACATAACCCACAAGACCAAGGGCCGCTTTCATAAAGTCTCCCGGAGGATTTTCAAAGGGTGCGTACTTGATAGTGAGACGTCAATCCAGGTGGAGCAAAACAGACGGAAGTCCGCCCTAAAGAAAACGCACTAGCATAAAAAATCCAGATCGACGGGTTTGCATTAGGCCACTTCCTTCTGGTCCTGGTTTCCGCGTCTATCCTGATGGAGGTTACAGAAAATCAACTACTAGTTCTCAGGTATTCGTAAAAGCTGTTGCTTATGCGTAACTGAGTTCGCTCATCCGGCGTGGCCCACTTTGATCATCTAATTTGGCCCACCTGGGTAGTGGTTATTGTGCATCATTGTTCCTGCTTTGGTTTGAAGAGTTTGAAATTTATTCTTTTCCGTCGTCGAGGCCGTGTGTAATGTGGAAATCGCGGTAGCGATTTCCAAGGTCTGTGGGAAGGGTGGGAAAACAGTTTTATCGTTTTCCCATGCTTTCCACAGACCGTCATTTCCACGGTCCCTTGTTGCGGTTGAGCTTTTAGCTCAATGTTTCTTGCTCCTTTCAAACGTGCGTCGGAAGCGGAAGGATTCGGTTCCGGTTTCGATGATGTGGGCACGATCCGTGATCCGATCCAACACCGCTTTACAGAGCCGGGGATTGGGAAACACGGTCGTCCATTCCGAGAAGGGTAAGTTGGTGGTGACGATGATGGCCGCCCGCTCAGCCCGCTCCGAGATCACCTGAAAGAGGAACTCCGCGCCGATGTCCGCCAGAGGCACGTATCCGACTTCGTCCAGCGCGATCAGCTCGTACTTCTGCCAACGCATCATCAGCTTGCGCACCTGGTTGTTCTGCTTGGCTTCCACCAACTCGTTGACCAGAGCCGCCGCCGTCGTGAAGCGGACGCGCCGCTTCTGCCGGCAAGCGGCCAGGCACAAACCGATGGCCAGGTGGGTCTTTCCCGTGCCGCACTCGCCGATCAATACAATCGGCTCCTTGCGTTCGATATAGCCGCCTTCGGCCAACTCGCGGATGCGTGCCGCCGGGATCTGCTGGGCTTGCGCGAAATCAAACTCTTCCAGCGTCTTCAAGCGCGGCAGGTGTGCATCGCGAATGCGGTTGTCGATGGCGTGCCGGTCGCGCTCTTCGCACTCGATCGACAGCAGCGCTTCCAGATAGCGCGTGTGGCTGTGGTTCTCCTTCACCGCCTGCTCGGCCAGCGATTGAAAGTTGGCGCCCACGGTAGGCAGTCGAGTCGCTTTGCAGTACTGCCGAATGCTGGCATGTTCGAGTGCTTGCGTCTGGTTCTTCACTGGATGCCTCCCGTCGTGTTGGCCAGCAACAGATCGTATTCATCCATCACCGGCATGGGGCGTTCGAACGGAAGGAGTTCTTCCGCCAGGGCGACAGCGTATTGATGGCGTTGCTCCGGGTCGGGCATACGCAGCAAATGCAGCACTGCGGCTGCATCGCTAATCCCCAGCCGCAATGCCTCTTTCACGGCTACGATCAGCTTGTCCCATCCGTCGATGGAACCGGCACGGATCAGCGAGATCATCTCGCGGGTCCCGTTGCCCTTGCCATGACGCTGCTCAAGCTCTCGCCAGATCGCGTCCAGACAAGCGGGCCAGCGGCCAGCCTCACGCCACTGCTGCAAGGGCGTGGAACCGGCCATGGCCCCCGGCTTCTTATCCAGCACATCGAGATAGTGTTCCAGATCAAGGATCTGATGACCGCGCCCGTAGCAACGTGCGTGCCGCGCAGCCACCTTGTTGTCGTGCACGATCTCCACGCTTAACGGGGAAACCATCGCGGTTACGCGTAGCCCTGGCCAGAGCGGGGTCGAGTACCAGTTGGTCTTCACCTTGACGCGGCCTTTGCTGTCCACCAGAAGCGGATACAGCAACTCGTCAATCGGAAATCCTTCCTCGGCCAGCGGCGACAAATGCTCGCGTTCCAGCTCGCTGGCCTGACCGATCGTCATGCCGCGGCCGAGAATGGTGCGGCTTCGGTTCTCCAGGCAGGCATCCAGGATATGTTGGTTCAACGCGTCCAACGCACTGGCTTCCGGCACGGGCACCAGCCAGTTGCGCCGGAACCAGCCCAACTCGCCTTCCACGCCACCTTTTTCGTGGCCGCTGGCCGGGTTGCAGTACTCACTCCGGTAGCCCCAGTGCGACCGGAACGCGATGATCCGATCCGTCTCCACCCGTTGGTATCCGCGCAGAATCTTCTTCACCACCGAGGTCATGTTGTCGTAGCGCAGGGTCTTGAAAACACCGCCAAAATAGGCAAACGCATGTTCGTGAGCTTCCAGCAGCGCTTGCTGCGTGGCGTGCGGATAGGCTCGATGGAACGCATCGCCCGAGCCCATGCTGCGCATGGCGAAAAACTGCAGCTTGCGCGCTTCGCCGCCCAGTACGGCCATGGCTTCGAACCAATCCACCTGCGCTTCCTGGCCCCACTCGTAGCTCTGCGGCACGAACACTTCCCGCCCGCTGAGTCCCAACTCCCGCTTCCGCTCCCGCACATAGCGCCGCACTGTGGCTTCCCCAACCGGGTGCTCCGGATGCTCCTTGCGCAGTCGCATCCAGATCCGATGAGCCGTATGCCGCTGTTTGCGCGGAGCCTGAAGGTCAGAGGCCAGCATCCGCTCGATCTGCGCCATGACCGGACCCAGTCTGGGCGCTTCGCGTACCGCTGCTTTTCGCTCGGGAGGAATCGCGTTGCCGATCGCCTGCCGCACCATCCGCCGATGCACACCGTGCTTCTTGGATAGCCCTTGAATCGTCTCTCCGGCCGCGTAGCCCCACCGGATCACCTCAAATAGTTCCACCTTTTGCCTCCTGTCCATCCCCGAATGCTTACATCCGGGCTTGTACAGGTGGGCCAATTCAGATGAGCGAAGTGGGCCAATTTAGACGAGCGAACTCAGTAACGCAATGAGCTTAATGCGAATCGCTAGAAGCGGTGTTCGAGTGGTCTAAACGGGGAGGTCGTCTTATCGGCGAGCTTTCGCATCTTGCTTCATGGTGTGTTTCGGATACACAACAGGCCGGGAGGGAAGGAAGGGCGCTTGCCCTTGGCAACTTTCTTCCCCCTTAGAATCCGTGCTATGTCAGAAAAACAAAGTCTCTGCACCAGAGATCTAGTTTCGTGCTGCGGGTCCAGCCTGTTTCAACGGTTTCTAGTACGGTGGATAAAATGGGACAAGGTGGCGGGAAAACATTGGCTTCGGGATACTGTTAAACGGCGCTGGTGCCTGAGAAACACCGAGACGCAATACCAGGACCTGGAAAGTTCCTCCAAGGAAATTTCCTGATGACGAGTGTGCACCACAACTTGGCATCGAAGTGAAATAAGCCTGATGGTCCTGTCCGTGACAGATAGTCGCATTATTTTGACAATTATGAGAGGAGGCCACACTGTGGAGGCCCGTGGACGGCAGGATTCTGACTGGGGCGCCAATCGCTGCAGCACGGGTTGCAAGCAAAAGGGTCAAAAACCGATTTAGACCGGTCCGATTCGATGCAGCTCGAGGAAGGGATCCATCGTCGCTGCAAACTTAATCGGTGCCTGTGTTCGACGGGTCCGATTCTTCCTCGGGGAGGCGCAAGAAACTGAGCAGTTGGTCTTCCTGCTCGGGCGAAAGCACTTGCTTGAGGTAGACCGGATCGATCTCTTGAGGATCGCGATTCGCGGATTTGGTTGTTTCGAAAATAGACATACCGTTTGCGGCCTTCAGCGCATCGGCGCCGAAATCGACCTCAAGGGGAGAATATACCTCTTCAAGGAGGTCACTCAAGCGATTAGCGAGTTCGGACCCACTAACCCCCTTGAGGGTACCAACCTTCTCAATCAGGGTCGACTCAGAATCAAGGACCTCAGGGAACCTAGCGAGGGACTCCTGACTTGCTATCAAAAACACCTGTTCATCTAACGAATTGCCCTGCTTAATCCAAGCAATAGCCTCAGATTCCATCCCTCGAAGCACGCAGTCGTCAAAATCAATACAGCTGGCATCGACCTCAGGAAGACCGCCTCCGGCTCGCCGCGAAAACAGGTCGGAGGTAGCTATGGCCACCTCAACGTGCCTTCTCGTCCGCCGGTCCAGCGTCGTCGATGTCACAGCTTTTCTCCTTCAAAAAAGAGGCATAATGCTTCGTCGTCCACAGAGTTTAGCAGCTTCCGCCTCGGAGCCCATACCATTTCAGATGCAGCCGTGTGCTTTAGGACGCGTAGGGCATACGAAATCCGCACACGATATCGCATCTCATTGCAAATATTATAGTTAACCAGAAAATCGTACTAATGCGATATCTATTTAGTGCACGGTGGCACAACACCGTAACCTTATGCAAAGACCACCTGAAACGGTAATGTTTTTAGTTCAGACAGTTTCCCGCACACAGCAAAGCCCGCGCCTAACGGCGCGGGCTTTGTGGAATTGCTGACAGACTCTAGGCGTGGTCGCCGCTGCCGTCGGGTGGCGGGTTCTCGGACATCGCCTTGTCGATTTCTTCGCGGCGCTTGGCCCTTGCTTCGGCGCGCTTCTGACGCTTCTCGTCCAATTCGTGCTCGGAACCGAGGAGCTCGATGAAGGCCTTCTCGGCTCCATCGCCCTTCTGGAAGCCGGTGCGGACGATGCGCAGATAGCCGCCGGCGCGATCGCCGTAGCGCGGGGCCACGGTATCAAACAGGCGGGAGACTGCTTCCCGAGTCTGCAGATAAGAGAGTGCCAGACGGCGGGAGTGCAGATCGCCGCGCTTGCCCAGCGTGATCAGCTTTTCTACGTGAGGACGAGCGGCCTTGGCCTTGGTGATGGTCGTCTCTACACGGTCCTCAAGAAGAATGGACGTAACCAGGTTGCGCAGCAGCGCGCGGCGATGGCTGGTGTTGCGTCCTAGTTTGTATCCTGCATTGCGATGGCGCATGGGTTTCTCTTTCCTGCGAAATTAAACGGGTGACCGGTGGGTTCTGCCACCGGTCACTCCAACCAACTAGAAGTTCTCCGGCTCCGACTGGAGGGGAATATCTACTCCCTCGAGATCTTCGTCGTCGTCATCCTCTTCGTCGTCGTAACGGTTGTAGCTTGCTGCCAGGGTTGCGGCCGGCAGTACGCTGGTCGGGCCAGGCACCGCGTTGCCGTGCTCGTCGATCTTCATGCCCAATGACAAGCCCATCTGCGCGAGAATTTCCTTGATCTCGTTCAAGGACTTGCGGCCAAAGTTCTTGGTCTTGAGCATCTCCGGCTCGGTCTTCTGTACCAGCTCGCCGATGGTCTGAATGTTCGCGTTCTTCAAGCAGTTGTAGCTGCGCACACTCAACTCAAGCTCCTCTACGGAACGATTGAGGTTCTCGTTGCGCAACTGCATCCGGCCTTCGTCGTGCGCGCTCTCGGCTTCGATCTCTTCCTCGAAGTTGATGAAGATGCTCATGTGGTCCTTGAGCAGCTTGGCAGCGAGCCCTAGCGAATCAGCGGGCAATACCGAACGATTGGTCCAGACTTCAATGCTCAGCTTGTCATAGTCGGTGATCTGACCCAGACGAGCAGCTTCGACGGTGTAGTTCACCTTGCGAACAGGCGAGTGAACGGAGTCCACAGGAATGAAGCCGATGCCTAAATCCGAATCGAAGTTCTTGTCGGCGGAGACATAGCCACGGCCGCGCTTGAGGCGCATTTCCATGTCCAGCTTGCCACCTTCGCTGACGGTTGCGACATAGACGTCCTTGTCCAGGATCTCTACGTCTCCGTCGGCCTCGATCATGCCCGAGGTCACCACTCCCGGCTGGTCCGCACGCAGATAAAGCGCCTTGGGACCTTCCCCGTTCAGCTTGAAGGGAATCTGCTTGAGATTCAGGATGATGTCGGTGGCGTCTTCAACTACGCCGGTGATCGATTGAAACTCGTGCAGTACGCCTTCGATCTTTACGGCGGTTACAGCCGCGCCTTCAATCGACGAAAGCAGCGTGCGCCGCAGCGCGTTGCCGATGGTGGTGCCGAAGCCGCGCTCAAAAGGCTGGGCGCTGAACTTGCCGTACTTCTCGGTGAGCGTCTCCGTATCCACTGCAAGACGTTTCGGTTTTTGGAATCCTCTCCAAAGCATATCTGTGTTCCTCTCCATGCAACGGCGTCGCGAAGCATTCTGCTACGCTCGTGCTTGTTTCTCCTCGTTGATTGAATCTGTACTCTGCGACTACTTGCTATACAGTTCGACGATCAGCTGCTCGTTTACGGGCAGATTCACGTCTTCACGCTTGGGCAGCGCCAGTACCTTGCCGGACAGATTTGCGTGATCCACCTGCAGCCAGCGCGGCGCTACCTGGTGGCTCGCGAACTCCGTCGAGGTTTCGAGTACTGTGAGTTTCTTGCTGCCTTCACGGATCTTGATGTCGTCGCCCACACTTACCTGGAACGACGGGATGTTCACCTTGCGGCCATTCACTTCCACATGGCCGTGGCGCACGATCTGGCGCGCCTGGCGACGCGAGCTGGCGAAGCCGAGGCGGAAGGCCACGTTGTCTAGACGGCGCTCGAGCTGCTGCAAGAGCAGTTCGCCAGTGACGCCCTGGGCCCGCGATGCCTTCTCGTAATAGGCGCGGAACTGGCTCTCCAGGGTGAAATAGATGCGCTTGGCTTTTTGCTTTTCCCGCAATTGCAGGCCGTAGCCTACGATTTTGGGCTTGCGGTCACGGCCGTGCTGGCCGGGGGCAAAGTTGCGCTTCTCAATGGGGCATTTTTCTGAGAAGCACTTGGTGCCCTTCAGAAAGAGCTTGGTGCCTTCACGACGGCAAAGACGACAGACTGGTCCGGTATAACGTGCCACGTAATTCTCCTTAGTTCAGAGGCCGACCGGTTTACGGATGAAAATCCCTCGTCCCGGTCCTGCGGTTAAAAGTCTTAGACGCGCCTGCGCTTGGGCGGACGGCAACCGTTGTGCGGGATGGGCGTAACGTCACGGATGGAGCGGACGTCGAGTCCCGCTGCTGCCAGGGCGCGTACCGCCGACTCACGGCCGGAGCCAGGACCACTTACCCGAACATCCACCGAACGCAGACCGTGATCCCGCGCCTGGTTGGCGGCGTTCATCGCGGCCTGCTGGGCGGCAAAGGGAGTGCCCTTGCGCGATCCACGAAAGCCGAGAGAGCCGGAGCTCTTCCAGGAAAGCGTGTTGCCCTGGCCGTCGGTGATGGTCACGATGGTGTTGTTGAAGGAGGCCTGAACGTATACCAATCCGTACGGAACGTTCTTACGCTCACGCTTCTTGAACTTCTTGTTCTTGGCAGCCTTGCCGGATGCCTGCTGCTTCTGCTCCTGCTTTGCCATTAAGTCTTCGCCGTCGCTTTCTTCTTGCCTGCGATTGTGCCCTTACGCGGTCCCTTGCGGGTGCGCGCGTTGGTGTGGGTGCGCTGGCCGCGAACGGGCAGATTGCGCCGGTGGCGCAGTCCACGATAGGACTGAATGTCAATCAGCCGCTTGATGTGCATCGAGACGTCTTTGCGCAGATCGCCTTCGATCTCGCCTTCGTTCTCAATCACCTGGCGGATACGGTTTACCTCGTCTTCGCCTAAATCCTGAACTTTCTTGAACGGGTCCACATTGGCCGTCACCAGGATGCGTAGCGCACGCGGGTTGCCGATACCGAATATGTAGGTCAGCGCGATTCTTGCCTGCTTGTGGCGGGGCAGATCTACGCCAGCTATACGTGCCATGCTGAATTCCTTTTTACTTCGTTGGCTCGGAGTGGCTTCGCCGCTTCGTGCCGGTTACTG